>NZ_CP139972.1:2523000-3784500 GCF_034424315.1 Chitinophaga sancti
GCAATTCGAAGATCAGACCAACTGGTACGATGCAGCTGCCAGGTTAAAATGGGAGTACTACCTGGTAGATGATGGCTGGCGGGATTGGAGAAAAGATGGGAAAGACCAATGGACATTATTAAAAGAGGTGATTGACTATGGAAAGAAAGTAGGGGTGCAATCTATCGTTTGGGTGGATTCAAAGGAGTGTAGAAATGCCATAGATCGGCGCAAATACCTTGAAAGAATAAAGGCTTTAGGTGCTGTCGGTATTAAGATTGACTTTATTCCAGATGCAACGGCCGACATTATGAACTGGTATGCAGGCACCATGGAAGATTGCGCAGAGCTAAAGTTATTGCTCAATTTTCATGGAAGCGTGAAGCCCACAGGTTTGAGGCGTACCTATCCGAATGATATTACAAGAGAAGCTGTTCGGGGCAATGAATACCAAATTTCAAGATATAACAGGGCCATGCCCTTTCAGCATTACGTGTCTTTGCCATTTACCCGGCTGATGGCAGGCCCGGCGGATATTACACCTGTTATCCTAAACCCGGAGGAATTGATTAGCAAGCGATATACCTGGGCGAATGAATTTGCGCAGGCGATTGTTTTTTTATCTCCGGTTACACATTTCTGTGATCAATATAAATTTTATCTCGAAAGCCCCATGTTTGATCTGTTTCAGACGATTCCTACTGTCTGGGATGAAACGAAGGTTTTGCCGTGTACCAGTATGGGCGAGGTTGTTGGTATCGCGCGTCGTAAAGGGAATACATGGTGGATCGGAGTGATAAATGGCGAAACTGAGAGAATAGTAAAAATTCCCCTTTCATTCCTTTCTAAAAAGACGGAGGCCATCCTGATCCGCGATACACAATCCAATACGGCGGTGGACAGGGAGACAAGAACGTTATCCCCAGGTGATACCTTAACCATTAAACTGGCTCCGGGAGGAGGATTTGTGGCCCGGACGGGTCTATGATCAACGAAGCCTGAAATAAATCATTGGGGTTATTAAGAACATGATCTTATTTCCACCAAACTGGCAGAATGCACAGCGAACCTTTAAGAAGTAATAAGTCTGTCCATATCACTTTCTTCCAGGCTCGCTATGGTGCTCCTGTAACGCCGGTACTGTTACAGTCTAAATCATTCAAGCTATAATGGCCACTCAAACATTTTCCAAACAATCGGGTAGGAAGTGAGGGATTATTTCCCTCACTGTCCTCTCATACCACCGTACGTGCCGTTCGGCATACGGCGGTTTGCTAAAATAATGATGTCTGTGTTTTGACCTTTCGTTTATGTGTAAGAAGAAAACCCGTATAACCCAATTTCATCAGGTAAGCATTATTAAGAATGATACGCAATGGGCGGCTATGTGCAATACGGCAGAGGCCTTTACTGCTGGTTCCCCATTTTATTGCATTCATCTTACCAACTCCTAACTTCAGCAGATTCACCACCCGACGGCGAGGATGTCGCCATTCTTTCCAGATGCATATCCGTAATCGGGTTCGAACATACTTGTCCAGATTCAACATTGCCTCTGCACCCATAGTCAGCCTAAAGTAGAACTCATTTCATAATTACTATTTATGTATTGATTATCAATTGTAAATGCCTATTTATGAAATGCGTTCTAGTTAACCCAACCTGTAATGACCGGTACGGGTGTGGTGATGGAGGTTTTGATTTGCTATGGAGAATTGAAAAGGTTAGTCATAAGATAAAACTGATTCGTACAGATAAAGCATACAATGGGGACTTTAGCGATAAAAATAATTATAGAATATTGGATGGCGTGTTACGCGCCGAATAATTACTCAAAGATCAATAGATGCGATAACAGCGCCATTGAAACATTTCAATAATACAGCGGCATCAAAAGATGCGGCTGTATTATTGAAGTTAGATGTCGTTACTTATTTCGATTTTCTTATGGGGATTCACACCCAATGAACGCATATGATTATAATGAGAGGCAATTGCAGCGGTAATTGTCGGGATGCAATTGTATTGGATGCCGAACTCCTGGCATTTCAATTGCACTATTTTACTAAGTGCAGGATAATGAACATGACTTATACGGGGAAAGAGATGATGCTCTATCTGGTAATTCAGCCCTCCAACATACCATGTTATAAAGAAATTACCGGGCGAGAAGTTTGCCGTAGTCTTAAGCTGGTGTACCGCCCATTCATTTTCGATCACAACATCATCTTCGCTGCAAAATGCGAATTCAGTTTCTTCCACAACATGTGCCAGCTGAAATACGACTGCCAACGACAGGCCTAACGTGATATGCATACATAAGAACCCTATCAGCCACTTTTGTGCGCCTACAAATATGACAGGGATCACGATATAAAAAATAACGTACAGCACTTTACTTAGCCAAAAAATAAAGTGCTCTTTAAAATTCATATGCTTTAACTCTGTATTGTATATTTTCTGCGTGCCGTATTTCATGAAGTCTGTAACAAAAATCCATAAAATAGAACTGAGCGCATAGACCAACCAAAGATATATATGCTGCAACCGATGAACTGGTTTCCAGACCTGCGTGCTGCTTTGCCTTATGACCGGGCTTTTGGCGATGTCATCATCCAAACCATCTACGTTTGTGTAAGTGTGATGAATGATATTATGTTTTTGCTTCCATATAAACGCATTGCTCCCTAATGCATTTAGTGTAAGCCCCATCAAACTATTCACCCATTTTTTAGTCGAGTAACAGCCGTGATTCGCGTCATGCATTATATTAAAACCGATGCCTGCAAGAATAAACCCTAATAGCCCGGATAGTACAATACCAAAGGGGAAAGAGTAATTAAATGCAAGCAGGTAGATATAGGAACCAAGAGCCATTAAAATAAGAATAAAAGACTTTATATACAGCTTCCAGTTCCCGGTTTTCTCAATGCCGTTTTCGACAAAATAATTTTCTATCTCGATTTTAAGTGCCTTGAAGAATATCGATTTTCTATTGTAGACCAGCTTTCCCATACTGCAAAAATGGGAAAAAAGACAAGAATATCAATTTTTAGCGCATATTTTCCTTTTCGCCTATTGCTTTTTATTGCTTATGTCTTATGCTCATTGGGTTCGAACAACCTTTATAAAATGAAACTTGTGTAAGTAAAAGTTTTCAAACAGTGTCGTCTGACATGTTTTATTTTTTAAACCGCGTAAAATACGTTATCTTTACTATTAACGGCATAAGTCTTGCCTCTCTGATTGGTATCATTTGATCCTTTCTTCTCAGTCTTCGCTTTTCCGGTTCCCAGTTGTTCCGTCAAATAATTACGGATAATCTTTTCCTTCAATGGGGTTGTGCCGATTGCTTCCTTAACAGGACATGAGCACTGCCATTCTTTAAGTTGGCCCGGACACAAAGTGCCTAATGCGCAGTTATGATACCGTAATCATATTGCTCATACTCATATACCAAACAAGCATCTACGATACAGTTGCCTGGTAATAATGTGCTGTTGTAGCACATGTTCAAACACACCACCGCTAAAAATGCAAAGGTGGCTCAATAAGTAATAATGACATTTAACGATTTAATAAAGTTTAATCATTTTTAAAGAATATCAAAATACATGGCCGAAACATTTTTAAAAAAGGAACTGGAAAAGAAAAAAGCAAAAGAACGAAAGGACAAAGCCGAGAAGATGCAGCAGCGCAAGCTCAACAACAAGAAAGGCAAAAGCCTGGATGAAATGATGGCGTACCTGGACGAAAACGGGAACCTGACTTCCCGTCCGCCGGATATGCGTAACCGCATAGAAATAGACCCTGCGGATATTATACTTGGGGCTGCACCGCAAGGCAAGGAACATGACTTACGACACTCCGGTTTCGTACTGTCATTTGATGAAGCTAAAGGATATGGATTTATCAGCGACAGCCAAAGTAAAGAAAGCATTTTTGTACATAGCAACAATATTTCGCAATCGCTGAAAAAAGGGAACAAGGTCAGTTACGAATTGCAAAAAGGGCCGAAGGGTTTTAGTGCTGTAAATGTACAGGTGCTGAGAAAATAGATAAACACAGACGGTACAAAGCATTGAGCACTTGTATCGTCTTTACACTTTCCGGTCTTGCCGGATTGTCAATACTCACGTTTTTTTTTCCACAGAAGTATATTTATGATTTGGATGATGGATTATACAATATAATTATGTACCTTCACGCAGATATTGGTTTTCTGCCATTGCCCTCTCTGAACTGCAATCGTCTTAGCTTCCTTTTCAGTTTCTGCGTCTCAGTTGCCATTTTTTATTTTTCACCCGGCAATTATGAACATTTTCATAAGAGACCTGAGTCACATGACATCAAAGAAATAATTAAATGATCTCTTCGCAGAATTCGGGGCAGTCAAATCCGTAAAAATCATCACCGATAATTTCACAAAACATCCCAGAGGGTTTGCTTTGTTGAAATGACAGCGTGCGTAACTGGTAAAAAAGCAATAGAAAAGCTAAATCATAGCAGTGTGTAAATGCAATCTATAGTCTTGAACGAAGCACGTCTCAAAACGGCAACTTCATATCAGTCCGGTCGCAGGAGATACGAACTATTCATCAGCAAGCTGTAAACATTCGTCATGAAAATCTATATCGGGAATTTACATATAAAGGCATCAGAAACAGAACTGACCAAGCTTTTTGAAGCATTCGGCAATGTTTGTTCAGCAGGTATAATAATGGACAAAAAAAACGGCCGATCAAGGGGTTTTGGATTTGTGCTGATGGAATCGCAGGAGGGAGGAATAAAAGCGATACATGCGCTTAACCAACTCAATTATAAGAATCAGTACCTGGAAGTAAGTGAAGCGATGTAAACCAGGTATGCAAAAGTTAAAGTGCCCATGAAAATATTTATAGGCAATTTGGGAAACGAAATTGCATCACCAGATCTTTTCCAACTGTTTTCAAAGTTTGGTAAAGTAAAGTGGGCAGAAATTGCCAAAGACAGAAATAATAATCCGCGTGGCTTTGGGTATGTTTATATGCATACAGCAACAGCAGGAGACAGTGCCATTGCTGCACTGAACAAAAAAAAATTTATGCAGCAGTACATTTCGGTAAGCGAGGCACTATGTAACGAAAAGACTATAGGAAAAACAATTTTTTATCAATAAATCAATAACAATGCAAGAAGGTACAGTAAAATTCTTCAACGCTTCTAAAGGTTTTGGCTTTATTACGCCTGCTGATGGAAGCAAAGACATCTTTGTTCATGTAACGGGCCTGAATGATGAGATCAATGAGAACGACAAGGTGTCTTATGAAGTACAAAACGGCCAAAAAGGATTAAATGCAGTGAACGTTCGCGTTCTTTAAACCATTATAATTTATTTTTCAGCTCTGCGCATGCGCAGAGCTTTTTTTATTTGACAGAATCTTTGCCCTCCAATATCTATTGCATACACGTTGGATGAAATGGCCCAGGAAAAAGGTTCAGGAACTGTTTGGCCGGGTATGACAAGGACAGTGGCGGAATATTAACGAGTCATCGAAAATAGTAGGTTGTCCATTTTCTTTAGGAATTCAGTTGTGGTGGCAGCCTAAAAAGAAAAAACCCGATTTTGCTGACAGCAATACCGGGCTTACAATCATGAGGGAAGTATATTATTGATATAACCATCAGTCGGGTTTTCTTTACTGACTATCTTACAGGGATTGCCCAAAACAAGCGAAAAATCCGGTACATCTACATTTACAAAGGAATTAGGTGCAATCAATACATTGGAGCCGATTTTGATGTTCCCAACGATCACAGACCCCGTTCCTATCCAAACATTATCCCCAATGGTTGGATACCCTTCCAGCTTACCTCTGTTAGCCTGCCCTATAGTCACATTGTGCGCAATATTACAATTCTTCCCAATCCTGGCTCTGGTATTGATCACCACAGTACCAAAATGCCCGATATAAAACCCCTCACCTATCTGCGTAGGCGTAGGTATCTGGAAACCGTATTTATAGGAATACCGCTGCTTCAAAAGGGAGAAAAAGATCCGCTTCAGCGAATAGCGGCTGCCCTCTGACGCCTTCCGCATACAATACATGTATCTGAATCCAGGGATCATTAGCCCCTTCAATAAGCCCTTGATTCCAGACAGACCTCCATATCGGTACAGATCCGCTTGAATAATTTTGTTCATGACTGAATTTTAATTTGAGGTAAAGCGAGATAATATTTGGGATACATTTAAACCTAAAGAAGCCCGTGCAATGCACGGGCTTCTTGAATAATTGGCGGAGAAAGAGGGATTCGAACCCCCGGACCTGTTACAGTCAACGGTTTTCAAGACCGCCGCATTCGACCGCTCTGCCATTTCTCCGCTGCAAAAGTAGGAAACTGGATTAATTTTCAAAAAAAAATTTTCACACCCTCCCCTATCTTCAATGAAAATCCAACGGCAGTCTACATTTGCAAAGAAAAAAAACCTATTTTTAAGAGCTAAATTGTTTACCCGGACGCCTTAAAACATGCTATTGAAGAAATTTTTCCTGTACCTGGTCATGGTACTGGCCTTACTGAAAACCGCTACAGCACAAACCTGTACCTCCATAGGCCAGACTCCTTCTACCGCCTTCCCGGTGTGTGGTACGAAATCTTTTATTCAAAAATCTGTTCCTATCTGCGAAACGCATGATATTCCCGGGCCAAACTGTAATATTCCAGGTGATGGTACCCACACCGATATAAATCCTTATTGGTATAAATTCACCTGCTATACCACCGGAACACTTGGCTTTACCATCACACCTAATACATTATCAGACGATTATGACTGGCAACTGTTCGACATTACCAATAAGCAGCCGGATGCTGTCTTTACCAATAAGTCTTTATATGTGTGCATGAACTGGTCTGGCGAAGGTGGGATCACCGGTGCTTCGGCTGCCGGCACTTCCCTGGATGTATGCGGAGGCCCCGGGCAACCTCTCTTCAGTAAGATGCCGACTATTACCAAGGGTCATGAATACATATTGTTAATCAGCCACTTTGATGGTGATTCTCAAAGCGGTTACAGTCTCGCTTTTGATGGGGGCACCGCAGATATTACTGACCCCGCCGTTCCGGAACTGCTTTCTGCCACCTACCGGTGCTTAAATAATACGATCAAAGTCGCTATTTCCAGGAAAGTGGCCTGCTCCACCCTCGCTGCAGATGGCAGTGATTTTACCCTTGTGACACCCGGCGGATTTCAAATAACAGGGGCCTCCAGCACCCAGTGTGGCGTTGGATTTGATTTTGATACACTAAGCCTCTCACTTAGTGCTATCCCGCCTGCAGGTGATTATATCATTGCAGCACAGGCAGGTACAGATGGCAACACCCTCGCAAATACCTGTGGTAACCCTGTTCCCGTGGGCGATACCCTGCATTTCAGGATTGGCCCGCCGCCAGTGATTACCCTGGTTTCTCAAGGTGTGACCGGCTGTGCTCCCAATGAACTAAAAATTGTCCTCTCTTCTGCTATCAGGTGTAGTTCTATTTCTGCTAATGGAAGTGACTTCTCTATCACTGGCCCGGAGCCTATCAGCATCACAGGAGCCCATGGCCTTTGTGACAGCGATAACCTGACTGATACTGTGGTGGTACAACTCTCTCACCCTATTTATAGCAAGGGCAATTATACAGTGACTTTAAAATCAGGCACTGATGGCAATGTGCTGGTAGGTGAATGCGGACAACCCGTACAACAATATGCACAGGCAGTAGTCTTTCATACAGCCGATACCGTAAATGCCAATTTTTCTTATACCGCAGATATCAGTTGTAAAATCAATACAGTTGAATTTATCCATGACGGAAACCATGATGTGAACAGCTGGCAATGGACATTTGATGATGGCACAAAGGCGACGACACAGGAGGTCGTGAAGGTGTATAGTACTTATGGTATTAAGACTGCAGCGCTGATGGTGTCTAATGGAGTTTGTAGTGATTCGGCTTTTGACAGTATTAATTTTGAACAGACACTGAATGCGGAGTTCTTTGTTGACCCAGGCCCCTACTGCCCACTGGATGTGGTGATCCCAAGAGATAGCAGTTATGGTAATATCATCCGCTACTTTTGGGATTATGGGAATGGGGTAACCAGCATTGGTCCTTCTGGAGAGGCGCAGCAGTACTTTCCGACAAGTAAAGAACAGCGATACCTGATCAGGTTAATTGTGGAGGATGAGTTACATTGTAAGGATACTGCCGATCATTATATTACTGCGGTGACGAGTTGTTACATCGATGTTCCGACGGCATTTTCACCTAATAATGATGGGGTGAATGATTATCTTTATCCTTTGAATGCCTATAAAGCAGTGGACCTATATTTTGCTGTATATAACCGTATTGGACAACTCGTATTTGAAACAACTGACTGGACCAGGCGCTGGGATGGGAATGTAAAAGGGGAGCCCGCGGATATTGGTACCTATGTGTGGATGCTCAGATATACAATGAAAGATTCCGGAAAAAAGATTTTCAGGAAAGGTACAACGACATTGATCAGGTAAGCGGAAGTTCAATGAAAAATCCCAAACATAGTTTTCTGGTTAAAAACTAAAACCCTGATCAGATAAGAGGAAGTTTTGTCATCAAAGAAAAATTCTGAAAAGAAGGTTTCCTGAAAAAACAAGCCCCCCTGATCCGATAAAAAAACCTAAATAAAATTTACGATGAAGAGCCCTTGTTTGCTGCTGGCAACACTATGCCTGACCATGTCGGCAGCCGCCCAGACTATTTGCATTGCACATGTGAACATGATCGACGTTAAAAAGAATGTGACCCTGACAGACCAAACAATTATCATAGATAAGGATCGCATCGTTGCCACTGGCCCCGGCGTTAAAGTGAAAGTTCCTGCTGATGCCACCGTTATTGACGGAACAGGAAAGTACCTGATGCCTGGGATGACGGATGCACATATCCATTTCTTTCAGAGCGGAGGACTATATACCCGCCCCGATGCAATGAACCTCACAGCATATTATCCTTATCAGCAGGACCAGGAATATGTAAAAAAACACCTGGGCGACCTGATGGCCAGGTACCTCGCCTGCGGGATTACCACTGTTTATGATGTAGGTGGCCCGATGGGGAATTTTGACATCAGGGAAAAAGCGAATCATGACACTGCAGCCCCAAATGCCTGGGTGACAGGACCACTGGTTTCTACTTACCTGCCCCAAAGACTGGATGAAAACGATCCGCCTATTGTGAAAGTAACCACTCCGGAAGAAGCGAAGGCCCTGGTGCAAAAAGAGCTGCCTCATCATCCTGATTTTATCAAGATCTGGTACATCGTTTATCCTGGCCATAAAGCTGATAGCACTTTACCAATTGTGAAAGCGGCTATTGCGGAAAGTCATGCGAATGGTTTAAAAGTAGCGGTACATGCGACGCAATATGAAACAGCGAAACTTGCTGTAGCGGCAGGCGCTGATATTCTTGTGCATAGTGTGGATGACGCTGTAATGGACCCTGGCATGTTAAAACTCCTGAAAGATAAACAGGTGTTGTACATTCCTACGCTCAAAGTGATGGGAGGATATTATAGAGCGATGACACAGATACAGCCCTTTACCACCCATGAGCTGGCCTACGGTGATCCATTTGTTCTGGGTACACTCACTGATCTGCAACATATGCCTGGTGCCTATGATTATATGGGCACCCGTGCATCCATCCATTTCCCTGACAAAGCGGATACAATCATGGCCACCAATTTAAAACTTGCGCAGCAGGCCGGTGTTTTAGTAGCAGCAGGTACGGATGCCGGGAATATTGGCACTTTGCATGCAGCTTCCTTTCTCGAAGACCTGCTGGCAATGCAGGAGGCTGGCTTAAGTAACTATGAAATTATCAGGGATGCAACATTGAATGCCGCCATCGGCTTTGGCAAGGAAAAGGATTATGGCAGTATTGAAAAAGGGAAGATTGCGGATCTGATCCTGCTGGACAAAGATCCGGTGAAAGACCTGCACGCTTTGGGAGATGTATCACTGACGATTCATAGGGGAAAAGTGTTTAAAAAGGAAGATTTACTGCCTGTGACACCGGAGATACTGGCACAACAACAACTGAATGCCTATAATGCGGGAAACCTGGAAGCATTTCTGGCACCATATAGTGATAGTGTGAAAATCTATGATCAGACAAGCGGACAGCTATTACTGCAAGGGAAAGAGGCGATGCGGACAAGTTATGGGAAGCTTTTTAAAGTGGCTCCAGCGCTGCATTGCCAGGTAGTAAAAAGGATTGTATCCGGGAATACCGTTGTAGATGAGGAGCGGGTGACGGGGATGCAGGATAAAGTTCTGACCGCTGTGGTGATCTATACGATTGATCATAATAAGATAATAAAAGTAGCGATGGGAATGTAACTGGACTGCAGTGGGATAGTTTAATTTGACTGCTTTATAACCATCAAAATAACACTTTTATGAAAAAGCAAGAGACAAAAAAGCTGAACCTGCAGAAAATCCGGATTGCAAATCTGAATGCGGCGAGTGAAAAGAAAGTAGCACCTACTACTACCATTTTCTTAAGTATCAGAAATCTTTGCTGAGAAAACAATTGATTTGTGAGGCTGGCTGAAAGGTCAGCCTCATTTTATTTTAGCGAAGTAATACCAAATATTATTACATCAACGCCAACTCTTCAGCTGTCAAATCGTAAAACAAATTCTGCAGCTGATGCACATGTACCAGCGGCCTTCCATAAGGTACCAGTCCGGCCGGGGACGCTGCCAGCAGCTGAAATGCATATCCTTCATCCCGGATATAAATACTATCCCTGTGCGTATACCTGTATGAATATACGTGAATATCCTCTCCATACTCCTTCTCCCCCCTCACAAATCCCAAAGCATTCAACTGGTCCGCCTCCAGTTTTACCGGATTCACTTTCGCCAGCGGCAACTTACTCTTAGGCAGACAGGAATTATAAACATACCCCTCCAGGATCCCTTCGATCTTAAAGGCCGTTTCGTTCATGTACAGGTCATAATACCAAACCAGGTTTCCCACACGTATGTCTGTATCTGCTATCATTATGCAATTATAGGGATTTTGAGTATTTTACCGTCCTACTAATATTAACTATTGATGCCCACGATCAGAACAATTGAACAAAGAGACAACAGCGCACTGGCAAAAATTATCAGGAACATTTTCATTGAATTCGATGCGCCAAAGGTTGGAACTGTGTATGATGATCCGAATACAGATCGCTTGTATGAAGTATTCCAGCATCCCAAAAGTACTTATTACCTCGCAGAGGAAAACAGGGAAGTGCTGGGAGGATGCGGCCTTTACCCCACCGAAGGATTACCTGAGGGATGCGCAGAACTAGTGAAGTTTTATCTTTCACCGGCGGCAAGAGGAAAGGGATTAGGAAAAATTTTAATGGAGCGGGCGATTGCCGCAGCGCCAGGATTAGGATATAAACAGGTGTACCTGGAAACGTTTGATCAGTTGGCTACAGCCGTGGGAATGTATGAGAAAGCAGGCTTCAGGAAACTGGAGCAGCCAATGGGAAATTCAGGACATTATAATACCACCTTGTGGATGATTATGGATGTGAAATAATTCAGCAACGCTTTTGCTGTGATGGCAAAAGCGTTGCTGAATTTATTATTCTGTACGCTTTTTTGTATCCGGCACTTTATATTTCTTCTCAGGTGTCAGTGACCAATCTGCCTCAAACTTACACCTCACCTTCTCTACATCTTCCTCCCTCACATCCAGTAGCGCGGCGTGCGGCAGCAAGCTACCGTCAATGATACTCACACCACAAACATGCAGTGTCTCCTTCACCGCCTGCAGATCAGGTACGCCACTCCCCTTGTATTGTAATATATAGTTTGCCATAAGAAAATTATTTATCCTCCAGTAACATCCCTTTCCCTTCATAATTGGCACCAAATCCAAGAGACCTGATCTTCGCTGACAAATACTTCAGCATTTCATCCGCTCTTGCGGAAGCCCTCGGTAAAGCCAGGATCTCAGGAGCCCCAGACAATACCCGTGCTGCCATCCCTACTGCTGCAGGACACGCCATACTGGTACCATCCATAATCGCGTATAAATCGTCAGGAAAGGTAGAAATAATTCCAACACCAGGAGCAGTCAGATCTGTTTCCACACCAATATTGGAAAAGTCAGCTATAAAATTCGCTTTATCCGTACCATAAGGAGACTTTACAATGCCTGTTTGTACAGCGTTTTTAGGAAAAGTTTTTTTACGCCCCATCGCTGATACTGCTACTGACAAACTGTAATTAGCCGGGAAACTCACCGGCTCCCTGTCATCATTTCCATTCGCGCAGAAACAGAGTATCCCCGCATTATATGCCTGCTTGATATAACTACTGATACCTTCATCTGGTTCTGATTCACCGAGGCTCATATTGATGATGTCACAATTGTCCTGTATGGCCTGTGCCAGCGCTTTCATGATATAAAAGTTGGAGGCGTTGGCATGCTTCGGAAATACCCGGTAGCTATATATCTCTACACCAGCAGCCAGTCCATACACACCTCCATAGGCACTGACAATACCTGCCACATGGGTACCATGCCCCTCTCCATTATCCTTGAAATCAGCGGGATCTTCATTCGCCACACAATTCAAACCACCACTTACTACCAGGTCTTTGTGCGGCCCTACACCTGTATCTATAATCCCGATGCGGATCTTCTCTTTAATTTTAGGCCACTGTGGCGTATCATAAAAATGACGCAGGGAATCTGTATACCCTGTATCTATTTTTGGGAGTTTAATGTTAAGACTGGTGGCAGCAAATTTTGTTTTATAATATCCCCAATACGTATGCTCAGGATATACATAGATCCGCTCTATATTCTTAGAGGCGAGTGTAAGGGAAAGCTTTCCCTTTGCATTGGTATTTCCGGAATCCCCTATCTTGTTTTCAAAATCAGTAAAGACCACGATGTAAATACCTGCTATGGGGTGCCCATCTGTATCGGTAACTGTCAGATCCAGTTTTTTTGTTGTCTTCGTCTTCTTAGCTTTCTGCTGGATAGATTCCCGGAATACCTGTGCTTTCTTATAAAATTTCTCTTTGATAATACGCAAGCCCGGATAGGAAAAACGAAATTCTGCCAGTTCTTCCTGGCTCAATTGTACCAGCTTGGCACCATTATCCTGAATGGAGTCGATAACTTTCACGGGAATCTTCTTTGCAGACTTTTCAGGTCCACGGGTTTTCAGGCTAAGGGCTTCCCTGCTTACCGCGGGTTCTAATACCGCTGTGAGAAAGTTTTCAACTTTAGGATTGGTGTCGGCAGTGGTCTGAGTTTCTGTAACGGGCAGTAAGATATAATTACCAGTCTTTGATTTGCTCTTTGCCATAACAGGTAGTTTAATGAGTTAATGGAATTTCTTCTTCTAATGGTATATTCTGTTAACACGATGAATTTACTAAAGTAAATGCGAATCGCAGCTGACAAAGCAGATAGCAGCTGCGATCCAGCAGGAAGGAAAATGGCAGAAGGATATACTGGTATTACATTTCAAACACTCAATAAAATATCGTTAATCTTTTAACGGCTATTATACCAGCAGGGTTGCAGGCGCTTTCTTTATGTAATGGCAGGACTAAACGGGGCAAAAGATGCGGCAACCCGGGAATCGAAAATCAGGAAATCAGGAACCCGGGAACAGCATGTACAATGGAATAACACAACGATATTTCGTACCGATTTTAACAATATGACGATATATCGTCAATTTCAAAATCAGCCATTTCGCACAAAACACTGATTTACAATCACATACTATTAGGCACAGGATATGAAGACTTAGTACAAAACACAGCTGTCATGAAGTATCCTGAATATTTCCCTTTGCAGGAATTTAAACACAAGGAAGCAGATCTTCCTTTTGAGATTCATCCCTTCCGGTGGGATGATGAATCTGTCAGAGCGCACAATGCCCTTCCTCACCGACAAAACTTTATTGAGATCATCTGGGTAACCAAAGGACACAGCACCCTGATTGTAGATATGCAGAAACATGAAATGCCTGCAAACAGCGTATACTGTGTAACTGCCGGGCAAATCCATCAGCTGACCGGGAATGACCACACAGAAGGATACATTTATCAGTTTACGGAAGACTTCCTGTATATGGGGGAGCATGAGTTTGATCTGATGTATCATTCGGGCTTGTTTCAGGCATTTTCACGATCGGCAGGCATAGAAGTTGACAGCCGGATAGCGGTGGAAATGGAAGAGATCACAATGAAGATGATGCGGGAAGCGGATAATTTGTATTTATTGCGCACGGAATTGATGCGAAGGTATTTGAAAATCTTTTTGATCTACCTGACAAGGCAGTTGAGAGGTACCTTGCAAACGACCATCCAGACGAGGAATATTGAATTGGTGGAGAAGTTTAAGAATATGGTGGAGGCCATGTTTAAGAGTAAGAAAAAGGTGGCAGATTTTGCGAGAGAGTTGTCGGTGACCCCCAATTACCTGAATGAGATTGTGAAGAAGATCACGGGATATCCGGCCAGTCATCATATCAGGCAAAGGGTGGTATTGGAGGCGAAGCGGCAGGCAGCCTATTCAGATGTATGTATGAAAGAAGTAGCGTGGAACCTGGGGTTTTCTGATATTGCGCATTTTAGTAAGTTTTTTAAGAATTCAACGGGTACGAATTTTTCTGATTTTAAGAAAGAGTGTTTGGTCTTTTCATCCACAACCAATGATATTTAGTTCAACGAGGCTGTACCAAAAGTAACAATACCCGGATCTAATTCGGGTCCATGATGGAGAGAATTTTTGTTGATGAAATTTTCAACACTTTCAAATTACTTCTGATACAGCCTCGAATTGTTTAAATAAGCACTGCATAGATACAACCCTTTCGATGATATGTACAAGATTTGCGATAATCCAACAATTGGTTAAGAATTTACCCGGGCCTAGCTTTGACTCAATATTGTCTCCTGAAAATCCAGCATCCGCGTTTATGTTAAATCGCTTCAGCATTTAGTTAAAGCTTATTTTAAAAAATTTGAACATGAATACTTCATATAGGTTAGCGCGGCTGATGGATGCTGAAGAACTCACCATAATGTCCATGGAACTATACACCGAAATTAGCAGCCGCAAAGACTTTACGGACAATAAGATTGTGGCTACGCTGCGGTTCTATGAACAGCATAGCAATATGGGAGAAGTATTGATGATTGAATGTGATGGTAACCTGGCGGGGTATTCTATTATTTTTAGATTCTGGAGTCACGAATATGGAGGGCTGATGCTTGGGGTGGATGAATTGTATATCAAGAAAAAATACCGCAGATTAGGAACGGCAAAGCAGTTTATCGATCTGTTGATTGCTGCAGAACGTGGCTATCCCCTATTTGCGGGTATTGAACTGGAAGCGCATTTTAGTAATACGCTTGCTAATAAGTTATTTGCCTCTTTGGGTATTCCTCAGAATGATAATGCCCATTATATAAAGCTGTTTAAAAAATAATTCCCATAATCTGTACAAGTCTTTCCTTATAAACGCCATTGCAGGAATGTAATGGGATGATCATCTTTGTATTAATTTTTAAATACGGGTAAGCCCGGAACTTTATCAAGTTGGCATTGGTTATCATCCGGCTGTTTCTTTCAAGGAATAGCCTATTTTTTTAACTGATCATTACATCGTGGGATGTTGTTCTACCAATGTCCAGGATTGTGATTTGTTATCCTTCTTCTTTCCGGTCAACACGATATTATCTTCTCCCTGCGTAATATACAGCTCTGTTCCTTTCACCCTGATCAGGTAACTGTTCTTCTCTCCGGGCAGGAATTCATATTGCTGGCCAGCTATAGGTTGTTCTTCCAGTGATACCCCTTCGGCCGCCGCTGTTTTAGCTTGCAAGGTTTTTCCTGAGAAGAGATTTTTCAACTGGTAAGCCTGGCCTTCAATATTCTTAAAATCCCAGGTTACACATTTCCAGTTAACAGGAGAATAAGGAACGATGGGAGTTCCATTGGCAGTGTTTGCATCTTTGATGCGGAGTACCATGCCGGAGGATACGTTCTTGATGGCATAAGTTCCTTTGATGGTCTGAGCATACGTGGTGACAGTGGCGAAAATGATAGCCAGTGTACAGAATAAGCTTTTCATGATAAATGGATTTTCTATCCCAAATATATAAAAAAGCAGCGCCATAGGGGGATATGGCGCTGCGGGTTAACAACAATTTATCTACCTATTACAACTGTTTTTTGATGAATAATCAGGACTGACTTCTTTCCATTATGACTAGCAGGAATGGAATTCCTTCTTTATAAAGGGTTTGTATTCCGTCCTACTGCCATCCACCGCCCAGGCTCCTGTACAATTCCACCCCGGCACTCAACTGCTGCCGGGTAATGTCTGCCTGGGTTAGCTCAGCCTGCAAAGATTTACCCTGTGCGGTAATAACTTCCAGGTAGTTAGCCATACCACTGCGGAATAATAATTGCGCATGACGGGTAGCCAGCTGCGTTGTCTGTACCTGCTGTGAGGCAATCGTTTGCTGTGATTTCAGTTTATCCAGTTTCACCAGTGAATTGCTCACTTCTCCTACTGCCTCCAGGGCCAGCTGGCGGAAGCGGATTACGGCTTCTTCCCGCTGTACTTTTGCTACTTCCAACTGAGTTTTCAGTTGTCTGTGCTGAAACAATGGTTGTGTAAGGCTGGCTCCTGCCACTCCAAATAATGAAGCTGGCAGCGTAAACCAATCACTTGCTTTGAATGCATTCAAACCTCCGGAAGCCGTGATCGTCAATGCGGGATACATACTACCCTGTGCTACGCCTACTTTTGCATTTGCGGCTACCAGTGCCATTTCTCCTGCTCTTACATCCGGACGCTTGCTGATCATATTAGCAGGAATACCCACCGGCAGTGATTCGCGCATCAAATTTGTGCCCAGTCGCTGACTACGGGCTACGCTACCCGGTAATTCACCAGTGAGGATCCGCAATGTATTCTCCTGTATTGCCTGTGCCTGTTCTAATTGAGGAACCAGCAATGCGGCTGTTTGTTGCTGTGCTATGGCCTGTTGTACACCCAGTTCGGTCACCTCTCCCGCAGTTTTTTGCAGGCGGATCATTTGAACAATGGTATCACTGAGTGAGAGACTGTTTTTGGCTATTTGCAATTGCGCATCCAGCATCAGCAGGTTATAGTATGCATTGGCAATATCTGATACGAGGGTTGTTTGCACAGCATGTGCTCCTTCGTAGCTTTCCAGGTAGCTGGCCAGTGCAGCTTCTTTTTGTCTCCTGATCTTGCCCCACACATCTATTTCCCAGGATACTGCAGCATTCAGTGAATAATCTTCGATATGATCTGTACCCAGGAATGTTTTTAAACTGGTTCCGTTCAAACTGTTATTTGAAGGATTCGTTGTATTTGCTGCCACATTCAGGGTAGCGGTTGGTAACCATGCTACCTTTGCTGCTTTCACGTAAGCATCCGCTTCTTCTATCCGCTTCACGGCCAACTGCAAATCATAGTTACCATTCAGCCCTGCGCTGATGAGTCTTTGTAAGGTCGTATCTGCAAAGAATTCCTTCCATGGCACCGCAGCTATGCTGGTATCCGAAGGGGCTTTGTCGTCGAATTGCTGCGGCAGTACCAGGGCGGGCTGTTTGTAGTCACGGCCCACCCGGCATGCTGCCACTATTGTACTTATAGCAATGAAGACGATTAAGACACTTATATAATTTTTAGTCATCACTTTTTACTTTAATTATTTTAATACTCTGCTGCTGTTTCCATGTCTTCCTGCCTTACAGGTTTGCCAGTGATGCGTTCCTGTATGTATTGGAAAATAATGAACAGCACCGGTATCACAAAGATGCCCAGCAATACACCAGTTAACATACCTCCGGCTGCTCCGAAACTGATAGAACGGTTACCCTGTGCAGATGACCCTGTTGCTCTCATGAGTGGTGTCAAACCGGCGATGAATGCAAAGGATGTCATGAGGATCGGACGCAGACGTAATTTCGCCGCCTCCAGTGCAGAGGCCAGTAAGCCCATGCCTCCCTTACGCCGCTGTACAGCATATTCCACGATCAGGATGGCGTTCTTAGCCAGCAAACCAATCAGCATGATCAGGCCTACCTGCACATAGATATTGTTGTCTATACCTGCCAGGTTAATAAAGGCAAATACACCGAAGATACCCAGCGGAATAGAAAGAATCACGGAGAATGGCAGGATGTAACTCTCATACTGTGCTGACAGCAGGAAGTATACGAAGATCAGACACAGGAGGAAAATGATACCTGCCTGGCCACCGGCTGCAATTTCTTCTTTCGTCATACCCACCCACTCATAAGAGTATCCTCTTGGCAGGTATTGTGCTGCTACTTCTTCCACAGCCCTGATCGCATCGCCAGAGCTATAGCCTGGTTTCGGCTGACCATTGATGGTCACTGCATTAAAGAGGTTATTACGTGTCACGGTTTCGGGGCCATATACTCTATCCAGCTTCACGACCGTGTTCATTGGTACCATTTCGCCTGATTCGTTCTTTACATATACTTCATCCAGCGAAGAAGGTTCTGCACGTGCAGGAACATCCGCCTGAACAATCACCCTGTAGTATTTACCGAACCGGTTGAAGTCAGACGCAAAAGTGCTACCATAAAATACCTGCAATGTTTGCAAAATGTCGGCTACTTTTATTCCCAGTTGTTTCGCCTTGCTATCATCGATCTGTACACTGTATTGTGGGTTACCGGCATTAAACGTTGTAAAGGCAAAAGCAATTTCCTTACGTTTCATCAGTTCTCCAATAAAACCGTAAGTTGTGTTAGCCAGTTTGTCCATCGGACCACCTGCGCGGTCCTGCAGGATCACCTCAAAACCATCTACGTTACTGAAACCAGGCACTGTCGGCATGTTAAACATAAAGATATTTGCTTCGGGAATACCTGCCAGTGCACCTTGCATCATACCCATTACAGATTTCAGGTCTTTCACCTGTCCCCGCTCTTCAAATGGTTTGAGTTTTACGAAACCAACACCGGATGCGGAACTGCTGGAGTTCGTAATGATGTTAAAACCAGATACGCTCAGGTAAGAGTGTACTGACTGGAAGTCGTGCATAATTTTCTCCACCTTACCCACTACCTCTCTGGTGCGCTGTAGTGAAGCACCGGGAGGCATGCTCACGGAGTATACTACGAAACCATTGTCTTCTGTCGGAATAAATCCGGTAGGTGTACGTCTTACTAAGTATACGGTTACGGCGGTGATCAATGCCAAACCACCAATTGCGATCCATTTACGTCTTACGAGGAAACGGAGACTATTTATATATTTTGCAGTAACTGCATTGAAACCGGTATTGAATGCATTGAAGAAACGGCTACCAAAACCCGCAGCAACATGCTTTGGTTGATGCTCGTCTCCATGGTGCGTATTTTTCAATAACAGGGCACAAAGTGCAGGGCTAAGGGTCAATGCGTTCAATGCAGAGATCAGGATAGCGATGGCTAGTGTAAAGGCGAACTGGCGGTAGAACACACCTGCAGGTCCCTGCATAAAACCAACCGGTACAAATACCGCTGCCATGACGAGGGTGATGGAGATGATTGCACCTGATATTTCCTGCATACTGGTAATAGTTGCATTGCGAGGCGACATATTAATTCGCTCCATTTTTGCGTGCACGGCCTCGACGACGACGATGGCATCATCCACCACGATACCAATAGCCAGTACCAGTGCGAAAAGGGTGAGCAGGTTGATGGTAAAACCAAACAGCTGCATAAAAAAGAAGGTACCGATGATCGCTACCGGTACTGCGATAGCAGGAATCAGGGTAGAACGGAAATCCTGTAAGAATATGAATACAACGATAAATACCAGTATAAATGCTTCCAGCAGGGTATGTTTAACCTGATCGATAGATTCATCCAGATATTCCTTGGTGCTGTAGATATTAAAATATTCTACGCCTTTGGGGAATTGCAGGGATGCCTTCTTCATCAGGGCATTGGCAGCTACCTGTATATCATTTGCGTTTGAACCTGCAGTCTGATAGATAGCTATACCAATACCGTATTTCCCATTCACCTTAGTGTCGCTGCTATATGTAAAGGAACCAAACTCCACCCTGGCCACATCTTTCAGGCGCAGCAAAGAACCGTCTGCATTTGCTTTCAGCACCATATTTTCATAGTCTTCGTGCTGATTCAGCTTTCCTTTATATTTTAATACATATTCAAATGCCCTGTCGCTGCTTTCGCCAAACCGACCTGGTGCTGCTTCCACGTTTTGGTCATGAATGGAATTCAGTACATCCTGTGGAGAGAGGTGGTTAGCTGCCAGACGGTCAGGATGCAGCCAGATACGCATAGAGTAATCCTTCGCACCGAATACCATAGCCTGACCTACGCCGGTAATACGCTGTAATTCAGGAATGATGTTGATCTTTGCATAGTTTTGCAGGAATTTTTCATCATATTCTGATGTATTACTCATCAGGTTCACCACCATGATCATACTGTTCTGTTTCTTCTCTGTGGTGATACCTGCGCTTACAACTTCTGATGGCAGCAGGGAAGTTGCTTTTGATACACGGTTCTGTACGTTTACAGCCGCCAGATCAGGATCAGTGCCAAGTTTGAAGTATACGCTGAGGGTCATGGAACCATCATTATTTGAAGTAGAGGTCATGTAAGTCATGTTCTCTACACCGTTCACGGCTTCTTCGATTGGAGTTGCTACGGAACGGGCTACCACTTCGGCATTTGCTCCAGGATAGGACGCGGTAACGGCTACGCAGGGAGGCGCGATGTCCGGAAACTGAGTAACCGGCAATGTAAACAGCGATAAGATCCCCAACAGTACCAGCAGGATGGAGACCACCGTAGCCAGTACAGGCCTTTCTATAAATCTTCTTAACATAAGTCTTTTTTGAATTTTTTATAATGACATCGACTTTTAGAAAGTCAACACATTTACAGGAGCCTGAAAAGGGTATCCATTTATAACGGCCTCACCTTTAATCAGGCTCTCCATTTTCAATGTCATTACCTTTTACGGGCTTTCCACTTACAATGGCTTTACCTTCAGCAGGCTATCCATACTCATGGGCTGAGGTGTGATCACGGCTCCATCCTGTAGTCTGCCTAATCCTGCATATACAATGCTCTCGCCAGCCTGCAATCCTTTTTCTACAAAGTAGTAAGCACCATTTTTACCAGAGATTGTTATTGGCTTGCTGGCTACCTTATTGCTATCACCTACAGTGAATACGAATATTTTGTCCTGCAGTTCAAATGTTGCTTCCTGTGGCACCAGTAATGCTGCTGAGAGTTGTTCAGGAATACGCACCTTACCGGTATTACCGGAGCGAAGCAGGCCTGCGCCATTCGGGAAAGAAGCGCGAAAGCTTACAGCACCCATTGTTTTGTCGAACTGGCCTTCCATTGTTTCAACATGACCTTTTTCTGTATAGATGCTATTGTCAGGCAGTACCAGGTCAACGGCAGGCAATTGTTTCACTTTGTCGGCGATCGTGTTACCCGCTATTTTATTTTTGAATTTGAGGAAGTCGATTTCACTCATAGAGAAATATGCATACACTTCATTTACATCTGATAATAATGTAAGTGGCTGTGTTTCTCCACGACCTACCAGGCTACCGGTTTTGAAAGGAATACGACCGATGTAACCATTGACAGGAGCGGTGATCAGGGTATATCCTACATTGATACGCGCATTGCCTACATTGGCTTGTGCCTGTGCTACGCTGGCTTTTGCAGCCTGGTATGCAGCAGTGGCAGTTTTCAGTTGTACATCCGATACCACGTTGTTTTGTACAAGCGGTGTCAGGCGGTTTACTTCTACCAATGCTTTCTCTTCATTGGCCTGAGCGGCTAATAAGAGGGCAGATGCATTACTCAGTTGTTCCTGATAAGTACGGTCATTGATGCGGAATAAAGGTTGTCCTGCTTTTACATAAGCACCTTCATCTACAAAAATTTTGTCGAGGTATCCATCCACCTGTGGGCGGATTTCAACGTTTACCTTTCCTTCTACAGTCGCGTTGTATTCGCGGAAGGTAGTAGCAGGAACGGCAGCTACTTTCAACACTGGCAGTACGGCTGCCGGCTGGCCTGCATTCTCTGGCTTTGCAGTAGATGAGGCACATGATGAAAGGAACGCAACAATGATGATACTATAAAGAAGACCAGCTGGTCCGTGTTTTTTGTGTGCTTGTTGTAATAAGAATAAGTGATTCATAAAAAGTTGTTCGTTCGTTTTAAGAAAAAGATGGCAATAGTATGCCATGCCACTAGTGGCGGAAAATTCAAGCAAAAGGCTTCTCCATCCGCGTTAGCGGAAATCCCGGGCTAAAGCCCTCCCATTACGGTTGTTACCGGTTAATTAAATAACGACAGTTATTGGAGATAGAACAGTCACCCCGCCCGCCTGTTCCGGGAAGCCAGATGACAAAGTTTCGTGATTGGTTACTGCTAAGAGAAACTTGAACAGGTTAGCAGGAGAAATTTTGATACTTCATGTGCTAGTGGTTTTTAAGGACGACATTGTTTCAACATCATCATGTTATGATTATTATAACCTTACAAAAGTACAATGAGAATCAAGGATGTTCATTAAACTAATTGCGGTATTAATTGTACTTTTCCCGGATACTCTTTTGGAAGGTAGCAGGTGTATATCCTGTATGCTTTTTAAAGAAACGATTGAAATATCCATCATCCTCAAACTTAAGCTCCCACGCGATTTCCTTGATTGTATGTTCTCCGTAAAAAAGTAATCGCTTCGCTTCCATGATCCTTTTTTCGTCAATAATTTGCTTAGCGGTTTTTCCCAGCACTGCTTTAATTGTATCGTTCAGATGACCTGGTGTTACATACAACATATCTGCATAGTGCGCTACCTGCGTTTTATCCTTATAATGTACATCAGACAACTCGTCGAACTGGCGCACAATACGGTTTGGCAGCGTATCCGTTTGCATCGCAGCAATATCACGCTGTGGTAAGCGGGATATAGCAGCAATCAGTGAATGAAGCATATTCCGGATAATCAGGTCACGCAAAGGTTGAATAGATTCCATTTCTTTCAGCATGAGCCGTGCGAATCCCATAAGGTCTTTCAGTTGTGCGTCTGTCAGCTCAATCACAGGCGTACCGCATACGCAGCCCCAGCAAATAGGGCTACCTAATCCGGTTTCATTCACCAGGAATTCCTGTGAAAAAATAATATTAACGACCTCGCATAAACTATCTCCGGTATGCTGATGTACCTGATCGGGATATAACATCACGACTGCAGGGCCTTTGACAGTGTACTTTTCAAAGTCGATATATTGTGTTGTTTCACCTGACAGCACAAGCGTAATGCTGAAATGCTTACGGCGGTGTGGTTCTTTCAGATCTTCTGGTTGTACCAGGTAGGTAGTACGGTTGATAAAAAATCCTTTTAGTGGATTTTGTACATCAGCGCAGTCGTCAACATTATAAACTGGTATGACTACATTAGTCTTCATATCACATTCAGTTTAGTCGTTAAAAAGAAGAGGGCTCAGTTGTAAAAGTTCAGAGGCTTGCTATTCTAGCTACAGAATAAGCATGGATTAATTAGTCGGCAGGATTGTAATCAGTAGATGATTAGCAGATGATATCTGTTACATAGTGCGACAAAAGTATACCTTACATTTCATTTTTCATCGAACTATTTTAACATGATAAATATAATTATATCTGCAATTATAATTAGCCGGCTAATTAAATAAGTAAAAAATATTATTTCTTCAGATTTTCCAGCACCTGCATCAGCAGGCGTTTTAAAATGATCCTTTCTTCCATACTTAGTCCTTCCACCATTTGTTGCTCCAATTGGTTCCAGGTTTGTTCTGTGATATGCATAGCGGCTTCCTTACCTTTTTCAGTAAGCGAGACCCGAACTGCGCGCTGATCAGTACAGCATTTTTCCTTTACCAGGAAGCCATTTTTTTCCAGACGGTCCGCCATGCGGGTGACAGTCACGGGCGTAACTTCCATGTTGGTGGTCAGGTCACTGAGCATTATGCCGTTGTGACACAGTACCTGCTGTAAGAAGATCTCCTGGCCCGCGTGCAGGTTATATGCAGCAAGCATTTGATTCCCTTTATTCCTGTGCGCTTTGCCAATTTGTACCAACAGGTGACCCAGGGTACTGCACATAAGCGGTTTATTCATGAGGCAAATATAATAATTAGCCGGCTAATTAAAAGAGAAAGACAAAAAAAAGCGCCTTCCCCCCGGGAAAGCGCTTTTTTTTGGTGCTGGCCTGCAGCCGGCTTTTAAAAATTATTTAACTGATTCCTTTTCTTTTGGACGTTCTTTCACTAAAATCAGATCCGCCAGCGGCACATTCATCGGAATATTCCCCAGTTTCACAATTCCACGCTTATCCCTTATCTCGATCAGCGTACCCACCTGGCCATTGGTTTTAATCTTTACCATATTGCCCACTTCCAGGTTGCTGCCAACTACCTCCTGGAATTTATCCTGTACCTTCTTCTCCAGCTTATCATTAATGGCCTTCTCACGTTTTCTGAACAGCAGCGCTTCGGCCTGCTTCATCACCTTCTGCTTATCGTCAGAACGTTTCCACTCTACCACAATCTGCTTCATCTTGCGCTCCATATCCTTCAGATAGGCCAGTTCATCTTCTTTAATTTTATTCTGGAGCTTTAGCATTCCAAACTGCTGGTTCTTTCTTTCTTTATCAGAAAGCACCTCGTATTCACGCTTCAGGCGCTCGTTTTCACGCAGTAACTGCTGTAGTTCTTTCTCTTTTGCCTCCACCTTTTGCAGGTCCTGCTCAGCCTTATTCAAGAGTTTATCCAGCTGGAAATGACCTTCATCTACCAGGTTCCTGGCCCTGTTGATGAGGGATGGATGCAATCCTATTCGCTGTGCAATAGAGAATGTATAAGAGCTACCTGGCTTCCCAACGATCAGTTTGTACATTGGTGACAGGTTCTCTTCATCAAAGCCCATGGCTCCGTTGATGATGCCTTTCACCTTATTTGCCATTACTTTCAGGTTCAGGTAGTGAGTAGTCACAATACCATAGGCGTGCTTCTTGGCCATCTCTTCCATGATCACCTCCGCAAAGGCACCACCCAGGTTCGGGTCAGAACCACTTCCCAGCTCATCGATGAAAAAGAGGGTCTTACCATTCGCATTCTCCATGAAGTACTTCATATTCTTGAGGTGCGAACTATAAGTACTCAATTCAAATTCGAGTGACTGCGTATCCCCGATATGGATCATCAGTTGTCTGAAAATGCCGATCTGAGAGCTCGGATGTACCGGTACCAGCAGCCCTGACTGCAGCATCAGCTGAATCAGGCCGACTGTTTTCATGGTCACCGTTTTACCACCTGCATTCGGTCCGCTGATCACGAGAATATGACTGTTATTATCCAGCGTGAGGTTGATTGGAATGGTCGGTTTGGCATTACGGCGGTTGTACAACAGCAACAATGGGTGATACGCATCTACCAGGTGAAGTTGCGCGCCGGGGGTAAGCATGGGGTAATTGGCATCCATATCCAGTGCCAGCTTAGCTTTGGCACGGATAAAGTCGTAAGTACCCAGAATAATATGATAGTTGTTCAGCAGCAATGAATGCTTTGAAAGATCAGCTGTCAGTGTACGCAATATCTTGTACAACTCACGGTTCTCATCTCTTTCCAGGGCTGCCACATCATTATTCAGTTCAATGGTTTCTTCCGGCTCTACGAAGGCGGTACGACGGGTATCGGATTCTCCGTGAAGAATACCTTTAACCATACGTTTGTTCTCTGCATAGATAGCTACCACCCTTCTGCCATTCAGAAAAGCTTCACCAGTATCAGCGAGGTAGCCCAGTTTGCTGAGTTTAGACAGACTACGGTCAAATGCACGACGCAGTTCATTCCGCTTGCGGAACAGGGCCATACGGATCCTGGACAATTCCGGGGTCGCGTTATCCCTGACCATCCCTGCTTCATCCAGGATCTCATCAATGATCAGAATGATCTTCTTTTCGTATTGGGTATGAGTGATCACCTCGAACAGACCTGCATAAGTAACACGTCTGTCATGATCAAAAAAGCGTACAATACTGCCCATGCTTTCGGCCAGCTTGCGTAACTGCATTACCTGCTCGCCGCTCAATACGGCTCCCTGGATGCCCAGAAGGCGGAGTTCACTTTTCAGGTTCAGTACATAATCGTTGGGAAAATGTTCCTGCAGCAGGGTGAGCTGCTTATATTCGTGCGCCTGCTGTAATGCTGTTTTTACGTAGTCAATGTGGGTATGTAAACGCAGTTCCTGCGCCATTTCTTTACCCAGCTCCGTTTTACAATGTTCCTCCAACAAGGCTTGTACCTTGTCGAATTCCAGCTGTACTAAGGCTGAATCGGGAAAATACTTCATCTTAAATTTAATTCCATACAAAGCCTGTGCTTACATTACACAGGCGGTTAAAATTGGCTTTTGGCCTTCAAAAGAATGTTAAAGTTAATTAACTTGACGATCTGTTACATCAATATTATCGTAATTTAACTTGTTAGGGGTCGAAGTCCTTACGCGTACAAAACTACTCCAAACAATAAAATTATGCGAAGATACTCATTATTAAGTTGTTTGCTGGCAATTACCTTCCTGGCCTGTGCCCAAAGCAAACAAAAGGAAAATGTACCAGGAGATCAAAAAGTGGCTAAAAACGAAAAAGTGGAGACCGCAACTTTCGGTGGCGGCTGTTTCTGGTGTACAGAAGCACAATTCCAGTACCTGGATGGGGTACTGAAAGTAGAGTCAGGCTTTTCCGGTGGAACCGTAGCCAACCCCAGTTATGAAGAAGTATGTACTGGTACCACGGGCCATGCCGAGGTTATCCAGGTTACTTATGACCCGGCCAAAGTCTCTTATGACGAATTGCTGAAAGCATTCTGGACCGCCCATGATCCCACCCAGCTGAACCGACAGGGAAATGATGTAGGTACCCAGTACCGGTCCGTGATCTTCTATCACAACGAAGAACAACGTAAACTGGCAGAGGAGTATAAAGTCAAACTGGACAAATCCGGTGCTTATGATAAGCCTGTAGTGACAGAGATCGCCCCGTTTACAAAGTTCTACAAAGCGGAAGACTATCACCAGAATTACTATAAGGAAAACGGTGAGCAGCCCTATTGTCACTTTGTAATAGCACCAAAGCTGGAAAAATTCAAAAAGGTATTTAAGGATAAGCTTAAGCCGGGAGCGAATTAATTGTATTCAAAAAAAGGCCTTGTCATTGCGACAAGGCCTTTTTTGTTAACAGAGAAATTTTTAATTATATATATTAAATAATTAATTATATTGCTAGTACAATCCCAACCTATGCTAATATGAATCACGTTACTACTCAATCCCTATTTTCGCTGATCCGCCGCGATGCTGTTTTAATTTCATTTCTGGAAACCGGTACCATATCAATAGGAGAAAGATTCCTGAACGATCCCAGATACAATGAACCAGCATTACTTCAAATCATCGCCCCTCATTTTGAACCTGTCTTTACCGCTGCAGTAATTAGCTGTCTGCAAATGAAAGATACCCAGATGATGCGTGACCTGATGGCGAATCCACTCCTTCTTGATGACTGTCACGAGGAAAAAAGTTACACCGCTATTCTGCAATTCCTGAATGAAAGAGAAAGCCTGCTATTGTCTGTAAGACACCAACTGCAACTGGCACAGCCTATTGATGCCGTGGCACTGGAAGCAACGGCAGACGCTGTGTATATTGACCTGCTCAATTTACTGCCGGATGAATTTCATTCCTTCCGCACAGAGTATTGTAAAGAAGTGATGAAAACCGCCCGTATTCTGGCGAAGAAACATCACAAAATGGCCATCACGATGCTTTCTAATATACTGGAGCTGAAATGTGATACACCTTCACACCTGCAGGCAGAGCGGCTGTATAACGAATTACAGACCGAAATGCCTGAACTGAGCAGGCAAATTCCAGCTGCACGTACATCCATCTGGGTAACGATTGGCAGTATATATTCTAAGTTATTTTAGTATTTTTCGCAGAGATTTATTTCTGCTATGATACACCGTATTTTATTTTCACTGCTCATCCTATGCAGCCTGCAAACCTCTGCCCAGGAGACGATTGACTACCGGGCCAACCATCCTTATATCCAATACACAGGTCGTGTTGTAAAGCCCAGTTTTGTGAGATATCGTTTCTGGCAACCGGGTGTTTATATCCGCGCAAAGTTCAGTGGCACTTATTGTAACATTGTGATTGAAGATGAAGTACGGTATAACCAACACAATTACCTGGCTATCCAGGTTGATGACCAACCTGCCAGGAGAATAGAGATCACTTCTGTTCATAACGTTATTAAAGCCGCCTCCAACCTGCCCGATGGAGAACACATGATCACCATCTGTAAAAATACAGAGGCAGGTATTGGCTACCTGGATTTTCTCGGTTTCCAGTGTGCAAAGTTATTACCAATTACCTCCACGCCTTCTCGGAGACTTGAATTTATTGGTAATTCTATCACCTGTGGTACCGGCAGCGATCAGTCTTCCTTTCCATGCGGAACGGGGCAATGGTATGACCAGCACAATGCTTACATGAGTTACGGTCCGCTAACCGCACGTAACCTGGATGCAAAGTGGATGCTGTCTTCTGTATCAGGAATCGGATTGATTCATAGTTGCTGCGATATGAAAATTACCATGCCACAGGTCTTTGATAAGATCAATATGCGGGATGATTCCCTGAAATGGAACTTTGAAACATATCAGCCACATGTTGTAACGGTTTGCCTGGGTCAGAATGACGGTAAGCAGGATGCTGCTACCTTCTGTAAAGCGTATGTGCAATTTATACGCACACTGAGAGGTTACTATCCGGATGCCAGCATAATACTCCTCAGTAGCCCGATGGCGGATGCTGAACTAAGTACAATATTGAAATCCAATATCAAAAAAACAGTCGCCACCTGTGGCGATAAAAATGTGTCTTATTATTTCTTTTCCAAAAGATACCATGGGGGTTGTGGAGATCATCCCACACTGGAAGAACACAAGCTAATAGCCGGGGAGCTGACTGCTTACATCAAAAAATTAAAAGGATGGTAATAAAATAAATAAGGCCGGCTACTAATGCCGGCCTTTATGCTCATATACGTGTTAAACAGTTCGGTGAATAAGCTCCAGACATGCCCTGCTATTGTGATAGGGGCATTTCCAGAACCCTGCTTTATCTTGCCCGGCCATGACAACATGATCTGCTGTAACGCCCCAGAACCACTCTCCTTTTGCATTATCAATGATATATTTTTTCACAAATTCCCAGTTATTCAGAGAGAGGTGTAAATATTTCTCTTCCCCACTTAGTTGCCAGGCATTGAAAAATCCCACCATTGCTTCTGCCTGCACCCACCAATGTTTTTCACTGTTGTCATCTTCATATTGCAGGCTACCATCCACAGCGATGCCGGCTATCGCTGCCCGCGCCATGTTAAGAGTATTCGCTTTTACCTGCTGCAGTATTTGCTCATCTGCCAATACCTCGGCTGCGTCCTGCAATAACCAGGATGTTTCTATATCATGGCCATAAGAAATCACCGATGATTGGGGATTCCATGCCTTATCGAAAAATAAGATCTGCTGATGTCTGACAGGGTCGATGATCTTGTGTAAAAAGAGTTCAATCAGTTCGTGGATTTTTTTTCGCAACTCCACATCCGGCCAGACACGATACAGATTAGTATATGCTTCCAGGACGTGTAAATGTGTATTCATCGTCTTAGCCGCATTATCATCTTTTGCACTCAGGCGCAGATCATCAATTGGCCCCCACTCCCTTGAAAATGCCTCATAATAACCACCATGTACCGGATCATAGCTATGCTTTTCCAGCAAGCGGTATATACTAATAGCCCATTCCAGTACTTCTGTTGAAGGCCGAATGCTATAGTACTCACTCAGGGCATAGATCAGGAAAGCTTGCCCATATACCTGTTTGCGCGTTTCCAGCGGTTCACCGCCAGCATTAACAGACCAGTAGACGCCTCCGGACACAGGGTCCTGTATGTATGTACGGATGTATTGATAGGCTCTTTCAGCCAGGTTCAAATATGCAGGTGTAGGATTAAATTTATAAGCTGCGGAAAAGCTCCACAATATGCGGCTGTTTAGTACTGATCCTTTGGGGCTACCTTGTAGTACATTGTTATTATTATCTATTGCCCCATAAAATCCACCGTTTGTTGTGTCAACTGTAAATTGTTGCCAGTAGAGCAGGATATCATATAATGCTGTGGTAAGTTCCTCTCTGTAAGCCACTAATCGCTTGTTCATAGTTTTTCGGAAACGAGGTGCTGTTTCTTCAAAGCTAGGCTTATTCCGCATGCGGGAATAATACTTTTTTATCTAAATATTGACTTTATAAACCAAAAGGTCATTCCAAGGTTATTGACCCTGAAATGACCTTTTGATAAATACATTCCACTGTATTATTATGCCATATGCTCATTAATCATATGATTCACTTTCTTATGGGTTTTGCGGAAATGTTTTTTGGCAATACGACGGCCTTCATCGGCTGTTTCGTTCAGATCATCCATAAGCTTTTCTGCACGGCTTCTGTTAGTCAGATAAATGATTACACCTGCTGCTGCAGCACCTACGATAGAGGCTGCTATTAATGCCTTTTTCATATCTCAACTTTTTTGGTTCGTTAGAGATATTACAAGAGTTATACCAATTGATGCCAGATTATTTATTTTTGCGTCTTCAATCAAAATCAACAATGCCTGAAACCACCGTTACCCAGGAAAAAAATCCTGCTTACAGTATTCCCTTAAAATACCGGAAAATGGAAAATTTACATATCGTTTTCTGGTTGCTCAAAGATATCAGCTGGTGCATGGTATGGCCCGTACTGGGAATTATTATGATCTTTCCGACCCTGATCATTTCCATCGTGATTGCCTGGCGCACACGACAGTTTATGTCTGAACTGTGCCATAACCTGGCAATTACAGTCTGGATCACAGCGAACTCATATTGGATGATCAGCGAGTTTATGCATTTTGATACAGAGATCCTGTTCGGGAGTATTACCTACAAGCACCTTGCCTTGATTCCTTTCCTGACGGGGGTAGTGATACTGGCTTTCTATTATTTTATTCATAGGCCAAAGCATCCTGAAGAGCAGGAGACGATGTAAAAAAATGAGGTGTATTAAAAGTAATTTGAAGGCATTCTGAATTTCAAAACAACGCGCTAAGTCTGGTGTCCGAATTAAACCCGGAAATTAATTTTAATACAAGCTCAATTATTATTTTGAGGGCAGGTAAAAATCAAACGGCGCATCCCTGTCACAAGTCAGCGTACCATTTTCGAATTTCAACTCCGCAACCTGTATACTGGAACGACGAATGGAATAAGGTTGTATACCATCTTCATTCACCGGACTTTCACTATGTACTTTTCTTCCCGGATGGGTGAAGTAAATCACGTATGCCTGATCGCCGGTTACAACAACATCACCATGTGCACCTGTTGGCGTATCATCTTTGCGCTTACCGGGAACGTCTAAGATCAATCCCTGCCGGGTCCAGGTATTCAGGTCTTCGGAGCGGTATACGCGCATGCCATGCCATTCGTCGGTGACCATCCAATAATAGTCTTTGAAGCGGAAAACCTTAGGCCCTTCGTGGCCATTACCCCCAATGGCAGGCTCGGTACCGGCATAGGTCCATTTATTAAGATCCTTGCTGCTGGCCATCATGGTGTGAGAGCCATGGTCTTCGTCTTTGTACCAGATGCGCCAGGTTTTATCAGGAAGCTGAAACAAGGTAGGATCGATCACTTTTTCGGAAGTCAGCTGCGGGAAGCCTTCAAACTTCCAATCCCACATATCTTTGCTTGTATAGTGTGCAATACGCGCATGACCACCCCAGTTACCGCGAACGCCCTGGATGTACGCCACAAACATGTGGTAGGTGCCGTTATTGAATACCACATCCGGTGCCCAGAAAGTATTTTCACCTTTTTCAAATTCAAGGTTGAGGGCACCTCTGTAAACCCAGGTATGACCATTATCTTTTTATTCAGCGATGCCGATTTTACTGCCGTAGCAATAGGCAACGTTTTCTGCGTCTACACTGGCACGGCGCTGGGTGTAGAGCATCCACCAGGCTTTCTCCCTGTCGTTCCATATTAGGGTGGGATCGGCTGCGCCGTCGAAAATTGGATCGCGGAAAAGTGGTGCTGGTGCCTGGTGCCCAAGTTTTGACTGGGCTTTGCAGCCTATGAATGGCAGACCCGTTGCCAGGAATAAGACAAGATAAAGTTTATACATAGTGGAATGCATGATTATGAGTGTGCGAATTACAAATAATTTAGGAGATATTATAATGATTTATTGCCTGTAGTAGCATAGCAGGATTTTCTTATTTGCTGTTGCAAAAATAGCAGACCCGGTTCCAGATAAATACAAAATTATTTATTCCACCACACCGGTCGCATCCAGTCATTACTCCCTCCTAACCTATTTATTGCAACCTGGTAATTCACCGGGTTTGACAATGCCTCTGTTGCAGGATAAAATAATCTTCCAGGCAAATGCCCACCAGTCTCTGATTCTCCATTCACATCTACCACAGGATTTAATACAGGATACCCCGTTCTCCGCATATTGGCATAAGCCTCGTATCCATTCGGAAATAAAGCCACCCATTTCTGCATGCTGATATTTTCTATTGCTTTTTCAACAGATAAAGGGTGTGCAGATACAAAACTATTAATCCTATCTGCTGACAATGGCACCATGCCCGGATATATTTCCAGCTGGTGCATTGCCGCCCTCAATCCTGCCTGATAATGGCTGTTCGCATCCTCCCCGACCCACCCTCTCACTGCAGCTTCTGCCACTAAAAATTCAACCTCTGCGTAACCCATATGTAACCATGATCCTCCCTGCTGATAAAAAGGCGCATTGATGTGGCAATATTTATCCGCCTGCCCGACCACTTCTCCGTTTTCACCTATAAAATCTTTCCAATCCTCCCACCAGTACAGGCCTGGTTGAATAGGCAAATAATTGGTCACACTATCTGTATTAACGAAGAACATCCCTAATCTGGGATCGTTTTCCGCCTTGAGATAATTCACAAAGGTGGTGGTGCCAATTGTATACCTATAAGCCGCTTCTTCCTGCAAAGCCTGCGCATAGCCATTACCACGCAGATCAGGATAGCTGTAATCTTCATGGATCATCACAAAATTATCATCATTACTTTGCATTACACCGCCCGCATATGCAGCAAGTGCCTGTGTTCTGGCCAATTCCGGTGCTGCTTTAGATAGCCGCATTGCCAAACGCAATTGAAGTGAACGGGCCATCCGTTTCCATTTGGTAAGATTACCATTGTAAACAATATCATTGGTAATGACCGGCTGACTATCGTTGAACTGATGAATAGCCGCTTCCAATTCTGTAAAAAAGTCTTTGTAAATAGTAGCCTGTTCATCATAAACAGGCGTGTATAATTTATCATAATAAGCCAGTCCTGCCTGGAAATAGGGAATATCACCATAGGCATCTGTCAATAATGAAAAGATGTAAACTTTCAATACCCTGGCTCCTGCTACATAATTTGCCTGGGTACTATCATGCTGATGTTGAGCCAGCAGATCTGCCAGTTGCCTGATGCACTTTCCATAATAACAGGACCACATCAATCCGTTATAAAACTCATCTCTTACATATTTACCTCCTGTACGCATGCCATAGGTACCACCTACATATTGCACCATTGGCTGAAAAATATACAGGTTAGGATAGCCCATTTCCCTCCCCCCATCCAGCTGGTAAGCTGCTGCGGTCAATTGCGCTCCTGCTGCAATGGTACCACTATTCACAGGGTCTGTATTAATAACATCAAAATTCGTGGTACAACTACTACTTAATATAATGATCAGGCAATAAAGGTAAGATTTCATGTTTTAAAATTTTGCATGCAGGGTGATACCATAGGCGCTACGGGTAGGCAATGAGCCATATTCAAAGCCCTGTCCATCTCCATTATTATAACTGGATTCAGGATCTATATTCGGTATATGTTTACTTAATGTCAGCACATTTCTGGCTGTCACAGCTACAGCTACATTTTCCAATACCTTATACCCAAGTGTGAGTTCGCGGATTTTCACCATACTGGCATCGTATATAAATGGTTCCGGAATATTTTCTGATACCCTTGTCCAGTAAGTTTCGGGATTCACATAGCCTTCCACTTCCTGGTATTGCGGTCTGTTCGGTGCAATCACCTTCACTCCCTTCATATGCAGTCCTCCTGTGGGTGTCCAGTTAACACCTGCAACACCCGCTGCGACTCTTTCCCGCTCAGATCTTGCCCAGCCTTCACGTCCTTCCAGGCTACCTTTTTGCTGCCCCTTTTGATAGGCTAATAAATTCGTCATGGAAAAGATCTTACCGCCCTGCCTGATGTCTAACAATACTGCAAAGGACCATCGGCGATAGTTAAATGTATTCGTGATACCGCCTATCCAGTTGTATTGCGTACTACCGAGATTATAATCAGCAGCAGTATATTGTGGTAAATTGTTTGCATCCAGGATCAATCGCCCTTTATCATCCCGTAGAAATTTCCTGCCGGTGATCATACCATAGGCAGCGCCGGCTTTTGCAATGATACTCGCATTGCCCCAGCGGGCAGTAGCCAGCGTGTAGTAATCGGAAACCAGGGAACTGAGGGAAATAATCTTATTCTTATTCCGTGCAAAGTTCACATTCACCTGCCAGGTGAAATCTTTATGGCATACCGGGCGGCCGCCTAAGGCTATTTCCAGCCCCTCGTTGGATACATTACCTGAATTGATCACCGCACTGGTGTAACCACTGGTTGGGGAGATCGGCGCATTCAGGATCTGGTTGCGGGTATTGGAATGATACCAGGTCAGGTCTACCTGAATGCGGTTATTATAAAACACCATATTCAATCCTGTTTCATAAGAACGCGTGAGACTAGGCTTCAGGTTTTCATAAGGCACTTTGTCCGTTGCCACCCCGCCAATCAAATAGCCTCCTACACTGGGGATATTTGGATTAGTTGCATAAGTCAGTGCCGTTTGATAAGGGGCAACGGCATCCGTACCTGTCTGTGCAATGCTCGCTCTCAGTTTTCCAAATGACAGTATGCTGATGGAAGGGAGTAAGGAAGAAAACACAAAGCTGGCCGAAGCAGAAGGATAAAAATAGGCATTGTGCCCTGCGGACAATGTAGAAGACCAATCATTACGCCCGGTCAGATCCAGGTATAAAAAATCATTATAGCCCAGGGTGACGGCACCATACACCGAATTGATCCGCTTTCTGTACAATTGATGATTTCCCAGTTGGGTATTAAAATTACTGAGGTCTTTGGCACCTCTTATTTTCATACCCCTGCCCGTTTCATTTCGCAGGTCTTCTTTATAATCCATCCTATTGGTACCCACATTGACTTCCAGTGAAAGCTTACCCCATTGTTTATGGTAATTCACTAAAAGATCTGAGTTTGTTTCCTGCAGATTCCGATGCAGCATCGCAATACCACCCGTTGTATAATAAGGTGTGGAATATTCCATAAACTCAGTAAAGTTGAACCGCGAGTAATCAGTACCTGTACGACCCTGGATATAGAGCCCCGGCCATAACTGGTACTTTATTAATACAAACCCGTTAAACCGCCGCTGCGTACTGTTATTCGGTTGTTCATTGATAGCCCAGTATGGATTTACCTGGTAAGCATTGTTATTCCAGTTGATATAATTACCACTGACGGGATCTTTATAAGTTTTTAACCACCGGATATCAATATTAGGGGCAATACCACTTAAAACATACCCGATATTATTAGGATTATCAGAGAGTGCAGGGCGGTTATATACATCTTCAGAAAGATAAGTTCCTTTTGCATCTACAGTCAACCCGGCAGATAGCTTGGCACTACACCTAAGGGATATATAATGCCGGTTTAGCTTACTGAGAGGAATAATATCGTTTTCCCTTACATTGCTGTAAGCCGCACGTACCTGCACTTTGTCACTGCCAGTAGAGAGCGACACAGTATTAGCCAGGGTCAGTCCTTTGCGGAAGAATTTACTGATCGCATTGCTGGCATTTACATAAGGCACCTTGCTGCCATCCCAGATCACAACCGTGCTATCCTTATTCATTTCAGGCCCCCAGCTTGTCTGGGCATCTACCCTTGCAGTAGAAATATCCTTCGGCAGCATTCCATCCTGCCCGCTTCCATAGGTATGCTGGAAATCGTAATTGTCATTGAGTATTTCCACCAAAGTATTTGAGGTATATGCCACAGAAAATCCTTTAGCACCTTTTTTAGTAGTGATGAGCATGACTCCGTTTGCAGCACGGCTACCGTACAATGCAGAAGCAGCCCCGCCTTTTAGTATAGAGATGCTGGCTATTTCATCAGGATTGATTATAGAAGTACCATCTCCCAGGTCGTAGCCCCCATATTTATCTGCCTGACCTGGAGATGAATTATTGACAGGGATACCATCTATTACAAACAGGGGAGTATTATCGCCGCCAATGATCTTCAAGCCCCTGAGGGTAACTTTAGTAGCTCCTCCTACCCCACTATTGACAGGGCTGATATTCAATCCGCTGACTCTCCCCGCCAGGGAGTTGACAGGATTTGTGGTAAAGGTTTGCGGCCCCAGGTCGGTGTAGGCATAGCCTAAAGATTGTTGTTGACGGCTGATGCCTAACGCAGTTATGACGACCGGATTGATATCAATAACACGGGGTGGCATTACAGGCATTGGCGTGCCCTTTTTCAGGATGATGATCTGTTTGCCTATAGTTCGTAACTCATAGAGCGAAGATGGAAAAATCACGTCTAAAATCGTCGGCAAAGACACATTATCCCAATGGATGGTAATACGTTCGTTCACATCAACAATATCATTCCGGTAGGCAAATAAAACGCCTGCCTGTTTTTCGACGAGACGGAGTACGGAAAATATGGGTTCATTTACCACATGAATGCTTAGCTTTTCCTGCGCTTTTACGCAGAGACACATGAGGAGGGATAGCGTGAGTAAACAGCAAATGGCTTTGGTTTTCATAATAGGCGTAACAGTGATCAGTAGGGCTGACCGCTATTGCTCCAATAACGCATTGAGTACCTGCTGTACTTCTTTTGCTGACATGTTTTGGAAGTTGGCCGTGATCTTTTTCTTCCTGAATGTGCTGTCTGGCAATGTAATGTTCACCTGGAAATACGCAGACAATGCCGTTGCCACTGTACCGGCTTCTTCGTTGGTAAAAGACAGGTTAGGCTGAAGTAGCTTACCGGCTGATGTAACCTGGGCAGCGAGGCCCCGGGTCAGGATCAGGGTATCAGTGTGAGTGGTAAGGCGCACCTTTCCTTCCCGCACATCTACTTTTTCTGTTGTGCCACTGACTTTTACATGAAATGAGGTACCGAGTACTGTGACCGTGGAGCGTGGCAGCTGTACAATAAATGTACGCTTTTCATCCGGTGAAATAGAAAAATATGCTTCCCCCTGAGTAAGAGAAACGCAGCGCCGGGTAAAGGCAGGGTCATATTCCAGGGTGGTTGCGGGCTGGGCCTGGATGGTAGAGCCATCGGGCAGGGTAACCCTTTCAACTTTTAATGCATGAATAGCAATGTGTTGTTCCCTGGCAGTCCACAAATAAATACCTGTCACGACTATTAAAGATAAACTGGCTGCCACCCAGGCATATTTTGTAAAAGGTAAAAATGGAGCAGTAACACCGGGTGCTTCTTCCCGTGTACTGCTCGCTATTTCCCTCTTTAATTCAACAACGTGAGCCGATGGATCAGAAATTTGCTGAGACAGGGCCTGCCATTCCTCCTCCCGGTTAAATGGTGTTGGAGGCATGTCAGCTGCTGCATCCCATAACTGCTTTAGTTCAGCATAAAGCATACGGTTTGCGGCAGATTGTTGTAGCCATTGCCCCAGTGCTGCCTGTTTCGCTGTGTTTGCAGGGTCTGACAGGCAGTCAATTATAAATTCCCTTGGATCATCAACACGCATGATTGTATATTAATTATGACAGTTCAGTAAGGAGGTACTTTGATTATTTACCGGTCTTTTTTTCACCCAGCAAGTGGAGGCGAAGGTGTTTTAGTGCGACAGAGAGCTGAAAGTACACAGTATTGAGTGTAATGTTTAGTTTTTCAGCGATTTCCGATGGCTCCAGGCCCTGGACCCGGCTGAGTAAGAAGATCTCTTTGCAACGGGGGGCGAGGCCCTGGACCAAGTGGATTATTTCCTTTTGTAAGAGGATATAATCAGCGGTTTCGTACAACGAGGCAGGGTCTGCCTGCCATTGCAGGATGTCTTCGCTGACATGCCTGGATTGACGCTTTAACTCGTTGATGGCCCGGTTGGTAACAGCCCGGAAAAGGTAGTGCCGGACATTGCCTGTAATGGTGAGTGAAGCCCCTTTTTCCCAGAGATGTACGAACAGGTTGTGTACCAGATCTTTGGCAAGAGATTCATCTTTTACCCATCGGTAGGCAAGCAGGAACAGGTCTTCACTATAAGTGAGATAGAGATGCTTAAAGACTTCCATATTCCGGTCGCGGAGGCCTTCGGTTGCGGTTGCGGCAGAAATTTCAGTTCCGTACCAGGTCATTTTGATTGTGTCTGGCGGGTAAAATATTACTATTTACTGAAATAATGACCTGCCGGAGTAAGAAATATTTCCTGTTCCGGCAGGCACCGTCTTGAATTTTTGTGTCAGGTGAATGGTTAGGGATTATTCTAATAAACCGGTGTTGTCTTTTAATGCCACCCCAGTTAGTTTTAATTTAATTGCTTCCTTAATCAAGTACAGGATCTTCTGCGCGGCGGCTTCATACTGCAAACCTTCTTCCCGGATATTCGAAATACAATTTCTTGATTCATCCGTGATACCAGGCTTTGGCCCAAATGTGATATACGCCCCCATACTATCTGCCGCACTCAAACCGGGGCGTTCTCCTATGAGCATGAGCGTCACCTTTGCCTGCAATATTTCTCCTGCTTCATCACCACTTGCTACCCTTCCCTGCTGCACTATACAAATAGGTGCTAATGAAAGTCCTGCACCTTTCAATAAAGGAATTAACACTTCCAATAAAGGCTGCGTATGCACATTCATTGCTGTTGCAGATAGACCATCCGCAAGAATGATTGCCACGTCTTTCCGGAGGTACCCGGGGGCTGTTGACTTTAACAGGCTAATACTCTCCGCATCAAGCTGCCTTCCTTTATCAGGTCGTTGTAAATATTCATATCTATCTACCGCCCGGCTATGCAATAAAACTATCGGTAAATAAAACGCATGTAATTGCTCCTGCAAAGCATTTACTGCCAATGCAGAATACACCGCATCGCGGGCATGCGCATGTGCCAGCCGGAAATTAAGCACCTCCCGCAATGGAATAGCGGTACCTGTTCTTCCCAGTGCAATCCTCGCTGTTGTAAACTGCTTCAGCGATGCCCAGGGATCCTGTTGTATTATATCCTGACTCATATGTATTTCAGTAAATGATGTGAATTCCCTACCGGCAATAACCTGCCTTCGGTGCTCATAATCCCCTGCCTTTGTAACCACTGATCAAATTCAGGCGAAGGCTTTAATCCTAACACCTTTCTTGCATACAATGCATCATGAAAAGAGGTAGACTGATAGTTCAGCATAATGTCATCTGCCCCCGGCACTCCCATAATAAAATTCACCCCTGCTACGCCTAATAATGTAAGCAGGTTATCCATATCGTCCTGGTCTGCCTCTGCATGATTTGTATAACAAATATCCACGCCCATTGGCAATCCCAACAACTTGCCGCAAAAATGATCTTCCAATGCCGCACGAATAATCTGCTTACCATCAAACAAATATTCGGGTCCAATAAAACCTACAACCGTATTGACCAGTAATGGTGAAAATTTACGTGCCACCGCATATGCCCTCACCTCGCAGGTTTGCTGATCTACACCACCATGTGCATTCGCAGACAATGCGCTCCCCTGCCCTGTTTCAAAATACATGAGGTTATTCCCTACCGTACCACGCTGCAGGGATAACCCTGCCTCATACGCTTCCTGCAATAAGGAAAGATTGACACCAAAACTACTATTCGTTTGTTCAGTACCACCTATCGACTGAAACACCAGGTCCACCGGTGCACTGTGCATGATCTGCAAGGCTGTTGTAACATGGCACAACACACAGGATTGTGTAGGAATTTCAAATTGCCCACGTAGCTGATCCAGCATTTTCAACAAGGTGATCGTTGCCTGCGGACTATCCGTGGCCGGATTGATACCAATCACCGCATCCCCGCTTCCATACAGTAATCCATCTATGATACTGGCTGCAATACCTTTGGGATCATCCGTATTATGATTGGGTTGCAGGCGCACAGAAAGATGCCCTTTTAACCCGATAGTATTCCTAAACCGTGTCACGACCTCGCACTTCTTTGCTACACTAATCAAGTCCTGGTTGCGCATTAACTTCGACACTGCCGCCACCATTTCAGGCGTTATGCCCGGCCCTAATTGCTGTAAACTCAGGGTATCTGCATGATCACTTAATAACCAATCCCTGAATTGCCCGACCGTAAAATGGCTCACTAAAGCAAATGCATTTACATCATGCGCATCAACGATCAGCCGCGTAATTTCATCCTGCTCATAGGGAATCACTACTTCCTGTAAAAAAGTTTTTAATGGCACATCTGCCAATGCCATCTGCGCCGCCACTCTTTCTTCTGCGGTATCTGCACACAAACCGGCCAACGCATCGCCGGAACGGAAAGGCCCAGCCTTCGCCAACAGGGTACGCAAATCATTAAATTCGTAAGTAGTATGATGAATTGTATGCCGGTAACTCATGAAACCAATTTATTAAAACATTATATCTCCGAAAGCAGGTTGATTACTGCCTGATGCTTATGTCTGCCCATCCCTATAAAAATAACCAATGCCACCGCCAATCCTCCGAAAAAGATCAGGCTTAACATGGGATAAGTATAAATAATTGCAAAAAGGGAAACGATGGAAAGGAATAAGGCAATTCCCGGGAACCAGGGATATAAGGGTGCTTTGTAAGGTCTTTCGAGTGCTGGATCTTTCACTCTTAGGATAAACAAACTCACCATGCTCAGGATATACATGACGATCGCTCCCATGACAGAAAGGATCACTAACTGATCGGTTTTACCCATATATAAAGCGATTACACCTAAAAGACCACCTGTAATCAGGGCGGCGACAGGTACTCTTCTCCGTGGACTTAATGTGGACATGATCCCTGGCAGGTACCCCGCCCGACCTAAGGCGAACAATTGGCGGGAATAACTGATAATGATTCCATTAAAGGAGGCTATCAGGCCAAATAAGCCGATGCCGGCAAAGAGTTTTGTGATGCCGTTCTGTTTTCCCAATACCACACCGATGGCTTCGGGTAAGGGATAGTCTATAGCAGAGAGGGATTTCCAGTCTGTAATACCCCCAGTGAATACCATGACTGCTAAGGCCAGTAACATCAAAGTGAGGATCGCCGATATGTAGCCTTTGGGGATGTTTCGGTGCGGATCTTTCACCTCCTCTGCAACCATAGCAATCCCTTCTATGCATACATATAGCCAGATTGCGAAGGGTAAGGCGTTAAATACCCCACTCCAGCCAAATGGCATCGCATCGTGGAGAAAATTGGCCGTCTTAAAGGACGGACCTACTATTCCAAGGTAAATTAATAATTCAACCACTGCAAGTAATGTGATGATCAGGGAGAACAATGCAGATTCCTTAATACCTAAAAGGTTGACAACGGTGAGAATAATATAGAATGCCAGGCCACTACCCAAAACCGGCAAGGCCGGATGCAAAAAATGCAGGTAATTGCCCAGAGCCAATGCAATAGCTGGTGTGGCCAGCAGGAATTCCACCGCCGTAGCATAGCCCGCTATCAATCCGCCTACTGGCCCCATGGCCCTGTGCGTATAGGTAAAAGGGCCTCCCGCCTGCGGAATAGAAGTAGTTAATTCTGTAAAACTGAAGATAAACGTAATATACAGCAGGGTGATGACCAGCGTGGTGATCAGAAAACCCATAGTACCGGCTACTCCCCAGCCATAATTCCACCCGAAATACTCTCCGGAAATAACAAGACCAACACCAATAGCCCACAAATGAATGGGCCTGATTACTTTTTTTAACGATTGCGAAGACGACATAATAGAACACTACCTTTTAGATGTAAAAAGAATGTTCCCAAATCCCTGAAGTGCGCTTAAGATACAAATAAAAAATGGGACCAGGTATTATCCCGGCCCCATTATACTTAAAATAAAAAAACGACTATTTTATTTCCTGCAGCATTTCCTTTAACGCAGCTTCCAGCTGGGCATCCTTACCACTCATTTCTTCCTCATACCTCAGCGGCACCCTGATATCAGGCTCTACCTGCAGGTTCTCTGTAGGGCGCCCCTCTTTGCCAATGGTCGCAATCATCGGGATACCAAAAATGATAGACTGATCGATCTGTCTTTCCCACCAAACAGCCGTACCTGTACCCGCTACCGGCATACCTATCAGTTTACCCAGGCCATTCTGTTTGTAGATATAAGGGAAGATGAACGCATCACTGTAGTTGCCCTCACTCATGATCACACAACTGGGCCGTGTCCATCTGTCAGCAGGTTCTGCGCCTTCCACCATTTCCATCTGCGGTGCAAAGTGCAGGTACTCCTTTCCACTCAGGAAGGTATTCAGGTCATTGTGCAACCAGCCGCCTCCGTTGAAACGGGTATCAACAATCAATGCCTTCTTTCCCCTGTTACGACCCATTACTACATCGTACACGGAACGGTAGCTGGCATCATTCATGGATTCTACATGTACATAGCCTACTTTACCATCACTCAGTTTATCGACCATAGTCTGCATGCGCTTTACCCAGCGTTTGTACATCAAAGGGCCTTCCTCGCCTGCGGCAAATGGTATAACAGTTTCATCCCAACGCTGCTGAGCCACCGGATCATACAAACTTAAGAGTACGTTATCACCCGTCTTACGGTTCAGCAGCATAGCCCAGTCAATATCCGGACTTACAGTTTCACCATCGATCTTTTCAATGATCACACCTTTTCTGATCTTACTCTTTGCCTTATCAGACGGACCACCTGTCAATACTTCATCCACCTTCAGACCATTGCCGGTAAAGGTTTCATCATACAGCAATCCCAAAGAGGCCGTTGCATCCCCCTCTGGTGAGGAAGCATAATAACGGCCACCTGTATGTGATGCATTCAGTTCTCCCAGCAGTTCACTCAGGATCTCCTGGAAGTCATAATTATCACTGATGTGTGGCAGGAATCGGGCATAGTTCTTTGCATACATTTCCCAATCTACATTGTGCAGTTTGGGATCGTAGAATTTATCCTTTACTTCCTTCCAGGCATGCTCATAAATGTAAGCTCTTTCCGCAGCAGGATTCCAGTTGAACTCTGTACTGATACTCACAGGAGTTACCTTACCGGAACCTGTCTCTACTTTCACTACACTTCCTTTGTTGCTGACAAAGAGCGTATTCCCATCCTTGCTCAATACGATATCGCCTGATGAACCACCCAGCTTAGCCAGGATCTTTGTTTCGCCAGTACGTGGCTCTGTTACCCACAGATCATATCCCTTCTCAAAAGATGCCATGTAATACAGCTTGGCAGCATCCTTGCTCAACACATAATCACCAATACTGGCACTGTTAATTGTAAGACGCACCTTCCTGTTCTCCAGGTCTTCAAAATCAGGCTTGAAAGATGTTTTGGAAGATGTATCTTTTTTAGTCGCAGCAGTATCATCCTTCAGCAGGTTGAATGCATCCTTAGATAATTTAAAACGATCGTATGCTGCCTGATCCAGGAATACAGCATAAATGTCTTTCTCCTTACTACCCTGTTTAGCCAGTGAACGACGACCTGCAGCATTACTCAGGTACAACAACATCTTCCCATCTATAGAGAACTTGCTACTCTCTTCACCAAAACCGCTCATCACAGGATAGATCGTTTTTCCATTGCCATCAGCGGGAAGGATTGCTGCATTGCTCACATCAAAATACCCCTGCTGGTCTTCGGTCACGATATATTTTCCATCAGGACTCCAGGCAAAATCCCAGTCCTCATCAGAATAAGAATGGTTACGGCCTTTAGGCAAAATGATACGGCTTTTTTTAGATGCCAGGTTATATACCTTCAGGATATTCCTGTCTTCAACATAAGCTAATTCCTTTCCATCAGGAGAGAATACCGGCTGGAATTCTGCAGCAGCAGTCGCTATCAGGGGTTCTTCATTTACCAGGGTGGCATTGAAGAAATAATTCTCTCCCGGTTTTACCATGCTTGCTTTATACAGATCCCAGTTACCATTGCGCTCTGCGGCATACACCAGGGTTTTGCCATCCGGTGACCAGCTCAGGCCACGCTCCTGTGTAGGCGTATTCGTGATACGGCGGGTCATGTTATTTTCAACGCTGCTTACAAACACCTCACCTCTTGCGATGAAGGCCATTTGCTTACCATCAGGACTCATTCTGAACTGCGTGACGTTACCGTTTACAGGCAGGTGTTTGATCACGGCAGCACGGCCATCATTCAATACCTGGATGGCGATCTTCTTTGGTTCCTTTCCTTCCTGGTAAGTATAGATCTCACCATTGTAAGAGAAGCAAAGGGTATTATTATTAGCAATAGATAAATGACGTACGGGATGTTTGTCAAAATGTGTCAGCTGTTTCATTTCACCTTTCGAAGTCAGGGAAGCTTTGAACAGGTTTTGTGAAATTCCGCCTTTTTCACTCAGGTAATACAACTGATCATTAGGCCCCAGCACAGGTTCGCGGTCTTCTCCTTCGTAAGTGGACAATTGCTGGTAAGATTTATTCTTTATATCGTACACCCATATATCGCGGGTTACGCCACTGGTATGGTGCTTACGTAATGGGTCCTCGTATCCTTTTCTGTCCTGGAATACGATCTGGTCTCCTTTAGCAGAATAATGTGCATTGTCTGCACCGGCAGAACTTAGCAGTATGGCACGGCCACCGCTTACGGGTACGGTATAAAGGTTATTGAACAACCTGGTACTAAAGCGGATATCTGATGCCGGCGCATTGCGTGGGCTACCAAATAATACCTGCTTGTTATCAGGCGTAAAATCGTAAGGATAATCAGCAGTGCTGTTGTAAGTAAGGCGTACAGGTGCACCTCCGATCGCAGGCATCACGTATACATCGAAGTTTCCACTCCTGTCACTGGCAAAAGCAATTTGCTTACCATCATGACTCCATACCGGCATCATGTCGTGGGCTTCGTGAATAGTAAGTGGTACAGCGATGCCCCCGTTTACATCTACTTTGTATATATCTCCTTTATACCCGAATGCAATGGTCTTTCCATCGGGAGAGATGGCGGGATAACGCAGCCACAGTGCATCTTCCTGTGCATGAGCGGCAAAAACCATGCAGCAGGCTGAAATAGCAAGCAGTAATTTTTTCATATAAAACGGCGATTCAGATTGTTGTGTTGTTTACCTTTTAAAGGTAACAAATGAAACCCTGTTGCCATTAAATATCTGGATAAAAGGTAACAAGCCTACAGCAAGGGTTTCTGCAGGCATACACTGTTCTCCATCTGCTCATATGGTGGGTATTTATCCATAAAGGTGTAACCCGATTTTTGATAGAGGGCAATAGCTTCCGGCTGACGAATACCTGTTTCCAAAACAGCGCGGGTGAAACCCTGTGAGAGCGCCCAGGTTTCCAGTTCTTTTAGTATGGCATAAGCAATGCCCTGACCACGATGGGTGGCGTATACAAACATGCGCTTCACCTCTATTGTATGAGCGTCAAAAGGGCGGAAACAGGCACAACCTACCGGCAGGGCATCGACATATGCCACTACAACGGTAGGTATGTTCTTAACTTTATCGAGGACTTCGTAATCCTGCTGTACTTCAGGATACCTGAGCCACAATTCCTGATCAAGCGCGATAATCAGTTCCTGAAATTGCGGATCATCACTGTTCGTTCTGTTGAGTGTTAGCATACCCTCCTAATTTACTATTCTTTTTACCATATCCAAAGTATACGATAAAACCAATGAGCAGCCATACAATCAAACGGATCCATGTATCCAGTGGCAGGGAGAACATCATTATCAGGCAGGTGAGGATACCAAGGATAGGAACGACCGGTACCCAGGGTGTTTTGAATGCACGGGGAATATCCGGTTGCTTTTTGCGCAGGATCAGGATGCCCAAACACACCATCACAAATGCCAGTAATGTACCAATACTACACATCTCTCCCACTACAGAAATGGGTACGAGCCCCGCAAATAAACTAATGAAGATACAGAGAACGATATTAGATTTAAATGGAGTCGCAAAGCGTTTGTGTAACTGGGAAAATACAGGTGGCAATAAACCGTCTTTACTCATGGAATAGAATACCCTGGATTGCCCCAGCAGATCTACCAGGATCACAGAAGTATAACCTACCAGGATTGCGCCGATCACTGCCAGGAAGAGATTCTTATAAGGGGTATGTGCAATCGCTACCGCTACCGGTGCAGGATTGTCTTTGAACTCCGTATAATGCGCCATTCCCGTCATCACATAACCAAACAATACAAAGAGAACAGTACATATAATGAGTGAACCCAGGATGCCGATGGGCATATTTTTCTTTGGATTGCGGGTTTCCTGTGCCATCGTGGCAACAATATCAAAACCGATAAATACAAAGAAAACGACACCTGCCCCTCTCAGAATACCACTCCAGCCAAAGGACCCAAATTCTCCAGTATTGGCAGGAATGAAAGGATGATAGTTTTCAGGATGAATATATTTCCAGCCCAGTGCAATGAATACCAGCACCACCCCTACCTTCAGCGCCACTACGATCGCGTTGAACAAAGCGGAACTTTTGGTACCTCTTATTAAAATAGAAGTGATAGCTACTATAATCAATACTGCTGGCAGGTTAATAAAACCATGCACAATACTATGATCTGCCAGTTCAATTTTCTCAAATGGCGAAGTTACCAGCTGAGGAGGAATATGAATATTATATGTGCTGAGAAACTTAACCAGGTAACGTGACCAGCTGATAGCTACAGTAGAGGCACCTACTGAATATTCCAGTACCAGGTCCCAGCCAATGATCCATGCCCAGAGCTCTCCGAGCGTAGCATAGGCATAGGTATAAGCACTCCCTGCTACAGGTACCATGCTGGCCATTTCTGCATAGCAGAGCGCGCTGAATGCACAGCCCACTGCCGCTAAGATGAAGGAGAGAATGACTGCCGGCCCTGTATTGTTGGCCGCTGCAATTCCGGTGAGGGAAAAAAGCCCTGCACCAATGATAACGCCAATACCGATGGCGATGAGGTTGAAACCTCCAAGACTGCGTTTTAAAGTATTACTGCCACTTTGAGCAGCTTCCTGTTGCAGGCTGGCTATAGATTTTCTTATCACAGGTAAGATTTAGTTGTGGCCGCAAAGATAAGATATTGCAGTTACTCTACAAAACAACTAGACTTAATACCAGTTCCTTACCTTATTTACCGTTTATAAAGTTTCCGCATTCTTTAACATCGGATTAACTAATAAGAAATGTGTGAGTTGTAAATTCGCTGTACTAAAATTATTATTTCATAGGTATAGGGATATCAGACAGCTGCTCTTTTAAGGGTGGCTTTATTTTTTTAAACCTTTCCCACTTATTACTGTTACATTAACAGTAAAACCACCTTATGGCAACACTCAATCCTTACCTCAATTTCAACGATACCTGCGAAGCTGCATTCGGTCTCTACAAATCCGTATTTGGTGGAGAGTTTGCTACTTTTATGCGTTTCAAAGATGTTCCTGGCGATAACCCGCCTCCACCCGAAGATGCGGACAAAATAATGCACGTTGCATTACCCATCGCCAATAATGGAATGTTAATGGGAAGTGACCGGCCAGGGCATATGGGCAGCACAACTTTTGGAGATAGTGTGACCATCAGCATCTCTGCTGAAAGTGAAGAGGAAGCCCACAAACTCTTTGAAGGATTATCCGCCGGAGGCAGCGTAACCATGCCGCTTGGTAAACAATTCTGGGGTGCCCTGTTTGGAATGCTGACTGATAAGTATGGCATTCACTGGTTGGTGAGTTATGATTACAAATAAAGAGACTGCGGCGCGGCATAGTTTGGCATTCATTATGTTCACTATATCTCAAAAGTTAATATTATGAAAAGCGTTAAACTGGCCTTCTATGCCCGCCTGGCCCTGATATTACACGCGCTTATCCTGTCTCTGCTACTGATGCATCTTGGCAAAACAGTGATCATTCCACTCTTTTTTGCCCTGTTGATCTCCTTTGCCCTACTGCCTGTGTGCAGGCAACTGGAAAAGTGGAGCCTGCACCGTGGCCTCGCCGCTGCTATCTGCGTATTGCTTTTCGTGGTATTGATCGGTTCATTTATAGATATCCTGAGTCACCAGATCGTGAACTTTACCCATAATCTCCCTGAGCTGCAAAAACGGTTTTCGGAAAGCCTGACCGATATCCGACAATGGCTGCTCAATACCTATCATATAGATTATCAGCAGCAAACCGATTATCTGAAGAAATCTACAAGCGGATTACAGTCTACCGCTATGAGTTCATTAGGGGCTACTTTCATCGGGTTCGCTGAAGTGTTTATCCTCACCATCTTCTTCCTCATTTTTACGTTCTTCATGTTGTATCACCGTCGTTTGTTTAAGCGTTTTGTGGTCGCACTCTTTCCGCAGGATGAACTGCCGAAAGTAGAAGAAGTGCTAAACAGCGCCCGCCGGATGATCAACAGGTATATTATAGGCTTACTCACAGAAATGTTTATACTGATCATCTTATTACTTTCCACGCTGGCCATCCTGGGCATTAAATATGCCCTGCTGATCAGTGTAATTGCCGCACTGTTGAACGTAATACCCTATCTGGGTATTTATACAGCTATGGCTATCAGTATGTTTATCACTTTTGCCAATGGAGAACCCTCCCAGGCTGTAACAGTGGGAATTGTTTTTATCGTCGCCCATTTCCTGGATGCAAATGTAATCCTGCCCCGGGTAGTAGGTGGCAACGTAAAGCTCAATCCTTTGATTACCATCATTGCTGTGCTTACCGGCAAACTGGTGTGGGGGATTCCCGGTATGTTCCTCTTTATCCCCCTGGCTGCCATTATCCGTATTATCAGTGAAAAGGTGGAATCTTTACAACCATGGGCGATCCTGATGGGGGAAGAAAAATAATTTTGGGGCTACTGACATACTGTTGTCACCAGCACGTTCTTTCTTTGTGATAACAAAACAAACCTAACATGAAAGCAACAACCACCACCCTGGCAACAGAAACATTCACAACCCCGGCTCAATTGCTAAAACACTGGCAGTTGCACCGTAACCTGACCCGCAAAATAATTAACAACTTCCCTGAAGATAAACTCTTTAGTTATTCGGTGGGTGGTATGCGCCCGTTTGCAGAACTGGCGATGGAATTTATTGGTATGGCTGTTCCGACCCTGACAGGCATCATCACAGAAAAGTGGGAAAAATTTAAGCATGAAGAAGCCCCTGTCACTAAGCAGGAGCTGCTTGACCTGTGGGATGAACAAACTGAAATCATTAATACCCTCTGGCCGAAAATTCCAGCTGAAAGATTCAATGATGTTGTATTAGCTTTCGGACAATGGGAAATGCCAGTGTACCTGCTGGTACTGTATGTAGTTGAAAATGAAATACATCACCGTGGACAAGGATATGTATACCTCCGCTCACTGGGCATAGAACCTACACCATTCTACGAGAGGGATTAAAATATTTAGCCCCATTCTAAAATCCAACGAAAAGCTCCTGCTGTATGGCAGGGGCTTTTTTTAACGGGTTCCCGCGGATTCCTATTCTGGGTTTCAATCCTTATTCCTGGGTTAAAAATATGATTCACACACTTTTACAGCCTTAATCCACATGGCTTATAATATAAGCACCCTGCTCTTTCGCTTTTTCATAGATGGCCTTCAGCGCCAGCAATTCTGTAGCCATGTGCTGTGCACTAAAGGTGACCCCATCCCGTTCATCATCTGTCCATACCTGGCCCGGTTCAATGTCGTGCTCATTCAGCTCCGTATGGTCAAACAGTGCGATAATGTTACCTGGCTCTATTGATGACAGCAGATCTGCAATTTCGGATACGGTAGCCGGATCATTGAAGTAAAGCGGTTGCTTGTCAAAATCAAAATCATCCGGCAGGGTATCGATATCGATGTTTTCGAAGTCGATCTCGTCTCCTATATACGCCTCAGGGTAAAAGATCTGTCTTACAATAGAAATATCCTCAGGTCTGCTTCCTTTCGTGATCAGAAACAGTAATCCTTCAAAGGATTTCTCAAAAGTTGTTTTTTCAGCGGCAATGTTGGCCACCGGATATTCAGGATCGTCTCCAATTTTGGAAAATTCGTTCCTGTCCACGAGAAATAGTGTAGCACTTTGTCCCATAAGAGCGTTTAAAGATTCCGCAAATTTATTTGAAGATATTAACATTTGCCAAAAAACGCAAAAAGGAAATTTTTTTGGAATAAATAAAAGCTAAAACGCTTCGGCCTTAGGCCGAAGCGTTTTAGCTTAAAATGCCGGCCAATGGCCGGATAAAGAATTATTTTATTTAATGATGCCCACTTCAGCAATGCCTACATACTGCCTGCCATCCTTAGCTGGCAGTACATGCAGCGGCTCAAACCTGAAATACCTTGCATTCACTGGTTTCTCCAGGTCAATACGCTGCTCGATAGGGTTCGCCTTGATATTTGAAAACTCCCCTTCCTTCCGGAGCTCCCAGGTCTTACCATCATCGCTCGTATAGATTTTGTACTTGTCTACCAGGCCCTTATCTTTTACAGGCAGGTAATTAAACCCTACAATCCGGGCTGGGAACTGCATATCCACAACCACTCCTTTAGGCGCAAGTTTCTTAAAGGTATTCATATCCATTTGCACGGCACTGCCAGCATCTCCGTCTATAGCAGCAGAGAATCTGGTGTTGTGGGATTTCCACTGCGCCTTATCTACGATAAGGTCTTTTCTTACACCCGCAGCCTTCACCTCCGGTGCCTTGAACAAACCTACATCACTGAGACAGATACTCGCAGCTCCCTTTGTAATACGAATCCTAACCTTGTCCGTAGTCACCATACGCTCACTACGGATCAGGCGGCAGTAACCAATAGCTGTGCCTTTCTTCAGTTCTGTCCACTGGCCATTTTCCCAAACATCTACTGCCCAGTCGTCTATACGCTGACCGAGTTTAATGTTCTCACGCAAACGGATCACATTGAACGTTTTGCTGCCTGCCAGGTTCAATACCAGTTCTCCGGTATTCACACCATCCTTTGTACCCCAATATGTATACGGATCATTGTCCAGTACATTCTCAGCCGCATAAGCCTTATCCCCGCCTCTCAGATCGCTCGCCTGCAAGCTTGCCCCTGCTGCATAGTTGACGCTGTACATCTGCCTGATGATATCACCAAAACCTTTCAGACTGGCCACATCAATTTCGTTTACAAGACCCCGTTGATCAGGAGGTACGTTCAGCAACATGGTCGTACCATGGCCTACAGACGCAAAGTAATGGTTCAGGAGATCTTCCGGTGTTTTCACCTTGTTATCTTCTGTAGCATGATAAAACCATCCCGGACGAATGGAAAAATTGGTCTCCGCCGGCATCCATTGCTTACCATTGCGGGTACCATTCAGCCCCAGTTCATATAAAACCTGCCCGGGTGCTGCAACAGCGGAATCCTTGTCTCCGATAGGCGTGTAGGTAGCCCAGCAGGGATCGCCGGAAAAACCAGTTTCGGTACCGACCCAACGTACATCGGGGCCTACATCACTCATGATCACAGCATTCGGCTGCAATTGTTTTTCCAGGCCCCAGGTTTCAGGCCAGTTATAATAAGTATAACGATCTATTTTCACTTCTTTGCGTGCCCCCCCGTAATAGCCATCACCACCGTTTGCACCATCATGCCAGATTTCGAATACCGGACCATAATTGGTCAGCAATTCCTTCATCTGTTCACGGTAGATGCGTACATAATCCGGCGTACCATAAGCCGCATTATTTCTATCCCATGGGGAGAGGTATACACCAAATTTAATTCCCTGCTTCTTACAGGCGTCTGCAAATTCTTTTACCATATCGCCCTGGCCGTTCTTCCATGGGCTTTTGGTAATGTTGTGGAAAGTAGTTTTGGTCGGCCAGAGGCAGAAACCATCATGGTGCTTACAGGTCAGGATCAAACCTGTTAAACCTGCTGCCTTGATCCCCGACACGATCTGATCTGCATTAAAATTGGTAGGATTAAAAATCTTCTCACTTTCGTCACCATAGCCCCATTCCTTGTTAGTAAAGGTATTGACAGTGAAATGCACAAAAGCGTACATATCCATGGCCTGCCATTCTACCTGCGCAGCGGAAGGCAATACACCGTAAGGTGCGGGTGCACTTACTTGTGCATTGCTACAGCTGGCCCCCGCCATCAGCATGGCAAATGCCAGGCTGGCGCTACCTATAAATTTCTTCATGTAGTATTGTTTTTTGTTAGACCTGTGTTCACATGAGCTATAAAAATAGGAGGTTTTATCAAGGAAAGAAACTATACGGAAAATAGTATTACCTATACTCAAAATAATATGAGGGCCCGCATATGCAGGCCCTCATTACAATTCAAATCCAGCGCGATTAAAAAATATATCTCAGCCCCAGCTGCATCTGCCACCTGGATGGCAAATCAGGACTGGTGGTAAATGTTTGTGTTTGCCCGGGATCAAACTGGTAAATGGCTTTACCATCGGTATCCTTGCCAGTATATGCCAGTGGCTGATAATAGCCCGTGGTGCTTGCGTATTTACGCAGCCCCCATTTGCTGCTGATCAGGTTACCAAGGTTCACAATATCAAGACTGACCTGGACGGTGCTGGTATGTTCCTTGCCTTTGAAGTTGAAATCCTGCAACAGGCGCAGATCCAGCTGGCTAAACCAGGGAGTCATTCCATCGTACTTGCCGGAATACTGCCCCCTGTGTGCGCTCAGGTACTTATCCTGCTGGATAAATCTCTCCAGGGCCGCGCCCTGTGCTGCCGCATCCTGTACATTCCCGTTAGCATCTGTCAGGGTAGCAAAATTCATCTTGCTGATCTCTGACTGTGTGGGTATATATAGCAGATCATTGGCTGCAGAACCATCGTTGTTGACATCCCCGCCATATACATAGGAATAACGGTTACCACTTGTCCAGTTGCTGAAGAAGGAAATAGTGGTGGCATATTTCCCCTGGCTGTATTCAAATTTCTTGATTCCTGCCAGCGTGAAACGATGGGTATTGCCATATAATGAATGAGATTCTTTTGCTTTGTTCGCATTTCCCAATACCGGGTTACGGTCAAAGGCATCTCCAGAAATCTCTGCAGAAATTGAACTCGCATCCTTTGCTACCAGGTAGTTATAGCCGAACATCAGGAAATAACCCCTGCCGAATGTTTGCTGCGCCTGGAAAGAAGCATTGAAGGAATAGCCAATCTTCGTATTCGTAAATACATAGGTGGCCGTATTGCCCTTGTCGCTGGCCTGGTATACCTCCCTGGTATCGCCCGTACCTGATTTCAATACACCTGTAGGTGTACCCAGACCGTAATCTCTTACCATCATGGAGTTCAGGTCTTTGGAATAAGACAGATCACCGGTCAGGATGGTTCCGCCTGATAATTTATAATCCAGTCCTACATTCGAACGCCAGATCTGTGGCCATTTGAAATTACGCGCCGTTACATCATAATAACCGGTGAATGGATTACCAATCTGGTTACCCACCCATACAAACGGAAAACGACCAGTGAATAAACCGGTTCCTCCCCGCAGCTGCACGCTTTTGTCACCATTGATATCCCAGTTGAAACCCAATCTGGGAGAGACTAAAATCTTGCCGCCGGGCATCCGTGTATTATCAATGGTCTGACCCGGGCCATTCTTCACTGGGTTTCCATCTTCGTCGAATAGGGTCAGGTTATCTGTATTCGGCACAGTAGGAGAGCCTTCTACAAAAGTACCTGCGAATGTACCGTCTGCATTGATATTCGGACTCTTATAGCTGGCCTTGGAAGGATAATAGAGCGCTTTGTCAAAGCGTACACCATAAGTGAGTTTGAAATTTGAAACCGGGTTCCATTCATCCTGTGCATATGCAGAAGCCTGCCCTACGGTGAGGTAATACCAGGTCCACTGATCAGCCGCAGCGCGGTTCCTGGCATAAGATACGTTGCCATCATAGCCACCGGCTGCCGCAGTAGTCAGGAAGTTATTGATATCAACACCAGAGAAAAGTGTAAATCCAAATCCCGTCAGGTTGAAGGAGTTCCCAAATTTAAACTGCTCATAAGATGCACCAACTGTAATGGTGTGCTTAGGCAGAATGATGTTAAAATTATTCGTCAGCTGCAAGGCGTCCTGGTTCAGCACATTATTAATGGAGAAGGGTTCGTACCCCGCTACAATATAAGGTACCCCGTATTTGGTAATGTTCAGCGCGGGGAATGGAGAAGAGAATGGATTACGGTTATCTCTGAAAATAGTATATACTGCCCTGAACTTATTGGCGTAAGTATCATTAAAGTTAGACTTCAGTTCCAGGCCGAATGAGTGCAGTTTATTGACCATTTCATAACCTGAGTTTCTGAATTGCAGGGTGATTGCATCAGGTCCGCGGCGATTGATCGCATTTGGGTGCGCTGTCTTTTCCTGGGAACCATCCAGCCCATTATAGGTAAATGCCAGTGAATGTTTATTGTTGATGACCCAGTCGATTTTAGCGAGCCATTTATAGTTACTTCTTTTCAGGTTGTAATGCTCATAAGGACCGGTGTTATAACCATACTTTGAACTCAGCAGATTACTGACTGACTGCAGGTCAGCCGCCAGTACACGGGAAGTTGTAATGTCGCCGGCATTATCAGCAGTTTGCGCTACATAGGCACTGGCTTCATCTTTCCGTTGTTCTGATTCGAAGTTGATGAAATAAAAGAGTTTGTTCTTTTTAATGGCACCTCCCAGTGAAAAGCCTGCCTGAAAAGACTCCAGTGTAGGCACCTTAAATTTTTGTCCGTCTATTTTGTTGCCGGACAAGGCATCATTACGATAGAAAGCATATACGGTACCACTGAATTTGTTGCTACCGCTCTTTGTCACAGTGTTCACACCTGCACCTGTAAACCCGGACTGGGTCACATCATAAGGTGCAATGTTGATCTGGATCTGGTCGATGGCATCGATGGAGATAGGCTGGGCATTTGTCTGCCCGCCGGGCGTAGGTGCATCCAGCCCAAAAGGATTATTAAACACCGCTCCATCCAGGGAAAAATTGTTGTATTGCCCGTTCCTGCCAGCAAAGGAAATTCCGTTGTAAGTAGGAGAAGCAGAGGGTGTCAGGCGCAGGTAGTCATCCGCCGAGCGGGAAATGGTGGGTAGCTGACGGATCTGGGTGCTGGAAATGTTAGTAGATGCACCTGTGCGCTGATCATTAAAAATAGTAGAGCGGCCACTCACCACTACTTCACTCAGGGTACCTGCAGCTTCTGATAAGCGCAGATCGAGAGCGGTCGTTTGCCCCAGGTTCAGAAATACCCCGGTGGCAGTTTTGGTAGCGTAACCGGTAAAAGATACGACTACAGTGTAAGGTCCGCCCACACGCAGGTTGGGTACAAGAAAGCTGCCATCTGATTTGGTGATCAGGCCTTTGTTGATACCCGCGTCAGACCAGGTTACCTGTACAGTAGCACCGGGCAGGGCTTCTCCTTTTTCGGTTTTTACAACACCACTCAGACTAGCTGTTGTAACCTGGGCAAACACACTACTAAATGTAATACAGGTGATGAATAAGCTCAGAAAGAGCCTGTTTAGATTTGGTTGATACATTTTATGATATTGGTGTTTATGGCTAACCTTCAAAGAACTGGTACAGAATCGGTCTTCTCAAACAATATAATTTACAAAATAATATAAAAACTACAAAATTTCATAAATCTTTTAGATCCTGCCAAGATCATCCCGGAAGAATCTGTACCTGTACAAAGGATCGGCACACTTACGCTGATCCGCACCCCTAACAACTACTTGCAGAAACAGGACAAGTTACTTTTGCATTAGGTATGCCCGTGCCTGATGAATGAAGGAAAACCTGCTGATGCAAATCCCAAACATTATGAAAGCATCGTGAAAGAACCGGATGTAAAATTCTCTGCGGCGCTGAGCATGGCGCATACCATTAAAGACAGTGTAAAGACCAGGCAAATTGCAATTCTTGCTGCTGCTGGTGTGAATGCTACAAGCCTGAAGGCGGTAAAAAAACAATTGACAAAAGCAGGAGCTGTAGTAGAAATTATTGCGCCGAGACAGGAACATTGCTTTCGATGCAGATGCAGCGCCTGTATTAAAGGCGACCTATTTTGAGCAGAAAACCGCTATGAAGGATGACCTGATCATCAGTGGCAATGCGGAAATACCGGCAGATCAGTTTATAAAAGCAGTACAACAACATCGCTTCCGGGATCGGGAAGTGGCGGGAAAGATAGCATGAGCTACCTGCTCCGGGCTGAGGGCAGCTGTAATAGAAATGCCCTTATGGTCAATCCCCCTGGCCATAAGGGCATTTGATCTATAAGGGTACATTCAATCGGGTAACCGATAGCCGTTGCCGTAAGGCAATCCCGGCCAGGACGCCATTATATATTATCACGGGGATAGCAGGTTGCATGTTTGCCCAGGTAATTGTCCATAAAGGCAGCATACCGTACCAATAATGTACACAACTGTGCAGCCTGATCCACACTTGTATTCCCCAAAACAGGTATATCGACGGATCCCGAGGTCTGTAAAAACCCTGGCTGCCTGAACATTTTTTCCACAGTTAGCGCCTTAATAGCGTACAACATTGAGCCTGCCGCATCCAACAAGTGTTTCTTCAATTGCGCTATGGCACCGGGTTTCAGATCTTCGTAAGAAAACGTAAAGGCAAACCACACAATACGCCCGGTAATATTATTTACTGACATATTATGTGGAATCTGTACAATCCCCACCAATTAGCATGCCTATTGCTGTGAGTTCCCTATTAAAATGGACGACTCTATAACGATAACACCACCACATAACTTATAGACGTCAGCTATTAGGATTGGCAAAACGATAAGTAATATCTACATTTAATTTCTAAATATCAACAATGGGAATAGACACAGCAAAGCTGCTGCAAAAAAAGCAGAAAAGGATCCTGGAAAACTGGATGACCTCACAGCTTTCCAACATTAGCCTCAGAGAAGACCTGATGAGCAACGATGACCTGAGAGAGCAATCAACAGAATTTTTAGACACACTTTTAAAAGTATTGAATGAGAAAAACCTCAGTAATGTAGAATCTTCCGAATTTGAACCTGTCCACGAATTGTTGGCTGGCATATCTCTTTCCCGTGCCAAACAAGGCTTTACGCCTGCCGAAACCGGCGTTTACATTTTCAGCTTAAAGGAAGCATTGCTAGCATCATTACAGGCTGATATAAAAGATGATCCGTTCGCCCTGGTCGATGCAGTAATTAAGATCAGCAAACTGATGGACTATCTATGCGTCATTGCTTTTGAAACGTTTATCAAAGGAAGAGAAGAAGTAATCCTGCGTCAGACAGATGAAATTGCAGAAATTTCTACCCCTGTAATCCGCGTATGGGACGGCATTCTCGCCCTGCCCATTATCGGTACCCTTGATAGTTCACGTACCCAGGTAGTGATGGAAAACCTGCTGCAGGAAATCGTAATAAGCGGCAGCACCATTGCCATTCTCGATATCTCCGGTGTAGCTGCTGTAGACTCACTGGTAGCGCAACACCTGATTAAAACAGTGGCTGCTACCCGCCTGATGGGTGCTGAATGCATCATCAGTGGCATCCGCCCCGAGATCGCGCAAACGGTTGTTCACTTAGGGATTGACCTCTCCAATATCGTTACAAAAGCGACCCTGGCAAGTGCATTAAAACATGCATTCGGCATGCTGAAATTGAATGTAAAGAAAATAGAAAACGTTAAATCAGGATTATAATATATGGATCGTATTCCTATTCTGCGAATGGGTAACCTTCTCCTGGTGACTATACAGATAGACCTTTACGACAGGTTAGCTACCAATCTGGAAACAGACCTGGTACAAATGGTCAATAAAACAGAAGCAAAAGGTGTATTAATAGATATATCCGCATTATCCATCGTCGATTCTTTTATGGGTCGTATCCTCGGCAACATCGGCTCCATGTCTAAGATCATGGATGCTGAAACCGTTGTAGTAGGTATGCAGCCCGCGGTCGCCATTACTCTGATAGAACTTGGACTGGAGCTAAAAGGCGTATATACGGCTTTAAATGTGGAAAGAGGTATGGAATTGTTAAAAGAAAAAATAGGCAATTATGATGAGGACCTAAGCGACGAAGATGAAGATAGTACTGAGTAAAGACCGCATGACCATTGAAAGAGAACAGGATGTAGTTCCTTTCAGGAATCGTGTGAAGGAGTATGCTGTGAAAATTGGAATGAGCCTTGTAAATCAGACCAAACTGATCACAGCAGCCAGTGAGCTGGTACGTAATATGCTGAAGTATGCCAATGGTGGCGTCGTGCTCATAGAAGTACTCAGCCAGGGCAGGGATAGTGGTATCCGCCTGGTCTTTACAGACAAAGGACCGGGTATCAAAGATATTCCCGAGGCCATGAAAGATGGCTTCTCTACCGGCAAAAGCCTGGGAATCGGCCTTCCCGGTACCAGGCGGCTGGTCAATGAATTTGATATTAAAAGCACAGTGGGCGAAGGTACCACTGTTTCAATTATTAAGTGGAAGAATGGATAATCACATACATCTGGCGCTCAACGCATCTGACAGGAGCTATTTCGCCATTCTGAAAAAAGAAGTTCATGCCATGGCGGTAGCAGGTGGCCTTCCCGAAAAGCGGATTGCAGAACTCGATATTATCGTAGCAGAAATAGTTACCAATCTTGTCAAACATGCGGGCGGCGGCCAGGTACTTGCTAAACTCATCGAAGAAAACGGCAAACAAGGCATAGAATTAATCAGTATAGACAATGGCCCGGGTATGACAGATGTAACCCGTATGGTTGCAGACGGCGTATCTACCAAAAACACACTGGGGAATGGACTGGGAGCTATAAAAAGGCTCTCTGATGTGTTCCAGATCTACTCCATGAAGAACTGGGGTACTGTCATCCTGGTCAGGGTATTTGATAAAACATCCACCGCTAAAAAATTTAAGACAGAAATCAGATCCGTTATCATTCCTAAACCAGGTGAAACAGAAAGCGGTGACGATTTTTATTCTATCGTAGACAAAGATTACGTCAAATTGTTTCTGGGAGACGGTCTCGGCCATGGACCCGAAGCAGCCAAAGCCATGCAGGCAGCTGGAAATGCGTTCATGGAATGCCCGCATACCGACCCTGTAGATATCATCAGGTATATAAATTTGGCTGTAAAACGTACCCGGGGTATGGTAGGCACCGTTGCCGTATTTGATCTCGCTTCTAAAAAATGGAGAATCTGTGGAGTGGGCAATATAATCACCAAAGTGCTTAGCCCCGGCAACAGTAAAAGCTACCTCACCTACAATGGTATTATTGGGTTGAATGTTCCAAACACCCTTAGTGCACAGGAAATACCCCACGAAGACGGACAATACATCCTGATGAGTAGTGACGGGCTTAAAACGAGATGGGATACTTCCAGGTATACCTCCATCATGCGGTACGATCTTTCGATTCTATGTGCTTCACTCATTAAAGACTTTGCCCGCCTCACCGACGATATGTCTGCTGTGGCCTGTAAAATAAATCTCTAATCTCATGCACGAACTTGCCCGGGTGACCCTTGAGAACGAAATGGATCTCATACTTGCGCATAAACGCTCTATGAAACTGGCAGAACTGGCCGGCCTCTCGCTCTCTGCACAAACTACTTTTGCTACTGCCGTTTCCGAAGTATCAAGAAACGCTATCGATAGTGGTAAAGGTGGCTGCCTCATTCTCAGTGTGGAGAGTGACATGCGGGATAAGTACATCGTAGCCGGCCTGAAAAATGAACTGCCCGATAAAACCAATACCCGGGAAGGTCTTGAACACGCTAAAAAACTCGTCAATAAATATAAAGTATCGACTGACGGTTCCATCGAACTGTTCTATAACATCTCTCCCGCCTTCCGTATCGATATACAAAAGCTGGACGAATGGCGAAGCCTCTTCCGCAACGAACCTCCCATCTCTCCATACGAGGAACTGAAAAGGAAGAATGAACAGCTCCAGGAACTGTCAGAAAGAGTGAAGAAAAGCGAGGACCAGTATAAGGTGCTCACCAATTCTCTCCCACTCATGATCTTTAGTCTCGACGATCAGGGTCAGCTGCTCTATGCCAACGAATGGCTGTTGCAATACGCTGGTCATAACCTGAACAGCCTTAACAACAGCAAATGGAAAAACGTAGTACATGAGGAAGATTACCATTCCTTCTGCCTGCTCTTACAGAACAATATTACAAAAGGAGCCACGACCATTAAGATCCAGGTCAGATTGCTGAACAAAAACAGCGGAGATTACCTCTGGCACCAGATCTCCCTCACGCCACTCAATACTGAAAAAGAAGAAAGCAATACCCGCATCGGGTACATGGTTGATATTCATGCACAAAAAACAATAGAAGAAACCCTGAAGGATAATTACGAACTGAAACAGGCAGAAAAGAAACTAAAAGACAATCAACGAATACTGGAACAGTATATTGAAGAACTGAACCGCAGTAACCTGGAATTACAACAGTTTGCCTTCGTTGCTTCTCATGACCTGCAGGAACCGGTACGTAAACTCCTTTTCTATAGTGACTACCTGCTTAGTAAATACCAGTCTTCCTTTGATGAGAAAAGCCTGCATTTTCTGAATAGCATACAGGGCGCCAGCCGCAGAATGCGCTACCTGATCCAGGACCTCCTGCTCTTTTCACAGATCAACAAAGAACAGATTCAATTCCAGGAAGTTGACCTGAATACAGTTGCCAGCGACGCCTGCCAGGACCTGGAAATGGTTATCGAAGAAAAGAAAGCAGCCGTACACATCCGGGAATTACCCAGGCTTTACTGCGATGAACGAATGATGCGCCAGCTCTTTGGTAATATTATCAGCAATTCACTGAAATATAGTAAGGAAGCCCAGGCGCCTGAAGTCAGCATCTCGTACAAACAGGAAAACGGGCATATAGAGCTTATTTTCAAAGATAATGGAATAGGATTTGATGAGAAATATCTACCGAAGATGTTCACGCTCTTTCAGCGTTTACATACCCGCCAGGCATATGAAGGCACAGGATTGGGCCTGGCCATCTGCAGAAAAATTGTAGAAATGCACCAGGGGAAAATATGGGCGACTTCAGAAGAAGGAATAGGTGCTACTTTTTTCGTTTCTTTGCCGGCACACCCGGTTATTTAATAATTTTGCCTTATGAAATGTGGTAAGATTCTGGTTATTGACGACGATAATGAAGACATGGTAATTATCAGAGAAGCCATGGAAATGATTAATGCTGAAAATGTAATGCTCTTTGCCGAAAACGGCGAAAAAGCACTTCATTTACTGGACACACGCTTTAGCTCAGATCATATCGTACCCTGCCTGATCGTTCTCGATCTGAACATGCCAAAAATGAATGGCACACAAACACTTGAAAATCTAAAAGCAGATGATCGCTTCAGAAATATTCCTGTGATTATTTATTCTACTTCTATCAATCCTTTTGAACAGGCAAAGTGTGTATCGCTGGGTGCACATGCCTATATCACCAAACCTGTATCTCTCAAAGAAAGCCTGGAGACAGCCCAGGTATTCCTGAATTTCTGCACGACAGATTAATTACCTTACAGGCAACCACACACTCATATCACTCTTTCCCCTGTTTGCCCAGGCAAAATAAGGAATCAACTTTATCGTAACTGGTCTGGCGCTACTATTTAGCTCCTGGTATAATGTATGCTGCCATTGCTGGTGTTGTCGTAGTTGAGCAATGCCCTGCAGGGCCATAATCAGGGTATTCGAAATCTTCATCTCCTTTGGCTGCCAGATGGTTTTAGCAGCTACAATGATATCATTAATGGATTGCCCCGGCGCCAGGTCTGCTGATTCCAGGCAATACACCAGTGGCCCTTTTTTCAATGCCACCTGGTTCCTGTTCTCTTCTACCAATGGATTAGCAGTCATCAGGGTCGCAGGCATATCAAGTACAAGGCTGATCCTGTCTCCTGCTTTCCATTTTCGGTTGATATGCAGATAAGTACCCGAAGCAATTTCCAGGTTCAATAAACTGCCATTGATACTCAGCTGCGCTTTTTTACACCAGCCGGGAATGCGGAGATGAATACCGTATTTACCTGCAGGCGCTTTTTCTATTGAGATATTGATACGGCCATCCCAGGGGTAATCCGTACTTTGCGTAAGGCGGATCTCTTTCAGATCCAATGTATTGCCGCCATAGAGATTTACATACACACCATCGTCGCCCGTGCTGTATACATAACTGCTGACTTCCGCCATTGTGCGTACTACATTTGGCGGACAACAATTAGATAATGCAATATAGGGCTGCCTGCCACCTGCCCAGCGGAAAGTGTAGGGGTTATCAGCAGCAGCAGCCAGCGGGTTGGTATAAAAAAAACTGCTGCCATCGAGACTGACACCACTCAGGATACTATTGTATAAAGTTAGCTCCATAATGTCTGCATACTTTGGGTCGCCTGTAAGTTCCAGCATGCGATAGTTCCAGAGCATATTCCCAATATTCGCACAGGTCTCATTGTGTGCAGAAAGATTTGGTAACTGGTAGTTGCGGCCATAAGCCTGGTGAATCTTTTGAACGGTATCCGGGTTATAAGAAATCCCATCTACCGATACCCCGTCATAGAGCGCACCACAGCCCCCGGTAATGTACATTTTACGACCAGTAACATCTACCCACATTCTATCCAGCGTGTTGAGCAAAGTACTATCACCGGTTTCTGCATATAGATCTGCAGCACCTGCAAACAGGTAATTAGCTCTTACCGCATGCCCCACTACCCGCTGCATATCGCGGAAAGCCGCCCTGTCTGAGTTATCGTCAGTGCCGGCTGTCTTACCTCTTAAATCAATCAGTCTTTCCGCCAGCTGAAGGTATTTTTTATTGCCGGTAGTTCTATACAAATCAATGAGGCCCATGTAGTGAGAAGGGCACACGGCAGGGGTGCTAGTAGTCGCTGCTGCCGCCAGGAAACCGGCCGCTTTCTCCGCCACTGCTATGAGCGATCGCTTGCCCGTAGCCCGGTAATGCACACAGGCTGCCGTCATAAGATGACCGAAATTGTAAGATTCAAAACTGAGTTTATCGTCGAACTTACCCTTGCCTTCAATGATGGCTTTGGTGTAGATATAACCATCCGGGCGCTGCGCCTTTGCAATGACGGCAATAGCGGTATCCATCATTTTATCTAACAGCGGATCTTTCGTACTGGCGTATAATGCAGCCACCGCCTCAAGGGTTTTGTAAAAGTCGCCATCGTGAAAAGAAGGACCAACAAAATGCCCCGTATCCAGGCCGGCAGCGATTTCAAAATTCTTATAAGAATGACAAAGCTGAGGATCGTGGTAAGTCGCCCAGAGCTGAGGTACCATGGTATTTTTACAGACGGCAAAACGATCGGCCCAGAAACCGGAAGTCCATTGTACATGACCAATATCTACACGCGCCAGTTTTGCATGAGGGCTTTGCGCACTTGCCGTAATACTACAGAGCAGAAGAATAATTAAATACCGCATTACTTTACAGATTGATAGTTGATCACGTAGGTGGTATTGGGCTCCATTGTCATCTCATACCACTTGTCTTTTGTCTGTTGGATGTTAGCCGTTTTACATACTGGTTTGATACTGCTGCTGAAACGAAGTGTTCCCTTACCACCCGCCGTGCTGATCTTCATTTCTTTCTGGCCTATGTGGACACTGATGTTTCCATCCGGCGTAGGCACGGTGCCTTCCATCCACTGTAGTCCGCCTAATGCGGGTTCTACTGCATAAGTAGCATAACCAGGTGCTGTTGGTTTTACACCCAGGTAATACTTGCCCAGCAAATAGATAGGGCTGGCTCCCCAGGCATGGCAAAGACTTTTGCCAAATTCACGGCCATACATCGCATAATGTGCAGCGCCACTTTTATGTGGATCAAATTCTTCCCAGAATGTTGTGGCGCCGAGTTGTAACATACCTCCCCAATAGTTTTTCATTTCTTTTAAAACATAGGATTGTTCATGCAGGGCGCACAAAGCTTCCAGTTCATAAAAGCGCATGTAGGGAGTAGTAATATGCTGGATGCTATCATTTAACAAAACGGAATGCCTGACTGTTTCTTTCTGCGCTGCGTTGAAATAATCAAAGAAGATGGCGAACATGTTTGCATAGCGGGTTACATGGTCATTGATGGTACTGTGTACCAATGCCTGTTTCTGCTCATTCCAGTAAATGCGAAACAATTGCTCTTTTATAGCAGCCGCTAAGAGTTTGTACTTTTCTGCATCTTGCTGGTTCCCGGCAATATCCGCACAGAGGCTCATCGTTTCCAGGCTGCGACAGAACAATAACTGCTCAAAACTCAAGGGGCCTTTCTTACTCAGTCCATCTGCCCAGTCAATAAATACCCAGTCACCTACCTGTCCTTCCATTAAACCATCTTTGTTTCTCCTGCTTAAACAATAATCCATTAATGGCTGCATGCGGGAGTAGATCTCTTTGATGAAACTGCGATCACCCGTATACATGTAATAATCATACACACCCAGGAACCAGTAGAAAGTATAATCCATGATGGTATTGATATGACTCGTTACCGGATCCTTTCCTCTCAGGGCATACATAGTTCTGAGCACGGTTCCCTTATCAAAGAACAGGTAATAGTTCATCAGGTAACTCTGGTAAGCATCCCCGCTCCACACCCAGCGGTCTCTTTTAATTCCATCTATGAAAAACTCTCTTGTGTTGAGATGAAAGGTATATTTTGCAACCTCATAGATCCGGTTAATTTCATCATCAGAACATTTGAAACTACCGGGTTCATTCACATTCGCATACTCATACAGCATAGATACATCGTCTACCTGAATACCGGGAGATGTAACCATGCGAACATACCGGAATGCTTTTGATGCCGGTAGTGTACTATCCTGGTTGACATCCTTCTCGAACGAGAGCCAGTCAACATTAACAGCGCCTTTATCACTCATGGCTTCTTCTTTACTCTCGCCATAGTATAATGTAATTTTCCCTTTTCCTTTGATGCCCTTTAGGTGTATATAACCAAAGGTTTCTTTACCGAAATCAACTAAGCCGTTTTCATTTTTCACAGCGGCCATTACCTGGGTAGGCAGGGTAAAAGCAGAAGGTAGTATTGCAGGATCATTAAAATTCCAACAACCTGCATGCAGCCATTTGGTAGCGGTGATATCAGAGGTCTTGCCTGTTTCATCAATCCATTCCTTGTCTTCATAGGTGCTTAGCCAGCTACTATCAGAAACAATAGTAGCTCCCTTTACATAGATAGCAGGCACTGTCCCCTGGCTAAATACCTTTACATTGATACGATGCCGGCCGGCAGGAACAGTGATCACAGCCGGCGTGCCCTCAAATGGCTGTCCATCCAGTTTTACGTTGTAAGTACCTTCCGCATAAATATGTACTTCTTCTGCCTGGGAAAGCACTACGTCTTTATGAAAATCCATCAAAGGATAATGACTATCCATCTTCCAGAATATGGGGAAGAAACTGCCTCTGTCAGTACGCCTGTTCTGCATGCGGTTACTTAACCAGATTTCATAATCACCCGGGTACCAGATCCAGGTTGCCTGGGCCAGCGCAGTACCGGCAAGGAAACATAAACAACAGAGCAAAAAGATTTGTTTCATAATCAATGGCCATTAAAAGATATACAAACCGAGCGTTCAGCTCCTAAACTTAGTATTCCTGTAGATTAGTGGTTAATAGGCTGTTCAGTATGGATGGGTGCGCGATCAGCGATCAAGTAGTGATAAGCAGGTTCCAGTCCAGCATGCTGCTTGATGCTATCGCTTACCTGCGGACCATTATTCTCCCAGGTGTTGCCCGGGCCATTTGCATTTTGCAAAATCTTATCAGCAGGTAGCCAGTTGTCTTTTACAGTGATATAGGCAGTGCCTTCATCCGCATACATATAAAACCAGTGTTTGGGTATATGCGCATAAGGTGCCTTGTAAATACTGTCTACGACATTGGCAGTTATAAGCGTACCCGGTTGGGCAGATAAGGTATAGATACCTGCTACATCGTAGAGATGGCGTGCATAATGATGTACACTGTTGCCAATGATCCTGTTATTGCTCATGGCATTGACAGTCGGCGTCCATCCCCAGCCTACAGCGATGCCGGTATAGGATACCTCGTTCACTTCGTTGTGCAGGATGCTTACCTCCTTTACAAAACCGGCACTGATGCCCAGCGTACCCCAGTCTTCGTTGGTTACATCTGTAATGAGGTTATTGCTGACCAGGATCTGGCTGCATACAGGTTTTTGATATGGCAGGTGTGCTTCCATCCATTCATCAGAGAAGGTACCCAGTTGAATACCCGTGCCCCCAATGTCTTTAAAGAGACTCCCGATGATCGTGTCGTGGTGACATCCTTCTACCAGATCCAGCCCGGTAGCTGCCATATGCTCAAAACGGCAATGATCGAAACGTACATGATCTGTATGCCGCAACTGTACTGCTGCTGGTTGCCGGCCTATCCATGCCTGGTTTTCCAGGCCTTTTTTATCAGGCGTACCGGGTGTTTCCAGTTTGTACGCATCCAGCAGATACATGCCCGCCTGTAATGGTACATGCCCTTTTTGAGAAGGACGTAACCAGGTAGTATGTTGAAAGCTGATACCTTTAAAAGAAACATAACTGGTGCCTACCATGTTCACCAGTGTTTCCAGTACAGGTACTGCTGCTGACTTTTCATTATTGCGGGGCCAGTAATACAGCTGCTTTGTTTTTTTATCGAAGAACCATTCTCCCGGCTCATCTAACAATGACAAGGCATTTGTGAGCCAGTAAGCGGAGTTACCAAACTCCTTTGATTCCCAGGGTGCCGGCCATGGGTGCGAAGATTGTATTTTACTTTCAGGCTGGTAAAAGAATAATTGCGTACTATCTCCTGCTACCTGCATAGATTTAATGCGCAATACTGCAATCGCCCACCATTGATGAATGAACATTTCAAGACCATCTGTTGCTTTTACAACAGGTGTAGGAATCCAGCAGGACTCCGTTTTATAATCCCAGCGAAGTATCCGGTGCATGGAATCACCTTTGGTATCTTTTGCACGAACAGCCCTTTCACCATCTACCCAGAGTTCCCTGAAATCATCGACAACAAAGGGAATACCGGCTACCCGGATCTTTCCTTTGAAAGGTTTCCATTCCTCTATTTTAATTGCACCACTCAACACAGGCCGTTCATCCGGAGCAGCCTCAATAATCGTTGGACTATCAGGCGTACCCGCATCTTCAGGCCGGATGAATATCGGTTCATAAAGGTAATAAGTGCCTCCTTTCAGAATGATATGAATGCCCTGCTGAAGAGCAGGATCATGCAACCGCCGCCATTCTCTGGCCTGTTGCAGCGCTGCCTGTAGCGTGGCCTTGGGTTGTGCAGCCGTACCATTGTTGTGGTCATCGCCATTGGGTGATACATAAATATTACCGGCATGCAGGCTGTGCATGACAGCACACAAAGTGGTGGTCAGTAATAAGCATCTTAACGTGGGGCATTCCATAGTTTTTCCAGTTGTGCAAATCCGTGAATAGCATGCGCAGGTAATTTTTCTCCCTTGTCTCCAAACACATACATCGCGGCGGGTTGTTCAATCGTTATTTTGGTTTCATCTGCAGCGTTGATATTTAAACTGAGATACTTCGCCATGAAATTATACACAGCCTTCCGCTTGTTAATACCGAAATCATGGCCTTCCGCAGGCAGGTGTACATTGGATACTTTGCCGGTCTGCCCGTAGTAGCTATAGATCTTTTGCAGGTAAGGCAAATCGTGTTCCGGCATTTTATCAGTCCAGTCTCCCCCATCACTCACGAGTAACTGTGGCCTGGGTGCCGCCATGGCAGCAATTTCCACATTATCGGTCCGGTTTCCGCATCCATGAATGGGCATCCCGCTTTCACAAGGACAACCACCATAGAAATAAGAACTGATGGCTACCACCGGTGCGCTTACTTTGATACGGTCATCGATGGCTGTCATCAACACGGTATGACTGCCGGCACCGGAACCACCTGTGATGCCTACCCTGCTGGTATCTGCATTCCGAAGTGATAATAAATAATCAAGTATCCTGATCGTGCCCAGCGCCTGTATACTCATTGCCAAACTACGGCGATGGTCTGCTTCTTCAAACTGTAATTGCGATTCTCCCCAGGCAAAGAGATCATAACTGAATGCCATAGCACCCATACGTGCCAGGGTAGCACAGCGGTACTGGCAATCGGGCCTGTAACGCTGATCTTTCCAGTGCCCGTCAGGATTGAGAATTACGGGAATCCTCCCCTTACTTTTTGCTGGTGTGTACAAGGAGCCGTTAATATATACACCCGGCAATATTTCTATTGCAATGTTGCGAACAGTGTAGCCATCGAATTTTCTTTCTGCAGTCATCACAGGTGCAGACGCAGGTTTTGCTGGCAAGGGAGATAATTGCAATGCCTGCATTATACAGGGCTTCAATGCTGCCTTCCGCGCTTCCCATTCCTGTTCATTATGATATTGTGCTGCAATCCGGTCCAGTTCTGCCCAGCCATCAGCTACCGGCCAGCGGTAGTATTCAAAAGTGGTAAGCCGGTACTGCCTGTCTTTTTCTTTTCTTACTTTCAGATCGAGCGGCGCTAATACCCGCTCCAGCGTAGCCTCTGCATCAGGCCGATAACGCCAGTCTGCATAAGTCACATATTTACCTGCAACTTCCTGTGCAGTATACCTGATTTTGATACCAAAACGATTTTGAATATCTACCAGTACATCCTGTAATGGTTTTTTATATCCGCTGTCAGAGCTTTGCTGTGCATAGGCACATTGCACCAGCAACAGGCAGAATAGCAATCTTATCATGGGAAAACATTAATAACGTGGTCACAACGGTGGAATTAAGTGTCAATCAAACAAATATATTTTATTTGCCGGAGAAATCAAAATACAGGGTCAGCTGCAATGCTCGCGCCGGATCTTTTTCATAGTCGTAAAAGATATTCTTCATGCCCATCGGCCCTGTGGTTTCATTTCGCTGGGTCTTGGTACCAATAGCACTGATGCCCTGCATAAAAGAGATATCGCCATTGGGGAAAATAGGTTCATAGTTATGCCACTGATCGGTTTTCCAGGCTGGGGTGAACAGCCGCAGAAAAACGTCTTCTGTAGTGGTGTATACGGTGAAAGGTTTAGTACGGGTTATGAATTTACACCAGTACATTTGAGAGTAGTAACCTTTGAATTCCGGGTAGTTCCAGCTCTCCCCTGTTTCAGTATCATTATAGTCTTTGTGCCAGGTGCCGAAACGCCCCCCTTTTAAACGGTTTTTCCAGACCCTGTAAGGGCCGTTCCCTTTATAATCGACTCCGAGTAGCGCTTGTTCAGGAAAAGAGAAATTCAGGCCTGTAAATGAGGTAAAATAAGCGCCGGGGAAATAGGAGACATGTAACTTTACGATACCGGATGGAAAAATGGTCCATTCCAGGGTATTGTAATGCTCCTGCCTGTCAAATTTACTGCTGATCACCAGCCTGTTCCCCTCGTAAGCATAGCTGAACCCAGAGAAATTGTTTGCTCCTTCCTGCAATACAGGGCCATGGAACAGCGGTGCTCCTTCCAGCAGGCCGGTGGTTTTATTAAATGCCAGCTGCACACCGTTTGCAGCTACAACCCATAGAGAGTCTTCTTCTTTGATAAGAGGCTTTATATTCCCCGTGGTATCCAACCCTGCTACATCCGGTTTATCGAGCGGAAAGCTCCAGGTAAATAATTCCCGGTTATATGGATCCTTCGCTGTGATATATAATATTCCCTCAGCAGGCAATTTAAACGGAAGTTCGCCATTTTGCCCCGGAGCAATATGTGGTGCCGGAATCTGTCCGCTATCCGCTCCTATTTTATAACTGAAACTACATTGATCCGTATTGGTGAAATGATACCTGTTTTCAATATGCATCGTTTTATCCAATTGAATCGGGCTCCATACCTCTTTGATTGTATAAAAACTTCCCTCCTTTTCATGATGTGGCCCTACAATCCCATCAGCCCCTCTAAAATGGTCAGTATCGATCGAATCATGCAGATCATGCCTCACCACCCCTTCATCTGCAAAATCCCAGAGAAAGCCTCCCGCACTCAGCGGATTATGCCACATCTTTTCCCAGTAGTCTTCCAGCCCCGCACCATGCCCCCCATCAAATTGCCCATGCAGGAATTCAGTAGGCATCACGATCTCCCTCCCATTTTCATAATTACCGATACCATAGTTGTATTCCCTGTAATGCTGTGTTTCGATACCGCTGAATAATAACCAGGGATGCAATACAGGTCGCCGTTGCGGATCCTGCTCAGGAAAAAGATGATCCAGGTCTGAATTATGACCACCTTCATTCCCATTCGCCCAAAAGATAATGCTGGGATGGTTCACATCGTGGCTGATCATTTCCTTCACGAGTTTTGTACCTGTCGGCGTATCGTAATGCCCGTGCCAGCCGGCCAGTTCATCTATCACATACATACCGAGTGAGTCACACACCTCCAGGAAATGTGCATCCGGCGGATAATGAGACATACGCACCGCATTCATGTTCATTTCCTTCATGAGTAATACATCTTCAATGCTGACCTCCCTGGTAGTCGTTCTGCCGGTTTCGGGCGTAAAAGAATGCCTGTTCACACCTTTGAATTTCACCTTCACACCGTTTACATACACTCCATCCCTGGGCCGCACTGCTACTGTACGAAAACCAAACTTTTGTCTTACTACATGAACGGTCTTCCCATTTGAATGCAAACTGAACTCAGCTGTATATAAACGGGGAAATTCTGCGGACCAGGTTTGGATCTCTTTATACATAGTATCCAGCTTATTTACCGGCCCGCCTATTTTGTTCCCGCGATCATCGTACAATTGCATACTTACCTTGGCGGGCGCCTCCACCTGCGCCATGAAATGGCCATCTGCTGTTGCATTGATTACAACCTGTTCAATGTGTTGCGGTGGCAATGCTTCGAGGTACACAGGTCTGAAGATGCCGCCAAAGATCCAGAAATCGCCCTGGCGCTCCGCAGCATTGACAGATTGATTCGCACTCTGCTTGTCAACCTTTACTTCCAGCAGGTTCTTACCGCTCTTTAATAAATGCGTGATATCATATTTAAAAGCATAAAAAGCGCCCTGATGCATAGCACCTGCCCTTTTGCCGTTTATGCTCACGGAAGCATCCGTCATCACCCCCTCGAAAACAATGTTGATCTGTTTGCCTTTCCAGTTTGCAGGTACCTGGAAAGCATACTTATAGAGGCCGCTTTCTTTTCCACGGATGCTGTCCTTCGCAAAACCATAATCATATTTCCCGAAGCCCTGTAGCTCCCAGCAACCTGGTACAGCGATAGTGGTCCATTTGCCCGATTGCATGCCGGCAGTACAATAAAATTCCCAATTGGTACAGGATAAATATTGAATGTCGGTTTCCTGGGCATGCAGGCCAAATATGCCTGTCAACATCATACAGAGGGTCAGAATGGTTTGTTTCATAGTTAAATGCGTGGAACGTGGTATAGTGTAAGATAGACATTTAAAATGAATAATATGAACTACTGCCACGGAAGCGCTCCCCATGAATGTTATCGCCAATCCGGTTTATTTCTTATGTAGTCGTATCACCTGCATGCTCAGGCCATCCAGCGTGATATTCCCTTTTGTAAAATCCGTCTCAACAGTAACAGGTACGCCCCTGTCTTCTTTGAGCACCGTTACCTGTGCCTTGGGCAGCAATGCTCCCAGGGCCTTCAGGTTGATCTTCACCTTCGCATCTGTAGCACCTGCATTAATCAGCTTCACAATCACATCACCCGTCTTACTATCCTTCACCACAGATGCTGCCAGCGTAGAATCTTTCTGACGGTCGAATGTAAGCACATCGCTGATATATACATCTCCTGTATTCGCAGCGAACAATTGCTGTACATAATAATTCAGCGTTGGATACACGCCTGTATTATCAAAATAGATCAGGTCCGGGTTCCAGTTGGTATTCCCTTTCTTTGCCAGCAACGGTGCGTAGGAAGCCATATGCACAACATCGCCATTCCTTTCCAGGCTGGTCATGTAAGCGGCTTCTGAGATAGCATTGATGAATTTATTGCCTTTGGAAGCATATTCACCAATATACACTTTTGCTTTTTTCCTGTCGTACTTATCATAGCGTGCATTATTCTTCAGGAACCATTCCGGGTCATTATAATAGTGCTCATCTACAACCGGCACTTTCAGTTTGTTCACGATCTCCCATCCCTTGTCATAATCTTCACCTTCTGAGAACGGACCTGCTGTACCAATGACACTTATTTCAGGATACTTTGCTTTCACTGCATGATAGATCATGGTAAAGCGCTCCTCAAAACCGGGTGTCATTTTATCTTCATTCCCGATCCCCAGGTATTGCAGGTGGAATGGCTCGGGATGACCCGCAGCAGCACGTTTGGCCCCCCATGCAGAAGTAGCCGGACCATTTGCATATTCTACCAGGTCCAGCACATCCTGGATATAAGCCTGCATATCCTGCATCGGTATTCCTTTCTGGCCTGTGCCACCTATGGCCCAGGTACCCCCGGAATTCTGACAGCTAACTGCTGCAGCTAGGATAGGTACAGGTTTAGCACCGATGTCCTCACAAAACTGGAAGTATTCAAAATATCCCAGTCCAACTGACTGGTGATAGTTCCAGATGTTGCGCTGATCGACACGTGCTTCCAGCGGACCGATGGTATTCTTCCAGTTGTAAATATTTGCGATGCCATCTCCGTGTACAAGGCATCCGCCCGGGAAGCGCATAAAACGGGGATGCAGGTCTGCAATAGCCTGACCCAGATCAGCTCTCATCCCATTGACTCTGCCCTTGAATGTTTTCTTTGGAAAAAGAGATACCTGGTCTACCGCCAATTGGCCAATACCTTTTGCGATGATCACCAGGCAGGCACTATCATCAGTTTTATTCACTGTAATACCCGCTGCATATTGCTGCCAGTTTTTATTTGTAACATCAAAAGTGGTCTCACCGTAAATGTCACCTTTCCTGTTGCGAAGGCTCACTGTCACCGGCATTGTATTACCAGCCAGTTTAGCTGCAAACAGTGACAGATCGTATTGTTCACCTGCTTTTACAGGAATGCCGTTGAAACCATAGTTCGTAATACCCAGTCCTTCCTGTCCGGCATCCTGGATATCCAATATGATATAGTGTGTGTTGTTTTCATTAAGTGGCGACTTTGTTTCTACCGATAGTTTTCCATAAGCATATCCCCTGGGTGTATACTCCCATGCGGTCATCGGATTCCATCCCCTGTGGTCCGATCCTGTATACTCGAAAGAACGGTTCTGGATGAGTTCTGCATACAATCCCCCATCAGCAGCATAGCTGATGTCTTCAAAGAAGATCCCGAATAGGTCAGGGCTGATAGCCTTTTGTTGCTGGGCAAAGGTCGCCGTGGAATAAAGGGCGATGATAAAGGTAAATAATGGACGTTGCATATAAATTGTAGTCTACGTTCATGTTAATATACAAACCGATTTATTAAATGAGTATAAAAATCTTTAAATATCATTTTCTTTTTCCGTACCCGCACCCGAAGTAGCGCTCAATAAATTTTACCTCATCAGGAAGAATTAAAATTAATTGTCTGGCTGACAATATCTTATATCATAAAGGCTTTCCCCCTGACCGGTCTTAACGCAACCCGGAAACCCAGCAGCTGTATATAACTGCAACTGGGTTTCTCTTTTCATTCTCCTTTTACTACATTTGGTCAGCCACGTAATGATATGACTTTAATACCCGAAAGCCAACAGCATGATCAATCATTCCATGACCTCCACCTGGAATCCAACTTTGAAGCCTTCTTTAAAGCACTCTATCCCCAGCTCTGCATTTTCTGCAAGATCAAGTATAATTTAGATGCACACCTTGCCGAAGATATCGTGAATACCTCCTTCTCCAAACTCTGGGAAGCCCGGTATACACTGAACCCTCATCTCTCTGCCAGGGCTTACCTCTTTAAAATTGTTAACAACCAATGTCTTAACCTCCTCAAACACCAGAAGGTACAGGATCAGTATATCCAATCCCAACTCAATATGCACAATACACCCGCTCCTCTTCCCGATGCTGACAGCCTGGACCTGAAGCAGCTCCGCGATGCCATCGACACCGCCATCGCCGAACTCCCGGACCAGATGAGGAAAATATTTGAACTCAACCGGCACGATGGATTGAAGTATACCGAGATCGCCACCCGCCTGCACCTCTCTGTCAAAACCGTAGAAACCCAGATGAGCCGGGCACTGCTTAAACTCAGGCAAAAACTGGCAGCCTTTATCCGTTAAATATTTTTTTACTCCTTGTAGGGGTAAGATTGCTTTTAATTGTATTATACCCGAGCGCATGGAACAATCAATCAACGATGAACTTTTAACCAGGTACCTGGCCAATGAGGCAAACGCCTCAGAGTGCGCCCTCGTAGAAAGCTGGATGGCCGAAAGCGAGACGAACCGCCAGTACCTCGACACACTGCACCAGGCATGGCAACTGGCAGCTGCCCGCCCATTGCTTGAAATGGATATGGAAGAGAAATGGAGGCAGTTCAGGCACGCCAGGAAAAAAAAGGTATCAATCAAAAGACCACTGGCAATCTTTGCTGCCGCCGCTGCCATCTGCCTGCTCATTATTACCAGCTGGCAATGGCTGAACAGGCAAGTGGCAAACCGGATCAGTGAAACAAACACAGGTACTCATCCAGCACATGACAGTTTGCATTACGCTACCAACACCAGCGGAAAAGCAATGCCACTCACCCTGCCCGATGGAACCCACCTCCTGCTCGCTGATCAAAGCGCCCTCACCTGGCGGGAACCCTTCCTCTCCAGCCGCGCCATCAGCATGACGGGAAAGGCGTTCTTCCAGGTAAGCAAGAACGGACAACATCCATTCATAGTGATCAGTGGAGACATCTCTACCACAGTACTGGGAACAGACTTCGAGATCAATACCTTTCACGACATCAGCGTCAGACTATACAGTGGCAAAGTGATGATTGCCTCTTCCAACACCGGGAGGATGAAAAACAAAGTCTACCTCGCCCCCGGTCAGGAATTCATATACGGCCCACAGATCATCGTCCGCTCCTTTCTGCAGCAAGTGCCTTCCGTTACGAAAGACAGCCATCCTGCCGAAGACCCTTACATTGCCAATGGCGAAGAAAACAACTGGTATATGTTCAACAACCAGTCACTCGAAGAAGTACTGAATCAACTCGAAGCCATCTATAAAGTGAGGATCATTTATAACAAAGCAGATATAAAAAACATCTATTTCACAGCCCGGTATGAAAGAACAGAATCGCTTACTTCCATCTTAAAACGAATTGCAAAATTAAACGACCTTAAGATCACCGACAATGATAGCGTTATGATAATTAAAAAGTAAAACCCAGATACATATTTTCCACGTATAGCCCATCTTATCAGTCATACCGATTGATAACAGGGCTGTTGTTTCCTGATAAAACTACAAAAATGAAATCCAAGCAACCCTGGACCCGGGCCTCCATGATAGCCCTGATCTTTCTACCCTTATGGACCTTTGCGCAAACCCAGATGAGCGACGTAAAAGGGATTGTACACAGTGAAGATAGTCATCCCGTAATAGGCGCCACCGTTGTGATCCGCAACACGCAAAACAATTTCACAACCGGTGCCAAAACAGATACCGCGGGCATTTTCAACATGCGCGTACCCGCCGGCGGCCCTTACCTGTTTTCTATCTCCAGCATCGGTTTTGAACCAAAGACCTATTCCGGGTATGCACTCAGAGCCGGTACTACTTTCAACCTGGATGTATCGCTGAAAGCAGCCGTTGGTTCACTGGACCAGGTAGTGGTAGTTGGGTATGGCACCCAGCGCAAATCCAATCTCACCGGTGCAGTAGCCTCTCTCAATACAGAGAACCTGCAACAACGCCCGGTTACCCGCGTAGACCAGGCCCTGATTGGCCAGATGGCGGGTGTCGCTGTAAAACAAACCACGGGTACCCCCGGCAAAGCCTTTAGTGTACAGGTAAGAGGCGCAGCATCTATTTCTGCCGGTAATGAGCCCCTTTACGTTATCGATGGTTTCCCATTATCTACAGCTGCTCCCGGTTCCTCCGGCAGCTTCGGAAACGGGAACCCCATGGATAACATCAACCCCGATGATATCGAATCTATCCAGGTATTGAAAGATGCCGCCTCCTCAGCTATCTACGGTTCCAGGGGAGGTAATGGGGTAGTGCTCATCACCACAAAAAGAGGCAAAACAGGTAAAGCAGAGATCAGTTTCAATGCCAATGCAGGCTATTCCAAAGCTGTCAAAAAACTCGATGTACTCAGCGGCAAAGAATGGATAGACCGGGCCACTGAAATGATCAACCGGCAATGGATAAACTCCGGTGCAAACAGAACAGCCACACAAACCAATGCGGAAAGAAGAACACTCCTTGGCCTTCCCGCAACTGGCATCGACATCAATTACATGACTGATGACCGGTGGACACAAGCCGGTTACGGAGGTCTTAAATTCATCGACTGGCAGGATGAAGCCTTCAGACAAGCTTCGCTGCAAAACTACCAGCTATCTGCCCGGGGAGGTACCGGTGTACTGAACTATTTCCTTTCTGGTAACTATACAAAGACAGAAGGCCTGGTAAAGAAAACTGATTATACATTGTATTCCATAAGGGCGAACTTTGAAGTGAAAGCAAACGACAGGCTGAAACTTGGTTTAAATATCAACCCCTCCTACTCCATCACCAATGATCCCGGCGTGGAAGGCAAAGACAACATCCTGCATCAATTAGTTTCTGCTACCCCGGTACAATTATTCGACGCACAAAACGTAAACGTATTTACCTACGATCGCTATCCATGGGCCGTGTCCAATAACAGTCCACTGGCTAAATTGTTGAACTTTACAGGCGCCACCAAACGGTTCAGAACACTCACCAGTGTATATGGTGATTATGAAATTCTGAAAGGCCTGCATTTCAAAACAACTGTGAACCTGGACAACACAGATAATACATCCAAAACCTACCAACCGAATGCTGTGACGGTATCTTCTTATTCTACAAGACTGGCTTCGCCGAATGCCGGCACCTTTGGATCACTGACCCAATATCGCCGCCAGACATTTGTAAATGAAAATACCTTAAACTACAATCATAACTTCGGCAAGACACACGATGTATCCCTGCTGGCAGGTTTCTCCTATAACAGTGATTACCTCTATGCAAACTTGCAACGATCTTCAGGAGGATTCAACTATAGCAATATCACCACCCTGAATGGTGCCGTAGCAATCACCGGCAACAGCACAGAAACACAGAATAAACTGCTCTCTTTCTTTGGCCGGGCACAATATGCTTACAAGGGCAAATATCTTTTATCTGCCAGTTTACGCCGTGATGGTTCCTCCCGTTTTGGTAACAATACAAAATGGGCGTTATTCCCTGCTGCTTCCATCGGCTGGAATATCATGGATGAATCTTTCATGCACCACCTGACAGCACTTAGTAACCTTAAACTCCGCGTGAGTTATGGAGAGACCGGCAACTACAACATTGGTGACTACGCCAGTATTGCATTGCTGAGCGCCGCCAATGCTTCACTGAACAATACCTCTGTGGCCGGACAAACACAGGGCTCTATTGTCAACCCTGATCTGACCTGGGAAAAAAGCCAGACTATTGATGGAGGTATTGATTTCGGGTTCTTCAATAACCGCATCTCAGGCGCTATTGATTACTATAACAAGGTTACATCAAGCCTGCTCCTGAATGTACCCATCCTGGCCACCACCGGTTTTCAAACTTACCTGAGCAATGCTGGCAGGGTAAGAAACACTGGCTGGGAATTCGAACTGAATGCAAAAGTGATCAGTACAAAAGATTTCAGCTGGAGCCTGAATGGGAACCTGACCCTTACTAAGAATAAACTGGTGGCCCTCCCTAACGGACAAAAACAAATCGTCATCCCTTCCAGCCTGGGTGATGCCGCAGTGCATAGCATTCTGAAAGTAGGCGAACCGATCTACAGCATTTATGTACTGAAAAGGATCGGTGTACTGAGCCAGGAAGACATCAACAAAGGAGTACCCCTGTACACCAGTGAAACCGCCGGTGACCCCAGGTATTACGATGCCAATGGAGATGGTGTGATCAACAGCAGTGACAGGGTAATAGTTGGTAAACCAGGGCCTGACCGTATCTGGGGAATCACCAGCACATTCCAGTACCACAATTTCGATCTGGCTTGCCTGGTACAGGGTCAAAGTGGTGGCTCCATTTACTCCCTGCTGGGCAGGGCCATCAACCGGGTGGGCATGAGTTCTCTCGAAAATACACTGGGCATCATGCGTGACCGCTGGCGCTCAGCAGAGGCACCGGGTAATGGTATCACCAGCAAGGCAGTGACCAGCACCACCTACATTGCCAGTACTGACTGGTTATACTCTTCCAACTACTGGCGGGTACGCAGCATAACGCTGGGATACAACCTGGGGAAGGCGTTGAAGACAAAGCAGGTCAGTGCAGCAAGAATTTACATAACTGCAGAAAACTACTTTGGTCACGACAGGTATTATGGTGGTTTTAACCCGGAAGCAGCCAACACCGACGTCAGCGGAAGTACCAGTTTCCCTGAAGCTGGCGACTATGGCGGACTACCACTGCCCAAATCACTGATCCTTGGATTAAACATTACCTTCTAATCGCATTCCACATGAGAAACATCCTGCTATTACTGACCATATTTATCATATCATCCTGTAAGACAGATCTGGACCTGCAACCCATTTCATCTGTAACGACGGACAATTTCTTTGCGAATTCAAACGACTTTGTACAGGGGACGAACGCTATTTACAACGACCTTCTCAAATATCCTGACAGGTGTTACAACTTGTCTGAAACGCGGTCTGACAACCTGTATGCCGTATCAGATGGTGGCGTAAGAGACTGGGAAGGCGTGAATGACTTTTACAATGACCTCTCCACCAATGCGTATATGTCCGAGGCATGGGTAACGAACTACAATGGTATCTTCCGTGCAAACCTTGTTCTGCAAAACCTGGCGGAAAGAGGTAGCCTGGTTACAGATACGGTATTGCGTACACGCCTGCAGGCAGAGGCCAGGTTCCTGCGTGCATTTTTCTACTTCGACCTGGTCAGGTTGTTTGGCAAAGTGCCCCTGGTAGATAAAACCGTGCTGGCAGCAGCAGCAGCTAACATTGGCAGAAGCCCGGTATCAGACATCTACAGCCTTATCATCAGTGACCTGAAATATGCCGCCGATCATTTACCAGCCACCAATGGCACCACTTCCACTGCAGATACCTATGCTGCGGCAGACAGGGGCCGGCCTACAAAATATGCAGCCAAAGGCATCTTAGCCCTCGTTTACATGACCCGCTCCGCACCGACCTATAGCATAGACGGTCCGGGCCTTGGATTGAATGAATGGCAACAGGCAGCCGATCTGCTGAATGAGATCATCAATAGTAATAACTATGCCTTCCTCTCTTCATTCACTGATATCTTTTCTTACACCAATGAGTACAATAAAGAGGTTGTTTACAATATCGACTACACCAGTGGCGCTTCTCCCTCAGTAGGTGCTTCTTATCCCGGCATCCTGGTACCTGATACCTATTTCTCCGCCATCTCAAAGAACACACAGGGAGGGCTAACCATCCGCCCGGTATCCACTAACCTGCTGAATAGTTTCGAAACCGGCGACGTCAGGAAAGCCTTTACAATTCAAACAGGCTATACCAATACCAACGGGCAGGTAGAGACCCGCTCCTTCCTGAAAAAATATGTAGATATCACTAAGGTGCCTACAGTGACCCAGGACTGGGCCATCAACTTCATCGTGCTGCGGTATACAGATGTATTGATGCTGAAAGCAGAATGCGTCTTACACGGGGCAGCAGGCTCACAGACCGCCGATGTGGATGCAATTGTGAACAAGGTAAGAACCAGGGCCGGGCTGACAGCTAACAAGGTAAATGTGACACTGGCAGAACTGATGGAAGAGAGAAGAAAAGAATTCGCGGCAGAAGGAAGCAGGTGGCATGACCTTATAAGAAGTGGACTGATCACTTCAATCATCCCCGCCTGGATAGCTACTGAAGACGTTCAAAATAAGATTCAGCCATTTACTACCAACTACATTATTTACCCGGTACCTAAATCACAGCTGGATATAGCACCGGGGCTGTATACACAGAACAACGGCTATAACTGATCCGCGGGCAACTATTAAAAATGCGTATCACTATGATTACTGATAATATCATGGTGATACGCATTTTTTCATTTATTAACTCAAAAGATTTCAAAAATAATTTCACTTTTTTAAACGCAGCATTCATTGAAAATTCTTCCATAAAATGATTCTTTCCTTATCACAAGGCGAATAATAAAAATTTCTTTTATTGAAATATTCAAAAGGAGTTTTAATTTTTCATCGTGAAACGAACTAATCGTTCGTCCCCAGCAACCATTCAAAAAACTACTAACAAAAATATTCACCCATATTAAACTTGAATGTTTAATGACCAAGCACGTACAAATCCCAAATTATGAATCGTAAACGGTCTAAGCCAATCCATGTGGAACAGCATGGAAAGGGCATAAAAAAAGCCCAGGAAGAGCAGTATGCAAACCCCTTCGCAGAAATGTTCTGGAAGGTAAACGGTATCCCTGTTGACGCTAGGGAGATGATCTGTAAACAATGCGACTGGAGCGTTCCGACTTTCTACCGAAAGTTACGGGTAGCTACACGTCCTCCAGGTAAGGACAACAGCAGAGTGCGTGGCGTAAGCAGTGCAGAATTAACCAGCATTAAAGCAATTTATGTGCAGGTGTTTGAAGACATGTTAGCTAAATTAAAAGCAATTAATCTAAAGGATTCAAAATAATTCAACCTGTTTATTTCCACAAGCACTGCTGAAGCTTTTTACCGGGGCTGATTAAAAAATAAAATGAATGCGCTGTGATTTGCGTCAAAGCCATTTCGTCTCCATCACCCACCCGGGAGGGAGTACCCTTTTTTATCAGCCCCGGTTTATTATTTTTTCAGGTTACGGATGATCTGTTCACCTACTGCATCTGCAAAATTTACTGAATTCACTAGTATTACAACTGCGGTATTCGCAGCTGTATCGGCCAGTAAAAAGGAGCGGCAACCACCGGTACTACCGTTGTGAAACAGTAATTCATCCTGGTGCTGGTAACGGATCCAGGCCAGGCCTATTTTGGTGGTACCATCATCAAATACCGGCTGGTGCGCCAGTGCTACTGCCTGATGCAAGGGGTCCTTTCCCTGTTCCAGCTGCAGAACAGCATACCTCAGCAGGTCTTTCGCATCTGATCTGACAGCACCTGCAGCTTGCAGGCTGTTAAAATTCCAGATCTCCACAGGATTCAATCCGCTATCATAACCCTGCGCAGCTGCAGCACTTACGCTGACGCCTGTATGCGTTAATTGCAGTGGGCCGGTGATATATTTTGACAGCAAATCTGCATACTGCATTCCGTATACTCTTTCCAGCAATACACCCAGTAATCCAAATCCGAAATTACTGTATGCAAATACCTTACCCGGTGCTGTGGAGGGCGTTGCCGTTTTCAGATAGCTAAACAGGTGTGCCTGGTCATAGTGTTCATACGGCTGTTCGTTTTTAGTTATATCCAGGTTAGAAGGCAGCCTGGGAAATCCCGAGGTATGGCTGGCCAGATGCCTGAATGTAATGCCTTTTAATGCAGGATTAGCGGCCACAGAATCAGGAAGAAATGTAGTAATGGACTGATCCAGGCTTAGCTTTTTCTGGTTAACAGCCAGGGCCAGCAAGGTGCCTGTAAATGTCTTGGAGAGAGAACCTATTTCATACACAAGGCGGTTGTCAGGCAGCGTATCTGCATCCAGGCGGGGAAGGCCGTAATTGTAATAAAAATCCTGCCCCCTGTAATGTACGCCGACGCTGAGTCCTACAATACCCGATTGATTGATATAAGGTCTTATAGCAGCTTCCACAATGCTGTCGGGGTGACTTTTCAGGGGATTGTCAGAAAGTACCGGCGTTTGAGGTGCTGCTGGCTTTTTCTTCCTGGCATCTTCAAAGAAGAAGATTTCCATTTTCCCGGTAGCATCCAGCTTTGCATACACATTCAGCGGTATAATGCTGTTTACGTTGTAGGCATTGATACCATCCCGGCTACCAATAAACCGGAGGTCTTTCATTGGCACCAGCGGCTGGATATTTGTTTTGAAAGTATTCCGCCACATATCCGGCGTATATAGCTTCCTGATGCTTTCTCCCCAAAATTCGTAGGCACTGTCAGGTTGGCTATCGTTGAGTAATTGTACCACCAGGCGGCAGATACTGTCGGTTCGTTTTTCTGTGGGGCTTGTCTGGGCCAATAATGAATGGGCGAACAACAATACAAATAGGTAAAGCGGGGTGTGTCTCATATTAGTTATTAAATTAGCTGTACTAACTTAATACATTTTTGCCAAACATTAACCTACTCCCGCTGCAATTGGCGTATAACAGCAGCGGGAGTAGTTAGATGCCTGCGGCAGGCTTAGTTACAGTCAAAATGATGCACTAAAATCAGTAGACAAAGTCATCTCCTTATTGGCTGCAATACCCTCCTGCAACATTTGGATCTTATAATTGGCGAACTGTAAAGCGTCAGCTCCCATGAGTACCCGCAAGGGAGCTTCACTCATCTGGCCCAGGCGGATGATGGCTGCCGCTACTTTTTCAGGATCACCTGGCTGTGTACCGGGTACATCTTCTTTATGCTTACGGCGTTCTTCTTCCAGTGCTGTATATGCAGCTACAGGGTGTGCAGGATGTGCAATTGATCCGCTGCTCAGGAAGTTCGTACGTACATACCCGGGTTCTGCAATTGTTACGCTGATACCGAATGGCTTTACTTCCTGTGCCAGTGCCTCAGAGATTCCTTCTACGGCGAACTTGGTGCCGCAATAAATACCCCATCCCCCACCGGAGATTAACCCAAATACGGAAGACATATTGATGATATGACCGGATTGTGCCGCCCTCATATGTGGCAGAATAGCACGGGTAACGTTTAACAGCCCGAATACGTTCACATCAAAGCTGTTCCTTACCTCGGTATCAGAAGTCTCTTCAATGCCACCTATAAGGCCAAAACCTGCGTTATTTACTAAATAATCGATCGTATTAAATTGTGTGATTGCCTTACTTACGGCTTCCCCTACACTTTCTTCGCTGACAAGATCGACCTGCAGGGGCAGGAACTGGGAACTGTCTACCCCTACTGCCTGCCGGAGGGTCTCCAGCTTACGTGCAGTTGCCGCTACATTATAGCCGGCAGCCAGTAATTGTTGTACCAGGATCAGTCCAATACCCTGTGATGCACCGGTGATAAACCATGTTTTTCTTTGATTGCCCATTTGTTTTAAATTTTATGGTACAAAGGAACTAACATTGGTCCGGTGAGTACTTAATCAAACAACAGGGATACTTGTGCGTTTCAAATTTTCTCTGAATTTAGAGGGAGACACCTGTTCCTTCTTATTAAAAAGTGCGGTAAAAGCAGCCTGTTCAGAAAAGCCCAGTACATAACTGATGGCCCTGATATCCCAGTCGGTTTGCTTCAGCAATACCTTTGCTTCGTACAAGAGCCGTTCCTGGATATGCTCCCTGAGGGTTTTGCCGGTCTGGTTTTTCACCAGTGTATTCAGGTAATTGGGGTGTACATGTAATTGTTCGGCAAACTCCGTGGCTGTTTTTATTTTCACTACATCATCCGGGTGCCGTACCTGGAAAGTGGCTTCCAGCAAAGACAGGAATCCATAAATATAACGATAGCTCTCAGGCACAGCTTCGTCGGCCAGGTTTTTCCCGGCACGCTGTGCCGCAAGCAGTATAAGTTGTAAATGCAGGAAGATGGCTTGTTGTTTATCTTCATTGTTTCCTTCCTCTTCTTCCAGGATCGCTTTGAAATATTGGTCTGTTTTCTCAGACTGCGCGGGCGTTAATTGTACCACAGCTTTCGCAGGCTGGAAATAAGCATAGTTTCTGAATAACTGTAGCAGGTGACTGGCACCCTGAAAATAGTCCGGGTGGATCAGGCAAAAATGACCTTCTGTTTCAGCAGATGTGGTTTGCCACGACATGATCTCATCCGGGTGCAAAAATGAAATGTCGCCCGGGTTCATGAAATATTGATGCAAGCCTACAGTCAATATGCCTGTACCTGCTGTAATATGAAATATTTTGTAAAACTGCCTGCGGTTGGGAGAAATGTAATCCTTCACCGGCGTCGTTTTCCGGTCTTTGATGATAAAGAGGCCTGCATCTACCGGGTAATTTTCAACATGCAGGAATGGCTCCCTGAAATTTACCTCTGTGAAGGCCCTCAACGCTAAGCGAGGAATATTGTTTCTTCCCATATAGACAAAGCTAGCGGATTATTGGTTCTTCCCATAAAGATAAAGGTACCGGTTACAAACTGTACTCATCTCCCAAACGGAAATAAAAAGCATCGTTTTCCTTCTCTTTCGTCAATCGGTTAAATTCTGCTGCTGCCGTTCCTGCATCCCGGAATATTTTTTCCATGGTAATACCTGGTGTGCCTTTTTGTCCTGATCTTGTTCTCACGATCCTGTCCTCCAACCTGATCTCAAAAAAGCAGGCTCCATTTTCGTCCTGAAATTCAAAATATTGCATCATTTTTACCCCCGTGATTTTATCTTCTTATATTATATTTATACCCGCTTGTGTGTCCTCAAAAATAGTCATAGCGGGCAGCGAAAATGAAAATCTGGTATCTACAAATGCTCTACATGGGCTAAAATATGCCAACTACAAACACCCTACAAAAACACATATGTCGCAGTTAATCAATAAGATAACCATATTCTTCATTGTTTTCATCCTATTGGTGGCGTCGTGTGCCGCCCGCACACCTGCCGATTCTCTTAGCGCTGTACTAGCTCAAAAAAATATTACACCCGGGCAAAAAGTGATGACGCTTAGTCTCCTTGCCAGGGCCAAATCCATTACAGAAAATAAGACTGCGATAGCAATCGGACTACAGGCAGTGGCCCTCAGCCGTGGCCTTTCGGATGCACAATACACTTCCATAGCTTATGCCACATTGGCACAGATTTATATCCAGGCAAATGATCTTACCCGGTCTGCAGCAGTGGTAGATAGTGCAGTTTACTACGCCGAAAAAACAGGTAGTCAGCTGGCAAAAGGGATCGCCTGGTATCGCAAATGCTGGATGGAAAATATCAAAGGGGATGAAAAAAACGCCCTGCTGAGTGGGCAACAGGCATTAAAATACCTGGAGAAAGCAAGGTCTCCCTATTATGCATCAGCCGTATATTATGTGATGGCCAGCATCTATGCAAACCAGGAAGATGGCCCCCTGCATAAAAAATATGGACAGCTATCGCTGCAGGCGGCATTGGTGGATATGGACTACGATAACATCCTCGTTGCCTATCAGACACTGGGCACCTACTGGCAATACTATCACATGGCGCATACCAGCGACAAGGCAGCGCTCGACTCAGCAATTTATTATAACAGCCTGTCGATTGCTACTTATTTAAATAATAAGGACCGCATCATCTTTCATAGCACAGTGGCGATCACGGCCCTGAACCTGGCAGACATCTATGCACAAAATTTTCCCGCCTCCTACAGGGATACAGTATTTAAATACCTGGACATTGCCCGGAAAATCGGTGTTGAAACCCATCATATGGAGGTTGTTTCCAATTGCTATGGTATGCAGAGCGATTATGAAGCCGCTGCCGGCCACTATGATAAGGCCGAAGAACTATTGCAGAAAGGGCTGGCTATAATAAATGCAGATAGTTCGAATACACTGGCGACCAAAATACAATTCATGTCTGCCCTGGCTGCACTGGCAGAGAAACGGGGCAATTATAAAGATGCACTGCAATACCAGCAGCAATTCTCCGCCTTGTATAAGCAACTTTATAACGAAGAAAAACTGAATATTACCAAAGAACTGGAGGCAAAGTACCAGGCAGAGAAAACAGCCACCGCCCTCCGGAACCTGGAACAGACAGCCAGTTTGCACAAGACGCTGGGCTATCTTTATATAGGCCTGGCACTGGCCTTACTCACGGCAGCCATCTTCCTTTTCCGTTCCTATCATTTCCGCCTGAAACAACTGGGCATGGAAACCCGCCTGAAAGATGAAGAAGCCATGCGCCTCATTGCAGAGCAACAATTAATGCAGGAGAGACAGGAACGGCTACAGAAAGACCTGCTGGCAGGTACACTACAGGTAGAACAGAAAAATGCCCTTGTACAGACCTTACAAAAAAAGATCGCGGAACATACCAACAATAAATCCGTCCTTACACAGATCAACAGGATCATCGATCACGATAAAAGACTGGATGAATCGCTGGCAGAAGACAAAGCGGATTTTGAAAACGTGAACCCCGAAGTGTTTGATAAATTAAAAGAACGATCTGACAATTCACTTTCCAGGCTTGACCTGAAACACTGTGCTTATATCTATATAGGTTTAACCAACAAAGAAGTCTCCCAGCGACTGGGTATTGCGCCTAAGAGTATCCTGATGGCCCGTTACAGGATCAAATTAAAACTGGGTCTGGGCAAGGACGAGGAACTGGATACATATATCCGTTCACTTTAGGAGGGGCAAGGGAGCGTGTAAAACTTTTGCCTGGGGCTGAATAAAAGGTTCCCCCCTCCCGGGTGGGTGATGGAGCCGAAAAGGCTTTTATGCAATTATCAGCGCCTTCATTTTACCTTTTAGTCAACCACAGTACAAGCTGCCATTAACAGCAACAGTGGGAAGGTGATCTCTTTTATGTTAATCAGTTTGTTTAACACCAAATCAGATCATGTTCCCACTGCTGCGTCAGGCGATTTATCAGGGTCAGGGATGCATCTGCAAAACCAGGTACTATGCCTGCAACCTGATTTTATTATTCCCGGCTTTGATTGGATAGGCTTTCCCTTTCCAGATGAAATTTCCGGATGAATTAGCAGGCAATTGCAGCTCCATATTCCATTGGCCACCTTTGAATTCGTAATTAACACTGATCTTGCCAAAAGGATGCGGCATTTCACCACTTACATTTTTCAGACTACCCAGGTGTGGCTCAATTTTTATTTTACTGAAACCGGGTGCATCACTGTCTATACCTAATACAGTTCTGAAAAATTCGATATTAGGACTACTCCCCCATGCATGGCAGTCAGACCGGGAATAACCTACATCAGAATACTCTGCCCAGGTAGTCAGGCCCATGGCAATGTTCTCTTTCCAGATGCCCAGCCAGTTGTAATAATCATCTCCGAGGCCGGCTTGTACCAGTGCCTGGTGGAGATAGTATTTAAAATAGATAGAACATTGGGTGAGGGTATTATCGGCCAGGAGTTTTTTTCCAAGCGCAGGCATAGCTGCTTTACTTACCAGGCCTGTAAGGATGGCGAGAGAATTTGCGTGTTGGGAGAAGTGGTCCTTCTCCTTTGTATCTGCGAATAAACCTTTGCCGGCATCCCAGTATTTTAGTTTAATCGTATTCGTGAGTTGCGCAATTTTTTGTGTATATAAGGGAGAGGGATCCATTTGTGCAGCCCATTGATACGCCCATAATAATTGCAGATCTACGATCGCAGAACTGCCATCGCTCCCTTTGGGAGGCGCACCTCCATTCCAGTCCTTGCCGGAGGCCCAGTCTACGAAATTCCAGTAGGGTGTATTGGCAAGGGAGCCATCTGGCAATTGGTATTTAGCAAAGAAGGCCAGGATGCCTCTCATGCCCGGCAGTTTATTTTTTATGAAATCATTGTCATGCCTGTACATGTAGTAATCATGCAACATCCCGATATACCATAGGGAGAAAGTAGAAATCACCTGTGTGGTATGTGTGGGATAACGGCTGAGGGTCACGCCTTCGGGTAAACGGGATTGATCCATCAGGTCGAGGGCATGACGGGCCAGTCTGTCATCACCACTATAATAATAGGACACCATGGCCTGGATACGGGTATCACCGATGTATTGCAACTGCTCGTAGAATGGGCAATCCATATAGGTTTCGAAGGCATTCAGCCTGGCAGTACGCCAGCCGATGTCGAGTATTTTTGGAATGGTGGTATCAGCAGATTTAAAAATTGCGGTCTGCTTAAACGGATACCCGGTGAAAGTGCCATAAAGACTATCGATCACTAAAGGCGCATCTTTGGTATGTACTGCCAGCTTTATATACCTGAAAGTACGGAAATTGAAGGGAGTGAATGTTTGATCCTGCAGGCCATTACTTGTAAGACTGTCTTTCACACCAAAAAAGTCTTTCCCCTCCACATCGTTTCTATTGCTTTTGTGGGAGCCATAAGGTTCCTGGTGGTCATACAAGGCTTCTGCATAACTGAGAGAAAGCCCGGCATCTTTACCACCACTGAAATGAATGGTGGGGAATGCGTTGGTTTCGTAGGTCTGATCGAGTAATATTGTAGCCGTGGTATTAGCAGGAATGGTAGCAGGCAGCGAAGAACCTTTACGTATCACTGTGATAGGCTGGTAGGTAAGTTCCCTGGCTGGAATAGTGCTGGGTACCAGCATGTAACCAAAACCATCGCCAGCACCTTTCAGATTGCCCTGGAACAGGCTACCTGCCGGAGGCCAGGCACTGTCATCAAAATCCTTTGCCTGCCAGTTGGAAATCGTCTTATTCATATCCACGATCTCACCGTTAGTAGCGGCAAAGAAACCCCATAAAGGTGAGAAGGCTTTGTCCTGCACACATTTCCAGGAATCGTTGGTATTCAGGATGTCTTCTGCAGGGGTATGTCCCTGGATAATGAATGCGGTTCGCAGGGTCATTTGCCATTCCGGGCGGAACTCTGCTTCGTTCCACACGATGGCCGCTACGCTGTTCCTGCCTTTGACCAGGTAGGGCGCCAGGTCGATCGTTTCATAATTCCAGTTGTAAAAATCCCCTTTGGCAGGGCCGATATTTACGAGTTGCCCGTTGATGTACAATTTATACCGGTTATCGGCAGAGGCATGAATGATGAAGCTCCCTGGTTTTTCAGGCAGGTCTATCGCCTTTCTGAAATAATAAACCCCATAACTTTTACCATTGTCGAATGGTGCCTTCAGGCCGATCCACTGGGCATTCCAGGGGCGGTTATCCTGACTGAAACAAAGATTACTGCATAATACAGTAAAGGAGAATAAGGTATAAAGAAGCTTCATAACGTGAATTTTGCTAAACCAATTTAGCAATAATAAATTTAATGAGTGTCCTAGTCTATCACAGGCTTTGCAGGAATTTCAGCGCTTTGCGGCCTGGAAGGTTGCTGGAAGTGGATTTGGTTGGGATGAATTAATTCAAAAAGGATTGGACTACCCTTATTTTTCCAATTTGGACTAGTAAAATGCAGTTCGATTTAAGTATTTTTACCGATTCAACCTGAAACAAGGCGACATGGATAAAGCTACAACTGTAAAAGCCGTTTTTTTTGATATTGATGGTACACTTTTTAGTGCTAAAACGAAGTCCATACCGGCTTCGACGATACGTGCGCTGGAGTACCTTCGGGAACGTGGAATCAGGGTCTTTATTGCTACAGGTCGCTCCATCAATGCCATCAGTCATGTGCAGCACCTGAATTTTGATGGCTATATTACATTTAATGGCGGGTGTTGTGTTGCTAAGGATAATAGCGTGTTATTCAAACAGGCACTGGATCCCCAGGATATTCAGCAATTATTGCACTATACCAGCCATCAGCCTCTGAATTTCTCACTAATGTACGAGGACTGCCATTTTGTAAACCAGGCAACGCCGGAGATCATCGCCATGTATGCTTACCTGAACCTTCCTGTACCGCCGCTTGTAGACAGAACGAACCCGGATGTTTGCAATATTTTGCAGGCGAATATCTTACTGAAACAGGAAGATGAGCTGGAATTCATGCATAACATTATGCCCAATAGCATTGCTACCCGCTGGGCACCCCATTCTGCCGATATTAATCCGAAAGGGATCAGTAAAAAAGTAGGGGTAGAAGTATTCTGCGAACATTTTGGGTTTCATATATCGGAGACCATGTCTTTCGGAGATGGTGGAAATGATATTGAAATGCTGAGGCATACCGCCATTGGTGTGGCCATGGGTAATGCGACAGCCGATGTAAAAGCGGTAGCAGATTATGTAACGGATGACATTGATAATGATGGCATCTGGAAAGCACTGCTGTATTTTAAAATTTAGCCTTCTATGTTGCAGGCGGACTTGCCATTTTTGTTTTAAAAATTTTATTGAAAGGCCCTTTTGACAGTTTGCCTGTATTACTTCTACCTTATCCATCCCTGCGGGCAACATCCGTTTGCCCGGTTAATCTGCCAGTTTATTAAATAGCGATGGGCGTTTCGCGCAGCCAGTTCCTAAACGGGATGTCGGTTATCCGTGTGTCGGCGTCAGTAAGGGGGGCCTTATTGGCAACCCGGTGACTGGCTTAGTCGGGCTCAGCCAGTTCCTTACCGGGATGTCGGTTACCCGTGTACCGGCGTCAGTAAGGGGGATACCTTATTGGCAACCCGGTGACTGGCTTAGTCGGGCGCAGCCAGTTCCTTAACGGGATGTTGGTTATCCGTGTGTCGGCGTCAGTAAGGGGGATACCTTATTGGCAACCCGGTGGTTCGCTTAGTGCGGCTCAGCCAGTTCCCTACCGGGATGTCGGTTATCTATGTGTCCCAGTAAGGAGAACCCTATTAGCAACACGATGGTTCGCTTCGTGGGGGTCAACTCGGCCAGTTCCTGAACATAGGCCGAACCTTATGGCAACGGTTCATTAATACGGTACTAAAAGATCATGATAAGGTCACTTGTATATCGATTGGATATTGAGGTGATATTAAGGTGACCTTATAGTAAACCGATAATGCCGTTATCCCTCTATGTTCGGGCCCTCGCTTTACCCTGTTATTTAGGTACATTATTAACGTATCCCGGCTCCTCCGCAGGTATCCCGGATTGGTCTGTTTTTGTGAAAGAGCAAAAACAAACCTTTATATATTCCTGATTTTCAACACAAAGTGCACTTTTTATGAAAATCAAGCAATCCTTTACGAAAAGGACCTCCTGCTCCTTCAGTTAGAATGAGATTCCGGAAGTAAATGTGAAAGATGGTGCTGTTTAGTACCTGCTAACCGGGATGGTGTTTCTGAGCCGTTCAGGCAAGTTATTTGAGCTACGGGGAGTATATTTATACCTCATAAGCACCTAGCTTTGTATATTATGAAGGATCCGACCGAAATACTTACAGGAGTCATCTTTTACTCCCATCTCACATCCAAACGGAAAGAGGTGGCCGCATTCATGGCGCATAACACACTGATCCTGATGGTGGAGGGGCAATTATCAATTGAGACGGCAGGCGGGAAAACGATCCTGCAAAAGGGTGATATAATGCTTGTGGGGAAGAATCAGCTGGCTACATTGACGAAAATACCATCAGCGGAAGGAAACTATGAAACCATTGTAATCGTATTACAGGAGGACCTGCTCAGAACGATTGCCCTGGAAGAAAAAATAGAGGTCAGGGAGCCATATACCGGTTCCCCCTTTGTGCTCATTCCACCGAATGATTTTATGCAGGGGTATTTTCAGTCAGTGCTCCCTTATGTGCGCCATCCGGATAAAAAGATCAGAGCCAGCATGGGGATGCTGAAAGTAAGAGAAGGAGTTACCTTGTTGCTATATGCTATGCCTTCTTTGAATAGTTTATTGTTCGACTTTTCAGCGCCTTATAAAATAGACCTTAAAAAGTTCATGTTAAGCCATTATCACTTCAATTTACCGGTTGAGAAATTTGCGCAGCTGACAGGGAGAAGTCTGGCGGCATTTAAGCGGGATTTCAAAAAGGTATTTGACGCGGCACCGAGACAATGGCTGCTGGAAAAGCGATTGGTGGAAGCCCGGCACCTGATAGAAAAGAAAAATAAAAAGCCATCAGCGATCTATCTTGATTTAGGATTTGAAAGCCTGTCTCATTTTTCGCGCACGTTTAAGAAGATGTTTGGAAAGGTACCTTCGGCATGCATTCCCGCTTTGTAACCAGTTCCCTGGAGGTAAGTACCTTTTGTTATGCATTGAAACACAGCGCTTCTATCACATCGAGTACCCCAGCTTCATTGTTACCTTTCTCTGTTATGAAGTTCGCCGCCTCAATGATGGCAGGATGCGCATTCTTCATGGCATAGCTATATTTTGCATGCTTCATCATTTCATAGTCATTCAGATAATCGCCAAAGGCCAGTGTTTCATCAGCAGTGATCTGGTTCACTTCCTGTATCACCTTCAGGGCTTCTCCTTTATTGGCATCCCTGCGGGTTACATCTACCCAGAATGCTCCTCCGAGGGTCACCTTCAGCCTGTCGGCAAATGACTGGTAGTGCGGGTAGGCGTGCTGTTCAGCACCTGCCAGGTCGAGTACGGACATCTTCAGCACCGGATCATTCAGCCTGGTCAGATCTTCTACTATTTTGATGTTTTTCTGGAATACCAGCACCCTGTCCAGCAGCACCTGGGCTTCACTTTCCAGGTACCAGCAATCTTTACCACAGAGTACGGGAAAGGTATTTTCAATGGCACGGGAGGTTTTCACCAATGCGTCTATTTCTTCGTGGGGTAATGGCTTGGACATGATTTCTCTTTTATCATACATGATAAAACTGCCATTGTCCGAAATGGCATATACATGTCCCATTAAAGGTTTGAAATTTTCAGTAATGCTGAAATGTGGTCTTCCGGTGGCAATGCCCAGCTTTACTCCTTTTTTTAACAGTCGGGTGGCAATATCCCAAAAACGCTCCGGTACCTGGTGCTGATCATTCAGCAATGTACCATCGAGGTCGGTTACTACTAATTTAATCATACTGCAAATTTACTATCTATTATTTATCTCTTCCGGAATTCTGTTAAGTTCTTCGTCGCTTTCTGCTCATGTGCACGCCTGATTGATATTATCAGGGCAGTTTCCGGTCTGTTTTTATCCTTCTATACAAAGGGCCATTTTATCAAATAATATTAAATGTCAATTTTACACCAATTTTTCTGCAATGGGTATTTTTAATGTGGCTGTTTTGTATATTTACGTCAATGACAGCTATTCTTTGAACAGGATGAATGTAAATAGCATCGTGTGATAACTGTCAGGTGAAACGTCAACAAATTCCATGATATGTCAAAACGAATGTTACTATGCCTCTTCATGTCTGCATTTGCAGGTACTGAAGCCTTTGCCCAGAAAAATGATGCGCTTGTAAAAAGCCCGGACAGCCAGTTGTCAGTGAATGTACAACTCCGGGAAGGGAAAGCTTATTATAGTGTTACCTATGCAGGCAGGTCGATCATTGAACCATCCCGCATAGGGCTGCTGAGTGATCTGGGTGATTTTTCACAACAACTACAATGGGCAGGCAGGGAGAAAAAACTGCTGCAGGAACAATACTCGCTGGACAGGGGTAAGGTGAGCAGGGTAGACTACAAAGCCAATGAGCTACGTTGTGCGTTTATCAATGCTGGTAAAGATACCCTGGAGGTGCTGTTCAGGGTGAGCAACCGGGATGTGGCTTTCTCTTACCGGATCCCCAAAAATGGTAAAGGGGCAGTTGCCTGCACGGTAGAAAAGGAAGTAACAGGTTTTGATTTCCCTGCGAAAACGACCACGTTTATTACCCAACAGGCATTGCCGATGACGGGCTGGATGCGGACCAAGCCTTCTTATGAGGAACCTTATTCCATAGAAGAAGCAGTGGGTGTTACTTCGCAAAATAAAGTAGGTTATACTTTTCCTGCCTTGTTTCATGTAGCCGGGCAGGCATGGGCATTGATCTCCGAAACGGGTGTGGGTGATAACTATGTAGGTACCCGTTTGAGTGAGGGCAGTACTGATGGATTATATACGATTGCATTTCCTCAAAGCGGCGAAAATAACGGGCAGGGGCCGGCAAGTGCTACTGCGCCACTACCTTTCCAGACATCATGGAAAACAATTACGGTAGGCAATGACCTGAAACCTATCGTAGCATCTACGGTAGCGACGGATGTAGTGAAGCCGGTAGTAAAGTCAGATAAGCTCTTTACTCCGGGCAGGGCTACCTGGAGCTGGATCATCTGGCAGGATAGCAGTGCCAATTACAAGGACCAGGTGGCATATATTGACCTTGCAGCCAGTTTGAAAGCAGAATACGTGTTGATCGATGTATTGTGGGATGTGCTGATCGGGAAAGAGAAAATGGCCGAATTAGCCCGATATGCGGCTTCAAAAGGTGTTGGACTGATACTCTGGTATAATAGTAACGGATCATGGAATGACGCGCCTTATACGCCTAAAAACCGTATGAGTGACAGGACTGTTCGCCGGGAGGAAATGGCCTGGTTACAAAAGATCGGGATTAAGGGCTTAAAAGTCGATTTCTTTGGCGGTGATAAACAGGTGACCATGCAGCTGTACCACGATATACTGGCGGATGCGGCTGAATATGGGCTGGTGATCAACTTTCATGGCGCGACCCTGCCAAGGGGATGGGACCGGATGTATCCAAACTGGGTGAGCAGTGAGGCGGTACTGGCATCAGAGAACCTGGTATTCCAGCAATCTTTCTGTGATAATTATCCGCAGACGGCCACCATTTATCCTTTTACCCGTAATGCAGTGGCACCGATGGATTTTGCACCGGTGTTCCTGAACAAACGCCTGAACCGTAACCCGGAAAAAGGAAATTTCAGACGTACTACAGATGCTTTTGAAATGGCAACGGCGGTGTTGTTCTTTTCACCTGTACAGCATTGGGGATTGACACCTGATAACCTGGAAGGCACGCCGGAATACCTGCTGGACTTTATCAGGAATGTGCCCACCACCTGGGATGAGACCCGTTTGATTGATGGTTATCCCGGGAAGTATTGTGTGATTGCACGCCGTAAAGGTAGTAAATGGTATGTGGCAGCGGTGAACGGGGAGCCGGCAGAAAAGACGATTACGATAAAATTGCCTATGCTGGAGAATAAAGAGGTGTCAATAATTAAGGATGGCGAGGGCCAGGCGTCCGTATTGCAAAAACAAAAAGTAGGTACGAGTGTGACAATTACTTTGAAGAAAGCGGGAGGTGCGGTGCTGTTTAATTAAGTAAATTAATTTGTTCTTTTTTATATAAAAGAGGCTGTATCATAAATCCGATACAGCCTTTTTTTATTCGTATCCCGGATGGAGTCGTGTTCCCGTTTAAGCAAATCTCAGCGGCTATTTTTATTTATGGGCCAACCTCATTTTGTTGTTGGCTTTGATTGGATAATGGCCAGGTAAGAGGTTATAAAAGCTAGCCAGCTTCCAGATCCTGTCATACTTTCTTTCGATGCATATTGCAGCATTTCCATGAGAACAGGCGATACCTGGCTTGTAAATTATTTTAAGGTCTCCAGGTAAGATTTTAGCTGTTTTAAAAACAGGATATACGGGCTGTTGCTATTTTCGAGTTTGCCGAAATTACGTACGCCCCAGTAGCCGGACATCACGAACATGGTCACCTGTTTTGAATTGACATCCCTGCGTACTGTTCCGTTCTTCCTGCCCCGCTCAAGCGCAGCGACCATGATCTTGGTCCACTCGTGTGTCAGTTCATTCAGGGCGGCATTGAAGTCCTCATTCCAGGGGCTCATTTCAGCTGCGAAGTTAGCCACGGGGCATCCATGTTCAACTTTGAGGAATTTATCTTCCATGAGCAAATGATGGATCAGCCCATAAATTGCATCCAGTGGTGGGGCATCGGTTTTTAAAGGCTCAATGAAACTTTGTGCCAGGGTAGGTTTCATCAATTCATTGATGATGGCGATCCCCATCTCATCTTTGTTTTTGAAATGATAGTAGAATGCACCTTTGGTCACCTTTGTGGTGGCAATGATATCGTCAATACTGGTGGTTTTGTACCCTTTGACGTAAATCAGCTCAAATGCTTTCTCTAAAATATTCATCCTTGTTGCCTCAGCCTTTTTCATCCGGATCGTTTTATTTTACCTTCAAATATTAATCACAATTTCGGATTTAATTTCTATACGTAAAACATAATCAATACCAGGTTGAATATGCCATTTTTTCAAGGGTGTTGCGGCCGGCATAATTAAATTCAATACGATCCACGAGCCAAATCAATCTATCGGATCAATATGCTTTCAGGGTTTTGATGTACTGCTTCAGCAGCTGTAGCCCTTACTCATGAATAATAGTAGTGCCGATCTTAGGTAGATGGAATTCCCCCATCGTCGATCATATGCTGCATGTTGAATTCAATGCCGGCGCGGTTTAGGAGCATGCAGGCCATTATCAGTATGATAATAACGGCGACATACTTAGCTCCTTTCATTGCTTGCTGCGGGTGCCAGGATGTACCTGTCAATATAGAAAGTGCCGAATGGAATAATACAGCCGAGTAAAACCTTCCAGGAGGTCTCGGAAAACTTCCACTTGTACGTTACGCCTACACTCAGTGTGGTGATGACAAATAAGGTAAACAGCAAGCCATGGATCGGGCCCATTAATTTAACCAGGGCAGGTTGGCCCGCCCAGTATTTTAAGGGCACGGCAATAAATAGCAGGATGATCAGCGAGATCCCTTCCAGGAATGAGATGATCCTTAGACGACCGATTGGCGTCTTGAACAATTGTAACATAAGCTTCATTAATTTTTAGAATGATCGGAAATAGGGCCGCTTAGCCAGTGGTGAAAACGGCCATGGTATAGCAATCAATATGACCAGGAGTGCGATTGAAAACCATACCAGTATGGTCATGAATTTTTGCTTGTCCGTCTCCATCCGCTTTGCTTTTGCGGATCCTATCGTCATTATTACAATAGCAGCTGTCATCAAAAAAACATGTAAGTAGCGGAAGAATGCTGCCTCACTGATGATCTTATGAGAAGATGAATCAACGACACTGTATTTGACGATAGGGCTTATAATGTACAGGTAAAGACCGAGCATCAACTGGATATGCCCGATGGTAGCAGTTAAATGCCTGACAGTGTTGTTAAGTGGTGAGAATACCCTACCGGACCGGATGCCATTGCCTGCCATAACAATCGCATAGACAAGGCTGATGAGCACGAGGTACCGGTTAGCAGCATGTAAAAATAAAAAGGTCTGATACATTGCTATTTTATTGACAAAGCAAAAGTAAATAAAAAAACATACTAGTTAGTATGTTTTTAAAAAAGTTTCTTTTGAAGTAATAAAAATGTTCATTTGGGGGCAATAAAAAAAGCAGCGTTTCCGCTGCCTCCTGGTATTAAAACATCAAACTAATCTTAGATACTTATTGGTTCGCTAACAGGCAAAGCGTATTCCAGCTTTTCTCTTTTAGCGCAGAGCTGCCCCCATTTCAAACAGGTAGCACCCCACGAAAATCCAGCGCCGAAAGTGGTGATCAGTAAATTCTGACCGGGCTGGAAATCTTCAGCAAAATCCCACAATACCAGGGGAACGGTGGCGGAAGTAGTATTCCCGTATTTTTCTATGTTGATCTTAATTTTTTCGAAGGGGATATTGAGTCTTTCGCTCACAGCCTGGATAATTCTTTTATTAGCCTGGTGAGGAATTACCCAGTCAATTTCTTCTGCGTCGAGGTTATTTAGATCCAGGGCTTCGGTGGAAGCCGCGGCCATTGATTCTACCGCGTTCTTAAAAACCAGTGCACCATTTTGCTTGATATAATGTGCGTTTTCATTTACGGTTTCAGCGCTGGCAGGGAACCTGGATCCGCCGGCTTTTACAACCAGGGAATCTGTTCCTCCTCCATCGGTTTTCATCACACTTCCCATTACGCCATAGTCTTCGGTAGTTGGTTCGAGTAAAACGGCACCTGCGCCGTCGCCAAAGAGGATACAGCTGTTTCTGTCCTTATAGTCAACGATAGAGCTCATTTTGTCGGCTCCGACTACGATGACTTTCTTATAGCGGCCGCTTTCGATCAGGCTGGCGCCTGTGGTAAGGCCGAACAGGAAGCCACTGCAGGCTCCATTGAGGTCAAAGCCAAAGGCATTGATAAGACCGCTTTTTTTACACACGAGGCTACTGGCAGGGGCCAGTAAATAGTCGGGAGTAGCGGTGGCCAGGATGACCGCCTCTATTTCTTCAGGATTAACCTTATAATTATCAAGTAAGTTTTGAATCGCTGATGCGGCCATGTCTGAAGTGGCCTCATCTTCTGCACTTGCAATACGTCGTTCTTCTATGCCTGTGCGCTGCATAATCCATTCTTCAGAAGTATCCACAATTGTCGATAAAAACTGGTTCGTAAGTACTGTCGAGGGTACATAGCCTCCTAGTGCGCTGATGGTAGCTCTGATCTCCTTTCTCATTTTCATTAAATCTATCACAGAAAATCTGGGATGCAAAGGTAACTTAAAGTAAAAGCAGTTGAACTTTTTTTTCCAGCAAATTTAGTACCGGCAAGTCAAACTCATTGATTCTAATTATTTATATATGATATTAATCAGCTAAAATGACTATACTTTGACTGAAAAGCGGTGATTTTGTGCCCAAAACTGGCATTTTGTTCCCCAAAATAGCGTTTAGTGATTTTTGTTAAAATGCCCCGTTTATTTAATAGGTAAACTTGTTTACCCGTTCATCGTCGATAATTTCATTGATCAATAACCAGTGCTTTTTCGTATCCCCCTGTACGATCCAGGATAGTATGCACAGTTCCCCGTCCTTTTCCTTTTTGGAAGGTTTATATTTCAGTCCATACCTGGACAGGGAAAGTTCGAACAACTCCGCAGAATAGGCCGCATTTCGGAAAATGAGGGTATATTCTACTGATTTGTGATGTCTGTCTATTTCCGCCTCGATATAGGGTAGCAATACCAGGATGGTCAGGATAAACATGGAAGCACAAGCTGCTGCGAAATAATATCCTCCCCCAATACCCATCCCTACGGCGGACACTGTCCAGATAGTGGCAGCTGTTGTGATGCCATTTATCTTGTTCTCTCCCCGGAAAATTACCCCTGCCCCCAGGAACCCGATCCCGGTTACGATGTTAGCGGCTATACGGTCGGGATTATTACCTCCCAGCATAGAAGATATGATCGTGAAGAAACAGGACCCGATGGAGATCATGATCATGGTTCGGAAACCGGCAGATTTACTTCTGTATTCCCGTTCTATTCCAACAAGGCCGCCCCAAACTGCGGCAAGCAGGAAACGTAGAAAAATTTCGTTGTTCATAAACTATCTATTATCTGTTATCCGGCAGGGGATATCAAAATCTTCAGAAAGATAATAAATTGAACAGACACGATGATATCCATCAGCAATAATCAGCCTTTCGGAGCGAACCAGCAGCACAGGTGAGAGTTTTTTGCCTGATTTGACCTTTGCGATATTCTCTTTTACGTGAATGTTTTCTGGTGGTAACAAGGGTAACTGGCTGGCGCGTAAAATGTCTTTGGCCTTTTTCAGCACCGTTTTTTCTTTCTTTAGTTCCGCTACTATTTTCTGTACCCGACTCCTTGGGAGTAAGAGGTCCAGGTAATCTGCTGCTGCGGGGTAATTACTATGCCTGGGATTTTTCAGCCAGATCTCTGTATTGATTTTTCTTTCTGCCATGGTAGTTTAACAGTACATACCGGGGAATGGTTTGACCGGCGGTAGAAAAAGATACGAAGATTTGTCGTTGTACGACATCTGTAAAATGATTGCATCACTCAATTTCTAATTCATCTATCGTCAGCTCATTACATCTCAGCGTGAAGGACATGGTGGCATAATCATTTGTAAATGATCACTCAGGGCATCCAGGATACTGATTTAAATGCCAGTTTCCCGGATGGGATTTTACCATAATCTGGCCATCTATGCCATTATTATTTTTGACAAATGCACCTAATGTTGGAATACCTCGTTTATCAAAACGAATAGCCAGAATAAAATTGCTGATTAGCAAACTGGATGAGTCTGCGATATGAGACTGTTTGCGGAATGCAATGGAGTTGGATGTTAAAGTAGATTTAATTGTTCCTGTTGTCATTCACTTATCTGCTGATGACCAGGCAGTAACAAGTATTGCGAACAATAAAAGGCGGGCAACAGCCGGTAGATTTTTCTATTTATCATAAAGATATGTTTACAGCAAGATTGGCAATTACTGCCAGGATCTATTGTGCAAAAATGGCAAACGGCGGCGCTGGATTTACATTTGGTAGCTTATAATCCTTGTCATCTTTTCAAAAACAGAATAAAAGTCTTCGTACTTTAGCCGCCATGTTTTCACATTGTACTGTGCCTCTTCTCTGCTACCTGCTGTTCGTAACCAGCCCCTTAACGGCGCAGCAAAAATCTTTTCCCGAAAAAATAGCAAGCGAGGGATATGCCCTTCGTTTTGCTGATACAGCCCGCAGTATACGTATGCAGCGGGATGCGCTTGAGAAAGCGAAAGCTGATGCCAATATGGAGGATGAAGCGATCTGCTATGCATATATAGCATTGACGTATAGGCGTTTACTGGACCTGGACCGTTTTTCCGCCAATGCCAATGCGGCTTATTCACTTGCTGAAAAAGCCCATAGTCAGCGCGCAAAGGCATATGCCTCACTATCAATGGGTTTGCTAAAATCGTATATTGAAGATAACCAAAGTGCGATCATTTATTTGCTGAAAGCATATGACTTATTCTCCCAGTCAAAGGACTATGACCTTTGTGCAAAAATAGCTGCTGATATATCCTACCTTTTCTTTCCTGCTTCGCCCCTTAAAGTGCGTAAATATGCCAGCGAGTCATTAGCTTATGCAAACAAGGCAGGTGATGCAGAAAGTATTTTGCATGCCCGCCTGGCAATGGGGAGTTGTATGAAAGACGAGCTGCCGAAGAATGATTTTCAAAAATGGCAGGAAGTGTCAGCCTTCCTGAGGGAAACAGTAGCAAGAGCAGAAAGAGATGAAGCCAGGATTATCAGCAAGAGTAATATCGGTGTCGCATATATTAACCTGGCAGATTTTCTTATGGCAAGTCCGGTGCCTGGTGATGAAAATAGTTTTCTGCTATACCTGGATAAGGCTAACAGTATTGCCCGCCGGTATGGTCTTAAAAACATATTCAGGAATTCCATTGGGCTCAAGGGGCAGTATTATATGAGGAAAGGAGATTTTCATACTGCAGGGCTGCTTTTCAAGGAAGGTATTGACTATCAGCGCACTGTTCCTTACAAAGACTATTACCTGATGGCCAGTTTTTACAACAGTTTGAAAGAACTGGCGCTAAGGCAACAGGATTATAAAGCCTACTATGGTTATGATACTGCTTACATGCGGTATAACCAGTTACGCACGGATGAATATACCATGAAAATGCTGCAGTATGCAGATGCCCGTTTTGAATCTGAAAAGAAACTGACCATCATCCACCAGCTGGAGCAGGCTTACAAGCTACAACAGAAAAATAAATTACTGGGTTACGGTATTGCAGCTATCTTATTCATCGGACTTATTTTCATGTACCGCTCTTATTATTTCCGCCAACGGTGCTATCAGAACAGGGAAGATTTTCTGCAACAGGAACAGCTAAACAGCGAATTGAAACTGGAACTGATGGAGAAGGAGACGATGGTGAACCTAACTCAAAGACTATCACTGGAAAAACGTTTACTGGGTTCACAAATGGACCCGCATTTTATATTCAACGCACTGGGGAATATCCAAAGTATGATCCTGCAAAAGGAAACAGGACCCGCAGTTTCTTACCTGGGTAAATTTGCCAGGCTGACAAGAGAGGTATTGGAAAATTCCCGCAGGGAAAGTATTTCACTTGAAGAGGAGATCTTTACCTTAACTCACTATATAGAATTGCAACAGTTACGCCTGAACAATTCCTTCAGGTATAAAATTGACTGCGACGGAGATGTAAACAGCAACACACGCATCCCTCCCCTGCTCATTCAGCCATTTGTAGAAAATGCTATTGAACATGGGTTAAAGCCGTTGCCCTATACAACCACCGGATCCTTGATTATTCACTTTAAAGAAGATACTGAGCAGCAATACCTGATCTGCACAGTGACTGACAATGGTATTGGCCTGACTGCCTCCAAACTCCGGAAAACAAATGATACACACCGCTCTATGTCAACGACCATTACAGGCGAGCGACTGACGCTCATGCAAAAGGGCTACCCGGATGCAGGTTTTGAAATATATGATCGCAGCGAGGGTGGTTGTATCGTAAAATTGAGAATCCCAATTAACTAACATGTACAAAACCATCATTATTGAAGACGAACATCGCATCAGGGAAGCACTTTCCATTATGCTGGAAATGGTAGCCCCCGACCTTGTTCAGATCATTGGCTATGCAGAGAATGTAGAGAATGCAAAAAAGCTGATAGAACGGCTGAAGCCAGATCTCGTATTTATGGATATTATGCTCGCTGACGGTACGGCATTCGAAGTATTACATCGCCTCAGCTATCGCAATTTCCATCTTATTTTTACAACAGCCTATGAACAACATGCTGTTCGTGCATTCAAGTATAGTGCAATTGATTATTTGCTGAAACCAATAGATCCACAGGAACTTAAGATGGCGATTGACCGTATTGCGGATCTGCAGGAGAGGGTGATGGCAGACAAACAGCTCATTGAATTACAGCACAATCTGTCGAAAACACCGGACAAGATCATATTACCCACACAGGAAGCGATGTATGTGGTGAAACTGGACCAGATCATCCGCTGTGAAACTTCCGGTTCTTATACGAAGTTCTATATTACAGACAGCAGGGAGATCGTTGTATCCCGGCCCATGAAGGGTTATGAAGAAATACTCACTGAGCCTGAGTTCTTTAGAATTCATCAATCCCATCTTATCAATATTAATTTTATAGAAAGTTATTCCAGGGAGGGCATCGTAAAAATGAATGACAAAACAGAAGTACCTATTGCAAGGGCCAAAAAAGATGTATTTTTCAAATTGATGAAAGAAGGATTGTAAAGGCAAAGTTACCAAATACCAATTTAAACCTACAGGTGGACAAGTATAGATTTTAGTCAGCGCCGGCCAGTTTAATTTTGCACCATTAACATATCATTATGAACCAAAAAACACTTTCTATCCTAAGTTATGTAACAATCATTGGTTGGGTTATCGCCTATATTAAAGGCAAAGAACTACAACCTAAAAGTGAGCTGGTTACTTATCACCTGAAACAGGGTTTAGGATTCTTTATTCTTACGATTGTCGTGAATATCATTTTGTCAGTTGTGACACATATAATACCTGCACTTAGCATGCTTAGCTATCTATCTTTGATCCTGTTTGTCTTGTGGGTGTTTGGGATTATCAATGCAGTAAATGAGCAGAAGAAACCCATACCCTTAATCGGAGCAATGTTCGAGAACAAGTTTAGCTTTTTAGTCTAAGATCCGATAAACCCCAGTTTAATAGCTGCATTATATAATGCGGCTATTTTTATGTACTTTGTTTCAAGCGTAAATATTCTGTAATGAAAACAAAGTACTATCTGCTTTTGCTATTATTCCACGGTCTCTTCTTTCAAAATATTGTAGCCCAGACCGCCAAACTACCTACCCAATGGACAAACGCTGCCATGTCAGCCACGGTTCCTTTTCCTGAATATCCACGACCACAACTGGTGCGAAAAGACTGGCTGTGTTTAAATGGTAAATGGGATTACATAGGAGGTAAAAATGTGGCCAGCGCCCTGAACCCGGCGAAGCCAATTAATTTTAGTAATAAAACGGAGCAAATCCTGGTGCCTTATTGTCCGGAGTCTGTGCTTTCAGGCATTGAGCGGAACCAGGAAATCAATATGTGGTACCGTCGTACATTTGAAATTCCTGTTACCTGGAAAGGGAAACAGGTAATTATCAATTTCGATGCGGTGGACCATGATGCGACCGTATTTGTAAATGGAGCAAAAGCCGGATCGCATGCCGGTGGTTACAGCTCCTTTCATATCAATATTACCAGCTTACTGAAAGCCGGCACGAATACAATTGTAGTGGCCGCACATGACCCTAATGACGGAAGAACGCCTTCCGGAAAAAATGGACCTCGTGGTGATTATACTTTTACTTCAGGTATCTGGCAGAGCGTATGGCTGGAGCCGGTAGGCGAACATTATATCAGGAACATCCGCCTGTTGCCAGACCTGGCCAATAACAGGCTGGAATTATTTGTGGATGGAGATAATGCACAGGTAAAAGCCATTGCAATGGAGGGTTCCAGTGTCGTATCTTCCATCACCGGTGGCACAGGAACGAAATTATACCTGCCTATAAAGGAGCCCAAATTATGGTCTCCGGATAATCCATTTTTATATGATCTGCGCATCACCCTGAGTGACAGCAAGGGTCATATCACGGATGAGATCAGCAGTTATTTTGGCATGCGGGATATAAAACCCGGGAAATTAAATGGTGTAAATAGACCGCTGTTGAATAATAAATTCGTGATGCAGGTGGGATTACTGGATCAGGGATACTGGCCGGATGGTGTACTGACAGCACCGACTGAAGCAGCGCTGAAGTTTGATATAGAATTTACGAAAAAAGCCGGCTTCAATTTAATCAGGAAGCATATGAAAACGGAGCCTAAGCGGTTCTATTACTGGGCAGATAAGCTCGGCCTGTTAGTGTGGCAGGATATGCCGGCTATCTGGTATCAGCATGAAGATACGGCTAATGCGAGAAGTACTTACAGAAAGGAGTTGGTGGCTATAATGGATGACTTGTATAATTCACCCTCAATTATTACCTGGGTACCTTTCAATGAAAACTGGGGCGCTTTTGATGTGAAGGAGATGACGGATTGGGTGAAGCAGCTTGATCCATCAAGGCTGGTGAATGGCAACTCTGGTTTTAATAATAATCCTGGTTATCAAAAAGCGGAAGGCGATCCGGGTAATGGGGATTTTGTGGATACGCATATTTATGTCGGTCCTTATGGGGCATCTGAACCGGATGATAAAAGAGCGGCATCACTGGGTGAGTTTGGCGGTGTTGGTTTATTTGTACGCGGGCATATGTGGCCGGTGGAGAATAATGCGTATGCTTATGAGCCTACAAAAGACAGGCTAACGGACAGGTATATATTATTGATGGACCAGGTAGAACAGCTGATGCGGTATAAAGGCTTAAGTGTTGCGATCTATACACAGACCACAGATGTGGAACATGAGGTGAATGGTATGTTGACATATGACAGGGAGGTAGAAAAGATGAATATGGAAATGGTGAAGGATGTAAATGAGGCGATCATTAAGGCGGGAAATGAATTGAATAAATAGGGCTGTTAAATGCAGTAGGAAGCTTGTACCAAAAGTAAATTTTCACCTGCTTAAATTTACTTTTGATACAGGCTTTTATTATTTCTGAGCAGCAGCTGTTCCTTCGGGGGCGGCTTCCAGGTTTGTTACCAGGTTCACACGCTGAATATTTTTTGACTTAAATGTTTCAAGCACTCTTTTTATGACCGGGTATGGTGTTTCATTATCAGCCTTGATGCAATATTTCAATTGTTTGATATTGCTGGTCTGCGCAGCACGGCCATATTCAATCCAGGATACCAGCTCATTATTAGAGGAATCTGTTGGGATCCCTTTTTCCATAGGTGCTCCTTTTCTTTGATTAGACTTCAGGGAAAGATATTCTTTCAGGTGCTGAAAATCAGTTCCCACAGAGGCCCCCATAATAAAGTTAGCCATCTGCGTTTCTGACAAGCCCAGTTTAAACTGATCGTTCAGATCCTGAATTAGTTTCTGTCTTTGCGGTTGCCCCTGCAGATCAAAAAACACGCGCCCGGTTTTATCGATACTAATTAAGATCACATCTGCATCAGGTAGCAGGGCGGTATTTATTGAGGATGGTGTAACGATCGCAACCGGTTCATCCGGTTTGAAGGTGGTTGTCATGATAAAGAAATTCAGGAGCAGGAACACCACATCGCACATTGCAGTCATATCAACTGATGTAGATTTCCTTGCTAATTTAGCTCTGGCCATAATATTGAGTTTTGAAATTTTATGCATGCGGATATCCATTCCCGATAGGCCCTAAGCGCTATCAGATCAGGTATTTCCAAATGCAAGTTGCAGATTGCAGGAGTGTCAACAAATAGACAGATCTCGCCAGTATATGTCTATTTCACTTCAGGGGCATCAGGTCCATAACAGGCTTCTATACTCGCTGGGGCTTATACCTGTGGCTCGTTTGAAGAATTTACTAAAGAAGAACTGGTCGCTGAATGCAAGTTCTTCGGCTATTTTACTGATCGGGTCAGAGAGATTACTTAACATGATCTTGGCTTCTACAATAACCATTTGGGTGATGACTTCACTGGTAGATTTTCCCAAAATATCCCTGACACATTTGGTAAGGTATTTAGGCGTGACGTTTAGGATTTCGGCATAAAAATCCACTTCTCTCCTTTTTCTGAAATGTTGTGTCAGTTCTGAATAGAACTTTTTCACCAGGACTTCTTTGCTGTTTAACTGGATCTGTTTACCCGCGAATTTTTTCTGTATAACGGAAGCAATTTCGAAGAAGAGCACTTTGAACAGGTTCAGTAACAGCTCTCCAATGAAGGGGTGGTCTTTGGGTAGATTGTTTTTAATGGAGAGTTGGTCCATGATGGCTTTAAAAGTCTGGACTTCCTCGGGGAGAAGGGTATGAACCGGCATATGCTGCCGGGTATATACGCCAAATCCATCCATGTATTTTCTATTTAATGCGGCTTCTGTGAGCAGGGTCATGCTAAAATTAACGGCGGTAAATGCACATTTCCGGAAGTCGGTCAGGAATTCTGTGATTACATTCGGGGCAAAGATGACGATAGCATTGGCAGGAACATCGTATTCGACAAGGTTTAAGCGCATGCGCAGGTTGCCACTGGTAACGAGGATGATTGTATAGTGATCCAGGCGAAAGGGAATGGAGATTTCCGGTTCTATCCGGAGATTCTCATTATTGAAAATATTAAATTCCTTTCCGTGTTTGCTTTCGGCGGCAAGCATGATTTCCTCTATCGTATATACCCTGATCGCTTTCATGTAGCGATAAAAGTACAATTTCGATAATTATTTATTGCAGTATTCTGATCTGTAGGTTTTTTACCATTGTTTAGTGAATGTAGCGGCAACACTCTACCTTTTAGTGCTGGACAGGGGAAAGATTACGGCTTTATAGATGGGCTTCGGTAAGAGAAAGGCTTGCATCGTTTCTGCAACAATAGCTGTCGATTGTGATGTTCTGTTAAGACTTCTATATTCATTCCTGTGTCAAAATATCTTTCAATGTCATTTCCGGGTGTGTCTTATTATTCATCAGCGTGCCTTTGCCCACCTGTTATCCTTGTCTGTAACACCTATAGAAATTTGCCTCAGTAGATATCTTGTCTAACTCCTTTTGCAGAACTGATTCCTGATTTTCGAACAGTATTTTCCTTTCCGGAGAAGGAACCTGGTCAAATTCATAAGCTTTCCTCTTTTTTTCGGAAAATTTGATGTAATTATCGATTAAATCATCCAGCTTTGGGCTAAAAGCGAGGTTTTTGACTTTCTCATCTTTCAATTTTTGCCCATTGAGCGGTGTTTTATAAGACTCAATGACTAAGGTGGGGGTGGCAAGGCCGGATTTTGCCTGGATGAGGTCGAAATGACGCTCGAGGTCTGCTTTGATCTGGCCGAGCGTTTTGTTGGTTTGTTTGTGGGATGGGTCTGTGGGGAGGGCGAGTTTTTTGGGATCCCAGTTCTCGTCCAGGACTTTACAGCCGGAGGAGAATTTTTCATTCAGACCGTCAATTGTTACACGGACGTATATCGGGATTTTGCCATCTTTTGATTTTTTGTTTCTGACTAAAAAGAAGAGAATGGTCAAATTTTGCTTAAAATTCATAAATGTTGATGTGAATCGATTAAAGATTGCCCCTTTCAAAGATTAACAACTCGTATCGTTTCATTCGGTATCCTATAAAGGTAGGATACCGGATAGGATACCGAATAAGGCACCATTTGGGTTGATATAGATTGATATGCTTTAATGTAGTAAAACCGCGGGAATCCGCTACCGGAGGGGTTGTTTAAACGAAAAAAGCGCAACTTGTGTTGCGCTTTTGTGAACCGGATTGGATTCGAACCAATGACCTGCTGCTTAGAAGTGATTTTACCCATCACTTCATTTACACTAGTATCTTATTATACAATTAGAAAAACATAGACATTTTTATTATGTAATTTATATTTTGGAAAAGTGTCTACGAATTAGTCAACGCTTCTTTTTCGGCTGTAGCTCCTCCTCAATCTGTGTTACAGCCAATTTAAGCGATTCCAATGGTGTTAGTTTTTTTTCATCCCTTAACATGTTTTTTTCAAGGCCAAAAACCCAATTCATATTTGCACCAGTTATCGATGCTGCAGTTAATATTTGTTCGATTGTAAAGGATCTTATTCCAGATCGAACTTGTCCAATATTACCAGGTGCGAATCCTATTTTCTCTAAGAATTCTTTCTGTGTACTGGCTAATTCGTTTTCTATACCAAACTCAATTAGCTGAAGCATACGTTGATTGGCTATGAATAATTTTTCTGCCATTTATCTATCTTTACGTAAATCATTATTATGAAAACAAATCATCAGAATCAAGAGAGCTGTCGTTATCGACTGCCCAATTCCAGGACCGTTCTGTCACTGCCTTCTCAATCATCTCACCTGCTTCTAAAAAAACTCGATACTCTGCGTTCTCGTCTAAAGGAGATTCAGAAATTAAAGAAGGAAACGGAGGCGCAACAGATTTCTCATTAAATTCAATTCCCAGTTTTTTCATTATCAGAACCTGGTTGTTTAGCATGATCCTGAGTATAGAATTGTTTTCTACGGCAAGTTTGTATGTTGCCAGTCTTAGTGTATCATCTGTGAATTGATGTTCCATATCGTATTATATAGCATGTGTGAAGTTTAAATTTGCTCTACCTTTTTCGCTTTGAATGTAAAAGACATATATTTATCTTTTGATAGTATTTGTAGGGGCAAGAAAAAAGAAAACTCTGGTTTCATGAGTAAAATTCCACTTGCTAAAGTTTCGTTTCCCAAATCTTGGTTAGGAAATAAAGGTTTTGTTTGCCAGCTACCAGGAGTACTGGAGTAAGTTCCATAATATCCTTCTTTGTAATAAATATTATCCGATGGTACAACAAGATCATCCCAAATTGCCTTTCCTGGAATTAATGACGAAGGCATAGAGGTATTTCTATCTACATATTTTATTCCTTTATGAATTATTTTTTTTGTTTCTCCGTTTATCACAAGAGAAGCATCATCCCATTTGATTCTAATAGGATCGTTTAATTTATTTTTTATAGTAAAATTTATTTGGCTTTCATTAATTGAGAAAGCTATTGAAAGTGTATCATCATTGTATACTAAAGAGCTATCTACGATAGGTTCTTTAAGAAAATAATGAAAACGATAATAATGTCCTTTTGATTTTGTTAAATTAGATGGAGTTGAACATGCCACAACTAAAAGAAGAAGCAAACCTGACAGTAAAGTTTTTTTCATTTTGGTATGTGATTTAGGATTAATAAACGCGTGTGAATTTTTTAGGATATTGAATTTGAAGATCAACCCATCCGTCAATTGATATCTCAACTACTTCTCCTGTAGCCACTTCTTTTACTTTAATTGTAGGTACTTTTCCGATTTTATCAATGACAAGTTGCTCAAGAAGCAATTCCTGTTTTTTCTGAGTTCTAATGAATTGATCCAAGCCCCAATACCACCAGGAAACTCTTCTAAATACAATTAAGAGAGTAACAAATATTATCAAAACAAGAACTGGGCTTACTAAATTTTCCATTTGGTATATGATTTTGGAGTGACAAATCAGTTAATAGAGTGTTATTGTTTTCAAATTGACATGTTTGTGGAATAAACTTCTTTGCGCAAATTGAGTGCGCTATGTAACTGATAAATTTGAACCCTTACAACCAAATCAGTTTACCTCAATATTTTAGATTGTTATGAAAAGAAATAAAAAGGGTTCTAAAAAGAATGTTAACTCTTGGGCAAGCCCAGTCGTGAAGCTATCTTATTCATCTCTTCTATCGTATCTGCGTCTATCAAATGAAGTTCTTCCTTCCACATCTCAGGAGCACCCTTTCGATCAGCTCGATCCCGAGCAATCTGCTTCAAAACATTCCTCAAAAGCGCCTCAATAATAATTGAGCGATGAACAGTGACAACTGGTTCATCAGTAGGACTTTCGATAGAAACTCTATCAAGAAGCTTTTTTAATTTGTTTAACAATTTAATGTTACCCCCTTTCGACATTGCCTGCGCTAGGTAGTTGTCATTATATTCAAGCTCTTTCTCAATTTCTCGACGGCCCCACCCACACTTTTCTAAATCTTCTAATAGCTTTTTGATCTCGTTTTTGAGTTCCATCTAATAAAAGTATATCAACATTAAATATTGACTAAATTTTGCCTAAAGCAACATTTATTGACTTTTTGTTGATTTAAACAACATATCTTTGACTTATCAACGCAAAGGTAATGCACAAGGTACATTACACAATTGCGTAAAAGTACTGAAAAATGGCAAAAGCAGAAGTACGCATTAATGCAAAACCGGAAAAGCCCTATATCAAGGGAACTAAGAAAAAAATCAGGAAACGCCTGGATGATCTTGAAATATCCCTTAAGGAGATATCAGAGCATGAGGGTTGCACCTATTCATATCAATGTGTGAAAAAGGCATTCTCAGCTGATGACTTTTACTGGAATCAGCACCTGGTAGATCTTGCTCAAAATATGATTGAGGAAAAGAAAACGGTATTGCAATGAGCCAGGATTTCTCTCAATTGGAGACAAGGATAAAGAATTTAACTGCCTACATAAGCGTAGTGCAAGAAGAAGCTATAAGAATAATGAAAGAGGTGGAGCAGCTCTCTGCTTCACTCCCTTCACGGGGAAATAAATCGAAGAAGAAAGGGAATTTGAGTGACGAATTTCTTGCACAGCTCAAAATGAAAAGGTTAGCAAAAATTAAGGTAATACGATCTTAAATACATCACATTATGCAATTATCCAACTCTAAGCTAGCAAAGCAACACGAAAAGCTGACATGCATACTAAATCTTGCTATCAGGTCTAAGAATAAGGCTTTTAAAGCAATGGCCGAGATTAACAGGATGAAAGCTGCGCAGATTAGCTACACAGTGATTGGTGAAACAATCTTTCAGTTAACAACCTATTACAGAGAGGCAATGTATGTATATGAGCGGTTGATGCAGTACTACAGAAAGCAGTTACTGCGAGTAATTGGTGATGATTATGTACATGTAAATTCATTTGCTTCAAGTTTATGATTTGGCTTAACATCTTTGGAGGACTGATAATCTATATTTTATTACTCGGTGTTGGTATTGGGTACCTGCGCCATCAAAGCAGAATCAATGATAATCGCACTCTTAATAATACTGGTAATCGTCGCCAGCGTCGCAGGTAGACTTTTTGCGAACTGGTTGGACAAATTTGAGGCATAAAGAATTTGGGGTAATTAAACAATGGATGAAAAGCCGGTGTCGTTCCCGGCACCGGCCCTTTCTGAAGTTGTAAAGATTTTGGGGGTAGCTATGGTTTTCGTGTTAGCTCAGTTGGCAGAGCGTTTGGCAGGAAACGAGGCTTGATAATGAAATATTTTGAAGGCTGGATACCACAGGAGGTCACCGGTTCGATCCCGGTACACGAAGCAATAAAGTTCTTCTTTAATGTTGTGGTGTATAGAGAACGGTGGGGGATTCGCTCCCCTACCCTTTACTCTAACATTACAATGAAACTAAATCAATTATCAGCTATGGCAGTTCAAGTTGATGTGGTACACCTGGAAAACAGGATGGCCACCTGTAATCTCTATGCGGATAATAGATGTCATAAATACCAGGGCAGAGTATGAGAAGAAGCAAAATTTTAATTAACAAGTAATCAAAACCTCACAATATGAAATAGACGTAGAAAACACACCCTCTGTGGGTTTAGACCTTTTAAAAAGTACGCAAAGGGGATCGGAGGTATTCTGAACATATACTTACTGAGGAATTGAGCCGATCCCCTTTTAAACAAAAACACCCGCTGTGATCAGCAGGCAGACTGAAAGCAAATTTTGGAATCGTTCAAATAGAATAAATAAGTACATACAACATGAAACTGATTCTTAAGAAACTGACGCTCCACAACTTCAAAGGCATACTGGATATGTCTCTCGACTTTGTTCATAAGACTAAAATATCCGGTGCAAATGAATCCGGGAAGTCAACCATAGTAACAGCATTCTACTGGCTGCTTACAGGTAAGGACGAATTCGATCGTAAAGACTATGAGATCAAGAACACCTATAAAAAGGAATTGAATCGTCAATCTCATGAAGTAGAGGGCGTATTCTCAGTAGACGGAAGGGAGGTAACCCTTAAGCGCGTCTACCTGGAAGACTGGCAGAGACCGAAGGGCCAAAGCCGTGAGGTTTTCAAAGGTCATTACACCGATTTCTACGTAAATGGTGTTAAGTGTGCCACAGCCACAGAGTATCAGCAGAAGGTTGAAGAGATTATCCCCGCAAACATATTGAAGATGGTAACCAACCCTCTTTTCTTCAACACTTTGTCCTGGCAGGACCAGCGTCGTGGATTATTGGCACTGGCCGGTGAGATAACCACCGATGAGATTATCGGGTCTATTGCCAGCGCAGACAATGATTTTTCTACGCTGTTGATGGTTCTCAACTCAGGGAAGAAGCTGGAAGATTATAAGAAGGAACTGGCAGCTAAGAAGAACACTCTGAAAAAATCTGCCATTGAATTCCCTGCTCGTATTGATGAAGCCATGCGCCGCACACCAGAGGCTCATGACTGGGTAGTGTTGCAGTCTGATATTGATAAACGCACCAACAGAATCAAGGAAATTGAGCTCGTCCTGATGGATTCTTCCAAAGCTCTTACTGAGCGCCAGAAGGGTATCACAGCAAAAAGCAATCAGCTATTTTCGAAAAAGCAGGACGCTGAGAAGATCCGCTCTAAAGTACATACTGACCTACTTACTCAGCAAAGTAAGGGTGGCCTGGAAATTACTGGGCTTAAAAACCAGATATCAGCAGCTGAAAGGAACATCCAATTCCGCAAGGACGAAGTTGTAAGAAAGGAGCGAGACATTGAAAACTGGCAGAAGGATATTGAGCAGCTGGATATACAGATCAAAGCGAGAAAGGACGGATGGGATGACTATAACTCAAAGACCTTTTCTTTTGATGAATCCAGCTGTACCTGTCCTACCTGCAAACAGTCGCTTCCCGCGGATGATATTGCAAATAAGCGAATAGAGCTTCAGGCCAACTTCAACAACGAGGTGCTGTCCGGTAAGAAGAAGATGGTTGAAGAGGCAAACTCTTTGAAGCAACGCCGCGCCGAATTGGTAAAAGGTCAGGAAGACGCTCGTAGCTGGATTGATGAGGTTCTTTCCAATGTCAATGATGAAATGGCGAAGTTATCCACCCTCCAGGCCGAATTATCCCAGCTGGAAGAGCAGGAAAGAAACAAAGGCACCTTCGACATCAATACCGCTGTAGAGGCAAAGCTAAATCTCAATGGAGACTACCTAAACCTGAAAGATGAGATTACCTCACTCGAAGAAGAAATTAAAGCCGATACGGCGGCATTAGGTACCACTCAGGACCTCACAGCCGAAAAAGAAGAGAAGGCTCGCTTACAGGTAGAAATATTCGACCTCAGTAAAAAGTTGGCGCTTCGTGATACAATAGCCAAGGCTACTGCAAGAGTGGAAGAACTCAAAAAGGACGAGGAAGCAACGGCACAGGAGATAGCCAATATCGAGCGTCAGGAGTTTGAAGTCGATTCTTATTCCCGCGCAAAGATGGATATCCTTGAAAACCGTGTAAACGGCAAGTTCAAATATGTATCCTTCCGCTTATTCGATCGCCAGGTAAATGGTGGTGAGGCTGATACCTGCGTTTGCGAATACAAAGGCGTTCCGTATCCAACTTTAAACACCGCCGCCAAGATGATGGCAGGCCTCGACGTGATCAACACCTTCTCCAGTCATTACCAAGTGTTTGCTCCGGTGTTCTGCGACAACCGCGAGTCGGTAACAATCATTCCAGAGATAGAATCTCAGACAATCTCATTATTTGTTTCACCCGCCGATCAGTCTATCAGGATTGAGGCAGCATAATACCCCACTAAAATGGAGATAGTTAAACAATCAAATCAGTCATTATCATTCAATTATTTTGACAGCGAGCAGTTTGCTACTATGCAGCGTCTCTGCCAAATGTTCTCTGCCTCAGACCTGGTTCCGGATAAATACCGAACATCAGAAAAAAATCCTGCTGCCAAAGCGATTGCGAATTGTATGATCGCTGTAGAGACTGCGCAAAGAATCAATGCCAGCCCTTTAATGGTTATGCAGAATCTTGATGTAATTCAAGGTAAACCATCCTGGAGCTCAAAATTCCTAATCTCTACAATCAATACCTGTGGGAAGTATGAACAACTTAAGTACAGGTTTCAAAACCTTGGTAAGGTTGGGAAACTTGAGCTCACGGAAACAAAGTGGGAAGGCGGACAAAAGAAGATCTTTAAGGTAGTTTTTGACGGGTCAGATATTGACAACATTGAATGCGTGGCATATACCACCCTTAAGGGCTCAGATGAGGTGATTGAAAGCTCTGAAGTGACCATTAAGATGGCCATTATTGAGGGATGGTACACCAAAGCCGGTTCAAAGTGGCCGATCATGACCAAAAAGATGCTACGCTATCGTGCTGCGTCATTCTGGACAAATGAGCATGCACCTGAATTGAGCCTTGGCATGAGAACCGTAGAAGAAAATCAGGATATCGAGGATATCGATTATGAAGAGATCTCCGATAAGGTTGCTACCAAGATCAAGGAGAACGCAAATAAGCAGGAGATGACGATGGAGGCGACTCCACCTCCACAAGTATCTTCAGATCCGGCACCGGCCCAGCAGAATAATTCAAACACTCCAGCAACTGAGCAAAACCCAATCTGATGGAACTGATTGTATTAGGAAGCAACAGTGCTGGAAATGGTTATCTGCTCCGTGCAAGTAATGGGGATACGCTTCTAATTGAATGCGGGGTGCCTATGAAACGGATAAAGGAAGCACTAAACTTTGACCTGAGCAGGGTCTCTTGCATTGTTTCTCATTGCCACGGCGATCACGCATCATCAATAAGTGATGTATTAAAATCTGGTATTTCTGTTTGGTCAAATGCGCATACCCTGGAAGAGAAGGGTGTTAGGATGCATTACCGAGCCAACATTCTTGTTGCGGGGATAACCTGTCACATTGAAGGCTTCAGGGTAAAGGCGTTCGACGTGAATCACGATGTACCCTGCCATGGCTTCCTTATCTCTCATCCTGAGTGCGGACTTGTCCTTTTCTTGACTGATACCTACTACTGTGACTATACCTTCCCTGGTTTGAATAACATCATTATAGAATGCAATCACGACACAGAGATTATTGATACAAATGGTACTCCTGGTTTTCTCCGGGATCGTATTATCCAATCTCACATGAACCTTAAGACCTGCAAGGAGTTGCTGGCGGCCAATGATCTGAGTAAGGTAAACAACATAGTCCTCATTCACCTATCGGACAGCAACAGCAATCAGTTCCAGTTCCGGAAGGAGATTAGAGAGCTTACTGGTAAGACTGTTCATATTGCAGAAAGAGGAAAAGTTATTCCATTCAATGTAAACCCGATCTGATGTCTGAACGTGTAGTACATATCGAAAATGGGAAGATTGCCAATCCTGCAGCGATTAGGAAGCAGTTTAATGAACTAAGAGACGGCATGTACCTGGTAAAGGTTTCTCCCCGGAAAGTGAGAAGCCTGTCTCAGAATGCCTATTACTGGGCGGTGGTGTGTGGGATGGTAAGGGATGGACTCAGAGACGCAGGATATGATGATGTGTTGACCGACGAAGACGCACATGAGGTCATGAAACACCTGTTTCTAAAGAAAGACATAGTGAATAAAAAGACTGATGAATCTATCCCATCCACGAGAAGTACTACTGAACTGACAACTTTTGAATTTTCTAACTACATCGAGCAGATTATTACATGGGCTGCTCAATACTTAAACATTGTAATACCGTACCCAAATGAATACTAAAATTTTAAATCCGATGATAAGCTTTTTAAGACCGTTCCCGGGAAGGTCCTTAAAAGGTCAAAGGGTAATCCAATTATCGGCAAGCAGAGACGAGCATAATATTTTTCTTTTATAAACAATTCAATCAATGAGTAAGACAATCACTATCAAAAAAGCTGTGCTGACATCCGGGCACGGGTTATCCCTTGAAATGTCTGAGAGGCAAAAGGATGGCACCTACATCGACAGTAAAAGCGATTATTCCGCTCCAGTTCACAGTGATTTGAAGCTGGCTTTCCGTCGAATGAACGTTCACCTGGGCTTATCGTCTGAGCATCTGAAACAGGATGAGATTAACGATGTCGACAGACCAAACGATGATATAGTTGACAAGTATCCTGTTAACAGTATCACCTTCCTTCCAGACGAATCTGGCGTCAAGATCAGTGGTTCAGTTGAACTCACTACGGAAAAGAAAATGCCATTATCTCCTCCTGCTATTAAATGGAATGATGACGACGGCTACGGATATGCCTCTGAGCTTGGTGAGATCACTACCCTGGTCATGTCAGAAATTGAGGCATACCTGGCTGGAAAGCATGCCCCTGATGCTCAACAGGAATTGCCATTTGATAATGGTAGCGAAGAGGATGCAGCATAATTAGGGCCTTCGGGCCCAACATCATCTTAATAAAATGGAACAGTCACCGACACATATAATCGCAGAAAAGAAGGAATGGTTTGAAGTCAAATTCCCTTATCGCAGGATCATGGTTGATCTTATAAAGCATCACTTTCCTACAAGGAGATTCGACCCGGTAAGCAAAACCTTCAGAATAAATAAGGCACATAGAAATGAGCTGGTTGCTTTTGCTCAAAAGCATAAGTTTCATTTTGTTGATACTGACACTCAGCTTCAGAACTGGAAAGATTTCCCTGCCTTACCTCAGCTGCAGTTAAACGAACTGGATTATATCAAGCGTAAGTTGTTCCCCTTCCAGGGAGAAGGTGTTGCTTTTCAGCTGGACAGGAAAGGAGCAATGTGTGGTGACGACATGGGCCTTGGTAAGACAACCCAGTCAATTGCTACTGTATCCATTGCAAACGCATTCCCCAGCCTGGTGATCTGCCCATCTTCATTGAAGTTGAACTGGCAGGAAGAGTGGCAGATAGTTGCTGGTAAAAGATCTGTTATTATGGATGATTCTATAAGGAGGACCTGGGGGAATATTTGGAGCCAGATGAATATCGGTGTATTCATCTGTAATTACGAGGGTCTGAGAAAGTACTTCATTGATTCTGTTGTTACTGACAAGAATGGAAACATTGTAAAGATCGTAGTCAATGAAAGGGCGAAGATGTTCAAATCCATCATCATTGACGAAGCTCATCGCATCAAGGACCATTCTACCCAACAAAGCAAGTATGCCGAAGCTATCGCCCAGCATCCGGAATACAAACTCCTGCTTTCTGGAACCTTTGTTGTAAACGATCCGAAGGATCTGCTGGTACCGCTTAGGATTACCGGCGCCTTGAAATCAGAATTCGGCGGGCAGAAGAACTTCCTGGATACATTCTATCCTGGTGGACGCGCTCAGAACCTTCCTGAACTGGCTTACCGGCTGCGTAAATCATGCTTTTACATGCGGATGAAGAAGGATGTACTGAAGGATTTGCCAGACAAAACAAGGCAAGTAATACACTGTGAGCTATCTAATCGAAAGGAATATGAAAAGGCGGAGCGCAACTTCATGCAATTCCTGGAAGAATCCGGCAAGACATCTGAACAGATTACTAATGCCATGAGGGCAGAAGCACTGGTTCAAATTGGTGTTTTGAAAAAGCTATCTGGTAAGGGTAAGATTGATGCGCTACTGGAATATGCACAAGAAATCATTTCTGCCGGAAAAAAGGTAATCATCTTTTGCTGGCACATCGAGATGGTCGCATTGGTGGCAGAGTCTATTAAAGGTGCCGTGAGACTTACTGGTGAAGAATCCATAGAAGCCAGGCAGGAAAATAAGAACCGTTTTCAAAAGGATCCGCAGGTACCTGCAATCGTTCTCAACTTCCAGGCAGGGGCAGTAGGTCACACACTTACAGCAGCATCTACAGTTCTATTCCTTGAATTCGGCTGGAACCCGATGCATCATGATCAGGCGGAGGACCGGGCCTACCGTATTGGCGTGAAGGATAATGTCCATTGCGTATACTTCGCCGGATCAAATACAATCGATAATCATATCTATGGAATCATTGAAAAGAAGAGAGAAATAGTACAGGCTATAAGCGCAGGAGGAGACGATATTCAAACGAGTGTGCTGGATGATTTGATCAACATTTATAAAAAGTAAACCTATGGCAGACAACACTAATGAAAAGCTGGATGCGCTTCAGAAGAAGTTTGATCGACTCTTTGAGCTTGCCAGAAGGACAAGAGGTCTTCAAAGGGAGTATTTCAAGTACAGAGCCTCCTCGGATCTGGAGAAAGCGAAGCAGTGGGAGAAATCCCTGGATGCATTCATTAATGAAGAACAAAAGAGCCGTGAATCAAAACAAAAGGAATTATTCTAAATGGCAAGGCCGGCAAAAATAGGACTGGATTATTTCCCAATTGATATCGACCTGGATCAGGATGACAAGCTCGGTATGATCATAGGTGAATATGGATCAAAGGGTGAATTATTATGGATAAAGCTATTAGGGTGGATTTATAAGAATGAAGGATACTTTGCTGAGTGGAATGAAGAAGTACAACTGAAGTTCTTGAGACGTTACAATTACTGTGGTTTCTCCTTGAGTTTCGTTAATGAGGTTGTACCGAGGTTTATTAAATGGGGGTTGTTAAATCAAACCGTGTTTAATACGTTTCACATTCTCACTTCAGAACGTATACAAAAGACCTGGCTGGATGCGACACGCAAGCGTAAGGATAGGGTACTAAACGAAAATATCTGGCTTTTAGAGATTAATGACGGCAATCCGGCGGAAGAAACTCAAAATAAGGCGGAATGTATCAACAAATTAAAGGAAATAAAAGAAAAGGAAATAAAAGAAGAATTGATTGTGCCGGAAGAGGCTGCGCCTCATCCTTCCCCCACCGAAAATTCTTCTCCTCCAAAAGATAAACTACAGGAAAAGCAGGGTAAGCTGGTGGAACGTCAGCAGAAGTTCTATCAGGAACTGACTGTATACCTGGAGCAGTATAAACCGGAAATGCTGCGCGCTTTTTACAACCACTGGTCGGAGCCGAATAGGTCTAAAACTAAGATGAAATGTGAATTGGAGGAGACCTGGGATCTGAAGCTAAGACTGATCAAGTGGGAAAAGAATGATGCAAAATTTAATAAAGGCAAAAACAATAGCAGTGATGGACAACAGGGATCTCAATCTTCGGAAGAGTACCAAAGGAAGCGGAAAGAGCTGGAAGAACGTACCAGACGTATATCGTCCGAATGACTTCATGAGCGGCTACCTCCCTCCACAGGAAATTGAGATGGAAAGGGCAGTGCTGGGTGCGATCATGTTGGAAAAAGGGGCCTTTGATATTGTGGCTGAAATCGTAAAGACTGATGTTTTCTACAACGACGCTCACCAGAAGATATACATGGCAATGAGCCGGCTGGCAGAGAAGCTATCACCGATCGATATCCTGACTGTTGTTGGCGAGCTGAAATCCATGGGTGAGCTCGAAAATATAGGTAATGCATACTATGTCACCACTCTTACAAACAATGTCGTATCCTCTGCGAATGTAGAAGCGCATGCGAGGATCATCCTGCAAAAGTACATGAGCAGGGAGTTGATCAGAATCGCTGCCGTAGCTATGACTGAATCATACAAGCAGGAGCAGGATGTATTTGATCTGATGGACACGGTGGGTACCGAGTTTTTCAACCTCTCAGCCGGGCATCTAAAAAGAGATTTCAAACCGATATCAGCTGCTTACTCAAAAGAGATAGATGAGCTACAGGTGCGCACGACGCAGAAACTGGATGTTACCGGGGTGCATACCGGATTCAGATCACTGGATGTGCTTACCGCTGGCTGGCAGAACACAGATTTTATAATCATCGCCGCCAGGCCATCAGTGGGTAAGACAGCCTTTGCATTGAATCTTGCTCGGAATGCCGCTTATCATCCTGTAAAACCAGTGAAAGCCGGCGTGTTCAGTCTAGAAATGTCTACCGGTCAGGTTACACAAAGGCTTATGTCCGCAGCCTGTGAGGTGCCGCTTGATGCCATCCGTCGAGGGAAGTTTGAATCATGGCAGCTTGAAACTCTACGTAACCAGTGGAATGAAAAGCTGCTCAATCAGAACATCTTCATTGACGATACTCCAGGTTTGTCAATCCTGGAACTGCGATCAAAAGCGCGAAAGATGGTAAACAAGCACGGTGTTGGGTTTATCATCATTGACTACCTGCAGTTGATGACAGCCGGAGCAGATGGAAAGAACGGTAATCGTGAACAGGAAATAAGCAAGATTTCCAGGCAAATTAAAGCACTGGCAAAAGAGATAGGAATTCCCATCATAGCCCTTTCCCAGCTTTCACGGGATGTTGAAAAGAGATCTGGAAGCGTACCCATGCTATCTGATCTTCGGGAATCTGGTGCGATCGAGCAAGACGCTGATATGGTGATGTTCCTGTACCGAGATGATTATCAGAAGAACGAGAAGGAGGTAGATGATACAGTAAAAGGGAATACCTACCTGAAAATTGCAAAGCACAGGAATGGTAGGCTGGAAACGCTGGCGCTTAAGGCACGACTGGATGTACAGATATTCGAAGAGCCTTTCTTCATGGAAAAAGCCGACGAGAACTACGCAGGAAAACTGATACCTATCACCCAGGCCAATGCAAAATTTGATCAATCTAACCTGCCGTTCTGATGAGAAAGACAGGTATACCGCTGGAGCAGCTTAAGAAAAGCGCCTGCGCAAAGATCAACGAGGATGTGATCCGGGAGCTGGAGCAGCCAGTTAAGAAAAAGGGCGCAAAAATTCCTCGTCAGGATTGCAAGCAAGTTGTTTGGATGTGGGGAAATCTGGTAGCCTGGTCTCTGGAAACTGGAAACTATGTAGTAAAGGAACATCGGTTTCACCCCGAAAGAATGTGGCGTTTCGACTTCGCACTACCAGATAAAATGATTGGTATCGAGTATGAGGGGTTGATGAGCGAAAAGTCAGGCCATACCACTGTTGATGGCTTTACAAAGGACACGGAAAAATACAATGCTGCACAGCAGCTGGGGTGGAAGGTGATACGATTCACATGGAAGAATTACAAAAAATTTATTAGCGAACTGGAAAAACAATTATGAGAAAGATATATTTCATAGATCTCTTTTGCGGAGCAGGTGGTGTTACTTCAGGCATTCACAGAGCCAGGTATAAAGACCAGGAGTTTGCTAAAGTGATTGCATGTGTCAATCACGATCCGCTGGCAATAGCTTCTCATGAGGCTAATCATCCAGACTGTATACACTACGTTGAAAAGATACAGGTACTTGATCTCGCAGAGTTGAAGGTTATAATAAAGAAGCTACGCCGGCAGGATCCTGATTGTTTGATATTCATTTGGGCCTCCATTGAGTGTACCAATTTTTCAAAGGCTAAAGGAGGACTTCCGCGGGATGCTGACAGTCGTACACTTGCGGAGCATCTGTTCCGGTATGAAGAAGAGTTGTATCTGGATGGATGGTTTATTGAAAACGTAGAAGAGTTTATGGCTTGGGGCCCCCTGGATAAAAATGGCAAGCCAATATCACGGCGTAATGGTGAGGACTATCTGAGATGGGTAAATAATATGCAGTCTTACGGTTACAACTTTGACTACAGGATACTCAATGCCGCGGACTTTGGTGCTCATACTTCCAGAAAAAGATATTTCGCTCAATTCATGCGACCTGGGTTGCCTATTAACTGGCCGGAAGCCACCCATAGCAAAAAGCAAGTTTCAAATGGCATGTTTGGACACCTAGCTAAATGGAAAGCAGTAAAGGACGTACTGGATCTCTCGGATGAAGGGAAGAGTATTTTTTCACGGCAGAAGGCACTTTCTGAAAAGACGCTGGAAAGGATTTATGCTGGTCTGGTTAAGTATGTTGCTAATGGTGAGGAGATGTTCATTGCCAAACATTTTTCCGGCAGGCCAAAGGGGAAGGTCATTCCTGTTACTGGTCCTGCGGGAACTGTAACCACGTTTAATTGTCAATCCTTAGTAAATGTGAGCTTTATAGCAAAGTACTACAGCAGCGGCGGCCAGTTGAACAGCATTGAAGAACCTGCATCAACTTTGCCAACAAAGGATAGGCTATCAATGGTGCAGGCGGTATGGCTTGATAAAAATTACTCAGGAAAACATAACCACCAGTCTATTAATCAGCCGGCCGGCACAATTGTCACTAACGATAAATACGCCCTTGTTTCTGCTCAACGTGCTTTTCTCATGGGTACAAACTTTAGTAACATGCCTACCAGCCTGGATGCACCAGCACCGACAATTACCGCAAATAGAAAGTGGTCCTACCTGGTAAACCCGTCATGGGGAGGATATGCTACCTCTACGGAACAGCCGTCACCTGTGATCGTAGCAAGAAGCGATAAAGCACCGATATACCTGGTGCAGGCAGAAAACGGCCAGCTGGGGATTGAAATCTTTGAAACTGATTCTCCGTGCCTTATTAAAATCAAGGAGTTCATGGCGAGCCACGGTATTGTTGATATCAAAATGCGCATGCTGAAAATACCAGAGTTACTTAGAATTCAGGGGTTTGGTGATAATTATCATCTCAAAGGAACACAGGCGGATCAAAAAAAGTTCATTGGTAATGCTGTGGAGGTGAACCAAGCAAAGGTGATTATTGAGGCAAGCTACGCCGGTATTGTGGAATTGTCAGAACGTAAAACAGCCTAAAAGGATTGAACATGATTGAGTATAATGAATTCCTTAAAAGGAAGGTTAGGTTAGCAGGCAGCAACGGATTTGAAGTCAGCATTGATGAGATCAACCCAGCATTGAAACCTCATAATCGGTTAATGGTGAAGTGGAATGTTGAGGGTGGCCGTCGTGCAAACTTCGCTTCATTTGGCTTGCACAAAACAGTAACGCAACTGGAAACCATTCGTATAATTCTCACCAGAACCGGTGGCCGTGGGTTAATCATTGCTCCACTCGGTGTACGGCAGGAGTTTATTAATGATGCAAGGAACATCCTCGGATGGCAGGTACTCCCGAAGTTCATCAGGTCTATCAACGAATGCGAGGAAACCGGGATATACATAACCAATTACGAGACGGTTAGGGATGGTAAGATAGACCCCCGGTTATTCCAGGTAGCATCCCTTGATGAAGCAAGTATATTGAGAGGGTTCGGAGGTAGTAAAACATTCAGAGAATTTATGCGCCTGTTTACCGGTGATGGCGGTCCGCTTGGCAATCGAAGGGGATCAGAATGTGTACCATATAGATTTGTAGCGACGGCAACGCCTTCTCCAAACGACTATATAGAGCTGCTGGCATACGCGGATTTCCTGGGCATTATGGATATCAGCCAGGCCAAAACAAGGTTTTTTAAGCGTGATAGCACCAAGGCAGATAAGCTCACCTTGCATGCACATAAGGAAAAAGAGTTCTGGCTGTGGGTTGCCAGCTGGGGCCTGTTTGTTCAGAAACCTTCTGACATCACTGGAGACCCTGCGGATGATCAGGGTTACATCCTTCCGGAACTTGATTTAAGATGGCACGAGTTGCCAACTGATCATACATCTGCAGGTAGCGAAAAGAGTGGCCAGGGAAGATTGTTTAAAGATGTTGCACTGGGGTTGACTGGCGCTGCAAAGGAAAAACGAGATAGTCTCTCCGATCGCATATCTAAATTATTGGAACTGCGTGCCGAGGATCCAGCTGCTCACAGAATTATCTGGCACGACCTGGAAAGCGAAAGGCAGGCCATTGAAAAAGCGATTCCTTCCTGCCAGGCTGTTTATGGCTCCCAAAAGCTAGAGGTGAGGGAGGATACAGTATCTGCCTTTGCATATGGACAAATTCAGGAGCTGGCAGCTAAACCGTGCATGCTTGGTTCTGGTACCAACTTACAGAGACACTGCCACTGGGCAATATACCTGGGCATCGGATTTAAATTCAATGACTTTATTCAATCCATTCATCGCCTGCTACGATTTCTTCAGCAGCATCGGGTACGTATTGACCTTATCTATACCGAGGCAGAGCGCGAAGTCAGAAAGGTTCTTGAAACGAAATGGCAAAATCATAATAAACAAGTTCGAGTAATGACAGACATAATAAAAGAATTTGGGCTATCACAATCAGCCATGGCGAATCTGCTTACCAGGAAGATTGGCGTTGAAAGAATCGAGGTGAAAGGCAGCCGGTACCGCATTGTGAACAATGATTGTGTTTTGGAGGCACGGAGACTGGAATCGAATAGCATAGGCCTGGTACTTACCAGCATCCCGTTCGCAACTCAATACGAGTATTCCCCGAATTATTCAGACTTCGGTCATAGTGAAAATAATGAGGAGTTCTTTGAACAGATGGACTACCTCACACCGGAGCTTTACCGTGCACTTATTCCCGGGAGAATAGCAGCAATTCATGTTAAGGATAGGATTGTTCCGATCGGGATGACAGGCCTGGGAACTCAAACTTCATATCCCTTCCATTGTCATACCATCATGCACTTTCAGAAACACGGGTTTGCGTATATGGGCATGAAGACAATTGTGACTGATGTAGTACGTGAGAATAACCAAACCTATCGCCTCGGGTGGTCAGAGCAATGTAAAGACGGTAGCAAAATGGGGGTGGGAATGCCAGAGTATCTGCTCCTTTTTAGAAAACCTCCTACCGATACCTCAAACAGTTATGCCGACATCCCGGTAGTAAAGCAAAAGAAGGAGTACTCTTTATCAAAATGGCAGGTAGATGCACATGGCTATGCCCGGTCATCTGGTGATAGGCTGCTTACTCCAAATGAGATTGCTGGTTTGGAGCATGATAAAATTTTCAAGGTGTTCAAAGACTATTCCTTAAATCATGTTTACGATTTCGATTATCATGTTTCAATCGGGGATTCTCTGGAAGCCACTGGAAAGCTGCCAACAACTTTTATGCTCTTACAGCCTCAGAGCTGGTCAGATGACGTATGGACGGATATTACAAGAATGAGGACACTCAATAGTTCTCAGTACAGCAAAGGTAAGGAGATGCACCTTTGTCCGCTTCAAATAGACCTGGGGAAGCGGGTGATCAATCAGCTTTCCAATAAAGGTGATATGGTTTTGGATCCCTTCGGTGGAATAATGACGGTACCGTCATTGGCTGTTGAACTGGAAAGGTTTGGGGTTGCATTTGAGCTAAATCATAATTACTTCATTGACGGTGCAGCATACTGTAAAGCTGCAGAAGAAAGTGTAAAAATGCCAACCCTATTCGACCTGTAAAATCTTTAAACTATAAATAACAAATTATGACAACAGAAAAATTCGAACAATGGTGCATCGTAGAACTCATGGGGCACCAGAAAATTGCCGGTAAATGCTCCGAGCAGAATATCGCTGGTTCAAACATGCTGCGGGTTGATGTACCAACCACAGAAAAACAGCCCGGGTTCACCAGGTTCTATTCTTCCTCTGCTGTATATGCAATTCACCCGGTTGATGAGCAGACAGCCACATTAATGGCTGGTAGGTTACAGCAGGCACCAATTACGATTTGGGATATGCAGGAGCTGATGAGAAGCAAAACCCCGGAGTTGGCAGCAGGCGGTAACATTGACAAGGATGATACCGGGTTTTAGGGGCAAATCTAAAGTTGGCAGGGAGGTTACTCAGGAGATTATTTCAACTCTAACTTATCATCTACAATTCCCAAATCGGTCTCGTATTGAGCGCCTCCCTGACTAGTTCTGGGGTATCCCCATCTACGTTCGGAACCATCAGCATATTCAAACAGAATAAAAAAATTGTCTCCATCAAGACCATTGGTGACTCTTTTTACATAATCTAAGTTGATTGCCTCGCTCTGATTGTAGTTTAAATGACTTCTTACAAATTTTGCCATATAAAAAATTTAGGTACTAAATATAACGAAAATGAAACTACAAGACAAATGCTGCACCCTGGAACAGGGTAAGCGCCTGGTGGAACTCGGGGTACCCACCCAAGGTGTCACCTTCTGGCACATGCCCGCTAAGTCCGGAACGCACGGTGAGTGTATCCGGTTCGGCTGGCATGGCGATGCGATCGCACCAGCTTTCGATGTCGCGGAGCTGGGAGAGCTATTGCCAGTTCGACCTGATTCAAATTTATCCTATGATTGGTATCATCGACATAATTGGAGAGGCCATTCGGTCGGGTATTCAGAAGCAGGTGGAAAAAGGCACATTGAAACAGTATGGTATAAAACAGAAGCAGAAGCCCGAGCACAACTCCTTATCCACCTGCTCGAAAACAATCTCATCACCTTTAAACCTGACACAGTCATGAAACAAGAAAAAGATTTACAGACGAATGATGATAATTCATTCAAATGCACTTGTAATAATGTAGCTATGGGATCACAGGCAAATGCGCTGTTTGTTCCTCCACCCAAACATTTTAATTCAGTACATAAGGGCTACTGGATAGATAAATGCATCTTCCACGAAGTAATGATGCTGTGGGCAATAGGTGTGGCAACTAATGGCTGCTGCTGCGGTCATGGGATAGCCGAGCCTTATATAGGAGTAGATGATGAATTCATCCAGTTCATGAAGGACTTAGGCTATCAAACCGAGCGTAACAACCCTAGGCCTAATTATGTAAATCATTTTTATCCAATCGGGGAGGAAAGTTTGAGACATATTATTTCTGAAAAATACTTTAAACCGGGTACCGTAACGTTAGCGGAATAATCATGAGTTATCCAACATATGTACCACGCATTGGTAATGCAACAGCTGAATTGATAGATGACGAAATTAATCGCGCTAAAACTAAATTTAAGGAAGTAAAATTCAATAGCGCTCATGAAGGTTTTGCTGTCTTAAAGGAGGAAGTAGACGAGCTATGGGATGAGGTCAAAAAAGATGGATCAAAAGAGCGGATGCGCGCCGAAGCGGTACAGGTTGCTGCAATGGCAATAAGATTTATTAACGAATTAACCTAACCGGCGAAGGAGGCCGAATCAAATGGATAACGAAACACGCGACGCAGCCTGGAAGTATGCCAGGTGTCAAAATCACGATGACCGGCAGGCAGAAGACCGGTCTATTAGAGATTTCGAGGCCGGTGCTGGCAGGTCCGGTACAGAAAGCTCCCCGAAAGATACATATGAGAGGCTTCCAGGGATTCAGGTACGTTTACGAAGAATTATTTTAAACCAAACCGGGTACGGGTAAGATAGTATTGAGGCAAGAAAACTCTAATAGAGTTCGCTTGCCTCTTTTTGATTACTTTTGTACTGTAATCCCTGCACGATGGCACGTCTAAAAAAAGGAGAAATACGACCAAAAGAGAAAATGCAACAAGATGCCCTTGCTGCCTACGAAGCATGCGGTAACATTACTGAAGCCTGCAAGAAATCCAAAATCGCACGCCGAACATTCTACAACTGGCTGGATGAGAGCAAGCCAGATAACAAATACTTCATTGATGGATTTAAAGCCGTTTCTAAGATGGCTATCGGTGTCCTGGAGGATGAAGCCAACAGGAGAGCGGTAAAGGGGGTAAAAAAGGGCATTTACTACAAAGGTAAACGTGTTGCTTGGGTACAGGAATACAGCGACACCCTGCTGATAGTTCTGCTTAAAGCGCATGCCCCGGAGAAGTACAAGGATAGAACCAGCAACGAGCATTCCGGCCCTAATGGCGGTCCAATACCAACCGAAGTCACACACAGGGTAATCTTTGAGGATAATGGGGAGTGAGTACAGACACAAGTTCTCTAAGCTTTATAAGCCTGTTTTCACCACCAAGGCTCGCTACATTCACATTTGGGGTGGCCGGGCCGCTGGGCGTTCCCATTTCGGCACCAGGTATTTCCTGTTCCTTCTTACCCAAACCAACTACTTCCGAGGTGTATTCCTACGCAACGTGTTCTCTGATATCAGGGATTCCCTGTTTGCCGACTTCAAAGACCGGTTAGAGGAAAGTGACTTCGACGAGGAAGACTTTGAGATCAATGAGAGCAAGATGACGATCCTGTATAAGCCTACAGGTAATACGATCATCAGTAAGGGTTTTAGAAAATCAAGCGGCAACCGGTCTGCAAAGCTGAAATCACTGGCGGGTATTACACATGTACTTATTGAGGAGGCAGACGAGAACCCTGAAGGTGATGTCAACAAGCTGGATGATTCCATACGTACCGATAAGATTGACAATATCCAGGTTATCTTCCTATACAACCCTCCCAGCAAAAACCATTGGCTTATAAAGCGCTTTTACAACCTGGAGGAATGTGGTTTATTCGATGGAAAGCCATACACAGATTCAAACGGCAATTACCATCCGGAAGGAAAGCCGCTCCCATATTACAAAGCCATTCCGAAGGAAAACCCTGATGTTCTTTGTATCCACTCTACCTACAAAGACAACATCAAGAACCTCAATGCAAAGACTGTAGCCAAATACCAGGCATATGGAGATACCAATAGCCAGTTCTACAACGCTGAACAGTACTATGTGGACGTATGCGGCTTGGTGCCGGAGGGTGCGCGTGGTAGAATTTACAGGAACTGGAAGCATATTACCCTCGCCTTCTTCAGATCTCTACCCTACACGTCTATATATGCCATTGACTTTGGTTACTCTGGTGATCCCGTTGCGGTGGTAGAACTCAAGATACATAATAACAGGGCCTTCTGGCATGAGGTGATTTATGAACCTGGCCTAACTAATCCGGCTTTGGCAGACATGATGCGGCTACGCGGGGTACCGCGAAATGCAATTATTATCGCTGATTCGGCAGAGCCAAAGAGTATTCAGGAATTACGGGATCTTGGATTTACCCATATCAGAGCAGCCGACAAGGGTCCTGATAGCCTCAAATTTGGTATCAAGCAAGTCGCTGCTATGGAGAACTATGGTACAGAATGTTCTGATAACCTATGGATGGAGAACGAAGAGTATAAGTGGAAACTCGGCGCTGATGGTGAACCAACAGACGAGCCAGTAGACGCAAACAACCACCTTAAAGATGCGGGCAGGTATGGTATTACAACTTATAAAGGGCTGAAGCGCAAAAAGAAAACCAAGGTGGCAAATACAAGTACTGACACATCCTCGTTACCATCGTCCTCACTCTCAAAGTTGGATTGGATATAAAAATCAAAAAGAGTTCTGTAAACTCAATTTAATTACCTTTGATGAAAAGGTAGTTTATGGAAAATACCCAACGCATTTCTATTGCTCTTGATATTCTTGATGAAGCTAAACAGGATATCGCTGGCGTTCTTGAAAACGATCATTCTGTGTTGTTAATCGTAGAATCAGGATTAACCCGCCTGATTAACAGACTCTCTGCCATGATTGGCAAATCTGCTCATACTGGCGCTATCGTAGAACATCCTCCGATTACGGATTTCATGGGCGAAAAAATCGAGTATGCAAAGCAGATTGATGTTGCTGTACTCACACCGCTTGAAGCTGACAAACAGCATTTCAGGCAACGTGTGAATGAACTCTATGACCAGTTTGATTCTATCTCTCCAGAAGGGTTGGTACAAAACGCCACTATTCCTGAAGAGCAAATTTTTATTCGTGGTGTGGCAAAGAAAGCCGGAGTTGAAGGATACGAGGACAGAGAAATCACGGTGGAGTTTATTGAAGAAATAGCAGCAGCCATCAAGCAGCAGGCAGCCGACTCAGCACAGCAGGCTGCTATTGATAAGCAGCTGGCAGACCCGGAGGCGAGCACGAAAGGTCGTAAACCAGCAAAAGGTAATCAGTAATGAGGATAACAATTAACGATAAGGAGGTAGTAATCCCTACCTCCTTATCAGAGTTCACCCTGGGTCAACGTATTGCCTTTCAAGAGGAATATGGTAATGAACTGGACACATGGCTGAAGAAGATAGTTGATATGGAGGATGGCTTAGATAAGGAGATGGAAGAAATGGAATTCCGAATGGAGAAGATGTTCCGAACCTTCGCCTTCTTTGCCGGATGTACGCCTGACGCGCTAAAAGAGAGCGAGTTCGTAGATAACATCGCTAACATCTACCACTCCTGCCTCTCTGTATTGTTTGAAAGCGAGAGTAAGGTAGAGTGCTTGCAGGAGTATCACTGGAAAGGAGAAACCTGGGTATTGCATCCACCTTCACTTAAGCATGGTGATCAGATGAAGTTCGGTGAGTTCATTGACTCGAAGCAGGTAGTTCAAAATCTAATGGAGCTTGGTAAAAGCCGCTGGGATGCAATGCTAAACCTTTGTGCCATCTATCTAAGAAGACCCTCTGAGGAGTACGACGAATCGTTTCTTTATGATAACAGTGAGCGGATAGAGATGATGCGGGAGTTACCGATGGACATCGCACTGGGTGTAGGTTTTTTTTTGACCGCTTCAATAAGTTTGTCAAATCATCATTTCCAGTCTTCCAACGTAGCCGAATAAAAGGCGGCGGAAAACACTCAGCAAAGCACTTCGAACAATGGGGATGGGTGAATTTCCTGAAGTCAATAGCCAAAACGAAAGTCTTTGATATACCTGGTTCAAACATGAATAGCATTCAATGTGCGAGGATGGCATTGGCTTTTGATGTTTTGGTATATGCATCTGAAGAAAAGGAACTGAACGAAGCTCAGCACCTTGACTATGAGGCAGAAAGAGAAAAATCAAAGTAGTCATCAACTAAATCAAATTATATGAACGTAGTACAGCAATTCAACGAAAGAAAGCAGAAAGCATTACAGGTAACCAAAATGCCAATTACGGCAATTGGTCCTAAGTGGTATGACACGGCAAAAATTGCTCTCGAATATTCATCATGCTTGTCACTTGGTATTTCTCCTGGTGAATTGAAAAAGCTACTGGTTAGGAAGCCGGAAGATCTAACCATGATGGACTTTGCATTACTATCGAACAATCTGGAGGGTAAGAGTGCAAAGGATCTTGGTGTAAGCATTGATGAATATGTGGCACTGTTGGAATCAGGCGCAGAAGCTGTTTCTCAATGGCAGGAGTTATCTGGTGAGATTGACGATCAGATCAAAAAAGAGCTTGCCGAGGAAGCTATTAAAGCAAAAGAAGAAGCGCTGAACAACCCGCTTGGCTCATTCTCAGCAAAACCCGCCCAAGCATGACCAGCTACCCATTCATAGAAACCTTCTTTAAAAGCGTCCTTGAACAGTCGAAAGGCATTCAGGGGCGCTTTCATCTCTGCCCCCGTTTCGGGTTGGAGATAAACAGCGACCAGCTGGAAAGTGTCATTAATGACGATATTAAGCCGGTATCAGGCAGGAAATATCCGATGGCGCTTATGATGCCGCCACGTAGCCAGGGTAGTTTTACCGGAGTATTTGGTGAGTGGGAAACCTACCGTGCAGTTATGTTCTTCCTGAATACCACTTACTACACTGGTAACAACCAGGTCAAGGCACCTAATCCCAACACACGCACTTCCACTCATTCAATCACTGAGGACTGGCACGATATGAAGCGATGCGCTGTCAACTTCCTGCGTGTGCTGGATCGCATCCAGCGGCAAAAGGGTTTAACCACATATGTTTTTCGTCTATCTACTACCCAGCAAAGCATGATTGACCCAGTGTCCTCTATTGGTAGCGACCGGGTGTCCGGTGTACGACTGGATTTCCAGTTCTCCCTGATGGTTGGCTGTGATATTGAGGACTACACAACTGAAGGAATTTCATCTATCACCGTTCCCGTTGCCGATCCGCATCCGGAACACAAACTGTAAACTATGTATTTAGCTTCAAATTTTTCATCAGCAACAGCTCCATCAAACCCTAATGCAGTAAAATCAAGCATAACCGATGAGCAAGCAGCGGCACGTTTAGGAATGTCCTTCGAAAAATTCAAGGAGATCCAGTCTTATACAATGCAGATGCGTAAAAAGTATCCTCATATGAAGCCGGAAAGGATACAGCGCAAGGTTTGCGAACACTTCAAAATCAAACTGACATGACCCTTACAGAAATAGCAAAGACGATTCCTTCAGAGTACAGGAAAGAGATTTTGGAAACAAACATGATCAGCAGGGCTACAGCCAGTTATTCAGATGCAAGTATGGCCTACCTGCTGCAAATATGGAAAACCTACGTGGCGCCGGATGAGGAAATTGATATGGGGTGCGGCCTCTGTAAGGAGCGAATACTTACCAACTTCAAGCAATTACAGGATACTCTGGTGAAACTGGAACAACAATCAAACCTTCTAAATGCGATATGAGAACTCCCGAAGAGATAATGAAGGGCGGCGCTGTCATTGTAAACGCTGGTATCAAGGACGAAAGTCGCGCACAGGGCCACTACCTGACAGGTGGTTTGGAAAATTCGCTTTCATACGTAGTAGGCAAATTGGGGCCGCTTCGTATTCTCACCGGTACAGCGGTTGATTATACTCGTTTTGTCAATAACGGAGTAGCTGCAGGTCGCGTGCCTTACTCACCAGGTTCTCGTTCTGGTGCCGGCACATCTCAATACATTGAGGGGCTGCGCCAGTTCTGGATCCTACGCGGAAAAAGCGATAAAGAGGCGTTGGCGCTGGCTTTTGCTACTGCGAATAAGCACAAGCAGGAAGGCATGCCGACATCTGCCAGTAAAAGGTATAGTTCCACCGGCCAGCGCACCGGCATGATAGAGGCTGCTATGACAAAGAAGGAACAGGAACTTGATGCTTACATGTCTGTCGGTTTTGATAACCTGGTAGAAACGGTATTCCAAAAATGTAAATCTGAGACAATCTGATGCCTATTACAGCAATCACATATCAAACTGCCACGAATGGATTAAGCGCCGCTTACCGGCCTATTTTGTACCGTGTGACGGCAACTCCAACTGCCGGCACTGGCCAGCCGCCCATTGTTTATTGTGATATCTACTTTGGAGGGGTATTTTACAAAACCCTTTCTAAAACACTTGTCTTTTCCTCTGGTGAATGGCAGTTTGATATACAAGATGCGGCTCAGGAATACCTCAAGAAATACCTGGCTCCGAATGGGGGCGCAATGATCTATCCTGCTGATTCGGTGATGACCAGCGTCTTTTGTCGATTCCGGGCCTCACAAATTACCACGGATGGATTTATCCAGCCTGAAGGCATTGTTCCGGTTCAGGGTACTGGAACGATATCTCCTGTTTCTGGTGGTGGAACTGAAAGTAACACGTCCTTTATTGTAAATTCAACCCTGCAGCAGGAAGATAACCAGGTTTTGTCAGAGCATCTGAACTTCTTTAAGGCTGGCACCTGGTCGCCCAACGTATTTCCACTTTCGCACCGGCCATTATCTCACCGAATCAAATTAGGGAAAAGTGATTATTATCCTATCATAAACACAGATTCTAGCCCGATTAAAGGCATTATTGCCTATTTCAGGTACAAAGGTCAAACAACATTCAATCATGCCGTTAAAGTATTTGATAACGCTTGCCCCATAGTGGTGCCTACCGCTATTTTGTCACCGGTTAATCCTACAACTCAATTATTCAGATTTAGCTGGAATGCGATGCCTTATTATGTTACCGGTGTGAAAATAGAGTACCGAAAGACCACTGATACAGGTGATTTTACTGTTGTTTTCTCTGACCCAAATATTACATACAAGGATGTTACCGTTCCTAATGGGCTTTACGACATCTATTTCACAGCTTTTGGTAGTTGCCAGGGGGGCAGAAGTGGTTATTTACAAAGTGGTTTAAACCCATAAATTATGGATCAGAAAGTACAATACATACCATTCGGATCAAAAAATATGGAGAATACATTTCCATCTATTCCGTGGAAGGATGTGGAGGAGTATTATATGCAGGTAACGAACCTTGAAGGCGCTGTTGTCGCTACTACTCCGCATTACTTCATCGAAGATGGTACACCAGGAGAGGATGAAAGCTGCCGGCTTCATTTCCTGAACTCTCTTGGAGGAATAGATGCCATTACATTCTGGCAAACAGAAGAAAACTATGAAGTTAAAAGTAGCACCTGGCAGAAACCTCTTTCCGTGCCGCTGATAAAGTCAGATGGAGGTAATAGCCGGTACAACGTGCAGGCAAATGATAACCGTAAGGTTACAGCAGTATTTCAGGAAGATGTGATTTCATGGGTAAAGGAACTGATGAGAAGTCCGTCTGTATGGATTGAGTGGAAAGGAGTACAAGGACAGCCGGATGACTATCTGCCGGTATTGCTGAAAGATGCAACATACAATACCCTGAAGGTAGACGATCGATATGAATATCAACTAACTGTAGAATTCCAGTTTTCAAATACAGACATAACAATTCGAAACTGATGCCCAATTCCAATTACATAAAGATTTGCCTTGATGGACAAGATGTTGAGTTAAACAATACAGGACTTGACATAAGTATAAGCTACAATCTGGAGGATGCTGAAGATTTCACTAAAAAGAAATCAAGTGAAGCATTTAATGTAACTATACCGGCCACGGTCAATAATGATAAGCTGGGAAACACTTTTCACAACCCATCCATTGAAGATATGACCACAGGCAAGGTCTTCAGGGGTTATCGGGAAGGTATGATAGAGGCAAATGGTGATGAGTTGCTGGTAGGTAAGGCGTTTTTAACCAACGCCACCCATACTGATCGGCCAGTATCTTATCAGTATGATTTCTACGGAAACAATGGCGACTGGATGATCGACCTCAAAGAGACCACTTTGTTTGATCTGCTGAAGCATATCAGATTTAAGCTAACAGCTGAACGTATACAAGATTCGTGGACTTTTACTGGTGACTCAGAGCTTCTACCTTATGTATTTGCACCGGTGCGGTACCGCCAGCCATTTGATTTTTACGATGACAGTATTACTGATGGAAATTATAAGGATGATAACGCCACTAGCTTATATATGCGTCCATCTTTGTCAGTATACTGGATTATATATTGGGGGTTCAAAAGCGTCGGATATAAAATCAAATCAGACTTTTTTGCCACAAACTACTTTAAGCGCTTAGTGATGCCATGGACCTGGTGCAACTTTCTTTCTTCAGAGGGAAATAGGCAGGATAACCTCCGTTTTCTGGCAAAGGGAACAGAGCGAATCACACTACCTAATTTTACAAATGGGTATTTAGATGTAAAGGCAACCAATACAAACACCGAAGGAGGATTTAACCCAAATAATCTCTACACGTATAATGCTACCACCGGTGAAATGACATGGGCGTATTCTGATGCCTATAGGTATGGTAGTTTAGAGTTTCACTTTAACCTTCAGGTAGATTGGTATGCTTTTGTGCATCAAAGTCAGAGTATAGTAATGGGCATTGAATGGTATATAGATGGAGCTTACATAGAGACACACGTAATTGCTGACAAATCAACTACTGCTTTTTACAGTGACGAAATGAGTGGTATAAAAGAGGATACCTTCGTATGTATTCTTGACAATGAATTTTCAACCCATACTGTGACAGCAAAAATAAAAGCTGTGTTATCAGGTGAGGGGAGTGGTCCTTCCGTTAATCTTCAGGTGCTTCAACTCTCTCTTGATTATATGCGAGTACCGATTGGAGGTACTGTTGATTTCGAGAACTATACAGCCTTTAAAAATTATAAATTCCTCGATTTCCTTGCTGGTGTGGTTGATGCGTTTAACCTTTTACCTGGTACTGATCCTCATCAAAAAGTTGTTTTATTAGAACCCGCGCATATTTATACGCTTGATGACAATTTCATTAGCCCTCGACAAGGTTATTTCAATGGTGATCACACTGATTGGAGCCAGAAGCAGGATCTTTCTCAAGTATCCACGATGGAATTGTTCCGAGATTATGAAAAAGAGGTTACAATGAAATTTAAAGATGATAGTAGTGACGGTATCTTGAAACTCATTCAAGATAGAAACTCTAATGTACTGGCGGCTGCTAAATATGTTTTCCCAGAACGCTTTAAGGCTGATACTAAATCAATTGAAAATAGATTCTTTTCCCCTGTAATGCATTATCAGGTTGATCAATGGCAAAACAAAGGAACACTGGCTCTAAAACCGCAGCTAATATGCATCATCCCAGAGAATATTAGCAATACCAGCAAGGATGAGGCAAGCAACACTTTCCAGCCAAAACTTGCTTGGTATAAAGGTTTAGTGGCAAATGCTGGGGGATGGCGGTTTGAGGGTGAAGATAAAATCAACCTGCCATACATGTTTGCGGTGAATTATCAACCAGGTGGAGAAAGTGATCCTGTATTATCTTATTGTGATGAGAAAATAGGGCCGGTAAGAGCGCCAGGGCTATTCCGAAGGTTTTTTCTTCAACGATTTGCGATCATGCGTAACGGCCAGTTCTATATAACCAACTTCCGCTTGAACAATAAGGATGTAACTAACTGGTTTCACAGAGAGCACAAGATAGTACGCGGTGAGCGTTGGGAACTGGTGAAGATAAATGATTATCGCCCACTGTCAGAGGGTTCTACTGAGTGTTATCTTCGCAAATGGTCTCCCATTACAGAAGACGACTTCAATTCCATTTATCCAACGTTCAAAGTAACAGCGCAAGACAAATACGATACAAAATATTCTCCACTGAAAGCGCTTATAACTGATATACCAGGCGCAATCATTGAAAAATTATAATTATGGGTGCAACTTTCGGGAAAGTACAGAAAATATACGAGCTGCGGACGCTCGGATACGACCAGGTAGGTAAACAGCTTGACAACATAGTTGTCAAATTCAACAATATCAAAAAAGCAAAACAAGATGCGGCTAAAGCTATGGCCGATGCATCAAAGGCACAGGGTACTGAGTCAGAAGCATTTAAAAAAGCTAATGCTGCATATGATGAAGCCAGATTGAAGCAAATACAGCTCAAGACAGAATATACAAATACTAAAAACGAACTTCAGGCTTTACAAATTGTAAGACAAGCAGAAATCAACCAACAAAAACAGCAGCAATCAAGCACCCAGGCTGCTGCTGGAAGCTATAATGCTTTACGGAAAGAATATAATGAACTTCGTAAAGCAACACAAAATGTAACAACAGGATCTCCTGTCCAATTTCAGGGGCAAACTATATCCTATGACCAGGCTATTCAAAAACTTCAACAATTATCTGCTGCAGAGCAAAATTTCCGCCGTCAATTCACCCAGGATAAGCTACTCGTAGGGGAATATACCAGTGGGATCGTGCAGGCATTTAAGCAAATGGGGCTTGACGACCTTGTTGGCGGACAAATTACAAAAGCGAAAAGCCGACTGAAAGATTTAAACTCCTCTTTTGCCCAGCTGAAGACAGAATATGATCGGGTAAAAGTTGCTGGAACAGGCGGTTTAGATGCTATCGAAAAGAAAATGATAGCCAATCGCCAGGAAGCAAACCAACTTAATCAACAGGTTCACCAACTGGAAGCAGAATTCAGGGGTGTCGGTTCTGTCGGTAGTCAGATTACAGCTGGCATTGCCAATGGCTTTGCTGATATGAAAAATCAGCTGGCACAGTTCGTAATAGGTTATTTTGGATTCCAGGCAATATTATCTGGTGCGCAAAAGCTGATCCACCAAAACTATGAGCTGTCAGATTCTATTGCTCAAATCAAGATTTACACGAAAGGAACTACGGAAGAGGTAAACGGTTTAATTGACAGTTTGAAAAAGCTGGATACCCGTACATCACTCGCCGGCTTAGTTGATATCGCTACCCTTGTGGCAAAAAAGGGTGTTGCTAAGGATGAGATCGTAGGCGTTACCCAGGCGCTTGATCAGTTGTTTGTGGTGCTCGGCAAGGAGGCCGGCGATCCGCATGAAGCGGTGGCTAGCATGGTAAAGCTAGTGAATGTATACAGCGAGGACAAGCACGTAACAGCAAAAAACATTGGTGATATCGGAGCCGCCATCGCAAAACTTACATCTTCTGGTGTGGCAACAGGCCGATTCCTTATCAATTTTGCAGAACGTATGGCAGGGATTAGAGGGATCACGGGGCTTTCGATTGATAAGGTTCTCGGTTTGGGAGCTGCTTTGGAAGAATTGGGCCAGCGTTCAGAGGTTTCAGGTACCGCACTCTCTCAGTTAATTGTAAAGCTGTTCACCGATACACAGAAATATGCCGATATAACCGGTAAGAGCCTTAAAGAATTTAAGGCGCTTCTTAATGATAGCCCAATTGATGCTTTTGTTCTTGTTGCAGAGAAGCTGAAGGGGAATGCAGGCGAAATGGAAAAGTTTTTTGAAGGTGTGACAGATATTCACGCACGAAGCGGTAAGATGGTAGGTGTATTAGGAGATATCGCGGGTAACGCAGAATATGCAAGAAAGCGTTTGGCTGCCGCCACTGCAGCAATGGGTGACCAAGCCTCATTAGCATCAGCTTTTGCAGAGAAGAATCAAACCTTTGCCGCAACCCTCGACAAGATTGGGAAACAATTTGAAATCCTGGGTAGTAATAGAAGTGTTCAGGTCCTGTTAACCTCTATAGCAGGCATTATTACGTTTTTACTCGGTAACATACCAGGGTTAGTAATTGCTACTGGCGTTTGGGCTGCAGGATGGGCAATACTGAACAAGGAGCTATTCCTTGCTAAAGCCAATTTGTTATTGGTAAATGCGCAAATACTTGCAGGAAGAATTGCCTTAGCCGCTATTACTATTTTTACCAATGCCTATTCAGTTGCATTAGCACTTTGGACCGGAACAATGCGTGTAGCGACGGTAACCGCCCAGTTTTTGAATTCTACCTTGCTTGCCACCCCTTTAGGTATTATTCTGACGTTGGCAGGTCTGGCTGCGGGTACAATGGCTGCATTCGCCGGGGCCATTTCAGGCACAACTGAAAAAGTTTTGGCGCATGCTGCATCGTTGAGGTTATTAAATGATATACAGAATCGAGTTCAGGATCAGATTGGTGCCACTGTTAATAAAACCAAACTGCTGTCATCCGTGGTCGCGGATCACACAATAAGTGAAACAAGCCGTAAGAAGGCGCTACAAGATCTTATTGCAATCGCTCCTGAGTATTTAAATAAGCTCACCCTTGAAAATGCTGCCACTGCTGAAGGAAAGCAAATCTTAGACGGTTATTTAAAGTCTCTGCGAGAAAAGGCTGAGTTGCAAGCAGGCGAAGGGATAGCTAATAAGGCAATAGAGGACAGGACCAAATTAGAGAAAACCTTATTTGATTTAGAATTAAAGCGAAAACAGGGTAAAACAGGGAAGAATGATCTTACCGACGAAGAACAGAAATTCCTATCTACCGGGAGGAGAAGTGTGCCTTTTGGTGCCGCAATAGGCTCCCTGTTTGGTAAATCAACTATCGATGCAGCAATACAGGGGGTGCAAGATCAAATAAATGCAAAGAATGAGGAAGTTGATCAGGCTAATGCTTTTGTGAAAGCAAAATATGATAAGCTCGGGCAAACTGTTAAGGAAGGAAATGAAGCCGTCACAAATGCTCCGAAACCAAGAACCATTTCTACTGTAAAGGAGGAGATAAAAACACTTGACGAGCAAATCAATGTAGCTGAGATAGGTTCACAGAAATTGAAGGATCTTGTTTCCCAAAGAACTAAGCTTCAGAAGGAATTACAAGATGCGGAAGGTAAAACTAACGGCAAGGACAATGCTTCAAAGATTACAGGTACTCAGCGTGATGAACTGAGAGATAAAGAGGCTGCTAGAGAGGAAGAGTTATCATTCCAAAAGCTAAAATTTGCTGAAGGTAAACTGTCAGAAGAGGATTACCTGAAAAACATCCTTCAGATCAATAGAAAGTATATCGATGCTAAACTTGCTCTTATAAAAGGATCCAATTCCGCTGAACGGAAGCTAATATCTGATCTGAAGTCTGAGAAAGTAGACAACGAAAGAGAAACTAATGAAAAGCTGTTTAAGCTAGGTGAAGAAAGAATAAAAGACACCTTTGATCATGCAAGGAAAGAAGCTGAATCAACGCTACGGGCGGTTGAAAATAGCCCTATTGCTACTCCTTCAGAGCTTGCACAAGCGAAACTTGATGCAGACAAGGCAATCCTTACCGCTCAAACTGCCTTCAATGAATCAATGGATCAGCTGGAAAAGTCTCTTCACGTCCAATCGAAGAAGAATGCTGAGGAAAGGGCTGATTCAATTACCACTGTTAATCAGAATATTCAAAAGGACCAGTTATCCTTAAGTAAAGCAACTATTGAGGATATTAAAAAGCAAGGTGAAGCAGAAATAGCTGCTTATAAGGCCAATGTTGAAAAACAGAAATTAGCCGTTGCTCAAAGCAATAAATCGACACCAGTTAAGCAGAACCTTACCGACAAGCTCAATAAAACGGAGGAAATAGGAGTACTTGCATTAGAGGTAGCAACAATGGAAAAGTTGCTTCCGAAGTACAAACAGCAGCTAAAGGATAAAGAAAAAACTAAGCAGGAATATAACGAGTTCGTTACTCAATTGTATGAGAAGCAACAGGCATTACAGAAAGCGACACTAGAAGGGCAAAAGAAAAACCTCCTTTCTTTTGCTGATGGCCTAAAGAGCATCATTCAGAAACTATTTGTTGCATCTGACGAAATGTCCGCCACGATCATGCAGGGGCTGTCCGGAGCCTACAGCCTGGCACAGGATGCAATGAATGGTTTCTTCAACAATGAGCAGCAGCGTATTAAGGAGAGCCAAAAAAACATGCAGGATCGCCTTGATACTGAGCTTGAACAGGCGAAAGCTAGGGCGCAATCAAAGGCAGAAGAGGAAAGATTGGAAAAGCAGTACGCATTGAAGAAGAAGCAAGCCGACAAACAAGCCGGTGAGGAACTGAAAAAGGCAAAAAAGAAAGAGGCCCGGTTGGCTTTGGTGACAGAACTTGCCAATATAGCGGCGGCGGCAGCTGCTAACGTACTAAACGGTGTAACCTTTGGTGCTGCGGGAGTTGCCCAGTTTGCAGTTCAATCCGTGCTTGCTTTGGGAAGGTATGCAATTCGTATTAACGAGATAGACAATACCCAGTTTGCGTATGGTGGCTCTCCGGATGTGCCTACTCGAGGAGGAAGGTTTGGCGGTAAACCACACAGTCAGGGCGGTACACCGTTTATGTATAAAGGGCGCAGATTTGAAGGAGAAATCGATGAACTGGCAGTTATCCGTACTAAAAACGCGCCTACCGGAACTTATTCTATCACCGGTAATCATACTCAGATTGCCTCTGGTCTTAATGCCCTGGGAGGAGGGATATCATTTGCACCTGGAGCTCAAATTCAGAAATATGAATTTGGTGGAGGGCTCGGTGAGAGCCTAAAAGCACCGGTATTTACTCCTTCTTACTCTAATTCTCCTGTTAATACCAATAGTGCTGAATCAGAAAAATACTATGATCTCATTTTGGAACAGACGAAAGCTATTCAGGCGGTCAATGGACGTATAGATAAGATCGAAGTTGTCCAGGTGACCCGAAGCGTTACAGATGCGCAGAAAAAACATGTTAAGCAATCAAATATCGGTACCCTATGAAAGAAACGATTTTAGATAAAAAGCTACAGGAAATCGCATCCTCCAATTGGGAACAGTTTGTCCACCTGATTGGAGGTGAGGCCATCATCAAAGCTAAAATTTGCTTGTTAAGGCAGAATAACCATAGTTACGGTGAGATCAAAAACCGCTTGGGTATCACTGAGGATCGGGTAAGATATGGCTGTGCAAAATGCGATACCAATAAACAAAGTCAGTAAAAAAGGGTGGTTTTTTTTACCATAGATAAACTCAAAATGATTCTTGAGAACTTATTTTGATTGCATTTTTGTGCAATGAAGCGTCCTGTACAAGTTTTCAATTTCCGGCTGCAAAATGCCTCCTCTGGTTCGGTTGATATATTCATCGATGGCGCCATTGTAGATGCCGAAACCCAGCAGATTTACCGTGACTGGTTTGGTGACGATACCTCTGTATCCTTCAAGTCATTCAGAGAAGAATTGCAGAAGTCAAATGCTTCTGTCTACAATATATTCATTAATTCTCCTGGTGGTGTGATCACCGACGCCATGGCAATGCACGATTACCTGCAGGACGAAAAGAAGAGGGGTAAAAAGGTCAACACTTTTGGCCGAGGCATTGTCGCAAGCGCTGCTACTTATATCCTTATGTCGGGTGATTCCCCTGAAATGTCGGCAAATAGCTGGTTCATGATTCACAACGCTTCGGGCTTTGCCTACGGAGATGTAAATGAAGTGGAAAGGCAGGCCACAATTCTTCGCCAATTCAATAATGCAATTCGTGATTTCTATGCAAAGGCAACGGGCCTCAGTGCTGAGGAAATCACTAGCATGATGAATGCTGAAACATGGATGCTCGGTCCAGAAGCAAAAGATAAAGGATTCATCAAGCAAGTTTCAGAAGACGTTTCATTCACAAATCTACTCTCTGCAGATGCCTGGGAATACTCTAACAAGGACGTTCTTGCAGCTTATAACTCGGCTGTAAAACAGCCTCCTGTAAGTGATCCAGCCAACTCTCTCCAACAATTCATTCTAAACCAAAATAATGATATGAAAAAGTTCTTCGAAAACTTTCTCAACGGCCTCAAGGGCCTCAAGCCGGACGACAATGCCAAGCCGGCTGACATCGTAAACCAAATCGTAGAAGCTCTTACAAAGCCGCTGGAAGACATGTCCACTGAAATTGAGAACCATATTTCAGCCCAGGTAACCAGCGTGCAGAATACGGTGCATAATGCTTTAACGAAAGAGTACGGTGACAAGATCACTAATCTCACTACTGAAGTAACAAACCTGAAAACGGAAAATACCTCACTGAAGACTGAACTCGCCGACGTTAAGGGTAAGCCGACCAATGAAGGCGGTGGTTCTGGTAGTAAAGATGAGGTTAAACCCATTGGCAGCTTCAGCAAGGCTTAAGATTTAACACATCATTTTCTCACTTATACAATCGTAAACATAATGCAAGCAATCGACAACGCCAATCTGGTCGGAATGTGCCAGAACAATTGCAGCATCGCTAGTTTCCTGCCTAAGGTATCCTACACCTTTGATTCCTCTGCAAAAACTGTTGCTGTTCAGGATGGCTCCACCTATGGGTCTGGCGATGGCCTTAAGAAAGTGCATGTTAAAGTGCACGACCAATTCGGTAACGAAAAGCGTGACACAATTACTACAACTGGTGCTGGTGGTGCAAAAACTATTGATGTCTCTACGCTGAATCTCAGCAAGCCGCTCAATATCACGGCAACAGTAATTACAAATAAAGACTTCCATGCTGATGGAAGCGCTTTCCAGATTCAGGCCGCGGGTGATCTCGCCGGCTGGGATAAAAAATAATTCTGCCCATTCTAAAACCTGAAATAAAATGTTTGAAACTTTTTCCATAGACTCTCTGGCGTTCTTCGAATCGATCATTCAGCCGGCCTTTGCTGATATTGTACCTGCGGGTTTCCCCTTTCAAGGAACTCTCAATGAGTTCTCAATCATGGATAATGTGGTTAGCAAAAGGCCAATTATCGACATCCGCAGGGTGCAAAATATCCTGCAGCGCAGAGATGCGTCATGCGACATCAATTATAAAAAGGTAGTTGGTGCTACTACCAGGCAAATCTCTGTTGAAGAAGTGTACGGCGCAACTCAGTTTTGCCGTAACGAATTCTACACAGGCTGTCTGAAGGATTTCCGAGCAAATGATCCTTTGTTCGGAAATAAGATTTTGCCATTCTTTCAGGGCGCAGTGAACGTAGATATTGCGTCAAATGCCTATTTCGGAGATGTTGACCGGGTTGTCGGTGTCAATGCTCAGTGGAGCACCAACATCTTTGATGGTATCTTCAAATGGATCAAAAAGTACATCACCGCGGGGGTAATCCCTGCCGGCCAGACAATCTCCATTGCTGACGGTACGGATTATACGGCCAATGCTACTGCCGCATACACTCTTATCAAGGGATTGTATGACAAGCAGCCTGTATTGATGTCAGCGTTTGCGGATAGTCAGAAGGCTATCTATGTATCCAAAGACATTGCTGCCGGTTATGAAGATTACCTGATTTCCACAGGAACAACTGCTCAGGGCTATACTTTGCTGACAAATGGCATCGAACAACTGTCATACAAAGGAATTCCTATCCTTGTTGAGCAGATCTGGAAACCTATCATTTCAGAGTTGAAAGGTTCTTTGGGGCATGCAGCTATTCTGACACTACGTGGAAACTTCGTCTTTGCCACAGACAAGAACTATGGTGAAGGTGAGGACGGTAAAACCGCGCTGGAAGTTTGGTATGAGAAAAAAGACATGCAGTGGTATTATCGCCTTTTCTTGAAAGCAGGTACCCAAATGGCTCTTCCTGAATTTGTTGTAATCGCTCTGAGCTCCTGGTCATAACTGGAGGCTGATTGTTTTTCTCTAATCACTCAAATTATAAACAATGCTTTGTTTTACTGCACAAGGATATACAAGACCATGCGGCGGGGTAACTGGGGGTATTTCAGATATCGCCACATTTGACCCGTCTGACTTTAATTTTACCCAAACAACTGCAACCTCTCCATATAGCGCGATAGCCTTACGCGCAGGCGCTACAGCAGAGGACGGGGGTAAAATGTATTTAGTCAACTTTCAACCTGACCAGGCTGAATGGAAGTGGAAGCAAACGAAAAATGGCTGCGCCACCAAGTATGAGCACGAATTTGCCTTCCAGTTACCAGAAAATAGTAATCTGCTGACCAACTTCCTGCAAGCAATTGATTCCGCGGGATGTTGCTGCGGTTTGGGCCTGGCTATTCGCCTGAACTCTGGTAAGATATTCATTGCGGGTGAAAAATACGTAAACGCTGCATCTATCCCTAAATTCATCGTTGCCCAGGATGGATCAGACGGCGGTACCGGTAAGGTATTCGATGAATTCAATGGAGGTAATATCGTCCTGAAGGGTAACTACTCCCGTAACCTGCGCGAGTATTCCGGTACCTGGGCTTCATTGGAAGCTCTGATGTAATGCTGCAACATTTTTAGTATGGCAAAAAACAATAAGAAAATGCCCAGTATCAAAATCAAAAAGCAGTCTGAGTCCGCTATTGTCGCTTTTGGCAACAGCGGACTTCCGCTTTCCCAGCGTGATGATCTTTTAGATCTCGCGATTATTGCACGGCAAAGCCAGGATCCCACACTGCTCAATCATTTTGAGGAGCTGCCGCCCCTGGACCAGCTGCTTAAACAAAAAGTGCTACCACTTTTGCCTGTAATCAATTCTCTGCCTAAAAACACAGAGGATAATCAAGAAAGTTCTCCATCAGATACTCAAGAATAATCATCAACAGAAATGGCCGTTACAAAGAAGAATACAAGTCAAAAGCCGATTGCAAAGAAGCCCAGCAGGGTAAACAATGAGGTGCGTATTGACGCAAAAAATCCAATTCCTTTTGAGGGCGGACGTGCATTCTCATTTGTCAACGGTACTCGGTACATCCCGTTCCTAAATGAAAAGGATGATTTTGGCAGCCAGTTGTTAGAGGCGCGAATTTTGTCGACAACTCACAACCGTTGTATTACTTCTAAAAAAAGGTATTGCAAAGGCTCAGGGTTCTATGATAAAGACGGACAAGAGCTTCCTGCAGAATTAAATGATTGGTTGGCTTCAATGAACAAGAAGAACGAACCAGCGTCTACGCTGGTAGAAAAGAACTTTGAGGACTTTTTTACATGGGGTAACGTTCCAATTGAACTGGTTAGATTTACTTCAGCAGGTCAAAAGTACTTCTATGTTTATGTTCATAATTTTCTTGAATGGCGGCTTGGCACTCCCGATGAAGACGATATCATCACATATGCAATACAGTCTAAATTGTTTCTTCGCCAAAAAGGGTATCTCTCAGCAGATGAAATCAAAAGGGCCCAAAAACTACCCCTATACAATCCTCGCCAATCTGAAAAAGATAATTGGTTTAAGGATGAAAAAGGGGTTCAAAGGACATTAATCTGGCATAAGAACCCCGTATCAGGATATTCATATTACGGTCTTCCTTCGGCCATTGCCAGTATGATTTACCAGCTGTTAGAATACAAAGGAGCCAGGTATAACCTGGACAACTTCGAAAACAACATGGTGGTAAGTGCATTACTTGCTTTGAAAGGAAATCTCAGTCAGCAGGAAGCCGACAGGATTGGTAAGAAGGCAATCCAGACCCATACTGGTGACGGTAAGCGTGGCCGTGTAATGGTAGTAGCCAGTGAGGAAGGGATAGAAGGTTCTGACCTACACACCTTTGATACAGCGAAGGATGGTAGTTTTTCAGAAGCCGATGACAAATGGACACAAAAAATTATCCTGGCTAATGAATGGGATGCTGTACTTGCCGGCATTCAGTCTGCGAGCACCATGGGGAAGGGATCAGGTTTTCTTACTAAGATAATCGAGCACATTAACAAAAATGTGATTCTACCTGCCCAACAGGATTTGATGGATAATGTTTGGACTACCATTTTTAAAGTTGCCAGCGCATGGATGGGGTGGGATTTGTCAAAATACAAGCTGGCGATCAAAAGTAATGTTGATATATCTGGCTTGACAGACGTCGATATTACTCCAGCCGTGACAGTGAATGAAGTTAGGGAAGCTAAAGGACTACCAGGTGACAAAACAGAAAAAGGAGGCATGTACCTGGGAGAACTGAAAGGCAAACAACAAAACAACCAAGATGTACCGAATCAACCCACTAATGCGTGATGTTTTGATCACCACTGATGAGGTGATCTTCCATGCTCCTACAAAACACACTCTCGATCCCCGGACGATCGAACAGTCCATAATCATTGCGGAAGAAAGGATTATCCGTCCTGCTCTTTCTGATGACCTGTATTATGACCTGATACTGCAGAAGAATAAAACCGTTACTGCGGATAATAAGGATACTCTGCAGGATCAAGTTAATAGTTCTTTGCCGGCAGGCAGCGAGCAAGTTATTTTGGCGATTGGTGATATCGTCAATGCCTTTGAGTTTCTGAGTGCAGATTACCTGAAGCTTTGGAAGCAGCACCTGTGGAAGTTGACTGCGGAAGTCGTGATGTTGGGTGCCACTCCGGAATCATTTGTGCAATTCGGATCAGCAGGGGTAATACATACAGTGCCAGCTGCAGGCCCAATGAATACCACAGGAGAGGTGTCTCCGGAATTACGCTCTGTAAAATGGTTGATGGATAAAAAAATGATGGACCGCATTGATCCACTCACTCAAGCAATGCATGAGTGGATTTGCCGGTATAAAATACAATATCCATTATATCAGAAGGAATGTGGATGTGATAGTAAAGGAGTGGCGTATAAGCGCAAATCAGACATTGTTTTGAGCGTATATGATGAAATTGATAACTCTTCAAATTGTGGCTGCTATGAAGATTAAAAATATCGTTATCGGTTGGGCGAAGAGGTTTTCGCTCATCCCCTCCTCAGAAGCTGAAACAAAACTATCTGAGCTAAGGATGAAGCAGTGCGGTAATTGCGCTGAATCTAAACCATCTCAGGTTCTCAAAATCATCAACGGCGAAGGCAATTATGTCCATCAGCTTAGATGTACTAAGTGCGGTTGCCCATGCCAGGAGAAAAGCCTGGTTGTAAACGAATATTGCCCCATCGGAAAATGGTAATTATGGAAGGCAACTACGATTATTATCAATTATTTCTTACTCCGCCTTTAAATAAGACGGTGGTAAAAATGCTGACTGCAGCTGATTCCGAACCTGATCACTACCCTGTATTAGTATTGGATATAAACAGTAATGATGTAGGAACAGCTACGGATAAGGCAGCCTATGTCGCTTTGTGGAATGCCGCACCCTCTAACGCTGTCAAAGGCAAATTAACAGGAGGGTACGGGCCTTTCTCCTTTGTTTTAGAACTCAAACCCGGACAATCGCCACCCTCAAAGGTAACCGGTAACCCAATTCACGTTTTCGGAGGGGTATTCTCTAACACATTCGATTCTAAATTCAACTAAAGCACATGGCAACAGCTATCGAACTTTTTAAAGCAGCAGTTAAATCCTCAATAGGTGATAAAATAGCTGAGGGGAGTATCGTTAATGCAGACATAGCACAGCGGTTTTATGACGCGGCAGATCTTATACTTTCCCAAGTAGCATTCGGATCGCTGGCATTTAAGGGTGACGCCGGCCCGACAACTAATCCAGGGGCTGTGGCGGGGGGGCGCATGTGGATTACATCGACAGCAGGTACCTATACCAATTTCGGTGGGTTGGTTGTTAACGCAAATGAGGCTGCTTTCCTGGTGGACAATGGCACTGCTTATACTAAGGTTACTATTCCACTTGACCTAACCAGTTATCTTCAGGCTTCCTCGATAGTTTCCAAAGGGATCATCGGTAAGAACCTTTTTAATAAGGCTGACTACATAAATGGTCAATATATTAGCGTCAGCAACGGAGCCCTATCATCAGCTGCCAATACTGCTGTGTCAAAAGCTATTTCACTACCTACCGGCGCAACTCAGCTATCTTTTAGTGGCTTTACAGCAGTAGCCTCAAAGTACTACAGGTGGTTGGATGCTTCCAGTGCAATTTTATCGTTTGCGGCTTTGCCTGCAACGTCAGGTACTTTGACAATCCCTACGAACGCAAAGTATTTCCAAACAACTATTCGCTGGACTAGCGACGCAGACTTGTCCGGATTGAATACTATTCAAATTGAGATAGGTTCTGCACCTACCGTTTACGAAGCATATAGTTCTACCGATACGATTGGAACGATATTGACAAAAGCCGTTTATGCCGGCATTCTTGATTCCAACACTCAGGTGTTGGGCACTCCTATTGGTAATTCCCCTATACCTAAGAACTATGCTGATGCTACTTACGCGATGCCTGGTTATTCGAATATGGTCGGTAATAATTTGTTTAATAAAGCCGCTGTGGTTGAGGGAAAATATATCAGCGTATCAAATTTTGACATCCAAACAGCTACAGGCTGGACGCATTCCCCATTTATTAAAACAACTCCAGGTGAAACATATACAATTTCCGGCCTGGTTACATTTACGAGTAAGGCAATTCAATTTGCCGATATCAGTAAAACAAAACTGACTACAAACCCTGGAACCAAAATTTTATCACAACCATTCACTTTTACAGCCCCTGCTGGATGTGAGTATATTGTATTTACTGTAAAAGATTCAGTGAATACTACATCGGTTTATGATAGCGCCATGATTAATATCGGGTCTTCTGCTTTAGCTTATGAGGCCTATACAGTAACTCCCGTAGCTAATCAGATCAACAGTCGTGATATACTGGCGAAGTACTTGGATACTAATGCTACTATCGCAGGCAAGCAAATTGTGACAAAGGACATGCTGAGTACAACTGCAAAGTCTATTACACTATCTTCTGCTGACAAGCTGCTCATTTTCGGCTGCTCCTATACGGAGAGTGCTTATGCGATCAAGAATAAGAGCTGGGTGAACAAGCTGGCTAACTATCTTGACTGGACAGTTTATAACTTTGGAGAATCAGGTAACCGGATCATCGATGAACTGAATCGGTTCCGTAATAACACATCTCGCTTCGGTGTTTCTCCTCAAGCTATTAACGGTTCGCTGATTTGGATAGGCAATATTGGGAATGAGACATTGTGGGGATACGACTCTGACTTGTACATCAAGCAAATGCGCTCATTTATTGAGTTTGCAAAAGCCAATGGGGCTCAATTGGTCCTATCTACCGACCACATTACTACTGGTAAGCCCTGGATCGAAAGCCTGATTGCGGACATTGCGAAGGAGTACGATTGTTTCTTCATACCTGCAGGAGCATACGGTGATAAAATTTTAAGGATCAATGTACCTGCTGGTTTCTGGGGGGCAAGTCATCCAGGAACCAGGGTAAATGCATATCAGTTTGTCAATCAGCTGTATTACTTCAATCAAATTCGCAGGCCTCGTCAGTCCATCAAGCTATTTCGTAAACGCTCTGCCTTTGCGCCGTCAACGATCAATGATCTGAATTTTGAGTTAAATACTGAAAGGGTGAAGAAATGGATTGAACTCAATTCTGGAGAAAACAGTTTGAATGAAGTGGATAACTCATATCAAAAGATGGATCAGTTAGATCAAACCTACACAAGGGTTGACAATACTAATGAGTATGGTACTCTGATAAGTAAATCTGCCGTTTCCTTCGCTGACTATATGCTCGTGAGTGCTGTTATCGATGTTATTCGCCCAACTAAAATCGAAATTAAGATCGCTACTACCGCTGCTCCTTCCTGGTACGTAAAGGATCTTCGTAGTAATACTACCTGGGGAGACTCCAGTAAATATCAGGCTGCATTTAATTTGGACAAAGCTACATATGATGCTACTGCATTAACTGTTGGTGATACTTATAGTGCACCCTCAATACTGATCTCTGGAAGCCCAGCTACATTAACCTACACAGGTAAAACGTATGATCCCCGATTCGGGTATCTGCTGATATTCACTTTCCCCACTACAGCAACTTCCGGCAGTTATGCAGGAGGAAGTCTGACCAAAATTTCTGGATCGGGGCCGGCATCTATCACTTTTGATCATTTCGACAGCAACATCAATTATAGCTACTCCTTTTTAAGCCAGCTTAATAAGCCTGATGGGGCTTTTGTTTCTTTAACAGCCAGCACTGATGGAGGTTACAAAGTGATCACGCTGGAAGGTATCGACCTGCAGAAATACTTGGAATACGATAAATTCCATTTGGTTGGATACCTGGCAGGAGGCTTCAGTATCACAGATCTGATCATTAATGTTACTGGCGGTACAGATAAGCGTGATTTTCCCAGGACAATATCACTACCTGGTACCGGATCAGAAAAAATGTACACTACAGCAGTAGATGCAATCGGTTCGGGGTGGACACTCAACGGAGCAGCAGTAATTGAGCAAATGCCGACAGGGTACAAAGACTATCCAACAATTGCAGGTGGCAGTGGCGGATCTCACATCTCTTTAAAATATGATACTGAGGATATGCCGGGTACAATGAGAGCATCCATTGCCATTGACAACTCCGCCAATGGATACAGGAAGCTTGTCGTAAAGGTCATTAATCGGCTATTCCCGAAGATATATCTGCCTGCCGGCTCAGAGACGGCTTTTACAACAACTGTTCGCGAGATCACGACGGATAGTTATGATTTCGGCACTATTTGTTTGTCTTTGAATAGCAACACTGGTTACGGGAATACAACACTCCGACGTCCTACAGACATTGGATGGAATTTGGCAATCTTTGAAATTCCTGTACCTCCATTTGCAGGAGACATAGACCTGATACTGCACCGTGATCCTGCCGACATCATCGATAAAACCAATTACAAAAATCATACATGGCCACTCCACGTGTGTTATGTATCGGCACAACTTGTATAGTATGTCAACTAAAACAGTATTCATTTACATCAAATTTGGATGGATCGTGGCGCCAATAGTCTGGTGGATAGAGAAATACGTGTATAGCGATTGGGAATTTTTAAAATTCCTTTTTGTGATCGTATCGGTAGATACACTCTTAGGGTTTACCAAAGCAGTAATGGAGAAAAAAGTAAGTAGCAAAGGGTTTGGCATGGTGTTGAAAAAACTACTCATTTATACATGCTTGCTTGTAGCGACATCTGCCCTTACAAAATTCACTATAAGTGGAGCGCCGCAAGTTGCTTTTTCATTCCTCAACAATGTGGTATTCTCTGCTATAATGGTTCGAGAGGCCATTAGCATATTCGAGAATGTAGCAGAAATCGAACCTGGTGTATTGCCTGGTTCTATCCTAAAGTATCTACAAAAATTTCATTCAGAAACAGGTAAAAAGTTAATCGATGAAAATTAAAATTATACTGGCGGCCTTGCTGGCCATCATGTGCTCCTGTGCAACAGTCAGGAAGGCCAAAGAGAAATCTGTTAGTAATGCTCAATCCATAGACACCAGTTCAAAGGACCATTCCTACGAAAAGGAAACAATTATTGAAGAAAAAACAGCTGTACCAGTGACAACTAAACCTGATTCTGCTAATACTTCTGGTACAATGTCTTCTTCTGATACCTCTGAATACCGGCAGACAGTTGAGACAAATACACAACGCTTGACTACTACAGTGAAGCCAAAAGTAAAAGATGGAAAGGTGATCGGGTATGATATAAACAGTAACGCGATTGCCAAGGCGCAAACTATTAACGTACCTATCGACCGGAAGACTTCTACCAAAGAGTTAATATCAGATAAGCAGAAAGAAGGTAAATCTGTGATACATACAACCACAGTAACAAAAACTGACAAAGATGTTTTTCGCTTCAATGCTGCAGGCACAGTAGCGATCGTGGTAATAGTTTTTCTGCTACTCGTTTTTCTGTATTTAAAAAAAATATTTTAATAAATCTAACAATGGAAAAATCAACATTCTTTAAATTATACTATCCCGGAGCTGTGCTGTGTGAAAGAGAAACACAAATTCCCGCTTTGGCCACACTTGCCCAGGCCGCGATTGAATCCAGCTGGGGTGAGAAAGCGCCAGGTAATAATTTCTTCGGCATCAAGGCGGATAAATCCTGGAAAGGTAAACGTCAAACTCTTAGGACAAGAGAGGTATTCAGTGATAACGACCGGAAGAAGCACATATTTCCTGATGTTCACTCTGTCACTCAATTTAAAGATGATAAGGGGAAGGTAAAATATGAATGGATTGTGAATGACTATTTTAGAGCTTATGACACGGTTGCAGAGGGTTTTTCCGACCATGGAAAATTCTTTCACGATAATCCCCGGTATGCAATGGCATTACAAGCAAAGACGCCATATGAATTCGCTGATGCTGTGGCAGCTGCTGGATACGCCACAGGTCCTGGTTATGCTAAGCTGTGGAAGGATGTGATGAGCGGTCTTAAGGAATTTCTCCCTGGACAGAAAAAATAACTACAATTTAGATTTTGGTTGATGTGTAACGAGCCGGGTATTTACCCGGCTTTTTTAATGTTTACGGTTAACCGTAAAGAAATGCCATATCGAATAAGCAATTTGCATGTACAAAACTATAATCATGAAAAAGCAAATAGCGTTTACAGTTCTTGAACTGGGTGTAAGAGGTATTTATCTGATCGGTGTAGCATCAGCCTATAATGAGGCTAAAAAAGACTTTTCGGTACATGCTACTGTTGAGGGTAAATTGTTAGTTATCCGATTTAGCGATGATAATTTCTTCAAACTCAATGAGGGCGGCATACTGACCATCAAAGGTACATGGGAGGATGTAGAGAACAATAAAGAGAAGGAAGAAGCGTATAAGCTGCTGAAGGATATTGTGCCTAAATATGGCCACTGGCAATACGTTTCTGTCGCTAAATAGATACTTCATACCTTACCAAAAAACATCCGATCAGCTATTTTTTGGTAAGGTATTCTTGAATATTAAAGGGCTATTCCCTTGTGAATTGTTTTAATATCTCATCAAACAACGTTTCGTGAACTAAAAAGAACCCTTCAACCTTCCTCAATGGCACAGGTTCACTTTGATTTTCCCAAATGAAATGACCAGTTCTTTGCTTCGCGATTTGAACTGCGTCATCCTTAAATTGATAGGCACAGGTCATAGCTATGTTTGCCGCAATTACTTGATTGTTATCACATATAAAGTACATTTTTCTAAACCTGTATTTCTTCTTTTCCATGTTGCACGTTTTATCTAAAATATAAATGTAAAATTAGATGCTAATATTTTTAGCATATTTTTTTAGATAAAGTGTATCTGTTTACTTTTAAGAGTATCAAATATTAAAATGTACTTGCTGGCCTATGCCTCCGGTGCAAAATGAGCCTTTGATTTTGTTTTAATCTTCAATAATCGATCTTTGCTTTGTGTGTCGTAAATCTGTTCTACCATCTTAGTCGACGTATGCCCATTCTTCCTCGCTGCTTTTTTGGTAGCTATCCTTATAGCTTTTCTGACCTCGCTATTTATATCCTCAGACGTCCGAGAGTGTTTTAAGGAGTAGAAATCAGCTGTGATCCCGAGTTGCCGTTTCACATAGTTATTCCACCTCCGGCAAATTTGTTCCTGACGAATAGGGCCACCCCTAAACATTGGTTTAAGAGCCTCAGAGAAAATAAATAGGAGATTTCCTGGCTTTCCACCTGGCACACAACTCTTTGAGAGATTCGGATTATTCCTGTTTTCTAAGAGTAATTTATCAGCCTCTGCAATAACTTCTTTCCAAAGATTATACGCACCTGGTTCAATAGCTTTCTTATCCCACCGGCTTTCTTTATCCTTTTTGACCATCACTTTAAACCATCTTTCTTTTAAATTGACGTTCTCAATGGTTACGCCTAATAATTCCCTCTCCCGACAACCAGAATGAAAGAATATCCTGGCAAAACGCCAAAAGGTATAATGGTTTTCTCTTAAGTGATTGTCTACTCTTTTCCGATCTTCTGATGTTAGTGTTTCCCTTTGTTTTTTAATGCCCTTTCGCTTTCGAATACCGTCCATAGGGTTTGATTCCATCGCTTCTAATTCATTCAATTCAATGAAAATGGTTCTTAAATCAGTGCGATACCTGTTAAAATTATTGGCGGTCCACCTATCACCCTTGTTATTCCCAATCTCGTCCAAAACCAGTCTGATTAATTTTCTTGAAATTGAGGAAATTGGCATGTCTGCAACTACAGCACCCTTGTATTTTATATTCCTTGCCGCTTTCTCTATATGGGGGATCTTGTTTTTTATATCCTTTTTCGCCTCGCCATCCATCACCTTTGATTCTAAAGCAAGTTCTAATGCTTTAATGAAAGGGGTATTCTCGTCAATAACACCTTCTCTTGACTTCTCAGCTTCTTTTTCAAGTATCGTTTTTGTAATAGGGTTATAGAATTGATTTTCAAGTAAATCTAATTCTACATCGATAAGATATTGCATCAGCTGGCGGCGGCTTGATAGATCTTTAGCACGGTTTATTCCACCTTTAATGGTAACAGCTTTCCCATTGGGATACCTATCTTTCATGCTTGGATCATAAAAAGTGTATTCGATTCGCCAAATTTTCTTTAGAGAAGAACTGGAAGTAGTGGTTTTCCAGTTACTGGGGAAGAAGTTAAGTTCACTGTAGCGACAGCCGTCTGTTCTGTGAATCATCTGAATAGCTTTTTTAAAAGTGTCCGCGTTTTCGTCCACGTTTTACTAAAAGCTATAAGACTAATGAAAGTGTGATAGAGTAAAAGCCTTACTCAGTAAGGCTTTTACTTGTGAACCGGATTGGATTCGAACCAATGACCTGCTGCTTAGAAGGCAGCTGCTCTATCCAGCTGAGCTACCGATCCGTTCTCCAAATTTCTCGTATCTTTACCGCTTCATTTGGGAGTGCAAATCTAGTGAAAATTCCCTTTATAAAACAAATTTTTGCCATTCAAAATTTTAAAAAAAATATGGACGTTAAAATTGAAGCTAGTTGGAAAGACGTTTTGAAAGATGAATTCCAGAAATCTTACTTTGAACAAATTGCCCTACTTCTCAAGCAGGAAAAGGCTTTAAACCGAACCATCTACCCTCCGGGCAACCTTATCTTCAATGCATTCGAGAAAACTCCATTCGATAAAGTGAAAGTTGTTTTATTAGGTCAGGACCCTTATCATGGACCCGGACAAGCACATGGTTTATGCTTTTCTGTTCAGGATGGCGTCAAACCTCCCCCTTCCCTCGTAAACATTTTTAAAGAACTCCATGCCGACCTCGGGCAGCCAATCCCTCAGGGTGGAAACCTTACCAAATGGGCAGATCATGGTGTACTGCTCCTCAATGCGTTCCTCACCGTTCGCGCAAATGAACCCGCTTCACATTCTAAAGCCGGCTGGGAAAACTTTACAGATGCAGTGATCAAAAAGGTATCAGATCTGAAGAAAGATGTCGTTTTCATCCTCTGGGGCCGGTTTGCCCAGGATAAACAAGTGCTCATCGACGCAACCAAACACTATATTCTGAAAGCTGCACACCCTTCACCTTTCAGTGCGGATAAGGGCTTCTTTGGCTGCCGCCACTTCTCTAAGGCGAATGAACTGCTGGTAAAAGCAGGTATTGAACCTGTAGATTGGCGCCTGTAAACAGGAAAGCCGGGAAAATCAGCGGAATGCCGCAATAAGGATCAAAACCCAGCTAATACTATCAAAAACACATAGCACTGAAATCCTAAGTTCCACATAGCCCACATCTCCGTAATCGCCCTTCACAAGAAAAGGAAAGCCATTATGGAGATGTGTGTAAAAAAATTATATTTATGTTCCGTACCTAAAAAGGAACAAAATATTTTCTATGAACGGGCTTAAAAATCTGGTCGGCAGAGTCTACGCATTATATGTCCTGATTATCTTCATCATATTCATGCTGATCTTCCTACTCCCAATGTGGTTGGTATCATTCTACGCTCTAAGAATCCGCTTACGCAAATTTGTCAAATTAGGCCGTCTCTGGTGTCGCCTTATGATGCCACTGATCGGTTGCCCTGTCCGCATCAGCGGCAGGGAAAATTTCGGCCCTGGGCACGCCTATATTATTGTTTGTAACCACAACTCCTTCATGGATATCCCCGCCACTTACGCAGGCATTCCTGGTACACATAAAAGTCTCGCGAAAAAAGAAATGGTAAGAGCCCCCATCTTTGGTATCATGTACAAGATCGGCAGCGTATTGGTTGATCGCAAAGACCCCGCAAGCCGCAAACAGAGCTTTGTGGAAATGAAGGAAGTGCTGGAAAATGGCATCCATATGCTCTTGTATCCTGAAGGTACACGGAACAAAACAGGACAACCACTGAAGGAATTCTATGACGGCGCGTTTTCTCTCGCTATCGAAACACAGCGGCCTATTCTACCGGCTGTCATCTGGGGCACAAGAGAAATACTCCCTGCCGGTAAAGCCTTTTTTGCCTGGCCCCATGCCGTTAAAATGGAATTTCTCCCACCAGTACCTACCATTGGCTACACGATGGATGATGTAGATGAACTCAAGACAAAAGTCTTTAAAATCATGTGGGATCGTTATCAGGAGCAATAAAAAATATCTTTCGGGCCTGGCTAGTGTCAAAAATACAAACCAGTGTTATGTTAATCATAAACGGGTAGTACATATGTACATCTGGAGAAATATTCCAGGTATGATGCGCTACACTATAAGATTGACAAAGATTAAAAGCTTGTGGCATTGAGGCCGGATATAATTAATTCAGCACAAATACATAAAAAAAGGCAAGCTTTCGGCTTACCTTTTTTATAATAATAATCCAGTCAAAATATTATAGGTCCTGCTATTTTAAGCAAAATTCAAACCCAATACTCTAAATATTTATGGGAGGAGTATTAGCCACACACACTTTGGCACCTCTCTCAGCTGCCATCAGCGACACAGCTTCCCCCATCCCTTTACCACCACCGGTCACAAAAATTACCTGGTCCTTCATAAAAATATAAATTTTAAAATGTTGCCGCATCAATCACATAACGATAGCGTGCCGCCTTGTTCACAACTTTCTCCCATGCATCATTGATCTCTGTTGCATGAATAATCTGTATCTCTGGTAACAGGTTATTATCTGCACAATAATTCATCACTTCTTGTGTCTCCGGAATCCCGCCGATCATTGAAGCATTGATATTGACACGATTGCCCATCATCTGAAAATAATCACTTGTGATATGCCCACCAATCGGCATCCCTACCTGCGTCATAGTACCATATGGCTTCACAACATTGGCATAGAAGCTAATATCATATGCATATGGGATCGTGGACAATAAAAAGTCCAGCTTTCCATAATATGGTTTCAGTTTATCCAGGCTATCTACAACAATCACTTCCTTCGCACCAAATTTCTTAATATCATCTACTTTGGACGGTGAGGTAGTGAACGCGTATACATCAGCGCCCTTTGACGCGGCTAACTTTACAGCAATATGCCCTAACCCGCCAATACCTGCAATTCCGACTTTATCCCCTCTTTTAAAGTTTGCCTTGATCAAGGGTGAATAAGTTGTGATACCAGAACATAATAAAGGAGCAGCATGCTGCAGGTCAATATTATCCGGAATGCGAATAGCAAAATGATCTCTAACTACCAGGTTATTTGCATATCCTCCCTGTGTAATACCGGAAGGTGAAGTCTTATCCGGAAATCCATACGTAAAAGCAGTCTCATGCCTGTCACAATAATGCTCCTCCCCATGTTTACAACTTTCACATTCCATGCAACTATCCACCATACAACCAACACCTGCTTTATCACCAATTTTAAACTTTGTTACATTTTTACCAACAGCCATTACAATGCCAGCTATCTCATGCCCTGGAACCAAAGGGTATTGCTGCTTACCCCAATGCCCTCTCACCGTATGAATATCTGAATGACAAATTCCTGAGTATTTGATTGCTATCAGGATATCATTATCACCAACAGCACGACGTTCAAAATTCCAGGGAACCAATTTGCCTTGCTCGCCCATTCCAGCGTAACCTTTTGCTTTAATATTTGCGCTCATATCATTTGAAAATAACTGCAATGGGTCAGCCAGCACTAATGCTGCACCTGCCACTGCTGATGTTTGAATAAAATTTCTCCTTGAATAGTGCTTATTTTCTTTCATTGGATAAATATTGATTGAAGAATGTAGTAAGCTTATTAAGAGGAATGAACTCCTCCCTGTGATTTAAATCAAATTGTACCTTCCTGTTCACCATGGTAATAATCCATATCACAAAGATCGACCAGGAAGTTTTCAGGCATTTTATAAAAGACACAGAACTTTTTACCACTTTTACTGGTTGGTAATTATATTTCCAAAGGATTGGTAAATTTGTTCCTGTATGGAAAAAGTAAATAAAATTGAGACTGTAGGACAGTATAACGAATATATAGGTGTAGACACCCGTCATCCACTAGTCAGCGTAGTAAATTTTAGTGAAGTACCAGGTATCATCAGCTTCCGTCATTACCTGGGCCTATATTGTATATTCTATAAGAATATCAAATGTGGAGATATGACATATGGTTGTCAACCTTATGATTATGAAGATGGTACACTTGTGTTTCTATCTCCCGGACAGGTGTACGGCATAGATAGTAAAGGAATACCTGTGGTGCCATCCGGTTATGCCCTGGTTTTTCATCCCGATCTTATCAAAGGCACCAGCCTGGGCAAAACTATCAGGAACTATACATTTTTTTCATATGAGGTGAATGAAGCATTGCACCTCTCCAAAAAAGAAAGAAAAACAATCCTTGACTGCCTGGAAAAAATATCTGCAGAAATTGACCAGAACATAGATAAACATAGCAAAACGCTGATAGTTTCAAACATTGAACTATTTTTTAATAATTGCATGCGATTTTATGACAGACAGTTCATTACCCGCAGTAATGCCAACAAGGATATATTAACAAGGTTTGAAAAGCTGCTGGACGATTACTTCTCCTCTAATCAGGCAGAACAATCCGGATTACCGAATGTCGCATATTGTGCAGAACAGCTGCATCTGTCTGCGAATTATTTCGGGGATCTGATCAAAAAAGAAACAGGTAACACTGCATTGGACTATATCCATAACAGGTTGTTAGAACAGGCTAAAACCAAAATCTATGAAACGTCAAAATCATTTAGTGAAATATCAGATGAACTGGGCTTCAAATATCAACAGCATTTTACGCGATTCTTTAAACAGAAGACCGGCATGACACCAAATGAATTCAGAAACGCGAATTAAAAACTGAAGAGCTATAGGGGGAAAATAAAGCCCTGAGAATCTCTTAAAATGACAACTATTTCCACCAGGCACCTAAATAAAAACATCCATAAAAGGCAGCATTCACCAACGGGCTTTTCAGACAAAAGGGGCTGTATCATAATCAGGATAATGCCTCCTGGCATACGTTCTGTTCGTAAAACGTACACTTAACCCGTACCCACCTCCCCTGTCAAAAATGCTTTCAATCTGGATAAGCCTTCTTCAAGATATTGTCTCGGACACGCTATATTAATCCGTATAAACCCTTCTCCTGCATCACCGTATATTGTACCCTCATTGACCCGGAGATTCATTTCCGTCAACAATTTTTGAGCAAGCTCCCGGGAAGATTGTTGCAATGCCCGGACATCTACCCATACCAAATAGGTACCTTCTAATGGTAACACATATAATTGGGGCAAAAACCGATTAAAGTATCCCCGCAAATAGTTATAGTTCTGCTGTAAATAAACAATCAGCTCATCCAGCCATTCTTCCCCTTCATTGTAAGCAGCTATCAATGCCTCAACGGCAAAAGGGCTGATTTCAGACACCTCGTTTATATTCAGTGCACGGTCAATCAGCAAACGAACATTCTTATCAGCTGCCAATATATTAGCTACCTGTACACCTGCCATATTAAATGTCTTGGTAGGTGCAATACAAGTCACTGAATGCAATAAGAACGCTTCACTCAGGGAAGCAAAAGGTACATGCTTCGAGCCTTCATAAACAAGGTCGCAATGTATCTCATCAGCCACAACCATGACCTCATGTTCTAAACAGATATTACCGATCCTTATCAGTTCCTCCCGGTTCCACACACGACCCACCGGATTATGTGGACTACACAACAGTAATAATTTCACACCTGAATCTTTTGCCTTCTCTTCCAGGTCTGCAAAATCTATTCTGTACTCCCCATTATTAAAAATAAGCTCATTACAAACAACCTCACAACCATTATTCCGGATAGAAGAAAAAAAACAATTATATACCGGAGTTTGAACAATCACCTTATCACCGGGTTGTGTCAATGCTCTAATAACAGCCGATAAAGCAGGCACTACACCTGTAGTATACAACAACCAATCCTTGTTTAAGGCAAATTGATGCCGGCGTGTAAACCAGTTGACTACTGCCTGAAAATATGTATCTGATATCCTGGTATACCCAAAAATTCCGTGCGCTACTCTTCTTTGCAAAGCATCAATTACAGCAGGCGCAGTACGAAAATCCATATCTGCAATCGACATTGGCAACATCTCAACATGCGAAGCCTGATCCCATTTTACGGAATGAGTATGCCTTCGGGGTATGATCTCGTCAAAATAATATTTCATTACGCTTAACTATTAACGAGGTTCCTGACGTAAATTTTGCATTCACCAGGATTCCTGTAATTTTCATCATAAATGATCTCACCCACACCATTGGCCGTGATATTTCCCCCCAATGGATTCTTTATGCTTTTAATATTGCTATTTATATCTGCATTGACGGTACTGTATTCAAAGGCCAGATCACAATCATCCATTAGTTCGCAATTTTCCAACACCAGGTCAACCGCATAACACAATGGCTGAGAACCTCCTATTTTACAATTAATCAAGCGCAGGTTTTTCGAGTGCCACCCCAAAAACTCGCCAATGATAACAGAATCATAAACAGTTACATTCTCTGTTTTCCAGAAAGCATCTCTCGAATCCAAATACGCATTTCTGATCTCTACATTTTTTGCATCCTGGAATGAGTAATCTCCTTGTAATTTGATCCCGTCAATTTTAATATTGACACTGTTCATAAAAATATAATTCCCGTCCCGTACTTCAACGTTGTGCAGTTCAAGGTTACGACAGTTCCAACAAGTTTCTGCCGCATTAAGAAATTTTACATTCTCCAAATAAAGTCCGTCAACTTCCCGAAACATCTTAGGAGCTTCTACCAGCGTGTCGGTCATCCTGATATCCTTTGAATACCAAATTGCAGCACGGCTATAAACAGTAAAAACACATTGCCTGATGAGGATATGGGTGTTATGCCAGAAAGGATATTTACCCATAAAGTAACAGTCTACCGCTTCAATATCAAAAGATTCCTTTAATGCGGATTCACCGGGGTATATTTTAACCTGTTCCAGTCTTAAATGCCTTGATCCGTATAGCGGCCTTTCCCCCTCAAAAAATACTCCTTTAACAACTTCTAAACTCATAAACTAATTGCTTACAAAATTAACACTGCCATTCCTGATGAAAAAAAGTTCAAATGGCCAGGTAAATCATTTAATTGTACCAGTACTTCCTCAACCTCATTTACAGTAAGCCCGGCATCAAGACCCAGGTTCAACGCAATATTTAGTTCTTCCAAATTCCCTGTTGCTGTCAGCAAGGAAATCGCTACAAGGCTTTCCTGCTGACGTGTCAGATCCACTTAGCATGAGTACAATTAATATTAATCATCTAATTTGCATTTACACCTGTATAATCTTCCTCGGAAACAGTTGCCCCCTCAATAACGATCAATACCTGCCCTTTGGGATGGATATGCCAATTCGTTCGGGCACCAGGTTCAAATGTGACACTGCCGATAGAGAATTCGTTGTTCTTATCGTTCTTCAGCAACATAGTCAAATAAGCATTACCTGTAAAGTCTTCTGTGGGTAACCGGCTTCCAGTTGGGAAAATTTTTTGCTGTACCGTTGTCATAGGCTGATTATTTTTAGAATAATTGCATGCCTGTAGCACTATACTTCCTATAAAGAAAAATGTCAGGATAAGAACTATCCTTGTGTTAAAGGTCATAATTGTGTTTTCGTGGTACAAATTTCCTGCAATTCAGACCTAATACTTTTATATATACTACTGGTGTTTTTACCAGTTTTACTGAAATCCCATTAACTGCTGTTTATAATAACCTGGTTTGTACGGTTCACAAAAGCAAAAGTTAAAAGCCGCCACTATGGTTGCTATCTGACAGCCCTGCCGAAATCCATACTCCCGGTGAAATACTGGATATCATCGCCAATCAGCACGATGAGGCAAAGAACCTAACAATGCATTACCATCATATCTCACTTAAAAAAGAAGTGATTGACGCATTGGGGGAAGACCCGGTATTGAATGAAATGAAAATAGATGGTAAGGAGGATCGAGGCTTATTTCAAATCAGAAAGAGCGAATGGGGAAAATACTATTGCCAGAAAGATCCCTGGATTATTAAGGATAGTTTAGGACATACCAATTTTAATACTACTAAGGCGTACCTCAAATCACTTAGCAATGAAATTTATTGTAAGTAATATAGAATTATTACTCAACCGTTTTTATGATCGTCAGTTTATTACAAGGGAAGTTGCTAATCAGGGCATATTAGAACGGTTTGAAACTTTATTGAATGAATACGATAGGACCAACAAGCTGAAATAAACGGTGTCCCTACGGTTTCCTTCTGCGCCGATCAGTTGCGTACTTCTGCCAGTTACCTGGGAGACATGATCAAAAGCGAAACGGGTAAATCGGCCCATGACTATATTCACAGCACTATTATAGATAAGGCAAAGGAATTGATATTTGTTCCTAAAATGACAGTTAGCGAGATTGCTTATGAACCTGGCTTTAAGTATCCGCAACATTTTAAGAGGTTATTTAAAAATCGGGTGAGAATATCTCCAACTGAATATAGATTTATGAATAAAAACAGCCACAATTAACAGGAAATTAAAAATCCTTTTTGGTGGTTAACAAACAAATCGATGAAAAAAGGCCAGGTATTCCTACCGGCCCAAATTTTAATAGCAATATCCACAAGATCTTTCCCTTATTCAGCTACTGCTGCTGCCACCCGTTGCGGCTCGTTCCAGCGCGTCATGCCTTCAATCGCAGGGTGACTGTCGGGACATGATTCGCCCGGCAGCTTTATTTTCCGGGCAACATTGCAACCGCATATTTTGCAGGTTTTATCGCCCGTTCTGCGTCCAACCCGTTCCTTGTCCAGCTTCACAGCCACCAGCTTTTGCAATTTGTTTTTCGGCTCCGAAAGATTGGGGCAGGCGAGGCAGGCATTCTCCCTCCGCTCCAGCGTAGCTTCATCAACTGTTGAAAAACCAGCCTTGCCCCATTTGAGGAATGCAGTGGCAGCCTTGGCAATCAACTCTGTATTGGATTTGCCGTCCTCCTTCTTTTTCCCGGCATCGCCGTCATATTGCGCCGTTTTAGGATCATCGAACAAGGACTGCAAAAAACCTGGCGTGTTCCTGCATACAATCAGGTTGTCTGCGAACGGCGGATCATCGATGGCGCGCAATAATACTTTTGGCGGCACAGCTTTGCCTATGCCCAGGAAATTTCCTAAACGAACACAAAGTTCATCGAAGCTGTCCGTTTCTTTAGCTTCCAGCAATTCTTTGATCATAACTTATTCTTTTCCTTAAATGCAGCGCCGGCACAATTTCCCCGACGCTGCATGGTAAATAAATGGATCTATTTCTTTCCACCTTTTGAAGCACCGGCCGAGCTTTCTATAGGCTCGCCTCCAGCAAGTGTGAATTTTGCCTGGTTTTTACCCGGTACCAGCGGCTCGTCGTTGGCCGAAAGCACGTTGTACACGCTTACGAGGTATTCCGTATCAGAAATGATATCAGCAGTAACGATCACAGCTGCGGGATCGGTGGAAGATACCGCGGCCTTGAATGCCGCTGCTTTGGGGCGGAATACATAATTGCCCAACGCAGACGCGGTGGCTTCATCAACCGCCACATTGAAATTGATCGTAACATCGGCATACTGCCCGTTCTGCACAGCTGAGGCGCCGGTGACCTCCAGGTATGGATCCGCATTACCACCTGCACAATACGGCAGGTCTTTGGTGCTCGATGCTGCGGCCATGGCGCTGAGCCGGCAATCGATGCTGATAAAATTGCAACGGTTGCCAGGCAGACCGTTCCTGTTCTCGGGATTGATGAAATCAAAGAACACTTGCACCTGGTCTAATGCAGCCGCCCGGTAAGTGTAAGAATACATGCCAAACCAGATATACGGGAATACCGCGGCGATGGCTGCGTAATCGGCCATGCCTTCGCAGGTGTAGCCGTTCTCACCTTTAGGATCGCCTCCGTACAGGTGCTCCAGTTCATGCGCTATCACCAGCGCCAGCAGCTCGAAGCCTACACACTTGGTGCGGATAAGACCTCCATTGACAACGATGAACGGTACATTATATTCTATAAAAGAATAAGCGTTCGGCACTTCGTTCTCCACATCGAGGTAGAAGTTCACGCCGGGGAAGAATCCCTTAAACAGCTTCACGAGGTAATTATACATATCCACGCCTGCACCAGAAGTGATGGGCCAGCGCGGTGCATTGGCCTGTATGTCAAAGGCCTGTTCCTTTCTCACAAAATAGTTCACGTCGTCGGGTATACGTGCGTTGCCTTTTTCGCCGAACGGTGTGAACACTTTTTCTCCTTCGCGTTTTATGCCGTCGTTCCTGCCTTCTTTGAGGTTGGCACCCAGCGTGGAAGCTTTATATTGTGTGATGCCAGGAATGCTCTTGTTGGCTTCCATGTATTCTTTTGTGCCGATCTCGGGAAGATCCTTGTGACCCGCCACGAACATATCGTCATTGACCAGCAGTTGAAGCGCAAAATCACCGCAGACAATGCCTTTGGCCAGCATCAGGTGACCGTCCATCGATGTGGCTACTGTCTGACTGGTGGCCACATGGTGAATACCTTTTTCAAAATAACCGGTGGTAAGCTGTAATATAGGCACGGTGCTTCCGTCTGCACGCACCAACTCGTTTACCCCCGGCTGCAAAGTGTTTGCCCGCTGTAATTTTCCGCCGGGCATGTAAAATACCTGTGTCGGTGTCACATACAGCGTTTCAAAGTTACTTTCGTCTGTTCCGAAATCAACCTGGATCATAATGGTGCCACTGGCTTTATCGCCGGTGCCCGAGCTAAACTGCACGGTTTTAGTCGTCCAGTTTTTTAGCGTCGAATCTTCGGCAACATAAATCATATCGCCAACCAGGATCTCATTGATTGGCTTGCTTTCGGTTGCGCTGATGGCCACCGGCGTATCGTGCGCAAAGCATCCGCAGCAGCAGTAGCATCCACCGCCAGGCAATGCCACCCATACAGGAGATGTTGCCGTGTAGGAGCAGCAGTTGGGCGTGGGATTATTGAGGCATCCGTTTAAATAGGGCGCCACGCAGGTGCATATTTTGTGATTAGCGCTTTGGGCATCCACACAATGCTGTTCATCGCAAATAGTGCCTCCCAGTTGTTGAATGTTTGCCATGCAACCCGGCAGCCATGGGGGATCGGCTTGTAATTGTGCCATAACATTTGTTTTTTGTTTTTTAAATAGATATTGAACCTTGATGACTAACGAAAGTGCAGCTAAAGCTCATGATACTCCGGTGTGCCAGCAACGGGCAAAGCCGCATGGTTACCGCATAACGGTTCCCCGACAATGCCAGGTGAAAGCGCGTAATCTCCGGCGATAAAACCGTTCATAGACAACAGCTGCCCCCGGCTGTTTGGGCAGGAGTGGCGGGAAAAGCGATATATGCAATGAACGCAGTGACAACCGCCAAACGGGAAAAAACATATACGGGGGAAGAAACAGTATACGAGCTTCATACGGGAACATGATTGTTGATACAGCCATTCTCATAGAGCGGATTACAATTGCAGGTCATACGATTTTGATCCCTTACCTCATCGCAATGCTACCGGCTGCATAATGTTCCGCCCGGAATTTTTTTGATATTATTGAGACATTGCCGGCACCGGGGTGAATCGTTGCCCACAGTTACTGTTGTTCTTTTTTGGAACCATGGTATTATTTAATTGATGGATTATTATATCACCAATTACGACAAGTGCGGGTACCGCTGGTTATAGTCATCGGTGCCGATGTTGGGCAATTGGTCGTGGTTATCGGCGAGATGCCCTGGTGCAATCCCTAACGAGAGGGCATAATCCCCACCGATAATGCCTTCCAACGATACCAGGTGCCCTTCAGGTTCGCTTGCAGGCGCAGCGGATGAAGCGATATAGGAAATGAACTGCCCGAACACGCCTGTGATTATTTTGCTTACTTCCATGGGCTGTCCATCTTTGTTCACCAGTTGATCCATACCCGGAACGATCTTGCGGGCTTCCTTAAATTTCCGGTCGGGCATCATCAGCAATTGCCGTTCACCAACGATCAGCGTAGATTCTTTTCCTTTTTCGTCGCGCAGTTGAATACTCACCTGCGGATTCCCGGTGGATGTCTTGCTCAGGGAAACGAATTGCAGAGTAACGGAGGTCCATTGGCGTAATGACGTGTCTTTTGGAACGAAGATCGTGTCGCCTTTTTTCAACTGGTCGGCAGCAATGCTGCGGGTTTTAGAAACGGCCACAGCAGCGCCGGGCGCCATACCACAACAGCAATAGCAACCACCTTTGGGGTTTGCAACCCATACCGGCGATGAAGGCCCGTAGCTGCAGCAGCCGGGAAGGGGGTTGTTCAAACATCCGTTCAGGTAAGGAGGTAAGCAGTTGCAGATCATGTGTATCGGTACCGACATGTCTTCGCATTGTTCCTGCGGGCATAAGGTTCCGCCTAATTTTTTAATATTCTCAAGACATTGCTTGTTCCACGAAGGGTCATCGCCCGCAGTTACAGTGCTTTTTTTGGGGGCCATAGGTATTGTTTTAATGATGAATGATCAGGTTTTCTGTTTTTGGTTCTCGCCACTCCAGAACAGTATCAGCACTGCATTCAATACAACAGCGGGGTCGAGCCATGCCGGAGTGGCACTGGTCTTTAATGCCGCTGGCGTATTGGTTAAATTGAAGCTGATGCTTGCTGCACCCAGTACGTTCCCAATTGGCGGCGGGTTATTCATTACCGCGGTGCAGGCATTGTTCTTATCGAGGTTGAACGTAACGTCAACACCAGTTCCCAGCAACAAAGTAATATAGGGAACGGAGCCCTGCGTTGAAGTGCCCTCCGGAACTTCAAGCTGGAAGTAGAACCCGGCCAATACAGGATTTTCTATATGCGGTGGCTGCACGCTGTCAACAGTGAACTGCAATGTTTGTGTTGCTGACGGCACAGCATGCACATTCATGAACGTGTACCACTGCTGTGAAAAATTCTGCACCATATTGAAGAAGCGCGAACCGGTACGTGTGCGCATCGGGTCAAGCTGTAGCACCTGTTGCCTGAACAGTGAGCCGCCGTTGATCGCCGTGTATTTTACCTGCACGATCACGTCCGACACCGATGCGAAATTGAACAGATTGGTGGATTCCGGCATGCTCAGTCTCCAGTTGGATACGGCGCCCGTTCCTTCGAACGGTAAATAACGCTGGTCGTTAAAGCTCACCTCGAACATGCCGGAATCGTTCACACCGTTGGATACTGCGATCATCTGACTGTTGTTCCAGTTAGTGCGCAATACATTTGCCGCAGGCGTTTCCGCATCGCTTCCGCCCAGCAAAAAGTTAACCGCATTCACATCGGGCTTCAATATCACCTGGTTCGTCAGTTGCGTCAGCGTTACATGAAAATCCTGGTTCGGGCCCAGCACTGCGGGAATGCTTACGGATATGCTTTTGATCTTCCGCGCATAATGACCGGGATAATCATCATCGTATAGTTTCTCACCAAGGCTGAAGAGGCATTCGCCCGTTTCTACCAGTGCGAGAAACGCGTTGGGGTCAAGCTGCCGCAATGAAACAGTCTTTTCAATTTCCAGCGTACGTACATTTTTATCGATCCAGGATTTCTCCATCTGCATCAGCGACAACATCAAACTGTCACCGGCCAGCAATCCCTTTTTCATATTGTCCCAGTAACCGAAGTTGATGAACGACTGGTTCGTGTTCAGCTCGTACTGGTAAGAGCGCTGCGCTTCGCGGGCCAGCTCGTAAGCCAGCGAATAGGCCTGGAAGTACACGGTAGATAAACGTGTTACCATCCACTGGTACAGCTCTGTATTCGTGAATTTATCCTGCAGGTATTTTCCTGTTTCTTCATTCTGCTGAATAGTGGTTTCCTGTATCTTCACTTCCTGCTCGGCTATCTTTTGCTGTATGCTGTTCGATTGTATCTGGTAAGTGAGGCCGGCAGATTCAAATTGCGCCTGCTTTCCCTGGAACTGCCATTCTTCCGCGCGGCGCTGGTAATTGGCAATGGTGAGGCTCAATTGTGCAACAAAATCTGAAATGATGGCTCCTGCCTGGAATACGCTGGCAGCCGCGGACAACGAAGAACCGATCTGTTCCCCGCCATAAGTCATTGCGAACGGCGAGCCCACATTAGGAATAAGAAATGCAACGGCCGATGCAGCGGTCATTATGCTGGATGCCACGTTCAGCGCCATAGCTGTGGTCATGCCCGCAATGTTCAGTATCTCGCCGGTGTTCAGTCCTTTCTGCACCAGCATATTGTAATAAGTGTAACGTTCGTTCGCAGCTTTCAGGGATTCGTTTAGCGCAGCGCCGTTGGCAATGTACATGTTCACATTTTCCGTACGCACCAGCATGTTCATTTCAAGCAGCACACGTTCCTGTGCATTCTGCATTACAGATAAAGCTTCCGCATCTTTTCTTTCAAGCGCAGCAAGCAGCGATGAGCCGAAGCCCATCACGGTAGATGTAAAATTGCGTGCACGTTCCAGCATCATATCGAAACGGAATGCGGGTATAGGCAGGTCAAGCTGTGCCGAAGTAACCATGCCTGCGTTGCCGGATGCAGCGGCGGCGATCACCAGCCTCGGATCGATGGGCGGTGCGAACAATGCCAGCGGCCGTTCTACACCGTCGATGTTCATGCAATGCCTGATCTTGAACAAACGGTCTTCGATCAGTCCCCAGTAAGCTACCAGCTCGCTGTTCTCAGGCACACAGAAATAGGAAGGAATATCGTTGTACACCAGTCCTTCGTAATTGGTGAGCTGTGCGGGATCATTGAACTGTGAGTTTTCAAGATGGATATAGAACTGCGGAATATTATCTAAATAAATACGGTAAACCGATGTGCTATCCGGCGTTGTCGTCCATGGTTCGGCAACGGTGGCCACGAATGTGCTGCCCGTGTATGCCGTGATGAAATTGGTTTGGTTTACGCCGGTTCCCGCGGTCACCTGTATGTACATGCCGGTATAGGCGTCTTTTTGTGTTGATGCCGTGTTGGCCAATGTGATGGAGATCGCCGTTCCTGCCTGTGCCGTGCCGGTGGTAACGGTCTGGTTATTATACATGGCCTTGATCTCGTTATAGCTCAGCGGCTTGGGCACGGGGCAGTTGTTGATGAGCTCCGGCTTTTCGCCCAGCAGGCTTTGCGCCAGTATGTACAGGTTGGTGGCCTGGTTGATGGATTCACGCGTATCCTGCGCAAACAGGTTATCAGCCCATGCGATGATATTACTGATGTATTTCATCACCACGGCTTTTGCATACGCAGACGGCCGCAGCTTGGCAATGGCATCAGGATTGAACGGATCGTTATTGTATGCGTCTATCTGCGCCGGGTTGGTGAGCGTTTGTATCAGCGACGGCATATCCATGTTGCGGAAAGGAAGATATCTCCAGAAACGGTCTTCAGGATTCGTTACGGTTTCACCAGGTTGCTGTGTTGGATTGAAAATATATTCATACCACTGTTTCGCATAATCGAACTGCTGGTGTGTTTGCAGCATGGATGCCACGAGGAACGGTGCATGGAAAAATATTTCCTGGAAGTACAACCCGTATGCGCCATAAAAATCGAGCTTGTCCGTCAGGGGCGCTATGGTAGCGGCCTGCGGCGAGAGCCTGCTAAATGAGAACTCGGGTGTTTCCTGCGATTCGATGGTGAGCAGCTCATCCACGCCGCCCACCATCAGCTTGGCAGAAAATACATTGCCGGTTCGTGTGCTGACACGCAAAAAGTTGAACTTGAGCTTTGCCAGCTCGGTGGGCGTGTCGGTGTAAGACGAGGTGTAAAAATAAAAGAAACCAGAAGGGAAAGGCGCATAGGAATAATCGGATGAGATCAGCGCCGTGATATCCTTTATTCCCTGCTCCTGCGTTACCACCAGGAAAGATTCGTCGCCGTTATCGAATATAAAGCGGCCCACGGTATTCTTTACGGTGGTGATACTGGTGGTGTTGGGCGATACATTGTTCAGTAGCTGTAATTGGGGCGTAGACGTCTGGCCTGGCGTCGGAAAAGCGGCAGGATCGTCGCTCATATAATTATCGACGATGATGTTCTTGTAGAATGTTTCATTAATGCCCAGCATGGATGCTGTTCGATTCAGGTAGGGCACATAAGGTGTGGGATTGTAATCGGGCCGGTAGTTGATGAGCACAGGCGATATGGTTTGCCGGCTCAGCGAGCTGTCGTACACCACCGATGCCTGTTTGGCCACGTAGGTGGTCTGACCGGGAATGTTCACCTTGCCCACCTGCGAATAATTGCTCACCAGCTTCCACGAGCTGTATTCCAGTTGGTATTGCGCTGAGTTGATGTTTGTTGGCGGCGGATCGGGCACTGGTGGCGATTGCCCAGGCGCAGTGGTGAGGCCAAAGCCATAAAAGACGGCAACACTTTCGTTATTGGGGTATTTATTGGGATAAAAGAATGATTCCTGCGGGAGGTATAAGGGGTAAACCTTTCGCCAGTACACGAGATTGGGGTTGTATGCAGGAACCATCAATGGTAGTATGCTGGACACATACTGGTCGAACTGGTAATTTGACTGGTAATCGATCACCACGCCTTCCTGCAGGGTTTGCGGTGAATACCAGCTTCCATCAAGGTTCAAAAAGCTAAACTTAACGGAACCTACAGATGCGCTGTTGGGAATGGAATTGTTCGATACGATGGTAGAACCGGACTGCTCGGATATTTCCACCCAGAAAATATACAAACGCTTGAAAGCATATACCGGGGAAACCAATGGTGAGGCGATGCTGATATCCATTTGCTGCCATGCCGACCATGAATAGCTTTTATCGAACGTGCGGTAATAATATGTGTATGGCTGTTCTGCCGTATGACCGAAAATGTATAAACGTTCGATATCTTTTCCCGACTGGTCATCATGGATCGTTGTTGTGTAAGATGCACATTGCACAAGACCGGAAACAATATTGAACTCGCCCATATATTCGGTATAGGCTTCGGTAACCGTCTGGTCGCTGATATTGGTTTGCTGTAACGCTTCTTCAAATTTTTTGAAGGCGGGTGACGCGTAGGTATATAAAGTGGGATCGATATAGTTTTCGGGGTAGAGGAATATTTTCCGGTTCACTTCCCATAAACGGTAGGCCATCATCCATTCCCACCATGCCGTACCGATATTGGACAGATCCGTAACACCCGCTTCGAAGTTCATGCGGCAGCGCTGCAAATAGACCTGTACCGACGCAATGCCCTGCGCAATGTAGGAAGAGGTATCGCATGCGCTCATTTCCACATCCAGCAGCAAATACTGGTACACATCATTCGAATTTCGGATGTATGTGAAATCAGGATCGGAATGCAATTGCCAGATGAGGTAAGGCAGCAGCGCATTGCGTTGCGATGTCATCAGTGTTTTCGAGATCACTTTGTCTGCTTCCGCAAAAGCCACATCACCCAGCTTGCTGCTTGATGATGAAAGCAGTAGTTGCGCGGTTTGTTCATATATCACCCAGTTGGCGGTGATGAGCTGCCCTTTGCTGTCTGCCAGCGGCAGGGTAGAAATGTTGTTGATATAAATCAGGCTGTAGATATCGATGCCCGTTTTTGCGCTCGTGTCGAATGCATTCTTCAGCCGCATCACGCCGGGCACACCGCCGTAGGTGGTATGTGTCTGATTGATATTATCCAGTGGCCAGTAACGTTGTATCAGCGCGCATAGCTGCTGCGAATCCCATCCCGTTATTTTTACCAGCGCATCGGTTTTGCTGTTGGGCAACACCGCCTGCTTGGGTATCCCGAAATAAATGTTCAGTGCATCGCTGTTGTTGTTAAACGCGATCACCAGCGATTTATAACCGGTAATGATAATGATGTTGTTGAGCGTTAGCTGGTCAACATTGCTGATGTCGCAGCAGCCGGGAACGGATAAAATGAATGCCACTTCGGTAGCGGTAAGATTGATGCGGTCTGCCAGCAATATGCTCCGCGACAATGACTGCACCAGCTGGTTCACCTGGTAAGCGCGCTGACTCATCAGCAGTACCGATTTAGTGTAAGTGCGTTTCAACCCGGCCTGGTCCTGTCCTGTATAGAGAAAGTCGAGCGACGTGGTTTTGGTGAACGTGCTGCTCACTTTACCATTGGCCTGCGTATAGGATGGCGTATCGTTCGGGATGATGATCTGCGGATCGGCGCTCACCAGTGCATTATATGCCGCGGTGGATTCATCAGCAGTAATAAGGTCGCTAACGAACGACTGCTGCGTTACAAAAGGCAGGAAGGAAGATTGCAATGATGATGGCACGGGTACCAACATTGCTTCGAGATAGCTACTGAGGTCGTTGACAGATGCAGCAAACGGCAGCAGCACCGAGATCATGGTAGCAGTGGAATGCATAAAGCCAGCCAGGGCCTGCAGGCAGTTCTCGTTTTGCAATGTTTCAAATTGTGGCACCTGCGCCGCCGTGTACTCTATATCATTGCGGCAGGTGACGAGCTTTTTTCTTACCTCGCCGCGTTTCAATTCGGCTTTGGGATCGGTCGTAATAGATACAGCATTGCTGTTGTATTCATTGTTTACGGAGGAGGCATTGACATCCAGTACAATAGTGTTGGCGGTTGCACTTTGTGCAAACCCGCTGTTGAGTATATTGTTCACTGAATAAACGCTCGTGTTATCGGGCTTTACGGTCCATGCTTTGTCCACCACGGCTTCGCGTGTTTCACCCGTGTAGGAAAGTATCTTGTTTTTCTGCCCGCTGCCTGTTCCGCCGGTGATGGAAATTTCCATGCCGTTGTAATAACCGTCTTCGGCCGTAGCTGTATCGGCCAGCACAATACTGTAGATGGTTGCATCCTTTGCGGTGCCGTTACCTTCATCCACCGAAATGGCATACCATGAAGTGGTATTGGGAACCGTCGTCCATACTGTACCCACGGTTGCCGTACGCGTTGCGCCATCATAAGAATTAACCTGGTTCAGTTGTCCTGCGCCTGTAGATACGAATAGAAAATCCAGCGATGAATAGGCATAATAATTTTCTGCCAGCTGTGCATAACGGATATTATTGACCGTGTTTACATTGATCAGGTATGGCGTGCCTGCCGGGTTCTCCGTAAGCAAGGTGAATACCTGCTTCGACATTTCAGCATCTATATTATCCGAAATAAAAGCCGTCTCGGGTATGGGCAATAATTCCGCAGCCTGCTGGAAGGTGATTGATTTTACCAGCATAATACCGTATGCATCTATATACTGTTTCAGCACCATCTGGTCGAATATGTTGGCAGAAGCATCCGCATCGATATTGCCGTACATGAATGAATCGCTCTTCATGCGCGATGATTCGGATATGGCGGCCAGCGATTGCACGAACTTCTGCACTTCAACGGGATTGTAGGTGGGCCCGTTATATTTTGCGGGAATGATGCCGGTGAGAATATACTGCAACTGGTAAGGCGTAAAATTGCTTTTTTTCAGCCAGTCTGTACGCGCCAGTGTCGCAAATACCATATTGATGGAAGGCACATACGATCCGTATGGCGGCTGCGTATAATCGGTCACATCGGGATAATAGCAAAGCGACAGGTAAAGCAGGAATGCATCGGTGGAGAGCTTCGACACTTTGGCCATTACCACGAGCCGGTACATCCATGAAAGATTTTCGTAGCTCAATGCCAGCACAGGTGTGCCGGAAGGTTTTTCCGTTACCTGCGAATAAACAAACATCGCTATTTCGGTAAGATCATTATCGTTCAGGCTCAGAGCTGCGCCTAGCCTGCCGCGGATGGTTGCGTTCAGACCAGTGTTATCAGAAATCACCCATTGCTGACCCGGGTGATTGTACGGATCGAAAGGAATATATAACGTAGAGGTGTATGGGTCTTTCCCTTTCAACACCAGCGGGTTGTTATACACGGTATCGAATAGATCCATCCGGCGTGTGATGCTTACCCTGCCATAATTCTTCATCAGGTACCAGAGGCTGCACACTATCTCGGGCGAAAGTGATGTTTGTGCGCACAGTATGCTTACCTGCGCAGCCTGCGCCAGGAAGAGCGGTGTTATTTCCGATGCCTGGCATGCCTTCATTACCCAGTCCGTAGTGGCGTAAGACCAGCCGGTTTCCGCAGCAAGACGGATAAAGCGGTTCAACCTGTCGAGGCGTTTTACGGTAAGATATTGTACGATCTCGATTGCTTTGTCGCCACTCACATCTTCGCCCAGTTGCATATAATGCTGTCCTTCACCGGTGGCATTGATGTAAAAAGTATTTGCAATGCCCAGGTTTAATTCATCCTCAGTAAGATCCTGCGTCAGCAACGAAACCACCTGCGTGCGGCTTAAGCCGGTTCGCCACATAAATTCTTCAAGCGATGTAAGACTGGTAACGAGCTGCGTATCGGAAAGACCGGTGTAACCGTATTGCGGTGATAATGTGGTACCGCTCACCAATGGTGTTGTCAGCTGGTTTCCCTGTTCAACCGTCAATCCGAGTGATTCGCGCAATGCAGGACCGGGATTGGAAATATAATATTGCGATGTATTGCCGGGAATGGTACCCCATGCGCTGTCAACAGTTGCGGTTTTTGTACCGGCATCATAAGCGGTAATGCGCCGCACTTCGCCCTGTGCTGTTCCGTTGGCGATCTCCACCGTCATGTTTACATAGCTATCGGCCGCAGGTTGTGTGGTGGTGGCGAAAACGATGGTGTTTGTAGTGGCGCTGCCAACATTCCCCCATTGTATGGGCGCCAGCAACGCGGTATAAATATCGGTGAGCGAGGTGCCCAGGCTTGCTGCATACAAACGTGATTGTTCAAGCGGCAGGTTCCATGGTAAATTAAATGGGTAGGGCGATACCGCCATAAGGCTGTAGATATCCCGCGTGATCACATATTGTGAAGTATTATCCGGCACCCTTTCCCATGCATTCATTACAGTGGCGACCTTGGTTGATCCGGTATATGCAGTGATGGTTTGCTGCTGACCGCTTCCCGTGCCTGCGCTGATGAATACGAGCATACCTGAATAGGCATTGTCCGTTCCCGATGCCGATGTGGCCAATGTAATGGATGTGGCATTACCGCTTTGCGCTGTGCCTGTGGCCACTATTTGTCCTGCTTCAAGATGATCTTCCATCACTTCATTGATGATGCGGATGGTGGGCACAGGATCGTTGGTGTTGGCGCACGTAAGCTTCATGTTGAAGAGATCGGGACGGCGTTCTTCCAGTTTCAATCCTTTGGGAATGGTGGCTGCATTCACTTCCGTAATGTAATCATCGGTGATGCGCATGATGTCGAGAAAATAAGCGGCGGGGCTGAAGATGGAACGGCATTCATCGCATTTGCAAAAATCCAGGTCGCCGAACAGCACCTGGTAACTTGGAATGCCCTGCACGTATTCCTCTACCTCGGCGGAAGTGTTGCTGAACATGGATGCACGGTAATGCGGCGATGCAACAGAGCTGTGCACACTGGCATATACATGCTTCATTTTTTCGGTGATGGCCGATGCGCTAGCATGTATCTGTTGAGCGAGTGCGGGTTCTTTTTTGGTATTCAGCGTTTTGCCGGCCTCCCGTATGAAACGCCAGCGCGGCACATAGGCGATGCGTGCAGCGGAATCGTAACCCATCTTTTCCAGCTTCTCGGAAACTCCCACGTCGGGCCATACGCGCAGCAAACGCTGTCGAAGCATTGCTTTCTCTTCCAGTCCCTGTTCCTTTAAACCGGCTGCCGCATCTTTTGCCACCTTTGATTTTTTGTTTGCGTCGCCATAAAAATCATATGTGAGCAGGTTGAACTGCGGATGCGCATCGAGGTACTGCCGCAATGCTTCATTGGTGGCAGCAGGTGTTTTTGCAACCGGCGTTACCGTTTTCTTAGGTTTCGCTGTTTTTGTCGTTGCAGATTTTTTCCCGGCTGTTTTTTTAACAACTTCGTTTTTTACAATTGCTTTTTTCTTTGCCATGTTTTCTTTTTTATTTCATGGAAAGGATGCTCATTACATCATCCAATTGCTTATTCAGGTCGCTGGTAGAGCCCCACCTGATAGCGCTCATTTTATATGAATAATTCAATGCGAACTCATTCACCGATTTTGAATTTGTTGCACTGCTAAGATCGATGCCCGTTGAAGCGATAACACTGTGCAGCAGGTCATTTAGTTGCACCTCATTCTCTGCGTTGTCTATCCAGCCTCGTATCAGCTTGCGTTGCTCGTTGGCGAACACGGTGATTGCGGTATCTCCATCGCCGGCGGCAAAGCCTTCTTTCATAATGGTTTTCAGCTGCGGCAGCTTGATATTGTCATCTTTCATATATGCTTCGTTAATGGTATCCTTCAGGCGCATGCCCTGCTGGCGTATATGCTCTATAGCCTGGTTCTGGCTGGCCAGCCCTGCAGGCAGGTTCGACACGACGGAATTGAGCTTGGTCAGCGCGAACAGCAGGTGCTTATCGGGATCATTGTTCGAAGGGGCGCGGGCAACGCCATGCTTCTGGTATTGCAGCTTCAATTGCTGTACAAATTCGGCCGACTTTCCTGCATCGGCGAAGTTGCGGGCAACCATCGTGAACATAGGGCGCAGGGTATCGTCGTAACCGATAACGTGGCGGCGGTCTTCATTTAGCTCCCGGTTCTTCGTTGCATGGAAACGCACTTTTATTTTTTTTGCCTTTGAATCGAACGAGGGCCGGCCCACAAATCTTAACTCTCCGGTAACGGTGTCGCGCACTATGCCGAATTTCTTCTTCTTGATCTTCTTTTTAGTTCCGGATGAAGAAGGCGACTTATATGGTTTACCCTTGGTGGTGCCGGCAGGGTCGTTATTGATCAGCGGGTTATTATTTACGTATTCGTACAGGTTCAAGCCATCTGCGGGCCCTGCGGGGTCGGCGCTCATCCACCTTCCTAGCCATGATATGTAGTACCGGGCGCCGTAATAATACAATCCCGAAGAATCGTCGCATTCTTTTCCCGTAAAGCGGTATTCTTTGGGTTCCACATCCACCTGGTTATTGCCTGCAATAATGGCCGTTCCGCCAAAAGGATAAAATTCTTCATAGCTGATGATGTCTCCCGTTTCAGTCAGCTCGACAGCAACGGATTGGATCAATGTTTCAGCCTGGTACCGCTGCTGCCGCTGCTTTTCTCTTTTCGAATCGATGGTCCAGTACAACACATTCACGATATGTTTCTTGTCATCAACAACCCGTTCCGTCTGGCATTCAGATACAATGTTAGCGGGATCGATGCTGTTGTTGTACGTGCGTTTCACTTCGTAATTGCCGATATATCTTTTTTCATAGATTAGCAGGAGCCCGTCATTTACTTTTTGCGTGGTTACCTTTCGCACCCGTTCCCCGGCATGATCATATACATAGTAATCTGCATCATTTGCATCTTCGCGTGCTATAGTGGTGATGCCGGAGATATTGTTGCGGTAATTCCAGGTAATCCCGTAAAGATTATTTAGCTGCAGCAGGTTGCCGTCCGCATCGTAAGCATCCGTAGGTTCATCCTGTGGAATGGCCCTGTTGGACGATGCGGGCACATTCATCACACGCGTCCATGATGCGGATTTAGCGGTATGATTCAGTTCCACAAGATTGCCTGAATCATCATAGGTATAATGTTCAGCATAATTTTCGAGCTGTTGCTGGTCATTTAGGGGCGCGGTTGGACAAAGCTGTGCATAAATGCTCTGCTTGAAGCCGTTGGTATGTGTGTTCTTTTGGATGCCTATGTGTTGCCGCCCGGAAGCATTGATCAAACGATAGATCGCATCCAGCGTGTAACCCATCAATGGTTCCACCAGCTGATTATTACAGAACACATCTTCCTCCGAATAATCACGGCAACGGGTGAGGTTACCCACGGGATCATATGTGTACCAGGTATCCTGCACGTTCGAACGGTTGTCTGAACGCGTGGTAAGCAGCCGCTGCAAGCGTTCCGTAGCGGGTTCGTAAGTATATGCTGTTTTTGTTCCGCCTGCATAATACACGGCAAGCCGGCTACCGGATGCATTGTAGGTGATGGAGCTGATATAGGTTTGCGTGGTATTATCCGGGAAGATGCCGTTCACTGTGTTCAGCTGGTTCATTTGATTGTATGTCCATAGAACCTGTCCTTTATCCGGCATCTGCTCCTGCGTGGTCATTCCCGCAGCATTGTACTGGAAGGTGGTGACGAAGGCTTCTTTCTCAAGCGGAACTTTTTGCGGATCGTCCCAGTTGGGCTCCTGTGTGTATTGATCGAGAAAATATCTTGTTTGCTTTAATGGTTTCCCGGCGAACGAGTAGGAATCGATCAACAGCTTGCCGGCCTGGTCGTAATATGTATAGATGTTGCCGATAAGATTGTTTTTCGCAGCATCGGTAACCAGCTCGCCATAGACGATCCTTTCGGTGTATTGGTTAAGGGTCAGCGAGCCGTCACTACCGGTTACATATACGCCGGTGGGCCGTTGTAAGTGATCGTATTCCTGTCTTGTACAGAAACCGCGGGCATCCCATGATAGAACGATATTACCGTATATGTCCGCAAATACCTGCTTCAACCCGGCATCGCAACTTTGCGTACGTGCCGGCTGATCGACCATCATGGGAAAGAGGTTAATGAAGTTCTGGTAATCCGTTCCCGAATGACAGTTAGAATAATACAACCGCGGATCGGCAATGGAAAGATGCCGGCCATTGATATCGGGCACCGAGTTGGTGATGAGACCATTCTGCCGGAAAAAATCTGTCAGCTGCGGAATGAATTGCTGGAAAGGCTCGCTTAGTTCAAATGTAAAGTCAGGGGCATATACCTGCACAGCCGGAGACGTCCATGCGCCATATTCAGGATATGGACCTATAACCAGGTATTTTTTCAATACCAGCTCATCCCACAATTGCTGGGATGTAACGCCGCTACCATTCACCATCTCTTCAAATGCATTGGATGACACTTCGCCAAGATTGTTCTGGATGGAATAAAAAACATTGCCGGCGCTGTTCATTACTTCACGTGAAGGGGTGTTATAAAATACGGCGGCTTTATCCAGCGCATCTTTTTCATCTTTCTGCTGGTCCGTGGGATTGGCCGGGTAGTTCGCCATGAATGTCTTATAGAATACGGAATCGCGAACAGTGTCATCCGTATCATAGCTGATGGTTTCCCATGATGTGAACCCGGTACAGCTGAAGAAAAGCTTTGGCGTATCGATGCGTATCACCCGCAGCAACGGATCGTAATGTGTTACGGTTGGCGGAACGAGGTCGTCATCATCCAAAACGGTTTGCTGATCTTCAAAATCAGGCTTGTCTGAATAGAACGGGAGATATTCCTGCGCAGGTTTCTTCTTATTGTTGTACACGACCTTGCCGCTAACCACCCAGCTTTGCGCGCCGCTGCCGCCGGCATAGCTTTTATGCTGGGTTATTTCACCCATGCCGTCGAAGTAAGAAATATCAGTAAGGATGATGCGGTCCTGCGGATTGATGCCGTTGCCATATTGCTGCCCCTGCAATACCACGCAACGTGCGGGCTGCGGGTTTTCTCCGCTGGTGCAGGGTTGGCGCATATCTCCTTCTTCATAATAATAGTAGCTGCCTGCGCCCTGCAGGTATTCGGAAGGGTTATTCAATACATCGCAAAAACCTTTGTCGGGCATGCGCGTGTAGTGAACAAGGTCCATGTCACCGGCATATTGACCGTTCTCGTAACCATGCGAGGCGCTTACATACACTTTGCCCAGCGGATCGAATAATACCTGCGATACGTTATCGTTCGGACCAGTGAGCTGCCATGGCGACATGATGTAATAATCGATCAGCGCGGTGGTAATATTGTACACAGGATCTTTGCCCGGCGGAGTCGTTACGTAAGCACTGGTGCTGGTTTCGCGCAGGTAGTAGTTATCGTAACCGGCAATGGCATTGGCATATAATGAAGATGTATTTGCCACAAAAGAATTCTCTGCTCTTTCGGGCATGTAGAATGCGTTGGCGTTGGTAAAATAATTTTGCACCAGTCCGCGGTTCCACCAATAGCCATCGTATAAATAATAGCCGCCAGAGTTTTCAATAGTAGCGGTATCTATCTTATCCCCATAAGCCTGTGTTATAAAACCGGGATCGAACACGGCTTCTTCCCTATGATGTATGAGCATGCGGTCTGGCAGGGGATCACATAAGTTCATGGCGCTTGTCTGACCGGCATTCCAGTAATAAGTGCGTGAATTTCCAAAGCATCGCGCCTGCACTTTTCCCTGCGTAAATGGCTGCGAATAAGAAATGACGTTGTTCATTGCATCGTTAACGATCGCTTCCATCTGTGCAAAGCTGAAATACTGGCCCGGTACAATACTAACCCCGCCGGCTTCATATTGCGTCTGGCAGCAATCCACGCCGATCCACCGTGACGGCGCTTCCTGGTTAATGAAACCATTCCGGTTTATAGTGATGTACAGTTGCTGCTGCTGCGGGTAAATGATCAGTGCAGGATCGCTGCTGTTCCTTCTCGGGTAAAACACCGAGGCTGTTTTCAGCGCATTATTATACTTGTCTGTTTCCAGTGTGAACTGGTGCTCCGTGCGCGGATCATTCGGCTGGCGTTCATAATTATAAGTGATTGCTTCTGGCTCATAGCTGGTGAATACAGGTCCTGAAACGGAAGACGATTCCTGGAAAGACCTGATATAGGTGCAATGCTGCTCAACGGTATATGGATTCTTTTCCAGAGCGCTGCCATCCAGTCCATACACTTCACGGCGCAGCAATTTTCCTTTCAGCATCAGGCATGCATTTGCAACGACTGATGATGGCTGTTTTTTTATCGCATCATCAAGAATATACGCAGGAATCCCGCATTCATCGGGATCACCGTTGAAATATTGCGACTGGTATTGCAGCAGCAGGGCATCGCTTCCTTCCATAATGCCGGTGAGGTACCATTCGCGTGTATATACCGGTGCAACAATCAGCTCGCTGTTCACATCATTCACCGGGAAATCTGCCGGTGTGCCTGTGCTGCTGAAGGACTCGTATTGTTCGGCATCCCAGCTTTCCACGTAGCCGAAACCGAGAAATTCTTTTTGGTTATTGTCATAACAGCCTTCGTGGTAAGCGAATCTCCTGGTAAGCGTATTCCCATTCACGCTGTCAGATATGATCATTTTTTCCACCACCTGTACGGGAAAAGGGAGATGGGTGATCCATGGACTTCCTGCTTTTTTATCGCGCAAATAAAATTCAACAGAACTGCTGTATTTGAGCTTTGTGCTTAGCCCCAGGCCATTGCTCATGGCATATAACAGGTAAGGCTTTACACCGCTGGCGAACGGTTCTGCAATATCTTCTGCAAGAAAATCGTGGTAATAATGCGTTACTTCAGGCGATGTTTTGGTGAACACCAGGCAGGCGGTTCCATTTCCGTTGATGTCTGCGAAGCTAACCTGGTCTCCTGGAGCATATACATCAGGCAGTGTTATGCTGAACGCAGGCGCAAAGCTGTTTCCGGACTGGTTGATGTATATCTCGGCCTGCGTGGAATACACTAAAACAACATCGGCACAGCCCGAGCCATTAATATCGGCCAGCAATACGGTGGGCTGCTCATTTTGCCTGAACGACGGCGCATTACCAAGACGAATGACGTTGCCGAAATTTCCATGCCCCAGCGAAGGCCATACATTCACAGCGCCATTGAGCACGCTTACTCGGTGCTGCCCACCATCGCCAAATACATCGGCAAAGCTGATATTTATATTGGGCGAATCGGGCGGAGATGGAAGGCCTTTCACCTTTATACGCTGTTCAGGCGCTGCAAAACCTTCGGTACCGTTTGAACGGAAATAGGTAACAGAATCGGAACCGATAGAGATCATGTCCGTTTTGCCGTCTCCGTTCAGATCGGCCATTTCAAATTCAAGCGATGATGATGATTGCGGTGGACGTTGCTGGAATTCAACAAAGTTATTCCAGCCTTCATCGCCTTCCTTCTTTGTATAATAACCGGAACGGTCGTTTTCGTTCACCACCAGTTCCAACTGGCCATTGCCATCAATATCGGTGATCAGGTTTCCGGGCGTAGTGAGATCACGGTCTGAAGGAAATGTATCCGGCGCTTCGGGATAATCGTACACGCCGTTGCCCAGCGGCTGCCAGTATAAAGTGCCCGTGCTGTTGCTCATCAAAAACCCGGGAAGCCCTTCTCCATAAAGGTCCACAGGCATATAGATATTTTGCCCCCCCGGAATTTTTCCTTCTTCATGCACCATCAGCTGCTTAAAATCCGGCGCTGGCGGGGGCGCGAACGATGTGTAGGAAAATGTTGCTGCGGCTGCGCCGGACACCCACCAGGTATTATCGCTGTTCAACCGGTATCCGGATTGCTGTACGGATGTTACAAAAGAGAATATATCGGTTTCATCATGCGCCAGCGTTAATGCACGCACCAGCATGGGTTCCGTTCCCAGTTCTGTAAATGAATGGAAGAGCATGATACTGCTGCATAACCGGCAGGTGCGCACTTCGAAACCGGCGCGGAAGGTTGAAAAGCAGTCTTTTCTTGCTGGCCATGTGCGTACGGGCGTATAGGCAGGGAAATATGCCTGCCCGTTCCTGGGCAGATCATATTCGCCATAGTTGAAAACGAGTTGGAATGCCCACTGTTCTTGCTGCTGCACATCGAAATAGTTGCCATATTGCACGATGTGCAGGTATAGCTGTGTATCGTAATGATGCCCTGCTTTGTAGATGTTGTCAGGAATATTTTCTTCGTTCTCTCTTTTATAACTGAACTGGATCTTATTGCCTTTGCTGTCCGTTACCGATTCAATCAGCCAGCGGCAAACCTGCGTGGGCTCGGCAGGATTGAGGATAGAAGTATCGGCGCTTTTGCCGTATATGGTAACCTGGTTATCCTTGCTGATAGTTTTCCAGAATATATTTTTCGTTGCATCGTTCTGCCATTGCTCTATCAGCGTGAATGCTTCTTCTTCCTGCTGCAGGTACGATGTTACGGAGTAGGTGATACTGTTGTCCGTTTCCTGCCGGCAAACAATAATGGTTTCGCCATGCAGTGTTTCTGTAAGCGGTACAAATTCAACGCCTTCGTTAAAGGCATATTTTTCTTTGCCGTTATACAAGGGTATACCGTTACGCATGATGATGCCGATATACGGAACATCCACGTTAAAGCCCAGGCCGAACGGGCTGTTTCCGCGCGAAGAATCATATACCAGTTGCAGTTGTGGCTCCAGGCCGCGGGCGGTTGTTATGGGGAGCGGAATGGAATAGCTGCCAGTGCCCGAGAACAGGTTGGTTTGAAATGAATCACCAACGCTGGTAACAGCACCCCCGCCTTTGGGCAGCGAAATTTCCTGGATGGAAATTTTTGAGCCGGAGTCTTGACTGTCCGCTATTTTTTTAGTTTTGGTCATTGAGGTATCAATGTCGTTTAGTTAGCTACATTGCTAGTAATTGATCGATGGAGGTTACTTTGAGCGCTTTTACGGGAATTGTATTCTCTTTTAACCCCGGATTATCTTAGCAATAAACCAGGCATCGTTTAAGCTTGACCGGTGTCAGTACACCAGCAGGCTTAAATTTAATAATAGGTAGTAATTGCGTCATTTCATGACGAAAAGTAAGGGTGTTGATTAGCTGTAAGCTTTCAAATTTAATACTTGATTTTAGGAAAATTCGTCGGGTCAGAAATTCATAATGTGGTATAATCGTCTAATTAACATTGAATCGTTTTGAGGTGAACTTCCAATCAGGGATCAGGAAAAACAAGCTGTGAATTATAAAACTTTGGGATATTTCACTTGTCATCAAAGTCACATAGCCATAAAAGACATCGTATCACAAGCATTGTTGTGTATCTGACATTCTAAAACTTCTTTAATAAGTGACTAATATTCACAAATATAGTAAAAGCAGGTAATAAAAAGGCGCTGCTTTCTGAATTCTAAAAAAAATTATCCAACTATTTCCACACCTTTTTTTTATTCATCTACAATCCGTCTGTCATCTACATCAGCCACACACACTTTGGCACCTCTCTCAGCTGCCATCAGAGATACAGCTTCACTCCCTTCGCACCAAATTTCCTAATATCATCTACTTATTTGAAAAAAGGTAGGATCCCCCCTTCCTCTCAAACCCGGAAAAACCTATAAAAAAAACCAATATGAAAAAATCTTGCCAAATGTAAATGGATTTGACCGGGGGCATTCTGAACTTTGCCGAAAATTTTTACAAAAAATAATGCCGATTCTATCTACTGTATCCTGTATGACCTGTCCCCCTTCTTAACCCATAATCGTTATTACGACGGAGACTCCGCATACCTGAATGCCCGCCTTACTGTGAAAATTGCCCGTTTGAAGCCCGGGTAAGGCGCGGGATGGAAATGCGACATTATTTTACGTTACATCCCCCAACATCAATATGCTATTAATATAGAAAACCTAAATAAAATGAAAAGAATGCTTCTTACCGGGCTACTGGCCGTCCTCTTCACAACAGAAGATGCCAGCGCTCAATTTGGTAAACTGGTAGAAAAGGCCAGGTCTGGTGCTGACAAAGCAAAAGAAATCAAGAGTAATGCAAACACAACAACTTCAACAGTAAACAAAAAAATGGGACAAGTTAACATCTACTTTTCAAAAACCAGGTTTGGTGAAGGTACCACAGGTGCCAGCTCCGATTTTACAGAAGGAGATTATATCTATGGACGGATCGTTTTCCCGAAGCCGCTCAAAGAATATGTATCTGACAATACAATCACCTTCGACGTTGCCCACAAGGAAGCCGATGACGACGATTATAACGTAAACCAGGTAAAGATCGACGTTACAAAAGCCAACCAGGAAGCCAACCAGCTCGACTTTGATGTACTGGCAGACCCAAAACAAGCCACTACTTTATACGCCGACCATCTTCAGGCGCCATCACTTATTGTAATGGTAATGCAATACATACAGCCAGGTGTGAAAACGGAATTTAACTGGAAAGTGGAAGGCCTGGAAGGTACCTTCTACCTGACAACGAAGAACGCCCAAAGTTTTGCAGCATTTGTTGCGCCTATCCAGCAGAAAGCCAATTCTTTTGCCCAGAATGACGATGCAATGAAAGCTGATCTGCCGGAAGAATTTGATCAGCCCAGCCATGCTTTTGCAGACCCTCAGCTGAGTAAAGCCAACATCCTGAAATACCTTCCTGAGAACATCGAAGTTTTAAAGTTTGTAGTTGGCCCCGGCGATGATTATAAAGTGATGAAAAATGCACTGGGAGTGATCTTATACAAACAAACTGACCGTTATATCATGGTGGCTTATAAAGATAAGAAGACGGGTAACTGTTATTATGACAACGTGATCTTTGAACGTCCTTATGAAGGCAACGGAAAGTATGGGAGCCTGAAAGTTCGCACCAACGGTGAACGTATCGATTGCAGCAAAATTAAATAATTAACTATATCCTAATAATTAAACATGAGAACAAACATTCTGGCAACATTTATTGCGACGATCTTTTTGATGTCCTGTAGTAAGGATAATAATGAAACCATTGATAACGACCCAAAAAAAACTACAGTATACGCACTTACTGGTGCAGCAGATGCTTCTGGCAATTACACGTCTAAAGTATGGAAAGACAACACATCTACTTCTTACGATGCCTCACTCAGGGATATTGCTGTAGATGGTAATGATATTTACGCGATATCAAGTGGTTATATCCAGGCCTCAAAGCGCAATTACATCCTGCTTTGGAAGAATGGAAAGGCGGATACGCTTGCAACCTCCAGTGGCCAATTGCAGGCAATAGCCATCAATGTTTCAAATAAAAATGTATATGTCGCAGGTTACGAATCCGCCGGCAAGATAGTTTCTAAAATATGGAAAAACGGTGTGGCTACGCCCCTTAGTAGTGATGCCACTTTTGGAACTACGGTAAACGACATGGAAGTTGTAGGTGATGACGTATATGTGATAGGAGAAGCCATGTACGCCAACAACGGATCTGTTCCAAATGTAGGGATGATTTGGAAGAATGGCCAGCCCACCAAATTAACTGATGCCAAATATTATGTTGGTCTATCTAAAGTTTTTGTTTCAGGGAGTGATGTATATGTGGGCGGAATCGAGTACAACAGCGCACAGGTAGCAGTAGCGAAAATCTGGAAGAACGGAACACCTACTATTCTCTCTGATGGCAAAAACCAAACATATGTTTACGGTCTGTTTGTAGATGGTAAGGATGTATATGCCACCCTGGAAGAAAACATTGGTGCCATTAAAACAGGCAAGATATGGAAGAACGGAGTGACTACCGAATTCAAAGATGGTAGCAATCCGGCAGTACCTTTTGAAATATTCCTAAAGGATAGTGTTGTTTATACTTTGGGCCAGGTTTCCAAGGATATAAAATTATGGAAGAATAATGAAGGTACTCAGCTTACTAAAGACGCCCAATGGTCACAGCCCGGTACACTTATTATTAAATAAACCTGCTGCAAACTTAATTTCAAAACATTTTTGTTAATGATGAAAAAGGTAATTTTATTTTCTGCTATTATTAGTAGCGTTTTTATTTCATGTGGAAAAGATGATGCCCCGAAAGCAGATCCTACCATATATATGGCCATTAATGAAATCAACTCATCATACACAATGAACCCTATGACATGGTCAAAAGGGGTATTCACCAAACTTTTTGATGGAAATGGCGACGACTTTGTCTCCGACGTATTTATCAGTGGTAACGATATGTATTCCTGTGGTTACGGCTACAGACTTGTACAGAACACGCAACGGTATTATGCGATGATCTGGAAGAACAAAGTGATTGACACAATTTATAGTGGTTCTAATATAACGGAACTTAATGGTATATACGTTCAGAATAATGATGTTTATGCTGTAGGCACGCGGATGGATAACACGCAACTTACAAACGTTGCAGTTATATGGAAAAACGGTGTTGCTACTGACCTTAATAAGAAGCCGGATTATGCGAACGCCCAGGCTGTCTATGTTACAGGAAGTGATGTATATGTAGCAGGAAGCTTGAATGGTAAAGCTGTTATCTGGAAAAATGGAACTCCAGTCTATCTGACAAATTATTATTCCTTCGGATCTACTGCATATGCTGTCGCAGCATTAGGTAGCGATTTGTATACTGCAGGGTTTGAATACATGACCACTTCAAAAACAAAACTGGGTAGGATCTGGAAAAATGGTACCGCTATTAGTCTGAATGATTCATTGAATACTGAGATTAAAGACCTATTTATTTCCGGCAATGATGTTTATGCTGCAGGTACCACCTATAGCTCCTTAACAGGAACTGCCAAATACTGGAAGAATGGTGTTTCAACAGCCCTCACCAATGGGAAGAAAACTGCCCAGGCGAACGGTGTTTTCGTTTACGGAAATGATGTATATGTGGCAGGGAATGAAGATAACAGTATTGCATATATTGCCAAATACTGGAAGAATGGTATACCGGTTGCAGTAACTGACAGTACAAAAACCAGTTATGGCCAGGCCATATTTGTTAAGTAAAAATAAATCTATTTAGTAATTCATAAAGGCGGCTGATGATCAGCCGCCTTTTTTGTTTAAAAACCGGAATTCAGTGAAATGGAGCAGAGTGCTTACAAAAAAGGCAGGCCCAACCCGGACCTGCCTTCAATATAATAATCTTCTTCGCTACAAATCGTAGAACGTTCGTGACCGGTTAATCCTCAAATCTCTCAGGATACCCGCCTTCGGACTGATCGTGATACTAAACTGCCTGTAAGTACCAATTGGAATCAAATTAATTGACATTTGCCAACAGTGGAGGTCACGGGAAATATACATATTTGTATACCCCAGCTGGCTATTAATAAAGTCATAACCACTGTTCACCCCCACTTTCCACTTCGGCGTCAGGCTAAAATCCCCGCTAAATGTCAGGTACTGGGTAAATCTCTTTACCACACCCCCTGAATCTGCTGAGATTGTATTACTATAGGTTAAGCTATAACTCAGATCCAGCTTCCAGGGTATATCAAAGTCCACATACTCACCCGGATTCTTCTTCACCGCCTGCAACTGTCGCTGCTGTGCCTGGAAAGCCGCGTCTGTACTTTCTGTATTCTCTATATTATTTAACTGATCCTGCTTGGCCTTCGCCTTTTTATCCGGTGAGGTCAGGGATGTACTCAGTGCAATCGTTGCATTTGCCAGCCGACCCGGGCTGAACTTACCCGTATTCCATACATATCTATCAAGCTTCTTTCCCCTGCTGTTATATACATAAGGGTCTATATTGCCACTTGCTGTGATGTTGATTTTATCAAAGAGGTTGGTACGGGCATACAAACTGAAAGTAGACAATTTAAAGCTATCCGCCAGCATGTTATAAGAGCCATTGAAACCAAACCCGTCCAAAATCTTCACCTTTTTCTCATGATTCGCTGAGGTGTCTTTCATCGAGAAAACCTTCATTTCCAAGTTGTTATCCAATCCAAAGGAAATAGACCCTGCCCTGCCCTCCGAAGGCACCCCCACGGAGGAACTGGTAAAGAAAGACGTACGCTGTTTATCTCCTGCGCTGTTATACTGCAGGTTGTAATAAGCATTGCCAGCCAGATCAGGTTGAGTACTGACACTCAGGGTAGGACGCATGACGTGACGAATCGCCTTCACCTTGGAGCCTTTGGGGAAAATATACATACCATAGATCGCTGTGGACAGGGAAATGCTGGCGCTGGCCTGGCGCGCAGCAAAGAAGCCCTGGGTATAAATTGTATCCAAACCTCCCAACGAGTCTATACTTACGCGTTTGTTTGGATTCCACTTGCGTTCCGTTTTCTTGGTATACCAGTACTCTGCATAGCTAATACCCGGAGACAGGGTAAAGTTTTTAAATATAGGTATTGTAAAGGAGATCGGAATATTCTGTTTCATACCTGACTGCAAGGCATCCCACATTTTGGATTTACCGAACACGGAGTCTTTGAAACTCACGCTGTTAGCCAAGGTTGCGGTATAGCCAATCCCCAGTTTGTGATACCATTTAGCCTTCCCCACCAGTTCCTTTGGCTGGAACGGATACTGTGTATTCATTGAGAATGTCGCATTCGGGAAAGCAATCTGCACATCACGGGTACTCAGGTTCTGAGAGTGTGTCAGGCCAGATGTAAAGTTGTAAGGTTTGCCTTGCCAGGTTTTTGAAAAGCTGATAGAGGATCCAATATTATTGTTTACACGGGTAGCATAATCGTACACGTTGTAGGTGTTATAACTGGAAGTACCAAAGTTTACATTGGCACCAAAGTTTATACCCGGTCTCGCTTTGCTGTCCATACTATGGTTCCAGGTAACCCTGAAGTCACGCGAGCGGCTAAACTCAGACTTTACCGACGGGTCGCCGAAGCGGGTATTGGCAAAGCTCAGGGTCATACCACCATTATAATGGTAGCGCTTGCGGTAGGTTGGACTGGCAGTGAGCGACCAGCTACCGTAGGAGTAGATGTCTCCGCGCATAGTCAGGTCAAAATGCTCTCCCAGGCCTAAATAGTACCCTCCATTTTCCAGGCCCATCCCCTTCTGGGCATTCACAACATATCCTGGTACCAGGATACCGGAACGCTGCCCCTGTGTGATCGGGAAGATGGCGAAAGGAATGAATAAGGGTGTTGGAATACCTTCGATTTCGAGGTTTGCCGGACCGGAAATAACCAGTTTGTCAGGTATAACCTTGATTTTGCGGGCCCTGAACTGGAAGTGCGGCGTATCCAGGTTACAGGTAGTATACCCGTTTTTGAAACCAAAGATGCTGTTATCCGGCAGGCGCTTAGTCTGTTCGCTATGCACATAGCCTTCACCGTACTGGGATTTGGTATTATAGATCTTTGCTTTCTTGGTTTCCATGGCAAAGCGCAGGGTATCGGAGTCAAACTCCTGCCCGCCGTCTTTGAAATGTGGGCGGCCAAAAGGCTTACCTGCAGTATCCCGCGCGGTGGTGGCTTCCATGATACCTGTGGATTGCAGGTATGTCATACGTTCTGCCGTAATCTCCATTGTTTTATACTTTGTATTGGCAGTGCCATACATATAAAACTTCTTGTCAGGAATTACCAGGATGATAGAATCCTTCGCTTTATAAGCGACCGGGGCATCCAGGCTATCCTTGGAGAGCTTAGGCCCATGCAGGCTATCCACCCCTGTGGAGTCGGTAGTCATGCCTAAAGTATCGATCCGGGCCGGGGGCTCTGTATCATTTTTTGCAGGTTCCGGCGTTTTTAAAGCAGGAGTGGTTGTATCCGGTCCTTTCGGCACGGTATCTGCGAAAATATTGTAAGACACAGTGAGATTGGACCTCGGCGAGGCTAAACCGGAAAAAATTACAGGAACGGCAATTAATATTCCTGCAAATACCAGGTATATCTGTCTCAAAAACTTTTTATAATTATTTTTGTAACTCGGGTGCATGTGTTAAGTGGGCACAAACCTACAAGTTTTTGTACAAATTATTGTCAATTGTAAAATGAAAAAGAGTGCTGCTTGATATTATTTAACACCTTATATTAGGACGAAAGAAGGATTTTAAACGATGAATTACTTAAGAACAACCAAGAACTCCCTGTAAATAACTGACTGTGGAAGGAACCGGACAATACAAGTTTTACTGTGTGGACCCCGGCCCCGTTGGAAAAAATTCGATGGTAATTCGCAATTATTTTTTTATTATGACTAACGCCCATTAAATTAAAATAAAAACTGAGTCATGCGCTGGAACCGATTTTGGATTTTTTTATGTTGTGCAACATTTTTTGGAAGTTTATTTCTTTACGCCAGGAACAAACCTGAACCAGCAGGCAAAAAACAAAATCCGCCCCTAAGAACTATCATTATTGATCCGGGCCATAGTGCGACTACGCCAGGAGCAAAAGGAAGTTTTTCCACGGAGGAGCAAGTAACGCTGGATGTAGCCCTTAAACTGGGCAAGCTGATCGAAGCCAATATGAAAGATGTACGTGTGGTGTACACGAGAAAGACACCCGCGGCACTGGCAGGCTCGCTGAAGGCAGACCTGAATGAAAGAGCCAATATTGCCAACAGGGAAAAGGGAGACCTTTTCATTTCTATTCACTGTAATTCTGCAGGCCCTACCCACAAAGTAACCGGCTACAAGACAGTCACGGTGAAGAAGGGTAAAAAGAAAGTGGCCTCCAAAAGACCTATTTACTCGACCTCTCCAAGCACCGCAGAAGGTACTGAAACCTATGTATGGGCTACCGGAAAGAACAATGCCAAGACAGAATCTCTTCGCGAAAGCTCCGTAATCATGCTGGATGCTGAATCTGAAGGGGCCAATTCTGTATTGGATATGTCTGATCCGGAAACCTTTATTTTGCTGAACACCCTTCGAAATGCTTATTTTGATCAAAGCCTCCGGCTTTCTTCCCTGATCGAAGATCAGTTTACCGAAGTAGGCCGCATCAGCCGTGGTGCCCGTCAGCGTGATGAAAAAGGGATCTGGGTACTCCAGGCGACTGCCATGCCAAGCGTACTGGTAGAACTGGGCTTCATCTCCAACCCACAGGAAGAGAAGTACCTGAACTCCGAAGATGGTCAGCAGGAAATGGCCGGCTGTATCTTCAAGGCGATCAAGAAGTACAAAGAAGAACTGAACCGCTACGATGGAGGCCGTTCGGGTAGCGAACAATCTAACCCGCAGAACAATGCTGCTACTACCAAAACCAAATCGGTTTACAAGCAGTCTGTGGCAAGTAACGCGCCTGTTCAATCAGCCAAACAATCTTTTGACGTACAGCTACTGGTGACCGAAAAGACCTATTCAAGGGGTGCTACCATATTTAATGGCATGCACGGTATCATCAGGAAATATTCGTATGTAAAAGACAGTAAGAAACTTAATAAATATATCTGGGAGAATTTCCGGACCGAAGCTGAAGCCAAAGCTGCCTTGCAAAAAGCAAAGCAGCTTGGCTTTCGCCAGGCCTTTGTAATTAATAAGGATGCATCTGTAGGTAGTTCAAAATCAACGCCTCCCATACAGCTGGCTAAAACCAAGTCGGTGAGCAAACCACCTGACTATAAATATAATATACAACTCCTGGTCACCGATAAGAAGTATACCCGTTCTGCTCCCATTTTCAGCAAACTGAATGGTTATATCAAGAAACAACCCGTGGCTATTAATAATAAGACACTTAATAAATATGTATGGGGTTCTTTTGCCAACCTCAGTGAAGCAAGATCTGCACTCTCCAGGGCTAAAAAAGCCGGTTTCTGGAACGCCTTTATTATGGACCCGGCGCAAAACAGCCTCGCACAGCGTTAACTCCCCCCACCCCTATCAGTGTTTTTAACCCCCGTGAACCTTTCCCCAACTTTTTTCCCAAACCGATCATTTCCAATACTTCACATTATATTTACGTTTTTAAATATTAGTTAAAACAGGTGTGGTATTTGCAATTGAAAATCAGGAATTGATTGCCCGCATCCTTTTTTGATTATTTTTGCAAGAACGTATAACGTATTCACATGCTTAAAGTATCGAACGAAACTAAGGTTGGCATCCTGGCTGCAGTAGCCATCGCAATGCTGATTTTAGGTTTTAATTTGTTAAAAGGTAAAAGCCTTTTTTCGCATACCAAGACTATTTATGCCGTATATACACAGGTAAATGGCCTCCAGCCTTCCAGCGCCGTTCAGGTAAATGGCCTCGTGGTAGGTAATGTAGCCAACCTGGACGTGATGGATAAAAATGCAGGCCGCATCCTGGTAACGCTGACTATCAAGAAGAAAATTGATATTCCCCGCAATTCTGTTGCCCGCATCACCGGAGACCTTTTAGGTACCAAAACCGTACAAATCGACTTTGGTAACGCGAACGATTACCTGAAAGACGGGGATACCGTATATGCTGCCGTAGATGGTTCTGTAACCGATGCCCTGAAAGAACAGCTGAACCCATTGGTACAAAAGCTGGAAGGAACACTGGGATCAGTAGACTCTGTGCTGCTGACCGTGAACTCCATCTTTGACACGACCACCAAAGGCAATCTCAGAGAAGCCATTGCTCACCTGAATGCCACTATGGGCAACTTTTCCCATACTTCCGCATCCCTGAATGGCATGCTGGACCCAAAACATGGTAATGTGTCTGCTACTTTCGATAACCTGCAGTCACTCACCGCTAACCTGAAAGCAAATAATGACAAGATCACCGCTATACTGACCAATGCAGAAAAAACAACTGCAGCGCTGTCTAACGGTCAACTGGATAAAACACTGCAGGAACTGCAGCAAATGGCTACACGCCTGAACGAAACAATTGCAAAACTGAATAGTACCGATGGTACAGCAGGTATGTTGCTGAACGATAAGAAGGTATATGTGAACCTGCAGAATTCATTAAGTAACCTGAATAAATTGTTGGAAGACCTTCGCGTAAATCCAAAGAGGTATGTACACTTTTCTTTGTTCGGTAAGAAATCCAAACCTCAGCCCATACCATCAGATACTGCTACGGCACAATGATTTTAAACATGCAGCATTTAGCTAAAGTCGGGCTTATCCTCGCCGGGATCTGCCTTGGTAGTATGTTCTCTGCCAAAGCACAGGATACCCTTCGGCAAAAGACTGATACCGGGAAAGTGATCCACATTATAGACGCTGAAACTTTGAATGTAATCACGAAGAACGGGGTTTCACTGAACCGATTTATAAACCATGTCATTTTCCGCCAGGGAAATACATTGTTCTTTTGTGATAGTACATTTATTGACAAGGCGACCAACGTGCTGGATGCCTATGGGCATATTCATATTAACCAGGCAGACAGTATTCATATCTATGGTGATTACCTTCATTATGAAGGGGAAACCAGGCTGGCTACCATGCGTGACAACGCCCGCCTGACAGATGGTAAGGTTACCATCTCCGGCCCGGAGCTGCAATATGATATGAATGCCCGCATAGGTACCTACACCAGGGGTGGTAAACTCGTAAACGGCTCCAGCGTATTGACCAGCCAGGAAGCCTTTTACTATGCTGATACCAAAGACGTTTATTTTAAAAAGAATGTATTGCTTGTAGATCCGGAATATACCCTGACTACAGATACCCTCTTATATAATACTATTTCTAAAGTGGCCACCATCGTAGCTCCCACTACGATCAATGATGGTAAGACCATTATGTACACCACTTCCGGAGAATACAATACGGAAACCGGCGAAGGTAACTTCGACAGCCGTCCTACCATTGAAGATAGTGCAACCACCATCACTGCTGACAGGATCATTATGGACAAGAGAACCGGGATGGCGTATGCCTACGGTAACATGGTCTACAGGGATACTGCTCAGCATATGAGTCTCCTTTCCAACTATGGTACCGTCAACCAGACCAAGAAAACTATCCTGGCTACACAGCATCCGCTCATGATCCTGGAAGGCAAAACGGATACAATGTATCTGTCTGCAGATACCCTGTATTCCGCCATCCTGGGCAAGGATAGTATCAATGTAAGGAAACCATTGAAGGATACTATTCCAATTGTGAAGGAGAAACCAGCGGAGAAAGAAATGCCGGATCTGGCCAAAGCAGACAGTATTGCCAAAGCATTACCAGATAGTACGGCAAAAGCATTGTCAGATAGTATACAGTCGGTGGTGAAAGCAGGTGTTGATAGTATTCCGGCAATTGCACAGCAATTACCTGCACCGGGCGGCCTTCCTCCGGGCAAAGGTCCGGGTGGCAAACCACCAGTTCCGCCAACACAGCCAAATCGCAATCCTCCATTCCTTAATACCAAAAGCGATACAACTGCCAGGAAATTCCAGGAAAGTCTGCAAAAGGCCAATGGGATTGCTGACCGTGAACGTGATAGCCTGATAAATGTAGTAGATACAGCAAAACTGGCGAAAGTAAATCCCGCGCTGCCAAAAGATATACGCGATAGCCTGGTAAAAGCAGGTCCTGACGTACTGCACCAAAAACCTGATACCAGCAAGGCAAAAGATACGACAGAAATCAGGTACATCATGGCATGGCACAATGTAAAGATCTACTCTGATTCCTTACAGGGTGTGGCAGATAGCGTATACTATTCTACGAAGGATTCCATCTTCCGCTTCTATCGCAACCCTGTATTGTGGGCGAATAGTACACAGCTGAGCGGAGATACCATTCACCTATATACGAAAAATCAAACTGCCGATAAAATCTACCTGACACAGAATAGCCTGATCGTGAAAGAAGTAAGCGAAGATCTGTATGACCAGATCAAAGGAAACTTTATCACGGGCTATTTTATAAACCAGAGCCTGGACTGGATGCACGTAGATGGTAATGCAGAAAGTATCTATTATGTACAGGATGATGATGGTTCTATCATCAGCGTGAACAAAACTTTGAGTGGTGTAATCAATATGTACTTCATTGAAGGACAGCTGCATCATGTGAACTTTATCAAGGACCCGGAAGGAACGATGTATCCATTCGGTCAGCGACCTATCGATCAGATGAAATTGCCTAATTTCAAATGGGAGATCAAGCGCAGACCGAAATCGAAGTATGAGCTGATAGGCGGTGTGAAAGAAAAAGAACAAGCACCGGATACAACAACTGAAGCGACTTCTTTACCTTAAATTTAACTCATGATCAAAAAGCTCTTTTAGCTATCTCATCCACACAATATTCCGTATCTTGGCACCGTTATTGCAAAGCATTGCAAATAACAAATGAAAAAGATCCTGTTCATAGCCTTGCTCCTGGGATTGTACGTTAGTAGCACAAAGGCACAAACAAAAGGCAATCCGCAATTAGGTTTGCGCGCCGGTTTACCATTTGGAGCTACAGTACGATACTTTTTCGACGATGCCAACGCAATTGAAGGCATTGCAGGGGCCTATTCTCAAACTTACACTGTCACCGGATTATACGAACATCATTTTGACCTATCAGCGTTGACCACGCAGGGATTTGCATGGTTTATCGGTGGTGGGGCACATATCGGTAGCCGGACAGTGTCAGGAAGTACAAAGTTCATTGGTGGTGTAGATGGCATTGCGGGTGTAGATTACACCTTCCCTGCTATTCCACTGAACCTTAGCATAGATTGGAAACCTGCTATTCATTTTAATACAGATGACGACCTGACTGATTTTGCCATATCCATCAGGTATACGTTTGGTAAATAGTTTATTGAGAACACCTTTATAAAAATTATTGAAATAACCTTTTTCCTAAAATCAAACAGATATGAAACAACTTGTGTTATTATTCAGCCTGTGTACTGTAATGGCATTTCAGGCTAATGCACAACGTCACGGTAGTGCTTCAGACTACGAAAACGCGGTAGGCGTAAGAGTAAACCCTTGGGTCATAGGTGCCACATTCCAGCACTTCTTTACTGAAAATCATGCTTTTGAGGCACTGGCCTTTACCAATTACAACCGTCGTACAAATGTAAATTTCACGGCATTGTATGAGTACCATTTTGACCTGGGTGATACCCCACTGCGTATGTATGCAGGTGGTGGTGTACACTTAGGTATTTACGACCGCTGGGATTATGATCGTGATCGTTATTACAAGCATGGTGATGGTTCTTATGCATCTCCAGGTATCGATGGTATCATTGGTCTGGAATACAAGTTCAGGAAAATTCCGCTGGTGATCAGTGGCGACCTTAAGCCATACGTAAACTTCGTAGGTGGTACTCACCACATTGGCGAAGAGATCGGTGGTGCTTCTGCAAGATTCACCTTCTAAGCGCATATACATTATTTAGAAAACGCTTCTGTCGTGATGACAGAAGCGTTTTCTTTTTATATTTAAAGTATGAAGATCTTCACGGCACAACAGATTCGCGAAGCAGATGCATATACTATTCAGCACCTGCCAATCAGCAGCCTGGACCTGATGGAAAGAGCTGCGGGTGCGTGTACCAGCTGGATTTGCAAATACTTCGCACCAGAGACACCGGTATACATTTACTGCGGTATGGGCAACAATGGCGGAGATGGTCTTGCTATTACACGCCTGCTCAGGAACAGGGATTACAATGCCCATGCATTTGTATTGCATCATAGTGAAAAAGCCACTGCAGATCATGTTGCTAACCGGGAAGCGCTGCTACAAAAATATCCTCATGCCCTGCATGATCTACCCAATACCACCTCTATTCCCGCACTGCCTGCAGATGTCCTGATCATAGATGCTATTTTAGGTACAGGGCTCAGCAGGCCCGTGGAAGGCTGGCTTGCGGGAATCATCCAGCAGTTGCAAACATTGCATGCCACTCATACTATCATCTCGATCGACCTGCCTTCGGGCATGCAGGCAGATAGTTCCTCCGTGAATACACCTGTTGTAAAAGCTCATCATACCCTGAGTTTTGAATGCTATAAACTTGCTTTTTTATTTCCTGAAAATGCAGGCATTACGGGAGAAGTTCATATTCTGCCCATTGGCCTGCATCCGGATTATATTCAGCAAACACCTACCCCATTTCAGATTAGCGAAGAATCACTGATCAAAAGTATTTACAAGCCCCGTTCTCCTTTTGCGCACAAAGGCACTTATGGCCATGCGCTGCTCATAGCAGGCAGCGAAGGGAAAATGGGTGCGGCAATCCTTAGCGCCCAATCCTGCCTGAGAGCAGGTGTAGGCTTGTTAACCTGTCATGTTCCTAAATGCGGATATACTATTATCCAGATAGCTGTACCGCCAGCGATGTGTATCGTGGATGATCAATACGACCACAGTTCCGGTTTTCAAACAGATGTTTCCAAATACAAGGTAATCGGTATCGGGCCAGGCATTGGCACAGCTGCGGGCACCGCCTGGGCCATGGAACGGTTATTTGAACAATATCGTCAGCCGATGGTGCTGGATGCGGATGCCCTCAACATCCTCGCCACTACACCGGGTTTGATTGACAAGGTGCCTGCAGGAAGTCTGTTAACGCCACACCCTAAAGAGTTTGAGCGTCTTTTTGGTAAAACAGCAAATAACAGGGAGCAACTACAGGTATTATCTCACAACGCAATTGAAAAGAGGCTTTGTATACTCTTAAAAGGGCGATATACAGCGATGGCATTCCCTGATGGCAACATTTTTTTTAACACAACGGGCAATCCAGGCATGGCTACGGGGGGTAGCGGGGACGTGTTGACGGGTATTTTAACCGCACTTTTAGCACAGGGATATTCTTCAAAAGATGCGATGCTGATGGGCGTGTATATGCATGGTATGGCTGGTGACTATGCGGCTGAAACCCTCTCCCAGGAAGCAATGACAGCAAATGACATCATTGACTATCTCGGCAAATCCTTTCTGCGCCTGCATCGATGAGCACTCCACATCAACATACACCTCAAAAAACCTAGAAATAACGGCTTTTTCATATCAGTTATATATCTATTTTTCATCAGACAATTCGTAATGGAATAAAGTTTATATTTATAGAATTGTAAAAAATCACGTATATGAATATCGTTTACCTTGTTCCATGTTTTGGCTTGCTTGCCCTGCTATTTACTGCTGTCCGCAGTTCATGGGTATCCCGTCAGGATGCCGGTAATGAAAGGATGACAGAAATAGCCCGCTACATAGCAGAAGGGGCAATGGCTTTCCTAAAGGCTGAATACAAGATTCTAACCTATTTTGTCATTATTGCCGCTATCCTTTTGGGGATCATGGGAGCTTCTCATGAAAACTCTGACTGGACAATTGCCCTTGCATTTATCATTGGAGCTGTATTCTCCGCTACCGCTGGTTTCATTGGAATGAGAATCGCAACGAAAGCAAATGTACGTACTGCTCAGGCTGCACGTACCAGTCTGTCACAAGCCCTCAAGGTTTCTTTTACCGGTGGATCTGTAATGGGTATGGGTGTTGCCGGTCTGGCTGTATTAGGCCTCGGAACACTGTTCATTATCCTGAAATCTTACTTTGGTGCAGTTCCAAACACCAATGAGATGATCAAAACCATCGAAGTATTGACCGGCTTCTCACTGGGTGCAGAAAGCATTGCTTTGTTTGCACGTGTGGGTGGTGGTATCTATACAAAAGCTGCGGATGTAGGCGCTGACCTGGTAGGTAAAGTGGAAGCCGGCATCCCGGAAGATGATCCGCGTAACCCTGCTACCATTGCGGATAACGTAGGAGACAATGTAGGTGACGTAGCTGGTATGGGTGCAGACCTCTTTGGATCTTATGTAGCTACAGTACTGGCAACCATGGTACTGGGCAGTGAAATCATCTCCAACGACAAATTTGGTGGCCTTGGCCCGATCCTCCTGCCGATGATGATCGCAGGTTTTGGTATTGTGTTTTCCATGATCGCTACCGTATTTGTAAGGATTTCTGAAAATGCAGGTCTGAATACCAGTACCGTACAAAAAGCGCTGAACATGGGTAACTGGGGGTCTATCGTACTCTCCGCTATCGCAAGTGCAGCCCTGGTTTACTGGATCCTGCCAGAAGGTTCAATCTACCTGAAACGTGATTATTTACCCGGAACAAATGATTTACGTGAAGGTACCAAAGCGATCACACAAGGTGGTGTAGTAGGTGCTATTTTCGTGGGATTGGCTGTGGGAACGCTGATGAGTATCATCACTGAGTTTTATACCGCAATGGGCAAACGTCCGGTACTCTCTATTATCCGTCAGTCTTCAACCGGCCACGCTACTAACGTGATTGGTGGTCTGGCAGTAGGGATGGAGTCTACTATGCTGCCGATCATTGTGCTGGCAGCTGGGATCTACGGATCTTATGCCTGTGCAGGTCTCTATGGTGTGGCAATTGCTGCCGCCGGTATGATGGCTACTACAGCGATGCAGCTGGCGATCGATGCCTTCGGCCCTATTGCTGATAACGCAGGTGGTATTGCTGAAATGAGTGAACTGCCAAAAGAAGTAAGAGAAAAAACCGATATCCTGGATGCAGTTGGTAATACAACAGCCGCAACGGGTAAAGGTTTCGCTATTGCATCTGCAGCACTGACAGCGCTCGCGCTGTTTGCAGCATTCGTAGGTGTGGCAAAGATCAATGGTATTGATATTTATAAGGCGAATGTGCTGTCTGGTCTGTTCATTGGTGCCATGATTCCGTTTATCTTCTCCTCCCTGGCAATCAGGGCTGTGGGCGAAGCGGCCATGAGCATGGTGGAAGAAGTAAGAAGACAATTCAGGACCATTCCTGGTATTATGGAAGGAACCGGCAAACCTGAATATGATAAGTGTGTAGCGATTTCAACACAGGCTTCTATTAAGAAAATGATGGTGCCTGGTGCGATTGCGCTGATCACTCCTATCGTAGTTGGTTTTGTATTTGGTCCGGAAGTGTTAGGTGGTTTCCTGGCCGGTGCTACTGTAAGTGGTGTACTGATGGGGATCTTCCAGAACAATGCAGGCGGTGCCTGGGATAATGCGAAGAAAAGCTTTGAGAAAGGTGTGGTGATCAATGGTGAGACTTATTACAAAAAGTCAGAACCACATAAAGCATCAGTAACCGGTGATACTGTAGGTGATCCGTTTAAAGATACTTCAGGTCCTTCCATGAACATCCTGATCAAGCTGATGTCTATTGTGAGTTTGGTGATCGCTCCTACATTGGCAGATATCCATCATACAGGAAAAGTAGAAACTGTAAAAAAACAACAGGTGAAAACCGAGCAGGTGATCGCTAAGAAATAAGATCTTTTGATTTTTTAAAAGAGCCCCGGCCGGATGGCCGGGGCTCTTTTATTTATACACCATTCGAACCAGCGTCGAAGAAAGCTTATCGAAGCACTGGCTATTCACCTGTTTTTAATGAATTATCGGTCGTGTACCGGTTTGTTATCTATTTTCTGAAAAAGAAGCCCTTTGATGAACAAGGTCTGTTCAAAAAGGGAGATAACCCGCAGATAACCCGCCTATATCCCGCCTATAAGCCGCCTATAACCCGCATCTTTAAAGAGGCGGGATATCTACGGCTTATCTGCGGATCATTCCCGGCTCGGCTCTATTATTAAGGTATCACCAGCCCTAAGTACCTGCCGGGATGATCTATTTTCCCCAAAATCACTTTAATCCCCTGCGGCTTAATTAAAATGTTACACGACCGAATGATCAATTTATTTGCTGAACTGGAAAAACTTCCTATCTTTGTACTGTAATCATTTTAATTACAGTATGGTCAAAAGTAAGTTTGCAATATCAATTCACATCCTCAGCCTGCTCAGCCTATCTGAGTCAGAATGGCTGTCGAGTGATATCATTGCAGGTTCACTTAATACGAACCCCGCCCTGGTGCGTAAGGAACTGGCAGCCCTGAAAGAGGCTGACCTGGTTGAAGGCAAGGAAGGGAAAAATGGGGGTAGCCGCCTGACCAAACCAGCAAACAATATCTACTTGTCCGATGTTTTCCAGATAGTAAAGGAAAACCACATCTTCGGCTTCTCTCCTAACCTTCCCAACCCTGCCTGCCCTGTAGGCAGAGAGATCAATGGAGCGCTGGAAAGCCTTTTCGATACCATCGACCAGGCTGTATATGAGAAACTGAAGCATACCACACTGGCGGAATTCAGCGCTCAGTTTGTGACCTGATTTTTTTTGTATCAAACTGTAACAATTTTAATAACAATAATAAAAATAGTAATACAATGAAATTAACTATCGTAGGCGCGTCTGGCTTTATTGGCGGCGCATTATTAGCTGAAGCACTGGAAAGAGGACATGAAGTAACTGCTATCGTGCGTAATCCGGAGAAGATCACTATTACGAGTCCTAAACTGACCGTAAAGCAGGGTGATGTAGCTGATGCTGACAAACTTGCTGAATTGGTAACAGGCACTGAGGCTATTATTAGCTCTTTCAATGCGCATGATACCCCTACTTACCTGAAACTGATCCAGGGTCTGGCAAATGGTGCAAGAAAAGCTGGTATCAAGCGTGTGCTGGTGGTAAGTGGCGCAGGTAGCCTGGAAATAGCGCCGGGTAAGCAATTACTGGATACACCGGAATTCCCGGCAGAGTGGAAAGGTGGTGCAACTGCTGCCCGCGAAGGTTTCTACTGGCTGAGAGAACAGAATGACCTGGATTGGACGGTGATGAGCCCTGCGGCTTATATCTTCCCTGGAGAACGTACCGGTAAGTTCCGTTTGGGTAAGGATACCCTGGTTACTGATGCAGAAGGTAACAGCAAGATCTCAAATAAGGATTATGCGGTAGCGCTGATTGATGAAGTGGAGAAGAACCAGCATGTGAAGGCAAGGTTTACTGCTGCTTACTAGGGTGGTTGTAAAAAAGAGGAGTATCATTTTATTGACACTCCTCTTTTTTTATAAATGTCGCAGCTTTTCTGAAAATGGGTTTCACTACCGTTGGTGAATTCCCTCTTTTATGAATGTTTTATAAATGTCGCAGCTTTACCGGGCTGACGCCGAATTTCTTTCTGAATGCAGTACTGAAGTGTTGCACAGAGGAAAACCCTAATTGCTCTGCTATCTCCGTCACTGACTGTGCAGCGGCATTCAATAATCGCCGCGCCTGCTCCATTTTATGATCATTCAGGTATCCAAACACAGTATTATCAAACACCTGTCTGAACCCGTTCTTCAGTTTAAATTCATTCAATCCTGCTGCTCTTGATAACTCTGTAAGGGATGGTGGTTCCTGCATTTGTTCCAGTAACAGGTCTCTTGCATGAAAGATCTTTTCCCTGTCTGTGACTGATAAGAGGTGTTTTTTATCACGTGCATCATCCGCCTGTTCCTGCTGTTCACATTGCAGGGCCAGCAACTCTATTACTTTAGATTGGAGAAATAGTTTTTTATGTCCTCCCTGGAACTGACAGTTCCGGATCTCATCCAGAATCATCAGCATGCGGGTAGTAATAGGATGATTCGTCTTTTTATTCAGGATAATCGGTTTATTGCCTGCCACATTATTTGCCAGCATATCCAGGATGCGGCCGTTATTGTCGGCCAGCTGCAGGAATCGTTCTTTGCTGAAGTTCATCCCCACTACTGCCAGTCCTTCCTGCTTAATGATATGCGCATTCTCCACTCCTATCGGGTTGAAAAACAGGTTATGTTCCAGGGTACCAAACACCCGCTGGCGGTCATAACCTACATTGGTATTGAAATGCCCGCGTACCATAAATAACAGCGAAACGGAAGGCACAGCTTCTGTGGCATTCACATGAAGGTTCTCGTATACAGAGGCATCGCCGGAGAAAATATGGTATCCGTCAAAAAAGGTTTCCCGGAACACCGCCTCCCCAAAGTGGTATTTGATCTCCTGCCGCTCTTCTACCAGTTTGGTAGAGACGAATTTTTCCTGAAGGTCGTCCCCCATTTCCTCTTCGAGCAATAATTCATTTATATCATTCCTAATCTGGACACCCATAATAATCCGTTAAATATAAAATTTAATCCTTTTCGTGTAACAGTTAACCAGACGGTGTGCATCACCTTTGCACAAAACTAAATATTATATTTACATGATCGGAATATTCAAGACAAATATCGATACAGACCTGGATAAGTTGAAAGTTATTTCAGCCATCCACCAGGAGTTCCGAATTCAAGCCTGCACTGTAGATATTGAAGATTGCGATAAAGTATTAAGGGTTGTTGGCCAGGAAAATCATGTGAATGAAGCCCAGGTTATTTTTCTTTTACAACGCATGGGTTATCAATGTGATATACTCGAATAGTGAATATTTTAAAAAATTTCTTTGCCAATCTATAGGGGTAACCCCAATATCCCACGTCATATACTCGTCATAGATACTAAGCGTGTTTAAATTATAACAAGCGCACTTACAACATTTGTAAAATTTATAACTATCAAATCCTTTTATGAAGACAAGGCTAGTAAAGCTACTGTCCATTGGCATTCTATTGCTTTGGGCGCTACAGACAAATGCGCAGCAACGGTTTACATTAAGCGGATATGTAAAAGACCAGCAAAACGGTGAAAGCCTGATCGGTATCTCCGTTTCCAAAGCAGGAACAGGACTTGGTACTGTTACCAATGAATATGGCTTTTATTCCCTAACACTGCCTGCCGGCGAGCATGACATTCAGTTCTCTTATATAGGCTATGCACCGATTAAGACACATATTTCCCTGAAAGGAAACCAGAACCTGGACATCAAACTCGATAAGTCCAGCAATCAGCTGAATACCGTAACTGTAATCGGCGATAAACAAGAGAAGGCAGTCAACACATTGAATACCAGCATTAACCGTCTGGACATTGCCCAGATGAAAAAGATGCCCACCTTTATGGGTGAAGTAGACGTACTGCGCTCGATCCAGACCCTGCCCGGTGTACAAACCGTAGGTGAAGGGGCCAGCGGCTTCAACGTACGTGGTGGCGCAGCAGATGAAAACCTGATTCTTCTGGACGAAGCACCGGTATATAATTCTACCCACATGCTCGGGTTCTTCTCAGTATTTAACCCGGATGCGGTAAAAAGCGTAAACCTCATTAAAGGTGGATTTCCGGCAGAATACGGCGGTCGTACATCTTCTGTACTTGATATACGAATGAAGGACGGGAACAACCAGAATCTGGCTGTAAACGGCGGTATCAGTAATGTATTCAGCCGTCTCTCTATCGAGGCCCCTATCGTAAAGGATCAATCTTCCTTTATCATAGCAGCCCGCCGTTCTTATATCGACATCCTCATGAAGCCATTCCTGAACGGAGATATGAAGGACACCAAACTGAACTTCTATGATATTACTGCAAAGGCAAACTTCAAACTGAATAAAAGCAATACCCTCTTCGTGAGCGGTTACCTCGGAAGAGACGTATTCGGTTTTGGTACAGATGTGAATATGAACTGGGGGAATAAAACGGCTACCGTAAGATGGAATCACGTGTTTAACAACAGGCTGTTTATGAACCTGACTACTTTTTATAGTAACTATGATTACAGTCTTGAATTTAACAATGGTTCTACAAAAAATGAAAGTGATAATTACCAGGCTTATAACTGGACTTCCAATATCATCAACTACGGTGTGAAACCAGGTTTTACCTACTATTTGAATGCAAGGAACAGCGTGCACTTCGGGGTACAGGGAACCTACTACACATTCAAGCCGGGTAAGGGTGTAAGCCAGGATGGTGCAAACACCAACGTCAAGAACCTGACACAGCAACATGGCCTGGAAGCAGCAGTTTACATTGATCATGAATGGAAACCGAGTAAGAAATTTGGTGTACAATACGGTCTCCGCTTATCTCAATACGATTTCCTGGGCAACAGTACAGCTTATTTCTACAACGACACCACACCAGGTGTACGTAAAACACTCACAGGCAGCAAGACCTATGGCTCCAATGACGTGATTAAGGCCTACCGCTACCTGGAACCAAGAATTAACGTTCGCTATGGTATTAATGACAACAATGCTGTGAAAGCGTCTTACAGCCGTACTACGCAGTACATGCACCAGTTGTCCAATACCGCCTCTCCTACACCACTCGATATCTGGACACCAAGTACCAACAACGTACAACCACAGGTTGCTGATCAGTACACATTGGGTTATGCATACGATGCGTCAAATGGTAAGTATGAAATCTCTGCTGAAGTGTTCTACAAAAACATGGCTCACCAGCTGGATTACATTGACAACGCGAACCTTCAGCTGAACCAGTACATAGAAGCAGACCTGCTGCCAAGCAAAAGCCGCTCTTATGGTATGGAACTGATGGCGAAAAAAGAAATCGGCAGAACCACTGGCTGGGTAAGCTATACCCTTTCAAAATCTGAACGCAAAACAGAAGGCATTAATCAGAACGAATGGTTCCTGAACCGCTACGACCGCACACACAATGTGAACGTAGTAGTAACACATGAAATCAACAAACGTACTTCCTTCTCTGCTAACTGGGTATACGCTACCGGTACACCAACTACGTATGCTGATAGCCGCCTGGAGTACCAGGACTGGGATATTCCATACAACAGTACTGACAAACGTAATACTTACCGCATGCCAGCCTTCCATCGTCTGGATGTATCACTGACGCTGAAAGGAAAGCAACAGCGCCGCTGGAAAGGTGAATGGGTATTCTCACTGTACAATCTGTACGCCCGCCGCAATGCTTATAGCATCTACTTCCAGCAGAATAAAGATGACAAGACCAAGAGAGAAGCCGTTCGCCTTTCTATCATCGGTTCTGTCATCCCGGGTATTACTTACAACTTTAAATTTTAATCGTCATGAAGAAGAAATTTTTCCGACTCTCCATATTAGCAGCGCTCATTACAGGGTTTAGTGCCTGCACAGATGTAATTGACCTGAATGTTCCTGAAGGTACTTCTCATCCTGTACTGGATGCATGGATCACCAATGAACCAGGTGCGCAGTATATCAGGTTTACAAAGTCTGTATCATATACACAGTCAGGTGCAACACCAATTATCAGTAATGCCATTATCACCCTGTATGATGAAACGAGCGGTGATATATATCCATTTGTATTTACTGATTCAGTTTATAAATGTGATCCTGCCAGTGGTCAGATAGGACACCTTAACCATACTTATCGCCTGCGTGTAGAATACGATTCCAATGTATACGAAGCGACTGACACCATTAAGCCGGTAGCAACGATTAACAAAATCGACTATAAGTATAAAAAGAAAGGTGATGATGGTGCCAGCAAGGATGGCTATTATGCAAGGTTCTATGCTACAGATATGGCGGGTCAGACAGATTATACCTGGATCAGATCTTACAGAAATAGCATGACCAAAGGCAATCTCCTGGAAGATAACTACGTAATTGATGGAGGATTCTCCGAAGGTTTATCTGATGGACAGGAATTCCCACAGTTTGTAGGTGAGAGTGTAAATGACTATGACCATCCTTTCCTGAAGGGAGAGCTGGCAATTGTGAAACTACGTTCATTGACTTATCCAAGCTATTTTTGGGTAACATCTGTTCAAACACAAATGCGTGCAGGTGGCCTGTTTGCAACTGTACTGGCCAATGTAGGCACTAACCTGAAGAATGTCACCGATGGTGGCAGCAAAGGCAAACTACTGGGATGGTTTGGAACCTCCGCAGTAAGTTCAGCTACAATAACTACGAATTAATTTTTCTTTGATAAGGGAGAGGGCTGGTAAGGCCAATTCAACACACCTTACTGCCCGCTCTCCTTTCTTCTCTCTCACTTTTCTTTAAACTTAATTTTTATGAAAAAAGCGCTGTTGGCGCTGCTGGTACTGATATCAGTACAGCAGGCCTGGGCTCAGACTGCCCAAACTGAAACCTTATTTTCAAAAAAATCTGGTTCCACAAAATTTGGTGCGTATGGAGTGCCTGCGGCCAATTTAACATCGATCGGTGGTAATTTCGCTGTTATGACCGGAGGTTATGGTGGGATATTCATCAACAAGAAGTGGATGTTTGGTGCCGGAGCTTATTCTCTGGTAAATAATATCACTTCTACGTATGCACCAAGTGCGACCCCGGGATTAAAACAGTATCTGAACTTCTGGTACACCGGCCTTGCGGTAGAATATACCCACAATACTGATCAGCTGATTCACTGGACAGCAGGTGCACTGGTAGGTGGCGGTGCCGTAGCAAGAAGGAATAAAGAAACATTCAACCTGGATGACAACGAATATAAGTACCACACGTATGACAGGAGCGGGTTGTTTGTGGCAGAACCATTTGCCAATATAGAATTAAATGTAACCAGTTATCTGAGGCTGGACCTGGGAGCGACTTATCGCTTTGTACAGGGTTCTAATACGCCAAATATTTCTAACGGAGATCTGAGCATGGCTTCTTTCCATTTTGGAATTAAAGCCGGTAAGTTTTAAAAATTACTTGTGCCAGGCATTGCTATCTGTTCTGTCTTGTTGTAATGGGTGGCCGAAGGATGGCATGCCTGTTTTAAAGTGATTACCCATTTTCCAATTAGCCACGGGTATGGCCCCTTTCTTATGGAAGGGGCCTTTTTTATTCATCTAAACAATTGTTTTATATAGCATTACAGGCTCTCCCACTTGAATATTTGAAAATAAATTTTGCAATTACGAAAAGTATCGTACATTTACTTACGAAGATATTCGTAGATCAATAATCATTGAAAATAAATGAGTACAGCAAAAAATAATAAACCGACGGAAAGTGAACTGGAGATTCTGAGAATCCTGTGGGAGAAAGGTGCCGCTACGGTAAGGGATGTGCATGATGAGCTGTCAAAAAGTAAGGATGCCGGGTATACTACCACCCTGAAGCTGATGCAGATAATGCATGAAAAAGGCTACTTAGAAAGGGATGCCAGCAGCAAAACGCACGTATATACTGCTGCGATTTCACAGGAAAATACCCAGCAGCAATTACTGAACAAAATGATTGATACCGTATTTAATGGTTCTGCTTCTCAGTTAGTCATGCAGGCCCTTGGTCATCATACTTCTTCGAAAGAAGAACTGGACAAGATCAGGCAGTACCTGAATGATATAGAAGACCAGCAAAAAAGGTAAACTCAATTTCTATGACAGCACAATTTGTTCTCCCTACAATTCTGATCCAGGCTTTTGGATGGGCGCTTTTACATTCCCTGTGGCAGGGCTTCCTGATCTTCGCCTGTTTGCGGATCGTACTGTATGTGTGGTCGCACATGAGTGCCAGGATCAAATATAACCTGTCGTACCTGTCACTGACCGGCATCTTTGCCTGGTTTTGTATTACACTCTGGCAACAGGTGAATGCTGCAATACGTGTGCGGCAGGCTACCTGGGTCATGATTGAAACGGGTGTGCGGCAAAGGCACCTTGAGATGCCCGCTATTTATCATAGTGAGAACACCATCAAACACTTCATTCCGCAACTGGAAATGTGGTTCCCGCTGTTGTTCGCTCTTTATGTAACGGGAGTAGCTGTCATGAGTATCAAACTGGTAATGGATCTGGTACAACTAAAAGAGATCCGTAACAAACAGGTGCTGCCGATAGATACGGTATGGGAAAAGCACCTGGAGCGGCTGGCGGCGCAATTAAGGATTCCCCGGAAGGTGCAGTTGCTGATCTCCACACACGTTCAGGTGCCAGTCATGATAGGTTTTCTAAAACCTTTGATCCTGCTGCCTGTAGCCATGTTCAACAACCTGACTGCCGAACAGCTGGAAGCCATTCTCCTGCATGAGCTGGCACACATCAAACGCAATGATTATCTACTCAATATCTTCCAATCTATTGTTGAAACAATCCTGTTTTTTAATCCTTTCATCTGGTGGATCACTAAAAATATCCGGCTGGAAAGGGAACACTGTTGCGATGACCTTGTTATTGCAAGTCAGGTGCAACCCCTGCAATATGCCAAAGCGCTTGTAGCATTAGAAGAATACCGGTTAACAGTTAATGCACTTGCCATGGCAGCGGCAGATAATAAACAACATCTATTTCACCGCATTAAACGCATCATGGAAATGAAAACAAAGAACATTAATTATACTCAAAAACTGTTGGCTGTATTGATTATCGCCCTTGGTCTTATCACCATAGCATGGTTGAATCCAATACAGGCAAGAACAAAAAAAGCAGTTAAGAAAACGCCTGCACCTGCAGTACTGACAAAGATCTCCAGGGCATACATGGTGGATACAACAAAGCCTAAAGCAAATACCCACAGAGAAGAACAGGACCAGGACAAACTTGACCATGAAGCCCTTGCTGCCGATGCACAGGCAGCAACAGCCGAAGCAATGGCGAATGTGAACTGGGAAGACGTGAATAACGATATCTCTGCGGCGATGAAAAATGTAGACTGGGATCAGATTAACAGGGATGTTGCCAATGCAATGAAGAATGTGGACTGGAACCAGATCAATAGCGATGTTGAAAATGCAATGAAAGAGATAGACTGGAATGCGATCAATAAAGAAGTGAAAGAGAGTTTGAAAGATGTGAAGATGAATACTAAGGTTAATCATAATGTCAATGTAAATATAGACACGAACAATATCCAGGAAAGTATTCGTATGGGCATGGATGCTGCCAGGGCAGCGATCAGGGATGTAGCAATTCCTGCTGCCAAGATGGGTATAGCATCTGCAAGAGCGGCCATGAACAGCCAGGAATTTAAGGATGCGATGGAAAAAGGCCGTCAGGAAGCAGCTAAGGCCATGCAGGAATCTAAAAAGCAAATGCAGGTAGCAATGGCCAGTGCGAAAGCTGAAATGCAAAAACAGCGCATTGCGGAAAAGAAAATGCACGAAGATATGGCGCATGCCAAAGCAGATGGTCAGTACAGGGAGATGATTGATAAAATGGCTGCTGATAAACTGATTGATGCTGATAAGGGTTATAAGATCGAGAAAAAAGATGGGAATCTTTATATCAATGATGTAAAGCAATCTTCAGAGGTGGCTGATAAGTATAAAACGTATCTGAAAGCAGCAAAGAAGTTATCTATTCTTGGGAAAGAGGATAATCTGACTATCAGTGTAGAAGAGTAAGCACCTTGCATGGCTTATTAGGTATTCTGCCTGACTACTAAGGGTTTCGGTTGGTTTACCAAGAGCCTGGAGGCTACTATTTGAAAAATTCTTCTTCTTTAAATAAAAGAAGAAGAATTTTTCAAATTATAAGATAAGTGTTCCCATTGGTTATTAGATATTTCCCCTGGCTACTAAATGTTCCACCTGGCTTACTAATAGTTCTGTTTGACTCTTAATACCCTGGTTTAGTATCCTGGTTAACCCCGCTTGCTTTTAAAAATACCAAGATCATTTTGGGGCTTTCCGCCAAAGCCTGTCATTTATACCGCGCTACTGCCGTTCCTACGGCAGTAGCGTTTTTATTTCATAGTTCCCCCTTATCTTTATGTCATAAACTAACCACAGGATGAAGAAGATTTTTCAGGGTATACTGATGATGTTACTGGCTACAGGAGCTGTAGCACAGGAAAATATTAAACCGATTCAGGACTTTACTGTTCTTAAAAATAATGCCGCCACACCTGTCAAGGATCAGGGACAAACTGGTACCTGCTGGTGTTTCTCCTCGACTTCGGTGGTGGAATCTGAATGTCTGAGAAAAGGTCTCCCTTCACTGGATCTTTCAGAAATGTACGTTGTGCGCAACATTTACATGGAGAAGGCGAAGAACTATATTCACCGCCAGGGCTTTACCCGCTTTGACGAAGGCGGTCTGGCACATGACTTCATTCATGCTGCAGCAACCTATGGCCTGGTACCTGAGAACGTGTATAGTGGTCTGAAAGACGGACGTACGCGACATGATCATGGTCCGATGGTAGAAGAGATGAAGGGCTTCCTGGATAGTTTGCTGAAGGTAAAGAGACCATTGCCTGACAACTGGACTGAGCGCGTAAGCAGTATTCTGGATAAGTACCTGGGTGCGGTTCCGGCTTCCTTTACATACAATGGAAAAAACTATACGGCCCTGACTTTTGCAAAGGAAGTGGTGAAGTTTTCACCTGATGATTATGTGAACCTGACTTCATTTACAGATCATGCTTACTATGCACCTTTTATTGTGCAGGTTCCTGATAATGTGTCTAATGGGGCTTATTACAACCTGCCGCTGGATGAGATGGTGAGTGTAGCCAAAACGGCTGTAACGAAGGGATATACAGTGCTGTGGGATACGGATATGAGTAATAGAGGATGGCTGACGGGTAAGGGATATGGTTTATATCCGACTGAAGATTCACTGTTAAAGAAAGTTCCTTTCAATCCGGATCTGAGTGAGAAGGTGGCGACTGCGGCTGACAGACAACGTTTGTATGAGGAGCTGATAACAGAAGATGATCACCTGATGCAGATTACAGGCTTAGGTAAGACAGCAGGTGGTAAGGAGTTTTTTATTGTGAAGAATTCATGGGGTCCGAAGGCGGGGCCTTTTGAGGGGTATATGCATGTGTCTCTTCCTTATTTTGCGATGAATACGATTACGATGGTGGTGCCAAGAGCTGTGCTGGATAAAGGAACGCTGAGTAAACTGGGCTTGAAATAAGAATAAGGCAGTTATTGGCTTAGATACAATGCAGGATTTTAGTTTACATCACAAAAGGTATTCATTGCATCCGATACAGTAATTGCCATACATATCCAAATAAAAAGCCGCTCCAGTCCTAAGGCTGGAGCGGCTTTTTATTTGCTGGCATGGGTTGCAAAAGGCAATATCTTTATTTATATAGTGATTGAATGGCTATTAGTGCGAGACTTCGAAGGTTCTGAAGTCCTGTACCTGCCCCGGTTCGATTGTAATACCTGTTACCTTGGCTAGTGGCGGTCCCTGACGACACCAGGCGATGAACGCTTCCATTGGCGCCTCCTCCCCTTCTGCGGCAATCCAGACACTACCATCGGGTAAGTTTTTAACCTGTCCTTTGATATCAAGCCCATCTGCGGTCCGCTTGGTATTAGTTCTGAAGAAGACACCCTGCACCTTGCCTTTTACAATAATGACTTTGTGTATCTTTTGCATTGTTGTGCTGTTACTGTTGTAAAATATGTGTTGTGAACATATTAAATCTACGAACAGTCAGGGGGAATTTAAAATTAATCTGCCAGGTGCCGGCAGGACCTGACGAATAGCAGTTTGGGAGTAGCTGACAGCCGCTTTCTTTTGCAACAAATGCCTCCATTTCTACTCCAACCTCATGCATCACTACGCTGCATAATTAAACAACGTATGCTCATGCCCACGCAATGCTTCATCTCCAAAGAAGAACTCCTTCACCGTCTCGTATTGCCCGCCTGCCGCTGGTTTCCGCAATAATGTAAAACTCTTGCACTGAAAACTGCGCACAAATACCTGGTTGTAAAAATGATCATATACCAGATCAAACTCACGGGTGTTTATCCCCCTGGCAATCGTGATATGCGGTTTATATGGAGAAGATTTGATATCGAATTCCTGCAGAATCCTTTTGTGCAATTCTACTATCGGCTTAGGATTCGCTACATTGATAAAGATCGTGCGCTTATCCTCCTGCTGTTCGAAGTGATCAAAACGGGAAGTATATAAGGTGAACCCTGATTGTCTGCCGGCAATAGTATCTAAAAGGCTGACAAAATCATCCTCAAAACGCACTGGAAATACAGAGCGGAAAAGACTGATGTTAGCCTGTGAGAATTGGGTATTGCCCATACCCAGCTCCTGGGCGATCATCCGCTTTAAAGCCATTACATCATTGTTGATATGAGTACCGGGATCAACTACCAATAAGTAGTCATACAATAATTCCTGTTCAGGAATGACGTTATTATTTGTAATCATAACCAAATAAGTTTTGAACTTAAAGTGTATTGGTTATTTGAATATTGACATTACAAATATAGAGTCTTTATTTTAGAATTGCTAATTTATTTAGCAATTTTTGCTAATTATTTTCTTTTAATACTAAAAACGATAGCAAGCACCTCCATAAAAAAACCGATACAGCAGCCATATAAATGGCTACCATACCGGAGTAAATTAAACTATGTATTGGCTTATGCCAGTGCTTTAACGATTGCTACGAAATCAGCAGCTACCAGGGATGCACCGCCGATCAGACCACCATCTACGTCAGGGCAGGAGAACAGCTCAACAGCATTACCTGGTTTCGCGCTACCACCATACAGGATAGAGATGTTCAATGCAGCTTCGCGGCCATATTTAGCAGCGATCTGTGCTCTGATAAAGGCGTGCATGTCCTGCGCCTGTGCTGCGCTTGCAGTCAGACCAGTACCGATCGCCCAGATTGGCTCATAAGCGATCACAACATTCTTCAGCTGCTCAACTGTCAGATGATACAGGCTTTCTTCCAGTTGTTTTGCAACATATTCATTCTGGGTTTCAGATTTTCTCACTTCCAGTGGCTCACCGCAACAGAAAAGTGGTTTTAAACCATTCGCCAGGGCCAGGTCAATCTTTTTAGCCAGTACCGCGTTGCTTTCCTGGAAGTATTCTCTTCTTTCAGAGTGACCCAGGATTACGTAGTCTACGCCTACAGACTGCAGCATTTCAGCTGATACCTCACCAGTATAAGCACCAGATTTTTCTGACGCACTGTTCTGTGATGCCAGGAAGAAACCAGGATTGTTCTTTATTAACGCTTTTGCTTTCACCAGATAAGGGAAAGGAGTCGCAAATACTACTTCCTGTCCTTCCTTTAAATGCAGACCTGCAGCCAGTACGTCATTGATCAGTTGCTCACCCTGCGCGAGGGTCAGGTTCATTTTCCAGTTTCCTGCAACGATTTTTTTTCTCATATTTATCGCTATTGTTAATGATATATTGAATCTAAGATTTCACTTTTGTATATACAGCTTTCAGCAGCCGCTCTTCCACATCTCCCAGTTCCTGTCCTTTAAACCGCATCCACTGTCGCGCATCCCGCAAAGCCTCCATTTCCCTGTAAGGTTCAGGCTGTACCCCACCCCATGAAAAGGAAGGCACGAACTTAGGCGGGAATTCGCTTCCAAAGATATTACACGAAACGCCAATTACAGTGCCCGTATTAAACATTGTACCGATACCACTCCGGCTATAATCGCCCATGATCAGCCCACACTTGGTGCCGGCAGGGATCGCCTCATTCTTTGCCTCGACCCAAACCCGCACTGTACCGGCGTTGTTCTTCAGGTTGGAATTAGTGGTATTCCCTCCCAGGTTACACCACTCACCCAGCACAGCATCTCCCAGGTAGCCATCATGGCCTTTGTTGGAATAGCCCAGCATCACTACGTTCTTGATCTCTCCTCCCCCTACACTACCAGGTCCCAGCGTGGTCGCACCATATATCTTAGTACCCATCTTCAGTACTGCCCCCTCACAAAGAGCCAGCGGACCTCTGATGAGACACCCTTCCATTACTTCAGCTCCTTTTGCAATATAAATAGGCCCCGTCTTTCCGTTCAGTATACTGTGTTCTACCACAGCACCCGGCTCCAGGAAGATATTTTCCGCACCACTCACCTGGTTAGATCCGGGTATCGGGGCAGAAATACGGCCTTCCGTAAGCAGGGAAAAGTCCTGCCGCAAAGCACTATCATTTAATCGAAAAATATCCCATGGATACGTCAGCTGCTGTACTGATTCCTGATAGTTCAGATGCTCAACAGCAGCAGAATGATGAACCGTCAAGGCTGATGAATCCCCACCAGGATGCCCGGAATCACCAGCAAACAGATCAGAATCGCCAGCCAGTAATGAATCCACACCCAAAGAACCGGCACCACCCGCCTCCAACAAACCACGCCCCTCCAATCTCATACTCCCCGCTACCACCACCTTCGCCACCAACATCCCCTCCCTATACAACTCCTGCCCCGTTCTTAATGCCTGAACCGCCGCTACCAACTGCCTATCCGGCAATACATGCCCATTGATCAACACACATTGATCCTCTGCATTAATAACCTGAAGGGGGAATTTTTCCTGCAAGTAAGGAAGGGTCAGAAAGCTGGCGCTGGCATTAAGCCACCGCTCCCATTTTTCTCTTATGGTAAGTATCCCTACACGGATGGCCGCCACCGGCCGGGTATGAGTGAAAGGGTACAACAAATCGCGTGCAGGAGTGTCAAAAAGAATATAACGCCGCTCCATAAGGGGATAAAAATAGAAAATCCCATCGAAAAAATCGATGGGATCTCCATTAAATTATTTGACAGGCCTGTACTAGGCTTTCTTACCGTAGCGTTTGTTGAACTTGTCGATACGACCTGCTGTATCCACCAGCACGTTCTTTCCAGTGTAGAAAGGATGTGAAGTATTGGAAATTTCAAGCTTGATCACTGGATATTCGTTACCATCTTCCCACTTGATAGTTTCTTTAGTAGGAGCTGTAGACTTGCTCAAGAAAGTATGTCCATTAGACATATCTTTGAATATTACAAACCTGTAATTTTCCGGATGGATTCCCTGTTTCATCAGAATTTTAGTTTTCTTTTTTTTTACCAGATGCAACCTTCGCATATTCATTCTTCTACAATCGATGAACGCTAATGCCAGGTTTCATACCAATATTTATAATACAGGCTGCAAAGGTAATTATTTATTTTAAATTTCCAGACTTTTAGACTGAATTATTTTAATCTTTCATATTCACATACTGAAGCGGAATGTTCAGATTGCCCGTTCTCAGTAATTGTATAACCTCCTGAAGATCATCTCTCTTCTTACCAGTCACGCGTACGATGTCGTCCATAATAGCCGCCTGTACCTTTGAGCCGGAATCCTTAATCATCTTCACGATCTTCTTGGAATCTTCCTGCTTGATGCCGTTGCGTACGGTAATATCTTTTTTTACCACTTTACCACTCTGGTAATGGGCTTTAGTCAGGTCATAAATATTTGCATCCAGACCCTGCTTGATCGTCCGATTGAGCAATACATCAATCACCTGGTCCAGTTTCATTTCGCTCTCTACTTCAATAACCAGACTCAGATCTTTCTTATTGAGTTCAATATTGACATGAGAACCTTTGAAATCGTACCTGTTGGTGATTTCCTTATTTACCGTATTTATCGCATTGTCAAGTGTCTGTGTATCCACTTTGCTAACAATATCAAAGGATGGCATAATTGAATAATTTTTTGTGACAGAAGGCAAATATAAATATGAATTAGGAAATAGCGACCATTGTAGCATATAAAAAGAAAAACCCCGGAACGTTTTCCGGGGTAATTCCCTTCCTAGGCAGGGAACAGTGTCACTTGAATCTACAAGCGACCAACAACTCTCTTTTTCTATTAGTCTATCTTCGTCACCTTTGAGGAGCCTGAAGATGACTGGTTAATGGAAGGATTACCTTTGTAACGAATTTTCGCACCACCAGACACGCTGATGTCCAGTTTCTTCTCTGCATTCACTGCCAGGTCACCACTACCAGACACACCTACCTCAACATTCTCAGATTTCAGGGCCAGTGCATCTACACTCGCAGATCCTGATATACCATATTCAACCTTTGTCACATTCCCTCTCAATGCTATCTTGGTAGAACCAGATACACCTATCTCCAGCTTTTCTGCATTCAGTTCCATATCAATGATCACACTACCGCTAATCCCCAGTTCTACCTTATCCCCTTTCAGCGTTCCCTTACTATAAAAGCCACCAGAACCGCTTGCTGCCAGCTCCTTTATTTCTGCCATGCTAACATTTACAGTGATCTTTTGTGTAGGCTTAATATCGTAACCTTTTTTTACATGCAGTTGCAACTCGCCGTTTTCTATATCTGTTACGATATAAGGCAGTAAATTATCATCCGCCTCTATTTCAATGTTCGTACCTGAACCAGGTGTGATATATACATTGAAACTACCAGAAGCTGCAATGCTTTTGAAGGCAGAGGCAGATCTTGATTCTTTTTTAATAGTTCCGCTGCCGGTTATACGATCTTTTTGTGCAAATACATTTACACTGGCTAACATGAGCATGAGGAATGCAATAGCTGTCGTTTTCATAAATTGTGTTATTTAAAAGTTTATAAGGGGATGGAATTAGTTTGATCCGAATGAAACATCACTGTATACACCGTTTATTTCCAGTGTAGGCGATTGTTCACTACCTGTGGAGGTAATCGCATTATAGCTAACCCTGGAAGCTTTCTTCACAGAGCTTTCACTCTTCATCGCCAGGCCATTATTGCGCACATCACCATTGTTCAGCGTAATCCTGAACTGCAAAGGAATACGGGCAGGCATTCCCTGCAATTTGATATCTGCATAAGTAAGCGTGATCGACCCACCTTTGAAATTATTCCCAAAGCTCTTCACTTTCAGATCTCCATACACCAGCTTTGCATTGAGTTCTCCCATTAATTCACCGATTGAAAAATCCGAATAATTACATCCTATGTTCAGGGTGCCCGCCTTTACAACTTTATAATCATCATAATTCGACTTTGAATCCAGCGCGCTCACTGTACCCAGTTCATATTCGGAATAGTTCGACCTTGTATTGAGGGAGCCGATATTATCACATTTCAGGTTAGAATAATTAGCCCGGACAGTAAGTGCATCTGCTTTGCCAATACGGCCCTTATCGCAATAATTCATATTCAGCGTTAACGACTTTTGCACTTCCTTAATATCGTAGGTACAATAGTTTAAACCCATCGTAGCAGGAAAACTCAGTACATCTGTAAACACATCTCCGAAATTATTATCCAGCTCCAGCTTACGCAGGTTCTCAGGCACGTAAACTTCATAATCAATATTCACATAGTCCTTGCTATCTCTTTTAGCTCCCCAGTTAAACAGCTTACCTGTTCCCAGCGGATGATAACTTGTTTGCAGGGAGATCTCTCCGTTCGCATTGCTCTCTTCAATGTCTACCATGTTCGCAGAGTTCTGCGCCTCTGAAGGATTCTTACCAAAACCGGTGATGGTGATGATCGCCTTCACATTGCCCTGCTTCCAGGTATGAATAATGATCTTGCCATATTTATTAGATATAGCCAATACCGAATTACTGCCATTCGCATATTCTTTCGCTATCACTCGTTTGAATTCACTGTCCCCTTTTTTCCCAAATGCCATAACTGGCAATAACAGTAGTAGTAGTATTTTAAAGTTCTCTTTCATAATTTGACTGCTTTGGCTTAACGGGCTGTTTCTCTCTCAACTCATCAAGTATTTTATCAAGAAGGTCCAGCTTCAACTGATAATAGCGGACCATAGCTGCTTTAATTCGTTCATTCCCCGGGTTCTGAATCAGTTCCGTTTCCAATACCTTATAGGTATCATTGCGTAGTTCCAGTTCCTTACGGGCAGCACTATCCAGGCCCAGCACGGCTGTTGGATAGGCTTTGATTTCAGACAGGCGCTTTTCTATCTGGGAAGTATAGTACATACCGGCCTCCTGCATCTCTGGCGAAACTGTTGCTACCTGCTGTTGTTTCTTCGTTTGCAGGAACTGGAAGATGACAATAGTATTCACCACGAGTACCAGTACTACTGCTACTTTGAGCCAATTGCGCCCCAACATTTGCAACACTTTTCCTTTTTTCTGTGGTACCAGCTCCTTCTCAAGTTTATCCCACAAAGCGGGCCTGGGTCCGGGCTGCTCAAAATCTGAACGGTGTTGCCTGATAAAATCCTCAAAACTCTGTTCTGGCATCAGCGTATTGCATTTTTTTGTTTAATGATCTGCCGCACTTTATCTTTTGCACGCATGTATTGCGTTTTCACAGTAGACTCGGTTATATCCAGCATGGCAGCTATCTCCTTATGGGAGTACTCTTCAAAGATGTAAAGGTTCAGCACAGTACGGTAACCATGCGGTAAACCCTGTATAGCATCCCTGATAGCGGAAACTGTCCAGGCAAAACTATCTTCGTCCAATCCTCCTTTCTCTTCTGCGACTTCTATATTGTCCACTTCTTCGAAATACACTTTCTTCCTGCGCAGGTGGCTCAGACAGTGGTTTACCACGATCCGCTTGATCCAGGCCGTTACACTACCCGCGTTTTCAAGGCGGTCAATGTTCCGGAAAATCTGCATAAAAGCTTCCTGCAGTGTGTCTTCAGCATCAGCCACATTACCAGTCATACGCAGACAGATGTTGTACATTGCTTCTGAATAAGCATTGTACAGCTCGCGGAACGCGCGAACCTCTCCCTTTTTGCACTGGGCTACCAGGTGATCTGTTATTATAGTCTGATTCAAGTTGTTGGCTGATGCTTGCATAATAAAGACAATATTTTTAAAAAAGGTTGCACCGCTGATGAAACTTTTTTGGGGAAATTCAAACCAAAAGCAGTCAAATAATTAAAAATCAAACGATTAAGGCTTAAAAAAAGGACGTAACCAAGGGGCTACGTCCTATCCATCCTTATATTTACCTAAAAAACAGGCCGGTGTTAATTGCTCTTCACACGGTTTTGTTCGTCTTCCAGGCCGGTCTTGTGATTACGTGCAGCCTTTATATTCATGTTACCAAAGCGGTAATTGAAAGCCACGCGAACCTGTCTTGACTCCCATTTGGAATCGACTGACATAAAGCGACCAGCATTGGTGAATGTTCCGCGGAAGCGCTGTTGATTGAATACGTCGTTTACTGTCAGCTTCAGACTACCTTTCTTATGCAGGATAGATTTAGACAATCCACAATCAAGTCCATACATAGGCTTCATTCTCATTAAACCTTCATCTGCAATCTGGGAAGAGAGATAGAAGAAAGTAGCTTCTGCTGTAATACCGTAAGGCAGTGTGAAAGTGTGTTGGGTACGGCCCATGAAACCACCGGATTCCACATTGACCAGGTTATTGTCTACCACGGTAGAATACTTCGCATACAGCCCCTGGAGGTAAGTATAGCTGTTCCACCACTTCGTGATCGGGAACGGCATCGAAATACTAAAGGTGAAGTTGTCAGACTTTGCAATGTTCAGGTACCTGTAGCGAAGGATGGATGTATCGCCGGTGGCCGGATCTTTTTCTGACTCTGCTACCTGTGTCATTTTATTGGATGCATGTGCATATGCGACTGAAGTGGTCAGGAACTGTTTGAAAGTATGGCTTAGTTCGAAATTATTACTGTAAGAAGGCTTCAGGTATGGGTTTCCGGCAATCTTGGTATATCTGTCCAGGTAGAACTCGAAAGGGTTCAGATCTTCATAATCAGGACGCTGTATACGACGACTGTAGGATATGCCCAGCTGATGATCCTTCGCTACGTTGTAACTCATAAACACACTTGGAAACAGGTTGAAGTAGGTCGTATCTGTCACTTTAGAAATGGTTACAGAGTTCCCTTCAATGTGTGACAACTCACCACGCAGACCAGCCTGCACTGACCACTTCTTAAACTGTTTGGAGAAATTGATATAACCAGCGTTCACATTTTCCTTATAAATAAAATGGTTGGAACGGTTATAATCATACACCCAGTTGTTGAGACGTAATGAGTCAAAACGTGCATCGTTATCGGATTTCACAAAGCTGAATTTCAGTCCTGCTTCCAGTTTAGCCTCGTGTTTCAAAGGATTGACATAGTCAGCTTTGAATGTTTTGATTTCGATTGTAGAAGGCTGCATGTTACGGGTAGTATCGCCGTGTGAAAATTCTTTCCCGCTGGCATCATACACGTTTGAGAATGTATTCAATCGTTTGCTGTCATGGTTACGGGCATAGTCCACATCAATGCTCAGTTCCTTGCCGGCCGTATCCAGTATACCTTTATAATTCAGGTTATAGGCCATCCGGTTCCAGTCACCGGGATTCTTTGAATCAGTGCGCAGTGTGGAGTCTACCATACCACCACTACCAATCATGGTAACGGAATTGGATGGCATAGAATAATTTCTCAACCCGGCATCGACCATTACTCCGATCGTGTGGTTTTTATTGATAAAATAATCCACGCCTACTTTGGCTCCATTGTAGTCAGAAGTCTGGTTGTGAGTGTTCCTGTTATCAAACACATTCACCTTACCTTCTGCAGGATAGCTGCGATATAATAATAAGGTCTGGTTGTTCTGACGGTGGCTGTAGTTATAAGAACCAAACACATTATACTTCGCATTACGGTGGTTCAGGTTCAGGCTACCATTATACTTAGGCGTTGCGCCGTAACCACCACCCAGGGTAATACTTCCATTGGTACCTACAGTATTGTTCTTTTTCAGTTTGATGTTGATGATCCCGGCGTTGCCCGCTGCATCATATTTGGCGGAAGGATTGGTGATCAGTTCTATTTGCTCAATATTGCTACTGGGCATACTTTTCAGCAGCGCGGCAACGTCCTGGGAACTCATGTTGGTGAGTTTTCCATCAATCATGATAACAACCCCGTTTTTACCTTTCAGGCTGATGTTATCATCTTTATCTATAGTGATACCTGGTGATTTTTCCAATACCTCCATGGCATTGGCGCCGGCTCCTACCACACTGTTTTCTACATTTACAACCATCTTGTCTACGCGCTGTTCTACGAATGGCTTTTTACCAGTCACGTTTACGGCTTTCAGGTTGCGTGTATCAGTGCTCAGAGAGAGCGTATTCACTTTTACAGGTGAGTTTTTTATTTCGAATGGCTGACTATAGGCTTTGGTCATACCTACATAAGCGGCAGCTACCAGGTACTTCCCTTCTTTTACAGGTTCAATTTCATATTTACCATTTACATCTGCAATCGCTCCTTTTACAAGGGAGGAATCTGATGCTTTTAATAAGGTAATAGTTGCAAACTCTACCGGCTTATTCCCGGTTTGAACAACCTGGCCGGACACTTTTCCCGTACCTGGTGTCTGGGCATAAGTCGCAGTACCCAGGGTCATGATTGATAAAATAAAAGCTACTGTCTTCATATAAGGCGGATTAAGGATTTCTAAGTTTCTGTTTTTAAATGTGTTAAATAATATAGAACCTTTATTAATATAGTTCCTTTGTTAATCAACTACAGTGTAAAGGTAGGTAGTTTGTATTGCATAGTACATAACTTTACATAAACGGTCATCAGGTAGGGATGATTGGTAAAATTTGTTTTAATGAGGTTTGTTTAATTACCTTATAAAGAAGACGGGAAAAGTTGGAAAAGGTTGCAAAAAAAAACGCCTCTACTTAGAAGTAGAAGCGTTTTATAATGAAATAATATCAGTTTTTACCATTTGATGCTATCCAGTACATCGGACAATTCCTCCTGTACCTTCTCGAAGAAAACTCTTTCTTCTTTGCGGATGTGGTCTTCAAGACTACGAGCCAGCAGATCCAAAGCAGCTATCATATCTTTCTCTTCCGTTACAGTAAGGGCGCTGTACATGCGGGAGATAGACGAGTGTTCCTGGTGTAGTTCTTCCAGGAGTCTATCAATTTCCGGATCTTTTCCCTGGCACAATTCAAAAAGATATTCTTCTTTCTGAATGTGTGGCACCATTACTTCCTGAAACACTTTTACGATATACGCAAGTTTCGCATCAGTTTCAAGTGGAAAGCCTTCATAGGGAGCAGCATCGTTTTTAAGATAGCGACATACAAATAATAAGCGCTGGTGCTCCTGCGAGAGAGGCACTAAAGTAGAATGACGTTGCATGTTTAGGATATGGTTTTAGCCGAATTATAAAGTTTACGGCAATACCAGATCAGCACAGCTCCGCCTATTACCATGAGTGTAGAAATGATCTCAGCCTGGGTAGGATGAATTCCGAAAATGTCATATTTAGTGTTCACTCTAATCTTCTCGATAAAAAATCGCTCGATACCATTCAGCACCAGGTAAATACCGAAGACCATGCCCGGTACCTTTATCTTTTTGCGGATACTCCATAGTAATGCAAACAACAGCAGGCAGGCGATGATCTCATATAATGCAGTTGGATACACAGAAATAGGCAACACACTGCAATACCTGCCGGTACAACCGGGCATCAGTACTCCTTCATTAATAACATTATGCGGATAGCCGTACGCAAAGAACCAGTCTGGCAGGAAGCTAAGACCGGAAGGTTTGGGAAAAGCTGCGTGCGGAATATGTTCCAGTCCACCGTACTGGCGGGCAAAGAATTGCTCATTCGCCTTGAGTACCTCCTGGAATTTGGAGGGATCTACCTGGTTTACATGACCGGTAGCATCTGTCACATATGCGCTGTTATAAATACCCCAGTCACCATCGCCGGAGAAGTGGCAGCCCATACGGCCGATACCATAAGCCAGCATCAAACCAGGAGCAGCACTGTCTATCAGTTGCAATACATTGATATTCTTTTTACGTGCATAGCGGATGATCACAACGCTTGCCACGATCAAACCACCATAGAAAGTCAGACCACTGAAAGAAAGCAGGGAACCGATGGGATCCTGTACAAAATCGCCCCAGTTTTCCAGGTTGTGAAAAACCTTTGCTCCGATCAGGCCAGCAACAGCAGCCATCACAGTAAAATCAGGTACCCGCTGGTAAGGGTGCACCAGTTCTGTAACAGTAACTTCTTTTTCTGCCTTATTTTTCTGTCCACTCCTATATTTAAGGTACGCAAGCGCAGCACCTACGATGATACCACCAACGAGACTACCTCTGGCAGACATGACGAAAGATTGCAGATCCTGGGATACATTTTCCCAGTCAGACACAATCCCTATTATTTTAAAACCAAGGATAAAACCAATTACACCATTAATAATGATGTCAGTGGTACTTACAGGTTTACCTTTTGTAATTTTTTCAGGAACCGCTTTCAATAATCCAAGACGCTCTCTCCTCTTCAATTCACTGGTCAGGGTATAGGCGGCTGCAAGGAATGCAATAGCGACAAAGAAACCAAAGGTCTGAAACAGTTTAAGAAAAGGAAGTTCTAAACCCAACAGATCCTTGAATGCGTAAAATAAATTAGGATACATAGCCAAAAAAAATTGGTGATCTGAGTTTTCCTATGAACAAAGCCGAATTAGTCAGGAAGGAAAATCAAACCACCAAAGTAAGCTGTAAAAATCGCAAATTCCAAATCATATTTACGTTTAATGTGAAATGCCTGACACAAAAATTAAATATATTTAGCGCCAGGCATTCTACATCTTACGTAAGCCGATCTTAGCAATATTGTTCAAAAGCGTCTACCAGGTTCGCTGCAATCATCTGAGCAGGGCGACCTTCAATCATGTGACGCTCAATGAAATGCACCAACTGTCCATCTTTAAACAACGCGATAGCAGGTGAAGACGGAGGATAAGGCAGCAGGTGAGTACGGATCTGCTGAATCGCAGCAGTATCAAAACCTGCAAAACTTGTAGTCAGTCTGTCTGGCTTCTTTTCGCTGTGCGCTACAGCCATCAACACACCCGGACGTGCACTACCAGCGGAACAACCACATACAGAGTTGATCATCACCAGTGTAGTACCAGCACCCTTTAATGTCTCATCTACCTGATCAGGTGTCAGCAATTCTTCAAAACCATTATCTGTTAACTCTGCCTTCATCGGCATTACTAATGCTGCTGGATACATATGAGTATAATTTTTTTGTTCGTCAATTTCCACAAAGTTAAACAATCAGCGGATAAATAGAAAAACTTGAATGAATATGACATTTTGACTTAAGCAATTATCAAATCAAGACACTTTGTCTTAGTTAAAAACGATTTTACTAGCAAAATAGCAGTTTTTATGCCATGGTATTCCATTTGATTATACCTAATCGTTCAAACATTTAAAAACAAAAACTTAAAACTCATAAAACCATGACATACGTAAAATTTAATCAGCATCCTGCAGCAAAAGCATTTGGCGGTTTAGTGGAAGACATTTTTAACCACAATGGATTTAAGCAAGCCCTGAAAGACGATTTTTTAACTAACGACTTTTTCGGCGCACATCCGCCAGTAAATATCTATGAAGCCAAAGATGGTTATACCATCGAACTCCTGGTACCAGGATGGGCAAAAGAAGAAATTAAGATCAATGTAGAGAACAAGGCCCTGACCATCAGTGCCGAAAAAGCAGAACAAACTGCCGAAAATAAGGAGGAAGCACCAAAACAAACCCGCAAGGAATTTGGTATCCGTTCTTCATTCAAACGTTCCTTCAACATCAACGAACAGGTTGATGCCGAAAAGATCCAGGCCAAATACGAGAATGGTATTCTCAAACTGGTATTGCCTAAGAAAGAAACTATACAAGCCGCTGCCAAAGCGATTGTTGTGGAATAAGGATTAAACTTAAATAGCTATAAATCCCCTCTGTATTTACAGGGGGGATTTTTTATAATTCACACAAACGTTTAAGAGTTATACTGTTTTTATGGGATAATTTGCCATACAACCATATGGCCTATGCCTCAACTATTTCAAAGTATACGTTCCCTGGCGGAAAAGTTATACGTCACTACAGAAAATGCAGTGATAGGCAACGCTTTACAGGTTACTATCAACACGCGATTACAGTGCATACTCAAGCTGATATTTGATTATCTCTTCTTTCATTTACTGCTGCTTGCGCCCAGACTACTCATAGCACTTTATTACCAGAATAACACGGACCTGTTAATTCTGTCAGCATATATATTAATAATACCTACCTGCATGCTCTTATTGAAAAATGGAGCATCACCCAAAATGGTTAGTTTTATTATAGCTGCCACAACGCTGATCCTCCCCATGATATCCTCTTTTTCCAATAACCAGGATGTTTCTCCTAAATATACCATGATCTGGCTGCTTAGCCTCCTGTTCTGTTACATCACCATCAACAGAAGAACTACGCTTTTACTAGGCACCTTTTTATGTTCCTACCTGGGAGTAGTATCCTGGATCAAAATCCATCACCTCTCCTTCCCGATATCTAACGGATATGTGCCGGAGCAATTGCAACCTTTTATGGCTGTGCATGCCGCTATGTATATTTTATTCCTGATGCGGGTATTCGGCAAACACTACCGGAACATCTTTATGCTGGAGCATGAACAAACCATCCAAAAACAAAAACAACATTCCTCCCTACTCAACCAACACCTGACCAAACAGTTCATTATCCTGAAAGGGCTGAGCCGTTCCGGTAAGTCAAAATACCTGGATGGCAACAAAGAATTGCTGGAAGCCTGCCTGATAGAGATTGAAAAACAATGCGAAAGCGCAATTGACTACCTGGATAATGGAAAGTTACCAGAAAGCTGAGTACGCAGCCTACACGTCTGTGTGAGCTTTGCGAAATGAATGCAGGTGAGGTTTTAACCTGATTTCGCTAAAACAAACACCAAAACAGGTTAAAAAATTACAACTTTCGGGTATTTTTCTACACTTTATACCAGACTATCTTTGTATCATCATAGAACAGGAATACTATTCTCCTGATACACCACAACGTTAAGTTGTCTTATTCTTCCCTATACGAAATTACCTTATATCCCTACTTGTCTTATTTTCCTTTATGCTTTTGATGATAAACCTATGCCATGAAATAGGCTCTTCTAAATTGCTGGGGGAGCCTTTTTTTATAACATCTAATGGAAAAAAAATAACCCCGCGAGAAATCGCGGGGTGTTTCAGTGGATTACTAACCCATTTTTTTAATAACCCAAAATCTTCAGCATACTCTGGGCAGATTGTTCCTTAGCATAAAGCCAGTCTTTCAGCTGCCCATTTTTATCATAACCAATGACCACGTGCTTAGGTGACGGGATAAGGCAGTGCTTGATACCACCATATCCACTCAGTTGATCCTGGTAAGCGCCGGTATGGAAGAACCCGATATACAAGGGCTCCCCTTCAGCCACTTTAGGCAGGAACACTGCATTGATATGTTCTTCAGATGTGTAGAAGTCATATCCATCGCAGGTCAGCCCCCCCAGGTGCACTTCCTGATATTCCTGTTCCCACTTATTGATGGGTAGCATGAGAAATTTCTCCCCTATGCCCCAGGTGTCAGGTAGTGTGGTAATAAAAGAACTGTCAATCATATACCAGATCTCACGGTCGTTCTGCATCTTCTCGCCTACCACGCTGTAGATCACAGCACCACTTTCACCAACTGTAAACGAACCAAACTCGGTATAAATATCCGGTACCGGTACCTTGTTCTTTTTACAAACACTCTTAATGGTCGCTACGATCTCATTCACCATGTAATTATAATCGTAGTCAAAACCGAGGGAGTGCTTAATAGGAAAACCACCTCCTATATTAATACTATCGAGCTCAGGAGAAATCTTCTTAAGCTGGCAGTACAGTTGCAATACTCTGTTGAACTGGCTCCAGTAATAAACATCGTCCTTGATCCCTTTATTCATGAAGAAGTGCAGCATTTTCAGCTCGAACTTCTCATTACCTTTCAGTTTGTCGATATAAAATTCCAGCACATCGCGGGAACGAATACCCAGACGGGAGGTATAAAAATCAAAAGTAGGTTCCTCTTCTGCCGCAATACGCAAGCCTAATTTCACCCTTTCCTTTGTCCGGATGAATTTCTGATAATCCTCCAGCTCCTCTTTGTTATCCAGAACCGGGATTACATTTTTAAACCCGGTATTGACCAATTTGGAAATAGCCTTCGTGTACGCTTTGGTTTTGTAACCATTACAGATCACTTTGGTTTCCTTGTTGATCTTTTTCCTTTCATACAACTTGGTAATAATATCAATGTCGTATGCAAAAGACGTCTCAATGTGAATCCCATGTTTCAGGGTCTCTTCCATTATAAAGGAAAAATGAGAACTTTTGGTACAGTAGCAATAGTAATAATTACCATCGTACCTGTTCTTCTTGATTGCATCCTGGAACATCTTTTTCGCCTTGTTAATCTGCATCCCAATTTTAGGCAGATAGGTCAATTTGAAGGGTGTTCCGTATTTGTCAATCAACTCTTTGATATTCACCCCATTAAATTCCAGGTAGCCATCCTGTACATCAAAACCTTCCTGGGGAAACTCGAAGGTTTGGTTGACGAGATCTGTGTAGGTGCTGTTCATTTAAACCTGCGATACGTGTTTAAGGATTAGTAAAAAGCAATCACAACCCTCGCTGGAAAACTCCTGGTTTACACACCTACGTCAGTTCTTAAAAGCCCAGCAAAATTGGTTGCAAAGCTAAATATTTTGTCCAATTGGCCGGACAAAAAGTTTCTTTTTTTTTTGAACGGTTAGATATTAAGCTAAATCTAACGCTTTCAATATGTTAAATACTTTTATATATGTAGATTTTTCCTTATTTTAATAAGGCCAGCGAGCGTTTTCCCTCGCAAAAAATAAGGTCCAGAATGCTAAGATTTGGCAGAAAGCCGACGCGATCCTGGAATACCTGGGTGTATGTCACCAGCTCAGTTTTGGCATTTTCGGTACCAGGCACCATCAGATCCCGGGCATCCGTTAGGTTAGCATCGGTGTACTCTTTACTATATTCAGTAGTATAGGCAGTAGGGGAGGATAAACCAATTGTCTTGTTCGCCCATTCGAAACAGGCCTCATTCCAGTCCATCAGGTATTCAAAAGGACGTTCGTACAGCTGACCCAGCTCTTCCTCATAATATTCAAACCAGGGGGAACGACGGTAAGCAGAAACCAAAGTCTTCCAGTGTTGCGCCTGCCATTTCTCTTCATTACTGATTCTCACATCCTTCATCACCGTCCGCTGGTTTTTTCCGCGGGCAAGTGGAACACTTAATAATATACTTCCATTAGGCCCGGCAATGTAACAACGGTTCCTGAAACTGAGTTTTTGGTAATGTTCGTATCGCTCAATCAATAATGTATCATGATTGATTAAAGTTTTATAGAAGAATAGGTTTGGAAAGTATTGAGATTCAATTAATAATGTCTTTTGGTCTGTATCAGCTGCCATGTTGTCCAAATTTGAAATTTTACCCCTGAATAATTTTATCTTAAGAAGGCGGATGACCTATTATTTATTATCTAACAATTTATTCTAAGTAATTGTTAAACAGTACATAACATTCTCAAAAATATACTAGTGAACTTAGTATTTCCACATTTGACACGAAAATCAGGAAACTGCAAATTTACTAAATAGTTTAGTAGGTTTTGTATTCATTTTCAGGGAGATTTTGCTTCAAGTAAAATTTGAACCGGAGGGAAATTTAGAATACGTTAAATCGTATTTCGAGGGGAAGAAAATGAATTAACTTTGGCGAAATCCATTTAGACATCATGAAGTATTTACGTATTTCGATCATTGTATTCCTGATCTGGGGAATGGCAAGTTCTTGTGAGAAGTTCAAAGATCTTGAGTTTGTGAGAGTAGCTGGCATCAACCTCGACAACCTCGGTTTTCAAAAGAGTATTGTACGGATGACGTTGGCATATTACAATCCAAACGGTTTTAACCTGAAACTCAAAGACGCGAATTTTGATCTTTTCTTTGACGATACCCAGGTAGGCCATTCCATCCAGGATACGATGATCATGATTCCGGCAAAGGATACATTTTACTTCCCTGTAAAACTGGAAGTGAATATGGAAAATGTATTTAAGAATGCGCTTGGCGCGCTCATGAATAAGGAAGTGACTATCAAGGCATCAGGAAATTGTAAAGTTGGTAAGGGAGGCGTTTTTCTGCCTTTTCCAATAAAATGCGAAACAAAACAGCCGCTTAGCTTCTTTTAAGTTCTTACAGCAAAGAAAATAAAAAAAGCCACATTCACGGTGGCTTTTTTTGTATCTACTTACTAACGCTTAATTTTTCTTTTTGTCCGGGTTACCACCATCTTCTGGCTTTTTGCAGCAGGTAGGCAGTTTCTTGTATGATTCTTCGTTAGCTGTCACATTATCCGCATCATATCCGGCATTTGCGATAGCAGTCTTCACATTTTCGATATTAGTACGGTCACTATAGAATTTTACTGTAGTGAGTCCTTTTTTGAAATCTACTTTGGAAGATTGCACACCTTCTTCTCCTGACAGGTATCTCTCGATACGGTTTTTGCACTGTTCGCAACGTACAGTTGGCGTAGCGATCTTCGCCGTTACCAATGTACCTTTCTTTACCTGGGCCATGGCTGTCATTCCAAAGCAACCCAGCATTAATACCATTACTAATCTAACAATACGCATGTTTTACGTTTTATAGTCCTAATATAGCAAAAAACCTGCTTGTATTGGCGTTTGAATTATTATTCCGGAGATCTAAAATTGAAATTCCAGGTATTAATAATTAATACCGACACTTCGCTTATTTACCAGTCCATTGGTCAGGCGCACTTCTCCAGGCTTCCAGCAGCGCCAGGTCATCGCCGGATACCACTCCTTTCTCCACCGCCAGTTCAATCAGGGCACCATAGTTACTCAGGGAGTAGTAAGGCACACCCGCCGCTTCGAAAGCCTTCACAGCTACATCAAAACCATAGTTGAAGATAGAAACCATGCCAATCACCTCTCCTCCTGCTGCACGGATGGCATTTACAGCCTCCAGGCTGCTTTTGCCGGTAGAGATCAGGTCTTCTACCACTACCACAGGCTGACCCGGCTGCAGTACCCCCTCAATGAGGTTACCCATGCCATGCTCTTTTGCCTTGGCTCTTACGTAGATAAAAGGCAGTTTCAGCTGGTCAGCTACCAGTGCACCCAAAGGGATCCCGCCGGTGGCTACACCTGCCAGCACAGCTGCTTCAGGAAATGTTTCAAATACCACATTGCAGAGCTCCGATTTCACGTAGTCGCGAACATAAGGGTAAGAGAGGATTTTGCGATTGTCGCAATAGATAGGTGATTTCCAACCGGATGCCCAGGTGAAGGGGGCTGCCGGGCTTAACTTTACGGCTTGTATCTGGAGCAGTTTTTCTGCTACCTGTTTTTCGCTGATCTTACTCATAGTTCGCAAAATTGCGTAATTATACCGAACAGCGTAAAACTTTTTGTCTACTTTTTAGACATATTTTGTTAATAAATCCGCAACATATGGGTATCTGTATGCTTTGAATGCAACTTTTTCAGACAAATCTTACCCTCACATCTTTATTCCCCCCTTTCCCCTATTTTTGCCCCATGCAAAAGGATACCGTTATTTACCTCAACGAACACCCGCTGTTCATCCTTGCCACCCACCAGGCCATACCAGCCCAATACAAGGAAGCAGCCCTGTTCCCGGAACCAGATACAAACACAATCGAAGCAACCCTTCAGGCATTAGAAACAGGAAAATCCCCTGCCGCCATCTTCATTCACCCGGACCCGCATGAACTGCTGGAAACCATCAAAAGCTACTTCACCATACTCGTCGCCGGCGGTGGCCTCATCACCAACCAGGAAGAAGAAGTACTCATGATGTTCAGAAATGACAAATGGGACCTGCCAAAAGGGAAACTCGACGAAGGAGAAAGTCTCGAAACCTGTGCACTAAGAGAAGTAAGGGAAGAAACCGGCCTTCATAACGTGCACATCGAACATAAAATCACCGAAACCTTCCATTATTATACCTACAAGGAAAAGAAAATACTTAAACACACCTACTGGTATAAAATGAAATTTACCGGTACAGAACTCACCATCCCGCAAATCGAAGAAGGGATTGTCGATATTCAATGGATCAAACCGGAACATCTGGGTAAATACCTGAAATTCTCTTATCTGAATATTGAAGCTGTGTTCAAACAGGAAGGTTATGCTGTATAAATAACAAAGACGGGTTTAAAACCCGTCTTTGTTATTTCCTATCTCTGATCGCCACCGTCAGGCGGCTTACACATATTAACTTATTGTGTTCATCACATATCCTGATGTCCCATACATGCGAGCTACCCCCCAGATGCAATGGCCTCGCTATTGCATGCACATACCCCTCTTTTATCCCCCTGATATGGTTCGCATTGATCTCCTGCCCTACCACAAACTGCTTTTCAGGATCAATGATCAGTGCAGAAGCCACACTTCCCACCGTTTCTGCCAGCGCTACAGAAGCACCTCCATGCAATAAACCGTATGGCTGACGCGTACGCTCATTCACCGGCATCATCATCCGCAGGTAGTCAGGCCCAATTTCTGTAAACTCCATTCCAAGAAAGGTCGCCATCGTATTCGCCCCATTCTCATTCAACTGGTCCAGGGATATATTTAAAGAACGCCAGATCGGTTTCATTGCTATGCTGATTAATAGTTAAGGTTTAATATGTTTTAACACCTGCTCAGGCAATAACGGCGTTGCATCGCCACCATACTTCAGCACATCCCGTACCAACGAAGATGCAATCGTTGAGTATTTCGGTGTACAACTCAAAAATACGGTCTCCAGCTTATTATCCATCATCCTGTTCACGTCTGCAATCGCCTTTTCATATTCAAAATCCACCACCCCACGAATCCCCCTCAATATAAAACGGGCGCCGGTCTCCTCGCAGAACTTTGCCGTCAACCCGGCATAAGTGAGCACTTTCACCTTCGGGGTGTGGGCATAAATATCCCTGATCCACTGCATACGTTGTTCAAGGCTGAACATAGGTGTCTTACTGGAATTAGTGCCGATACCGATCACAATCTCATCAAACAGGTCCAGGGCACGATCTATAATATCAGTATGGCCCAATGTAATGGGGTCAAAACTACCTGGAAATAAAGCAATGCGTTGCATGTTGTAATTATTTCTTCAGTTCCGGCCGGTTGATGAAGATAGAGAAAATGGTAGTACCATAGTTCCTTTCATCCCGGTAATACGGATAGGATTTGTAATTATTGCGGGGGGTATGTTCCAGCACGAACCAACCTTCCGGTTCCAGCAATTCCTTTTCAAAAATAAGCACAGGCAGCTGGTCGATGGTAGTCAGTGCATATGGAGGTCCGGCAAAGATGAAGTTGTACTTCTCCGTACACTGCTTCAGATACTGGAACACATCCATTTTATATAGCTTCAGGGGAACATTCAGCTCCTTCGCTGTCTTTTTGATAAAATCGGCCATTTCATTGTCCTTCTCCACGATCGTCAGGTCTTCTACGCCACGGGAGTTCAGCTCATAACTGATGCTACCGGTGCCACCAAAAATATCCAGTGTCTTCAGCGACGGCAGGTCCAGGTTATTTTCAATGATATTGAACAGGCCACCTTTTGCAATATCTGTGGTGGGCCTGGTATGAGGCATATTTGCAGGCGGCTGAAATCGTAATCCCCCCTTCTCTCCTCCAATTATACGCATAATGCCAGGGAATAAAGATTGTTGAAGTAATAGCCGGGAATTTCTTCCATCTTATTAATATACCAGAAACCTGTCAGTCTCGGTACCCATTCCAGTTTCGGAACAAAGCGATGCAGTTCCTCGTAGATCTGGGAATCCGGGGTTACAGGCCCGCCTACTTTCACTTTCACCTGCGATTCGTCCAGCCCTGTCTGGCGAATGGTATTAATCAGGTGATATACCACGTCCAGGCCGGTTTGTGAATGCATTTCCTGTTGCAATAACAGTTTGCCGAAGCGATAAACGGTCAAAGTAAATTTATGTTGCTGAATATCAAGGTAGATGATCCCATTCAGCTCTAAGTAGTCATTGTCAAAACGATACCCTTTCAGCAAACCGGTGTTTACATGCGCAAACTTGTCCGTAGAGAACTCTTTGCGCAGGAATCCGAACAGGTCCTTATCTACAGAATAGACATTCACCATCTGCTGATCAGAAATTGTATCTGCCATTACAAGTTCCTGGGCCTGTTCAGGATAGATCAGGTGCAGGAAGTCTTTTTTGATGGCAGCGTCAAAGTGCATTTCAGGCACCAGGGTGCTGTTGCCGCCATCAAATGCCAGCAACACATCGCTAAAGTTCGTAAAAAGCAGCTTATCTGTATCAAACACCTGTTCGATCACCTCGATATCTGCTATCGTGGCTTTTTGGGGAGCAAAGCGGTACGACTTCAGGGCAAGGAACTTCCTGGCAGCCGGATTGTACACCACATAATTAAAAGAGCCCTTCCCCACCAATACCAGCAGCTGACAGGTAGTGAGGTCTGTTTCAAGCAGCGAAGCATCATCCGCGGCAAAAGCAGGATGTATGTTATACGTCACAGACATTAGTAATACATTAGATATGGCACAATATTAACCAAAAATAGCGACTTTTACCCCTATGTAATTAACTGGCTATTGCAGCTCGTCGAGCATTTTCTTGCATTCTGCCTTATAATTTTCGTCGTCCAGGTATATATTTCTCAGGCCCACGGCTTTCTTCAGCACCTCAATACATTTATCCTGTTCTTCGTTTTGCTTATAGGCTTTGGCCAGATCGAGATAATTTAAAACGATAGAGGGGTCTAGTTTACGACACTTTTCATAATTATCGATGGCCACCTGCAGGGAGCCTTCCGGCAAACCGCCAAAAAGCAGTTTCGCAGCAGTCTTTTCCAGGGTGCTCAGATTCAGCATTTCAACATTCCATTTTCCGAGGATATAGAATGCCTTTGCATAATTGGGATTGAACTTAATGGCCAGCTCGGCGTAGCGCTTTACTTCCCTGGCAGCGGTCACTTTCTCTTTCGCACCTGCTATCAGGGCCTGGCGCCCCATGGCCATGGCCATTACATAATTGGCATCCGCATTTTCAGGGGCCAGTCTTATTGCCTGCTCAGCATATGACTTGGCATCTGTATAATCCTTTAACCGTTCCGCCTTGTCAGTTGTACGATAGCCTTCACGGCTACATATTTCACTGGCAGCGACAAGGGCCGTCAGGTTATCAGGTTGCATTTTCAGCACATCTTTATAGAGGCTAAGTGCTGGTGCCTCTTTCATTTGCTTTTCCAGGGTTTTGGCCTGATCGATCATTTCATCAGCCGTTTGTCCAAATACTGTCCCCTTAACGAATAATAAAAAAGCAAGTAACAATGCTTTATTCAACATAGGAAGGAGTTTTTCATATATTAAAATAACTAAATTTAATACAATCTTGAGATATTTTCCATAGTTGGGGAGAATTAACTAATAGTTCTTTTCGAGGGAAACGATAGAGTTACGTACGGACGCACCCATTGGAGGGTTCATTTTTCGCAGGGAAATGATTGATTTTTGTACTTCAGGATATTTCAGTTTAATGGCATCGGCAATGGCATATACCACCTGCTCCAGCAGGGGCTGTGGAATTTCCATAATGGGCTTGATCACATTCAGTAAGCCCTGGTAATTAACAGTCTCAGAAATTTTGTCTATCGGCGAGGTACCGGGTATGGTTACATACACGTCAATAATAAAGTCATTCCCGATGATCTTTTCTTCAGGATAAAGACCATGGAAAGCATGAAAATGTACCTGTTCGAGTCCTATTGTCAGCATGGAAATAAATAGAAAAACCAACCAGACTTGCATCCGGTTGGTTTGGAGAATAATATAATTAAGCCTGGTGTTCTTTGGCAGATAAATATCTTTCTGCATCCAGGGCAGCCATACAACCACTACCTGCAGCGGTTACTGCCTGGCGGTAGATCTTATCCTGTACGTCGCCACAAGCGAATACGCCTTCCACGTTAGTTCTGGAAGAACCTGGAACAGTTTTGATGTAGCCCTGCTCGTCCAGCTCCAGGTAATCGCTGAAGATATCGGAATTAGGCTGGTGACCAATCGCTACGAAGAATGCGCTGACAGGAATTGTCTGCTCTTCGTTCTTCGCGGTATTCAGCAGTTTTACCGCTTCTACCTTGTTATCACCCAGTACTTCCTGTGTTTCAGAATTCCAGTATACCATGATATTGGATGTCTTCAGTACACGGTCCTGCATAACCTTGGAAGCCCTCATTTCATGACGGCGCACGATCATGTGTACATTAGAACACATCTTAGAGAGGTACAGTGCTTCTTCGGCAGCGGTATCACCGGCACCTACAATCGCAACTTCTTTACCCCGGAAGAAGAATCCATCACATACGGCACAGGCAGAAACACCGCTACCGTTCAGGCGCTGCTCGGAAGGAAGGCCCAGCCATTTAGCAGAAGCACCGGTGGCGATGATCACTGCATCGGCAGTAATCACTTTAGATTCATCGATGGTAATTTTATAAGGCTGGCTGCTAAAGTCTACGGAAGTGGCGAGGCCATAACGGATATCAGCACCCATACGGGTTGCCTGTTTTTCGAAGTCCACCATCATTTCAGGACCCTGAATACCTTCAGGATAACCCGGATAGTTTTCTACTTCAGTCGTAATTGTCAATTGACCACCAGGTTGAATGCCCTGGTAGAGCACTGGCTTCAGGTTTGCGCGGGCCGAGTAAATGGCAGCGGTATAACCTGCCGGGCCAGAACCTATGATCAATAAATGCACATGCTCTTGCTGTTGATTAGTTTCCATACTTGCTATGTAAATTAATAAAGTGTGGCTCGAAATTCATTAGACTTGCAAAAGTACACTTCCTTGTATAATAAAAAACACCGGCTATAAAAATTACAGCCGGTGCAGTTATAGACATAATAGATTTATAATTTTGACGACAGAGGTCCTCTGTGCACACTTTACTATTATCCCAGATAAGATTTTAATGCACCGCTGTAGCGGGCCTTTTGCAGCCTCTTGATGGCGCGTTCTTTAATTTGACGAATCCTTTCTTTAGTAAGGTCGTACTTCTGACCGATTTGTTCGATCGTTGCTCCATTTTCTCCATCCAGACCAAAATACGCATTCACAATCTCAGCTTCGCGTGGGCTCAGTGATTTCAGCACACGACGGATCTCTTCACGAAGTGAATCACGCATTACATCATCATCAGTAATATCGCCACCTTCCAGCAGGTCACCCATGGCTACGTCCTCTGCCTCGTGTACTGGTGCATCGAGAGACATGTGACGGGTATTGCTTTGGAAGATATTATTGATTTCTGATTCAGACATTTCCAGGATTTCTGCTAACTCCTCTGTTGATGGCTCTCTCTCGTTTTCCTGCTCAAATGCCATGTAGGCTTTGTTCGCTTTATTGTAAGTGCCGATCTTATTTTGCGGCAGACGTACCAGACGTCCTTGTTCTGCTAAAGCTTGCAGGATGGATTGACGAATCCACCACACAGCATAGGAGATGAATTTAAAACCTTTCGTTTCATCGAACCTTTGCGCAGCTTTGATCAACCCTAAATTACCCTCGTTAATGAGGTCGCTCAGGCTTAAGCCCTGGTGTTGATATTGCTTTGCAACAGATACTACGAAACGCAGGTTTCCTGTAGTTAAACGTTCAAGAGCCTTCTGGTCGCCCATTTTGATACGTTGCGCCAATACAGTCTCTTCCTCAGGTGTTAACAAAGGGATCTTTGAAATTTCCTGCAGGTATTTTTCTACCGCCTGCGAATCACGGTTCGTGATCTGGGTGGCAATTTTAAGTTGCCTCATATTGAAAGTGTATTAGTTTATAAATTAGATAACAAGAGAAGATTTATTTTGTTGAAATTAGTAAAATATATATCTTACAAAATATTCTTACTCCCTCGTACAATCGTTATAACAAATTAGCCTGCAAAGATCGTGCTAATAACCCACACTGCCAAATTCTTCTTTTACCTCACAGTTCGTAAAACAAAGTACTTTATATAAACGAAATTTAATAACGCTTTAGTCGCTATTTTTAATGGTTTATATAAATTTTAACGTTTGAAAAAGAATCTCATTCAAATTAATAACTTCACTAATTTATTCTTCAATCGCTTGCAAAATCTTCAATGATGATAATTGACTTCAGGAGTGACACTTTTACCCGCCCAACGCCCGCCATGCTTGATGCTATGTACGCTGCAGCCACTGGAGATGATGTATACGGTGAAGACCCTTCAGTAAATACTCTGGAAGCCATGATGGCAGCCTATTTCGGAAAAGAAGCTGCCCTGTTCTGCCCCACCGGCACGATGAGTAACCAGGTCGCCATCAAGGTTCACACGCAACCCGGCGACGAAGTGATTCACAGCAACTTAGCACACATTTATATCTACGAAGGCGGTGGTATCGCAGCCACCTCCGGCGCACAAAGCCGCCCCCTGGAAGGTGACAGAGGCATGTTCACTGCCACCGACGTATTGGCAGCCATCAACCCTGACGACGTTCATAAAGCCGCTACCAGCCTTGTTTGCCTCGAAAATACCATGAACCGTGGCGGCGGATGCTGCTATGACATTGAAGAAATTGTTAAAATAAAAGAAGTTTGTCTCCAAAATAATTTAAAACTCCACCTGGACGGCGCCCGGCTCTTCAATGCCCTCGTCGCTACCGGGGAAAAGCCTGCCACCTATGGGGAATTATTTGACAGCCTGTCAGTATGCCTGAACAAAGGAATGGGTTGCCCCATGGGTTCAGTCCTGATAGGCAGCGCCGAATTTATCCGCAAAGCCCGCCGTGTCCGCAAAAGACTAGGTGGTGGTATGCGCCAGGCCGGCTTCATGGCAGCCACCGGCATTTATGCCATGGAACACCATATTGACAGGCTGGCCCAGGATCACCTCCACGCCAAAGACATTGCCCAGACCCTGCTCGAAAAAACCTTCGTAGGCCATATGCTGCCGGTTGAAACCAACATTGTCAGCTTTGAGGTAAGAGGTGATGAATGGACCTCCCGCTATTTTTGTGACTACCTGAAAAATGAGGGAATTCTTGCCAGTCCTGTAACTGACAGCATGGTCCGGATGGTCACCCACCTGGATATTACCCCCGCCATGGTAGCAAAAACCTGCGCCGTTATAGCCGAAATGGAATAATCTCTTATTTTTGCACACTCTTATATAATTAGATATATCGTTAGCATGGAACTTTCTAAAAATTTTACGCCTGCTTCGGCTGAAGGCAAGTGGTACCAACACTGGATAGATAAAGGGTATTTCCGTAGTAAACCGGACAACCGCCCTCCTTTTACTGTTGTAATACCTCCGCCAAACGTCACCGGCGTACTGCATATGGGTCATACCCTGAACGAAACGGTACAGGATATTCTGGTACGCCGTGCCCGTATGAGCGGGTATAATGCTTGCTGGGTACCAGGTTCCGACCATGCTTCCATTGCCACAGAAGCCAAAGTGGTAAACATGCTCAAAACCGAAAAGGGCATCGAAAAATCACAGCTTACCCGCGAAGAATTCCTGAAACATGCCTTCGAATGGAAGGAGAAATATGGCGGTATCATCTACAGCCAGATCAAAAGACTGGGTTGCTCCTGCGATTGGGATCGTGTCACCTTCACCATGGATGACCACTACTATGAAGCAGTTATCAAAGTATTCGTAGACCTCTTTAATAAAGGTAAAATATACAGGGGTGCCCGTATGATCAACTGGGACCCTAAAGCTAAAACCGCCCTCAGTGACGAAGAAGTACTGTACAAAGACCTGCAGGGTAAACTGTACCATGTACAATATGCACTGGAAGATGGCGATGGCAACCTCACCGGCGAATCTATCACCATCGCTACCCAGCGGCCTGAAACCATCATGGGCGATACCGCTATCTGCGTAAACCCCGATGATGAACGTTACCAACACCTGATCGGTCACTTCGCGGTAGTACCGCTGGTAAACCGTCGTGTACCTATCATCTTCGATACATACGTTGACAAAGAATTCGGTACCGGTGCACTGAAAGTAACACCCGCTCACGATATCAATGACTACAACCTGGGTCTGAAACACAACCTGGAAGTCGTAGATACCCTCAACGATGATGGTACCCTCAGCACTGCTGCAGGGGTGTTCATCGGCGAAGACCGCTTCAAGGCGCGTAAACTGGTGGTAGCTGCCCTCGCAGAACAAGGCCTGCTGGTAAAAGAACAGGAATACACTACCCGCCTCGGTTACAGCGAACGTAACCCAGACACCGTAGTAGAACCCCGCATCAGCACCCAGTGGTTCGTGAAGATGGCAGAACTGGCAAAACCAGCCCTGGATGCTGTGGTAAACGGTGATGTAAAAATCCATCCCGGCGACCGCTTCCTCGCTACCTACAAATACTGGATGGAAAACGTAAAGGACTGGTGTATCTCCCGTCAGCTCTGGTGGGGTCAGCGCATTCCTTCTTACTACGCTCCGGATGGTACTTTCGAAGTAGCTACCAGTCTTGACAACGCAGTAGCGCAGTTCAAGGCACGCGGTGTGGAAGTAAAAGCGGCAGACCTGCGCCAGGACGATGACTGCCTGGATACCTGGTTCTCCAGCTGGCTCTGGCCAATGGAAGTGTTCAACGGCGTATCCAATCCCGGCAATGAAGAAATCAACTACTACTACCCTACCAACGTACTCGTAACCGGACAGGATATCATCTTCTTCTGGGTAGCCCGTATGATCATGGCGGGTATGGAATATAAGAACGAGAAACCTTTCGGTGATGTATACTTCACCGGTATGGTGCGTGATAAACTGGGTCGTAAGATGAGTAAGCAACTGGGTAACTCCCCGGACTTGCTGGAACTCATCGATCGCTTTGGTGCTGATGCCGTTCGTTTCGGTATCATGATCTCCTCTCCTGCCGGTAATGACCTGCTGTTTGATGATTCCAGCTGTGAACAGGGAAGCCGGTTCAATAACAAGATCTGGAACGCCCTGAAACTGTTGAAGATGTGGGAAGCTAATACTGCAGAAGGTGCCGCTTCCAGCGAAGAAGCCCACTTTGCAGTACAATGGTTTGAAAGCAGGCTCAATGAAGTGAAATTACAGGTAAATGAACTGTTCAAAGACTTCAAATTGAGCGAAGCCCTGAACCTGATCTGTAACCACCTGATCTGGAACGACTTCTGTAGCTGGTACCTGGAATGGGTGAAACCTGGTTTCGAACAGCCGATCGACGCAGCTATCTATAAAAAGACCGTTGAATTCTTCGAAGAGCTGATGCAACTCGCGCATCCGTTCCTCCCATTTGTGACCGAAGAAATCTACCAGTTACTCGCTACCCGTGCGGAAGGTGATGACCTGGTGATTAAACAATATGCAGCTGTTGGTGTTGTTGATACCAATATCCTGGCTAAGGGTGAACTGGCTAAACAGGTAATCACCGGCATCCGTGATGCACGCGTAAAGAACCAGATCAAACCAAAGGATCCGATTGCTTTACATATCGATACCGCCGAAATTCCCGCTTTCCAGCAGATCGAAGATATGCTGATCAAGCAGGTAAATGCAAAATCTATCGCTTATGTAAATTCTCCGGTAAGTGGTTGTATCGCACTGGTAGTACAGAAAGACAAGTTCTACCTGGAAACAGAAACAGCCCTGGATACCACTGCGCAAAAAGAAACGCTGCTCAAAGACCTGGAATACCAGAAAGGCTTCCTCCTCTCAGTAGAGAAAAAGCTGAGCAACGAAAAATTTGTACAGAATGCAAAACCGGAAGCTGTTGAGGCTGAGCGCAAAAAGAAAGCCGATGCCGAGGCCAAGATAGCGGCCATTACGGAAAGTTTAAAATCAATATAATTTTCAATATCGCCCGGACGTTAACTCTCCGGGCGATTTTTTTATACCCTTCAGTACTATGCGCAAACACCTTATACTATCCGGCATTCTCGTTGTCATGTCTGCTTTCTCACTGTACGCTCAGTCAGGAAAACCAAAGGCTGCACCTGCCAAAAAGCCGGCAGCTGCATCTGGCCCTACCATCACCAAATTACGATTCAGAAGTACCTGGGGCATTTTCCTGAGTGATAGTATTCCCCGTTCAGAGATCGCGAAATTACTGGATTCAGCCCTGGTGGTGCGCGATGAAAAGAATAACAAATACCCGGTCGTATCATTTGAATTCACTTATGAGAATAAAGAGTTTTACCTGAATGATACCACCGGCAAACCAGGCATCTATACCGAGTATGTAGGCGATAGTTTTAAAGGCGATAAATTGCCGGCACTGTGGGTAACCCGGATTAAGGAATTGCTGGACAAGGGAGAGGTATTTTACTTCGATAATATTATCGTGAATTATACAGGCGATAAATTGTACAGGGCGCCAAAATTGAAATTTATAGTCCGATAAATAAGGTAATATCATGAACTCATTTCATAAATAGGTATTTATAATTGATAATCAATACTAAATGGTAATTATGAAATAAGTTCATGATAAAATGAAAAAGAGGGTATCCCTGCAGGGGTACCCTCTTTTTTTATGGAAAACACCTACAGGAACAGGGTTGAGATTCGCTCTCTTACTTACATTATAACATCACTAAAAGATCACTTGTATATCACTTCAATATCCAATCGATATACAGGTGATATTAAGGTGATCTTTTAGTGATGTTATAATGCTATAGATAGCCTATAGCCAGGTACTATTCAATGCACTGGCTAGCAAAAAAAAAGGCGCCTCATTTGAGACGCCTCTTTATTAGTAGTTAAATAACTGTTGTATCGGAATAATAAAGGTAAAACGATCCTTTGCATTGTCTGCCGGATCCCTGTCAAACAAATGACTATACCTGAATCCAAAAGAGAAAGGCAGTACATTCCCGATCTTAGTATCAAAAAAGACCTCTGTACCTGCTGATGTATATTGGTTATGTGAATTATTTAAGTAATTGTAAGACCTACTATAATCATAGAACAGGTTCGCCCTCACCCGCATAAAATACAACAACTGCCCAAAACCCCAATCAGGATAAGCGATCGGAAAATGGTAGTTCAGGCCTAGCTTATACACCCATTTGTAATAGGGCTTATTATACCCCCTTGCATAGGAAAAATTATCAGAAAAGGAATAATTGCGCATCGTATCCCGCTGCTGAAACGCCGCCTGCAGGATCAGGTTGTGGTTCTGGCTCAGACCAGGTAAATACAGGTCAAATCTGCCATAAAACTGCTCGGCAAAGAGATGATCCAGGGAATGGTTGTAAGACAGCAGTAAGTACTGGCCAAAGTGCGTAAACAGGTTCTGTGTTGCTTTTTTCCTGGCATTATAAAACACAAAGGAATTACCAAGATATTGTAAGGATGGATGCAGGAACTTAAAATTTCCCTGCGGGTAACGCTCCAGGTAGTGATACATGGATGAGAAGGAAATACTCCGGCTATACATCCCCCTGGATAAGGTCAAAGGAATCGTGATTCCACCATGTACGTCCATTTCATTCCAGTACAAGCGGCCCCTGTTCCCATACAGATCTGAACGATTAAAGGTATAGGTAGCACCGCCCTGCAGATATGGGAACAGCGCACCATAAATTAAGTTGCCGCTCAATGCAGAACTACCTTCATTCCTGTTGTAAGTATAGCCTAAAGTAGTAGATGCAGTATTCAGGATATTGTCTCCATAGATCGTCAGACTATAATCGGGATCATTGAAACTGGGCAACCAGCTATGCAGGTTAATCAGCTTCGTGCTCTTCCTGTAAGCGGTAATCTTGTAATCCTTGTCCGGCACCGTAGAGAGGATATCTCCACCTTCCTGGAAATCGGGTCTGAGCCATTTGCTGTGATAGTTTACGCTGGCATCTATCGGTTTCCAGGTGATGCTGTCTGTATACAACTGGTACCCTTTGGAGGTAAACCCGCTAAACACTACACCCCTATCTTCCACAGTTCCATGTAGTACGCCATTGTCATGATTGGTCACCTGGTGAAGCTGTTTGTCAGCAAGCGTGAGTGCGTAAATATTATCTACATCTTTATAGCTGGCGGTGTAGTAAATCGTATCGTGCTGTACATTCGGAATGCTCAGCATGTTAAAGCTGAAAGGGGTCAGCAATTCAGTTTCACCACTGCTGATGGATTGCCAGACCATGGCCATCTCCCCTTTCACATTACGTACGGCACTGATGATATGCTGCTCATCTGCAGAGAATTTCGGGTAGGTGTAATACCAGTTTTGCGGATTGGGCAAGGTCGCAATCACCTTTCCATTTGCAGCATCCAGCAGCTGCAGGCCAAAGTTCTGTGAGGATAAAGAATAGGCGGCAATGATCTTTGTACCCTCTGCATTGATATCTGGCGAGAAATAGCGGGTACCTTTTGTGAGGGTTTTCTTCTTCCCTGTGGCCCTGTCATACAGTTTGATCACTGAGTAATCTTTCCAGCCCCAGCGCGGATCGTAACGGGCTTCAGTCCATACCAGGCGGCCATTCTTATACCCGAAGTAATCATCGAACTGTATACCAGGTCGTGTCACTAAATCCTGATGGCCGGTGCTGTCAATTATGTAAAACCCGGCTACTGTTTTGTATGAATCTTTATAGACGATCCATTGTCCGGGTTGAATGGTGTAAATGTATTTATAGTTGGTAACGGTACGCGGTGCTTTGATCAATGTGGCACCGGGAACAGCAGAATCCTTTGCATAGTTGTTCCAATCCGCCTGGCATTCATCCAGCATTTTGTGATAGAAGCCGACTACATTTTCACCGGTGTGTTTTTTCATACTGCGGCTCATGGGGTAAAACAATCCTCTGTATCGTACAGCGTCTGTTGTAATGTCTTTCCAGCACATGCGGCCGTAGTGCTCACGACCATACATACTCATCAGGTAACCCAGGGGATAATGATTCGGCGTATAGTCTACGTAAGAACCATTCCGCATTTTCATGTAAGAGTAATTCCTGTTTTCGAGAGACAATGCGCGGAAGCCGTCAAAGAAAGAAGGTAGTCTGCCCCTGCCCTGGCTACTGAGTGCTGTTTCCATCGTCACCGCATCACCTTCCCAGAACCAGTTAGGCACTGCAATACTTGTGGCTGCAGCTAGGCCCATTTGTCCGAATATATAAGAAAGAACTTTTGAGGCGCCCTGATCAAAATTGCTGTTCTGCAATACGTGCCTGTATTCATGAATGGATAACTGTTCTTCCCATTTCAGGGATCCCAGGTCCGGATTGGGCGGAGGATTGAGGTAAAACTCTGAGCGGAAAGGGCCGAGTGCCACATAGCCATTGGATTCCAGGGTCTGGTTCTGTAATACAATGTTTACTTTCCTCTTTCTGTTACCAATAGAACCACGAGTATTTGCGTCCAGGTAATTAACAATATTGGCCACCCGGCGACCTTGTTTTTCAAGGCCTGCGGGGAAGATCACACGAACAGTATCCGTGTTGATCTGGTGCCATTTCAGCGAAGGTGGGTTTCCGCCAAACACCTGCGCGAACAAGCTGGCAGGGAATAGTATCAGCAGGAGATACGCGAATAATCTCATAACATTTGTAGGTATAGACTGACAATATACATAATTATTGCGGTAAGCCATAAGGCCATTCGATGAGATGAGACATCCAGTAGTTAAATCAAAAATGGTTTCACCTGACAGGTGAAACCATTTAAATCTTTTTTCCATTCAATGAGGGCAGGCCCTACTAGCATTCCGGTAAGCTAATCGGAATATTCACGGCCAGGCCGCCATCAGACGTCTCCTTATACTTACTGTTCATATCCAGCGCAGTCTCCCACATCGTTTTCACCACTGCATCCAGCGATACCTTTGCCAGTTCAGGATTACTCTGCAATGCTAACTGCGAAGCTGTAATGGCTTTGATAGCCCCCATGGTATTCCGTTCAATACATGGCACCTGAACCAGGCCCCCGATCGGATCGCAGGTAAGCCCCAAATGGTGTTCCATCGCTATTTCTGCAGCCATCAATACCTGTCGCTGAGAGCCCCCCATACATTCTGTGAGCGCTGCCGCTGCCATTGCAGAAGACACGCCTATTTCGGCCTGACACCCACCCATGGCGGCTGAGATAGTAGACCGTTTTTTAAAGATGCTCCCTATTTCAGAAGCGGTCAATATAAACTGGAGAATTTTGTCTTCATTATAGCCATCACAGAAAGTGATGAAGTACTGCAACACGGCAGGAATCACCCCCGCTGCACCATTGGTCGGCGCCGTTACCACCCTGCCAAAACTGGCGTTCTCCTCATTCACGGCAAGGGCAAAGCAACTCACCCAGTCCAGTGTATAGGCAAAATGGTTACCACCCTGCCGGATTGCCTGGATCCAGCTATCATAATCTGTATAGGTGCTCCCTTTCAGCAATTTCTTATTCAGGGCGGCAGCTCTGCGGGCTACTTTCAGGCCACCTGGCAATTCGCCGGATGTATGGCAGCCCCTGAAGGTACATTCTTTCATCACCCGCCAGATGTTCAGCACCCCTTCACGGGTAGCAGCTTCTGATCGCCAGGCCTGTTCATTTTCCATCACCAGTTCAGAAATGGAATACCCGGTTTTGATACAGAATTGCAGCAGCTGCCTGGCCGTATCAATCGGGAATGGCAGATCTACCTGCGATGCAGCACCAGCAGCCACTCCTTCTTTTACGACAAAGCCACCTCCGATAGAATAATAGGTGCTTGCCTGCTGGGTGCCGTCCTCAAAAGTCACCAGGAAAGTCAGGGCATTCGGGTGGAAAGGCAGGGATTCCTCGTAGAGGAAATTGATGTCTTCCAAAGGATTGAATGTGACCAGCTTTTCGCCACCAACTAACATGGTTTTGCTGCGGCGGATGTCATCCATTTTCTCATTGATCTTATTCACGTCGAAGGTCACGGGGTCATCTCCACACAAGCCCAGCTGTATGGCAATATCAGTACCGTGTCCATGGCCGGTTTTGGCCAGGGAACCATAGAGTAAAACACTAACATGCTGTATTGCTGAAATTGGCCGGCCGGCTGCCTTGATTTCGGCCAGGAATTGTAAAGCTGCCCGCCAGGGGCCTAAGGTGTGAGAGCTTGAAGGACCGACGCCTATTTTGAAAATATCAAAAACGGATATGCATTCGTGTGCCACTAGTAGTTGTAATTTCACCAAAAATAACGCATTCCAACAAGGATTTAAGCGCTACAGCTGGCACAAATTACATAAGTATGATAATGCGTTTGGGGTAATTAAGCAGAAGCTGATCAATAATAGCCGTGAAGATCTGAAAGCTATCGGAGACATTATTTCATTTAAAAAGCGGTGAAGTACTGAAAGCTATCGGAGACATTATTTAGTTATGCTTTCATTTAAAAAGCTGTGAAGTGCTGAAAGCTATCGGAAACATTATTTAGTTATGCTTTCATTTAAAAAGCTGTGAAGTGCTGAAAGCCATCGGAGACATTATTTAGTTATGCTTTCATTTAAAAAGTGGTGAAGCTGTGAAGTGCTGAAAGCCATCGGAGACATTATTTAGTTATGCTTTCATTTAAAAAGTGGTGAAGCTGTGAAGTGCTGAAAGCCATCGGAGACATTATTTAGTTATGCCTTCATTTAAAAATTGAAACCTGCTAAGTGTGCGAACCATGGATAAAATAATCATTTAAAATCTACTACCTCTACAGTGCAAACCTGTACGGTATTGGCCGGGATATTCCCTACAGGAACATCTCCGAATCCAAGCCTGCTTGGAATAATCATAAAGATAGCACCACCTTTCCCTATTTTACGAAGCCCAATCTGCCAGCCAGCGATGTGGTCTTTTAGTCGGCGGCCATCAAAATCTGTGGAACCGAAACTGGCATCCAGCAGGGTATCTTTCAGGTTATTGCGGGTGTAGATAAGGGTAGGCACAGAATTAAGCGTCATAATCTGGCTGGAGTCTCCCTCATAAATGATCTGATAGTAAAGGCCACTGGAATCCCTGATCATTTCCAGGCTATGCGCAAAAATATAGGATTGTATAGCGTAATCCTGGGCGCTGGTTCCGGTCGGACTGCGGACAAACAGGTCGTCATCTGTCGATGCAGAGCAGGCAGGCAGGCACAGTAAAAAAAGGATAGATTGTAAAAATAGCTTCATGCTTATATAACGCGATTTCTGAAGCTAAAGTTACAAACCTTACAGCTAAAAGACGAGCTGGCAGGGATGAAAAATTGGGCTGGTACCCCAGGTCACTTCCTTCTTAAATTATAGAACAGGGATATGCGGGCACCTATCCAGGATGTTTGTTGCCCATTATTGGTGACGGCGCTGATCTTAGTACGATAAAGGGCTTTACCATAACCGAAATAATTTGATTCGGCTGGCACACTGCTTAAGGAAGAATCCCCTGATTTTTTCAGTGTTGAATAGTTCAGTTCCAGTTGTAGCTGCAGGCGGCCACTCATTGTTGTTGACCAGGATAAACCATAGGAGTTTAAGCGTTCAAGAATTTTAGTTGCAGGCTTTATCGTATCGGAATAATTTCTTGAAAAGGTACCGGTGGTAAACTCAGCATGCAGGGCATTATCTTCATCCAGCGGCACACGTATACCGGCTCCGTACCTGATGCGCATACCTCTGGAGGAGAAACCCAGGGAGCCTATCCCGTATACATACTGAATACCGGCTTTTGCAGTGGCACTGAGATACACAATATCGTTTGCCGTAACACCTATTGCTGCCAGTGGAGAGGTCCATCCTGGTAGCTCAAAATGTCTGCTTTCTTTTTTTGAAATTCTGTTTGCGTTGAGGGGGTTTTGTTCCCTGCTTGCTACCTGAACCAGCTTTACATGCATGGCTGGTGGCGTGACCTTGTAGTCAGTGTGAAGCGACGTCAGTATCAATACCGGGGAGCTTGCTATGGGCAGGCCTTCTGAAATGTTTACAGCAGTAGCAGGTCGTTCTTTTGGGGAACTGGGTTTTACTACTTTAGTGAATGGTTTGGCTGAAGTATGACCAGCCTTATTTGCGGGCTTTGCTACCTGGATATTTTCAGGTTTATTCACCGGTACACTATCAATTTTCTTCACCGGCTTATAATCGGTAAACAAAATATGGTCGCCCAGAATTTTATAATTCAGGCCTACCTGTGCCTGTACTTCCTTCATCACATCTTCCAGTTTCCATTTACCGGGTTTCAGGTGCACATACTTTTTCAGGGAGGTATTCTGCATATTCAGGGAATACGCTACACCGGTCTGGGCAGCAATGGTCTTTGCCAGCCCGGGTATATCCATGGATGAACGTGTGACAGTAATGACACGTTGAGTTAACTGGGCATACAGTGGTAGATAGAACAGGATTATAACGCTACAGCATAGCAGGAATTTAGGCTTCCGCTCCAGGATATATTTCATCAGCATTCAAATAAGTAGATTATAGACAATTGCGGGTAAGGGATACCCTTATGGGGAAGTAAAAATATTTTAAATTGAATATAACCCAAAACAAGAAAGCCGTCTCAAATGAATGAGGCGGCTTTCTCTTATAATAATTACCAAAATTAGTAATCCATACCCATACCGTGGCCACCTGGCATTGCAGGAGCTGCGGATTTAGGTTCTGGTTTGTCTGCGATTACACACTCAGTGGTCAGCAGCATACCAGCGATAGAAGCTGCATTTTCCAGTGCGATACGAGTCACCTTAGCAGGGTCGATTACACCAGCAGCCAGCAGGTTTTCGTAAACTTCAGTGCGGGCGTTGAAGCCAAAGTCACCTTTACCTTCTTTCACTTTCTGAACTACGATAGAACCTTCGATACCTGCGTTAGCAGTGATCTGGCGCAGCGGCTCTTCAATCGCACGTTTAACGATTGCGATACCAGTCTGCTCGTCTTCGTTATCACCTTTCAGTTGATCCAGAGATTCGATAGAGCGGATGTAAGCAACACCACCACCTGGTACGATACCTTCTTCAACGGCAGCGCGGGTAGCGTGCAGGGCATCGTCAACACGGTCTTTCTTCTCTTTCATTTCAACTTCGGTAGCAGCACCTACGTACAGTACAGCAACACCGCCGCTCAGCTTAGCCAGGCGCTCCTGCAGTTTCTCACGATCATAGTCAGAAGTAGTTACTTCGATCTGTGCTTTGATCTGGTTGATGCGGCCCTGGATAGCTTCTTTTTCGCCTCTACCACCTACAACGGTAGTATTGTCTTTATCGATAGTTACGGATTCTGCACGACCGAGGTAGCTCAGGTCAGCATTTTCCAGTTTGTAACCTTGTTCTTCGCTGATTACGATACCACCAGTCAGGGTAGCGATATCCTGCAGCATTTCTTTTCTTCTGTCACCAAAACCTGGCGCTTTCACAGCAGCAACTTTCAGCTGACCACGCAGTTTGTTTACAACGAGGGTAGCCAGTGCTTCACCTTCCAGATCTTCAGAGATGATCAGCAATTGCTGGCCGTTCTGAACGATTTTTTCCAGGATGTGCAGGATGTCCTTCAGGGTGCTGATCTTCTTGTCGTAGATCAGGATGTAAGGGTTCTGCAGCTCAGCGTGCATTTTTTCGCTGTTGGTGATGAAGTATGGAGACAGGTAACCACGGTCGAACTGCATACCTTCTACTACTTCTACAGTAGTGTCAGTACCTTTCGCTTCTTCTACAGTGATAACACCATCTTTGGTTACTTTGCTCATAGCTTCAGCGATCAGTTTACCAATGGTAAAGTCGTTGTTAGCAGAGATAGCAGCAACCTGTTCGATTTTCTGAATGTCGTTACCAACTTTTTCAGACTGACCTGCCAGGTTTTCAACGATAGCTTTTACAGCCTTGTCGATACCACGTTTCAGATCCATTGGGTTTGCACCTGCAGCTACATTTTTCAGACCTTCAGAGATGATAGCCTGCGCCAGAACGGTAGCAGTAGTAGTACCATCACCAGCGATATCTGCAGTTTTGGAAGCAACTTCCTTCACCATCTGGGCACCCATGTTCTCAATTGGGTCTTCCAGCTCAATTTCTTTAGCCACGGTAACACCGTCTTTAGTCAGACCAGGTGCACCAAACTTCTTCTCAATAACAACGTTACGACCTTTTGGGCCCAGGGTTACTTTAACAGCATCTGCCAGGATATCAACGCCCTTTTTCATTTTGTTGCGGGCCTCGATGTTAAAGAATATTTGCTTTGCCATAATAGCTTGTAATTTTTAAAAATTTAAGGTTTGTTTTGTGTGTGCGCCAATTGTATTAAACAATTGCTAAAATGTCAGACTCACGCATGATTAAGTAATCACCACCTTCAATACTGATCTCTGTACCGGAATATTTACCATACAGTACAGTATCACCTACTTTCACAGTAACCGGCTCATCTTTTTTACCGGGACCTGCTGCTACTACAGTACCTCTCTGTGGTTTTTCTTTCGCAGTATCCGGGATGATGATACCACCAGCGGTCTTTTCTTCTGCTGCTGCGGGTTTCACAATCACCCTGTCAGCTAAGGGTTTAATACTTAAATCTTTTGCCATATAATTATACTTTTTAAAAAGATAAGATGATTTTCTGCTCCTTGGCCCTCGATAATTGTGCCAAGGCCCCGTTCGGGTCATTTTTTCAGGATACTCCTGTTTTTCCTCCCATCGTCGCCTGACAAAAATGCCAATTTTTCAGCAAAAACTGACAAAACATTCTAAAATGTGAGTAAGCAGCAGATTAAAAGCCTGCTAGTCAGCCTAAAGTTACAGTGGTTTTTAATCCCCCTTATCAGACTGTTACGTAAAAAGTACTCCACTATGTTCGATTACCCATTTTTTTCAATAGCTTTGCGCCCTCATACAGTTCTTGATTATAAGATGATTAGCAGAAGAAATATCCGGGTGAAGGTCATGCAAACCCTTTATGCCCTGGAAACGATGGAGCCAGGTACTATTAAGCCAGGTACGGCTACCAGCTTACTGACCGAGAAGCTGGACCAGACCAGTCAGATCTTTACCTATTTACTTTATTGCCTTACTCAGGTAGCGCAATATGCGGAAATAGACGCACAACAACGTGCTTCCAAGCATCTTCCCTCAGCCGAAGACCTGACCGTAAACACCAAAATTGCAGGCAACGAATTCATTTTCCAGATTATTAATGACAAAGGCTTCCAGGTAAACCTGGAAACATGGAAGCTTAAACACATACCCGAACAGGATATGCTGCGCAAGCTCTACAATATCCTTGTAGCGTCAGACAACTATCAGGAATATATTAAGGAGCCTTCCCGCAATAAAAAGACTGAAAAAGAAATTATAGAGTATATCTATAAAGAAATCCTCTCCCAGAGCGAGCTTTTCCTACAGCACATGGAAGATACCTTCCTCCACTGGGGTGATGACGCCGAGATGATGTCTCTGTTGGTTGCCAATTACATGCACAAACCACACTTGTTCAATTTCCTTCAGCTCATCAGCAGAGAAAAACTGGAATATGCCAGGGAACTCCTGCTCACCGTACTGGATAAGAAAGAATACTGCCTGGAACTCATCAAGCCTAAACTGCAAAACTGGGATCCAGAGCGTATTGCCGCTGTAGATATGCTGCTGATGGAAATGGGTGTATGCGAATTCCTCTTCTTCCCGACCATCCCTACCAAGGTAACTATCAACGAATATATTGATCTGGCCAAAGCCTATAGTACGCCACAGAGCGGACAGTTTGTAAACGGTATTCTGGACAATATCCTGAAAGACCTGGATGCGGCCAATCAGATAAAGAAAGTAGACCGTAACAAAAAATAGCTAATTTTGAGCCTATGAAGAAGGTAGTCTATCTGCTCGCCTGCAGTACCCTCCTCCTGGGAGCCTGCGGCAGCCGCAAACAAAGTAGCGAAAAAGGTGCCGGTACAACCGTTACCGAAGTGAAATCAGGCACACCCGCTATCGCATTTGAAGAAATGGAACACGGTTTCGGCAATGTGGTGGAGGGGGAAAAAGTAGAGTATTCCTTCAAATTTACTAACACTGGCGATGCGCCCCTGGTTATTTCAGATGCCAGCTCCAGCTGTGGTTGCACTATTCCTGACTGGCCGAAAGAACCAATTCAGGCAGGAAAAAGCAGCTATATTAAAGTAGTGTTCAACAGCGCAGGTAAATCCGGCTTTACAGCAAAACAGATCGTGCTACACGCTAATACAAAACCAGAACTGGTACAAGGCCCGAAGATCATTTGCACCGTAGTCAAACAATAATAAACTAACAACAACAAATACAAACATTTACGATGTACACAAATATGCTTAACATTTTACTGATGGGAGCTCCGGGTGGAGCCCAGGGCGGTAGCGGAGGTATGGTGCAGCTGCTGTTTTTTGGTGGTATGATCCTGGTGATGTGGTTATTCATGATCCGTCCTCAGACAAAAAAAGCTAAAGCACAGAAAGATTTTATCTCCAACCTGAGAGAAGGTGATAAAGTCGTTACCATCGCCGGTATCCACGGTAAGATCAATAAATTCTTCCCTGAAAACAATACCGTAAAGATCGAAGTTAGCGCAGGTACTTACCTGACTATCGAACGCTCTGCGATCTCCATGGAATATACTTCTGCTCAGCAGAAAGCTGCTGAAGCACCTGCAAAATAATGCTGCATCCGAAAGGATGACAGGTCCCAAATTCCTTTACCGGAGTTTGGGATTTTTTTTGATCTTTGGGTCATATGTTAAAAATAGGTATTACAGGCGGCATCGGCTCCGGCAAGAGTACAGTATGCAGGGTATTTTCCCTGCTCGGTATCCCCGTGTACTATTCGGATGATGCTGCAAAAGAGATCATGCATACGGATCCGCTTCTCAAAGCCAGTATCAAAGCACACTTTGGAGAAGAGATGTACGATGAAAAAGGTCAGCTCCAGCGTGCTGCCCTGGGCAAAATTGTGTTCAACGACAAAGACAAACTGGAACTGCTCAATTCCCTCGTACATCCCGCCACCATCCGGCATAGCGAAGAGTGGGCCGACAGGCAGCAGGCTCCTTACATCATTAAAGAAGCCGCCCTCCTGTTCGAATCTGGTTCCTTCGCCTACCTGGACAGGATCATTGGTGTGACCGCTCCCCAGCCCCTGCGGATTCTCAGGGTCATGAAGCGCGACAATGTAAGCCGCGAGGACGTGCTGGCCCGTATGTACAAACAGATCGAAGAACCCATCAAAATGAAATTGTGTGACGATGTGATTCACAACGATGAACAACAGATGGTCATACCTCAGGTACTTGCCCTCCATGCAAAATTGCTGGCACTGGCAGGTACCCAATAAATAACCTTAAAATACCGGTACTCATTGTGCATAATTGTTAAAACAACCTCTGCTTAAGCAATCAATAATGAGTCACTAACAAAATATCTGCATGGGGAAAACCGTCAACTCGAATAAAGCCACACCCGTACTACTACTGGAGCTGCAAAGTAATCACCCGGAACCAATTAAGATCGGCGCCGGTTTATTAAAAGAAGATGCCAATGGCCGTACCTGTCAGCGAATGCCCCTGCACGATAGAAAATCGTTGTCCGTATTCAATACCTTACCTGCCGGCGTACAGCACCTGCTGGCCCCCTGTACACAGGAAGCCATGCTGTATAAGGAACTGCAACTGAAAGAGAAATTCAGGGAAGCACCTGTAAGAGCACAGACCTTACAACAGTACGTGCAGGAAGGCATGCAACAATACATTTACCATACCCTTCAACAGCTACGCCCGCTTACACCAGTACTACCCTGGTATACCATGATCACGGACGATAGTATGCTCATGAAACATACCCGGCCCGCTACCGTCAATAACTATACGCCGGCTCTTTCCTTTGAGCTGGTGCAGGGTGATGATGGCATAATCCGTATGGTGGCATTCGTGAACATCAATAATCAATCTTTTCCGCTCTCCGGCTATGAACACTATGGTTTCCTGCTGCGCAGCCGTGGAGAGCTCTTTATATTACCTCCTTCCAGTGCCAACGCAATTGCAAAATTCTCAGGTGGCTACGTAGAGGCTATCCCCGGCCAGGAAGGTACATTTCTGCAGGAAGTAGTGATGCCACTGAGCGAACAGTTTCCTGTTGATAAAAGTATTCTGCTGGACAAAGAGGAGATCGACGTCTCTCCTTCCTGTAACATCTGGCTCAGTGAACTGAATAAATCATTTCTCGTACTCACACCGCAATGGCAGTACGGAGACTTTATCATCGAAGATTCGCCGGATGCTGTGGTCATCCGTACAGCAGGTGATACACAATTCGAGATCAAAAGACATATTGAAGAAGAAAAGGAAATCCTTGCATTCATCCGGTCCCTGCATGCACGCTTTGCGCAGCAGCGCAATGGCTACTTCTACCTTCCGTTTGCAGATGCGGAAAAGAACCAGTGGTTTGTAAAGTGCTACCGCAAACTCACGGATCGTAACATCGGTGTGTATGGCATGGACCAGCTGCAACATTTCAGGTACAATACAAATGTGCCTGTGATGGATATCAATTGGAGCGGTGATGACAAAGAGGCTTTTGAGCTGGACATAAAGATCCATTACGGAGATATTCCCGTTGCCCTGGCAGACCTGCAAAAAGCCTTACAACACAAGCAACCCCACTTATTATTGAAAGATGGTACCATTGGTGTAATACCTGATGAGTGGCTGCATAAATATGACCTGCTCTGGAAACTGGGCCAGGTACAAAAAGATAAACTGAAACTCTCCCGCCTGCATTTTACAGTTGCGCAGGAGATCCTGCAGGGGAATCATTCGGAAGATACTTTGCAAAGATTACAACGGCTGCAGATCCAGCCAGGTGCAAATTTCCCCGTACCATCGGCTATTCAGGCACAGCTGCGCAACTACCAGCAGGCTGGTTTTGAGTGGATGTGTCTTCTCGATGCCATGCGCTGGGGAGGCTGCCTGGCAGACGATATGGGTTTGGGTAAAACCCTGCAGACCATTACGTTTTTACAGCACCTCGCCAATAAATACCCGGGAGAAACGCACCTGGTGGTATGCCCTACATCCCTGATCTATAACTGGGAAAGTGAGCTGAAAAAGTTCGCCCCAGATCTGCGGTACACCATCTACCATGGCAATAACCGGCATTATGCACCTTCAGGGTATGACCTGGTGATCACCAGCTATGGTACGATTCGCAGTGACCAGGAGATCTTTGCCAGTCATGTATTTGGCTATGTTGTACTGGACGAAAGCCAGGTGATCAAGAATCCCAGCTCGCAGACCACAAAGGCACTTCAGGTATTGCAATCGCGTAACCGCCTGATTCTGAGTGGTACCCCTATCCAAAACAATACGATGGACCTGTATGCGCAGATGAACTTTGCTAACCCGGGTCTATTGGGTAACCAGGCATTTTTCAAGTCTGAATTTGCCATGCCGATTGATAAAAATGCTGATGCGGAAAAAGCGGGTCAGTTACGTCGACTGATATACCCATTTCTCCTGAGGCGTACAAAGGAACAGATTGCCCAGGATCTGCCGGACAAAACGGAGATCATTATGTGGTGTGAGATGGGCGATGAGCAACGGCAGGCATATAACAGGATCCGCGATCTATACAAAGAGAAAGTTTTTAACCGCATCCAGGAGCAGGGAATAGCAGCTAGCACGATTTATGTATTGGAAGGTCTGACCCGGTTAAGGCAGGTATGTAATGCTCCTCAGCTGGTGGAATCTGAATCACATATTCCCCATTCTGTAAAGCTGGATGAGCTGATGCGCGAGATCAGTGAAAACACTGGTGCCCATAAGGTATTGGTCTTCTCTCAGTTCACCGGCATGCTGCAACTCATAGCAAAAGCGATGGAGCAGGAAGGATTGAAATTTCTCTATCTGGACGGCAGTACGAAAGCGGAGAACAGGCAGCAACTGGTGAACCAGTTCCAGGAAGAGGAAGCAATGCGGGTATTCCTGATCAGTCTTAAAGCAGGTGGTGTGGGATTGACGCTGACGGCTGCTGATTATGTATACCTGGTAGATCCATGGTGGAATCCGGCAGCAGAGCAGCAGGCCATAGACCGTACACACCGCATCGGGCAGCAAAATAAGGTGTTTGCCTACAAGATGATCTGTAAGGATAGTGTGGAGGAAAAGATCCTTGCATTGCAGCAAAGGAAGAAGATGATAGCAGATGATCTGATCAGTGAGGACACCGGCTTTGTGAAGAAGCTGACGGAGGAGGATGTGGCGTTTTTGTTCAGTTAACTAAAATTAATTTCCGAAATTTGTGGTATGTTAGATAACTCCAGGTCAATTATCATGCTTATAGTGGTTTTCTTTGCCACTTCCCTGACGGTTCGTGCCCAGCAGCCGGTACCTCCGAAATTTCCTGAAGGTTTTAATATTCAGAAAGGGGTAAACATTGGTTACTGGCTGTCGGATGCCAGCGGCCGGAATGGCACAGCGCTGGTAGACTTTTTTGGTGAGAAAGATGTGATCTTCCTGGCTCAAAAAGGTTTTGATCATTTACGTATACCCATAGACGAAGGTGAGTTGTGGAATTATAAGAACGATAAATACGATGATGCTTTTAAGAATATTCACGCTGCTATTGGCTGGTGTAAAGCCAATAAGCTGCGGGTGATTATAGATTTACATACACTGAAAGGTCACCGCCTGTGGAGCAGTGATGATGAGCAGGATCGCTTTATAGCCATGTGGAAAGAACTGGCCCTGGAATTGAAAAAATATCCGGCTAACCTGGTGGCATATGAATTGTTGAGTGATCCGATTGCTGATAGTGCAGGTGAATGGAATGAGTTACTGGCAAAAACGATCAAAGCGATCCGTGAAATAGATGCGAAGAGAGTAATAGTAGTAAGTAGTAATCAGAGTGGTAGTTATAGTACTATTTCACAGCTGAAACTGCCGGAGGGCGATAATCATATTATCCTGAACTTCCACTACTTTGAGCCTATCTACTTTACGCACTATCGTTACAAGGATAGCAGGCAGCAGGATTATGGTGGGCCGGTGCATTACCCGGGTGCAACTATTACTGCGAAGGAACTGAATGAGCAACCGGCTACAATCAGAAATCTGCTGGCAGGTAGTACGCAGGATTATAACGACGATATCATAGCAGATCAGATAGCGACTGCAGCGAGAATGGCGAAGAAGTTTAAAGTGCCTCTGATTTGCGGGGAATGGGGTTGTACCAGCCTGGTGCCAAGGAAGGATAGGATGCGGTGGTATAAGGATATGAAGAAAGCACTGGATAAAAATGCGATACCCTGGACGGTATGGACGTATAAAGGAGATTTTGGGATTGTGCAGGGAGATGGAAGTGATGATGATAAACTACTCAAATTGCTCACGAAAGATTAAGGATTTTAAGCGGTTTTGCCTGATGGCAAAACCGCTTTTCATTTAGGAATATTCATTCCTTATCCAAATTTAAATCTACGACTACTTCACTATCCAATAAGCCAGCACCAACCACAGCAAGCCCTTTGCCAGGAAAAACAGGAAACCCCAGATACCGACCCTTCTGATCCACTTTACCCAGGACTTTTTTTCTGCTGCTATTGCCATAAAAACCTTATTTGCCCGCAAAATACCACAAGGCAGGAATAAGTCAACATTGCTTTTATCTATAGGCGGATAGAAGGTAGATGGGGGTTCATGTTGCATTTTACGGTAAATGGGGTTAAAGCCCTGCGGCCGGCTTATCAAGGAAACGGTGTTGACTTTTCCAAAAGCAAAAAGCCCCTCGGTTACACCGAAGGGCTTTTGTTTATCAAACATTTAATTGAACACTATTTCTTTACAGCATCAGCTAAGCCTTTCTTATCTGTATCCTTTACAGGAACTGCTTCGCTTTCATTTGCCAGCTCATTCTTCTTGTCGAAGTCCACCAGCACTGGTGCAGCTACGAAGATGGAAGAATAAGTACCTGTGATTACACCGATCAGCATCGCGAATGCGAAACCACGGGTTACCTCACCACCGAAGATGAAGAGGATCAGGATTGTCAGGAATACTGTCAGAGACGTCATTACTGTACGGCTCAGTGTATCGTTGATTGCCTTGTTGATGATACCGTCTCTTGACATACCCTTCATCTGACCACCGCGGAAGTACTCACGGATACGGTCGAATACGATCACGGTATCGTTCATGGAGAAACCTATGACCGTCAGGATCGCCGCAATGAAGTGCTGGTCAACTTCCAGTGGGAACGGAACGATATCGCGGCAGTAAGAGAATACAGCCAGTGTTACCATCACGTCATGCAACAGGGAGAAGATTGTACCAATTGAATACTGCCATTTATTGAAACGCAGCAGGATGTACAGGAAGATCACTACCAGAGACAGGATCGTAGCCTTCACCGCACCTGCACGCAGGTCATCGGAGATGGTTGGAGATACTGTCTGGGAAGCTACGATATAACGAGGTGAAGAGAATGATTCATAAGTTAAAGACTTATCATAGAACTTCTTCAGACCATTGTACAGTTTCTCAGTTACTTCCCTATCAACTTCAGGATTCTGTTCATTGATACGATAGTTGGTCGTAATGTTCAGCTGGTTGGTGTTACCGATAGTTTTTACATACGGTTCTGAATTGAATTCTTTCTCCAGAATGGTACGTACTTCTTCGGTCTTCATTGGCTGATCGAAGCGGATTGTGAAGCTACGACCACCATCAAAGTCAACACCGTGACGGAAACCATGGAAGAAGGAAGATGCACCCAGCAAGATCATGAAACCAGAGATCACATAAGCATATTTTCTCTTACCTACGAAGTCAAAAGCAGCATGCTTGAAGATCTTCCGGGAGATTGGAGTGAAATATTCGAAGTGACGTTTCTTGTTGGTATAGTAGTCAGTTACGATACGGGAGATCATGATACCACAGAACAGAGACAGTAACAGACCAATGATCTGAGTGGTAGCAAAGCCCAGTACCGGACCTAAACCGAAGTAGAACAGGATAATTGCTGTGAGCAGGGAGGTGATGTGACCATCCAGTACAGGAGCATAAGATCTTCTATAACCGAATTCAATCGCCTGTGGATATGTTCTGCCATGTACAAGCTCGTCCTTGATACGTTCGAAGATGATTACGTTTGTATCCACGGCCATACCTACAGTCAATACCAGACCTGCGATACCAGGCATCGTCAGCGTCGCACCCAGCGAAGCGAGAATACCGAAGGTGAAGAGCAGGTTCAGGATCAGGGCGATGTTTGCAACGATACCGGCGGTATTATAATATACCAGCATCAGTACGAAGATCACGATGAAGGAGATGATGAAGGATTTAGCACCGGCTGCGATAGACTCAGCACCCAGGGTTGGTCCGACAATCTGTTCCTGAACGATTTTAGCCGGAGCTGGCATTTTACCAGACTTCAGGATATTCGCAAGGTCTTTCGCCTCTTCAACGGTAAAGCTACCGGTGATTTGGGAGTGACCACCAGGGATCTCGTTAATAATAGAAGGAGCTGTGTAAACGATGCTGTCCAGTACTACTGCAACGTAGTTCAGGTTAGCGCGGCTTTCGTCAGCACCACCTTTAGGAGCCAGTTCACCGGTCAGTTTCTTCCATTCTCTGGCACCCACGTTATCCATCGCCATGCTGATTTCAGCATTACCATTCTGGTCGTAGTCCTGTTTAGCATCTACTACCCTTTCACCGCTTACGCGTGGAGCAGGATTAGCAGGGTTGATTTTCAGGGCGAAAACCTCCAGTGGACCGTGTTTGTCTTGTTTATTTTCAGGACCGAAAGCAAATACCAGGTCTTTAGGCATTACATTTTTTACTGCTTGCAGTGTCAGGTAAGCTTTGAAAGCAGCAGTGTCAGTGGGCATGATTCTACCCACTACAGCAGAAGGTAAAGGCTGACCGTCCTGTGTGATCTGCGGGTGCAGAATGGCGAACAGTGGATTGGTCTTCAGGAATTCCTTCTCTGCATCAGCCATCAGCTTAGCGGAGTCTACCTTGCCACCTTTTTTCTTTCCGGCTGAGTCACCAATGAAGGCTGCCAGGCTACCATCTTTGGAACTATCCGTGGCAGCGGCAGCAGGCTTCGTTGCAGCAGTGGCAGCTGTATCAACCACAGGTTTGCCAGCAGTTGCATTTTTCAATGCCTCGTTCATTTTCACGAGAACGTTATTCACGAAGTCAGCATCGTTTCTGTAAGTTTCGCGGAACTCCAGGTTCGCACTTGCCTGCAGGTATTTCCTTACACGGTCAGGGTTGTCTACCCCAGCCAGTTCTACGGAGATGATACCTTTACTTTCGTCCAGGCTGATGTTTGGAGAAGCTACCCCAAACTTGTCAATACGTTTCTGCAGTACGAGATAGGTATTTTTAATTGCAGCACCAGCTTCACGACGGATAACTTTCAGAACCTCGTCGTTAGAAGTGTTGAAATTGATGTCTTTTTGGTAAGCGTTTGCAAAAATGGTAGCCAGGCGACCCTGAGGAGCCACTTTTGCATATTCCTGCCCGAACAATGTTACAAAATCCGATTGGCTGGCTTTCTTCGCGATGGCAGCATTTTCCAGCGCCCGGTTGAAGTCCTTGTCTGTCGAATGACCGCTCAGGGAAAGGATCACATCTTGCACGCTCACATCGAGCACTACGTTCATACCGCCCTGGAGGTCAAGTCCAAGGTTCAGTTCTCTTTCCTTGGCTTTGGTATAGGTTACGTACCAGGGAAAACCCGCGATCTGTTGATTGCTGGTGCTATCCAGGATTCTTTGTCTTCTTGCTTTGATCAGATCATTCAGTGTATCCTGATAAAAAGCACGGGCCTCTTTATCGTCCTTGTACTTGACTTCAGGAGCGTCTTTCATCTTTAAGACATCCGTCTTGGCTTGCAGGTCTACCTTGCTCTCGTAGCTGCGTACCAGAAACGTGAAAGACAGGTAATACACAGAGATAAGGATCAATGCACCGGCAAAAAATCTAACCAGTCCTTTAAGTTGCATATTGTTTCGGGTTTATAAAAAAATTTTAAGAGTTGCAAAGATAGAATTTAAATTGATATATTAAAGCCGGAGAAACGCAGAAAAGGAAAAAGGTGGAAAATATTGGTTTTCAACTCTTAAACCAGAGTTTTTTGCCCTTATTTAGTCTTCTCTAATGTATGCCAATGCTTTGCTATTCGGTTGATAACTCTACTTTGCTGGCTGCAATACTAATAAAAATATGCAAACCATCAATTACCTTCCTCCCAACTCTTTTTTGGAATCTTTATTAAGATCACAGGCAAGCCGCCTTGGCCCTGTATTTTCGGACCCAGAACGGTATCAATTACAAATTATTTATACCAGGATCGACCGGGATGACCAAAATCAGCCTCATTGCAGGGATTTCACCTACAGACTGGATGATCATGCATATTTTTACCCAGCCTCTACCATAAAGCTCGCAGCTGCAGCCCTGGCCCTGGAAAAGCTGAACGACCTTGCTATTCCGGGCCTGGACCGGCATACCCCCATGCTCACCGATAGTTTGCCCGGTGCTACTCCTGCCGCCTTCACTGACGCCACCTCTCCTTCCGGGCTCCCTTCCATCGGTAATTATATTAAGAAGATCCTGCTGGTCAGTGACAACGATGCTTTTAACCGGCTGTATGAATTTATCGGCCAGGAGTCCTTTAATAAAGAACTGTGGGCAAAGGGCTACCCCGGGGTACAGGTCCTTCACCGGCTGGGAGTGACCGGAATTTCCCCCGAAAAAAACAGGTATACCAACGCCATTATCTTTCGCAGGGGTCGAAAAGTGATCTGGCAACAACCGATTCAATATAGCCCACTCAGCTTTTCCACCAGGAATGATAAAATGGGGAAGGCATATTATAATGAGGAGAAAAAATTGATACAGGCACCCATGGATGCCTCGCTGAAAAACAGGGTCAGCCTGTCGGATCTGCATAAAATTCTAAAAAGCATTATTTTCCCTGATCTTGTAACAAAATCTCAACGTTTCCGTTTAAAAGAGGACGACTATGGATTTTTATACCGCTGCATGTCAGCACAACCGGAAGAATCGGAGCGACCAACTTACGATCCTGCAGCATTTCATCATAACTATGTGAAATTTCTGTTGTTCGGTGCAGAGAAAAATAACCGTATCAGTGGTGATGTACGCAGCTTTAACAAACCTGGATGGGCTTATGGAACTTTAACAGACATTGCCTATATAGCAGACTTTAGCCACCAGGTAGAATTTATGTTATCTACAACTGTGTATGTAAACGATAATAACGGAATTTTGTCCGACGAAAATTACCAGTTTAAACAGATAGGCGAACCATTTATGCAGGCTTTGGGTGAGCTTATTTATAATTATGAACGCCAGCGGCAGCGGGCCTATAGCCCAGATCTGTCCAGGTTCACAATTGACTATTCCAAAAAGGCTTTTTAAAAAAACCAAGTTCTAATTCTATATTAAACAAGTGAGTGAAATGGTAACAAGTAAACGTTTCGGGGCAGTTGCGGCCCTTCTTGCAATGGTAACAGGGTTTACCGCATGTTTGAAAACTGAAAACACAACTCCTTCAAGACCCGTAGCAGCTTTCGTAGTGATCAACGGTATCAGCAGTGCTGCCAAACTGGATTTCTACGACAACTCTACCAAAATTAAGGACAGCGTCTCCACCGGCTTTGCAGGTTATAACTACCAGGCTTATGGCGGCGTACATATCTTTGAACTGAAAAGATATGCTACCGGCACTACTGTAGTATCTACCAGTGCTGCTACCTACGATTCACTGAACTACTACACCCTGGTGGCATTCGGTGATTCTACCTCACCGGTGTTCTATCCGATCAAGGATAGTGAATTCAATGGTGCAAATACAGCTAATCTGAATATCCGTTTCTGGAACTTATCTTCCAACATTGGCCCGGTTGACCTGTATCTGAACGCTACCAAGGTAGACAGCAATGTGACCTTCTCAATGTCCAGGCCAACGACTGTGTTCAAGGCCCTGAGCACTGTAACCAGCGCTACTTCCATCACCGTGAAGAAAGCTGGTACTTCTACAGTGGTAGCTACCAACAATTCTTCTACTACCCAGCTGTCTGTAAGTGGTGTATACACTATCTTCCTGACAGGCAATGCCAATGTCACCACTGGTTCCCTGGCACCTTATGTAGGTTATATCAAGAGTTATTATTAATAGAAAAACCCGCTTCTGCCAGATGCAGAAGCGGGTTTTTCCCCTATCTTAGCCCTATGAGGCTATCTATCCTTTTCATATTACTGCTATCCAATACCCTTAGTAAGGCCCAGACTTCCCGCTATATTATTCAGCTGCGCGATAAGGCGCACAGTACCTGGTCACCAGACCAACCATCCCAGTTTCTGAGTACCAAAGCGCTTGAACGCAGAACCAAACAACATATTTCTATAGACAGCACAGACCTGCCGGTATCCAGCTCTTACCGCGATAGTATCCTTGCTGCCGGTAATGTTAACATCCTTTATACTTCCCGCTGGTTCAATCAAATCATTATACAAACTTCTGATACTGCTGCCATCAGAAAGATCAGATCCTTTTCATTTGTAGTCAATACCCGTAGCGAGGGCCGGAAATCCGCTGCCAGGAAGGACAGACCAGCCGCGGAAAAGGTCAGTGCCGATGAATATTATGGTGTAGCAAAATCGCAGGTGGAATTGCATCATGCACAATCGCTGCATGATAAGAATTATAGAGGACAGGATATGGTCATTGCTGTCATTGATAATGGTTTCCCATCTGCCAATGTAAACAGGGCATTTACTACGACGAAGATCATCAGTACCTGGGATTTTGTCAACGCGGCTGCTAACGTATATGCCTATGGTGATCATGGTACAGAAGTACTTTCCATACTCGCGGCCAATCTTCCGAATGAGATGGTAGGATCGGCTCCTGAAGCGGGTTACATATTACTACGCACCGAAGAAACCGAATGGGAAAAACCCATCGAAGAAAATAACTGGGTGGCTGCTGCCGAATATGCTGACAGTGCGGGTGCAGACCTTCTCTCCTCTTCTCTTGGTTACAACACTTTTGATGATCCTCTTTATAATCACAGCTATTCAGATCTGGACGGGAAGACGACCATCATCGCCCGTGCCGCCTCCATGGCTGCTGCCAAGGGCATGATCGTGGTCGTTGCCGCTGGCAATGAAGGTAATAATGACTGGCATTATATACTTACTCCCGGCGATGCAGATAATGTGCTGACAGTAGGTGCTGTAGATGCTGATGGCAGGCTTGCTGATTTCAGCGGCCATGGCCCAACTGCCGATGGTCGTATTAAACCGGATGTTGTATCCCTGGGCCAGTATGGCAGGATCGTTTTACCCAATGGCACCATTAGTGTGGGAAGCGGTACGTCCTTTGCCACACCTGTGATAGCGGGTTTCACGGCTTGTTTGTGGCAGGCATTTCCCAATTGCACAAATAGTCAGATCATCAATGCCATCAGGGCGGGCAGCAGCCAGTATACTGCACCAGACAATGATCTGGGCTATGGGATCCCCAACTTTACTACGGCATTCAATATACTGAAAGCCAGTATTTTATCGGGTGACAGCAGCCTGCTGCAGCATAGTTGGCTGAAAGCTTTACCCAACCCTTTTAGTAGCAGTCTCAAAGCTTATCTTCATGCAAACGCAGGTCAAAAGGTAGAACTGGCCCTTTATGATAATAATGGCCGCAGGATCAGGACGACGACGTTTACCGCTGATACAGATTATTATTATTACGACTGGCAGGCGGATTTTTCAGTCTTACCTGCTGGTATATATTATTTAAGAGGTCAAAAAGGGAAGGATAAGGCCGTTGTGAAGCTTCTGAAACGTTAAGTATTTCCGTTCCTCCTAATTACGATCACACATTTCTTCCGCCATCAGTTACAAATTTATTGTAGGTTTGTTGCTGGTCGCGCACCTACTAAACATTTTTGTTATGAAGCATTTGGAATTAGCAGAAAGGCTGTCAAGAATCTCTGAGCCACAAACGATCAAAATGGCTAAGCTGAGCCGTGAGTTGAAAGCGCAGGGTATAGACGTTGTAGATCTGAGTATTGGCGAACCTGACTTTGACACGCCTGCCCACATCAGGGAGGCAGCAAAAAAAGCCATCGACGAAGGCTTTACACATTACACACCGGTAGCTGGTATTGCAGATCTGCGTGCGGCGGTGGTGAAGAAACTGCAACGTGATAACAATCTGGAATATCTGCCCGAGCAGATTGTGGTATCGACCGGTGCCAAGCAAAGTATTGCCAATGCAGTACTGAGTGTAATCAATCCCGGTGATGAGGTGATCATCCCTACACCATATTGGGTTACTTATTCAGAATTAGTAAAACTCTGTCAGGGTAAGGTTGTGTTCGTACCCTGCAGTATCGAAAATAAATTTAAGATCACACCTGCGCAACTGGAAGCGGCGATCACGCCTAAGACTAAGTTGTTCATGTTCTCCTCTCCCTGCAATCCTACGGGATCTGTATATAGTAAGGAAGAACTGAAAGCGCTGGCAGCTGTATTTGCGAAGTATCCGGGTATCTATGTATTGGCTGATGAGATCTATGAATACATCAATTATGTAGGTAAGCATGAGAGCATTGCACAGTTCGAAGGTATGAAGGAACGTACGCTTATTATCAATGGTCTGAGTAAGGGCTTTGCGATGACAGGATGGCGTTTGGGCTACCTGGTAGCACCTACAGCTGTAGCAAAGGCAGCAGAAAACATCCAGAGCCAGTTCACTTCTGCTACCTGCTCTATTACCCAGAAAGCGGCAGTAGCAGCGCTGAATGGTCCAAAAGATTCTGCTGACGAGATGCTGGCTGAGTTCATAAAGAGAAAGGCTTTTGTATTTGAGCAGATGAGCCAGATACCTGGTCTGAAACTGATCAATCCGGATGGTGCATTTTATATGTTCCCGGACGTAAGCAGCTTCTTTGGCAAGTCTTACGACGGTGAGGTGGTGAATAATGCAGATGATCTGTGTATGTATCTCTTACACAAAGCGAACGTGACTTTCGTGACTGGTTCTGCTTTCCAGCAACCAAATGCGATCCGTATTTCTTATGCTGCGTCTATGGAGAAGCTGCAGGAAGGGATGAAGCGTTTGAAAGCGGGTTTGGAAAAACTGGCGTAAATAATTCATTTTCTATAGAAAAAGCTTTTGCCGGATCGGCAAAAGCTTTTTTTTTGCCACTATATCTGCACATTTTTATTTATATATTTGCACTTGCAAACAATCGTTCTACATGAGTAATATCTCAACTCAAAGCATGCTTTTCGTTGTATTAGGCATCGGCATCTTAACTATTCTATATATGACCTTAAGGGATATGTTCCTAAAACCTAAAGACAAGGAGGCAGCACCTGTCGCCACTGCTCCTGTTTCAGAAAAGCGCAGCAGCGATGCGGCTGTCCTTCCCCTGCAATTACAAGCCTATGAAAGAATGGCATTGCTGGTAGACCGTATTAACCTGCAAAACCTGATCAGCCGTGTATATCAGCCGGGTCTGGGTGCTACAGACATGCAGGTTGGCCTGATCCACACGATCAAAGCTGAATTTGACCATAACGTTACGCAGCAGATCTACGTCTCTGCAGCGGCATGGGAAGCGGTGAAAACACTGAAAGAACAAACGATCACGATCATCAACCAGGTAGCCAGCCAGCTCCCTGCTGAGGCATCTGCGATGGATCTCAATAAACATATTCTGGAAATATTCCTCCAGGCGGAACAATCACCTGCCGAAATCACTGCGCAGATTGTGAATGCTGAAGCCCGCAAATTATTCTAGAACTCATTTCATAATTACTATTTGTGTATTGATTATCAATTGGAAATACCTATTTATGAAGTCAGTTAAAGAAATGAAAAAAGCCCTCCACAATGCGGAGGGCTTTTTTCATTTCTTTACCATCATCACTCTCTTAGGCCGGATTACCTCGTATAGTAAATAACCCTTTCCATTAAAGTGGATATATAATGGTGGTCCCTGATACCATGGAATACCCGGTACTTTCTTATGTGCCTGGATGTGCAGGTGAGGCTCCGTACTAAATCCTGAATTGCCTACACAGCCCATTGGCTGTCCTTTTTTAATGAGGTCTCCGTCGTGCACGATCACACTTCCCTCCTTCATATGTCCTAAAAAGATGTAACTATTCGTGGTTTCTATGATCACCTGGTTGGTATTATTAGGACCACGGCTCATATCCGGCGGTATATTGTCAGGGTTATTACCATAGGCTTTCAATACCCTGCCATCGCAGGGACTATATAAGGTATCACCAAAGATTTCGTAGTCTGATAATTTTTTGCTGAAGATCTTACTGGCACGGCGGCCATCCGGTTTCAGTTTTACGATATCCATCGCATAGATGGCCCCTCTCAGGCTGTAATGAAACAGGTTGGTGGGTAATCCTTTACCTCCCTGCAATACGAAGTATCGCCCTGTTTTCATAGGGAAAGCCATTTCGATGGTTTCAGGTTTGCCGGTGGTGCCGGTAAAGTAGAGAGTACTCAGCAGGCTTAAACCTGTTCCGAACAATAAATTGAAGAAGATCTGCCAGGTTTGGGAAGCACGTGTTCCCCGCTTAGGGCGCAGAAAACCAATGATCAGTGCCAGCAGGAGGCAGATACCAAACCCGTACTTGGCTTCGATAGTCAGGTATACCCAGGTGCCATAGAGATAAATAAATACTCCCAATGCTAATCCGGCAAAAAGACGCGACCAATTGTGGCTGATAGGGGCTGCGGCAGCTGTATAAGTATAGAAAATGCTGAACAGGGCCAGGGCAAAAGTGAGTAATAACAGTGCGTAAATAAACATAGCTTATTCGGTAAATCTTTCAGGAATGGTCCTGTAAATTATCAAAATTTGGTCTTCGCAGAATACGGTAATAATTATGTAACATTGTCTATCATACATCATTATTCCACGAATGTGCATATTATGGAAAATATCATCAAAACAGATGCCGGTATTATCATAGATCCAGTATATACTCAACCGGTACCCATGGATGAGTTGCCCGGACAATTCCCATTTACCAGGGGTGTGCATGCTACCATGTACCGCGATAAACTATGGACCATGCGACAATATGCCGGATTCAGTACCGCGGAGGCCTCAAACCAGCGCTACCACTATCTGCTTAGCCAGGGGGTGATGGGGTTGAGTGTGGCCTTTGACCTGCCTACACAGATCGGATATGATTCTGATCATGCCATGTCGGAGGGAGAAGTGGGAAAGGTAGGTGTGGCCATCGATTCGCTGGAGGATATGGAAAGACTCTTTGCCGGAATTAAACTGGAGGAGATCTCTACCAGTATGACTATCAACGCAACAGGATTTATCTTACTCGCTTTGTACGTTGCTCTTGCTAAAAAACAGGGGGCCGATCTCCATAAGATATCAGGCACTATCCAGAATGATATTCTAAAGGAGTATGCTGCAAGGGGCACTTATATTTATCCGCCCAAACCTTCGATGCGCCTGATCACCGACATTTTTGCCTGGTGCAGTACCGAAGTACCCAAATGGAATACCATCTCCATTTCCGGTTATCATATCCGCGAGGCAGGTGCCAATGCGGTGCAGGAGCTGGCATTTACCCTGGCTAACGGCAAAGCCTATCTAAAAGCAGCCATTGAAAAGGGGCTGGCCATCAATGTATTTGCGCGCAGGCTATCTTTCTTTTTTAATGCGCATAATCATCTCTTTGAGGAGGTAGCGAAGTTCAGGGCTGCGAGAAGGATGTGGGCTACCATGACAAAGGAATTGGGGGCTACTGACCCGAAGGCGCAAATGCTACGCTTTCATACACAGACAGGTGGGAGTACGCTAACGGCGCAGCAGCCACATAATAATATTGTACGTGTTGCTGTGCAAACTATGGCAGCAACCCTGGGAGGCACGCAATCGCTGCACACGAATGGGTATGATGAAGCATTGTCACTGCCTACCGAGGAAGCGGCACGCATTGCCTTGCGTACCCAGCAGATTGTAGGCTACGAGAGTGGTATTGCAGATACGGTGGATCCGCTGGCAGGATCCTATTATGTAGAGGCACTGACGAACGAAGTGGAGGCAAAGGCCTGGGAGCTGATAGCGCGTATAGATGCAATGGGAGGTGCAGTGAGTGCGATAGAACAGGGTTTTGTGCAGGACGAGATAGCAAGAAGTGCTTACTTATACCAGCAGGAGATAGAAAGCGGTGAGAAGATTATTGTTGGGGTGAACAAGTTTACGGTAAAGGAAGAGGGAACACCAGAGATCTTCCGGATTGATGATAGTATCAGGCAGGTGCAAACGGAGCGGCTGGAGGAACTGCGCACACGCAGGGATCACGAAGCTGTAAAGGCTATACTACAAAGGCTGGAAGCCGCGGCCCATACAGAGGAGAACCTGATGCCGATCGTAGTGGAAGCGGTGGAAACTTTGTGTACCCTGGGTGAGATAGCGGATACACTAAGGAAGGTATTTGGTGAATATAAATAAGAACTTTATTTATGCCGGCTGAAGGAATAAGCGATTTTTTCGTTATGATTTTTCTGTATTTTTGGCCATGTCTTTTATCTACCATAAAACCTGTCCGGTATGTGGAGCCGCAACTTCACATAAAGCACTGACAGCCAAAGATCACACTGTTTCTAAAGAAACCTTTGATATCATACATTGCGGACATTGCAGCGTACGTTACACACAAAACGTTCCTGACAATGCCAACATCGGCCGCTATTATCAATCGCAGGAATATATCTCCCACTCAGAAACCCGCCAGGGTCTCATCAACCGTTTATACCACAGCGTGAGGAAAATCACCCTGCGCAGTAAACAAAACTGGGTTAAGGCAGCAACCGGGCTTAAACAGGGTTCCATCCTCGACATTGGTTGTGGTACGGGTTCCTTCCTTCACTTCATGCAACAGGGCGGCTGGCAGATCACAGGTGTGGAGCCCGATGAAACTGCCCGTCAGAATGCAAAGACATTATACAACATCGAACCCCGGCCATCAGAAGATCTCTACGCATTGCCTGCCGGACAATTCGATGCCATCACCATGTGGCATGTACTGGAACATGTACATACCTTACATGATTATATCCGTCATATCCGTACCTTATTAAAACCGGAAGGCGCACTGCTCATTGCAGTACCTAACTACACTTCTTCTGACGCGGAGCATTATGGAGAAAACTGGGCAGCATATGATGTACCACGTCACCTTTATCACTTCTCTCCTGCTTCTATGGAGGTATTGCTGAAACAGCATAAGATCAGGGTTGTGAAAAAACATCCAATGGTGTTTGATGGGTTTTATGTAAGTCTGCTGAGTGAGAAATATAAGCATGGCGGAAATGGCCTGTTTAAAGGCTTCTGGAATGGGTTCATTTCATGGAGGAAAGGCCTGAAAGATGTGGACAGATGTAGTTCTGTCGTATATGAATGTAAAGCAGAATAAACAAAGATATTGTAAGCCGGTAGCATTTCGCTACCGGCTTTTTTTGCTCATGCATCAGCTAATAAGAATATCTGTCTTACTAATTAATACAAGTAGTTTAATGCGATAATATCGTTCGGGTTGAAAGTACGATTACCACCATTGGAGCATGACAGCATCCATGAATTTGCATCAGCACCGGTTGGCGTACCTGGAATCCAGATAGCTCCTACGCTTGAAGCGCCTTCGTTGGTAGCAGTACCACCACAGCTATAAGAACGATCGAAATAATCAGTATGACGGAAACCAATACAGTGACCGATTTCATGCTGAATTACAGAACCTACATACAGTACATTTGGATTACTGCCATAAGCCTGAGAGTTAGTGTTCATCAGGATAGAGGCGTAAGGATTACCGCTGCTGGTTGGGAAACCTGAAGAACCCAGGGTGATAAAACCACCGCTTGGGCCCTGGTTAAAACCAGAGATAGTAATGTGTGCAATACCGCTGGTGATACGGGTGAAAGTGATAGCGAGTTGGAGACGGTTGTAACGGGCAATAGCAGTATCAGCACCTGCTACATAAGCGCTACCCAGGCTACTTGCAACCAGGACTTTGATAGTACGTGGGGTACCTGTCACGATGTTGGTAGTGCGATACTGTTCTGAATTAGCTACACGCAGAACAGGGCCAGTGTATTTAGCATTCAGGTCTTCTTCAGTGAGGCGGATATCACCTTCTACGATGTAATCATTGCCGAACTTGTGAACATCTGCGGCGCTAAAGCCCAGTGCTTCGATCTTTGCAAGGGTTTCAGTGGAGATAGCATCAGCAGATTTAGTGCTGCTTACATTATCTTTTTTACAGGAGACTGTGGCTACAGCGATACCGGCCATCAGACACAATAAGGCGTTGAATGAATGTTTACGCATACATTTAGATTTGGGTTTGGGTTTCAGGAAAATGAAGATACTATTAGCTGATTCGCTGACGAAAAATGGACGTATTCATCATCAGTAAATACAGCTAACGACAGATAAAAACTCGTGCTTACAGTTGCTGCACGATACGTGCATCATGCATGTTTAAATTGTTTACTGTTAATACATAATTTTAGTGCTCAAAAAGTGATGTGGGTGAAAGATACGGTATGGCAAAATCCGCGTCCTCTCCGGGCTTTCAATGATTATTGATTCTTTCGGTTACGCGCCAAAAAGATGGCTGCTCTGGTATCAAATGCCTCGACGTTTAGATTTTAGTTGCTCGGGTCCAATATTACAACTTTCCATGAAACCAACGAAAAATTTTTCTTTTTATTTAATCAGAGTTATGAATGAATTACTTTAGTTTTATTTGACGCAAAGAGCAACCTGTCAACCCAAAATCTTTATGAGAGCAAGCCTTGTTTTGTTACACTTATTAGTATGCCAGGCATTATCAGCAGGCGCCCAGGACTTCCCGGATCAGGTAGCTGTGAGGTACGCCAGCAGCGACCTTGCGAAGGGCGGATCGCGTAAACATACAGGTTATTACCTCGTAAAGTTCCGTGAATATCCCGGTGAATCACTGCATGATTATGGGGTGGTAAAATCATTCAGCCAGGTACATTTTATACTAAAGAAGGCAACCTTTGACAGCAGCTTAGCGCGACGCGTAGTGTATGTGTTGCAGGCGAATGATAACTGGAAGGCAAGTACGAATTTATTAAACCTGATTGCTATCCGGGATAGTGTTGAGTTGATTGTAAATGCGGGTGCTGCACCTGGGTATTGCCGTATAATACGGCGTACCGGATCGAATTATATTGTATCTGTATTGACTGCTGAGTGGCGTAATTTTATTGCACAATCTATTATCTCCTTTGCCGATGTACAACGGAAAGCATTTCCTGAACAAAGAATAAATTCAGCAGACCTTTCTGCAAATGCGATCAATACTGTGCAACAGGCATATCCTGCGATAAGAGGCACTGATATTACCGTGTCATTGAAAGAAGACCTGTTTGATACAACAGATCTTGATCTGAAGGGAAGATTTATTTTGACTTCGCAGGCATCTGCGAATTTTTCTTCGCATGCTACTATTATGGCAACAATGATAGCGGGTGCAGGGAATAATGGAGAGAAGGGATTGGGGGCAGCACCGCAGGCTTTGTTATGTCCTGCAAATTATACATATAGTTTAATGCCGGAGGACAGTGCTTACATGAGGGATTATAAAGTATCTGTACAGAATCATTCTTATGGTACGGGAATAGAGAATTATTATGGTGCAGAGGCAGTGGCGTATGATGAAGAAGTGTATCATACGGATACCGTATTACATGTTTTTTCTTCGGGCAATGTAGGTACGAGTGCTGATACGGGTAGCGTCTATGCGAACCTGAAGGGTTTTGCAAACCTGACAGGCACTTTTAAACAGGCAAAGAATGTATTGGTAGTGGGTGCAAGCGATGATTCACTGCATGTACCGGGCATCAGTTCGAAAGGGCCTGCATATGATGGGCGTATCAAACCTGAATTAGTGGCATTCGGAATAGATGGATCATCAGGATCAGCGGCGCTGACCAGTGGTGTATCTGCTTTGCTACAACAAGCTTACAAACAGGTGTATCATAGCATGCCTTCGGCAGCGCTGGTGAAAGCCATTTTAATTAATAGTGCAAATGGAAATGGAATTAGTTATAGCAGGGGCTTTGGTAGTTTACATGCATTGCATGCAATGCAGACTTTGGAACAAAAACGCTTTTTACAGGGCAGGGATAATGGCATCTTTACGATCCAGGTACCTGCAGGTGTACAGCGACTAAAGGTTACACTTGCATGGAATGATCCGCCTGCTGAAGCAAATGTTTCCGGCGCATTGGTCAATGACCTTGATGTAACTGTTATTGCAGGTGGTCGTCAATATCTTCCCTGGGTATTATCATCAGCGCCTGTATTGGACTCTTTATCTGCGGCCCCCCATCGTTCCCGGGATAGTCTGAATAATGTAGAACAGATTACGATTGATAATCCCCTTGCCGGCGAGGTGCAGATAATTGTAGCTGCACATCATTTAAAGGTACCAAATCAGGCTTTTTACCTCGCTTATGGCTATGAGTTCAAAAACTCCTTTGAGTGGCAAAATCCGGGGTCTGAAGAGGTAATGGTTGCTGGTAATCCTGTACCAGTTCCTTTACGATGGACTTCGAATGTGACGGCTAAAGGAGATCTGTTCTGCAGCTATGATAAGGGTACCAGCTGGCAGCGCATCGCCACTCAATTGAATACGGCTACGGGATTATTTTACTGGAGCATTCCTGATACTTTCTGCGCTGCACTATTGAAATATACAACTGCTGATACATCTTTCATCAGTGATACCTTTTATCTTTCTCCCCGCCCCTCCTTACAGATCGGTTATAATTGCAGGGACAGCGCGATGATCTTCTGGAATTCATTATCGCAGGCAGGCGCTTATGAGCTATATCATATGGGAAATACCTATCTCCTCCCCTATACGCAAACTGCAGATACATTCCTGACGATTTCTTCTGCTACGAATTCAGCCTATTATGCAGTAAGTCCGTTGCATACTGATGGATGGACGGGATTGAAAAGCTATGCTACCAATTACCAGTTACAGGGCACTGGCTGTTATTTTAAAAGTCTGCTGGCTACCGCAACAGATGATGGAAATGTATCTCTCCATCTATCCCTGGGCACCACTTATCACCTCGATCATTTGTATTGGGAAAGGCTTTCAGGAAATGGATATGTAACACTTGATTCAGGTACTGTTAATACAAATACAAACTATGCGTATGCAGATGAAAATGCAAAGGAAGGATTACTCTATTACAGGGTAAAACTGATCACCACAAATGGAACTGTGTTGTATTCAGATCCAGCCAGTGTATATATTTTACGAAAGCATGATTACATGCTTTTCCCGAATCCCGCAGCGGGTACTGTTACCCTATTGAGTAAGGCTGTTGATAATATGCAAATGCAGGTATTTGATATGAGCGGAAAGTTAGTTCTGACAAGAGTGATTGCTAACCTGCAGGAAAGCATTCCCATCAATGGGCTGGTGCCTGGTACTTACGTATGTGTATTGGTGAACAATGGGAATAAGGTCTTCTCTCAGCCATTAATAAAACTCTAAAAAAAAGACCCGGAGTTTAGCTCCAGGTCTTTTCTATATAGTACTAATACTTTCTATTACAGGTGGATTGCCTCACCGTAAGCCACCTCGATCGCATCTTTTACAGATTCGCTCATGGTTGGGTGTGGGTGGATAGAATCCAGTACTTCCTGGTAAGTAGTCTCCAGCTTACGTGCAGTTACTGTCTGCGCAATGATTTCGGTTACGTTTGCACCGATCATATGCGTACCCAGCCATTCGCCGTACTTAGCATCGAAGATTACCTTGATAAATCCTTCGTTTGCGCCAGCAGCAGTTGCTTTACCGGATGCAGAGAATGGGAATTTACCAACTTTCACTTCGTAACCAGCTTCTTTCGCTGCTTTCTCAGTGTAACCTACAGAAGCGATTTCTGGTGCGCAATAAGTACAACCAGGAATGTTCATATAATCAATAGGCTCAGGTTTGTGAGCATATTTCTTTTCATTGTAACCGATCGCCTCGATACAAACGATACCTTCCTTAGAAGCTACGTGTGCCAGTGCCTGACCAGGAACCATGTCACCGATCGCGAATACGCCCGGAACATTTGTCTGATAGTATTTATCTACCAGTACACGCCCCTTGTCGGTTTTGATGCCCAGTGCTTCCAGACCCAGGTTCTCGATGTTTGCCTGAATACCAACAGCACTCAGTACTACATCTGCTTCCAGGCTGATTTCACCAGTTGCAGTTTTCACTTTCGCTTTCACGCCATCACCGTTTGCTTCTACAGCTTCAACAGATGCATTGGTCATGATTTCGATACCTTTCTTCTTATAGATTTTCTCCAGTTCTTTAGAGATATCTTCGTCTTCAACCGGAACGATGCGCGGCATGAATTCAACGATGGTCACCTTAGTACCCAGGGTAGCGTAGAAATAAGCAAACTCAACGCCAATAGCGCCGGAACCTACTACGATCATGGATTTAGGCTGTTTAGGCAGCACCATTGCCTCACGGTATCCGATTACCTTCTTACCATCAATTTTCAGGTTAGGCAGTTCGCGGGCACGAGCACCAGTTGCCAGTACGATGTACTTAGCGTCGTGTACTACAGCTTTACCGTCCTTATCTGTAACTTCTACCTGACCTTTAGCTTTCAGCTTACCGGTACCCAGCAGAACATCAATTTTGTTTTTCTTCATCAGGAACTGCACTCCCTTGCTCATCTTGTCTGCAACACCACGGCTGCGCTTGATAACTGCATCAAAATCAGCGCTGCTTTCTCCTGCGTTGATTCCATAGGCCTTGGCATGCTGTATGTATTCCAATACCTGTGCAGACTTTAACAATGCTTTAGTAGGGATACAACCCCAGTTCAAGCAAATACCGCCCAGGTTCTCCCTTTCAACGATTGCCGTCTTAAATCCCAGCTGAGAAGCACGGATAGCAGCCACATATCCGCCGGGGCCACTACCAATTACGATTACGTCGTATGCCATAATGCTTAATTTTAATTAAAACTTGCCAAAGGTAGTAAAAAAAAGCGCAATTGCTAGTATGCGTGAAAACGGGAGGGTATTGGGGCTGGCTAAAAGTAAAATGAAGGCGCTGAGAATTGCGTAAAAGCCATTCCGTCTCCATCACCCACCCGAGTTTTAGTCAGGCCCGTATAATAACAAAAAGCCCGGCCAAAAATGGCCAGGCTTTTCTTCTCTTCTTAATCGAAGATCCATCAATATCTTTTCAGGATCCGCTAACCTATCGCAGGTCCACTACTTCTACCCCTGGATACTTCTTAGGATCGAAACTGAATGTCGCATCCGTCAGGTTAGTATTAGGCGTGAAATTGGTGATCTCGTATGTATAACGGTTACCGTTCTTTTCAAACATTTTCATCTTTGAAATGCTCTGGTTTTTCTTGTCAATTGACACGATTACCTTGAAAACATTCTTAGACTTGTCTGTAGGTGTCATCTCAATATTCTGATACACCTTACCTTTTTCTGTAGTTTCTGCATCCAGGCGGTACAGGTAATCCTTGTCATAGAAGTTAGTGAACAACTTAGCAGGTGTGAGCTGTGTGCTGCTCTGATCTACATTATTGATTGTCACCTCATTAGCATCTTTCTGGTAGGTCCAGCTAGTCTTGTTATCGCTAATGATTTCCTGACCCTCCAGGTTTACTTTATACTTGCTGCCTTTTACATATACAGTTCCTTTCTTGGAATCTGCCACGCTGTTCTTGCCGCCTTCTACTTTCAGTACGAAGTTAGCTACAACAGTCTTGAAGGTTGAAAACTTCTTGCTCACATTATCCAGGATCACCTTTGCTTTCGGGTCATTTGCACCCAGGCTACCTGTCTTTGTCTGAGCCATGCCGCTCATTGCTACACTCCCTGCCAACATGCTCATGAATAAAATTTTCCTCATTACGGTAAGTTTTTTTATTGTTGTAGTAGTAAAAACAAATGTTATGCCGGGTCATGCCCGGATTGTTAAGATTGTGCCAAAAAGGCGCAAATTTAGTGCTTCAGGTCGGTCTTAAATGGTATTATCGATATTTAACGGAAATAATCCTTTAAAATCCACCTCCCAGATCATTCAAGATCATTTCCAGGTCTGTTTCTGTTTTCACATTTACCTCTCTCGCCTTACTTCCCAAATTCGGGCCTACGATGCCTGCGGCTTCCAGCTGGTCCATCAGCCTGCCCGCCCTGTTATAGCCCAGTTTCATCCTGCGCTGTAACAAAGATGTAGATCCCTGTTGGTTTTGCACAATCACCCTGGCAGCCTCTTCGAACAGGGGATCCCTGTCCTGCAGGTTCACGTCCCTGCCTTCCATATCCTTCTCGTCTACATATTCCGGCAACAGGTATGCCTCCGGATAAGACCGCTGGCTACCGATGAACTCTGCGACTCTCTCTACCTCCGGTGTATCTACAAATGCACATTGCAGACGTACCAGTTCACCGCCCAGAGACACCAGCATATCCCCCTGGCCAATCAACTGCTCTGCACCACCAATATCCAGGATGGTACGGGAGTCAATTTTGGAAGACACCTTAAACGCTATACGTGCCGGGAAGTTCGCCTTGATGGTACCTGTGATAATGTTTACTGACGGACGCTGTGTGGCAATGATCAGGTGAATACCAACCGCACGGGCCAGCTGGGCCAAACGTGCTATCGGCATTTCCACCTCCTTACCGGCTGTCATGATCAGATCTGCAAACTCATCGATCACCAGTACCACAAACGGCAGGTAGCGATGCCCCCTTTGCGGATTTAGCCTGCGCTGTACAAATTTATTGTTATACTCACGGATGTTACGTGTACCTGCTTCTTTTAGCAGGTCATAGCGCAGATCCATTTCTATACACAAGGCATTCAGGGTATGAATTACCTTTTTGGTATCAGTAATAATTGCATCTTCTTCGCCCGGTAACTTGGCAAGGAAATGTTTCTCTATCAGTTTATACAGGGAGAGTTCTACTTTCTTGGGGTCTACCAGGATGAACTTCAGCTGGGAAGGATGCTTCTTATACAGGAGAGAAACCAGCAAGGTATTGATACCTACAGATTTACCCTGACCGGTAGCACCCGCCATGAGCAGGTGAGGCATTTTGGCCAGATCTGCTATGAAGTTCTCGTTGTCAATCTTTTTACCAATAGCAATTGGCAGGTCCATGTTACTTTGCTGGAACTTCTCAGATGCCAGCAGGTTACGGAGGGATACCATGCTCTTTTTCACATTCGGCACTTCAATACCAATGGTACCCTTACCCGGGATCGGCGCTATGATACGAATACCTAACGCTGACAAACTCAGGGCAATATCATCTTCCAGGTTCTTGATACGGGAAATACGTACACCGGCAGCCGGAACTATTTCGTACAAGGTTACGGTCGGGCCTACGGTCGCACTGATTTTCTGGATAGAAATATCGTAGTTTTTGAGAGTGCTGATGATCTGGTCTTTGTTTCGATCCAGTTCTGTAGCATCCTGCACCACTTTTTCCGTATTGTGGTTGTCAAGTAGTTCGAGTGGAGGATGTTTATAATCCCGCAGATCCAGGGAAGGATCGTAGGGATCCAGCTGTACGGCTTCGCCTACTGTTCCGGTAGTTTCTGCCAGCTCTTCCTCCGGTTCATCTTTACTTGGTTTAATTTCCCAGGCTACGTCAGTTGCTGCGTTATTCTTTTTATTGTTGCGGGCATTGGTTTGCTCCACCGTTTCTTCAATGTATAACAGTGGACCTGCATCCTCTTCTTCCTCCTCTTCTATTTCTTCGTCTACTGCCGGAGGAGCTACCACGACCGGTTTAACGACTGCTCTTACCGGCAATTCTTTCTCCACCAGCTGCATGTCTTCCAGCTCCTCTTCTTCCAGGGTAGGTGTCACTACAATCGCCCCATTATCCTTCAGACCATTCTTACGCTTAGGTTCTTTTTTCAAGGGCATTTCAGGCACCTCCACATCTTCATCCACTGCTACCGGCATTCCGGCCAGCTGTGGCTTAGGTGGTTTTGGTTTGCGCAGCACCCATTTGAAATCCAGGTTGTATTTCCAGATACTCCATGCCAGCCCTGCTACCAGCAGCAGTAATGCAGCTCCCGCAGTGCCAAGGAAACCGGAGATCCATTTACTTACACCATCACCCATTGCGCCACCCCATGCAAAATCTGCAGCAGCAAGGTTGGCTACAAATGCAGCAGTAGTGCTGAGGAACAGTAAACCAAAAAGTACGTATTTAACATTGCGCCATAATTTGAATACGCGGCGGCCAACGATGAAATTGACACCGAGAATAAAAAACAGGAAGCAAAAAAGATATGAGGCTATACCAAATCCTTTGTAAAAAAACCAGTGGGAAACAAAAGCACCTAAACGACCCAGGAGATTCTCCACCTTCACAGCATCATTGTCCATAAGGAGGATGTTGGCACTGTAACGGAATACCTTGTCCTGGTCATCCTGCCAGGTAAAGAGATAAGAAGTGAATGCAATAAAACAGTAGAGAGACAATAAAAGGGATATCACCCCCAATACTTTGTGGGTGCGTTCATCTTTTACCAGTTCCTTTACTTTTACCTCTGCTTCTTTTTCCTGCTTCAATACGTTGGGGTCATTAGCACGAGGAGGTTTCTTGCTGTCTGGTTTTTCAGTTTTCAGTTTGTTCTTAGACATATTGTATTGCGCTCCAAAATTAAGGCCACAGGTTGATATATTAAGAATTAATTTTCATATATACCTGAAAATAGCCATGCTATTGACCTTCAGCAACATTGAATTTTTATTTTCAGGGCTTTGTTGCTATGGCAATAATAATTTGCAATGACTGTTTGCCATGTGGCCGTATGAATTTATCATGACAATTTCCAATGCAAAAAAAATGGTTTTGCCGATAAGCAAAACCATTTCAGTCAACTTTATTTAATCATTCATTTTCCACTTTCATCTTCGTACAGTTTCTGGACCCACTTCGTCATCCCTTCCAATATTTTAGGGCTGATCGTTTCATCCAGGGTGCCATATTCCTCTATCCTGCATGTGATACAATTCTGAAACAGATGATTGAGTCCGGGAAGATTCCACATAGTCAACATTTCATTCCCACCGGCTTTCAATCCATCCTGAATCCCTTTCAGATTCGGGTTGGCTGCTGTCTCTACATCTTTCGCACCATTCATTGCCAACACCGGGCACCTGATCTTCGCGAGGTAAGGAACAGGATCAAATCTGAGTAATGACAGTGCTCTTGGCCTTGCATCGGCTGCATAAACCTCCTGTATAAACTGCTGTTTTCCAGCTATATCCGTACTATCGCCAAAACGGTTGTATACCAGCCCTAAATAAGTGGCAGCAATCGTTTTGCGGGAAAGTGTATCCTTTTGATTCACCAGCACTTTCAGGTAAGGCTGATAATAATCTTTGTAATCCCTGATATGCTCTCTGGAATCGCCATAAGAAGCTGCCGTCGTCGCCATCCGGTTCAGGTACTGGGTTTGCCCGTCTACTCCAGGCCCAGCCAGGAGCAGCAGGTAAGCGATCATTTTATCGCTGGCCGCCACCATTTCAGCAACAGCACCACCTTCGCCGTATCCTAACAAGCCAATACCCAAAGAATCAATGTCATTCCTGCTCCGGAGGTAGGCAAGGGCAGCCTGTACATCGTTGGCCAGGTTACCAATACTGGCAGAATCATAATTCCCTGTACTATTCCCTACACCACGCTGATCAAACCGTAAAGTGGCAATTCCTCTCCTCACAAAATAATCCGCCATCACAGCAAATGGACGGTGCCCAAACATTTCATTATCCCTGTCAGGATGCCCTGCACCCGGAATCAATATGATCACTTTAAAAGGATCTTTTCCCTTGGTACCGGGCCTTGTCAGGGTACCACCCAGGAGTACCTTATCAACTTTATTGACAAATTTAATATCTTCTGTATCGTAGGCGACCGTTGATTTCGGGGTTTGCGGGCGCTCCAGCTGCAGATCATCTTCCTTCACTTCCTTACGTGAAAAGTAAATACTCACCCTGTTGTTCAACTGGTAGAAAAAGCCATTATAAGTATTACGATTAGTCCATGCTCCCATGAACACCACGCCGATGCGGGGAATGGAAAACTTCAGGCTATCATTGGTCACAGCTACGGTATCTGTCAGCACAGGGTCATCCTCTTCATCAGGGTTCACCAGCTGCCCGTTCCACTCACCATTTTCATTGGCAAATGTGAGTACTAAACGCTGCTTCTGCCCCTGCGGGGTTTTCAGAATTCCATACCACTTTCCGCTGATGTCAGGACCGGATTGTGCAAATACAAACCCTCCCAGGCATATACCCAGGCAGGTCAAAACCACATATCTAAGCATACGTTTCTTTATTTCTTAATGACCGCCAGTAGCAGGCAAACCCATCCTGCGATGAAGAATACCCCGCCGATCGGTGTCAGGATACCAATGATGGAAGGAAAATCTATTTTCCCAAATCCTTTCAGTGTCAACAGGTAAAGAGAACCTGAAAACAGGATCACTCCGGTCACGAAGCAGCGCCCGGCCCATTGGGTGAGTGAACCTGGAAAATGAACATAAAGCAGCGCAACTGCGATTAAAGCAAAAGCATGGTAAAACTGGTAGGTAATGCCTGTCTTGTACGCCCTTTCCAATGTCGTTTTCATAGCGTCTGTAGTCGCCATGTCGTATAATTTATGTGCGCCGAAAGCTCCCAATACTACGCCTAATATGCCAAATACGGTTGCCCAGATTAAAAAGCCCTTATGCATTTTCGTTCAGTCTTTTGGTAAATGTATCTAATGTTACGGAGTCCGATTCTGCTATTGTAATTTTGGCCTGTTGGTAGAAAGGCTGTCTTTCGGCCAGTTTTTTCTCGACAAATGCCAGGAGTTCATCATCCGGCAGATCTGCTATGAGCGGACGTTTTGACTTTTTACGCTTCAGCCGGTCTACAATTACAGCCAGTTCCGGGTTCAGCCAGATAGTCGTACCTCTTTCATTCATCACATCCATATTATCCTGGAAGCAGGGCACTCCTCCTCCACAGGAAATGAGGAAATTGTCGCCTTCTGACAGCTCACGCAGCCAGAAACCTTCCTTTTGCCGGAAATAATCTTCTCCTTTGGTGGCGAAGATATCACTGATGGACATTTCTTCGGATTCTACAATTACGTCGTCCAGGTCATAGAATGGTAACTCCAGATGCTCGGCCAGCTGTTTTCCCCAATAGGATTTACCGGCACCCATAAAACCTAATAAAAAGATCTTCAAGCAGTGTATATTTAAAAAGTTAATGCATTAAATGGTCCAGGATAGGCACAGACCGTCCGCAATAAGATATTGCAAAGATAGCCGTGCTTTTTTATCTGCTTTGTTAAAATTACAGTGGATATATCCATATAATTGATATGGAAATGGCTCCAGCTGCATATTTTCTTTAAAATCAACCTTTCCCAGGCCGTACCATTTGAAAACCGCCTCCTTGGCACTCCAGCATATAGTTTTGTGTGCCAGGGCATTGGCCGGATCAATGAATTCCCGTTCCGTGGGTGAGAGGAATTTATGGCTCACTTTCTCAATCTTGTCGTTCATGGATTCAATATCCACACCTACAGCACTTTCCTGGCTCACAATGGCAGCTACAAAATCGCCGCAGTGAGAAATGGAAAAATGTAAACTATTGCAGGATAGGATGGGTTTTTTGCTTTCCATGATCTGGATACTATCCAGCGGGAAGCCCGGAAATAGTTCTGTCAGCAGGTAACGACCGGCAAAATGTTGCAGGCGCTTGTGCGGATGATGAATGGCGGGCGATATGTTGACCCTTTTCCTGAAGAAGGTTTCGTCCTCTCCGATCTGCCATACTCCCAGCCGGCTGCCGGGAGATATTTGTATCGTACGTATTAATGGCATATCTTGCCAAATTAATACTAATTAACCAAATATATGATCCTGTCTGATAAAAGGATATTGGAGGAAATTGAGAAAGGCACTATCGTCATTTCACCTTACGACCGGAAATATCTCGGCACTAACTCTTACGATGTACACCTTGGCAAGTATTTGGCGACTTATAAAGACCGTGTACTGGATGCCAAATCACACAACGAAATTGAACATTTTGAAATCCCTGCGGAAGGGTTTGTATTGCAGCCAGGTACGCTGTACCTGGGCGTGACAGAAGAATATACAGAGACACATGCACATGTACCTTTTTTGGAAGGGAAGTCCAGCACCGGAAGATTAGGGATTGATATTCATGCAACGGCGGGGAAAGGTGATGTAGGGTTTTGTAATACGTGGACACTGGAAATTAGCTGTGCGCAGCCGGTAAGGATATATGCGGGCATGCCGATCGGGCAGTTGATTTATTTTGTGGTGGAGGGTGATGTGGAAACGTTCTATAATAAAAAGGGGAACGCGAAGTATAATGGAAGAACGGTGAAGCCCGTGGAGAGTATGATGTGGAAAAATCAGTTTTAGTATTCTTTAGATTTAAATAAACAAAAACGCTTTTGCCTTCGGCAAAAGCGTTTTTGTTTGGGGCGAGGGCCTGCTGCCTGCTTTCAGCATGCAAAATTTATTTTAATGAGTTAATCCAGGCAGCTATTTTTAAAGCATCTGCCTTTGGCACCTGCGGCATCGGCGGCATTTCTGTCGCGTAGTCCGGCCAGTTCTGTGGCTTTGGATTTGCAATCAGTTTTAAGATCTGATCGCTGGTGTATTTTCTCTTTGCGATTTCTTTATATGCAGGACCCACCTGGCGTTTTTCTGCATTGTGACAGGCAAGGCAGGTATATTTTGCAAGTAAGGGTTTTACTTCTTCGAAAGAAGGTGCTTTCTTTGCCAGCGAGGTTGCTGCTGTTGTAGCTTTTGTAGCCGTGGTTGCCGGTTTTGCCGCGGCCTTTACCTTCTCTGAATTGTAAGTACTTGCCTGTGCAACTGGCAATTTCGCACCCTGTGGAATGTGATGCAAAGTGTAGTAGCCATTGTTATGGATCAGGGAATAGAAATGTTCCTTCTCTCTCACACCATCCAATACGATGTTGTGTACATAATCCGGACGCAGACTATCTACAATGATCCTTGCCTTCAATCCATCTTCTGACACCTTCACTCCTTTTACAGGGCATTGACCAATGTTTACCATCGGACTACCATACACTGCATGATACTTGTAGGTGAAATTCTCTACATGGTAAGAAGCCAGATCCTCTGCAGATTTTTTATCTACCGGTAATGTAAATTCTATCTCAAAACCATCCGGCATAGCTTTGATCGTTTTCATTTCAAACGGCATCTTTTCATTCCACACCAGTCTTTGCAAACCTTCGTTTGCTTCACCGGCAGAACCCCATCCACGGTTGGTTTCACCTACAAATAAGGTATTACCATCTTTTGCCCATGCCATTCTCAGTACACCGGACTGGAATCCCTGCCGGAAGTCAAAAGACACACCCTGGTATTCACCATCCACCTTCTCCATCACCACACGCATGATCTTGCTTTGCCCCTGATCTCCTACCAGCAACTGGCCAGCGAAGGGGCCAAAACTACCTTCAGGAATCTGCACGATCTCAGAGTTGGAAATCCCCTGTATACCATGTGGGAGAATGACTGCAGGCAATTGCAGATCAGGGATCTGTTTCTTTACATCCATGAGTGTAACGAATTTTTCATTCACTACATTCTCAGGTTTGATATAACGGCCTTCCGCATTTTTTACACGGCGACCATCTACCAGTGAAAAGAATTGTTTTTCGGTCACCTTTACAGGAGAATTGGGTTCCTGTGACCAGCGTAAGCCTGCAGGATGCCCGATGAAAGCACCTTTTTTCACCTGCCATACACCACCGGAACCTACCCAGTCGCCCTGGTTCTCTGAGTAAAACAATTCACCATTGATCATACCCAATCCGCATGGGGAACGGAAACCTGTGGCATAAGGTTCCATATGACCATCTTCAAAGATGTGCATCATCCAGCCTCTCCAGGGAACACGGCTCTCGCCTCTCCACCATTCTTCATCACCGAAAGCTACGTTGCCGGATACAAAAAATGATCCGTCTGGTGCTAATTTAGGGCCGAAACTATATTCATGATAGTGTCCGGAAAGTGGCCATGCATAGACAGTTTCATATATATCTGCCTTTCCGTCCATATTGGTATCCACCAGTTTTGTCAACTCACCACGTTGTGCGCAATACAAGGCACCATCTTTATATACAAGCCCGAGAACCTCGTGCAGACCGCTGGCAAACTTTGTCCAGTAAGGGTTACGGCTGTCAGGTGCATGTACTACCCAGATATCGCCTCTGCGGGTAGATACACCCAGGTCACCGTTGGGCAATACACAAAGCCCACCTACTTCGAGCAGGATCCCTTCGGGGGCTTTCATCTTTAAGATCTTAAAGTAGTCTTCTTCTTTCGGCGTTTCCTGTGCCTGTGTGGCCATCGAGGTGAGGGCCAGCATCATGCCGCAAAGCATCGCCTTTTTTAATATATTTTTCATGTGCAGGATTCAAAAGATTAAGAAACGATTAGAAAATGATGGCATAGCTCAGCTTACTGCGGATAGGAATGATCATTTCCTTTCCTTCTGCTGCATCACGGATGATTGGTTTTTCATTGCCGGTATCTTCCAGTTGCAGGTAATAAGCTTTGCCATCTACGATGTACAGATCTTTTGAAACAGGTTCTATTTTGCTACCTGCTACAATCTTTGCATACAGTCCATCTACAGGATTGGCAACAGTGATGACGCGATGTATACCATGACCTTCGGAGAGCACGCGCACTTCATCGCTTACAGCAGTTCCATAGATCAGGTATTTGAAAGTTGGGCGGTCTTTGTCGTCGAGTACATAACCTTTGGGGCGATAACCGGTACCGGTAGTATCTGTGAGCCATGTAGCCTGCGCGTTGGCCAGCCTGGCGATGGTAAAGGAAGGTTTACCTAAAGTTTGCACGGTGCCTCTTGGGCGGGAAGTACCATTTCCCCTGTCATGCCACATAGGTGTAGCATCGAGGAAACCACCTCTCCATACCTGAGCCAGTGCACCTCTGTCCATATCGTAGGTGTAGTGCACCTGTTCCGGGCTACCTACGTTTACAGCATGTACAATACGGAAATCAGGTACATCCATAAAGCTGCGGAGAACGGTGTTAACATTGGCATCTACGTAGATAGGATCCACGTTGTCGCGGCGGTTATTCCCATTTTGCGCTTCGCTGGCTGCTTCTCTTTTTTTGATCATGATGTTTTTAAAAGCAACAGCACCATGATCTCCCTGCAGGCGAAGCGGACCTGTGGCACTTTCATTACCACCGTCCATAGCGCCACGGGTAGCACCCAGGAGTTCTACATCTTCATGAATGACCATACCATTCAGGGTGATGAGGAGCATTCTTGCATTGGCGATCTTCTTGCCATTGGCATCGAAGCGGGGTGCCTGGAAGGAAACTTTCAGGTGTTGCCAGAGACCGGGAGCACGGGTTACGTTGTAACGGGGTGCATGGCCTTCGTATCCCTGGAATCCCTGGGGGCGGCTATCTTCCCATCGTTCGTAAATACCGCCATTATCACCTGCGGTAGGGTTGGTTTTGCCCCAGCTATCCAGCAGCTGGATCTCATACCTACCCTCGAGGTATACACCTGAATTGGAGCCGGGAGCCATCATATAGTCCATTTCCAGGTCTATATCTCCATATTCGGCATTCGTGAAGAGGTCCTGACCCGGATGTTTTTTGTCCGGTAAATTCAGGAGTACACCGACGCCCGGGGAAAAGCTCAGTTCATGCGGTTTATCCAGTGCTGCGGCAGCGTCAGTGACGATGCTCCAGCTGGGTCCCGGGTCATGAAACGAGGATAAGTCCTGAAGCGGCAGAATGCCGGACTGTGCGAAGGCTGGGTTGACAACAGCTATTCCCATGCCGCAGAAGCAAAGGAAGCCCATCAAAGACCGGCGAGCATGATTTTTCGATCTAAGTACCATAACGTAACAATAAGTTGCATCAAAAGAAGTGAAATTTTAGCATTGAGACCTTTTGACGATTATGCAATATAGAAATTGAAATTGGGAGAAGCAAGGGGCTGGAGATGAATGATGATGGATGGGATGAATGCTGTGAAAGAGAAGCAATAATTGATGATAAAAAATAAAAGGTCAGTTCTGAAAAGAACTGACCTTTTATAAATGAATACAGTAGCATCGAACAAGCGTCGAACTAGCATCGAACAAGCACCGGCCAAAACGTGGACCTAAGGTGGACTTATGCCAGCCTCTCTACTCCCGTATATAAGATAAATGAAGATTTCTATAAGCGGGTTTCGCCAGTTGTACTTTAAGTTTCTTGAAAGTTTCCATCGGTCCTTTTGTTGCGAACAGGTTAACTAACCAAACAGGGATAGAACCACCCGGATCGGTTTCCAATGTATAATCAATATACACCATATTGTTCTGTAAAGGAGTGAGTACCCATTTGCCATAAGAATTACGCACCCTGATAATATCCTTTTTCTCAGGAATGTAATTATGTACTACCGGGCCATCGATGGTGACCACTTTTGTTCTGGCATCCTGGGTGGCAATCAGGTGCGCCACAAAATCACGGTTAGTAATGGGCCATGGTAATGCTACTTCGGAATAATAAAAGAGTTCGGATGGACTTACCTCTTTGAGTAATGTGGCCGATTTGGTGCTGTATACCCAGTCTTTCGCCGAAGAGATGTCGAGAATAATGGCTACCAGCTGACTGAGGGTAGCCGGTACTGCAACTTTAACACGTATGGCTTTTAAGTTGGAGTTTTCGACTGTCTTTGTGTAAATTTTAATCCCGTCTTTATCGTCTTTTAGTTTCCAGTCATTCTGGGCGTAAGAAAAGAGGGATAACAGCATAGCCGCGCTAATAATCATTATACTTTTCTTCATGTCTGTGCCTTGGCCAAAGGTTGATAGCAATTTGGCCGGATTGCCTGCAATTTACGGATTATATGGTTCAGGGAAGTTGGGAAGGCGCTTTCCTGAGTGATAGTACTACATTTTAGCAATACTATAACAATTGGTCAAAAAGTCGCCTACCCCATATACAGTGAAAGGCCTGTATATATTTTCTGACAGCATTGCACATATCCAGTGAAAAGGCCTGCATATGTTGTTTGACAGCATAGAGCATATTCAGTGAAAGGCCTGTATATGTCAACTCACCGCATACACCACTTCGTGGGCTTCTGTAAGATCCGGTACTTCCAGCTTATGCACCAGCCTTTGCATTACAGCAGCCGGTACAATAGCTTCCCTTGCACTGTTTTGTTTAAACAAAACCTTGTAAGGAACTTCAATATATATGACGATTATCTCCGCCGTATATTGTAAGCATAATGAAATTAATTGTTCACGCATGGAATGTGTGATATTGGTAGCATTCCACACAAAACTCTCCTGGTTCCTCAGGTGTACTCTTGCCTGTTCTTTCGCTTCCTGGATCACGCGTCCGTTGCCTGATTTATCGGTAGGTGCTACCTTCATACTTATCCTGATGGCATCCAGTGATACCACCGGCCAGTCCTTATAATTTCGCTGTACGTAAGTATCCTTCCCGGCACCAGGCAAACCACTCATGATCACTACTTTTACTTTAGGCCGTTCAAAAGGAACATAAGAACGATCAGTAGCAGCTTTCTGCAAGTAATGCATTCGTGCATGCGGGTTGGCAAAATATGGTGCCTGCCCCCAGCATTGTTGCTCCTTACACAGTTCTTCAAAGCATTCAATACGATATAGCAACTCCTGCTGATCCTGGCAGATTCTGCCCAAAACGTCTGCCTTTGCCAGCATGGCAAGCAATCTTGTGTCTACCTGCAAAGCAGCGATGATCAAGGCTTTTACAGGGTCCGGTTTTTGGAATACCCACAATGGCAAGCCATGAAAACGTACCAGCTTTGCAAGCTGTTCCCTTATAGCAAATGGTGCAGGTAATTCTTTATATAAGATCTGCCTTGTCGTCATCTCACCTTTGCGTGCATGACCGGGAGAAACGATTGAGCCATCAGCAAGAATTTCTGTGGTACCTGCTTTCTCCACATCATGCAGTAATGCAGCCGCCCACATAATTTCCTGTGTTTGCGCATCGAGTGCCTGGTATTCCGGGAGACTGATAAGGGCTGCAATGACCATCTGCGTATGTATATCGACGTTTCCTTCTGCATGATGACGTGCATCCTGCGGGATATCGCGCATACGTTTTATCCAGTCATAATTAGTTGCTAAATAATCCCATGATTTATTTTCACTGATAGTCCACATATTGACCTCCTTCATAATTTAAACGGGCACGTTTCCAGTTGCGCGTCCAATGCACATCTGTTTTTACGTGTCCTTTTCTTACATACTTAAATACGTGTTCAGCAAATGAGCTGACAGGATAGCTCCCGGCATCTCTCGTGACCACGCCTTCCATGGTGGCTGGTGCACCCGTGAATGCATCGTGTGCAGCAAAGGCACCAGGGCCGTTTACAATATCGAGCAAATCACTTTCGAATGATTGTTGGGAAGTGGGTGCAGGCAGTTTTTTAATCACTGGCACTACCGGCAGATCCAGCATTGCTGCGTAAAAGCAGGTTTCTTCCCAACTGAGCCACTGCCCGTTTTCTCTGACTGCAAATACATAAAAATGATGATCAAGATTTTTGTAAGCGATGGAATGAATCGCGTATACATTCTCCAGAAATATTTCCAGGTCACCGAGATCATTTTTTATGAGCTGCCAGTAACGGCGCAGGGTCTCTGTCCAGGGAGATGTAGTAGGCGCTACATGTGAGCGTGCGAATACACCATGCCTGGAGAGACAATTATTTTCACCGTCTAACTTTTCCGTGTGAATCAGTGCCGGAATGGTGCTGATGTATTGCCAGTAATTATGCTGGATACGATCATCACTGGTGGTTCCCGGTGAGAACGGAAAATGATAGGTACGGCCATATTTTTCTGAAATAGCCATGTTGTTCAGGGTTTGGTAAAGACAAAGATTTCACAGGCCATACCTGCGGAGATGCAGGTGGCGGAAGAAGCGGTTAATATGCCTGTGAGATTACATGGCGCAAGGTTTGAATTATTTTTTTATTGGGGGCAAAGATAAGGAACTACTTTTTAGAATTAGAAAATAATTCAAACTGTAACACTCCCGGTTTTTAAGGATATAGGGGTTGCATCTCCCGGCACGCAATTTGATTTTTCAATATTGGAACTAAATGTTTACAAATATGAAACACTTATTCATACCATTGTTGTTGGGGATCTTATTGTGGGGAGCGGCTTGTGTGCCACCGCGTAATGGACCACCAAGGCCACCGAAACCACCGACGCCACCCCATGGCGCTATTCAGCAGGCATTACCGGATACTGCTTTCATGGCACCGGTCATTGTTTAGGAAATAAAACATTGATGAAAGTGGGAATTCACCAACAGGAATGAACCCATTTTTCAGCAATAAAAGGGGCTGTCTTCGAAAAACTTCGAAACAGCCCCTTCTTATTCAGGTTCCTTATGGAGATAATTTTTTAAACGATTTCTGGGGCTTCATTTTACTTGTGATACATCCCCTTTTATATGTACAATTATTTTGTGCGGTTTTCTTCCTGCAATTTATGGATGATGGCATCCAGTTTCTTCGGGTCTTTCATATAAGGAGAAAGATCAAACAATTCTATTTTTCTAAAATCAGTTGGCGCACTTTCACTCTGTATAGAGATGGTGCCTTCACTCAGTAAACGTCCTTCTTTTAGCAGCTTAGGGTCAGCATCTGCTACGTTTCCACCACCTACCTGTGGTTTATTGTATACAATTACTGTATCGTTAAATACGATGTGTTTTATCACAGAATCACCTAACACCAAGGCCCCTACTCTTACCCATTGTTCTCCATGATATGTTTTGGATGTACTGGTATTACAATGCGCTGTAATCAGTTTTCCATTGATGACAACATTCGTACCTGGTGTACACAGGTTACCCGTTGGGCGCGGGTCTTTCCCATTTCCTCCTAACAACTGATTTTCCAGTGAAATAGGAAAATCCTGGTTCAGACCCATGCTGGCAGCGCTCTGCCCGTGTAGCATTAAACCGTTATTACGCAGTGCCCATGCAGGTCCGCCCTTTACCTGTTCACCTACGAAACGATATTCTGCGATCAGCAGATATGCAGAGAAATTCTTCCTGTAAAATAGGTGGCCATAGCGCTCGCCCCAATCTTTATAATTGTCATAGCGCACTTCAAGAATACCATTTTCCACCCGGAAGGTATTGCCGAAATTATCATTTATTTTATGGCCTCTGATCTTGATATCCCAGTTTTTGAGGTCTTTGCCATTAAAGAGTTGAATCCATCCTTTTTGCGATTTTTGCTGGGCCGGGCAGGCGAGGGACAAAAGCAGGCAGCCAGCTGTCAACAGTTTTTTCATAACTCTGTTTTGATTTTAGGAGTATTAAGATATGTTATGTTGACTATATTTCATAATGCAGGTTGGCATGTTATTGCACCACACTCCTGCACTCTTTAGTGGCGGTAAGAAGAAAGCTGCTCCTTTGGTAACAACAACTGGCCAGCGATTTGCAGCATTTAAAGGATAATGCACTGGCGCCTCACTGGGTAATGACATTTATGAACAATTGGCAGCTGATTACAAAAACTAGCAGTCTGTGAATTTCGTTACTCAATCGAAAATTCTAATAACAACTGAATATCAACAACTTAACCTTTAGCAGCATTTTAGTATTGTAAACTGTAAAAAGTGTTATTATGAGCAAATATAATCATCCTTTGAATGGTCATGGCGAACCAAGAGCCACCGCTTTATACGAACACTCCAATGTACTCAACGTAAGTAAACCCGGGCGGATCGCTTCTATTGTAGGCGGTGCGATGATGACAACCAGCGCTATCAGCGGGATCAACAAACACCCTATTCGCAGTTTGCTCAGGCTGATTGCCGGTGGTTATCTCCTGTACAGGGGTATTTCTGGCAATTGCCCAATCTCGGCAGTAGCAGGCAGAAGTTCGTCTGACAAACACAATAGTGCGATTAATATCCGCACGAAATTCATTGTTGACAAGCCCCGTTTTGAAGTGTACAATTTCTGGCGTTCTGTAGAGAACCTGCCGCATTTTATGCGGCATCTGGCAGTTGTTACGGAAACAGATAGTCATCATTCTCACTGGGTGGCTACCGGACCCGGCAAACTCGGCACCATTGAATGGGATGCAGAAATTATCAAAGACGAGCCGGGTGAAATGATCGGATGGCGCTCTGCTCCTGGTTCTGACCTGGTAACTGCCGGTAAAATTACATTTAGTGATGCTATTAGTGGAGGTACTGATATGGAAGTGATTATTACCTATCGTCCGCCTGCAGGTTATGTAGGTACTGGACTGGCGTGGATCCTGAATCCTGCGTTTGAAAACATGATCAGAAAAGATATCTTAAGATTTAAGAACTATGTAGAAACAGGAGAAATTCAGACTTTGTAAGTTGGGGTTTCACAATTTTTTTACATTTAACAGATTGGTTCTGGCCTGATATTTGGCACTCGATACATGCATTTTGTTTAACCTTATAAACTTTTTTTATGAGCACAATGAAATTAATATACGGCGCATTAGCAGGATTGGCAGCTGGAGTTGCAATCGGAGTATTAACTGCACCAGAGAGTGGTGAAGAAACAAGGAAAAAGATTAGAAAATCAGCTGATGAGGTGAATAAACGTTTCAGGCGTATTGTAGGCAGTGGTGCCGATAGTTTAACCGAGCTGAAAGATATTTTCGAGAATGAAACGACTGGAATGAGAGATGATGTAAAGGAACGTGTATTGAAAATTATAGATGAAAGCAATTCTTCCTATAAAAGGTTTAAAAAAGAGTCGCTTTCCTAATTGCATAAAACGGATGGCCACGCATAAAAGTAAAAAGGTCCTGCTGAATGAGCAGGACCTTTTTACTTTTATTCAGCTAAGAGTGTTGTTATGAGTTGATTAAATTCTTTTTTGAATGCTTCATAATGCTCTCCTGTACCAGGACCGGAGAAACCGGTATGCACTTCTTTTACATTTCCTTTCTTATCAATGAAGATCGTAGTTGGGAAACCTTTGATACCTGTCAGCTGTGGCAACGTCTTCTCTGCTTTTTGCGGATCGCCCGGTGTCACACCTGTGATCAATACGGGGTAAGTGACATCAAATCTCTTCAGGAATCCGGCCAGCGCCTTCTGAGAGGTAGCAAAATCAGTCGTCCTTTCATAAGAAAGACCAATTACTTCCACCCCACGGGCTTTATTTTCTTTGTACCAGTTACTTAAGAAACCAGTTTCATCCATACAGTTCGGGCACCAGCTACCCATTAGGGTGATCACGACTACCTTTCCTGCAAAACGCTTATCTTTTATACTTACCTTCTTCCCATTCATATCCGGAAAGGTAAAATCGAGGCGCTTATTCCCCGGTTTGGTAGTAGCCAGTGAACGTTCATCCGGCAAAGCAGCTTTGTCATCTTTTCGGCCTACCCACTGTTCTTTACCGGCACCAATACCCGCATAGAAAACGCCGTTTTCCAGTGAGCCATCTTTTACCTGTGCGGTAAAATAGTAAGCATGAGAACCATCAAAAGTGGAGAGTTTCAGGCTATCTCCATCTACAATTCCTTCCAGGAAGCGGTAATCGCCCGTGGAGGTCAGGAATGTGCCGGTTACTTTACTGCCGGTTTGTTTAAACTCTCCAACTGCATAGGAAGAATCCGGCTTACCGGCATTAAAGAACCAGGTAGCATAACGCCCTGTAATATTTAAGCTGGCGGGTGTCTGTACATGAAAACGTTCTTTTACATTATGAGCAGCAGTAAAAGGAATGGTTACATCCCCGGGAGGAAGATGGCGTACCCACAATCCTTCAAGGGAGCCATTATTGGTGATAACAGCTTTGAATTCAGAATCGAAGAAAGGCATTTTGATGAATATGGAGTCGCCTTTTAGTTTCACATCATCTACGAGCATGCGATCCTGGGCATTGAGGATATAGATTACTTTCTTGCGGGCACTGTCTTTCACCTCAAAGTTAAACACGATGTCCGCACCATCTGCACGATGCAGGCTACCTCTCCAGGTGCCATTAGGCAGATCGTATTTTTCCAGGCTTTTACCGAATATAAATGCTGGCAGTACTGCCAGTAACCAACAATGCTTGAGCATACTAGTCTATTAATTTTATGGAGTAAAGATAGGGAATTTATATCGGGAAAATTATATGGCCTGTGAGGTTCGCTCACAGGCCTGCAGTTTGAGAGATTTGTGCCTAATAGGGTTAGGATCGCGCGCCAAAGAGCATACTACCAATTCTTACCATGGTGCTTCCTTCTTCCAGGGCGATAGTATAATCTCCGCTCATACCGATGGAGAGTTCAGTGAGCTGCTCATCTCCGGGTGCGAAAGTGGCTTTCAGCTGTGTTTGAAGGGCTTTTAAGCGCCTGAATTCGGCTCTTACCTGCTCCATATTTTCAGTATTGGTCGCCATGCCCATAAAGCCGGCTATGCGGATATGCTGAAACTTGTCAGCCTGCGCTTTCCATTGGGTGAGGACTTCCCTCAATTCCGATTCATCCAGGCCAAATTTGGTTTCTTCCTCTGCAATGTGGACTTGCAACAGGCAGCGGATAATACGATGATGCTTAGCGGCTTGTTTATCGATTTCTTCCAGGAGGCGCAGACTGTCTACTGCGTGGATCATAGATACGAAGGGAGCGATGTATTTTACCTTGTTCGACTGGAGATGGCCGATGAAATGCCATTCGATATCAGCAGGCAGGATGGGATGTTTTTCCTGTAGTTCCTGAACGTAGTTCTCACCGAAGATCCGTTGGCCTGCATCATACAGGGCTTGTATGTCGGAGGCTGGTTTTACTTTGGAGACAGCCACAAGACTGGCTTTGTGAGGCGCCAGTTCGGCCATGACTTTGTTATATGCGGGTAGATTTACTGACATCCCGCAAAGGTAGTAATTGTGGCTTGCGGCAGCAAGGAGGATTTTGTTGCTTTTCTAACCCAAAACCTTAATCGATATGCTCTGAAGATTGCTCCATATAAGACCCTCCACCGACTTTCTCCCGCTTTTCCCGCCGCTTATTGGACGCGGCATTCAGTGACACCAGAATGATCATAAACGCCACTGCTGCCACTGAAGGTGCTATAAACCAGAAAGGCACTGACAGCGCCACACTAATGATGGTGAGCTTCAGAAAATGAGAAAAATCGTTGGAGGAATCTTTTTTATGTGACATAAACCTGAGTTTTAGCCAAGTATACTGCGCCCGATCACGATCCGCTGCACCTCGCTGGTACCCTCATAAATCTGCGTGATCTTCGCATCTCTCATCAGTCTTTCTACATGGTACTCTTTCACATAGCCATAGCCACCATGTACCTGCACGGCCTCAGTCGTTACCCACATCGCCGTTTCTGAGGCATACACTTTCGCCATCGAACCACTGAGGGTATAGTCTTGATGCTGATCTTTCTCCCATGCAGCCCTGAAACACAGCAATCTTGCCGCTTCTATACGGGTAGCCATATCTGCCAGTTTGAACTGGATGGCCTGGTGCTGACTGATCTCTTTGCCAAAAGCCTTTCGTTGTTTGGAGTAATTTATGGCTAATTCATAAGCACCGGAAGCAATACCCAATGCCTGAGAAGCGATGCCGATACGGCCTCCTGCCAAAGTTTTCATAGCGAACTTAAAGCCGAATCCATCTTCCCCTATCCTGTTCTGTTTAGGCACTTTTACGTCCAGGAACATGATGCTGTGGGTATCACTCCCCCTGATTCCCATTTTATTTTCCTTGGCCCCTACTGTTACGCCGGGGCTGTTTTTCTCTACGATCAGGACATTAATGCCTTTGCTACCTTTGTCAGGGTGGGTCTGAGCGATTACAAGGTACACACTGGCACTGCTACCATTCGTGATCCAGTTTTTTGTACCATTGAGGAGGTAAAAGTCACCCTTATCTTCCGCCGTAGTACGCTGGGAGGTAGCATCGGAACCGGCTTCTGGCTCACTGAGCAGGAAGGCGCCGGTGATTTCGCCTTTGGCAAGGGGTACCAGATACTGCTGTTTTTGCTCTTCAGAGCCATATTGCTCCAGGCCCCAGCAGACTAATGAATTATTTACGCTCATACAAACAGAGGTGGAAGCATCTATTTTGGATATTTCCTCCATAGCCAGTACATAGGAAATGGTGTCAAGGCCTGCACCTCCGTATTTTGGGTCTACCATCATTCCGAGAAATCCCAACTCTCCCAGTTTTTTGATCTGCGCTGCGGGGTAAATCTGTTTCTCATCTCTTTCTATGACGCCGGGTAATAGTTCATTTTGGGCAAAGTCCCGGGCAGCCTTTTGAATCATCAGGTGTTCTTCAGTGAGTTGAAAGTCCATGGAATTTACGTTTTGTTGGAGTTATTGATATGAACGAATTTATCGTTTTTATACGTTGGAATTCCACATTTAATCTTTATCCATTTTTAACCTGAAAATATTAAAGATTATTTGAAGATACACCGTCCTTATTGGAATAATTATATGTTTTCATGCAGGTATGTAAATACCTCCACAGTGCAAGCAGCCGACCGTTCATTTAAAAACCATTAGCTTGCTAAACAGGAATAACATCCTTTTATGAAAAATATTAAGATCATTGAGGTGAAATCAGAGATTGGCGCGGGAACAAGAGGCGCTAGTCTGGGAGTGGAAGCGATTAAAATAGCTGCACTGGATTTTATGAGCAACTTTTTTGTGCATTTCCCTACTGAAGCAATTGAAACAGAAAATAAACTGCTTTTTGAACCGATAGAATCTCCTTATGCAAAACGGATTAAAGGTACCCTGGCATTATACGAAAGAATCAGCAAAAGTGTGAGTGAAACGGTAAAAGCGAACTGGTTCCCGGTAGTATTATCAGGCGATCATAGTACAGCAGGAGCTACAATTGCGGGTTTGAAAATGGCGCGGCCGAAGGCAAAAATAGGGGCTATCTGGATTGATGCGCATGCGGATCTGCATACACCGTATACAACTCCATCAGGGAATATGCATGGGATGCCGGTGGCTATTTCTATTGCTGAAGATAACCTGGAATGTAAGGTGCACGACCTTGATGAGAATACCATTAAAAATTGGGAAGCCCTGAAGAATATAGGAGGCATCGCGCCAAAGGTATTACCTGAAGATATTGTGTTTATTTCATTACGCGATTATGAGAAGGAAGAAGAAGCCCTGATCAAACAGTATGGAATGAAAGTAATTACTACCAATGAAGTGCGGAGAAAAGGGGCAGAGCAGATAGCAAGAGCCGTGTTCAGGTATCTGAGTGATTGCGAGTATATATATGTATCGTTTGATGTGGATAGCCTGGATAGTTCTATTTCTAAAGGTACCGGTACACCGGTAACGAATGGCTTACGGGAAAGAGAAGTAGAGGACCTGATTGCGAAATTTATGCAGCATAGAAAGATCTGCTGCTTTGAGATAACGGAAGTAAATCCGACGCTGGATAAGGAGAATTTAATGGCGGAGATTGCCTTTAATATATTGCAGAGAAGTGTGAATGTGCTGCTGATGAATTAGTATAAAACATTCATGAAAGAGGGAATTCGACTTGGGATGACATGGTATTTAAGTTTAGCAACATAAATTTACCTCTTTCATGCCCGTTGGTGAGTTCCATCTTTCATGAACGTTTTTATTGATCATGGATTCGTATGCTTCATCCTGATCAGGTTAGCCACAAGACCAGTCCAGCCTGTTTGGTGCGCAGCCCCCAATCCCTTGCCACTATCTCCATGGAAGTATTCATGAAACTGAATTAGATCTGCAAAATGCGGATCTTTCTGTAATTTCTCATTATCTCCAAATACCGGCCTGTGGCCTCTTTCATCCTTCCGGAAAATTTTCAGCAAACGATCTGCCAGCAATGTACCTACTTCTTTCAGGGAATAATAAGAACCTGATGATGTAGGATATTCTATACGGAAATCATCTGAGTAGAAATAATGAAATTTACGCAGACTTTCTATCAGCAGAAAATTCATCTGTATCCATACAGGGCCACGCCAGTTAGAGTTTCCACCATAAGTAATCGTATCACTTTCGCCTGGAACATATTTTACGATCAGCTCTGTACCGTTTTCCCTAAGCCGATAGGGCGATGCTTCGTATTTTTTAGATAAGGAACGAATACCATATTCGCCCAGGAATTCCGTTTCATCCAGCATTCGATATAGCAGCCGCTTCATACGATGTCCACGCAATAAACTCAATAGGTGTTTATTTTCTTTCCCTTCCTCATACCAGCGAGACACCAACTGTGCTAAATCCGGCCTGTGACGCAGGAACCACGACATGCGCTCCGCAAATACGGGATTATTTTCCAGGGCTTCTTTTGAAATTACTTCTACCGCACACAGGGGAATCAATCCTACCATACTTCTGAATTTCAGTTTCAGAATCCTGTTATCTGGCGCCCGTAACTGATCATAGAAAAATTCATCTTCCTCATCCCACAAACCATTCGCTCCTGTTCCCATGCTCGCCATCGCACCGGCTATGTACATGAAGTGTTCAAAGAACTTTGTCGCCATACCATTATACACCTTATTATGCTTGCACAGTTCCAGTGAAATGTGCAGCATATTCAGGGCATAGGTCGCCATCCAGCTTGTAGCATCTGCCTGCTCTTCACGTACCCCATCTGGTAATGGCAGGCTCCTGTCAAATGCACCAATGTTATCTAATCCTAAGAAACCACCTTCGAAAATATTACTGCCATTACTATCTTTTCTATTCACCCACCAGGTGAAATTGATCAGTAATTTGTGGAACAGAGATTCTAAAAAATGATAGTCCTTCTCCCCTTTCAGCGCAGCATCCTGCTTAAATACACGATATACGGCACCCGCATGCACCGGCGGATTTACATCCCCAAATGCCCACTCATACGCAGGAAATTCGCCTGACGGGTGCATGTACCATTCTTCAGTCAGCAGCAACAATTGCTGCTTTGCAAAATCAGGATCTACCAATGCCAGCGTGACACAATGGAACGCAAGATCCCATGCCGCATACCAGGGAAATTCCCATTTATCAGGTACTGAAATGATATCTTCATTTACGAGGTGTTTCCACTCTTTATTACGCCCATTCCAGCGTTCCGCAGGAGGCTCCGGCTGTGAGGGATCTCCTTCCAGCCAGCGCTGTACTTTATAATAATAAAACTGTTTATTCCACAGCATGCCTGCCAGTGCCTGGCGCTGGATCAGTTTCTCATCTTCATCTTTGATCTCGCTCTGCAATTCTTCGTAGTAAGTATTTGCATCAGCCACCCGTGCGGCAAACAGGTCTTCAAAACCGGCAAAAGGTTGCGCCTTCGCCTTGTCAGTCAACCTTAAGCGAATGGTATGTGAACCATGTGCCGGTACTGAAATATCATAGTGCACCGCCGCCTTGGTACCTTGCTTAGCAGGATTGACAGTTGCTGCACCGTGGATGATATAATCATTGATCCCATCTTTTGCAAAAGGAGTGATGGCATCTACATTGTATAATTTTTGATTGTTGGATTCATTTTCGCAAAACAACATTTCCTGTCCATCCTCCTGGTACAGGTACTGCACCTGCAATTTCTCATGCTCAAAACGGATGGTTTGCGCATCCTCCTGCCACAATGCGGGTTTATAAGGCCGGCGCCCCCATACCCAGGTATTACGGAACCATACGGTAGGTAATACGCTTAGCGGGGCATCGGTATTGCTCCTGTTGTGGATGGTGATTTTGACAAGGATATCATCTATATCCTCCTTTGCATATTCTATGAAGATATCAAAGTATTTGTCTTCATTAAAAAGCCCGGTATCGATCAGTTCGTATTCTTCTTCCGTTTTCCCTCTGCGGGCATTTTCGCGTTTCAGTAATTCATATGGATATGCCTGCTGCACATACTTATAGAGCATCTTCATATAAGAGTGTGTAGGCGTTGCATCCAGGTAATAATAGAGTTCTTTTACATCTTCGCCATGATTGCCTTCGGCATTATTCAGTCCGAAGTAGCGTTCTTTCAAAATCGGGTCCTGCTTATTCCAGAAGGCCAGTGAAAAACACAAAAGTTGTTTCTCATCACAAATGCCACCAATACCCTCTTCTCCCCATCTCCATGCTTTACTTCTCGCCATATCATGTGTGGTAAAGTCCCATGAACTGCCACTACCACTGTAATCCTCGCGTACAGTACCCCATTGTCTGTCACTCACATAAGACCCCCATTTCTTCCAGCCTTGTATCTGAAGGCGTTGTTGTTCCTGATTCATCGTATGCTGCTTTTGATCAATGAATATGGAAGTAGGCTATAAGCCATCCCACCACTTCATTATAACTACTTATTCCTTTTTCCTGCTTATTAGCCTTCAGGTACTGATCATAGATCATAGACGTATAATCATCTACCGGGCCGCTGTATTTGTGATAGAAATTCTTTAACTGATGGTAATCTTCGTGTATGCCAGGAACGGCTTTCTGCCAGAGTTCCTTTGTCATCGTGGTATCCTGCCAGCGCAACTGCCGGATGCTGTACATGAACATCTCGAAATTGGCCGCATACCTGAAACGAACATCCTTTGCATGACCAGCTACGAGGTAGCCGATAAAATTGGCTTCTTCCTCTGCCCCATATCCCAATTGATGTGCCACTTCATGACAGATTGTGAATGGATGTAAGAAACCTGGCGTAGTTACATTCACCTGGGCTTCACCCGTAAAAGGATTGAGGTAGCCGCCTACATTCATATAGTTCATCCAGGTACCATAGAGCGATGTTTTGAGACAGGGATGCGTATACTTCAGCACCGGCCATTGCTGTGCTGCCTGATCATAGGCTACCACAGCCCGCTGAAAAAGCTGAACACTATCTGCTCCGGGATGGGTAACACTGAGCGTATCTCCCATTTCCACCCGGTTTGCATTTACTTGTTGCAACAAAGTATCAGCCAGTTTGTATAACTGTTGTGTACTGTACTCATTTACTTCCAGTTGCATATCTTTTTCGAGGGAGAAGCGGTCATAGTTAAATCCCCACAGGACCAGAAAGGCCAGGTATAAAGTCAGAACAGCACTAATTCCCTTCAGGAAATACAAAAAACTCTCCTTCCATTGGGTTTTGATCAGTTTATAACATAATTTTAACAAATTTATGCTACCTGTTATAACCCAGGCAGCATAAATTACGTCGCCAACACTAAAGGGAATGGTTCCCAAAACCGTCCTGAGCAAGTTACTTATCCAAAAGTAGAACCTATGAAAATACCACCCTTCAAAACGATGGCTGAATGTGAACAGCCCCTTCAAAATGATGACGCACAAAATTGTTACCAAAATACGTACTCCTATGTGCCTTATCTTTGCATTTGTATCCATACTAATCAGCGCGTAAAATGACAGATGAGATCTTACTGGGCGAACTTACAACAGCGCTATCCTGCCAGTCAGGAGTGAAAATACACATTAATTACGCAGAAAAAATATCCGGTGGAGATATTAACGAAACATATAAGCTTTCCACAACTGACGGATCATTGTTTCTGAAGATGAATGATGCGCATATTTATCCGGACATGTTCGTGAGAGAACTGAACGGACTCAATATACTCCGTGGCACCAATGCCATCTCTGTACCCCGCCCTTTGGCTACCGGAACAGTGGGAGACAAAGGATTCCTGGTTACTGAATTTATGGAGAAAGGCGGGGTGACACCTGACTTTTGGGAAAACTTTGGTGCAAGCCTGTCAAGAATACATCGCCAAACGCAAACATACTACGGGTTTTCCGAGACCAATTACATTGGTACGCTCAAGCAATATAATACACCTTACAGCAGCTGGCCGGTATTCTATGCCTTTAACCGTTTGCAACCGCTTACCAGGGCAGCTTATGATCAGCAGGTAATGGACAAGGCTATGGTGGTACAAATGGAACACCTGTGGAAGCGTTTGCCAGCCATGTTCCCTGACGAAAAGCCTGCACTGCTGCATGGCGACCTCTGGTCAGGCAATTTTATGGTGGGCAAGGATGGCAAGGCATGTGTATACGATCCTGCGGTATATTATGGGCACAGGGAAATGGATCTGGCTATGACCAGGTTGTTCGGAGGTTTTGATACACGCTTTTATTACAGTTATCAGACCATGTATCCCCTGGCCGAAGGATGGCAGTCCAGGATTGGTGTCTGCCAGTTATATCCGCTCATGGTTCACCTGCTTTTATTTGGAGGTAGCTATTACAATAGTGTAAAGGAGATTCTTGACGAGTTTTAATGGCTGATTACTGATAGATCTTCATTCTATCGTACTCGGCTTCAATGATCGGATAGAATTTTTCTACTTCTTCTGAAATATTTGCGAACAGCGCATCCACCTCTTCGGGAGGCAGGGATGTGTTTGTCGTCAATGTATTTTCCAGATTCTGCATACGGGCACTTATCCACGTGAGGCCTACCATGGAGAAATTGGGTTTTAGTTTATGCACCTGAAACTTTAGCTGTTCCCAATCCCTTGCATCGACCAAAGCCTGAATTTTCACCAGTTCTTCCCTGATCGTTTTCAAAAATATTTCAAACAGATCTGCAGCGTAAGAAATATTATTCTCATACAGGGTATTGAGATATTTTACATCCAGGTCCTTATGGAACTCAAATCCGGATATGTTGTTAGTTTCTTCCATTATAAGTTCAGTTTCATCTTCATTCAGGTATTTGTTCAATACCTGTAATAATTGATCAGGGGTATATGGTTTCGTTAGTATATCGGTAATACCTGCCTGCCTGGCCTGTGTAAAAGTACTTTCCATGGCGAGGGCAGTGGTGGCTACGAGCGGTGTAGCTACGTTTGGTTTATTTTCATCTTCCCTGATCATTTCAGCCAGTTCCAATCCATTCAGACCGGGAATCCGGATATCGATCAGTACCAGGTCGTACTGCCTTGAATTGAGAAAATACAGTGCATCAGGACCATTGGTAGCCAGCTGATGCTGTACGTTATATTTTTCCAGCAGACTGTTAATATAACGAAGGTTCATGGCATTATCCTCGATCACAAGTACACTTGATCCTGAAAAACTGGCCTGCCTGCGATGTGAACCGGCGCCTGGTGTAATAAGGGCAGACTTCCGGGTGTCGATGAAAGGCAGGTTAAACGAAAAACAGGTATTGTAGCCGGCTGATTGTTCAACACAAATCGTACCTCCCTGCAGCTCAACGAGTTGTTTGGAGATGGCCAGGCCCAGACCGGTGCCACCATATTTTTCCCTGATCTCCTGTTCCGCCTGTTTGTAATTTTTAAAGATCAGGTCCAGCTTATCATTGCTGATGCCGATGCCTGTATCACATACACGGAAGCGTACCCATACTTTATCGTCCTGCCAGCTTTCGGGGCTCACGCGGATGGAAATCTCCCCTTCCCGCGTAAACTTCTCTGCATTTCCTAACAGGTTCATGAGAATTTGGTTCAAAAGGGTATCATCTCCGACCAGGCGATTCTGGATCCGGGGATCGATGGTAGCAGAAATTTTTACAGGGCGCTGGCCCAGTTTGAGCTCAAAAGTGTGCCGGAGGGATTGTACCAGGGCCGTGAGATTAAATTCCCGCTGATTGACCTGGAACTCCCCCGCCTCGATCTTTGAGATATCGAGGATATCGGAAATAAGGCCGAGGAGAATATTGGAACTGTGTTTTAAAATATTGATATAGTCCTGCTGGCGGGCATCGAGGTTCGTTTCTTCGAGCAGGTGGGTCATACCAATGATGACGTTGAGGGGGGTACGGATCTCATGGCTCATGCTGGCCAGGAATTCCTTTTGTGCACCCCGGGCTTCCTCAGCCTGCTGCCTGGCCTGCTCAAGGGTAGCCTGCTGGAGTTGCCGGCGGGAAACATCGGTGACCTGCCACATACTGCCATTAAAAACTCCGTCGTGCCAGAGGGGGGTATAGTTGAGTTCGAAGATCCGGCCATCAGAAAACAGGAGTTCCTGTCCGAAGAAGGGATTTTTTTGTTTCAAAAGGTCTTCGACGGTATTGAGGAAAGCTTCGGGATTCCGGGCTCCGCGGGCCAGATGCCGGGCAATGGTGGCAAAGGGCATATCCGGAACCAAATCGATGTCATTTCCCGTATATTGTTGAAATACAGCATTTACCCATACCAATTGCTGCTCCGCATCGAGGAGTAAAATACCGGCATTAGTGTGCTGGAAATAGACGCTGATTGGCAGTGAAAATATATCCGGCGGTGAAATGCTTCGGGTAATGGGATGTTTTCTCGTACCTTTGATCCGGGCCATTGGTTATGAATGCAGGTGTACAGTGATGCGGATTTTATACAGCACGAATATAATAATTAATTAATTGGTTTTCACTAATCTAATCTGTACAATCCTGATATTCGGGCTACTGTGAAAAGGCTAATGTAGGAAATTTTTGCATTTGCAAATATTTGGTTACCTTTGCATCCCTCTAAAAGTGAGGATTTTATTATGAAACAACTCCGTCAATTTGAAATTGCCTTTGTGGGGCTCAAACCCGGAGAGCATACATTTGAATACCAAGTTACGGATAGTTTTTTTGAAAACTACGGGCCGCAGGACTTTAGCGATTGCAAAGCAACGGTAAAGCTTACTTTGGACAAGAAAAGTGATTTTTTCCTGTTAAAGTTTGAAATTGGCGGATCTGTAAGCGTAATTTGTGATCGTTGTGGGCAACCACTTAATCTTCAGCTCTGGGATGATTTTACCCAGGTGGTGAAGATGGTAGAGAATCCTGAGGAGATGGAAGGTGATGAGGATCCGGAAGTATCTTATATTTCGAGAACGGAATCGCACCTGAATGTCGGTGAATGGATTTATGAATTCATCAACCTGAGCATTCCTATGCAGAAGATACACCCGGATGTGGATGGCAAGAGCACATGTGATCCGAAGGTATTAGAGATGCTGGACCAGATGAACAAGCAATCTGGCGCTCAGGACAATCCAATTTGGAAAGACCTGGACAAATTCCGGAATAATTAAGCCGGTGATTTGAGGAAAAGATACTTATTGAAACATTAAACTAGGACAATTAAAAACTAAATACGATGCCAAATCCGAAACGCAGACATTCTCAGCAAAGATCAGCTAAGAGAAGGACGCATTACAAGGCCTTTGCGGATACTTTAAGCACAGATAGCGCAACTGGTGAAGTGCACCTGAGACATCGTGCTCACTGGGTAGAGAACAAACTGTACTACAGAGGAAAAGTTGTATTGGAAAAACAAAGCAGCGCTAAATAATTTTACTATTTTTACCCCGAGCAAAGACAAATTTAAACGTTCATGAGAATCGGGCTAGATATGATGGGCGGTGATTATGCCCCCGTCGAAGCAGTAAAAGGAGTAAAATTATTTTTAGATACTGTTGCAGCAGATGCACATCTGGTGCTGATTGGTGATGAGGCAGCTTTAGCGCCATTATTATCAGAAGCGCAGTTGGACCAATCAAAATATTCAGTTGTTCATTCATCTCAGGTAATTGGGATGAATGAACATCCTACCAAGGCGCTGAAGGAAAAGCAACATTCTTCTATCAGTATCGGGTTCCACCTGTTACAAAGCGGGAAGATTGATGCGTTTATCAGTGCAGGTAATACTGGCGCTATGATGGTTGGTACCTTCTATTCCATTAAGGCAATTGAAGGTGTTCAGCGACCAACAATATCTACACCTGTGCCAAGATTGGACGGCTCTATCGGGCTGTTACTCGACGTTGGTATCAATGCCGATTGTAAAGCTGAAAACCTGCTCCAATTTGCAATCCTTGGGTCTCTCTATTCCAAACATATCCTGAATATTGAAAATCCTACTGTAGGTCTGCTCAATATCGGAGAGGAGGAAGGTAAAGGTAATTTGCTGGCGCAAGCCACTTATCCTTTGCTGAAAGAACACAAAGAATTGAATTTCATTGGCAATGTGGAAGGTCGTGATGTACTGACCGGCAAGGCTGATGTCATTGTTTGTGAAGGTTTTACGGGAAATGTGATACTCAAGATGGCTGAGTCACTGCATGATATTGCAGTACAGCGGAATATTAATGATGAGTACATGGACCGTTTTAACTTCCAGAGCTATGGCGGTACTCCTGTATTAGGGGTATCTAAGCCTGTGATCATTGGTCATGGTATATCGAAAGATACTGCCTTTAAGAACATGATCGTGCTGGCCCAACAAATGATCGAAACGAAACTGCTGGAGAAGATCCGGGAGAGTTTTGTGAAATAATTTACATCCTATTAGAACTAAAAATTATTGATACCGGTCGTGAGGCCGGTATTTTTTTATTTTGGAGCTAACTAAAAAGTAAAATGGAGGCGCTGAGAATTGCGTAAAACCCATTTCGTCTCCATTATCCCCCGAGAGGAGGTACTCTTTTTAGTCAGCTCTATTTACTGTTTATTTGCTTCTATTGGCAACTTCACATAAAATGATGTACCCACTGTCAGCTGCGTCTCGAACCAGATCTCTCCCCTTGCCTGCTCCACAATATTCTTACACATCGCCAGACCTAAACCTGTTCCGGAATTCTTCGTCGTAAAGTTCGGCACAAAGATCTTTGACTGGATCTCCGGCGGTATACCATCCCCATTATCCGTCACACTCACCGTCACCCAACCCGGATCCAATTCTTCCATGTTAATAGTGATTAAGCCCTCTCTATCCTCTGGTATTGCCTGTATCGCATTCTGCAAAAGATTTGTAAACAAGCGGTTCATCTGTGTCTTGTCTGCAAACACATAAAATGCATGCCCCGGATGATTGAAAACGATCTGACTATGCTCATGACTTTGATACAACTCTTTCAATGAATGTAACACCTCGTTCAACATCAATACCTCGCTGTTCGCCTCCCCTATCCGCGCAAATGTCGAGAAATCAGATGCGATATTTGCCAGGTGCTCTATCTGCTCTACCAGTGTACGCGCTACATTGTGAGATAACTGTTTTACATTCGGCGCATCATTATCAATCGCCCGCTGCAAATACTGGATACTCAGTTTCATAGGTGTCAAAGGGTTCTTGATCTCATGCGCCACCTGTCTCGCCATCTCTCTCCACGCGCCTTCACGTTCGCTCTTCGCTAAGCGGGCGGCACTCACTTCCAGCTTCCGCACCATCTTATTATATTCCTTTACCAATGCTCCAATCTCATCATCCTTCTCCCATTCAATTTCATCATTCTGCTGCCCCAGGCTAACATGTCGCAAACGCTCTGTCACCAGGGAGAATGATTTCGTGATTGAATTCGTAATGAACAAGGCCAGTAAACCTGCTATCAAAAATATAAACGCATTGAAGTTGATCAGCGCCACCAGGAAGTTAGAGATCTGTTGATTTAACTCTGTCTGCGTAGCAAAATAAGGTACGTTCAGGTAAGCAAAGATCTCCCCGTTATTACGCAAAGGAGCATAGCCTGATAGATACCCCATCGAACCGATCTTCTCTTTCTGGATCCACTGTATCTTTTGCTGACGGCCCAGCTGCATATAAGCATCCGGATTTATTTTTCTTGACAACAAGCCTTTCTCCGTGATCAGTGGCTGCGTTGTCACCTGCAAATTACCATCCCTGTCATAAATATTAATATCCAGCGCCCGCTCATCTGCAATCTCCCCGATTGACTCCGATAAACTGGATTGGAAAATCGGATCATACAGGTCCTCCAGGTCATCGAACATCCGCTGGTTGGCAAAGACCTTCTCTACATCATGCGTTACCTCATTGATCGTATGACTTAAGCGCTCCTTATTCTCCCGTTCTGAACGATCTATAAAGAACAATACCGTGGTCAAACCCAGGATCACAAATGCAAATACTACGATGAAGATGATCGTACCTGTTACTTTTCTCCTGATATTAAAATTGACCAGTGATCTCAGGTTACTAATACGCATCCTCGCTTTCACCAACAGATCCAGGGCCCTGTAAATCGCAATGATCAGCAGGAACAAACAAAACATGTATGCAAAGAGCGTGATAAATTCTATAAAGCTCCTGATCTCTTTTGCTACAATCACCACTTTTTCTTTCGACGCCTTGTAATACATCAGCGAGTAACCACCCACCTTCCGTAAGGTCACTTCCTCATTCGGAACATCTGAATCATATAACTTAACGGGGAAAGCATAATCATTGTTATTGTTCACCAGCTGGCCCTTGTCATAGATAGCGTAAGAATAGGCAGCATTGGATTCCTTCTCCGGATCGTAGATATCACCAGACACCAGTAGTTCCGGATACAAACGCTGTGAGTTGATCACCACAGGCGTCAGCTCATACACCAGATAGCCGGCCTTCTCACCATTGCGATAAAAATCTTTCTGCCCTATATAACTGTAGTCATTAAATCCCCTGGTATTATAGTAGAGATCATTCCCGATCAGTTCTGACTCTACAATCATTTTCCGGCTCAGGCTATAGAATGAACTGGTGTCTCCACCATAGATCGGCATACCATTTTCATCGAAGGCATAGATATCCACTTTGAACCGGCCCAGGTATCCTTTGAAATACTTTTGTTTCAATTCATTCTCCAGTGTACTTTTCGGCATATTGCCGCCATTGTTCTGCTGGAAAAAGTATTGTAGCAACTCATCCTGTTCCATCTGCTTCGTTACATCTCTGAGCAGCATTTCGAGGTAGGGGTCTTTTTGCTTCGATAGTTCCCTCGCCATTCTCTCCCGCTGGCTTAGCTCCTTCTGATCATTGTAATATACCAGTACAGCAGATGTTGTGATCGTGAGCAAAAATAACCAGAACAGGAAAGGCACCGTCGCCAGGCTATTTTCAAACTTCACTGCCAGTACATCCAGCAGGATCACATAGATGATCAGCCATATTACCAGCGCGATGGAATAATAAATTTCAGGATTATGGATCCTGAACACTACCCAAACAACACCGACCATAGCCAGGAAAACATACTTGGTACGATGCCTGAAACTGGTCAGCTCATTGAGCAGTGAATTGACGATCTGTGAAAAGAAGAGAAAGCTAAATGCAATGAAACCTAATATGATGGCACCAATGATACTATATTCATTCAGACTGAAGGGGTTTGCAACGTCAAATGAAATACGGGAGTCGATCACAAGACTCTGAATCAGGTCTGATAAAAACTGCCCGACCACATACATCACATAGCTACTCAGAATGATCACCAGTCTTTGCTGCCATACGTTCTTCACGGGAGGCGCCTTGATGGACTTTACATGCTGTCTGAAGAACAGCAATAACCAGAAGGTCAACGATACGTTCAGCAAAAGGTCACCCAGGGAACGGAAGATCTCATCTTTCGCATAGATCAGCGGTGTAAAGATATTGAGCGTTCGCAGATTGAAGGGAAACGGATACAGGTAACTCAATAACCTGAATATGATGACAACGGCTGCCAGGAGGAGGAAGCCGTTCAGGGCACTCTTTTGCCTTGCCACCGTAGCGGCAAACAGGTTGATGAATATCAGCACACAGATACAGCCCATGACCCTGAGAATGACACTCAGCAGATTAGGGGGCTTTGTATCCATGGTTCTGTCATAATTCAGGTAAAAGAGGATCAGGTTCTGGCCGTTGAGCACCGGTATACCCGGGGCTTTGACATTGATGCTGTATTCCCGGCCCAGTGCTGGCTTGTCGTAGAAGTGATTGACGAGATAGTTATTAGAAAAACTATACTCCATCATAATTGGGATGACACCCACCATAAAACGTTCATGCCCTGCTTCAGGACTCAACACCCGCCGGCACAGCACTTCATAGTATCCGTTCTTTAGTTTTACGAAGTGGTTTCCATCTACCAGTGGTACCTGCCATTCTTCGGGCATGACCATATTGGTACTCCAGAATACCAGCCAGCGGCCTGCCTCGCTGCTATCGTAGGCAAATACATAAAAGTCTTTCGTATCCAGACTCTTTATTTCCTTCTCGTTATAGTTTCTTGAAAAAAGGTGGTTCAGCAGGAACTGGTCTTTGATTATTCTTTCAAAGGATGTTTCCCGCTGAGAGATACTTTTTTCCAGGCTACGCTTCACTCCCATGGGAGAGGAATAGTAAGACCAGTAGTTACTGAACAGGAAGGAAAAGGTAAACAGCCAGGCTGCTACGATCAGCAAGTAGCCGTGCCGGATGAAGAAAAGCCTTATTTCTTTAATGTCTAACATTTTTTCGCTTCGTTCCAGAGTTCATCCATTTCCCCCAGCGTCATTTCATCTAAAGATTTGCCTTTTTCGGCCGCTTTCTTTTCGATGTACTGGAAGCGGCTGATGAATTTCTTATTGGTGCGTTCCAGTGCATTTTCGGCATCTATTTTCAGGAACCGGGAGTAATTGACCAGGGAAAAGAGTACATCTCCAAATTCGTCTTCTATTTTGTCGGGATTGCCCGCCGTCACTACTTCCTGCAATTCCTGCACTTCTTCTTTTACTTTTTCCCATACCTGTTCCGTATTATCCCATTCAAAACCGACAGTTTTGGCTTTGGATTGCAGGCGCATGGCTTTTACCAATGCAGGCAGGGATTGCGGTACGCCACTGAGAACGGAGGTTTTGCCTTCTTTCAGTTTCAGCTTTTCCCAGTTTTGTTTTACCGTCTCTTCATCTTCAGCTTTTACATCGCCATAGATGTGCGGGTGGCGGGAAATGAGTTTTTCACAGATACCGTTGATCACATCGGTGATGGTAAACTGGCCTTGTTCAGACCCTATTTTGGCATAAAAAACGATATGGAGCAGCAGGTCACCCAGTTCTTCCTTTATGGATTTCCAGTCGGATGTGGTGATGGCATCTGCCAGTTCATATAATTCTTCAATAGATTGCTGACGCAGGGTGTGGATGGTTTGTTTTCTATCCCACGGGCATTTTTCCCTGAGATCATCCATGATACTGAGTAGCCGTTCGAAGGCCGCGTTATTTTCCATTTGTCAAATATAAGGAATATGTCTCCGCTGCTAAATTCGGGCCGAAATTTGAAAGTATCCAGTCTGTCGTCATAAAATAATTGGGTCGTGTTACAGTTTGAATCAGCTTTTTTTAATTCTACAATAGAAATCCTTTAACTGTAGGCGTTTAAGTAAGGCTTATTCCGGGATAGCATCAAACAATTCTACTGTTAATTTCTTTTTGTTGATGACAAAGGCATTTTCTTTACATTTGTCGGCCGGTTTAATAACCGTAAAAAGACTAATTTTCGTTTCATGAATACCAAACACATTGCACTTATTTCGTCTGAATTGGGCATTCCAGCCCGTTCGGCTGAGAATACCATGAATTTGCTGGCAGAAGGGTCTACCGTGCCCTTTATCAGTCGCTACCGTAAGGAAGTGACAGGCAGCCTTGATGAGGTGCAGATAGGCCGTATCGAAGACCTGCAGAAACGTTACAAGGAAATTGATGAACGTCGTGCGTTCATTATCAAAACCATTACAGATCAGGAGAAAATGACTCCGGAACTGCAGGACAAACTGGAAAATACCTGGGTACTGACAGAACTGGAAGATATCTATCTGCCATACAAGCCCAAACGTAAGACCAGGGCTACTGTGGCGATCGAAAAAGGCCTGGAACCGCTGGCCAAAATGTTGTTTGAGCAACAGGAAGGTGTACCACAAACCCTTGCTGAACAGTTCCTTAACGAGCAGGTAGCCTCTACGGATGAAGCCCTGAAAGGTGCCCGTGATATCATGGCAGAGTGGATCAACGAAAATGCTGAGCTGCGTGACAAAATGCGTAAGCTCTTCACCCATACGTCTGTATTAACCTCAAAAGTGGTCGAAGGCAAGGAAGAAGAAGGTAACAAATACAAGGATTACTTCGACTTTAATGAAGATTTCAGCAAAATCCCTTCTCACCGTGTGCTGGCAATTCTGCGTGGAGAGGCCGAAGGGTTCCTGTATGGCACTATTGCGCCTAACGAGGAAGAGGCAATTGAAATCATGGATAAACAATTCATTACCACTAAAAATGCGGCTGCAGAGCAGATAGGAAAGGCGATCACCGATTCTTACAAGCGTTTACTGCGCCCATCTCTGGAAAATGAATTCCGTGCACTGGCCAAGGAAAGAGCGGATCAGGAAGCCATCGAGGTATTTGCAGAGAACCTGCGTCAACTGTTGCTTGCCGCACCACTGGGTCCTAAAGCAGTGATTGCTATTGACCCGGGTTACAGAACCGGTTGTAAGGTGGTAGCACTGGATAACCAGGGTAATATGCTGGATAACGATGTTATTTATCCGCTGGAAAAGAATTATAAACGTGATGATGCGGAAGCCTTGCTGAAGAAATGGGCGGATCGCTATGATACTTCTGCTATCGCAGTGGGTAACGGTACCGCTGGCAGAGAGACAGAAGAATTTGTGAAGAAGATTGATTTTGGTAAAAAGATCAATGTATTCATGGTGAATGAAAGTGGTGCTTCAGTGTATTCTGCATCTGAGGTAGCACGTGAGGAATTCCCTGAATTTGATGTAACCGTACGTGGTGCTGTATCTATTGGCCGCAGGTTGATAGATCCGCTGGCAGAGCTGGTGAAGATCGATCCAAAAGCGATTGGTGTAGGTCAGTATCAGCATGATGTAAACCAGTCACAGTTGAAACAGAGCCTGGACAGGGTGGTGGTAAGCTGTGTGAACAATGTAGGTGTGAACCTGAATACGGCATCCAAGCATTTGCTGGCGTATGTATCTGGTTTAGGGCCTTCATTGGCGGACAACATTGTGAAATACCGTAAGGAAAATGGTGCATTCAGCAACCGTTCACAGTTAAGGAAAGTAACCCGTCTGGGAGAAAAGGCATTTGAACAGTGTGCGGGCTTCCTGCGCATTGAGAATGGTGATAACCCACTGGATAATTCAGCAGTACACCCTGAGCGTTATAAGCTGATTGAGAGTATGGCCAGCAAGCAAAATTGCACCGTACAGGATCTGATGGCGAAAGAAGATCTGCGTAAAACAATCAATCCGAAAGAATATGTAAGTGAAGAAGTTGGTTTACTGACTTTGGAAGACATCCTGAAAGAGTTGGATAAACCTAGTCGTGACCCACGCGATGAGATTGCGATCTTTGAATATGCGGAAGGCATTAAGACGATGGAAGACCTGAAAGTAGGTATGACATTGCCAGGTGTGGTAACTAATATTACTAACTTCGGTGCCTTTGTGGATGTAGGGGTGAAACAGGATGGACTGGTACATATTTCTCACCTGAGCAATAAGTATATCAGTAATCCGAATGAGGCAGTGAAGCTGAATCAGAAGGTGACTGTAACCGTGTTGGAGGTGGATCCGGGCCGTAAGCGTATATCATTGTCTATGAAGACGAATGAGCCTGCGCAGCAAGGTGGTAGTCAGAAAAGGGAGAACAGAGGAGAAAGAAGACCAGAGACCAGCAATAACAGCAAGAAAAGTGCACCTGCTCCATTGAATGATTTCCAGGCAAAGCTGGCAGAATTGAAGAAGAAGTTTAATTAATTTTTCTTTTGATAGAAAAGCCCATTCCTCAGCGGAATGGGCTTTTTCTTTTTATGACATTTTAAGTTCAATTTCCAAACTTCTCCTTCCACCTGATCAACTTTTCGGGATAGCCCGAATCCCGTGTTTCACTATACAGCTTTACAACCCCATTTACCGCCACACCAGCATATACCACATCACGCTTCATATCGATTGCGATCGCAGCTTCATCAGCCCCGCAATAGTGTTTACGGCAGCCCTGATTGTACAATACATCATTCTCCACTTCAATAGGAGGTGCGACATCGAACCGCTGACATAATACATTGTTCGCATTCCCTAACAAAGTTTTGAGCCGCGATCTGAGCGGTTCACGTTGCAGCATATCGGTTTCCGTGATATACTTGCCGTCATAGTGTTCAAAATGCTTCCAGGAGGTCACGACTACCGGTTCAATCGCGTCATTAATGGTTATCATCGTGTCTGTCTCTGGCGTTTCAATGTTGTCCTTTTTTTCCCTTGCATTATTCATTGAGGGTTCTTTGCATCCGATGATGCAGGCAGCCATCACGGTCATGGCTGTCACTTGTTTGGTAAATGTCATGATTTCATTGTTCACGGCTTGTCTATTGCCGCAATCATTTTCCTTTAAATACGGGTGTTCGTTTTTCTACGAAAGCCTGCATACCTTCTTTCTGATCTTCGGAGGCAAACAGGAGGTAGAAGTTTTTCCTTTCAAAATGTAAGCCTTCTTCCAGCGAGCTATCAAAGGCTTTCAGTACAGATTCTTTCGCCATGCGGACAGCGAGCGGACTCAGTGCTGCAATTTCGGTCGCCAACCTGATGGCTTCCTGCAAATATAATTCAACCGGAACGATGCGGTTAATTAGTCCTGCATTTAATGCTGCTGTTGCAGTAATAAATTTTCCGGTCAGCACCATCTCCATGGCAAGGGCTTTGCCTACGGCCCTGGTGAGCCGCTGTGTTCCTCCGGCTCCGGGCATTACGCCAATCTTGATTTCGGGTTGGCCGAAGCGGGCAGTTTCACTGGCAATGATCATATCGCATAGCATAACGAGTTCACAACCACCGCCTAAAGCGAAACCGCTTACTGCAGCAATCAACGGCTTCTTTGTTTTCTTTATTGTATCCCAGGTGCTGAACTGATCTATATTATACATGTCCATGGCACTTTTACCTGCCATTTGTTTAATATCAGCACCTGCCGCAAAAGCTTTCTCATTACCACTGATCACGATCACGCGTACACTATCATCTGCGTCCAGTGATTTTAATGCCTCTTTCAGCTCTGTCATTAACTGCAGATTGAGGGCATTGAGTTCTTTGGGGCGATTCAATTGGATGTGCGCAACATAAGGCGCAACTTGCTGGTGTATGATTATAAATTCTGGTTGCATCTTCTAATTTACGTTAAAAAGCGGTTCTCCCGCATCTACGCTTACATGTAACATTAAAAAACAAATCACATCCAAAGGCTGATGACTATTGCAAAACCAACATAAACCATCAAAAGGGAAAAACCATACACCAATACCAGTGAAAAGGCTTTCCAGAATGACTTGCCGCCATAGATTCTTTTTAAAGCCTGCATGAGGTAGATAAAGATCACCACAAGGCCAGCCAGTGAGATAAAATCTACATTAAATAACCAGTCGAGGATAGTGGTGAATAAATAGAAAATGAAAAAGAAGGTATGAAAATGCAGGGAGAAGATTGCGTGATCGGCATAGAACCATTTCTTTCTGCGCTGGTAGAACCATTTGAGGTAAAGGGCGAATAGCGGCAGCAAGACAAACATCATTTTAGGATAGTTGTGCTGAAATTGTTCATCGATTCCCTCCTCCCCTTTTTCCTTCCTTTCCTTTTGTTTGAAATACTGGTGAACTGCCTGTCTGGTAAAAATGCCGTCACGTTCACTTTCGGGCAGGACTTTCTGGGCCTCCTTGTATTCTTTTTCATTTTCGTACCTGTCCATTTTTTGCTTCCAGGCATCGGCAATGCTGTCAGCCTTATCGTTACCATCCAGGTTATAACTTTTGGCCATGACGACCTTTGGCTTGTCAGCACTCTCCTCCTGGCGGGTAAAGGCGAAGTACGCGAAGAAAAAGACGAAGGAAGTAAAAATGTAGAACTTGATCGGGTTCACGTACCGGACCCTTTTGCCGGCGATATATTCCTGGGTAAGGAAGCCCGGCCTGAACAGGAGGTACTTGAGAGTGATCAGTGTCTTTGAATCATAATGAATTACATCGGCAAAGAAGTGTTTGAACAGGTGGCCAAAACTTTCATGGGGAACGGTATTTTCCTGGCCGCAATGCGTACAGTAGCGTTCCGGAACTTCAGTGCCACAGTTGAGGCAGTTTTTTTCTGCCCTGATAGGTTGTGTTTCCAAATGGTTAAAGTGTTAGTGCTATAAATATAATTTTTTTTATCTGTTTTACGTTTTAGGGAAAGAAAACCAGAATGGGACCTGGATTTCAATAATTTACAAATCCTTTATGCGTAACATCCCCTAAATCATTATTTTTGCATTTAATATGTACACTAGAAAAACTTTATTTGCCATAGCCATATTTTTGGTACTATACACGGGGGCTCAGGCCCAGTTCTACTACCTGGATATTCTCAATACTAAGCAGACAGAGGAAAATCAGGCCAACTATAAAAACGCCAAGGTAGTGTCTCAGATAGTAGCCAGTTTTGACGCTGAAGGGCGAAAAACAGATTATGACTTCAGGAGTGAACGTGATTTCTCTGACAACTACCGGCAGCTGTTAACGGTAACGGCCTCAGTCGCTACAGGCCGTTCTATTATGCGGACTTACTTTAATAACAAAGGGCATCTGACCAAGATTATTGACAGTACCCGTAGTATCATTACTACGACCATTTACACCTACGACAAATACGATTCCTCGCACAATATCAAGGAGATCTACGTAAAAACAGAAGATCCCGGAAATAAGTACACGATATCCGAAACCAGGAGGTATGTGTATGATTCTCTGAACCGACCGACGAGAATGATCCATTTCCGTGGGGAAAAGCTGGGGGATTCCACGACGGTGAAGTTTGTGCTGGATAGTGCGGGACATGTGGTGGAAGAGCAGGAAACGGGCAAAGGAAAGATCTACTATAAATACAATGACCAGGGATTGCTGACGGATATTTATCGTTACTACCCTTCCAAACAGAAGATGTTGCCTGATTATGTGTTTGACTATGATGCAAAGAACAGGATTGGAGCAACGACGACCGTGAATGCGCAAACCAGGGATTATGTCATTTATAGAAATACGTATAATGAGATGAACCTGTTAGAAGGGCAGGATGTGTATGGCAAGCAGAAAGTACAGGTGGGCGTGGTCAGGTATAAATATAAATTTTAAAGATTTTTAGAAAAGGCTGCGACATCGCAGTCTTTTTTTTTACTTTAATACTTTGCTGGGAGCGGTTTCGAGAGGACGAGAGACAAATTTCAAAAAATAAGGATAAGATTTTTTTGTTTTTATAAAACAAATCCTATCTTTGCAATCCCAACGAAAAAACAACAGGTTGTTTCTGAGGGAAATAAAGTTCTTTAACAAGCGGAAGTAGCTCATTTGGTAGAGCACGACCTTGCCAAGGTCGGGGTGGCCGGTTCGAGCCCGGTCTTCCGCTCCCTAAACAAAGTTCCAAATTGCTTGCAGTTTGGATTTTTTTTTGAGGATACCCGGGTGTTAGAATTGGTAGACACACGGGATTTAAAATCCTCTACATATTTGACTTAAAAAATTTGCCCTGGTGGTGGAATTGGTAGACACGAGGGACTTAAAATCCCTTGGAACGCAAGTTTCGTGCAGGTTCAACTCCTGTCCGGGGCACAAAAGGTCACTCTTAATGAGTGGCCTTTTTTTTATGTCATTTTCAAAATATTCAAGCAACGTCGCCTCGACACAGATCCGTAGGATTACCATAGATTGCCCCAATGCTCCATCTCTATAATCTCGATTATGAAGAATACGGCTCCCAGTTATTATAAAGTGTAGCATAAACTACACCAGGCATTACAAGACTGGAGTAATAATATAATCGTGCCATTGCGCAGAACAAAAATCAATATAGAGACTACAAACACTTACCTATTGTCTCGATTATAAAAAAAGTACCACAGTATTATTATAAGACCTAATCCTGCTATCGAAAACTAATAAATTGTAGAGGGTGTCTTGCTGTTTATAAAAAACAGCAAGACACCCTCTACAATTTGATTTAAAATCACGTATCTTAAATACGTATAAAAGCACCCCGATGCCACCTGAAAGAATCCTGATCCTATCAGACTATCCGGACATGATCAAACACCAACAAGTGCATGCCCCAATGATCACACAACTCTATACAACACTTTTCCTGATAGATCATTTCTCACACATCATCCATTTCAATGACAGATCCAGCATAAGTTACAGCACACTCTGGCATCCCGACAGCTACCTGCAGCACTATGCAGACCGATTCCTTATTCACCGCTCCTGGAGCGATATAGACTTTCCATCTTATGATCGCATTATCTGTCATTTTGATTATGAACTGACCCTTCAAACCTACCTGCATACCCACCATCCACAACTCAGTCATGACCATATTTATTCACTGGTAAACCCTGCCTACAAAGCACCTACCCCCATCTTCAAAACAGTATCCACACTGTTCCGTCAGGGCAGTATATGGGAAGTATCCTCCACACTGAAGCTTGGATCACTACATGCATTCAAACAAGACCTGATACAGGCATATATAGGTAGAAAACGGGAAGATGAAGAACAACGCTTCCATTCCCTGCTCCAAAAGATCACGCAAAATAATAAGCGCATCCCCATCCGCAAGATCCTGATCCTGGACGACTACAAAAGAAGCTTCTTTATCGGAGATTCTACCGTATGGGTCCGATTCTATAAAAAAGTACTCCGGCATTGTGGCGATTATACAGAAACCGTTATCAATTGCAATAACCAGAGAACAGGACCACGCCTGCAGGAATTATATACCACCACATTTGGCGCTCACGTCAGCATCAGCTGCCTGCCATGGGAGCAACTCGATCTCTCTCACTACGACCTCATACTGGTAGAAGGCGACCTCGTACTCCAATTCCTGCTGTACATAGCCCCTATGTACGATACAGTTTTACAACACACAGCTATATACACCATCACCGCATTGAAGCAGGATGATTTTGACGACAGATATGGATGGGAATTCTTCAAAAACAGTATTGCTTCGGGAAATCCCGCTGCTGATAAGGAAATATACATATCCCCATCAGAAATAGCCACGGCAGATACATGGCTGGAAAACAAAGGCATTTGCCAGGACGACTACCTGGTCATACTACAAAATGGATCAACAGAAGATAAAAAAGTAATACTGTTCAACGAGTTTGTGAAATTGCTGCAATCACTCCTGCAAAAAGAGAAGGTAAAAGTAGTGATCTTTGATGTGCCAGGCGGCAATACAGAAGAAAGCATACAACCGTTTTTAACGGCTGCCGAATATAATAACGTGATCTTTGTCAGTGGCATGGGACTTAGAAAAGATATGAGCCTGATAGCCAGCCGCTACACCCGCCTGGTGATCGGCCCCTGTACAGGTATCCTCCACCTGGCCAACGGGGCATTGACCTACCTGGTCAATAATGGACACACACAAAACAGGCATGTTCCTTTCCTGCTGGTATACACCGGTATACAAGCCCATGACGAAGCATACCTGCCCTACAACTGGTGGAGGCATTCATTGGTGCATTGCGCGGTGATCGTAAACCAACACCTCGTATCCCTGGAGAATAGTCCGGCAGATATCACCACCTTTCAGCAAACTGCCGGCGAGGTGCAGCATATCACCGCACAAATGCTAATGGACTATTTGTCCGCTGAACCTACTTTATATCCCTTCAGGTACATAACAGGCAGTTCCATAGACTGACGCAACACAGGGCGCTCATTAGGCGTATTCCGCTCATAAAAATAACCCATGTCTTTCCCTAAAGCAATCGTCAACTGGCAACTATTACCACCAGCTGTCTTTGCCGGCATCCAGGCATCCACCCATTCTACTGCCAGCACAACAGTGTCCGTCAGCACAATTTTATAGGGCGTCAGGTCAACTGTCACCCACTTCGCATCTTTATAAATATTGAAATAAATATTCTGCTGCAGTATTTGTTGCAAATGCGGCTCTCCCTTTACTTTCCCAAGAATGTTCAATCGCATTTTTACACTGTCAAACGTCATTTCCTTCATCCTGCACGCAAAAGTCACCGCCTTAAAAGGAAGCTTGTCAGGCGTAAGCTGCAATCCCCTTGTTCTGCCCCTGGAACTGCTGTAATCGCCCCAACCTGTATACCGGCTGCTGGCTTTATCACTGCCCAGCATCAACATTTCCCGCTGTACACTTACCGTCACCTCACTGAGTGAAGTAGCACGCGGTACCAGCTTTACATCCAGGCGACCGGCAGTATCAATATCCGATACGCGAAATATAAGCGTAGCATACCCTATATGACTGAAAACCAGGGAATCGGTCGGTGCTAATCCGGACAATTTGATCGTGTATTCCCCATTCCTGTCGGCAATCCCTCCCCTGCTCCTGTTCTTTACACCTGCACTGGCATAAGGAATGACCTCCCCGGTTTGCGCATCATACATAGTTCCTTTCAGCATTTGCGCAAAAAGGCTGGTACAGGTACACAGCAGCAACAATGATAATAAAGTGAACTTTGGATCAACAAGTCTTTTCATATGGTTATAAATGAATGCGCAAGTATAATCGTTTCTTCCGAAAATAGCCAATACATAACAATATTATAATGCACACAACGCCTCCATAAACCGGGCTTTAAATGCCTGATCATTCTCCAGGAATGACAGCCGGTTCTTCCTTCCTATATCATACAGATCATCGCGGAGCAGCACATCCTCCAACACAGCCAGGATATCCGCCGGCCTGATTTCAACAATCTCTCCCAGCCTGCCTGGTATCCGGTACTTCTTTGCATACGGAATCAATGGAGCCGCGATCAGTTCACTCATAGGCGCCTGCCCCGTGGTAAGCACAACTGCACCAACAGCCTTCGCTTCATTGATAGCATGTCCAAACCCCTCTACCAATGATGGATAAATATGAAGGAGACACCTGTTCCTCAATGCATTAAATGCCACTTCCGGCAGCATGCCATGAAAAACAATCCGCTCATTTACAAATGGAGCCTCATGTATAAAACTGCTGGTGATATGAAAACGGAACCGGCTATATCCTTCCAACGCATCTACCAGGTACCTGCTGCCCTTGGCACGGGAAGACCCGGATGCATGGAACCCTTCCATAACCTTCTCCCCAACCTCATAACAATCTATAGAAGTAAATCCTGTATATATCACCCGCTGATGGTAATGACTAAAAATCTCGCACGCATACCTGGACTTACAAAATACAGCATCGAATTTATCCAGGCAGGGCAACCATTCAATGTAAAACCACTCCTGGTTAGGAATGAATACATTCACCTTTCCCATATACTGTATATCCACTATTTCAAGGTGTATACACACATCTGTATCCAGCCCCAATGGCATAAAATCTTCCTGCAGATCCCGAAAATCCACAGTTATACCTTGCTGCTCCAACAAACTTGTCAGCACAAGCCTATCCTTCTCCAGCCCACCGTTATTGTTTTTCCCGATGATCGTTACATTCATGGTAGTATCATGCGGCCATTTTCATCGACAGATATGGACACCCGCAATGCAAACCCCTGGTTCTTTTCCCGGCTGTGGTAATAGTTGTATACACGAATTCCTGTTCTCCAGGTCCTGTACCTGCTATCCAGCACTTCCAGCGAGTTCGCAGTCATCTTTAACGCCGCATTTTCAAAACAAACATCCTGGAATGGGTACTTTCCTGAATTGGGGCAAACGATCCCATTTCTAAATACCAGGTCATCTCCCACCCGGGTATACATCCAGAGATCTACAAATGGAAAGTTATGCGTATGTTCATCTATCGGCGTACCATCATCCAGCCACAGCTTATAGAAGGTACTATCTGTAGCCGCCTCAAGGTGTATCTTTGTCCTGAGTGGCGTATGCGTTGCAATGGCTGCTAAAAATGCCTCCAGGTGCTGCTCCTCAATACCCAGGTCCACATCGTCATCCCATGGCATAATGCCCCCATGGCGAATATAGCCAAGGTGTGTGCCACCCTGCAATATAAGGTCCACACCTATTTGCTTTGCCGCTTCACTCATCCACTGCAATATCGTTCTGATCTGATCCTTAGAGTCTGCCGTCCACCTTTTACTATCCATAATAGCATGCAATATATCCCTGTTCCTGTCCGCCGCTACCACCTTGGGCTGATGATTATAATCAAACCAGTTCACCTCATCAAAACACGCCTGCAATTGCTTCCTGTAAGACATGCTTACAATCTCATCGTCCACTCTCTGCTTAATCTCCTGGATCGCCAATAGCTTACCCACACCCTGCCTGCTTAAAAAATAAATACTGCTTCCCCAGCAATATCCTAACAGGAAAGGCAGAAAATCATAAATTTCCTTCCTGTTGGGATTGAGCAGCGAATTGTTGTGATGAGTGGTGTACGTTCTCTCTGCTTCTCTTATCTTCATTCTGTCAAACGGGAAGTATACATCCCATCCATCTTTCAATGCGCTGATCCGCTCTAATATATCTGCATAATCAGCCTCCAGGCGTACAGACGCTTCGACGATCATACACCAGTCTTCCCCACTAGCCGCAAATAATTCCCAGGCAGCATAATGCAATAAAAAGTTTTCAGTATCTGATTGGGGCAGTTCAAAACCATACCGGCCTTTATGCCAGATTTTGTCCATCTTCAATGGGGTACGCACAGCATCGTGCGCAATATCAGTGATAGCAGGGTGTGCTCCCTGAAGGGTGACAGCTGGTTGTACGGGGCCACTGATCTCCTGGTTATTTGCCAATGGTATACGGTATATGATCATATATGTGCTTTTAATAAAATCCTACAAATGACTGATTACCCGCCACGACAAAAGTTCCGCTGTCATGGCAGGATCACTTTCGATAATACGGGCGGCCAGCTGTACCCGCTCCGCCGGCGTACTTTTATAAGAGAATAACCCGATATATTGCTCATCCAACAAGAACAATGAGTAACGGGTACGGTCAAAAACATAATACTTATCATTCAACTTTAGCGGACAGCAATGTGAAAGGTGCAGCATCCACTGCCCATTAATATCCCATTGGAGATCTTCAGCCGATTCACCTGCTGTAAATGCGTCGATCAATGACCAGTGATGTACATATGGCCAGTTCGCCCATTGGGTATAATATTTTGACACATGATGCCCAAACTGGTGCATAATCGCTTGCAGCACCTTACCTGCAAATACATCCCTATCCTCTCCTTCAGCAGAAAATGACTCACCACAGCATGCCAGACAGCTCGCGCCATCCTCCTCATGACTCAGTACCAATTGAACCGGCACCCCCGTCAGACAGGACAGGTACACCATGCCTTTTCTTACCTTCACCTTTCCTTTAAGAAAATCAAGGGTCAGCATATTTTCATTTTGCATGGTCTGCCCACCGATCCCCTTATTGCCATCTATATATGCAATAACAATAGCACCCGCCTTTATCCTTTTTATCACTTTAAAGATCGCACCCTGCTTTTCTACATTGATCAGCTCTACATGACAGTTATTCTGGTACCGGTTCCTGTAAAGCTCCGTTACACCATTGAAATCACCGCTTTTCACAGACTGGGTATCTGATAGCACGATCACATCATGCCCATGTTTCAGCAACCATGCTGGCAATGCATAATAAGAGCCGGTATGAAAACTGATAAAAATTCTTGGACTGGTCTTCAGATCCCTGAACACATGCTTCTCATCTATCAGTGATACATCATCAACAGAAAAATCAAACAGATCATTGAATGCCTTCGACGAATTACTCAAAATAGTTCTAAACAATTCCGGGTGCCTGTCAAAATCAGCATTCCCTGCAAAGTTGTACAGGTTGGCAGAAGTAGCCGCGTATAGCAATGGTTCATTTGGGCGCATAAAAATCATTTAGGGGTGATTAACAGTCGGTTCACTTCCAGGCGATCAGCTTATAAAGAAACGGATCTCCCTTTCCCTCAATCCTCGCAATCAGCTTATCACCTTTGAAGTAACCATACAGCACAGCATCCATATGTTCAAAATTTGTATTCAACACAATCCGGTTCGATTTCTGACGGGTCACCACTGCATTGAAATTCTCTCCCTTATCATTGATGATCGCCACCTTATATCCTTTCTTTTCTTTTTCTACTACGATCCTGCCGGCAAAGTCACCATATGGTGTATGCTTCACATCGTAAGTATATGTTCCACTATGATCCGGTTCCTCCGTGGTTGTGACAGGGAACAACGTATATGTAAATAATAGTAACAGCTGTAACAACATAACAACAGATTATGAAGGAGAGCCCGTTTTACAGGCTCTCCTCTAAAATTTAACGAACGACTAAAACAGGATATCGTCGTTCTCACCTACTGAAGAGTAAGAACCGCAACCGCGAGGGCGTCTTGCAAAACCAGAGCACAGGGATTCCAGTACTTCCAGGGATACTTCTTCTACAGCTTTACCAAGGTCTTTTGGTTCAGCAAGCTGCTTGCTTTCTTCTTGATTTGTCATTACAATGAAGGTTTATGTGTTAAAAAAAAGAAAACAATGGGAGATTACATGACCTGCTGCGCTGCAGGATGTAACTGGCTTTCAAACAGCCGGTAGAAATGGCCTCTCTTATTGATCAGCGCTGACATTGTGCCATGCTCTACGATCTCCCCGGCATCCATACAGATGATCTCCTGTACATGCTTCAGGGTGCTGAGCCGATGTGATATAAGTATGATAGTGTGAAACTTACCACTTTCGAAAATGTGTTTATAAATGATATCCTCACTTTTTGAGTCTATTTCTGACGATGCCTCGTCAATGATCAACAATTCTGTTTTGCGCAACAGGGATCTGCCCAACGACATCTTCTGCTTCTGCCCTCCTGACAACTTCACACCGCTATCACCAATCATGGTATCAATGCGATCCTTGTACTCCTGATGGTCATTGAAAAGTCGTACCAGCCGCGATACATGCGCTGCTTCCGCTTCCGTGGCATCCTGCTTTCCATAACGGATGTTCTCTACGATCGTATCGTTAAAGAGGAAATATCCCTGACTATTCACCGTCAGCCGCTGCATCCAATGCTCCATATCTATATCCTGCAAGTCCTGCCCGTTCACCAGTATCTGACCAGTTGCCGGAATATTGAACTTACACAACAGGTCCACAATGGTAGACTTTCCACCGCCACTGCTGCCAACAATGGCATAATGCCGTCCCGCCTCAAACGTAAAATTGAAATCCCTGATCACAGTTTTATCCTGGTGTGCAAACGAAACACCATTGAGCTCTATACGGGCGATCTCCCCTTCCAGCTCTATGTAATTACCATCACTAAACTGTACCGGATGATCCAGCAATTCAAAGATCCTGGATAAGGATACCGATGTATTGATCAGCTCCGCATACAACGACACAATGTTTTGAAAAGGATCATATAGCTTATTGGCGTACTGGAGGAATGCGATCAAGGTACCAATCGTCATCACACCGGCAATCACCCTATACCCCCCCAATCCAAGTGTGATAAGAGGTACCATTGCCAGCAGGAAAATACTGATGCCTTTTGAACCGGATAACACCAGTGTACCACTCATGTTCAATTTGATGAGTGACATGAACCTGTCCTTCAATAATTTTTCTTCAAACAGATAAGTATTGAACAACTTAATAAACCTGATATGAGATACCCGCTCAGTCAGATGCCCCAATATGGCTGACTCCATTTTTCTCACCTTGCCGGTGATCGTTTTGATACGCGGATGAAAACGTCTGATGGTCAGGAACAACAACGGATAGATGAGACATATTGCCAGGAATAATTTCACCTCCAGTATACACATCAATGTGATCAGGCCTATAATCGTAATACCGTTATTGATAAAATTGATCAGGGCACCAGTAAGTGCATTTCGTACATTATTGACCTCGTTGTTCATCCGGTGGATCAGATCACCCAGGCTCCTCTCTTTAAAGAACGACATCGGTAATCGTATCACATGATTGAACAAGCGCAGGGACAGATCATTCAATACCCGGTTGCTGATCCAGCTGTACATATACTCTGCCGCCATACCCAACACCACCCTGAATACATAAGTGGCAAGTATGACAGACAATATCCCAAAGAGCATATCGGTCTTCTTTTCTACCAGGGCATGATCTATAATGATCTTCAAAAAATAAGGAGATGCAAGGGCCGCCATATTGCCAAGTACCATCAACAACAATAACAGTGCTTCATACCTGATATAAGGCCTTAGGAAGACGAAAAATCGCTTCCAGATCGTACTCCGGGTTTCCATATGTAATTGTTGTTAGGACTTGTTTAAATAGATACCAGCAATTTCCTGCATTTTCCTTGCAGCATTTGCATACCCCTGTTTCTCAAAGAACCGTAATATGACCTGGTAATTCTCCCCGTTAATAAAATTCTCTGACAGGGCCAGGCTAGGCTTCAATACAATCGCCCAATGCCAGATATTGGCCGGACAATAAATAAGTTCTCCCGGCTCCTGTATACATACCACAGGGGTTGTATCTCTCAGCATCGGAAAACTGGCAGGATCTGCCGTCAAAGGGTCAAACTCCCCATTATAGATCAAGTGCTCCTGCTCCGGTGGAAAGAACAACCATAGTTTCTTTCCCTCAAACAATGCATTCCAGAAGCTCGATCCCCATATATCCTGGTGCAAATTACTCCTGGCCCCACTTGGACCAAAGTACAGGCATGACAACTCTATGCGCCGTGTCAATGCCCTGGTTGTATAATAATCCTTATACCAGCAATGAAATGCAGCAGGCACCTGGTATTCCCCCACCATATTATTCTCAAGGTGCAGGGTAGACTTCCCATAATAAGGCACCTCATCAGCCGTATTATAAATATAGTCCGCATAAGCCGCCATCTCAGTCTGTATATAACTCACCTGACCATTCATCTTCCGGTCTGCCGACACCTTCCATTTGCCAAACTTATCTGCCAGGTGTAGAATATTCCACTTCGGGTACGCAGCCCATTGTTGCATCACACCATCATACAATACAGGCTGAGACCTGTCTATATACTCCTCAGGAGTAGACGCACGGATGATGTTCCGCTGTTGCGGAAAAAGAGGAAGGAATGTCATAAACAATACTATAAAACTGCTGGAGAATGCCGGATGATCACCGCCGCCATATGCTCCAGGCTACTGAAAAAAAAGTAATCTACCTCATGATCAGGTATGGATATCTCAAACCTGGATTCGATAAAAGCTACCCATTGAAGGCTGGCACTATCATCCTGCGAAAAAAGGTATAAAAGGTTCAGTCTGATCAATTCATCTGTAAACAACTGCGGTACAGGCAAACGGGCTCTCAGTTCAGAAAGCAGGTAACTTTCCAGCGTTTCGGGGATGACCATGCAGACAATATTTTAAATGATTATTCTTTCAACACATGGATAGGATTGATCTTCTCCAACCGGAATGAATAAAACAAAACGACCAGGAATATAATAAAGCCCATACATACCAGCGGGATTAGGAATGAGACAGGGTGCAGATATATACGATAAGGGAATTTATCCAGCCAGTTATTCAGGAACATATAAGATACCGGGATGGCGATCAATACGGCAATCACAATACATTGCAAAAAATCTTTGAAGATCAGTAATAACATCTGTTGCTGTGAACTGCCAAACACTTTCCGGATACCCATTTCCCGCATGCGCTTGATAATAGAAAAATTAACCAGCCCCAGGAAACCAGACATCGCGATCAGGATACATACAATGCTAAATAAAAATGACCGTCTGCCCAGGTTCGCTTCATCCTGGTACAAGGTATCCAATGAATCCTTTACCCAGAAATAAGATTCCTGCTTGCCACTATCATTCCGTCCCAGCTTTTCCAGGTAAGCGATCGCATCAGCCTCACGGCCAGGCACAGGACGTATAAAGATATAATCAGCTTCTGAAGGATAATCTGCAATGATCAACGGATCAATAGGATTATACAGTGAGGTGAAGTTAAAGTCATCTGCAATGCCGGTAACCCGGCAATTATTGCCAAATACATTGATCGTTTTATTGAGTATCGCCACTTCCCCGCCCATGATCTTTGCCGCTTTTTTGTTGATCACCACCGGCAGATCAGCACCAAATTCCGCGCCGGCATTACCTGTCAGCAATTTTACTTTAAACGTCTTTACAAAGTCCTTATCCGTATACAACACGGCAAACCTTACACTATCAGCCGGCGTCTTACCAGTCCATGCCACATCCCCGGTCATCGGTGTACCACTGATCAGGTTCGAACTCGAAAAGGTCTCACTCGTTACAAAACTCTTACCCGCCAGCTCCTGTTTCAACAAGTCTATCTTCTGCACTTCATCCGGACTTAACTTCTTACCAATAATATTTTCTTTATTATACCCAAGATCCTTATCCAGCAGATACCGCACCTGCCTGTTCGTCGTAAAGGCTATATATATCAGGAATATGGAGATAAAGAACTGTAAGGTGAACAGGATCTTCGTGATGCCAATACCGCCAATCTTAGCCCCCTGATGGCTCTTCAACACGCTCAACGGACTGAAGGAAGTAAGCCGCAAAGCAGGATACACGCTGGCCAGTAAGCCTGTCACCATAAATACGCCCAAAATAAATAACCAGAACTGCCACGATTGTATAGGGAAACGAAGGTTTTCGGACAGGTATTCATTGATAAATGGCAACAGCAGGAAAGTAAGCAGCAATGACAACACAACGGATATAAACACCGTGATATAAGCCTCACTGATCAGCTGCCATACCAAAGTACCCCTGCCAGCCCCGATCAGTCGTTTTACACTCAGCTCTTTGGTACGCTTAAATGAACTGGCAATATACAGGTTCATAAAATTGATACAACCCATACCTAACAGGAAAAACGCAGCAACCATGAACAGGCGAACATATAATATGCGGCCTCCATCGACCTTCCCATTATTAAAATTTGAATACAGATGAATATCCCTGAAAGGTTGAAGCAAGATCGATACAGCAGAAAGACCAGCTATTTTTTTATTGATACTATTTACTACGTTAGCAGCACTTGCCTTTTCATTCAGCTTTATATACGTTTCGTAATTATAACTGCCGATATGCTCATTGGTATCCTTCTCCATCGGAATAAAGAAATCACTGCTGAAAGTCGAATGCTCAGGAAAGCTTTCAAATACACCTTTCACCATATATTCCTTTTGGTTCAACGCAAGCACATTATTCTCCGACTGCGTACGCCAGTCTTTTCCATACAACCGCTCAGCCAATGACGAAGAAATAACAATGGCAGAAAGGTCGGTCAATGCTACATCAGCAGTGCCCAGCAGGAATGGCTGTGGAAAGATCCTGAAAATATCGGCACTGGCATACCGCCCGTTTGACCGCGCTTGTTTACCGGCCGCTTTAATCAGACCTCCGCTAACCGGTTTTGTATAAGCAACAGCTTCCACACCAGCTACCCCCGGCCCCATTGCACGGATCAGTGGCAGCGATGTAGACCTGGCTGACCGCACTCCACCATTTACAGTATAATTGGTCACTACCTGGTAAACACTATCATTTTTCAGGAAAGTGTTGTAACTTTTTTCCTTGGTCACCCAAAGGATCAGGATAATGAACGACGCCATGCCAATAGATAATCCCAGCGTGTTAATTAAAAAAAGCAACCTATTACTCTTGTAGATCCTAATGGTTTTTTGCAAAAAAGTGGAGAGCATTTTCAAAAATTAAGTATGGGTTTCCAATAACACAATCTGGCCGGAGAATGCCACTTTCGATAAGAATATTGACTTTCTGATCACGCTGGCAATATATGGGTCCAAAACTAAAAACTTCCCATTATTTATTATAAAATAATTTATAAGCGCATACCCGAAATATACATTCAACAGTGAGCGGGTATTAAAAAAATTACCTAACAGTAAGGTATCTACATGATCAAACAGCTTTGGTGATAACACCGGCTTTAAGGCCGGAACTCCCGGAACGACATGCATTTCAGGCACAAAGAAACTCATATTGAACAATACAGGAACACCTTTCACAGCCTCTAAATGGCTGGCATACGAAACTATTTTGTAGTCCTCATTGCTCCATGTTAAATAATTATTACCAACAGGTGATCGATTGCTCTGGTAATGCAGACTAAGGGCTTCTACCCCCGCATCCTCAATTGCCACTACTTCACTTGTAGCCAACCGCCTGCACAAAATACCTGAAAAAGCAGCTGCCGCATAACTGGTTCCTCCCCTGATCACCTGCCGGTCATGATCATACAACAATCGTTGATGAACGCCTTTCGCCAGCACGGTAATATAACTGTCGCCAATATAAACATAGCGATCTATCTCCTGTATCAGGCCAGCCCCTACCCCATATACAAATGGATAGGCTGCCGGATAGCATAACTTCGAACAATCAAAATGAGCGGCTGCTACGAGTAGCTTTCCCTGCTGATGACATTCCAGGCAACATTCCAGCAACTCAGCGGAGGGATTTTCAGTACCAAGTATACCCAGGCTGATATTGATGATCCGGACATCGTCCTGCGTAGCACAATACCGCAATGCCTTGCATAATAAGGGTACATTGATCTTGTCATCAGGTACCATTCTTACAGACAACAGATCAGCAGCAGGATAAACCTGCCTGATCACATGGGCGATATTGGTACCATGAAACACGTTGCTATCATTAATATTACCCGCTGCTGACTCATAAATATTAACTTCCCTGATCCCACTCACCCTGTCCATCAACACACCTTCATCTATTATCGCGACTACAGGCATATTTATGTGTTTAACAGGTATGCATAATCATACGTATCGTCATATACCTTATTGAGAATACCCAGTAAGGAAAGGAAATGTTTATAGTTAAAATTGCCCTGTGAGATGGATACATTATCTCCCACTTTCATAGCATAAGGTCGCTGCGCAACCACCTGTTCATGGCTTTGCTGCTGCCAGGCCAATACAGCTTCACTGATCTCCTTCACCACCGGGTTCCGCTTGCTGCAGACCACCTCCGGGATCAGGCGGATCTTGATCGCCTTAAATACAGTTCCGCCATAGTACTGCTCCTTCGTACCAATGGTCATCTCCTTGATATAGTAGGCCAAATGCGGTTGGTCAGCCAGGAAGGAAATACTGTTTGCAACAAATGTACACAGGTGATCTATAGCGATCAATATCTCGAACTGAAAGGCCGCCTTTACCCAATAGGAAATATTAATAAACCCGGCTGCCAGCTCCTTCTTTTCCACTATCCATTCGTGCACGGCATAACCATGCTCCTGAAAGAGGCTACACACTTTTTCTGCATGCAAAAACGACTCATACACCCTGCCCGTTTCAAAACTATGCCCCCATTCGCCCATACTTACATCGGCAGCCGTCTTGAAAGTAATATCCGGCTGTACACGGTTCAGCATCTCCTTCAGAAATACAGACAACCGGTAACTCGCCGTATTGAGAGAGAGATAAGCTGCCTTATCCCTGTTAAAAGCCGCCTTCAGATCATGCTGCCTATTGATAAAATAATACTGAAGATGCTGAGGTATCACAGTATCATGATACACCCTTTTATAATCCGGCACCTGTTGCAAAATAGCGGCTAACTCCATAGATAAGTGATTATTTGTTAGCATGGGTCTGGTGCGCAGTATTCTTTGGAGTTGCTATCACTACCCTATCTTCATTCTCCTGCATCAGGTCATACATCTTTTCAAAATACGCCGGTAGCTGCGTCTTCCAGGCCGTACAGGGAAGTTCATTTTCTTTCAGCATATTCAATGTATCATATGCACATGACAAGCCTTCGCATACCGGGTTAAACTTACAATTGTAGCAGGTAGGATGGACTGTGGTACGATTATAATCCAGGTATTTTCTGAAATCCTCCGGATCCCAGCTGGCAAACACCTGCTGGCCGGATGACTTACGCGTATCATGGATCGTCTCCCAACACTTATGTATCGTACCCTCTGTATCAAATGTAAAACTATAGGGAGATACATAAGTGGCGCAGTCACTTTGCTTCTCAGGAAATTTCCATTTCAGCTTCGGTGGCTTCACATTTGTATGTCCGGGCCAGCTGGCAAATTTTTCAATGAGCAATTCACTAAAAGCATGTTCTGCTTCAAAGAACTCTTCCTGGGTCATAAAGCGCAGATCTGCGATATCAGCATCCTTATACGCACGCATCCACGCCAGCTTGATAGATACCTCCCTGAACCGCTGTGGCCAGATGCCATATGCCTGCAGATCATCCAGCAGGGCAGGCAAAGTAGCCGCCACTCTTTTGTCGGTATTGATACGGATATTCGCATTCATACCCAGCGGCATCATAGAAAGGTGCTCCAGTATCTTTTCATAATTTTTACCACCACGGCTCTTCAATGGACGGTACACATCATGCACCTCCTTACTCCCATCAATGGTGATCTGCACATCCTTCACCTGGTTTTCCTTCAGGAAAAACCAATTCTCCCTGTCAAGCAGGATCCCGTTCGTAATGATCGATGCATCATAAGCGATATTATACTTCTCACAGAGCGGTATAAAATGTGCTGAAAGCTGGCGTATAGCTTCTTTATTGATCAGCGGCTCGCCACCGTACCATACAATGGAAAGAGAAGACCACTTCTTAACAGGCGCTCTCTGGATCATATCTTCAATATAAGCCGCAATTCCTTCTACCACCTCCTTGTCACGCAGGCTCTTATTGGGTTTGATCACTTCAAAACAATACGGACAGCCCATATTACAGGTGATGGTAGTACCGATCGTCAAGCCGATGTGCGAATTATCAGTATACTTACGTAATTGACTGTTATGATAATTTTGCTGATAATTAGCGATTTCATCCAGCTGGTTATCTACAAAAAAACCAAGTGATGCCAGCCTGGATAACTCCTCTTCCAACGCAGGATAAGCCGCTGGTGTAAATTCCGGCAACACCGATAGCTCGCTGACCACCTTTCCAAGGCGATTGGTCAACACCTGCAATCCACCACTGATGATATTATATAAAAGATAATCACCGGAACTCCGGATAGGTATTAACTCATTATAATGGCTGAACTTTATCATGGATTCGGGTTTATTTATTGAACATGTATTTTAAAGCTGGATCAACTGCTTAGCATATTGCAACAGTTTATCCTGGTAAGGGGCCAGGTCCCTGGCATGGGTACGCGCCACCCATATATCCGGCATAATTCCTTTTCCTTCAGTATACAGTGCAGGGTCAAATACCAGCTCCCTGAAGGTGGTATGCAACTGCACCAATAATCCGGATGGAAAATGAAAAATAACAGGGCTTGCAATAGCCCCCATCGTTGGCGAATCACCTACAAGAAATGTATTAGGCCGTCTTTTCATCCCGAGTATGAACATCTCTGCTGCACAGGCAGTTCCTTTATCTGCCAGTATCACCACCTTTGCCATCGGGTTACACCGGAAAGGAAGTGGTAACGGCGTCACCAGCATGGACTCGTCAAACCAGGGATAATGCCGCTTGCCAAGACTGTATGCCTGGTCTGCAAATAAGGATAGCGTTTTCATCACGTCTGCACTATAGCCGCCGCCGTTACCCCTGAGATCGATGATTACACCCTTTATGCCGGGCCGGTTATAGAAGGCATTCAAAAACCAATAGTACTCGTCTCCTTTCCAGTTGCCCACCCTGATAAGCACCATATCCTTTGATAACCATTCCACGCCGGGCTGGGGCGAAAAGTTACTTCCGGCACGCACAGGCAGGGTATAAGGTATATGAACGGTCCTGATCTTCGTAGTACTGTCATCAGCAAGACTGATATGCAGGGTATCTGTTTCCTTACGGAATAAAAGTAAATTCGGATCTCCGGTGGCAGGTACCGGCAGCCCATCAAGTGCAACTACTTTAGCGCCGGGCTGAATAGAGTCCCGGTACTGGTCATTTAACACTGCTGCCACGACTACATCATCTCCAATGGTACGTAGCCGCAAAGGCCCATTTCGCAACCTTGCACTACGCGGTTTCGCAGGTAGGAGGGGCAAGGTAATATCCAGGTGTGGATCACTATAACATCGCTTAAAAGTAATTTTGAGGTCTGCTAACAAGGCGGGATAAGGTCTGTTACTATCTTTAAATACACTGTCCAGTGCTGCCTGTGCTGCTGCTCTATTGACCGCCCGTTGTTTTTCATAAGGATACAGCTCTGTAAACGACCGCATCAATCCTGCCAGCAGCTTTACTTCAGCATCATGACTACTGTCACCAATAAAATTAACATAGCCGGTCAGGTAGCCTTTTTCCAATCCAAACTCCTCAAAAGAAACCGGCACCACCTGCCTGCGGGCAGAAGTACCATGTTCATAAAAGTAAGAAGAGTAATTACCAAACATCCGTGTATAAGTCTCCTGTGGCTGCCCCGTCAGACTATCGATCCAGGCAAAAACATTGCGTCCTGGCCGGATACGAAATTCATCTACCCTAAGTTCTCCCACTACCATCGCTGATCGTTGCGCAGGTTTCACCGGTACATATAACAGCATAAAACACTTCACAGCAAGATTTTCCTCCTCAAAGGCCTCACCATTGCTATGCTCCCAGGTACTGATATAGGAAGCTACCGGGGGCTGAAATCCATCGTATGCCACAGGTATTTCTTTATAGTGCCAGCTGCCATCTATTCCCTGGCAGGCAAGCATAATCTTCTTTACATTTTGCGTGTAGTAGGATAGGTTCAGCCTACCTGCATCATAATTGAATGACAGTGTTCCCGCCGGCAACAATTGCTTAAACAGGAAAGTGTCGGACCCCCATTCTGCATCTGACAGCAGCTTGTTGGCTACTTCAGGCAGACGGGTTCCTTTTTCATTGATGAGAATACCCAGGCTATCTTTGAGATCAGGAAAACGAACAGCACTTTTCACAAAAGCGTCCGGAGTCCATTTATTCACTATTTCAGCAGGATAAGAGACCGCCGTCCACTGTGCACGAGCAACGGACACACAGAGGCAACAGCTTAACAACCAGGCATATAATAACTTCATTTATCCAAGTTGAATTTTTTCAGAGAAATTTTTAATAACGACTCCTTTTCCAAAACCATCCGCATTAGCCCGGAAGTTTTCACTTCGTCGCCTGTTCTTCATTAACTGGTAGTTTTGTATGATCGACTTCTTAAACAGTATCTCCTGGAAGGAAGATATGTCTGTCACCTCTTCATATATTTCATCTTCACGTATCAGCTGAGAGCTACCTTCCCGGTAACGCAGGGTGCTTGTTCCCAAACCTTCCAGCCATATCTCCTTCCCCGCCTGTAGCCATTGGCCCCGCAGCCATCCCTCCTCTTCAATATCCGGAAAATTGTGACCTGACTTTATTAAAGTACCTGCCTCTATATGCTGGTCGTCATATAAGAACAATACACGTGTCCTACCAGGTGCCATCTTGCGTAAGAAAGCTCTTTTTAAATGGTGATAGTCGTAACTATTTTCTAACCGGCTCCGATCCTCATGATCCACATAAGCATTATCAAATTGCGCAGGCATATATTCAATCCGCACATCAGCCATTTTCAGCCGCATATTCAGGTCAATGTCCTCATATCCATAACTCTTGAAGCGCTCATCAAAACCACCGATCAGTTCAAAATCTTCTTTGCGCAGGCACAAACGGCCGAGGTTATCCCGCTCCGAGTTGTCAAGATGAGCAATTAATGCAAGCGGGTCCGACGGCTGCATCTTATCATTCATGTAGCACAGGTCCTCAGCAGCGATATGATAGTCCGCATTTACATTACAGAGGATATCACCAGTCGCCAGGCAGAAAGCCATATTACGCGAATGTGCATGAGAAAAGAAGCGGGGTTGTGGATCTATCAGCTGATAAAACACTAATAGTTCCTGTGCTATATACTCCCGAAAGTGGTCATATACCCATTGACTAAGTCCGTCGTCAGAATTGTAATCCAGTAATACGACTTCAGCATTGGGATATTGTTTGCAGGCGGCAATATTACCTGGCAAGGTTTCCTTCAGGGTGAACAGCCGGTTCATTGATACCGTACACAGGGATATCCTGGTGAATGATTTCTTGCACATGGGTACAGGATGCTACGTCATAGATTCTTTGCAGGGATGCTATCAGCTGCGTTTCAATAAACTCCCACTGATCCTGGGGTGTGTACCCACTGTTGCGGGACCTGCAGATCGTGATCAATAAAGGTCTTTGGATCCGCTCTTCCAATATTGCGATCACCTGGTCGATACGTCGCTGTATCGTCTCCTGGCTCACCTTTAAAGGAGATTCACGGGGATCCTGTATACGGTTAAAGTAATAATAATAACGGCCATCCTCACAAGCCGCATCCACCCGCCCAAAATCAAAGAAACGAATACGATGATAAGGCGTACGCATAAAAGAGGCATATTCTTCCGCTGTGATCTCAACACGCAATTCCCGTTGCAATGGATTCTGGATACAGGAGAAGTAATCAAGATCTATATCCAGCACCACGGGCCCAAAATGTTTGATATCGCTGATATGTTGTTTATAAAAACGATAGCGCATAGCACTGGTACTTTTTGTCTTTGCCTGGTCATCATACCGGTTTAACACGGCTTCCTGACCACCTGCCAGGAACGTTCCTTTGTTATTCTGAGAGCGCACATACATCTTGTGCGCTAACCGGTTTGTTTGTCCATGCCGTTGTTTGATCCAGTATATATCTTTGAAAATGCCTTCGTAAATAGCTGGTATGATAAAGGTGGCAATACCCAATTCATTGTACGTAAAATCCGCCACCTCCGCGCTATCAACAGTTGCCCCCGGCACCGGCATATTCAGGAAAGGGATGCCCATATCAGAGTGTTCATCGATATGCACGAGTATATTGCCCGTCCGTTTCATACGGTGCTGTGCATGCTTCCATACGAGGTATGCTTCATGGTGTTCTTCTACTATGTAGATCGCGGTTTTCGCTTTCATAATTTTTTTTTAGTGGATTTCGGACAACGAGGGTATTGACAGGAGGTTTTTTTTCTCCTTTGGCATTCCCTGGTGATGCAGGATCTTTGGATAAACTGCTGATGACAACATTTCTTTCAATCGTGCTTTCAGCTGTGCCAATTCAGAGCGCTTGCTACCGTGGATGTAAGCCTTTCTAAATAAAGGATCATCCTGCATAGCTGCCTGGGTGACATAATCTGCAAAACGCTTAATAAGGCTGGTATTTTGCATACCCAAAGTGATATGACAACTGAGCAGATCAGTCGTGGTTACTTCATGTACAAATCCACGGGGCATATACAGCAGGTCCCCTTGTTCCAGCGTAATATCGTACAGCAGCTCCAGCCCCGAGAAATCTACGCTCCTTTTATTCTGCGGCTCCAATGGCAGGTACACGCCGCTTTCAAAGATCTTCCAGTGCTTACTGCCTGACACCTGTATGATAAACAGATCGTGCTCATCATAATGCACCTGGAAGCACTGTGCATGACTGGGTGTAATAAACAGGTTAACACCGGAACTACAATTGAACACCTCATCCACACTTGTCACCAGGTCCTGCAATGGCTGATGGTATTGAATGGCATTGTGGATAATGATAGAAGCACGATCCTCCTGTAAGTGCTTAAATACCTTTTGTGGATCAATACCTGTCTGCCCATACACATAATCTGTATTCCAACCGGTCATATAATCTGCTGGCAGCATCTTCTTCGCGGCATGACTCATTGTAAGTTGCAAACCACCACCAATACCTGATTTTATAATATTGTCAACACCTGCCAGTGACAACAGGTTTGTATAATAATGAGGATCTCCCCGCCTGATCACCAGGGGGCTTTTTTCAAAGTAGTTCCTGATAAATTCCTGCTCATTAAAAGGAGCTATTAATTGTTGAAAATCAAACAACATACTTTTTGCATTATTAGTAAGTGATCATTTAGCAGCACGCCTGCGCATAAAAGCATCCGTGATCGCCTCAAATGTCAGCCGGTCATCCAATACAGCTGACAGCTGCTCAATCGCTTCCTGTGCTTCGCTATCCTGCTGCGACATAAAAACCGTTTTCCGGAATGCAGCTGTTGTAAGACCAATATCTTTCAATACATCCAGCACCAGGCGTAAATAGTTCACAGGTGTGAACCGGGCCTTGACAAAAACACTTTGTTCATTGATAGCTACGGAGGTATAAACAAAACCAGCCGGGATATATAAAGTATCTCCAGGTCCGGTGGTACATTCGCTTTCAAGGCTCAGCTCATCCATCCGGAAAGGTTGGTTGGCCTGCACGGACAGTGGATGATCGACAGGGCCACGATATATTTTCCACCTGCGTGTACCTGCCAGCTGAAGAAAGAACAACTGCGCCGTATCATACACCGGGCATGTAGCTACAGCACCTTCCGCACTTAACCAGAGCTGCGTTTCGCAGGTACAATTAAATGCATCGGACAACGCCCGCTGCAAAGCATCGATGCCTGCAAATTGCTGATGTATCCCCCTGATCATTACATTTGCGGATCCTTCAGTATAGAGGCGGAACAAGGCATCTATATCAACGCCATACTTATACTTCAGATGACCAGGCAAAGACCGGGATTGTATATATCGTTCCGGTGACAACTCACCTTTATCGTCTTCCAGCACCACAGTATACGCCACAGGCGACACTGCCTTTTCCAGTAATACACTAACATCATCAAAGAGAGGAAATCCGTGAAAGAAATTTGAGTCGCTTCTGTTGACCAAAAGAACAGACTGTTCAAAATGATCTTGTAGAAATGATTCATCTGAACAGGGCGACAGGAGGTCGGAAAGGGTATGGATCATAAAGTACGGTAATTGAAGGATAAGAGAGATAAGTACAGTTGTACCTATACTACCGCCAGGTGCTGTCGGGCAACAACAGCAGTCACGATCTTCCCCAGCAGATCAACGGTAACAGTAACGTTCTTTTGCTTGTGTCTTACTACCTGGCATCCAATCCCCGCTAATGGACCTTTTGTTATTAATGCTTTTTGTCCCTGTGGCAGGCCAACATGCATGATCTCAATATGCCTTCCCCTTTCAGTGATCAATCTGATTTTATTGATTACATCGTTTGAAACGGTGGCAATCTTGTTCCCAAAACTCACGTAGCTACAATAACCATTCACATTTATACTGTTATAGTACCCTGAAGGTCCATCGATAAAAACAAACACATAGGATGGGTATAAGGGCATCTCTTTAATCAGAATGACGTTTTTGCCTGTACCTGTCTCCTTTGTTGTTGGCAGAAAGTGTGGAATGTTCTTTTCCGACAGTTGCCTGGCTACTTTATGTTCATGGCGCGGTTTGGTATACATCACATACCAACCAATGACGAAGTGGCTCATTAGCAAATAGAGTTAACGTTGGTAAGTAATCGGGTAAAAAGTATGAACTATTCGAACAGGGAGGAGATAGCCAAACTTGGGTAAATCGTACGGCTACCGCTACAGTAAGCTTTTATCTTACTTGAAAAACAATGAGTTAAGAAGTTTAAGTGATTTTGTAAAGAGGCGTCAATCTCTAAAAAAGCGGCAGATTATCATAACGACACTTTATGAATTACTTAGTAGCCGAAACTATAAAAAATATTTTATCAAACAAAAAAACGTAGTTCATAAAAAACAGGTATTAAAGAGACTTACGATCCGGATCACTACCGGCTAAGGTATCCCCAATGCAGTACAGTAGGCTTTGTCAATGGATTAATCATGCGAAACTTCACCCAATGTTAAATTTTTATTAAGCACATTAAAGGCCTGAAAAATAGCGGTGTCTTCCTTAAATGAAATTCACTTCCGATTTAACAGGAGAAATAACATATGAAGCTGGCATTTCGATATGGGACTGACCAAAAAATAAAATGAAGGCGCTGAGAATTGCCTAAAAGCCAATTCGTCTACTCACCCACCCAGGAGGGATACCCTTTTTATTTTTAGTCAGACCCATACAAAAACCAACTGCTAAAACTGATACGTCTTTATCACTTTCGCTACCATCTCTGCAATCAGCGCACAACCCTTATCTGAAGGATGTATGCCATCATATGTCATATCAATAGCCTTCACCGGATAAGGATATTCATCTGCCTCATTAAATGGTACGTTCACATAATCAGGATAAGGATACTCTTTGTACTCATACGTTTGAGGATCCCTCAGGTATTTAAACTTCACCGCCTGCCTGATTCCCAACCTGCGCTCCCGATAAAGATCTACCACATCCATCTTATCCGCCCTGGCAATCTCTCTTACCGCGTCCGCAAAAGCTTCCAGGCTTTGACCATTTTTGTCTCTGTAAGAGCCATAACTATTGATCCTGGAATTGAGCAGGTATACAAAATCACCTCGCTGCATCGGTGTTATCAGGATGATCTTAGCCTTAGGATTAAGATCCCGTATTTTGTCAACGATCACCCTGAAGGCCCCATTCAATGTGCCAGGGCCGGTATTGTTTAAATAATCTTCCAGGGTACCCAGTTTTACACCTACCCACCAATCATTTGCACCCAGGAATATTGTATATACAGCTGATGGCTTCAGGTCAAATTTGTCTAATTTCTGGGCAATTTCAGTACTTGTCCAGTAGTTATGCCCCTGGTTGGTATATGTGAGCCCAGGAACCAGTTCAGCGACTCTCGTAATCCAGCCTTTTTTAACACGATATTCGCTTTCATTCAGGTGATCATTCAAATAGGTAAAAGAGTCGCCAATGGCAGTCCAGGTAATTTCTCCGGGAGGTCTGAAGGAGCCCAGCAACAATGGTAACAGGAGTAAAAAAGGGATTAATTTGCACGATTTCATTTATAATTTTTCACATATATACGTATTATATATGTTTATAGTTTTAAGCAATTGTTAATTATAAACTCCCCTGCCTATAATTCAATAATAAGTTGCCGGAAATCATAGTTATCGGGGAGCTTATTAAAATCAAAGAAGATCCGGTAGTTAAAATTTAGTAAATTTGAAGATACTAAAAAAATTAGTAAATTAGTGTAAAGAAGAATTGATTTATGGCTTATCCAGCTTCCTTAATCGCTCAAATTTTTGTTAACAAAGGAATAGAAGAAGGCAACCCTGTAACCCAGATGAAACTTCAGAAGATGGTTTATTTCGCACATGGGTTATATTTAGCCGCCTACAATAAGCAACCACTTATAAAAGAGACATTTCAGGCCTGGAAATTTGGGCCGGTAGTGCCTGATATATACCATACTTATAAGTTTTATGGAAGCACACCCATTGCTGATACACAATGGGTATTAAGAGAAGATGTAAATCCGGATAATTCACCCATAGATGATAATGCGAGAAAGATTATTGATTATACCTGGAATACATTAAAAGGAATCAATGCCGTGAAGCTTTCTAACTGGACCCACCAGGAAGGTTCTCCCTGGGCAAAGCACTATGTACCCGGTGTAAATGAAACATTCATTCCAAACGACGACATAGGAACCTATTTTGAACGTTTCATAGCGAACTAAATATGCCTCAATTTACTATCCAGGGAGTAGAACCTGCCATTGAAGCAGCTCCTTCAACCAATACATCTAATGGTTCCTCAACACTAATAGAAGAAGAAACCTATTTAGACCGGCAGCTGGAAAGACAGATCCGGATGGAAACGCTTGTTTCCCTGAAAGAAGGAAACAAAACACGCGCACAGAATAATGTGGAGCGGAAGAAATATGCCGGATGGATCTTTGTGTTAACCTGTATCTGGGCTTTCCTGATCTTTGTTTTAATCTTTTGTGTAGGGCTCTCTTTTATGACTATTTCAGATAGTATCATTGTCACCCTCATCTCTTCCACTACTATTAACTTCTTTGGATTTTTCTTCCTGGTAGTTAAGTATCTGTTTAATACAGGAAACGGCGGAGCAAGTAATGGTACTCCCCAGGAGATGAGTAGTGGCACAATTACCGGCTAGATCTCAGTGCCATATATGGCATCATCAAAATATTGCACCTTTTGCCGTCAGCAAACTTTATACAATAAATCCCAAAGACCTGCAACTAATCACTTCTTAAAAAACCAACCCGCACTCAGGCCCCAATACCTATTCTTTACACCAGTTTCTTTTCCATATACCCCAGTCAATCCCAGGCTATAGTTCGCATTTAAAAACAACCCGTTTTTAAACTCATATCCTCCTATAAAATTCGCCCCGTAATCCATCGCCCGCATATATAAGTTATAAGGTTTCACCTTATCCTCACTACTGCTAAACTCCACCTTGCCGTTTGTTTCAGTTACAGAAATATTTCCTACGCCATCACCATATATGTATACAGATCTATTGTGGAACCTTCCCCCCAGCCCCCTGGCAATATAAGGTCCGGCACCTGCATACCATCTTTTGTACTTATAAATAAGGTTTAATGGTAACTGTAAATAGGTCGTATGATTTACCCCCTTGACGTAATTCCGGGCCTGGTCTGTAGTCATATCAATTTCTGAAATTCCACCCTGCCGGCTCACCAACAATTGTGGCTGCAGATAAAAATTACCAGCCAGTTTCGTTTCTGCAATTAAGCCCGCATGCCATGCCGTAATAAAGGTATTCGTTCTATATTTGCTTAATGAATTGTGAGGATAGTGATAGCGGGATAAAGTACCCCCACCTGTTATGCCAACTGAAACCTGGGAAAAAGCGGGTAACATGGAAAGGGATAACGCTACAATCAGAACAATTTGTCTCATTTGTATTGGGTCTTATTGGCCACAATCTACAAAAAAACTATGAAATACATCCTTTTGCCAGCCTTCCTGTTTTTGCTGTGCCAATGCCGTACTTATCATGCTTCCGGCACTCAAAACAAAGAGGCAGACACTCTGATAAAAATCTATGCCGCCGGGTTTCCATTCTCATCTACATTAATGGAAGAACACATCATAGCAAGCAGATATGGATTCTACAACGAGGAACTAGGCTGCAGCCCCGATGAAAAATTATGGGATAGTCTGAATGCATGTAACACTATTGCCGAAAGACCCCTGGTAGCTAAATACGGGAAAAACTGGAAAATAAAATACCATCATGATGTCAGAGTACTCGCCGCCTCACCCGCACGGGCCATCGAACAACTTTACTTCGAAGAGCTTGTTCTAATGAAAAGATTTGAATTGGAAAAACACGGGGATACTATGTTTTTTCAATACAAACCTACCAAACAACAAGAGGTTTATTACGTAGATGCCATCGGCAGGGAAAATAATAAGTGGGTCTCCTTCTTCCAATACCAGGTGAATTATGTAGATCAGAAAATCACCCAAAAAAGAGGTACAGTCAAATCAGACACCTCTTACCTTCATAACATTTTCTATTATTCCGAAAAAGATTACTCACTCATACCACGATAAATCATGCTTCGACAACGCCTATCATTGTATGATACCTAATCAAAATAATACCCTAACTTCTTCAGCCGCTCCAATATCTCCCCTTTCGTCCTGTCAAAATAAACCGTGAGCCTGCTCACCGGCATACCTTTTTCAAACATAATCTTCAACTCCTCATCCTGCCTTGCCGACCATGGCTTGCCAGCCGATTTTATAGCCTCTCTTTTCTTAATAAAAGTCTTCGCCTTATTCTCTTCCGGCGTATGCTTATTCAATCTCCTCAAAGAAGAAGACTTGATGTTATTATACGGATTCCCCTCCGCCTTCACCTTCAATACATTGATATAAGGTGAACCTGGAAAACCCGCTGGCACCAGTGTCTCAGGTATATTCAACTGCCCCTTGGTCCTGGTCACGGCTACATACAGGAGGTTCACTTCTTCCATCAACCTGTCTACATCCGCCTCCTCTTTTTTAATCAGTTCTCTCAGCTTCTCCTCTGCAATAAAATCATTCACCAGGTAAACAACATCGTACTCCATCCCCTTTGCCCTGTGCACCGTAGAAAACACCATCTCTGCCTTATGCCGCTCATCATCTCCCACATGCAGCGACTTCAGCTTCTTCATGATCCCAAAGATCTCATTCCCATATTCTTTCACAATTTCCACCATCGTGCCCAACTGCACATCTTCCGTCTTTTCTATATACTCTTCCAGCTCCTCCATATTCCGCATCGACTTCACCACCTTATCATTCACCCTGTCAATGTTCCCATTCTGCAAATTCAATACATCATACAGCGAAGTACCATCGTCCGCATACGTATAGGAATTGATATTCCCCTCGAAATAAATATGCTTCACCTTCGGATGATCCGTGATAAAATCTATCGCGTTCAACAACAATCCCAGGTTCGTTCTTGCAATCGTGGCCTTCAGGTTGCCCAGCTTCACAGGTGTAGGCCTTCCGAAAATGCTTACTCTTGAAGTTTCAGCTAAATGATTTTTCCAGAACAAAATTTCTGATGCCAGGTTCGCCACATCCTGCACATACCTGAAACTCGTGGACAAACGCAGCAGATCGAAATCCGCTTTCTCCAGTGAGTTCACCGCATGCCGCCAGCCATAGATCTGCTGGTGTATATCCCCCACTATCACCTTCGTGCCCTCCTGTTTCAATATCACATCCAGCATCACCCCGGAAGCATCCTGTGCCTCATCAAAAAGAATATAATCGTAATAAAGTGTAGGATTGACCAGCTGGAATTTCTTCAGATAAAAATCATGCGTGATCTCTATTTCACCGGTATTCATTTTATTCAGCATGGCTCGGGTGCCATTTTCTATGACCGTGTAAAATTTCGTAACGAAATCAATCGCTTCCTTATCTGTCAGCGTTTCCAGGTAATTGAGTTCAACCACCTTTATCGTACTGCTGTTACAGTAATAAGAAAGAAATTTATTGATATGCGTGGCTATCACATACTCACTATGCTTATCTCCATTCCCCTTCAGCCTCAGCATATCTACTATTTCCCCGTTCTTATACCCCTGCCCTCTTACCTTGTAATTGTACTGGAATACAATCTGTTTGTAGGCTAATGAATGCGCCGTCTCTACCCGTACATTTGACAGCCCTTTTGCTTCAAATTTACGCGTCGCCTCCAGCCTTACTGATTTATTGAACGCCAGGTATAGTATGGATGGGTTACCAGGTCTTGAAGCGGCATACTCGACAATAGTCGTGGTCTTACCGGATCCTGCAATGGCATTGATCCGGACACTCCCCTTTGATTGGATAATCGCAATCTGCTCCTTTGTTAATTTCACTGAAGAATAGCCATTCCTTTGTTCCATAGCTGCGAATTTCCGGCTAAACGCTGACATAAAAAAGCAAATTCATAATTAATATCATCTCCGCGCCAATGAGAAATTCATAATTTTAAAAAATGAAACAGTTTCTCTCTATTTCCTTGATTGTCATGAACAGCTTCATTGCTTCTTTCTCTGACAATTTCGACAATGGTAATCTCTCCAAATGGCAGGCCTTTGGCAACTGGTCCGTCGAAAACGGACAGCTCACCAATCCAACAGGCGGAAACATTTTTTACAAAGAGGCCACTTACTCCGACTTCACCTATGAAGCCGATATAAGCGTCAGCGAAAAAGAAGAAAAAGCAGGGCTCCTGTTCCGTGCTACCAAAGACGATGCGCTGGATTTTAAAGGATACTTTGTAGACCTGCACCTCGTGCCAGGCCGTATACGCGTAGAGATCAGGAAAGTAGATCATTACGACTATAAAGTACTGAGTGATGCAGAGGTAATACCCGGTAAATCATCCCATATCAAAGTAGTCTGCAAAGGCCCCTATATCTGGGTGTTCTTCGATGACATGACTACCCCAATATTATGTGAATATGATACCACCTTTACCAGCGGGGCTGTTGGCTTCCGTTCAGAAAAAGCACACACTTATTTCGACAATGCAAAGGTTTCAGGGGAAGTACCCTCCCTCCCAACACCATTGGTAAAAGACTGGTCTTACATCCGAGGTGCCGTATATACTTCTTCCAATGCGGTAAACGCAACACAAACCATGGAGGAATTCAACCCGGCATTAATCAACCGGGAACTCTCCTATGCTAAAACATACGGATTCAATACCATTGCCATCTACCTCCACTGGCTCCTCTGGGATCAATACCATGACCAGTTCCTGCAAAACTTTGAACAGTTCCTCAGTATTGCTGACAAGAACGGCCTGAAAGTAACACCCATCCTCTTTGATCCTGATTGCGGTACCAGCACACCTGCTCACCTGGCTCCTTACGATCTGCCTACGCCAGGCATTCACAACAGCCAGATGAACCGTAATCCCGGGGAAGATATCAAAGTCAACCACTACGATGCATACAGCCACACGCTAAAAGCATACACACTGGCGGTTGTCAATGCACATAAAAATGATCCACGCATCATCTTCTGGCAGGCATGCAATGAGCCACTAAAAGGTGAAAGCTCTGATCGCCTTACCAAAGATGCATCTGAATGGATCCGGTCTACCGGCACCAAAATACCTGTGACCTCCACAGGCAGCGGATTCTTTGGCCCTAAATACTCCGACTTCTACACCTTTCACATGTATGGTGCTGACAGTGGAGACGATGGCGGACCCGAACACCTTTGCACGGAGTGTTTAAACCGTCCAGCTCAAAACTTCCTGGAACTGGCAGACAACTTCGAAGCAAAGAAAACCGGCTTCATTATCTGGGATCTGATGATCGGCAGAGACAATTGCCGATTCCCCTGGGGCAGCCCTTTAAATGCTGCTGAACCGGCCATTCCTTTCCACGGATTTATCTATCCCGATGGACATCCCTGGTCTGTAGCTGAAGCCCGGAGATTGAAAGGAAACAGCTTTGATAAAACGCCTTTCTTCAGAGTTGAATATTACACCGGCATATTTGATGAACTCAAAAAAGTGTCCGTCACACCGGCCATCGATTTTAACTTAGGCAATGAACCCGGCACAGGCTCTCCCGATGCCAGCGCCGGCATACCTGTCGATAGTTTTTCTATTAAATGGATCGGCAAATTCAGCACCACTGAAAATGGTGCATATACCTTCTATGCAGATGGAGATACGCCTGCTAAGGTATGGGTCAACAATCAACTCCTGGAAAACAATCAGGCGATCCCCTTAAAAGCCGGTCAAAACAACATCATCAGGGTGGAATACATTCATTACAACGGTGATTCCAAACTCCATTTGCAATGGTCCGGCCCTCATATCAACAAACAAACCTTCGTACCAAACAAGGTTATTTAATAAACTTAATCTCCATAATTTTCTGCTCGAAATCATTCGGGGGCACCAATGCCCTCGATTTGATCCGGGTCTTATACGTATACACCGTACTCACACTATAGTCCAGAATTTTTGCAATGGCTTCCTGCTCATGAATGCCCAGGCGCATAAGTGCAAAGATGCGGAGCGTGGCATTCAGCGTCTCGCCCGATTTAGGCCAGATCTGGTCCTCCTTCTTCAACAAGGCATTAAATGAATCTATAAAATTCGGGAACATTGCCAGGAAAGCAGAATCCAGCATATTATACAAACTCTCCTTTTCTTTATTGATCTGAATATCCTTCATCAGGTCATTCACCTCGTTGTATTTTTTCAGTTTGATACTATGCATGGTCTGGTGCCGCATTTTTTCCAGGATCTCTATATAAGAAGAACAGGTCTTAAAAAATAAACCAATCAATTCTTCCTTAATTTTCGCAGACTCCAACAACTTTTCATTCACGTCTTCCAGCTGTTTGTTTTTCTCTTTGATCAGTGCCTCGCTGGCCCTGATCTGCAACATCTGCTTCCTGTAAATAAATAACAAAAAGAACAACACCACTGCCACCAGGAAAAATATCAGGAACCCGATCAGCAGCTTATCCCGCTGATGTTGTTTCTCATCTATCACCTTACCCGCCACCAGGGGTAATAGGGATTCTATTTGCACGGCCCGGTTCCTGGCTCCATAAAAGTTAGCATTCCTGGCCGCGGCCTGCATGAATATGTATGCATCATTTGTCTGGTTCATATGATACAGGTCCTGCGCCAGCAAAAAGATCGCCAGCGTTTCTTTCGTAGAGGAGCGGATATCTCCGATCGCCGCCAGGGCCAAAAACAAAATCCTATCCCTCCCCTGGAAAGCAGCACTCACATGCGTAGCCACCATCGCTACATGATGCGGACTCAGGTTTTGCTGGTTGATTAAATTGAAAAAGTAATCAGGGCTTAAATCTCTTTTTCGCAATGAATCCGGTAAAAGCGCCTGGTTGATGGTCTTCTCAAATTCATTATAGGGTACAACTACCTGCGCACTTTTAAAATCCCGGTCCGATTGCTCATAATATCCCCTCGAAAAGAAAGGATCATTGTCAAAATCTGCAATACTCTGGTTCAGGCGCGCCCGCATCGTCAGGTAATCACTCCACTGCTTTTTCGAAAACCCCGTGGTATCTATCTTCCCGATTACATCGAATGCTTCCTTATAAAACCCTGAAAAATATAAAGTATAGCCCAGATGGATCTCACTTGCTATTAACTGATCCCGCTTTTTAAATTTCTCTGCCAACCTGATCATCTCCTGCACATACACATAAGCAGAATCAAATTTAAAGGAGGAATATTCTTCATATATTTTTGAAGTCAGATTATACCGCAGGTCAAAACTATTGCTGTCTGCAAGAAGCAATGAAGCACGTAATTGCCTGATCCGGTTTAACCTGGTAAGGTCATATGAATTTTCTTTTTTCAATTCCGATTTTAGTACCGTGATCAAACTGTCAACATCGACATGTTGTGTATAACCCTGAAAAAAGGCCATTGAAAAAACCGCCATTAATATTATTCTCTTCATATATAAGTACCTTAAAAGTACATTTTTTGCCCCAAAACCCCTTAGATTTTTCATGCTTACGAACTAAATAAAAAACTGATTATCAGTAATATAAAATTAGAAACAGTTAGATTTTCCCAGACTGAAACGCCTACCCCACCCAAGTCGCTTAATAACACATTTATTTTGACCCCGCTGCAGCGATATTAAAACAAATCCACGTGAACTATTCAAGCACTCCGTTATGCTAAGAAACTTTTTACGACTTTTTATTTGTCTCATCCTTATCACTTTCGGAAATTCCACCTTTGCTCAGAACAGGGCAATTTCCGGCAAAGTGATTGACTCTACCACCAACGATCCCTTACCTGGCGTAACGATCCGTGTGGTAGGTTCCAAAGCTGGCACCACAACAGATGCCAGCGGCTCATTTGTGTTATCTGTAAATGAAGCCAACCTTTCACTCACTTTTACTTCTATTAACTACCTTACGAAAACAGTCCAGCTCTCCAATCAGAATACCTTGTTGGTAAAACTGGCTCCAAATGTACAGGAATTGAAGGGTGTTGAAGTAGTGAGTGTCGGTTACGGTACATTGAACAGGAAAGAAGTGTCAAGCGCTATTACACATGTCAGTGCGAATGAACTAAAAGCAGTCGCCGGCAATAACCCGCTCATGTCCCTCCAGGGGAAAGTAGCGGGGCTTACTATCACCAATACTGCCACAGCGGATCCTAACTCCTCTCCCAGCATTCAGCTCAGGGGCGTTTCTTCCCGCAGTGCAGGACTGGGTCCACTCTATGTCATTAATGGTGTTCCGGGGGGAAATATTGATAATATTAACCAGAATGATATAGAATCTATCGACGTACTCAAAGGTGGTGCAGCTTCTGCTATCTATGGTACTCGTGGTAGTAATGGCGTGATCATCGTCACCACCAAAAAGGGAACCGGCGATTCAAAGATGATTTATACTGGCTATGCCAGTATGGACAGATTGACCATGGCTCCCCGCGTGCTGACCCCGGATGAGTTCCGCCAGTACCGTGTCAAAGCCAACCCTACCCAGGGAATCGATTACGGTGCCAATACCGATTGGATAAAATCTGTAACCCGGAATCCAACCTATGGTCAGAAACATACCCTGCAAGTGTCCGGCGGTACTGCCAATGACAATTATTTTGCTTCTGCTGACTACCGGAATGCAAATGGTATTGACCTCCGTGCCTGGAAAAAGGAATATGGTGCACGCCTGAACCTGAACCATATTTCCAAAAATGATGTCTATACCGTGTCTCTTAACGTGGCACCCCGGTACATGAAGACCAGCAATTCCGATCAGGGCAACTTTAATAACGCTATTACACTCAATCCAACACAACCTGTTTACGACAGTTCAGGATACCACTATCTCAATACCGGGTTCTTTGCTAATAACCCCGTGGAAAATGCCAAAAAGATTAAAAGTCAGGCAGAGATAAGGGAACTGGATATGAGTGGTTCTGTAAGAGTAAATCTCTTAAAAAATCTTTACACTACAGCCACTATCTCAACCATTAAATCATCTTATAAAAATATGTATTTCCGCCCCTCTACCATGACATCCATCGTGCATGCAGGGCAGACTACTAAAACCAACTACGCATCTCAGGAACAGGTTGACAACAACCAGCAGAATATTGAATGGACAATCAACTATGCGCTGAATCGTAAATTACACCATGTAAAGTTACTGGGCGGCTATTCCTATAGCTATTTCAACTATCAGCAGTTCAGTGGCAACAACTGGGATTTCCCATTTGATACCTTCGAATGGAATAACCTGGGCTCCGGTACCTGGAATGGTGGTGGACAGGGCAATGGTCAGGGTGCAGTATCCTCTACCCAGAATGAATCAAAGCTCGCAGCATTCTTTGGCAGGATCAACTACGATTTCGATAATAAATACATCATCACCGCCAGCCTCCGTCATGAAGGTTCATCCAAATTTGGTGCTGATCATAAATGGGGTAATTTCCCAGCCCTTTCTGTTGCCTGGCGCATCTCTGACGAAAACTTCATGAAGGATAAGATCAGCTGGCTCAGCGACCTGAAACTGAGAGCTGACTATGGTATCACCGGCAACCAGGATTTTGGCAACTACCTGTCATTGCTCCTGTATAGCGGTTATGGCTACTTCTCTTTCAATGGTGTTACCTACCAGGTATATGGTCCATCACAAAATGTGAATCCTGATCTCGGTTGGGAAAAAGCCATCAACTTCAACGCAGGTATTGATTTCGACATCCTCAACAGCCGGCTCGCTGGTTCCATCAACTATTACGTACGTACCAACAAAGATCTGTTAGGTTACTACAATGTACCACTGCCACCGAATCCTCAGTCACAGACATTCATGAATGTAGGTACCATGAAGAATTCCGGTGTTGAAGTACAACTGAATGCGCAGGTGATCAGGAAGAGCAACTTCAATTATAATGTATCCTTTACCACTGCCTTTAACAATAACAAATTCGTTTCCTTCTCCAACGCTACACACCGGGGTAATCCCTACATGGATGTAGCAGGATTGCCTGCTCCAGGTAGTCCGGGCACCATTCAGCGTGTACAGGAAGGTCATCGTATTGGTGATTTCTATATGCTGAAATCAGCGGGTGTTGATGACAATGGCGCCCTCCTGGTTTATAAAAAAGACGGCACTGTAGTAACGGCGAACAAAGCCAATGCTGATGATAAACAATTTGTAGGCAATGGCCTGCCTAAGTTCACCGGCTCTCTCGGCAATATGTTCACCTATAAGAACTGGGATCTGAACATCTTCTTCCGTGGCAATTTCGGTTATAAACTGTTCAACATGCAGGCATTCTACATCGGTACACCTGCCACACAAACAGATGCCAATACCCTGAAATCAGCTTATGATCCAGGCAATAAATATGCAAAACTTACCAGCTCTTCTACCCTGTCACTGGCTTCCGATTATTTCCTGGAATCCGGCTCATTTGTTAAGATTGATAATGTGACATTAGGTTACACCCAAAAATTCAGTTCCAAATATCTGCAGGCACTCAGAGTATATGCAGCCATCACTAACCTGCATACATTCACCAGCTTCAAGGGCGGCGATCCGGATCTCTATCCTGTAAACGGTATTGCACCGGGTGTACAGGGCAATTTAGATTTCTATCCGGCTACAACCCAGTTTTTGGGCGGCTTACAGGTAACCTTCTAAACAGATAAAAATGAAAAATAATTATATAGTAAATGCTGCACTGACCACGCTACTGATCTTTGGTAGCTGTACGAAACTGGATGAAAAAGTATATGATAAGGTCGATGTTAATCAGTTCCTGACCAGGAGAGATGATGTAATCAGAGACTTCCTGCGTCCGTTTGAACACGCTTACTGGAGCATCCAGGGGAATGATGTATATGCTGCCAATGAAAACTCTTCCGACGAAATAGGCACTTATAACAGGCAGGGTGACTGGCAGGATGGTAACTATTATGCCCGTATGCATTACCACACCTGGACTACACAGGATGGTTTTACCAGCGGTGCCTGGACAGCTTTTTACCAGGGCATTGTATTAGCGACCAACTCCCTCCAGGATATGGAAAGCATTGCAGATCCAACAAAACTGAATGTCTCCACTACCGAGCTGGCTGATTTCAAAGCAGAGCTCAAAACATTGCGGGCATGGTTTTATCTCCGTGCATTTGATTTCTATCGCAATATTGAAATTATCACTGATGTAAAACATACCACTACCGGTAATAAACAGTCTACTCCACAGGAAACCTTTGCTTACATTGAGTCAGAATTGAAAGCAGCCATTCCGGATCTGCCTAAAAGAGCAGACCTTGGCGATAAAGGTATCGGCCGCTGGACACAGGCCGGGGCAGCAGCATTGCTGGTACGTTTGTACCTGAATGCACAGGCGTATATTGGACAGGATCATTATACTGATTGTGCCACTGTAGCACAGGACATCATTAATGGTAAATATGGTGCCTATGCACTGGATACCCGCTGGGATGCACCCTTTGACTATACCAACAGTACAGTCAATTCTGAAACCATCTACGGTTTTCCATGTAGCCTGGCTCGTACCCACTGGCAGTATGATGGTGGTATGTTTTTCTGGAGTATGACTTACGATGCAGCACCACTATATTGTAAGTTCACCGATTTCGGTGGTGCAAATCCACGTTTTGCACTGCAACCCGGCAGAGATGTAGACAGCGTGGAATATTCACATGCATTGGGTAAACCCTTTGTGAAGTTCCAGCACTACGCTGATGACCTTCGCCTGAAATTGTATAAGAACCTGGGCAACAGTACCCGCGAAGGTATGTTCCTTTATGGTTACCTGCCATACCAACATGAGGTGAATGGTGCAACAGTAACAGATACCGTTCGTGGTAATAAAGGCTCCTATCCTTTGTTTATCCGTGATCAGGTAGGTTGGTTCCTGGATGCAAAACCAGGTACACGAATTTCAGACAAAGAATCAAACATGGGGCATGCAGATCACAACTCCGGTATCTTTATGCTCAAATATCCACTGTATCCTACTCCTGATCCAAATCGTATCACCTCTGCCTATGCAGAAGTACGCCTGTCAGAGATCTACTATTCACTGGCTGAATGCAAATACAGGGCGGGCGATAAAGCAGCTGCTGCAAGCCTGCTGAATGCAGTACGTCAGCGTAACTATCCTGCAGGATCCCCAAGTCTGTACAAAACTGATGGTAGTCAGCTTTCAGATCAGGAAATGCTGGATGAATGGGGCAGGGAATTCCTGGGAGAAAACCGCCGCCGTACTGACCTGGTTCGCTGGGGTGTATTCAATACCGGTACCTGGTGGGATAAACAGCCTGATGCAGATAATCATACGGCGATCTTCCCTATCGGGAAAGACATTTTGGGAGCCAATCCACAGCTTGTGCAAAATCCCGGCTACGAATGATTTTTAACTAACAATAGAATAGATGTTAAAGGTTTCAACGTGCTTCTTATTCATGCTGCTTGGTTGTGCGGCACAGGCACAAAATATCAAAGTCCGGCAATCGGGACTTGTAGGCAATTCAATTGCCGTCTTTATTCCGGAAGGCTTTGATGCATCGAAAACGCCATCGTTAATGCTACAACGTGAACCGGTGATCAAAGGTAAGGTACCAGCTAACTGGCATATCGTACCTACATTTTCCGGAACCGGTGCCAGCGTTCAGTTAGATGGAGACATCAGCCTGTATGGAGGTGGTGAAGTAACAGGACCATTGCTGAGAAACGGGCAAACTATCAAACTCTGGAATACTGACAACGGCGCTTATGGTACTGATAGTGGTAAAAGACTGTATCAGACGCACCCATGGGTGATCGGTGTAAGAAAGAATGGTACCGCCTTCGGGATCTTGTTTGAAAGTCAGTGGAAATCTACATTGACCACCAATTCCGACAAGGTATCATTTAATACAGAAGGAGGTACGCCTTTCCGGGTATTTGTCATCGACCGCTCCTCTCCACAGGAAGTAGTGAAAGGACTCGCGGAACTGACAGGTACCATGGAAATGCCACCCAGATGGGCCCTGGGATATCAGCAATGCAGGTTCTCTTATCTCTCAGCACAACGTGTAAAGGAAATTGCCGACACCTTCCGTCTCAAACAGATTCCATGTGATGTGATCTGGATGGATATAGATTATATGGATGGTTTCAGGGTCTTTACCTTTAATAAAAACACTTTCCCAAATCCGAAGCAGCTGAATGCTGATCTGCATGCAAAGAACTTCCGTTCCGTATTCATGATCGATCCGGGCGTAAAAGCAGATCCATCCTACGGGGTGTATCAGTCAGGTACGGCAAAGGATGTGTGGGTGAAAGATACCGCTGGTAAGGAATATCATGGCAAGGTATGGCCGGGTGATTGCGCTTTTCCTGACTTTACTATTCCCCGTACAAGGCAATGGTGGTCCGGTTTGTATCGCAACTTCATGGCCAATGGTATAGACGGGATCTGGAATGATATGAATGAACCGGCGGTAATGGATGGAAACCTGGGTACAATGCCTTTCAATACGCCTCACCGCGGTGGTGGCGGATTACCGGCTGGACCACACCTCCTGTATCACAATGCTTATGGCAGACTGATGGTACAGGCAACCCGCGAAGGGGTGATGGCAGCGAATCCTGACAAACGACCTTTCATTCTCACAAGAGCGAACCTGCTGGGTGGACAGCGCTTTGCAGCTACCTGGACCGGCGATAACCTGGCAGCAGCACCATTTATGAAAGTATCTGTGCCCATGTCCATTACACTGGGTTTATCAGGCCAGCCATTTAGCGGACCGGATATCGGAGGTTTCTTAGAGAATACATCCGGTGAACTCTGGGCCGACTGGATTGGATTTGGAAACCTCTTACCATTTGCAAGAGGTCACGCCTGCGCAGGTACGAACAATAAGGAGCCATGGGCATTTGGGGCAGAGATCGAAAAAACTTCCCGCATTGCCCTGGAACGCAGGTATCGCTTACTGCCATATCTCTATACCTTGTTTTACAAAGCACACCAGACCGGATTACCGGTTATGGAACCAGTCTTCTTCAATGATCCTGCAGACAGCAGGCTGAGAGCCGAAGACCAGGCATTCCTGCTGGGTGATGACCTGCTGGTGATTCCTTCTTTTGCCCAAAACCCTGCATTGCCCAAAGGAACCTGGGAACAATTGCAGCTGGTGGATGGCGATAGCCAGGATGCACACCAGGCAAGGTTGATGCTCAAAGGTGGAAGTATTATTCCTGTAGGTAAAACGATCCAGTATACCAACGATAATTCCCTGGATGAACTGACCTTGTATATTTGCCTGGATAATGCAGGTAAAGCAAGCGGAGAATTATACTGGGATGCCGGTGAAGGATGGGCCTTTAAAAAAGGGATGTATAGCCAGCTGAAGTTCCAGGCAAAAGAAGAGAAAGGCGTGACGAAAATCAGCCTCGCCTCACGGAATGGGCAATACGAAATAGACAAAGACATCCATACCGTAAAAGCTATCGTATTGAAGAATGGACAAAGATATGAAGGAACGATACAGCTGAAAGGCGGAGAAATCAAAACAGGTAATTAATGCGTATAAAGGCATCGACAATAGTCGGTGCCTTTTTTTTAATACCTGGTGCCCCACTCATTACTATTGCCAACACTGTCTTCTTGTATTGAAGCTGCTCAAAATTAATTCGTCAATATTATTGATGACATTTTTTATACAAAATTTGTTTTTTATAAAATTAAATACATATCTTTGCAATCCCAACGAAAAAACAAGGGTTTCTTTCGAAGGAAAATAAAGTTCTTATATACAAGCGGAAGTAGCTCATTTGGTAGAGCACGACCTTGCCAAGGTCGGGGTGGCCGGTTCGAGCCCGGTTTTCCGCTCACAGAAAAAAAGCCTGATAAGAATACTTATCAGGCTTTTTTTATACCTTTTTCAATCGTGTCAAACGACCATAGTCTGATTCTTTAAAACGGGGCCTTATTAGGACTATAATAATATTAATGTATTTTTACATTCGTTTTTATATCCTATATCCCTATGCTTAAAATAAAAGAGAACGAAACACCGCTGTCAGAAGAGGCAATTGTCAAAATCAAAGAATACCGTTACGATTTCCTGAAATTCTTCCTGGGCACCTTCATCATTGGCGTAGCCGGTATTATCACCACCTGTATTTATAAAGGCTACGAGCTCAAAATCGCTTCCCGTCAAACGGAGAACCAATACCTGAACTCCTACATCACACAATACAATAACCTGTATACCTCCGATTCGCTCGGCAAATATGACAAGATCGCCGAGATGTTCGAAGTACTGTCTATCGCCACAACTGACGCTGATATGCAAATGAGATGGGATTCTCTCAGGCGTTATTTCCAGGGTAAGATCCAGGTGATCACTGATTCCATCGGCCGGTACAAAGATTCCGTATCAGTGGTTTCTATCAAAGTAGACAGTTTCAAACAGGCGCAGCAAGACCTGGAAGTTAAGATCAGTACACTCGCTAAAGCAAACCCTGATGGTAATGCCGCAAAGATTGAGAAACTACAGGTGCAACAGGAACAGCTGAGAGATAGCGTATCTACGAGACAACTACAACTGAACAGGTTCGCCAGCATCAAACTGAATGCAGAAAAGTATGCAATAGAGCGCATGATCCATCCACCTACCAGCTTACCAGCTCCTGAAAAGAATTATGAAATTGTATATGACCTGGACCGGTATACTGCCTTAGGGAATACCAGTGAAATCATAGAAGGTATTGCTGTAAGGGTGAATAGCATCAATGAACAAACAGGTGCAGTTTCGCTGACCATTGACAGGAATGATCATAATGCACAAACAATGGAATTAAAAGCCGGTGCCAGTACACCAATGCTGACATTCGGAGACGATTCCTTCCAGGTGAAAGTAACGATGAAAAGTTGTGAGGCACACATTATGCCGGGCAAGAAAGTAGCCAAGTACCAGATTATTGTGCAAAAACTGAGAGCATAAAAAATGAACTTGTATCAATAAAATCACCCGGGGTTAATTCGAGGGGCTGACCTGCCCGCTCCGCTCTGATTCAATCCGCAATTCAATTGGCTGCCCTCTCCAAATAATTGGCTCATCTGGGATCAGGCATCCCATATCATTTAATGTATACTTCATAATCTTCTAAAATGACTCCATTAACCTGGCGGCTTATGGATATATGCAATCTATGTACCCCAGGATCAACAAGTTTAAGTTATTCCCCAGGTCAAAAATTTTTCTTAATTTAATACAAATTAACCTCAATGAGTATTAGAACACGTTTATTCTCCCAGATAAACAATGAAATACTTTCATTGGAACAGGTGCTGCATACCATCCGTGCTATCCGGCCGGAAGACGTCAGGTATTTTAACGATGGCTGTTTTGCCACCCTGCACCACAAACTGTTCATCACCTGCAAAGAGCAGGATCCCGAAAATATTTCATTCCGCTACGACGACAACTCCGGGGAAGCCTGGTTTGGGGTCACCAAACCAAATACCTCCATCCTCACCGATGCAGGCGATGAATACCACGTTCCCCTCTTTTCATTTGTATCCCGTGAAAAAGCAATGCAAATTATCACCGAGTTCTTTAACAACCCGGCCCAAAAACCACCTTCGATCCTCTGGGAGCCGGCTGAACAGTTCGAGTGGCCTTACTCCTTGTAGTTTCCCTCCATTTTATTGTATAATCTATTGTTAATGAATTTGTGGCATCCTATATGCTGCCAATTCCCCAAATAGGAATTATGGAATCACATGCCGTTAAGATCATCGACATCCTCGATGTGCCCCACAATGTAAAATGCCTTAGGCAGGAAAAACCTGGTGGATACAGCTTCGTTCCCGGACAAGCTACTTTCTATTCCCGGCTGGGAAAAAGAACGGCACCCTTTCTTACCAACCCGTAGATAAACTACACATACACTTACTCACAATTAATTATTTTTATGACTGACACTTCAGCAACAGTAAAGTCTACCTCAATAGACGATCTCTCTGTCAATACCATTCGCTTTTTGTCTATCGATGCCGTACAAAAAGCCAATTCCGGCCACCCCGGTTTACCATTAGGCGCAGCACCCATGGCATATGTGTTATTCAACCGTATCATGCGCTACAATTCCAGCGATCCGAAATGGTTTAACCGCGATAGATTCGTATTATCTGCAGGGCACGGTTCTGCATTATTATACAGCATGCTTCACCTCACAGGTTATGACCTCTCCCTGGAAGATCTGAAACAATTCAGGCAACTTCATTCCAGGACGCCCGGGCATCCTGAAAGTATGTTTACCCCAGGGGTAGAAGTAACCACTGGTCCATTAGGCCAGGGTCTTGGCAATGCAATCGGTATTGCATTGGCCGAAGCACATCTGGCAGCTAAATATAACCGGCCTGGTCATAATGTAGTAGACCACTTCACGTATGTTATTGCCAGTGATGGCGACATGATGGAGGGTGTTGCTTCAGAAGCCTCTTCCCTCGCCGGTCACCTGAAACTAGGTAAACTCATATGCCTGTATGATGATAACAAGATTTCACTGGATGGCCCTACCAGCCTCGCCTTTACAGAAGATGTACTAAAGAGGTATGAAGCCTACGACTGGCATGTACAGATTGTGGAAGACGGAAATGACCTGGATGGCATCGAAGCCGCTGTAAAAAAGGCACAGGCAGTAACTGACAAACCTTCGATCATTGCAGTACGTACCATTATTGGTTATGGTAGTCCGCTGGCTGATTCCAATAAAGTACATGGTAGTGCCATGGGCGAAGAAAATGTGCGCAAGACAAAAGAATTTTATGGTGCAGACCCTGATAAACAATTCTACGTGCCTGCAGCAGTAAAAGAACACATGCTGCTCCGCACAAAAGAAGGTGCCAAATTACAAGAGGAATGGAACCAGCTGTTTGATGCCTATAAAGCAGCTTTCCCTGCCGAAGGAAAAGAACTGGCACTCAGCGCTCATGATGAATTGCCGGAAGGATGGCAAAAGAGCCTGCCGGTATTTACACCGGCAGATGGTGCGCTGGCTACCCGCCAGGCTCATGGTAAAGCCCTGCTGGCTTTAAAAAAAGCAATTCCTTACATATTTGGAGGCAGTGCAGACCTTGCTTCTTCCAATGATATGCCTTTGGATGCCAAACTGAGTTTCCAGCCGGATCATTATGAAGAAACAAATATCTGGTTCGGAGTGCGGGAACATGGTATGGGCGCTATCCTGAATGGCATGGCAGCACACAAAGGGGTGCGTGTGTACGGTGGTACTTTCCTCACCTTCTCTGATTATATGAAAGGGTCCATTCGCCTGGCTGCACTTACAAAGGCACCAGTGACTTATATTTTCACACACGATAGTGTAGGCCTTGGTGAAGATGGCCCTACGCACCAGCCCATAGAACAGGTAACTGCACTGCGCATCGTGCCTAACCTGGTAACGATCCGTCCTGCAGATGCCAATGAAACCGTGCAGGCATGGCGGCTGGCACTGGAACGAAAAAAAGGACCGGTAGCCCTGATCTTAAGCCGCCAGAAATTGCCGGTGCTGGATCAGTCAAAATTTCCTTCTGCCGAAAACGTAGCCAAAGGTGCTTATGTGCTGCAGGATAAGGGGGAGGAATTGCAATTGATCCTCATCGCTACAGGTTCTGAAGTATCACTGGCACTGGCTGCACAGGAGCAGTTAAGTAAAGATGGTATTTCCAGCAGGGTGGTGAGCATGCCATCATGGGAACTGTTTGAAGAACAGGATGCGGCTTACAAAGAAAGTGTACTGCCGAAGAAACTGGTAAAAAGACTATCTATCGAAGCCCTCACCCCTATTGGATGGGATAGGTATGTGGGTCCGGAAGGAAAGGTGCTTGGCCTGAATCGCTTTGGTGAATCCGGACCGGGAGAAGAAGTGCTGAAAGCGTTAGGATTCTCTGTAGAGAATGTAGTGGCTGAGGCAAAGAAACTGATCGGTTAATGGCAAGCATATAAAAAAAGGGAAGGCTGCTGAACGTAGGCCTTCCCTTAATTTTTTATCAAAAAAAAACGCCACTACCTTGAAAGGTAGCGGCGGTTCATTTTATCAACCAAAATCAAAATCAAAAATTTATATCTAGTACTTTTGATCTACGTTTCTCTCATCCACACTGATCCCCTCACTCATCCATCTTGGCATAGGCTTCTTCTTTAAATAATGGTCAAAGAAACCCTGCAGCCGGATCGTGAAATCCTTCTGTGCCGGCAAATCCTCCAGTGTATGATTACCACCTTTATAGTTCAGTAACCACGCTGGACGCCGTAATCTACGCATACTTAGGAATAAATCTAGCCCGTGTGAGAAAGGCACCGCTCCATCCTTGTCGTTATGGAAGATCATTATTGGTGTATGTATCTTATCCGCATTAAATATAGCCGAGTTATTCACGTATCCCTCCTTATCTTCCCAGAGGGTTTTACCCATACGGTACTGCTCGGACTCAAACTTAAACAAACTGGGTGCTCCGTTCTGCCTCATCGCCGTATAGTTATAAGTCATATTCACTACACCCGCTCCAATATTGGCACATTTGAATACATCCGTTCTGGTTACCAGGTAAGATGCCTCATATCCACCAAAGCTATGACCTTGTAAACCAACCGCTTCTTTATCTGCAATACCCTTGTCAATGAGGTATTTAACTCCACTCACGACGCAATTGTACACACTTTCTCCGGGTTTTCCAATGATATAATGCACGTCAGGACGAAATACTAAATAGCCATTGCTGACATAAGTACTGATATTAATCGTACTCGTACTGTATTCAGGTACTATATAATCGTGAAGGTCCTGAGAATGAGTCTCATAGAAATCAACAATCATCGGATATGTCTTCGTCGAATCATAACCTTCCGGCAGGAAAAGCAAACCTTCGTCATCTTTTCCGTCAAAAGTTTTCCATTTTACCACCTTTGCAGTACCCCAGTTAAAATCTTTTTGCTGAGGATTGCAATCCGTCAGTTGCTTTGATTTTTTGAACTCCATATCACCATACCATACATCCGGGCTGATCTGGTAGCTCTGCTTTGAAAAGATACAGGAATGCCCATCCCCTGCTATTGAATGGATTCTCACATCGTAATCAGGATTGTCTGCCAGCTTTTCTACTTTCGCCAGTGACTGTAACCTGTACAAACCATGTGATTTTGTCTCTTCATTGAAGCTACGCAGCAGGATAGGTTTAGAAAGATCTATGTTCTCCATGTATTCCACCCCGTTCAGGCGCAGTACCACTTTATGCTGACGGCCATACTGCCCGGTCAGGGAATAAGGTTTACGCTGACCTGCCAGGTCCACGGCCCACATATCGTAACGGTCATAGAGTACGATGGTATTACCACCGTCAATATACCCTACCAGGCCATAGGCTGGATTACGTCCCGGCTGATCCCACTCTTCATCATTTACCGGGAAACCAATCTGATCAGAGATGTTAATGAAATTACCTGTACCCAGATCGATCTTTTCCCAGATCTTCTTTTGTGTATCGTAATAAATGGCAAACTTACCATTCGGGCTCCAGCTCGGATTTTCATAACTATCCTTTGCTATCAGTTTCCTTTCACCCGTATGTACATTCACCAGGTAAATGTCCACATTATTGTTATAACGATAGTCTACATCTATTTTATAAGGTGCCGGATCCAGTGAAATAACATAGTCAAATGACTCGCAGGATGGTGCCAATACCATACCTGACATTTCAGGTGCCACTTCTACTACCGTTTTCGTATCTACGTTGTAGATGAACTTTGCCTGGTTCATCATGTTCTTGTCGTATACACCTTTGCGTTGCAGTTTTTGAGTCACCGGCTCATTCCATGTCCACAATTCCAGCGTGAAATCAGGATTCTGTACAGGTCGACGCATCGCTGGTTTTTCGCTACGCGAAACATCCAGTACGAATTGTTTGGTACCTGCCGTGATCATGTTCGCCTGTTCGTTTACCTTATAACCTGCAGGTGCTTTCACATCCCTGTAGTCGAATACAAAGCTTACCTTCCCGGTCTTTAAAGAGAAATAGTACACTTTCCTGTCGGATAAGATGGTACCTGCACGCTTCTCCATGTTAAAGTTAAAATCATCGATCGGACCGGAAAACAGTACTGTGTGCTTTCCTTTTAAAGGGCCGGTGAACAGTTGATTGTCCCTGATGTAAATAACATTGCCATCAAAGAAACTGCACCTGCTTACATCGTTCAGTACCACGCTGTCACCGGTATTGATATCTAACACTACCTGTTTCTTGCCTTCGGTGTAGCCCAGGGTTGTGCTGTTATCATTGCCAATAAAATAACTGCTGCGGGTCCAGGCTTCTTCATGTCCGTCTTTCAGGCGTCTCAGTATGGTAGAATCATTCCTGGTGAACTTTATCCATTTTCCCTTACCTAAGAACTCCGGGCTGTTCATCTTTTCAAATGCACTGGTTTTACCGCTAGCGGTATTCACCAGGTATTGTAAATGGCTATCCTCTTGACTATAACGGTAAAGCATCCACTGACCGTCGTAAGATAAAGATGGTGTGCCAATCCTTTTCCATTCGCTATACGCTGTGGTATCGATCGTTTTCTTCTGAGCAACTGCTACCTGCATTCCCAGCAGCGCTACCAGCATTAATTTCCCTTTCATCAATTTTCATTTTTTAACAGGTCAATTACGTATGTCAGTTCATCTACCAGTTTGCTGGCACTACCTCCGTAACCTTCTGAACTCCAGCGAATCACGCCGTTCTTAACGATGATTTTACGAGGTATACCAGATGATTTAAAAATAGGGGAAATAGTTCTGAATACCTTGTCCTGCGTTCCCTTGTTCGAGATATCATCCAGTAACACGTTAAAGCGGTAACCTGATTTGCTGATATAGCTTTTAATATCTTCTTTATACTTGTCACTTGCAGCCTGTGTTGCAATGAAATAAAATGCAATATTTTTATCTTTCGCATATTTATCGACTACCATCTGCATACCAGGGAAAGCGGCTTTACAAGGCGTACACCAGGTAGCCCAGAAGTCGATCACTACGATTTTATCTTTAAAGTCAGCGCTGTTCACTACTTTGCCAGCCAGATCTTTCAGTTTGAACGGCGTATATTTCACATTCATCAGGCCAGCTCTTACTTCAGCTCTGAATTTTTCCATATCTGCTGCAGGTTTCAGGCCTTCCATGTAAGCATCGAAGCCATCTTCCTTACCATTCTTAGCTACATATTCTTTCTTCAGTCTTTCAATCATTGCCGGAGTAGCAGCATTTTTACTTACACCTGTTTCCAATACAGCATCTACCTGTGCTCCATTTCCGGTATGCTCGAGGATGTCGATATGTGCATCGTTCAGTTTTGCACTGGTATACAGGAACTCAGGAGAGATCATACGGATGTAGGTCAGTGCTTCATCATAACGACCCATTTTATCCAGCAGGCGTGCATGCATACCCAGTTTCTTATCCATCTGGGTCTGGGCAAATTCATCTGCCTGTTGCGGAGTGAAACGCAGGGCTTCGTTGTAAGAACCATCATGTACTTTGGTGAGTGCTTCGGTGATGATGGCTTTACCTAATGGATATACGCTATCCAGTGGCATGCTGTTCATCATAAGATGACGCTCTACATTCCAGCGATAGACTTCTACCAGGGTGGCAAAGTCCATTTGTGGCAACAGGGCCATCAGCTGATTGATCTTAGCTGCTGCTACATAACCTGTAGCCAGTTCCCTGAAGGTAGTGTAGTACATAAAACGCTGGTCAGCACTGGAATCCTTTTGCATGTCAGCAATAGGAAAATCCTTCAGGAATTTATCCAGTTTGGCCAGCTTCTCATCGTTGTCCTTGTTGTTGACTGCCTCATTAAATTCCAGCTGGCGTGCCATCTGACCATGTGGATACTTAGCCAGGATGACTGCCTTTACAGAATCCGCCTTGCGCTCGTCTTTCAGGTCGATTTTGAAAGCGCTGTAGATCTGAGCATAGTTCGATTCATCGATGTTAGGCAATCCAGCCAGGCGCACCAGGTTTCTTTCAATCTTCTCATTGTATTCATCGCCCAGTGTCAGCTTCAGCATATCTTTATAAACGCCGAAATAATAAGGCATATTCTGACCATAGTTCTTCATTTCCTTTCGGATCCACATTTCCAATGCCTCATCGCCGATATTAAATTTCTCGAAGTATCCCTGCGGTGCATGACCGAAGGATGGTTTACGGAAGGTGCCCCATGCCAGTGCGCCACCAGGCAGTGCCATTCCCTGTTTATTGAGTGTGGTTTCTACGAACCCTAAATCATTATTGTTGTCATATGCGGCGATCTGCCCATCCTGTTCTACGTAGAATTTGAAAGCTACGAACGCGCAGTTCTCAGGCACATAATACTTTGCATCATAAACGCCATTGTGTAACTGCAGGTTCACATCATCAAGCCCCCATTTGTAGTTGTTGAAGGTGTATACCATACCGCGGATATGATCCTTTCCTGCCAGCGGACCACCAGCGGGATTGTAATGAATGGTCAGGGTATCGCCAGCTACGGGCACACCACTTTTTTGTAACCTGCTGCTATCTGCCTGGCTAAAGCCAACAGCTGGCACTGCCAGCATCATAGCCAGTGCACTGATCCATGTATACTTCATTTGTTGGGTTGTTTTTAAGGCGTACCGGAGAGAGCTATGACACTCCCCCCGGGCTACACCTTATTATGGTTGGTTATTGTTACTCTGGATTTTGTTGAATTTCTGGATTTAACAGAATATACTTGTTGGCAATCGGGAAGACATAACGATTGCTGTTTGGCAGTAAAGTAGTGGTAACACCTTTGAAATCGCGGGTGATTGTCACCTGGTACGCTGCATCTTTATTCAGTCGTTTCTGATCAAACCATCTGAGACCTGTACCGAAGAACTCTCTTCTTCTTTCTGCGATCACGAGTTGCATCGCTTCTGCACCGGTAGATGCAGCAAGCGCCGTATAATCAGTAGCCGCAAAACGTTTTTCACGGATAGAGTTGATCATCGTAACGGCTGTTGTGGCATCATTACTACGCGCTGCTGCTTCAGCAACGATCAGCATCATTTCAGGTACGTTAGGACCCTGGTACATTTTGTTGTACTCACGGGTATAGGTATATCTCCAGTAGCCATATCCCGTAAAAGATGGGAAAAAGAAGCTACCTGGTTTTACAAAGAGTTTGTATCGAAGATCACTCGTGCCCAGCAATGTAAGCAAAGCTGTATCCAATTGTATGCCCTGATAAGTACCATTGCTCACCTTTGAAAAGATCACTTCAGGATCTTTGAGACGCTGCGGGAACGAAGCGGTGCTGGTCTGATAGCTACGCAGATCCAGGAGGCCCTTCTGCAATGCCAGTGCTTTCTCTGCATAGCTTCTTGCTTTGTCAAACTGTCTTACGCTGAGGTACACTCTTGCTAATACGGCATAAGCACCCGCTTTGGATGGGCGTGTATTGTAATCTGGCAGATCAGGCAATGCATCTACAGCTGACAGCAGATCGTTCAGGATCATGTCATAGGCTGCCTGAACTGAGCCTCTTTTCAGGCTTGCATACAGGTCAGAACTCACTACCATCGGTACACCCAGGTCGGTAGACGCGGTTGTGCTGTCATATTGCTTTGCGTAGATATTTACCAGCATCCAGTAGGTAAATGCGCGATGTACCTGAGCTTCAGCATAGATTTGCTTTTTATCTGCATCTGAACCTTTATTGCTGGTCAGCACACCTTCCAGGGTCAGGTTAGCGTTGTAAATAGTATGATACATTCTATCCCAATCAGCATCTGACTGGTTATCCGAATAATATTGAGACTGCCACTGGTACGCCTTATAGTATATATCCGTGAGCTGGGTTTGCTTGTTGGCATCCAGTATACGGGTATCATCGTTGGAATAAATTTGTAACCCACATACGCTTTCCATTTCACTTGTGTTATCCATCAGTGCCCTGTAGTCGCTTGTATAAGTGAGGGTTCTGACACCTATTTGATTTATCTCCACGTATTTGCGGCAACCTGTGGCTAACAGTGCAACCGCTATATAGAAAATTATTTTTTTCATTAGAATGATGCATTAATGTTTAACAAATAGCTGGTTACCGGAGGTGCACTGTAATAGTTACCGTTTGCATTCAGGTACTGCGGATCATACTTCTCCTTGTTTGCCGCCCAGATCATACCCAGGTTACGCACGTTGCCGGATATGGAAAGACCTTTGATAACTCTTGTCGGCAGCATTGCCTTAGGGAAGTTATATCTCAGGGAAATCTGCTGCAGGCGGATATTGTCTGAACTTCTTACCAGTTTGTCAGAGAACTGATAACGGCTAAAGCTATTGTAGTTAATGTTATCCAGACCAGGTACAATGGTATTCGCCTCATCACCTGCCTGACGCCATCTTGAAGCAAAGTCTTTTTGACGACCGATCTGTCCGTAGAAAGAAGAGTATTGCGGATAACCAGTTATAGATGGTTTTATAAACTTACCACCCATATAGTAAGAGATCTGTACCTGCAGGTCAAAATTCTTATACCTGAAGACATTGTTGAAACCACCGAAATATGGAGAATTTCTCATACCTACATATTTCAGGTCTGCCATACTAAATGAAGTTGGCAAGTTGTCCGTACTCTTGATGATCTTATTATCCTTATCATAGATCTGCGTCTGACCGGTATTATCCAGTCCTGCAGAACGATAAACGAATAAAGGACTGATAGGATAGTCGTTAAGTATAGCGGAGCCGCCTAGCAGTGAAAACACTGGCAGATTTGAGTAACGGTTATCAGTGACTTTGTTATTGCTGTATGCGAAGTTAAAATTGGAACTGAATGTCAGGTCTTTCTTGTCCAACCAGGTAGCACCCAGGGTAATTTCAATACCGTGGCTCGACAGCGTACCGGAGTTAAAGTATAAGCTGGACCAGCCATAAGTACTGTTGTAAGGTTGGCTTACCGCGATACCATAGCTCCATTTACGATACACTTCCACACTCGCAGTCAGTCGGTTGTTGAACAAGCCGATGTCCAGACCACCATTCAGGGTACGGGTAGTTTCCCACTGTAACTGCTGATTAGCAGGATTGGTGACATAACCATAAGGCAGGTTGGTATTAGGATCTGTATTACCCAGGCCAATCACCGGCACTCTGTAACCATACAAAGGTACAGCCCCACCAGTACCTATGGTTGCTCTCAGGCTCAGGTTACTTAACCAGGTATAAGGCTGCAGGAATGATTCCTGTTGCGCATTCCACTTAGCACCTACAGACCAGAAAGGTTTTGCACGCTTGCTGCGATCTATACCTAACAAAGTATAATCATCATAACGAACACTACCGGATACATCATACTTAGCTTTATAATTATACGCTACATTACCATAGTATGACAGGTAACGGTTCCTTGATTCTCCAATACCACTCAGGTTATTGCCTAACTGCTGGGTATAACCGTACATGGTCATATTATAAACAGTGGGGTTCACTGCACCAAAAGTATTTGCATCCTGATCATAACCATAACGGGTTGAATTGTCACCCTTGGTATAGGTCTGGCGGATCTCGGTACCAGCCAGTACATCGATATGATGATCGGTCAGGAATGTTTTATTCAGCGTCAACTGTCCACGCACTGCATATTCAGTGTTTAAAGACTGTGCAACATAGTAGGTACCACCGTAAGGAATACTGTACACAGGTCTTTTTGTAGTTGAAGAGATAGTTGTGTAGTTGTTCATTAATATACGACCCTGATAACTGTCGATTGTATTAATGGCACTCTGGTAGCTGTTGAATCGCTGGTACTGACCTGATACGTTGGCATGCAGCCAGGATGTAAGGTTTACATTGATACCTGAATTGAAACGGGCAGTAGTGGTAGAAGTTTTGGTATTGCTGTAGTTCAGCTCCTGAATAGCGTTATAGGTAAAGGGTAAATAGCCTAGTTTCGTCAGACTGTCAGTAAATTCTGGGCGGAATATCACATTACGCTTGATCAGGCTACCATCACTATTCACCAGCATATCATACGGGCGCAGGGAAGTCGTTGAAGAACTCAGCGCATCCATAGCTGCCAGGTTGGTGGACAGGTTATTGAACTGGTATTGAATACCTGTGCTGAGTGTCACCCTGTTATTCCAGAACTTATTGGTCAGGTTGGCAGTCAGGTTGGTATTATTACCGCCATTACTCCTGTAAATAGGATTATCCCTGTTATGGTTGGCAGCGATATAATATGAATTGACATCATTACCGCCGGAGACAGATAAGTTATATTGCTGTGAGATAGCTTCGCGTAGCAGGTACTTCCTGATTTGTCCTTCATTGTTGCGCTTCGAGATTGCGTCGATCGCAGCATTTGCTTCGGCTTGTGTCGCTTCACCTCTCTGCACCTTGAAGAGCCATTCCTGCACTTCACTTGGATTGGCAGCATACAGCGGGTTGTAGTAAGGGCTTTGCTTACTGTCAGTAATAAATCCTTTATTTACCAGGTCTTTTTCCAGGTCTACATACTCAGCTGTGTTCATCCAGTGTAATTTGGAGAACTTAGGAGCAGAAGCCATACCTATAGTAGTAGAGAAATTGAGAGAAGGCAGGCTATTTTTACCATGCTTGGTGGTAATGACGATCACGCCGTTTGCACCCTTCGCACCCCAGACAGAAGTAGCCACTGCATCTTTCAGGAAGGTGATCTGTTCAATATCTGCAGGGTTGATGGTAGACATGATCGCATTGTTAGACATGATGGCTGCGCCTCTTGAAGTGAGTGACTGCTTGTCACCAATGGCGATCATTGGAAAACCATCTATTACGATCAGCGGTTCTGAACCACCAGCATAAGTATTCGTACTTCTAATTTGTACAGTACCGCCATTGGGATCTACTTTCACACCTGCTACCTTACCTTCCAGTCGCTGGAGGATGTCGATAACGGGACTAGCCTGGATATCCTTTGAAGTCAAAACGCCATAGGAACCAGTAGCCCTCTCTTTAGAGATGGTCTGGTAACCGGTAGTTACACTTACAATCACTTCATCAACATTCACCACCTGCCTTTTCATTGCAATGTCCAGTTTGGTGCTGTTGGTAATTTTAATTTCCTGTGGTTCAAAACCCACATAAGAAATGATCAGCACATCTCCCACATTTGCATTCAGGTCAAAATAACCTTTGCTGTTGGTGATTACAGAAACAGGACCATTTTTCACTTTCACTGTTGCACCTTCCAGTGGATAACCATTCTCTGCATGCACAATACCTTCTACAGGTACAGTGTTGATCACCTCTGGTACACCCGGCAGTTTTACCTTCTTACTTACAAAGATGGTCTGCTCACGGATCAGGTATTGCAGCGATTGATTTTTGAAGATCTGTTCCAGGAATTTGTTCAATGGCATATTAGTAGCAGCAACAGAAACCGGTGCTGCTTCAGCCAGTAATTCACGATCACAGAATACAAGAAATCCTGTCTGCGTACGAATGGTAGAAAATGTTTTTTCCAGGGAGATATTATTCCCGGACATTGTCACTGATTGAGATCGACCACTTGCATAAACCCCCATGAATGCAATGGTCATTAATACGATGGTTAGCTTCATAACTAACATGATTTTGGCTGACATCCGGCTTCCATAAAGCCGGTAAAAAGGCATGACACGGTCGGCCCGGTCACAAAAAGCATTTTTTTGCATACCTTGCATTTGGTTTGGTTGATTGAAAAATTCAGTTGTCCCTAAATAATTGTCTATTCAGTGCATCCAGACCCTGACCGCTCAGAATCCTACCTCTGGGCGGTTTTTAGTTTAGAAGAACTTATATTGAAAAAACAATTCACATGGTTGTGGTGTACGATCGTGGCTCATTTTAAATGTTCAATACTACCCACAGGTAGTTCATACCTGCCGGCACAATTGATCACGCTGAATCACCGCTGTTTTTTAAGGCAATACGATCAGCCTTTTGCCTTCAATTCTAAAATGCACTCCTGACAATTTTAATCCCTCCAGTACTTGTGCCAGGCTCAGATTACGGCCTATTTCGCCATAGAACCTGTTGGTTGGAATTCCCTGTTCATAAACCACCTCGATGTCATACCACCTGGCCAGCTGACGCATGACCGCTTCTACCCCCAAATCATCAAAGTTAAAGACCCCATCTTTCCAGGAACTTACCTGGCTTGTGTTTATATTTCTGTTCACTGTGATTTCATCATTCACCTGCGCCTGCTGACCCGGTTGCAATACAACGGCGGCAGCATCTTTGTTCACTTTGATGCTACCCTGCAGCAGGGTGGCCCTGATCTGCTTTTCGTCGGGATAAGCATTGATGTTGAACTGTGTGCCCAGTACCTGTACCTTCACCTGGTCTGCTACTTCTACTACAAAAGGATGTGCTGCATCCTTCGCTACATCGAAGAAGGCTTCTCCTGTAATGGAAACGATCCTTTCCTTACCTGTAAAGGCAGTCGGATACTTCAGCGAGCTCCCGGCATTGAGCCATACCGTAGTTCCATCCGGCAATTGCAATTGAAATTGCCGGGCTTTGGGCGTACGGATCATATTGTAGCTCACGGCAGCTGCATTATCAGCATTATAACGCAGACTACCATTATTTAATGTAACCGTAGTGCCATTCTGGTTGGCAATCACCCCATTGCCGGCACTGTCCAGGGCTATAACCTGGCCATTGGCAAGGGTGAGCACGGCACCACTTTTACCAGGCTGTACATCATTTACTTTCGCAGCAATTATTGGTGCAACTTGCCTGCGATCCGGTTTGAAAACATACCAGGCAGTAGTACCTAGTACAATGATGGCTGCAGCAGCAGCGGCCCGGCGCAGGATTGGCATTTTCCTGACTACCGCCTCTTTATGTTGTAAGCGCTCCTCCAGTGAGGACAGGAACACTGGCGACGCTGGCTCATAATCCACTTCCCCCGCTTGTTGCAGGATACGATGGAACTCCCCCGGGTCTACTTCAGCATACCAGCTAAAAAAAGCCAGCTCTTCTGTTTCGCTCAGGGTACTGCTCCTGTATTTATGAATTAAATGGATGATTTGCTCGTCACTCATATACAAGAGACGAACTCGTAAAAGGTTTGTATACGCTTTTTCTAAAAATATTTTTTAGCGCCCCCTGGACCAGAGGATGAGTAGGAAGGTAAACACGCCACCATGCTCGTTCAGGAGCTTTTTGAGGGTATGAAAGGCGGTGTAAAAATGTTTTTTGACCGTTACGACAGCAATGCCGCATCGTTCGGCTATTTCCTCAAAACTGAGGCCTTCCTGTGTACGAAGCAGGAATATTTCTTTCTTCTGGGGATCAAGGGTAGCAATGGCCCGGGTGGCAATGTCGTGGTATTCTTTATAGACTAACTGCTGGTCGCCCCCGGTAGCGACATCGTCCTGCTGGTGTACGATGGCATCTATGGCTTTCAGGTGCACCTTCTTCCTTCTTAAATGATCGAACAGGAGGTTTTTGGCTACGCGGAAGGCATAGTCTTCAAATGACCGCACCACTAAAAGTTTCTCTTTTGTTTTCCAGATACGCAGAAAGGTCTCCTGCAAAATTTCATCGGTTTCTTCCTTATCCCGGGTGATGAAGGTGATGGCTACTTGCAGACGCGGATAGTGGTGGGTATATAAATAACCATATGCCAGCTGATTTCCGTCTGCCGCTTCCTGTACCCATGTTATGAACTGATCCCTCAAATGAAAAAATAGAAATTATAGTGCAAGATACATCTAAAATTATGCAGTTATAGGGAAAAAGCAGAGGTATCTCATCTATAAACTGGTAATAACCCGCAGATAAGCCGCCTCTTTTAAGATGCGGGTTAAAGGCGGCTTATAGGCGGGATATCTGCGGGTTATCTGCGGGTTATCTCTCTTTTTGACCGCCAGCTGATACGGTTTGAAAATTCCTCTTTTTAGGTTTTTAAGGGCAAAAAGAAGGTGATAGGGGTTGTTTCCCTCTTTATATCCGGATCTCCCTGCTGCCTGCTTAATTGAATTCAAATGATCCCCCATTGCTGGCTGTTTTTCTCATAGAATAAGCCTTTTCTGTACCTTGCAGCCATGAATCAACAACCTGAGCTTAGAACCGTTAGCGTAACAAGATATGTAACGCCGCTTCGGGAAGGCGGCTCTCTCCCCGCCATCGCCGAAGCAGATGACGGCTTTTTATATGTACTGAAATTCCGGGGCGCCGGCCAGGGTATCAAGGCCCTGATCGCCGAACTGATAGGCGGAGAAATAGCCCGTGCATTGGGGTTCAAAATGCCCGAAATCGTGTTTGCCACTCTGGATAGTGCCTTTGGCCGTACCGAACCGGATGAGGAAATCCAGGACCTCCTGAAGGCCAGCGTTGGCCTGAACCTGGGTGTTCATTATCTCTCCGGGTCAGTGACCTTCGACCCGGCCGTCACGAAAATTGAACCTGAACTGGCTTCACGTATCGTATGGATGGATTGCCTGCTGACAAATGTTGACCGTACACCCCGCAATACCAATATGCTCATGTGGCACAGGGAGCTCTGGCTCATCGATCATGGGGCATCCCTTTATTTCCACCACAACTGGAGTAACTGGGAAGCATCTGCCACCAAACCTTTTGTACAGGTCAAAGACCATGTATTGCTGCCACAGGCTACCCTGATTGCCGAAGCTGATGCCCAACTGCGCCTGCTGCTCACCACCGAAAAGATCAGGGGTATTGTCAGCCTGATCCCGGACGAATGGTTGCAGGAATGGTCTTCCGGCGAAAGCCCGGAACAGGTAAGAGAGGTATATTATCAATTCATAACCACACGCTTAGCAGCGTCTGAAATATTTGTAAAAGAAGCACAACATGCAAGAGAAGCACTTATATGAGTATGCTGTCATTCGCGTAGTTCCCAGTGTAGTACGCGAGGAGTTCCTCAATATAGGTGTGATCCTGTATTGTAAACAACAGCGGTACCTGCAAACCCTTTTTTCTGTGAACGGGGAGAAGATCAGGTGCCTGGCTCCTGAATTTGATATGGAGGAACTAAGGGCTTACCTGACTGCCTTTGAAAAGATTGCCGCCGGCGCCCCTGATGCCGGCCCTATCGCCAAACTGGATTTGCCCTCCCGGTTCAGGTGGCTCACCGCTACAAGAAGTACTGTCATTCAATCATCTAAAATCCATCCCGGCCTCTGCGGAGACCTGGCAGGTACATTGCAGCGCCTGCATGCACAATTAGTTTTATAATAAAAATTTATTTACTGCGTTATATCTGGGTTGTTTCAAAAGTAATCTACCCGGTTTAATCCGGATCCCTGTCGGAGAGGTTTTCTATTGATGAAATGCGCAATGCCTTCAGGTTACTTTTGACACATCCCGTACTGTTCTATTCCATATCTCTTATTGACAGATGCTAAATCCTATCCATGAAACTTTTTTGTTTATGCTGCATATCTTTGCTGATGGCCTTCCTGTCTGTGCATGCACAGGATACCATTCCCCCTGCACCTGTAGGCAGCACTATTTACCTGCTGAATGATGTCTGGCTTATGTCTGCGGCTGACAAGTACGGCCCTATGAAATGTGATCATACCACCATCAGTGCTTCCGAACAATTTATTGTTGTAGATGCCGGAGACAGCACCATCGCCCTGCAGGGCAGTAATGGCCGCTATGTAACCGCTACCAGTCCAATGCGTTGTACCAGCACCATGATTGATCACAATGCCCGTTTTAAATGGGTAGGGCTGGGTACCAATACAGTTGCGCTGCAAAATCTAAAAGGGGAATACGTATTTATGGAGAGCAACCTGCTCAGCCTGACCTGCAAAAGTACGGCCATCACTACCGGCAGCACCTTTACCTGGAGTGCCGTTTCCATGGCTCCCCAGGAGGAGAAAGCTGAAACGGCCAACCTGAATGTGTTTCCAAATCCCGCTTCCGGCAATGTTAATATTAAGTATGCACTGCCTGCTGCAGCCGAAGTATTGATCGAGTTTTATAATAGCAGGGGAGCATTGGTGAAATCGTTCCTGGGTGGATTGCAGGAGGGTACGACCCGGCTCAATGTAGGTATCAATGACCTTGAGAAAGGGATGTACATTGTTCGGCTGACTTCAAAAGGTATTAAAGAAACGAAGAAGTTAATCGTTCAGTGATGCCTCATATACCACGCCTACACGCAATGCCTTGAGGCCACTCAGGCCCTGCAGGTCCTCCAGCAGCAGGTATTCAAGATCATTGCACAGGACATGCTTTTCCTGCAGGTATTCAATGAAAGGCAGGTAATCTTCCACATCCTTGTTATCGAAATAGATCAGCACGATCTTATCCGGCTGGGTGAGGCGTTCTTCTGATTCCTTGATGTGTACTTTATCGATACGCTTCTTGATCATCTGGTAACGGATGTTATAAGCACCCTCTACATCAAAGCGTCTTTCGTCTGCCCTGAAACTGATATCGATAGTATGGTTGTGTACGAAAATGAGCTGCGTGGTACGTAATACCTTTGGCATGCCGGGCAGCAGGGCACGGGTAATACGTGCGATGGCAGCCATACCTGACAATTGCCATAAACGCAGGTTTTTAAGATGGAAATGATTGAAGGGATGCTGCGGTGCTATGGACTGACCAATGTATGCATCGTATTCTACGCCGTCGGTCCTGAACTTTTCAAAGTAGCAGGGATACAGGCTTTGCAACTGGTTCTTTTCATGTTCAAAATATTCATTCACCGCTTCATTGATCATCTGCATGGATATCTCCAACGAATATTTTTCGCCGCTAGTACTGTTGTTAAAAGCATCCAGTACTTTCAGGTATTCATCTACCAGGTGTTTTGTTTGCGGATGCTGGCCGGCAAGATGATTCAGGAAAGGCGTCGTTTCTTTTCTTAAAAAAGTGTTTAGCTTATCTTCATCATTGGCGTACAACTGGTCTGATGCCAGGATCTCCTGCCATTTGGAGCATTTATAAATCATCTCTTCGAGCAGCGCGGATGGATACCTATCCTGTAAGGTCCTTAATGTTCCACCTAATAAGGAAAGGTGTGCATCCAGGTCTGCCACGATGGCCTTGTTCCGTTCTATAGTAGAGTTGCGGATATCAACTGCCCCGTATAACGGGTATACATTATCGAAGTGAATACTGAATTCCTTTTCCGGTAAATGCCGTTTCCTGTCATGCAGGTATTGCCAGGCCACTTCGTTGAACTTCCATTGCACGGCTGGCTGGATAGATGTGAATTTTTCTTTGATGACACATTCTATTTCGTAGTTGAATTCATCAATATATATCTGTAATAAGCGGCCAATGGCAGCCATGGCAGGTTGTAAGAGCACAAGGATCTTCTCATCAAAGCGCTCGTCCTGCCAGGTATGGATGGCCAGCACGCCTACTGGTATATGATTGTGGAACACCGGCATCAAAGCCAGGGAACGTACACCGAGTTTACGGAAGTAGTCCAGGTAATCATGGCCTTGCTGGTTCTCAGCAGAGATATCCTGGGAGAAAAAGAAGTCGGGATTGGAGAAATACCCTTTTGCCTGCCTGCGGAATACGTCAGGCGATACGCGGCCTTCACCCCATACTTCGAAGAGGATACCCGTACCACCTTTTACATAACCATATACAGGCTCGTTGTTCACTCTAACAAACGGGAAGAGATCGAACTCTATCTGGTTGTTTCTCACCAGGGTTTTCAGGGATTTAATCACATTCCTGTAGTTCTCATCGTCATTTGCAGGTGTGCGGTTCAGGCGCACGCGTTCAATATTGTCAATTGCTTTTTCGGCAGTAACGTCTGTAAGATTCAGGATACAGATCCCTCTTATTTTAAAGAGCGATAGTGGCAACATTTCCAGGAGGATATCATAGCCCTCCCCTTCACTCATGCGCATGTAGAGTTCACTGAAATCCAGCTGAGGCAGGGGGCCTTTAGCGGTCACTTCAATGTAATCCATATTAATCCGCATGGCATAGTATTGCAGCAAACCGGTGGAGAGATTAATGCCGGCATGCACATCCGGCAATTGCGTAGGCGCCTGGAAGTTATATAACTTTTGTAATACGACGGAGTATAATAATTTGAGCCGGTCGCGTTGATACTCGTCAGCCGTTTTTGTGATCACATAAATATCATGGTCATCCCTCCGGTTGCGCATCAGTTCGTAAAACAGGGTGGTGCCGTAGAATATAAGCGGCTGAAAAGGCATATTCATGGCCCATGCCAGCTCTTTTTCATCCGTCATAGCCGGAGAAAGACAAGCATACATCTGTTCCAGTAAATCGCTGTATTTGCCGACTTCTTCCAACGAAATTTCTTCCTGCGGGAGATGATATTGCTCATAGGTAGCCAGCACCTGTTCATACAGTGCTTTTTTAACTGTCTGCTCGTGTTGGATTCTCTCGCGAAGGCGATTAATAAATGGTTGGAATGAAATCGCGGTATCCAGATCCACACTGGCTACCTCTACTCCTGATACTTCCTGAATAATTTTTTCCATTGGTGATTGAAGATAGCGAAAACCTATATACGTATAGCAAATTTGGCACCATACATTCAATGTTTCTTATCTTGCTCATATGAGATCACCTATTGTTCTTTTCCTGCTCATCGTCATTTCATGCCACAGCATCGCCCAATCCAAACAAGGGTATTTTCCACCCGGGGGCGAATGGCAACAAAAGGCACCGAAAGCCCTGACCCGGTAAAACTCGATTCTGCTATTGCATTTACGATGCAGAATGAAACCAAGCACCCCGCGGTATGGAAATGGATGAAATGACTAAGCGGGTTTTAGCGGCCCTTTAAGATAGGTTTCAGCACATCCAGTTGTCCATCTACCGGCTCTTCGATCTTTAAACCCAGGATCTCAGCCACCAGCGGATACACGTGTATATTGGCAAATGTACCAATCCGCTGGTGTTGGTTAAATGCGGGCCCCCAGGCCATGAACACAGCATTCATGTCAGTGAGATTATTATCAAAGCCATGATGACCGGTATGTTGTTTACCCTTCTTAGGCTGCGCGAAAACGTAGTAGGGATCGGGTACTAATACGATGTCTCCAATACGGTTAAATTTATCTTCTGTGCCGTAATGCCATCTTGCCGGCATTTCGGTTTTTCGATATGTTCTGAAGTGGTCTTCGTGAGATTTATAATAGGCATAAGCCGCATTCACTTTTGCGGTATCATCACCATAGAACATCATCTTCTCTCCTCCCCATGACATTCTCAATCCCATGTCATTCAGCTGGATCAGGTTCACCGTATCTACAGCCGCCATACCATGATCTGATACTACGATATAGTTAACCGGCAGCTTCAGTGCACTCACCGCCTTCACCATTTTCCCGATGCTTTCATCTACGAATTGCACCTGTTCTTTTACCTGTTCAGATTCAGGCCCATAGCTATGCCCTGCATGATCTACTTCGGGGAAGTAGAAGGTGATGAGGTGTGGGCGCTGTGCTGCGGGCAGTTTCAGCCAGTTTACGAGCGCCTGGATGCGATCATCGATCTTTGTTTTCTCCTGGTAGCGATATGAATAAGTTGGGCGTGTGTTTTGAATAGGACTTTCTGAGCCTACCCAGAAATAACTGGCACTCACCATATGTTGCTGCTCGGCCATTACCCAGAGTGGTGTTCCGCCATACCAGGTACCATCTTCCACCGCATCCCGGTTCTTCATATCATAGACCTGTTTGCGATTCCTGTCATAAAACGAATTGTCTACCAGGCCGTGATGAGCAGGATATAGCCCTGTGATCAGGGTGTAGTGATTCGGGAAAGTAAGGCTTGGATAGGAAGGCTGCATGGCGGTGGCTTTTACGCCTTCGCCGGATAAGCGGAGGAGGTTTGCGGCCTGGTATTTCTCTGCATAATCGTACCTGAAGCCATCGATAGAGATCATGATGACATAGGGTTTGGCTTCCTGTTCCTTACTGTTAGTGCGTCCTTGAACAACCTGCTGCGTAGTGTCCTGTGCAAAAGCGAACTGCGTTGATAGCAAGATCAGTATCGCCAGGGAAATGTGTTTCATAGTAGTTTAGATTTCTTGAGAGGCAAAGGTCGGGAGGAATTTTTAAAAAGTGCGTTAAATAAAAGTTGTTTCCGGGATGGAAAAAATACAAATAGTAACAAGGCTGCTGCAGCAGCCTTGTTACTTACTCAACCATAAATAAACGGGAATTTATACATTCCATCATAAGGTTTGGTTTCTCCAATCAAGCGGTTTGTACCACCAGCCACTGCATCTGTAAATGGCGTGAATGCTACTCTTCTTACTGTCATAGTCTGATGATGCCATGCGGCAACGCCTGCTGTCAGGAGTTGGGGATCCAGCAACCATGAGCTGTCTTCAAACTGGGAAGAAGGGAATGACAGGCCAAAAGAAAATCTGCCGGCAATGTCAGGAACAACGAATGGATTCGTCTGAATCAGGACACCGTCAATATAGTATTCCACTCTGTTCGCATACCAGTCCATTCTGAATTCATGGAATGCATCATCCCAGATATCCTTTCCAGCAGATGCACGCATTTCCAGGTATTCTTCTTCAACAGGATTCGGTAGCCAGTTAAAACCGGCCCCATTACCCAATGGTCCTTTAGAATTCTTTAGTTTCACCTGATCTCTGCGGGGTTGATTCACTAACTGTTTCTCATCGCTAAACTTTGTCCAGCTGGAGAGCTGATTAGGTGCAGCAGGTGTATTGAGTTGCCAGGTACCATCATTGTTATCTCCTGCATTTACAATTACTTTCATACCGGCATAAGGATACACATAATTAACGGATACCATTTCGCTCAATGAGTTAAAGACCCACACTGAATTATTGGCAGGAAGCTCCATACTAAATTCATTTTTTACAATCGTATAGTACCCGTTTGCACCATCACTCCGCTGGTGTAAGCCACTGGCAATAACCTGATCATAATATGGATCCTGAAGAAAAGCGGTTGCACGATTATATAACCTGAAAAAAGGGGATACACCAAATTGCTTTGGCAATTTTGCTTCTACGATGAACCGGCCATATCCGCAATAACTTCTGGTAGCTACTGCTGCGCCTACACGCGTTTTCCAATACTCTCCTATCAATGGGTCACCCGGTTCGGTATGTTTCTTAGGCATTCTATCTTTATCAACACCCTGCACCAAACCATCATATAAGTCACCATGTGCTTCCAGTACCAGCATCCCATCCCTGAAGTAGACATTTTTAGGTACTACTCCACCATCTGGCCCACCATCAAGATTTTCGTTGATCGCATAATGAGCCACCTGGAATGCATCTGTCATATTTAAGGTATCGTCAGACAATGCAAAGTTAAAATCAAATGGAGATGTCTGCTTTGTAACTGCATCTACTGAAATATTGACTACCGGTGTAGTACTTGTATTACGGTTATACTTTACATAAAAATTATAATTACCTGCTGCTACACTCTGAGGGATTGTAAAACTAATTTTAGTACTGCTGACTGAAATCATGTTTTCATGAGGAATGGTAATAATATTGGCAGGGTTACTCACCTGCTGTAAATAGCCCGTCGGAGGAAGCAGCGTGGTGTAGCCGGAATTGTCTCCAGTCGAAGATAGCGCTGCCGTAACATATAAATTCCTGAACGTACCTTTACCACTAAACCCGGATGGATAAGGATTTCCTCCTACTGTGAGCATCTCATTAGCATTTGGTGTGCTAAAGTTTGAGCTGGTGCCTATAGAGCCGGTATTATTATTAGAACCATTCAGGATCAAATGATAAAGAACGTTATTACCAATTGGTGCAGGGGCACTTCCAATCAACACATTGTTCCAGCTATCGGGAACGATCAGCGTAGTCGAGGTAAGCGTTTCTCTTGCAGTTGGATTTTTTTGCTGCCAAACGACCTTTTTCGTTGCGTTATCAACATAGACCATCACACCATTACCACTAGCATCTACACAAGATAAAAGTGGCCATACGCCGCTTGTTCCAAGGTCTGCAGTGCTTATATAAAAATTAACACCCATTGAGTAATAAGCAGCACCATTGTAACCAATTAAATTGGGTTGAGAGATACTTGTAGTTAACGACCCTGACGCAGCGTTTACATACAATCCTAAATAACCCTGATATTTCTTAAAAGCAGGAGCAGCTCCAGGAGATATACTGTAGGTAGCAAACCGGTCTATGAAATCATTTTCCAGTGTAAAAAATGCTTTACCAAAGGAAGGCATCATACCGGACAACAAATTAATACCTTCATTGACATAGTCGATCCTTGCATTAGGTGTAAAACGTGCGGTTACCTGAGCGAATGCCAGTTCGCTGGGAGTGGTATATAATATATCCACCTGCCCGCCAATTATATCGTTATTCTGCAATCTTAATACATAGGGCATTGCATTTTCCAGACCCTTGATGAGCGGTGGATTTATGATTGTTCCATTTGCCAGTACAAACAGGCTGTCTGTAACCAGTGTATAACTATCGGATACATCCGGAGCATCCTGCCTGCGAAAGCTCAGGCGGAGTGTTTGTGGGGTAGATGGTGCATTACCATCAGCCCACTTCACTTTTTTTAGCTCAATATTCATTTGCTATTTCTTTTAAAATTTATACATAGTTGTCTAACTCTATACCTGCTATTGCGCCAGGGCTGCCAGTAAAGGAAGGTCGGATCATATACAACCGGAACCATGCATGGGTTGTATCATTATACTTCTCATATACTTCGCCGCCCTGCGCAATGAGCGGGCATATTACCTGTGTGCCTTTGGTGGCAGTTGGATATTGTTCATTCAGGTACTGATCAGAAAGAGGGGTGCTGACATCCAGTCTCCATATTTTTTTCATGGAGCCGATCACTTCCTGGAATTGCTGATAAAGTGCATTGAAGGCTTCGAAATCGGTTTTGTTGTCCAGCAGTGCGCGCAGTCCGGTGATATTTTCGATGCCGATGGTATCTTCTGATTTGTGCATGAAGCTGTCCAGCCAATCCCAGAATTGATCCTGGGTGGGGTATGCTCCTGTTTGAAACCATCCTTTTAGTTTATTACGTTCGCGTATTGCCATAGGGGTTATAATTTCATAATGAAGAGAGTGACGATAAATGGAGGACGGTTTTCGTGAGCCTGGCTACCGCCGGCGGGAACCATAGATGCATCAAAGTCACCACCGCGCCTGATAAAGGTTGATACCACTGATGCATACCCATTATCAAATCCAAATGCTTCGCCTGTAGCAGAAAATCTATGTGTATGCTGAGGCATCTGATCCATTGACAAGGTCACTGATTCCACACCGCCGGTTTTACCGGGCGCATTATAATCCATCCTGCTGGGATCATAACCAATGGGAAACTTACCCATCCGGTTATTCGTATTGTTGAAACCATTACAGATGGCCCAACCGGCTCTTTCATTCTTACCTAAGCCAGTGCTATCGAAATTCTCAAGTATGTATTTTGTATCGCAGTCCACCTGAATGACGTCTCCTTTCTTCCAAAGACTTCCCAATTGCTGTGTAAATGAGGCCTTCAGGTTAGCGATTGTATCCCGCAGGCTTAGCAGGGTTTCTATCCGCTGCAGGTTGCCATAGGCAATACCGCCGGAGCCAAAACGGGCTCTTTTTGTAAAGTATACATTGCGGGTCACCTGGTCGGCAAAAAGCCTGCTTTCCATGAGTTCTTCTACGATCCAGGTATCCAGTTTAGGGCCTCCTACAAAGGGTAATAATTCCCCCTCATAACTGATCCATCCATCTGCTACATTGTTCCCGACTTCTTCCATACCTGACACGATCACTGCATTGCCGATCATCTTTGATAATCCTGCCAGCGCATCGTGGTAGGAAGACTGCATAAAGGCAAGCGTATACTGGGTCATGGGGAAACCACCCAGGTTTGTCAATTGTTCTATTTTGTTCATACTCTTTGAATTTTGTAAGCCATACCAGCCAGCTTATAGGTATCGATCAGCGCTGCCATTTCATCATCATTGAAGCTAACTGCTTTAGGTACCAACACATAAAAGTCTACAGGTTCATTGCCGATCTCCGCTTCAGTAAAAAGATAGAGGGGATGTTCTTCTGATTCCAGGTACAGGAACTTTGGTTTTGATTCCTCTTCCTGGTAGATCAGGGTTACTTCATTACTGACTGCATCTACGATGCGGATTCCCCTGTCAGCCAGATCGTACCTGTCATTCAGCAGTTTTTCCATGTATACCACCTGTGGGGTAATGCTTAATCTATACAGGTTTGCATCACGGTTACGTCTAAACTGCTGGTACAATAAATTGACGGGGTAAGTGATCGCCTGTAACCAGGATAGATGCAATACCTTTCTCAATCGTGGCGGCATGAGTAGCCTGATCAGCCGGTGGTAATCAATGTCAAATATTTTACTCATTTGATGGTGCTTTGTGGAAGGAAATCAATATGAAGATCTTTGTCCACCTGGAAACGCAGGTATCCGGCATCAGGGCTATATTTTACATCAAATGCAGCATAGGCTAAAGTGCCATACTGAGCCTGTGCCCGTACGATATGGGGTATTACGACACCATCTACCTGTTGCAGTGCATCTACCAGGTAGGCCAGTACAAGCGTACCATTGAAAGGCAAATTCTTCAGGTAGTTCTTCACCTGGTTACGAACAGGGTCTTCCACTGTACCATCGAGGCGATTGCCTTTACTATCTAACACAAGCGGGTTGTAATAGACAATCATATCCAGTTTCAGATTATCAGGAGGCAGGCTTTCAATTACCAGCGGTGTTACACCGGCATCCTTGATCTTATTCATATAAGTGCCGAATGATTCCAGCTGTTGCCCGGTGAGTGCATCCAGGTCTCCATTCACGATACGGGCCACCTTCAGGCGCAGGCCTTTGGATTGCTCTACCACAGCACTGTAAGCAATAATTTGTTGTGCGTTTACCTGGTCTTCTGTAAGTTTTGAATTATCATAATAATCCTTTTCATAGGCCAGCTCTGATCCATGCTGGAAGGCTCTTGCTTTATTCGCATACCAGCGCAGGCTATGCGGTGCTTTTTCGTTGATCAGCGTCGTCACTTCTGCTTTATGCAGATCAAAGAGGTTCTCCAGCGCCCAGATGCTTACTGCGACAATATAGGTCCAGAGCCGCCATACGGCCACCTTACTGGTGCTGTTAAGCGAAGAAAGCTCTGTAGTACCTGTGATACGGCTGATAATATCATCCTGTATTTCGGTGATTGTTCTTGCCATAAATTATTTAATTTTTTAACTGATGCGAAGGTCCAGCTGTACGCCCATGTAGCCGATACCTCCCAATACGTTGACGACTTCTTCGGGAGTAAATACATTAGCAGGTATCACACCTTCACTCTGCAGATCCTGCCACATACGCATGTCGATCACGTCTATATCGGGAATGAATAAACTTTCCCCGGCCAGGTAATCATCTGTAATACTGCGGGTATTGGCAAGCGCAAAGTCGAAGAGGGCGGCGATACTTCCTTTTTCCTGCATTGCAATATCAAGGAGGCATTGATGGGGTTTTACATTAACTGTCTTCATAGCTTGCATCGATGTTTAACTGACCTGAGTCAGCAAGGGTTATTTTATGTACGACCATCCCATCGGCAATAAACTGGTTACGGATCTCGGCAAGCAGGGAACGATAATCATTATCGTTTAAGAAGCCGAAGGCATCAACTCCTGTATCGGGGTATTCCTTGAAGGTAGCCCGGTTGTTCATGAGGAGAATTTTCTGGTGCTGGAGATCGCTGAAACCTGTGACGAAATCGCCATTGAGAATATCGAGGTCAAGGTCATTGTTGTATAGGATGTCTTTCATGTCAGGTTGCCATTAAATGGAGGTTTAACCAAAAAGGTAGCGGGATCTGTAGTCATTCCTCCTATATAAACAATAGTTGCTGTTTTCACATAGGTATCTATTGCTTCTGCCAGCTTGCCACACAGTTTATCCAGCGTAGCTTCCTCATCTCCATCCGAACTTTTCATTTCTTTGAAAGCCATCTTTATCTGGGCTTCCAGGGCACTTTTATTCAGTGGCATAAGATCATTTTAAAATTTTCGCTATTCTATCTTTTATATCTGTGAAAGCAGATTTATTCATCGGTGCATAGATCGTCACAATTTCATCGAGCAGATCATCCAGGCATTTCTTCAGGGATTCTTCACCGGCACTTACTTTCAAGCCATCTTTATCCATTTCGAATAACCTGTCTTCAACGAAATACTGGATCTTATCCACTTTCTCCATGCTGATTACAACGAAGTAATTGCTCTGCTGGATGCGTGCTATCAGCACACTGCTTTTCTTCTGTGGAAATACCAATACGCCGTCATTATCACCAATTACAGCCCGTAGCCGTACATCGGATATTTTCAGACCGGTAGCTGTCAGTGCCACAATGGAGCCTGCAGCTTCATCGACATCATCAACTACAGCCGGGATAATGACCGTATCGGTATGTACCAGTTTCCGCAAAGCATCTACCAGTTCACGTTGTTTATTACTCATGATGATTAAATTTTAAGACCTATCTCTGCTTTCCGCCGGCCACCCGACGCATTGAAAGTTACTTCTGTACTTTCAATGCGGTAGGTGCCATTACGGACAGGATACTTTGTATCAGATATCTCAGCCTTACATCCGGGAAATGCAAAAGGTTGCAGGAACGCTTCGAGTTTGCCTTCGTAGCCATCGTATTTCAGTGTTTTCAACTTATTCTCCGCAGCTTTCTTCAGGGCAGCATCATCCTGGAAGTTAGAGATCTGGAGGAGCGTTTCTACGCCATTCTTATCCCCGGCTTCCTGTATATGCGCTTTGTTTTTCGTATCTATGTAGATAGCTTTGACTAACACGTGTGCATCATTGGCTTTCCTGAATTTGAGTTCACTATCCTTGATGACAGTAAACCCGAGCTCATACCAGGCATTTTCCTTTATCTTCTTATAGTTCAATATATCACTGGTTTTGCGCCCACGCACGTAATCTCCGGCTTGTGGATGTTCAATATGATCGAAGCCGGCATATAACCATCTCCCTTCGAAATAAACATTCATACTGAGGTCTTTTTTAAACCAGTCGAGTATATCAGTACCTGATTTGCCATCGAAATAAGCCTGGTGCAGGTCGAGATCCGAGACTTCAGTACTCACTTTAATATCAGTACCGTCAGTGATGGTGCTGAGCAGTTTTTTCAGCGAAGTTGCTTTCTGGTTTTCCAGGATTCCTTTCTGCTTCAGCTGCCAGCTATAGCCTTCACATTCTATTACGCAAGGGGTAGCTGCATTGATCCTGGCTACAAAGCCTTCGAATTCCAGCTCCCTCTTATCATCATAACCCAGCCATATTTCTACTTTGTCGCCTTCTGCAAACTGTGCGGCAGAGCTGACAACTGATTTGGTCGGAAACTGACCGGTATACCGCAATACGGCGGAGGCGGGTATGGTAATGGAAGCGGTATCGGTATAGGAATGCAGGCTACGTTTTATTTTCACCTCCTTTACTGAATAAAAGGTATAACTGCCAATCTTAATTTCACATTGCAGTACAAACATCTATGCTTTGTTTAGTATGAATTTTAAATCGCTGATGAGGTTCATTTCATAAGCCTGGATATTCTGTGTACCTGGTGTAGCAGGAAAAGAAAGATCGGTGATCACTACAGTTTCGCCTTCGCTAAAGACAAGAGAGGTCAATGCACAATAAATAGGCAGGGCTGCATTGCGGTTATACAGATCTACAAGTTCGCTGATCTCATTATCAGGAAAAATGTTGTCATCCCGGATGATGATGCCTTTAATATTTATTTTGAAATCGTCTTTGCTGACCAGCTCTTTTACGCTACCAGAGCGGTACACCAGGGGTGTTTGTACAATGGTCTTTTTGCTGGAGATACTGATGACGGGGTTATACAGTTCCAGTGTTCCTATTTTTACCGCCATGAAATAGGAGGTGTTATAGGACGCATTGCCGTAGTAACTCGTTCCTCTTCTATTATTAGCAGGCTGATTCGGTACTTTAAAATTCTTAGGGGTATAGCCAAAGGTACTTGCAAAGATGCTGCTGATATCGATATCTAATGCCATAGTTATGCTGTTTTTAATACATGCAGTAATGCATCTGTCACTTGCTGTTCCATGTCGGTGATACTTTCGGCGAGTGTATTGGTGGTGATATTGATTGTTTCGACTAATTTCTGCAGGGTAATATTTACCGTGCGTGCACCGCCGTTAGTGATGCCTGTTGCGGTATCTTTAGCAGTGTCGAGCGACATCTTTTTGCGGGTATTATCAGGGGTCCAGGAAGCGGAGGTGCCAACTCCATCCAAAGCGTTGGTACCACCAAAAGGCACGCCCCTGTTCCAGGTACCGGATGCGCCACGGCCTTTGCTTTTGCCCCCAGTTGCGGTTTGTGGTAACCAGTCACCGTTTGCGCCTGCTCCACCGCCATTTCCGCTACCGAATCCACCAAAATTTCCCTGGCCAGGAACAGGAGGTGTGGTCATACCCGGGCCTTGTGCCTGGCCTTTCTTTTTGTTCACCTCTGCATTAAAGGCATCGGCGGCTTTGCCGCCCATTTCCTTCATGTCATTGATGACGGTTTTGGCGGTATTATAACCAGAGAGATCTTTGATCGCCTCTTTACCTGATTGCCATGCTTTATCCCAGTCACCACTGAAGAGGTACATCACTGCCTGGCCGATATTGCTGATACCGGAGATCAGCGACTTGATAGGGGCAATGGCGATATCCCAGATCATCCCGGCAAAGCCTTTGAGTACTTCCCAGGCAGCCATAATCGCGCCCCTGAACCAGCCGAAAGTATTCCATGCATACACGACCGCGCCTATCAGCAAACCGACTGCAACGAAAATAGCACCGATGCCACTGCTGGCCATTGCAGGCCCGAGTAGTTCTGCGGCCAATGTCCAGGCTTTATAACCCAGTACTACACCTCCGATCACTGTGACGAGAAAACCTACCAGTTCAGCATTCCGGGAAATCCAGCCAGCTGCCTGACCGAGCCAGTCAACCATCGGCTTTAGTGTATTCTCCACGAAATTGCTCACCGTAGGCATCAGCGCATTTCCAACGGTTGCACCCGCCTCACTCATTTTCTCCTGTAGGCCGTGCCATTGTCCGGCGGCGGTTTCACTTTGTTCTTTCATCACACCAAAGAATGCTCCACCCTGCGAAGTTGCTGCCTGTAAGGCAGCTACCACACTATCTGTCGAGATGCCTCCTGCTTCCATGGATGCTTTTAATTGTTCCATGGTTTGCCCGCTATTGGCGGCCATCATTTCAAGTGGTTTAAACCCCGCATCGTTCATCTCTTTCAATGATTCAGCGGTAAGATGCCCTGCCTGTTGCATATCGCCAAAAGCTTTGGAGAGGGAATCCATTTTCGTTTGATTACCTCCACTCACATCTTCCAGCATACTTAGAGTAGGCATGAGTTTATTGGCAGCTACACCACTTTCGAGCAGGGAGGCGGCGTTTTCCTGCAGCTTGTCATTATCGAAAAGAGAGGTGGCCGCCATCTGGTGAATGTCTTTCAGGATGCCTGCGGCTGTGGAGGAAGAACCGGTTAGTTGTTTGAAACTAAGTTGTGCCGTTTCCGCCGCCATACCCAGCCTGAGCAGGTCCGGGCCGCCTTCTATGACTTTGTCCAGGCCACTATCGAAAACCTTCCTGAAATTTTCGGCCCAGCCTTTCCGGGCGGCAAAGTCAGCCAGGTCCTGTGTTTTCTTTCGCTGCTCTTCGATCTCGATCTTTCGCTTTTCGATGGTCACAAACTCCTTGAAGCCTTTTGTTTCTTTTTGTTTTTTATTGATCTTTTCTAATTCATCATCGATCTGCTGGAGTGAGCCTTTAAGGATCTTATTGGATCCTACATACAGGTTATTTTGATTGATGGTATTCTGTACCCAGTTATCGATCTTACTGAAAGCAGCATCGGCTGCCTTCAGTAAGTCTTTATAGGTATCGGAAGTAATTGTTTTAAGGTCTGCCATTGTATAGTTTTTTACGCCATGCTATCCTGACAGCAACGACAATCCTTTCAATTCCCGTTGCCGGATATCATGCAGTTGTGCAAACTTTTCTGCCCACTGGGCATCTGATAATTGCGAGGTGTCAACCTGGGGCAGATAATATTCGAACAGCGTTTGAATATAACCGAAAGGGTTGCTTTCAAAATCACCGGACGCCTCGCTTAGAGCTTTTCCACTTCTACCTTTTTTGCTTCCAGCAATTTGTCCAGCTGGCCGCCCAGGCCGTAGAGATAAGATTTATCTTCTACGATCTCTTCATCACCACCTAACCAGGTAGCTCTGAGAATGGTTTCGTGGTAAGCCAGCGGATCACCTGAGATCAGTGTCATGGCATAGCTTACTTCGTCTCTGTTGGGTTTCCTGCAATAGCCTACTTTACCGTCGGCAGCTGTAAGTTTGAATACATCCCTGTATTTCTTTTTCCATGCATCAATGTGCTCCTGGCTAACGGCAAGTGATTTATCTACTGTCATGATATAGGTTTAAATAATTGTGGTGTTAAAAAAATTAAGCGTTTTGTTTCAGGCCCATAAAGAGGATGGGCAGTGTGAGCTCCATAAATTTGGCGCCCTGCTCCCAGCCTTTTTCAAACTCCTTGAACTGGAAACCCTGAATAATATCAGTGCGCGGAACTGAGAGTGAATCTTTTACATAGGTAACTACGATGTCTGCAGTCAGGTCGAGAATGTCTCTGCCGCCTGCTCGTGCAACAGCATCTGCGAGGATATCGTATTCAAATTTCAGCAGTTTGATTTCACCTTCATAGGTACGTTTACCACGCTGGATGCCGATAGGTTGATCGCCGGCACCGTGCAGGTGTTCTTTTTCCTGGGTCAGTTTGTATTTGATGCCCCGGATCCCGGTCAGTTCTTTACCGAGCAATACTACTTTCATATTTGCCCAGGTCACTTCTTTCGTGTCAAAAATCATATTGGTGTCTTTTAAATGTTGGGGTTAACAGCCGTTACTGGTTCAGAGCGGGATTAGCGAAGCCCAGTAATACTTCGATGGTTTTGGTATAACCTACAGGTATAATGGAAGCTTTTACAACGATCTTGCCGGTGCTCAGTACATTCTGAGATGCGTCAACGTATGCGCTGAAAGAGCTGATCTCATCGGCCATAGCGGTGTTAACAGCTGTTTCAATTTTACTTTGCAGGTACTTGATAACAGGTACACTCAGTTTTCCTTCTGAGTCGATGGCCACTTCGTCATTCAGTTCTTCTACATAGGTTTGATAACAGATGGTGATGGCTTTATCTATCACACGACCTGATGCCAGCTGGCTGTAATCATCTGTGGCAGGTGCACACATCGGGTCATCGTTGAGGTAATAGCCGGAGCGGCCAACGAAGGTGCGGAAGAAGATATAACCTTTGTCGTGGAGCGCATCAACACCAGTGATGTCTTCAATTTTCTTTCCATTGATGAAGGCAGCCGTAACAGGCAATGCACCATCTTTCACCCGGCCCAGGTTGCGCTGTACCGGAATAGCTGCGGCACGGCCAAGTACAAGGCCTACAGCGGCACCGTGACCTGTGCTACCGATGATGATACCAACACGGTTGCAGGAATAAGTGCGCAGATCCACCAGTTCGTCAGGATGTGCAATGTCTGCATTGTACCCTTCCAGTAAGATACGTACTGGTTTAAACTGTGCTGCATAGGTGCTGGCCACCTGCTGTGCCTTGGGAATGGCATCGGTTACACCAATATCCATTCCGCCTGCATTAGATGAAAGATAAGTGGAACCTGGCAGGAACGAAACACCCAACAGCCTGATCCGGCCCTGAGCAGCATCTAAGAGCTTTACTACACCTTCGGGATTGGCAGCGTCCATATACTGAGCCGGACTATGGTTGTCTCCTGTCAGCATGATATACAACTCTGCACCTTCACCGGCAAGGCTATAAAATTCTTTGATGTGGTTGTACGCATGTACGTTTTCGCCGCTGCTTTCAATACCGAGGTTCTCTGCATCGCCCAGGCTATAGATCACTTTTGGCTGATGCAATGAAATAAGTCCATTGCCATAACCTGTCATCATCAGGCCTGCAACTCCATCATCAGTTACAACGGTTCTGCCAAGATTGCCGTTGCCTAATGTAATTGCTACTTTTGGTAATCCCATTTTTAATAGGTCTATTTAAATTGTGAAAAATACTATTTACTATTGCTGTAACTAGCCTGGCTAAACAGATCATAGACGTTCTGTTTCTTTGTATTGCCGTCCAGCTCACGCAGTATGATGCTCTGCAATTTTTGCAATACAGCATCCTGCAGATCGGGAGATACTGTTGCTAATGCGCGGACAAAACAAGCTACCTTTCCTTCCAGTGAGGTTTCATCTTTGCAGGTAAGGACAATGCTAAGGGAGTCGATACCTGTTTCGAGTGCTGCCAGTACTTTATTTTTCAGGATAGTATCTGCATCACCGGGGATGATAGCTTCCAAAAGATCCACGACAGGGCTTTCCAGGGCAGCTTTAATGATCCTGGTTACACGCAGGGCTTCTTCTGCATGTGCTGCAATAAAAGCGTCAAATTGTTGTAATGCCTGTTTGATTTTAGTTCCTGTTTTTTTACAGAATGCCATAGGGTATATATTATTTAATTGTACAGTGCTTTTTTTAGAAGCTCCCTCTTGACAGAGGGGGCTTTTGTTTTTAATAGGGAGAACAATTCTAACGTCTCTCCAGTACGCTTTCCAGGCGCTCCATGACCTTTGTATTATTTTCTATCACTCCCTGCATTTTTTCACGGTCATTATTCAGGTATTGTGCGAGGCGATCTTCCAGTTTTATCTGGCGCTTCCACAAGATCCATGCGATACCAATGAGTACGATTACAGAGAAGGCCTGGTCTCCAAGCCGCTGGAAGAGCACGTTTCCGGGGTTAACATCAATAACTTCATTTAATAGTAACATCAGAGGTTAACAATTTAGGGTTTAAAGGATCTATGCTTCTTTCATTTTCATGTTTGTGTTACAAGCGATTTACAATACAAAGGAACAGCTTTTCAACACGGTGAAAAAATCGCGAAATAGTGTTTATTCTTTTTTTGCGAAGTAAGATTTCATTGTTTGCATAATCATTAATGAAGTGAATTTTTAAGATGCAGAATAGGTCGATATTTACACTGTTGTTAACTCAAAAAAAACATAAAATAAAATGAACAGTTTATTTGCACAACTTTTCGTATCACTGCAAACACGCATTGCCACAACAGTTCCGGGGATACAAGGGATCTTACCAGAGATGGGGCAAACAGAAATTTACACAAGCATACCTGCTATATGGCCATGTGTATTTATTGATTTCAACAATGTGACTTTTACAGAAATACTCAACCAGGGTCAGCGTGCAAATGGTGAGCTGCAATTGAGATTAGTATATTATGTATTGGCTGCTGACGGGCTTACTTTCACAGATACAAATACTGTATTGGAATATTATGACGTAGAAACAAAATTACACGAGGCATTGCAGGGATGGAGCAGTAATGGGATCAATCCATTGAGTAGAATCAGGGTGAGTACGGAAGTAAGATCAGATGCATTCAGGGTGAGAACGCTCACGTATAGCCTGGATTTTGAAGAGTATCCTACCATGCCTGCAAACCCTGTTGCAAGGCCACAACTGGAACTTAGCTAAATCAAACCGGGTCCCACACCGGCTGTTGTTGATAATTGCACATCATTAAAAAAGGTGGCTCATTAAATTGAGCCACCTTTTTTTTGGGGTTAACAATTGTTGACATTACCACGTCAACCAGGGATAAAGCAGCCGTAGTTGCTTCAAATCGGGTTGTTCTCTTTTCATTATTTGTTCAAGGCGCTCGCTATTGCACTGCATACGGTAGATAATATTACTGTTCTTAATGTAGAACTCCTTGGATAATTCCTCTATAGCGGAATCATACCGCTTTTGCTGAAGCTTGATGTAATAATAATACCGGTGCAGCAGGCATTCGTCCCTCAGGGCGATCATATCGGCGGAGCGGCCTTTGCGCACTGTTTTGGAGACAGGATTTTCTATGAAGTGATTAAAAAGGGTCTGTTGTCCTCGCATAACTTTAATTCTTTGTTTGTGATTGACTAAAACGCCGTGCTGCATGGATGACGGGTGCCAGGTTATTTTGTTCAGTATCAAAGTTAGCAGGTCACTTACTATTGTTTCTGCGTAGTGACCCCTATGTGGACAAAGTTATCCACATATTTTCAGGGCTAATTAATCATTGGAAAACAATTACTTGTACATTAAAAATGGCGCGGGCATTTGACCTTATTCATGCTGTTTAAACTGGGGATCGTCAACCCTAAAGAGAGCTCATGTGAACCACGTTGATAATGTGAAATTCCACTGGTTGAAAAGTCGTAAGAATAGCCTATTCTGAGGTTGTCGCTTGCATATACCTCCGTCAACACACTGAAGGCATTATTAGGGTCTAAATTGGGCTGTAAATTCGTATTTCCGGGGTAGTTAAAACCGGTCCGGTAAGAAGCACCGATCCACAATGTTTCCTGCAATAAAACAAAGATATTCACGTCCACATTCACAGGTCCTTTAAAATCTCCTTTCACCATAATAGCAGGTTTTAACTGCACGTCCTGGTTCAAAGAAAAAATTGTTCCTGCTGAGAAATAAAGGTGCCTGGATTTGCGTAAGGATGAATACAATAATCCATTCCCTAAAAAAATCTTGCCGCTGGTATATGCAGAAAAGAGGTTCAATACGGAAACCCCTATATAAGAGCTGGCTGAATTATAATAAATACCTACTCTTGCATCAGGTACAAGGGTAGACTGACGTCCCAGGATCACTTCCGGATCATCTGCATCTACATACTTACGGTTGCTTCCATCCACACTATAATTCGTAACACCTACGCCCAGACCAAAGGCCAGTCTTTTTTCATCTTCCCAGTCCATCGGTATCCGGTATGAATAATTTATAAACAGGGCGGTGGAAGACTGCGGGCCGAGTTTTTCGAGAGAGGTCAATACCCCCCATCCTACCCGCTTATCGGAGTAATCGGTAAGTCCATCTGCAGAGATCGTACCAGTGACCGGTGCACCCGGGAACCCTGACCACTGCTGCCTGTAGCTGCTGTGCAGGTAAAGTGCTTCCTTGTATCCAGCATATGCTGGATTTATAGCCAGCCCGTTAAAAATATACTGACTGAACTGTACTTCCTGCTGGGCATACGCCTGCAGGAAGTATAGGAAGAAAACTAATATGGTGATACTCCTTTTAATCATTTTGCTACCTTGTAATCAGTTCAACATAACCTTTGTAAAGCTGCGATCCGCCAGCCATGTTGACTTTGAGCACGTAATAATAAATACCGGCACTCAGCCCCTCTCCTGTCCAGTTGTTATTGTAATTATCACTACGATACACCTGATTGCCCCAGCGATTATAGATTTCCAGTCGTGAGCCCGGATAGAGGTCCAGTCCTTTGACCACGAACTTATCGTTCTTTCCATCGCCATTAGGAGTGATCACGTTGGGTATAAAAAAAGTTGCACTGATGGCAGGTGTGGCCACTGTGCTTGAATTATTTGAATTGTCCGGATCTATTTCGTTGGAAGAAACATAGGCTGTATTCTTCACCACACCAGCAGCCGTTACACGGGCTTTAAACGATAAGGTTGCCGATTTCAGTACTTTCAGCGTATCGATATTCCAGACTACCTCATTCATTGCAGCATTGTAGGTAGCATAACCTGCAGACGGTGTCAGTGCTGTACCTGAAGACAGGTTGGAAGGAAAATCATCTGTGATGATCAGCGAAGTAGCATTGTCCAGCCCCTTGTTGTAAACTGTGAGCAGGAATGAAATCTCATCGCCGATCCCGATTCCGCCGGTGGTTTCCAGTGTCTTTACAATACTAACATCGCAGGCAGGCGCATCGTTGAAGTCAACGTGACGGGTACAGGTAGCTTTAGTACTCGCATCGGTAACGGTCACATATACACTACCGTTAGGTTGTGGACTGGCTGAAATGGTACTGAACTTTCCATAAGCATCGGCATGCGTGGTGGTAGATGTGCCATCCGGAAATCTTATAACGGCGGAAGCGTTGGGTAAAGTATTGCCTGTTATCACAATTTGTCCCCCTACCTGTTTTACAGGTGTATTGATAACGAACACCGAGATTACTGAAACGAGTTTTACCCTGATGGATGCAGAACAGGTATTGGCATCTTTTACCGTGATGCTGTAAGTGCCTTCCGGTAACCGGCCGATAGTAGGGGCAGAAGAACCGGTGCTCCAGGTGATGGTATAAGGAGCCACACCTCCTGTGGCAACAGCGGTGAGGCTGCCCGTTGCATCGCCGGGGCACCCCACGGAAACCTGTGATACTGTAATTCCGATTACATCAGGTTCTGTGATCACTGCTGATTGGGCATTTGCAACGCAGGCATTTGCTCCTTTTACGGTTATGCTATACGTGCCCGGAGATAATCCTTTAAATACAGAATCTGCCTGCCATGCACCGCCATTGATCGCATATTGATTGCCGGCGCTGTTGGAGGTGACCCTGATGATGCCGTCTTTAAAGGTATTGCAGGACACATTTGAGGATATTAATGTAAAAGCCGGGCCAGCGCTGACATAGACTTTCTTTACCGCAGAGTCGATACAACCACTGTTGTTCAACTCGTATTTCATGGTAGCTGTTCCACCTGTGAGGCCATTGACAGTGCCACTGGCATCTATTACGGCAATGGCTGTATTATTACTGCTCCAGGTACCGCCGGCTACAGATGTACTGAGTGATAAACTGCTGTTGGCACAAAGCGTACTGTCTCCTGTGATGAGGATGGGAGTCGTTACGATCTTGTCTATATTGGCTACAATGTGTACGATTTCGCCGGTGGCCACAGAAATGGCGTTGACGTTTGTTGTAGAAGCATCCGGATCATAGATGCTATATCCGCTTAGCTTCCATCCGCAAAGCGGGGTGGCCGTGAGCTGGTAGGTGCCCGCGGTAAGGGGTATGATCACGCTGTTATCCACCGGAAGAATACGGATTCGTTCTCCATCCAGCCAGCTGGTGGTGGTACGGCTATAGATAGCTGTATTATTGCTGCTCCATACTGCTCCGTCAAAAGCGGTGGTATGATTAAAGTCTGACCTGGCGCTTGCATCTGTGGTCCAGGTGCTGCCATTGTAAAAGTCACCATTGGCATAGACCTGGCCCTGGCCATCAACAGCAATATCTGAATAGGAGCTTGTACCGATATTGGTGGAGGCGCCGCCGGTAAAAGGAATGGTATACACGCCATTGGCCAGGTATACAAGGGTACCGGTGTAAGGCTGAATATCCAAACGGGTAGCGCCGGCACTTCCTCCTAATAACTGTGCCCAGCTATCGAAATAGGGAGCAGCCAAACTGATATTTGTCAGGATACTGCCGTCGGAACGGGTAATCGCAATACGTCCGCCACCGAAGGAAATATCCTCGACAGCAATATTTGCATGAAATGCAGGACGATAAATAGTATTGAGGGTGGTACCGTCGAAGAAGTATGCAGTACCCGTAGCATCGACACTCACAAACTGACCGGCGCCTGCACCATCGATGCTGACAGCCTGGTAGCCGGTGTTAGCCCACTGACTGGATCCTGAAGGACGACGGTAAATGTTGGTGGTGGTAGCTGCCCATAGTTCTCCACTTACGCCGGCACCGATGTCGCTGATAGCACCTGATGTGGAAGGGAGATCGTTCAGCACGAAATTCGTGGTTCCATTTAAAGTGAAATGGAAATCTGGCGATGTGGCGTCATCCTGGCTGTTAACGTGTAAGTAGATATAACCTTGCTGTGGGTATGCTGCTTGCACGTAAAGTAAGAATATCAGTGACCATAATGTACTCCAGGCAGGTCGAGGCATAACTATATGGGAAATAAGCGGGATGAAGGGAAAGCACCCCCTTTCAAATACACGGTTTTCCAAACAAAGATATATTATTTGATACAATTATACAATATGACTAAATAATAATATTAAATTATTGAAGCACTAATTTTCAGGTGAAACCGGGCCTGTTTTATTCCCTTAAAAGTTGTTGTTTGTGAAAGATTTGAGCCCTTATGTTCTACAAATTTTCGGTAAATTGCACCATGGAATTATTAGGCTTTCTCCGTCAGGAATTTGATCTCCCTGCCAACATTTGTTCAGAACTGGAACAGGCTTTCACCTGCGAGATCCTGCCTAAACACCATAAGCTGCAAATACCTGATTCCATGTCGAAAAAGGTATATTTCCTCGAATCGGGCCTGCTACGCTCGTATTACATCAAAGAAGACAAAGACATTACCCATTTCTTTTTCAGTGAGAATTCGTTTAGCCTTTCTATTGAGAGCGTTTTCTACAACACCCCTTCCCTCATAGGCCTTGAGCTCTTAGAACCTTCTACTGTACGCTGGATTTACTACAATGACCTCGAAATCTACATCAATAAGTATAACAAGCTGGAAAAGCTGATGCGTGTGCTCCTGATTGACGTCATGAAAAAATTGTCAGAAAGGTTGTATATGACACAGTTTCAATCTGCGCAGGAAAGGTATAAGACCATGCTGGAAAAGCACCCTGATATTCTATTGAGAGCTCCTTTGGGCCATATTGCCTCTTACATTGGCATCACCCAGCAAAGACTGAGTGTGATCAGGAGCCAGAAATAAGCACAACAATTCCCCTATCGGCATGTTTTTTAATATAGATTAAAAATTACTCCGGAAACTTATTGAATTTTTGCAATATAATTAATGTAGTGCTTATGTTTAAGAAATGTGCCTGCTGGCTTGCTACTATAGCCATCTTTACCAGCAGTTGTCATACAGGGGGTAAACCATCATCCGCACAGGATACTGCCATTCCCGTGATCACTCAGAGCGTTCAAACCACCACCGCCAGCCATGCCATCAACATCAGCGGAAATATAGAAGGTAGTAAGACCGTCCACCTTGGCTTTATGGTAGCCGGGAAGATCAGTTACATCGCTGCCAACGAAGGCCAAACCATCAACAGTGGCCAGTTACTGGCCAGCCTGGATCCGCAGAACTATGCTATTGCCAAGGAAATGGCTGATGCCAGTACCAACCAGGCACAGGACGAATACAATCGCCTGAAGATCATGTATGACCGTAAGAGTATCAGTGAGAGCGATTTTAGCAAGATCACCAATACCCTGGCACAGGCCCGCGCCCAGCAAAAGCTGCAGGCCAAGAACCTTTCCGATACAAAACTCTTTAGCCCCATCAGCGGGGTGCTTCTGAAAAAGAGCGCCGAAACCGGTGAGATCACCAGTGCAGGTATGCCGCTCTTCACTGTGTCCGACATCCGCACCGTGAAGGTGAATGCTTACATTCCAGAGAGTGAACTGAATAATGTAAAACTGGGCCAGGAAGCTGCCGTGCTGGTAGATGCAGTGAACGAAACCTTCCATGGAAAGGTGACTGAAGTAGGTGCTGCCGCGGATGCTGCTGCCCGTGCTTTTACAGTGAAGATCACCCTCGATAACCCGCACCTCCTGATCAGACCGGGGATGATTGCTGAAATCAAACTGGCTTCCGGCAATGTCAGCAACATCCTCGCCATTCCTGTAGAGGCGGTAATGCACGACATCGACGGACAGACTTATGTATACGTTGTAGATGGTCAGCGCCACCAGGCTTTCAAAAGAAAAGTGAGCGTTGGTCAGCTCAGTGGTAACCTGATGGAGATTACTACAGGCCTGAGTACCGGCGAACAGATTGTGACCGGCGGTCAGCAAAAACTCAATGACGGTGCTGTTGTTTCTCTCTCTAAATGATCTTCATCATGAATCTTGTACAATCTGCTTTAAAATATAAACAGGTGACGCTGTCCGTGCTACTGCTCGTGTTTGCAATAGGCGTGAACTCCCTGCTCACCATGCCCAGAAGGGAAGACCCGAAGATTACGATCAGACAGGGCCTGGTGATTGCTTATTTTCCAGGTGCCAATTCCGCACAGGTGGAAGACCAGGTCACCAAAAAACTGGAACAATACCTTTTTCAATTTGAAGAAGTAAGAAAAGATAAAACCTATTCTACCTCACAGGATGGCATGGTCATCGTGAATGTAGAACTGGGAGAAAAAGTAAAAAACCCGGATGTATTCTGGAGTAAATTACGGCACCAGCTGCTGGTGGGCAAGTCCATTGACTTTCCCCAGGGTGTACGCGGGCCTATTGTGAACTCTGACTTCGGGGATACGGAAGCGCTGGTGATCGGTATTGAAAGTGATTCTGCTACCTATACCCAGCTGAAGGAATATGCGCAAAAACTGGAAGATGCCATTCGTACCATCAAGGCATCCTCCAAGATCAAACGTATTGGTGAACAGAAAGAACAGATCACCGTTACTTCCAATTCCGAAAAGCTGGCACAATACGGTATTAATGTAACGCAGGTTACACGTGTGCTGCAATCACAGAATACTATTATGGCGACCGGTGATGTAAAAACGGATGTGACAAAAGCACCCTTGTATACCACCGGATATTATAATACAGAAGATCAGATTGCCAACCAGATTGTAGGTACAACCAGGACAGGGGCAACGGTGCGCCTGGGTGATGTAGTTGCTATTAACCGTACCTATGCAGATCCCTCTTCTCTTATTACTGTGAATGGTCACAAGGCCATGATGCTGACGGTACAGATGCTGGAAGGTAATAATATTGTGAAGTTCGGACAGGCGGTACAACAGAAACTGGATGAGGTATCCAAACTGCTGCCTTCAAATGTGCATATCACTACGATCGTGAATCAGCCTACCCTGGTTGATGAAAACGTATCTCACTTTATAAGGGAGTTCTTCCTGGCCATTATCTCTGTAGTGATCGTGGTGATCCTCTTATTGCCATTACGTATTGCGGCGGTAGCTGCGATGGCGATCCCGATGACTATTGCTGTTACGTTTGCGATCATGCACCTCTTTGGGATAGAGTTGCACCAGGTATCACTGGCAGCATTGATTGTTGTATTGGGGATGGTCGTCGATGATGCGATTGTTATTGCAGATAACTATGTAGAGCTATTGGATGCAGGCAAGGACCGGTGGACGGCAGCCTGGAAGAGTGCGACAGACCTTGTGGTGCCGGTATTGGCAGCTACGGTAACGATCATTGCTTCCTTTATGCCGATGGTACTGATCACCGGTGCGGTGGGTGAATTTATTGTTGCTTTACCGATTACTGTGGCAGTAGCATTGGGTTCTTCCTTTATCGTGGCCATGGTATTGACACCTTTATTATGTTTTACATTCATTAAGAAAGGACTGCACAATCCGGAGAAGACTAAGAAGAGAAAATCTTTGCTTGACAGGATGCAAAATGCATATAACAGTGCATTGGACTGGTGTGTGTTACATCCGAAGACAACAATCATTGGTAGTTTGCTCACGATTCCGTTGGCAGGTTTACTGTATGCAAAGGGCATCCGGCAGAAGTTTTTCCCTGCTGCGGAAAGGAACCAGTTTGTGATAGAGCTGTGGATGCCTACCGGCACGCGGCTTGAGAAAACGGATGATGCGGTGCACAGGCTCACGGCCCTGATCAAAAACGATCCCCGTGTTACCTCCTATGCTACATTTTCCGGTACAAGTGCACCCCGCTTTTATTACAACTATTCACCGGAAGTACCGGTAAGTAATTACGGACAGGTTTTAATCAACACAACTACAGAAGCAACTACCGAAGCCCTCTCTATGGAGCTGGAGCAAAAGGTAGCTGCTGCTGTACCGGAAGGTTTGCCACAGGTAAAACTCATGCAACAGGGTTCTGTGCTTAAATCCCCGGTAGAAGTACGCATTATAGGAGATGACATCAACAGGTTGAAACAGATTGGTGCAGAAGTGCAGCAAATTGTTCAGCACACCAAGGGTAGTTATCTCGTAAGAAGTGATTTTAGGGAAGACTATTATGGCGTAGGCATCCAGCTGAAAGATGAAGCCAACAGGCTGGGCTTCGCGACAGCTAGCATTGCACAATCAGTTTATACAGGTTTTAGTGGTTACCCTGTATCCACAATGTACGAGGGCAACAACCCGATCGACATTGTATTGAGGCTGGATGAACAAAGCCGTAGAAGCTTTAGTGACCTGGAAAATATGTACCTGGAGTCTCCGGTTACTGGTGCCAGTGTTCCTTTACGTCAGATAGCTTCCCTTACTCCTGCATGGCAGACGGGTAAGATTATGCACCGCAATGGTGTAAGAACATTAACAGTGCTGAGTGAAACGGCGGACAATGTACTGCCGGCTGACCTGCTGAAAGCCATCAAACCTGCTATCAGCAAGCTCACGCTGCCGCCGGGTTACCAGATTGTATATGGAGGTGAAGATGCGAATAAGAAGGAGACCTTTAGCCAGATGATGGTGGTACTTGTTATCAGCCTGGTGGCGATCTTCTTCATATTACTCTTCCAGTTCCGCAACCTGAAGGAAGCAACGATTATTATGCTGACCATTCCGCTTAGTTTGTTTGGAGCTATGGCAGGTTTGTATATGACGCATAACAATTTCGGGTTTACGGCTTTTGTAGGTTTAATCAGTTTGTCTGGTATCGTGGTGAGGAATGCGATCATCCTGGTGGATCATACCAACGAGCTAATGAAGCATGGCATGGATATTCGCACGGCAGCTATTGAATCAGGCAAGCGCAGGCTGAGACCGATCTTCCTCACAGCCATGGCAGCAGCGATCGGGGTATTGCCCATGATCATCTCTGGCTCTCCCATGTGGAGCCCGCTGGCCAGTGTGATTGCCGTGGGTGTAGTATGGTCTATGATCGTAGCCCTGCTCACTGTACCCGTTTTATATATCGTATGGATCAAACCGACTTCCGATGAAAAGTAGATGCCTTATCACACTCATTATATTCCTGCTCACGGCACCCCGGCTGCATGCACAGCAGCCGATGCCGCTCGATTTGCAGCAGGCTATTGATCTCGCTTTGCAACATAACAGGGCACTGCACATCAAGAAACTACAACAATCAGAGAAAGCGGCAAAGCTGCACGAGGATGCGATTAAACAATATCCTGCAGTTACCGTCAGCTCTGCCTATCAATACAACCAGAACCTGGGCGCACTGAATATTCCTGCCGGGTATTTTGGTTCCCTCCCACTGGGTGGTACTACAATTGGATTGCCGAATAAAGATGCCAGTTTTGAACTGGGTAAACATAATAACTTCAACGCGGGTGTGACCGTGTACCAACCTATTACCCAGCTGGGTAAAATAAAAGCGGGCATGGAAGTGACGAAGACCGATGTATTGATTGCTGAACAGGAAAGCCGGAAAGCATCCCTGCAAATCAGGCAGGCCGTTGAAAAACTCTACTATGGTTTACTCATCAATCAGCAACAACAGATCACTGCGAATGCGAATCTTCAGTTAGCGCAGATGAAACAGTTTGATGTGGAGAGTGCATTGATAGCCGGGAAAACAGTAGATGCCAACAAGGCAGGCCTGCAGGCGAATGTGGCGGATGAAGAACAGAACCTGCTGAAACTGCAGATACAGGCTGATGATTACATGGCAGATCTGCAACAGCTTACCGGTATCACTGCAGACAGCGTGGTACTTGCGGAAGTAGATTACAATCCCCAACCGCTCAGTGACAGCATTTCCGGTGATAATAATGTAGACATCCGGCTGGCCAATTTAACGAAAGTTAAAACCGAGCAGGCCATCAAAGCGACACAGCGCAGTTATCTGCCAGACTTTGGTGTAATGGCAGGTTATACATACCAAACAGGGAATGTTTTGTATCCAAGCAGCAATCCTTTTGTAGGGGCTTCCTTTAAGTGGAATATCCAGGATATATTTTCCAATAAGCAGGTGATGCACCAGCGCAATTTCCAGCTGCAACAGTCTACCGAATATGTTGCCAATACGCAGGAGACGGTGAACCATGATATTGCAAAAGCGAAAAGAAGGATTAACCAGGCCATTGCCCTGATCGCTGTAGCGCAAAAGGCTGTAAATTACAGGCAGGATGAGTTAAAAATTCAGCAGGATAAAAAAGATGCTGGCCTGAATATTGAAGCTGATCTGTTGAACACAAAATCACTGCTGGCGAAAGCGCAGGCAGACCTGCTGAGTGCTAAGCTCAGTTACAGGATCGCTTATTCTGATCTGCGCATTTTGACCGGCGCTTATTAAAACGTATTCACATGAAAAGGATCGCATTTTTATTAATCACTTTGTTGTTTTCCACGCAGGTATTGCTCGCACAGGACAAAATACTGGGTAACTGGCTGAGCGAAGAAAAAGATGGGCGTATTGAGATTTATAAGACCGGGGATAAGTATTCCGGTAAGCTGATATGGGGTAAGGACCTTGTAGAAGCTGACGGGAAGACACCCCGTAAGGACAGAACTGATACCAAGAACAGCGATCCTAAATTAAGGAGCCGTCCGTTGTTGGGGCTTGTGCTGCTGACTAATTTTACCTATAGGGATGGGGAATGGAGTGGTGGAAAGATCTATGATCCCAAGAGTGGGAAGACGTATAGTTGTACGATGAAACTGAAGGGAGAAAAACTGGAAATAAGAGGGTATGTCGGTATTTCTATGTTTGGAAGAACGACGGTGTGGACGAGGGGATAATGATGTGTTTCCTGTTTTGCGCTTCCGATTTTATCACGGCCCGCTTCGCAGGTAGTGATAAAATCGGAAGCGCTTTAAGTAAGATGCCGGCCCGGGCTATTTTTTAAAGTTGAAGTTCCTGGTAATATTGAACCCAAAATAGATATCCCCTTTACCCCAGCTACCATCTGTCTTTGCCAGGTAATAAGGACCTACCATGCCTGCGGCATTGGTAAATACAAGCTGGAATACGTGACCTCCCGTTTCAATATCAATTCCTCCTGAGATAGCGTCATACACTTTTGTACTTACGACCTGGTTGCGCAGCAGGTAATTGTACTCAGCATTGACGCTCATTCTCTTTGTGAATTTCAAGCGACCACCGGCAGATACCGCGAAGAGATCACTTTTATCTTCGGGTGTTGGCACGAGGTTATTATGAATCCAGGATGGTACGACTTCAAAAGAGAAAGCAGGAGAAAACTTTTTGGCGATGAGCACCTGGGTTGTATACGAAGTGCGATAGCGGGCATCGAGATAAGGCTTATCTGAATACCGCTGTGTATAGTTGGTGATCAGGCCATACAGGCTTACAGAGATGGGCATACCTACCTCTTTTTGCTGCAGGAGCTTATACTTCAGGGAGCCATCGAAGGTTTTGTCACCAGAGCTACGCCCCAGTCCCACTGAGAAGCGGTCTGTAATCCCGTAGTCTAATGCAAAACGAATAGAAGCATTATCTAATCCGAAGAACTCGTAGGCACCACCGTTAAGTTTTCCGAAACGGTGCATGATCATGAATTGCAGGCTTTTCTTTCCCGGCGATTCTACGGTAGGCAGGTTTACGATCTGTGTGGCCTTGAAGGTACCGGTCACGAGCTGTCCCTGCTGTGATTCAGCTACGGCATCGTCCATCATTTTCATCAGGCTGCTGTCCTGCGCCATCATACGGCTGCCAACGAGTAATAAAAATATGGTTTGAATGATTCTTCTTTGCATATCCATTATTTTGATAACGCAGTGCAGGCAGCAACTACCTGTACTGTGATTTCTGAAGCAATTTTATCTTTTACCAGCGAAGGAATTTTAATATCGAAATCGGAAGGCTTGACTTTGAAGTCAGCTTTGCCGGTTACTTTACCGTCGGTTAGTTCCAGTTCTGCGGGTGCGCTTACCGGTTTGGTTACGCCATGCATGGTAAGGTTACCACTGATCTGGACCTTGTAAGTACCCGGCGCAGTGCCTACGTTGCCGTTGATAGTACCGGTGAACTGGGCTTTCGGGAACTTGTCACTTTCAATATAGTTCTCGTTGTAATGGTCCTGCATCAGTTGTTTTTCAAACAGAAAGTTCTTTTGCAGGAGGGTAAGGGCAATTGTTTTTTTCCCCAGATCGATGGCAGCTACAACTTGCCTGTTTTCCGCCCTGATATCTTCAAGTGAAGTTTTGGAATAGAAATTAATCTTTCCATTGCGCGTCATAAATGTCTGGGCTTTAGCTGGCAGGTAAAACAAACTGGCCAGCGCCATTACATACATTGGTTTCATATGTTCCTGTTTTAATTATTTTGAGCACCGCGGGCGATCCAGTCTTTGATGGTGTTGATTTTGCAATCAGAGAGTTTGGCACCGCCTTGTGGCATGGCAGGATAACCGGTGGCGTGTGTGATGACACCGACCAGGTTACCGTTGTTTACCTGAGTTAATACCTTAGCATAAGTATCCAAAGATATACCACCGCTGGCGCTGCCGTTGCCATGACAGCTGTAGCAGTTAGCAGAGAGAATAGGCTGTACATTGGCAGCATATTTCATGTTTACGGTGTCGCAGGTAGTGCCACCGGTGCCGGTAGTATCTGTACCTGGGTTGGTCAGATCCTTTTCATTGTTTTTGGAGCAGGATGTTACTAAGGTCAGGCAATATACGATTGCGATGGCTGACAGGAAGAAGAATACACGCTTCATAATTTGTGATTTTATTGAGTTGTGAGGATGGCTGTTTTCGTTTTATTTAGCAATGAGAATGGCAGTCTATTTCTGTTAGAAATAGTATAGCTTATTTGTTTTTTGCTTTTTGCTTTTTGCTTTTTGCTTATTTAGCTTATCGCTTTTTGCTTAACTGGCTTTTGCTTATTTGCTTTTGCTTATTTGCTTTTGCTTATTTAGAATAGAATAGTTTACCTGCTTTTTTAGTACAAGAAAATTATTTTGTGTTCAGAATAGTTGCATCTACCAGGCTTACATCCATCAGGAAACCTGTACATTTTCCTTTTACACGAATGGTTTCGCCGCTTTTGGGCAATTGGTTTGTGTTATCTGCCAGGCTACAGTTTACGCCACCGGGATCAGTTTCACCTGCGGAGAGTAGTACGGATACTTCTTTACCATTTTGCTCTACATTCATGACAGTACCAGTTACTTCCAGTACTTTGTTCTCATACAGTTTACCTGCAGTCTTTTCATCTCTGGCATAAGTGCCGTACAGTTCTCTGGCAGTCACACTGTCATCTGTGTGCGCTTCGGCAGCGGTTGTTCTTGGTTTGTTGTACAGGTAGTAGCCTGTTCCTCCTGCCATTAGGCATAGGAATACCGCTGCGAAAAGGATTGTCTTTTTTCGCGTCATACAATTTTGATTTTAAAGTTGGAAGCCTACACGATCAACGGATAGATTTCGTAATGCCAATGTTGATGCCCATACTGGTAATAGGCAGGTCTCCGATACCGAGGCCTTTGGCAGGTATTTTCAAATATGGTTCTACGCGGAGCTTACCTATTGCGCCCAGGTTGTGTTCCAATCCCACTCCCACGTGTATAATAGAAAACCAGTTCTGAGTTGCATTTGTATACGCCCAGGAGCTGTTTTTCAGATCCCCTGACATCGTCATATATTTATAAGCATAGTCTTCTTTTTTCATGAGGTAAGATGACAGTCCTGCGTTGGCGTACCAACTGGTGTTCTTACCGTTTTTGATAAAGTAGCGGACGTTGACTGGTATTTCGTACATATTACAGTAGCCGTCTACGTTAACTATTTTCCAGTCCTGGATATAAGGAATTTTTTCTTTGTTAAAATAGCTTCCTTCAGAATAATAGTTTTTATGATCATAGAGCAGACCGGTTTCTACCGCGAAGCTGCGGGAGATGCGGTAGCCGAGTATGATGCCGGCGCCATAGCCCACTTTTTCTACGTGTTGCATTTTCACAGTGCTGATGTCAGGGCTGGCGATGATACCGAAGTAGAGGCCAGTCTGCACCTGGGCAGGTGATTGTTTTTTGGTTATGGGAGCTGCAGTTACAGGTGTAGCTGTTGTTACAGGCATGCCTGTTCTTAGCAGCGTTGTTCCTTCTGGCAGCGGAATATGCTGTACCGGTACGGCGATAGCTGGCGTTGTAGTACTGTCTGCAGGGAGTATTGTTGGTACTGCTGCAAAAGTGAGTGCTGAATGACTTGTGGCAACGTCAATAACGGGGCCGGATGTCTGAATATTGTTTTCGTTTGTTGTTTTACCGGGATGTTGTCTGTTAATGGTTAACCCGGGATCGGTGGCAAGCGAAATAGTATGTTTTAATGAAGATGTGTTTTTATTAGAGAATGTATTTGTTTTAGAGATTGAGTTTGAGTTTGAATTAGCAATTGAGTTGGTTTTAGCAACTGAGTTGGTTTTAGAGATTGTGTTTGAATTAGCAACTGAATTGGTTTTAGTAACTGAGTTGGTTTTAGCGATTGAATTTGAATTAGCAACTGAGTTGGTATTAGTCGCAGGATTCTTTCCTGAAACTGAATCATTAGTATCCCTGGCAGCAGTTCCTTTATCAATTGCTGTATTTGTTTCGATTACTGTTCCAGTACGCGGCAGCTTACCTGTTTCCAGAGGTGGCGCGTAGGTAATAAAAAAAAGTATTGTCAACAGGATGGATACTACCAGCCATACCCACTTATTACCCCGCACGCTGTCTACCGCAGTTCCCTGCGGCTGCGCTGACTGCAAACGGCGACTGAGAGCATCCCAGTCCGCACCATCCGTTTTTAAGGGATACTGCGACGCCGCATTGCGGAATAATTCGTCCATATCGTCATCTAAAAGCTGCATATATCAAATTCCTGTATGCCGTTATTTATTTTCTTCTTTAAATGTTCTCTTGCTTTTGACAGATTTGATTTTGAAGTACCTAAACTGATATTCAGCTTGTCTGCAATTTCCTGGTGGGAAAACCCATCAATTACATACATGTTAAATACGACCTGATAGGAAGGAGGTAATTCTTTGATCAGTATGATCAGTTCTTTATAATATAACTTTTGTTCTGCGGATTGCCCCATATCGGGTTGTTCCCATACGTATTCCGGGATTCCCCCTATTTCCGGGATCATATTTTTCCGGCGCAGTTCATCGATGGCCGTGTTGACCATGATTTTGCGCATCCACCCCAGGAGCATTTTTTCCAGATGCTCTCCTTCATCATAGGTAAACCTGTCAAACCGGCTGAATAGTTTTACAAAACCATCATTTACCACCTCGGTCGCTTTCTCATACCTGTATATATACCTGAACACAATTTTCAGGGCATATGCATAATAGCGTTCGTACAGAAGCCGCTGGCACCTGGGCTGTGCATGCATACACCCTTCTATTATGGTCTTAAGTTGTTCCAAATGAGTAGCCGTCTGTATTTAATCTATACATTTATAATACGGAACCTGGCGCTGAAAGGTTGCCTGTACCTGAAAATATTTTTTAACAACTGTTTATCAGTTGGTTATGTAATATTGCGGGCTATTAAACCTAAGAGATGAAATATGGATCTAAAATAATATGAAATTATCACATGCTATCGGCTACTGCTCTCTGATGCTGGCACTGAGCACTGCTTGTCACAGAAAAATAGCTCCACAGGAGCCTCATACGTCCAGCGCGGTTGAGACAGGAGATAAGGCGCCCGGAGGACTTGAGGCAGATAACCATGGTGCCGGTTCTTCCGCAGCAGATCGTAATGCTACTGGTGCGGTTACTGGCGCACAAGGGCCTGGTGTTTCCGGTCCTGTCACGATCGTACCGGATGGGGATGCTTCCGAGTGGTCACTGCCATTACACTATGCCAACAGCCAATATACGCTGTCTTATAGTATAAGCAATGACTCCCGGAATATTTACGTCTGCATTATGACGACAAATCCCGAAATGCGGCACCGGATCATGAAGGCCGGGATGACGCTTTACTTTGACCCGAAGGGGAAACAGAAGAAAAAAATGGCACTGGTATACCCGGAAAGAAATATGGACGGGATAAAGGTACCTACTGTTTACAATTCAGATGGTTTCCTGAATATGGACAACGGGCAGCATAACCTGACGGATAAAATGGCCGGGATTAAAATCGGGTTAAATCCAATGGCGGATAATGGTGCCCTGGTGTATGAAGTGGCGGTGCCACTGAGCAGGGTGCTGGCCAATGGGCTCACAGAAAAAGCGCTCAGGAAGAATTTCAGCGTGGGGATTGTTGTCAACCAGTTACCTGGCAAACGTGGTGGTCCTGGTGATGGCCAGGGTCAGCGGGGTGGCGGCGGTATGCAGCCCAGGGTGTCTTTTGGAGGCGGAGTAGGTATGGGTGGCATGAGCAGTGGTATGGGAATGGGGATGGGTATAGGCCTGGGTGGAGGCCGTGGCGGTCGTGGGGGTATACCGGACCCGGAAGATGCGACTTGGGCGAGTTTCCGGTTTGCGGCCCCGGAAAAAAAATAAATTCACCATCTTTGCGCCATGAAATATGCTGACAAAGAGATTCAGGAGCTCGAAGAGTTCTATAAAAACGTGACTTTACCCGATTCTATAGAGTTATTCCATAGTACTATTATTAAAGATGTAAAGGCTTTTGTACACAGCCATCTGCAAATTATTAAACTGCGACAGGGCGTACCAGTTTTTGAAGGGTTTTATGACAGACTGGTTTTACTGAAAGAAAAGTTATCTCAATAATCGAACACTGCTATGCAATTCAAACGCTTTTGCCTCCGGCAAAAGCGTTTGCGTTCGGAAGGGGCATTAAAAAGAAATCCCGTAATTTTACCCCCTTTAATTATGAATACGCAGACGCCAATACTGGACATACCATCCACCATAAAACATTACCTGTCTCTTGACAAAAAGGTCGCGCAAAGTTTTGGCATGGATAAATATGATGAGCTCCTGCATCCCGATAACTTCGCTATTCTAAGCAACGAAGGCAGTGTTAAAAACGGAGCTCCCATTAAAACAGATCATTACGCGCTGATCCTTTGTATCAGAGGCACCTGCACCAAGACGGTCGGGCCTTTCACCTTCCAGGTGACACCACAGTCTTTGCATATTGTCTCGCCACGCTTTATCAATTCTTTCGAAAATGCATCTGAAGACCTGTTGCTATACATGGTCATGTTTAAAAAAGAATTTATAGCCGATATCTTTATCAAGCAAAGCGTACTTGATCCCCTGATGGACCTGCACCCCGAATGTCCTCCTATTTACAGCCTTTCTGACCACAATTTTCAAAAGATCAAAACACTCTATGAGAAAATAGATATGGAGTACAAGGAAGAAAATCCTTTCTTTCTGCAACTGATCCGGATACAACTGGTTGAATTACTCTTTGAGGTGAACAGGACTTTCGAGAAATGTGCTGATAGTCGCACGCATTATCAGCTCAGCAGGCAGTATACCCTCTTTATGAACTTCAGGAATCTTGTGGAGGAACATTTTCTTTCTAAAAGAACGGTACAGGAGTATGCAGACCTGCTACATGTATCTGCCAAACATTTAAGTGAGGTGGTGAAACAGGAAACGGGGAAGAATGCTTTGCAGATTATTCATGCAAGGGTGTTTTTAGAAGCGCGGTTAATGCTCTCGACTTCTTCGCTGAGTGTGAAAGAGATTTCGGATCAGTTGAATTTTGATACCAGTTCTCATTTTAGCAGGTTCTTTAAGAAGTTTGCGAATGAGAATCCTTCTGCCTATAAATTTGTCACTAATTCTGCACAAAAGTGAGATGGCTGTGAAATCGCATCTATTCCAATAAGGCGTAAAAAAGACCAATTTCTCCTGTAGCCGGCGAGGCAGGAAAAATTGGTCATGTATTCCGGTTTATTGGTTTTAAAGAATGTGCTATTAGCTTTTACCTTTGCTGCGCAATGAAAATTGCAGTTTTAACAGTTGTAGGTTTAAGTAATAGCCGTTTCGCCTCTGCGTCATGGCTTTTTTTTCTAAAAAACGTTTTCATTCCCATAGGTGAATGCCCTCTTTCATGAAAGTTTTATATTACAAGCCATCCAGTTTCATCGCTTCCAGGATCTGGCAATGATAGATATAATCATATACTGATGTTACCTCTGTAGGATAGTTCAATCCAAATGGCCAAAAGTGCTGACTATCTCCATATAATACTGCTGTTGAATTGCCTGTAAGTGTACGCAACTTTTGTATTGCATATGTACCTGTATACACTCCGCTTACGATCAGCGTATTCCACCATACGCTACTGGTACCGACTCCGACAGTATGCGCTATTTCGTGGAGTGCAGTGGCCTGGTTCATATAGTAGGTATTGGATCCGAAACGGATACTTCCATTAATATTACCGTCGGCAGTAGCAACAGAAGGCACATAGGTGACTGTTATGGCCTTGGTGAAAGTGGTATAATGATTCATATACCAAACAGCGCTATCCATTGCGGCAGTGATAAGGGTATATGCTGCCTGCTCTGCAGATGTGGGATTAGCGGACTTTACCAGGGTATAAGTCACATTGCCAGTAACAGCAGCATCACTGCTGGTACTGGCAACGTTATTGGATTTAAGATCAGGCAGATCTTCTGTTTTTTTACAAGCAGCTACGAGTAGCATAAAAAGGGTGATTGCTACTAGCAAGCGGGGTTTTCTTTCCATTGTTTGGGTTTTGAGGGTTTAAAAATTACACTTTAAAATGTAAGGGTAGCGGACTCCAGCCCATTTCCTGTTGCTTTTAAAACCACTGCTCCGGGCTTGTTTCCTGCTTTAATGATCAACTGTGCATGCCCGTTGAAAAGGCTGCGTTGCCAGGCACCTGGTAAGCATTTGTCAGGTTCATGGCAGCTGGGATCACCATTACCGACACCAATGATGTCTGCATGGCCATCCAGTGAGAAGTGGATCATATCGCCGGCTACGGGCACGGTTCTGCCCTTACTATCCACTACACTCACGTTGACTACGACAGCATCTTCGCCATCTGGCTGCAAAGTTGTTTTTGAGGGGGTTAATACAATCCTTTTAGGAACATCAGTGGTTTCTACCTTGCTGGTGATTTTCTTTCCTTTCTTATAAGCTACCGCTTCGAGGGTGCCAGGTTCATAGTTCACGCTCCAGCGGAGGTGCCCATTTACCGGCATATCTTTTTTTCCAAGGCTTTTGCCATTGAGGAAGAGTTCTACATTTTCTGCGTTGGTATTGATCCATACCAGTATGGGCTGACCTTCTTTACCAGACCAGTTCCAGTGTGGTGCAATGTTCAGTACATCTTTATCTGTCCACCAGGATTGATAATAGTAATAAACATTTTTAGGGAAGCCACATACGTCCATGATGCCGAAGTGAGAGTTGATATTTGGCCAGCTATACGGAGTAGGTTCTCCCCGATAGTCGAAACCGGTCCAGGCAAAACCACCCATGAACCAGGGGCGTACTGCAGCCAGTTTCCACCAGATCTCGGCAGTAGATGCCCAGGCTGGATAGGTACTGTCATAGTCAGGCACATACCCATTTATCGTGTCCTTTACGTACACACCACGGGTGGTAACGGTGCTGGCTACCTCTGTTCCTATTACGGGTTGTTCAGGATGATCTTTGTGATAGCCATCTATTCCACCCAGGTTGTAATTGAAGCCGCGTACAGGAATGACCTGGTTCACACCATAATATACATTTGGCATGTTCGCAGCATAAGTGCTGGTACGGGAAGGATCTAATTCCTTTTGTATAATCAGCTGGTGTTCAGCAATGCGCTTACCGATGTTTGTATACTGTGTCTGGAATTCTTCGTTGCCGATGGACCAGATGAAGATGCTTGGGTGATTCCTGTCTCTCAAGATCAGGCTACGTAATTGTGTTTCGTATTCGGAACCACTATTGAGTAATCTCGCTTCGTCCATAACGATCATACCTAAGCTATCGCAGGCATCCAGCAATTCTGGTGTAGGCGGATTGTGGCTGGTGCGGTATGCGTTGGTACCCATTTCTTTCAGGAGGGCGATCCTGTAATATTGTACGTAGTCAGGCAATGCAACACCTACCCCTGCATGATCCTGGTGGCAGCATACGCCCTGTACTTTGATATTTTTACCATTGAGGAACAATCCCTTGTCCTTGTCCATTACAATGGTACGTACACCGAAACGCACCTTTACGCTATCGATGGTTTTACCGTTGGATTGTACGATGGCAACGGCACGATAGAGGTAAGGATTTTCCAGTGACCAGCGTTGTGGCTGGGTCAGTGTGAGTGCCTGTGTAAGCGTTTTACTTTCGTAGGTAGCCAGTGATAAGGGTTGTGGCTTACTCTGTGCCAGTGTTTTGCCTTCCCTGTTGGTGATAACCGTGTAAACGGTGGCATTGGCGGCTGCAATGTTATCATTCTTTACAGTGGTTTCGATGGTCACTGTGGCGTCGTTTCCTTTGTCGCTGGTGTGAACGAATACACCACCATCGGATGCGATATGCAGGTTATTGAATACATTGAGCCATACGTGGCGGTAGATGCCTGCACCTTCGTAGAACCAACCTTCGTTTTGGGTGGCGTCGGCACGCACTACAAGTACGTTTGGTTTATCGAATTGGAGTACGTCGGTAATGTCGTAGGAGGCAGCCGTGTAACCACTGAAGTTACTACCTACGTAGTAACCGTTTACCCATACCTTGCTATCGCGGTATACGCCATCCAGTTGGATCACGAAGCGGTTGCCGGAATCGGCGCGGGCTACGTCAAATGATTTGCGGTACCAGCCGATGCTGTTTTCGGGGAATCCGCCGCCTACTGGTTTGTAGCCTTTACCTTCGAGGTCGCCTTTTTTTGAATATTGGAATGGCAGTCCGACAGCCCAGTCGTGTGGGAGTTGGATGTCCTGCCAGGTGTTGTCATTGAACCTGGGTTCGATGCAGGTGTTATTTGCGGAACCCGATTTTGAGAAAGCGGTTTCGAGGCCGTAGTTGAAATCTCTTTCTGCGTTGCCGGCATGGCCCAGGGAGAATTTCCAGTTTGAATCGAAGTTGATGTGTCTGCGCAGTGGTGACTGTGCGGAGGCTGTGAAGCCGATGGTTAATGCTGTGAATAAAAGCAGCAAGTCTTTTCTAATCATAATATTGATTTTCCGTACGTGGGTGGAAAGGCAATATAGGAATTAATAATTGTAAAAAAGACAGTTTTTATCATATTAAGGGGTGAAATAAAATGCGCAGACATTGCTTCTGCCTTCGGCACAAGCGATGTCTGCGCGGGGCGATTTGATGGCCTGGTAACCGCGGGCTATCAAATCGCATCATGCCGGAAAATGCCGGTTAATATTGGCTAAGTATCTGTTAATATCTGAGGGTTATACCTGCCCCAAATCCCATATCACTATCATAGTGTGTAGACAAAGACAAATAATTCGTCCAGATGTAGCGGAAGCCAGCCATATATTCCCTATCGGTATTTGCCATGAACTGGAGGCGCAGACGGCGGGTGATGGGAATATCTTCGCGGCTGAGTTGCAACCTGAGTTTACCATCAGTATCGATGGAGGCATCTGCGGTGAGCAGCATGGGCAATGTATATTCCACACCGGCGTGCAGTACACCTCTTTTATTGCGGGTATTGACCTGACCGAATAAATTCTTTTCCGGCTGTTTTTCACGGCGATAACGGAAATCCCATCCAATGTAAGGGAACAGCCACTGCATCCGGCCTATATAGCGGCCCAGATGGCTTTCTGTTTCGTAGCCATTTTCTGCATTCAGGCCTACTCTCCATTCTGTCGTGAACCGGTAACGGGTGTTGGAGAATTGTAAGTTACCATCACTCCCGTTGCTTTCTAAACCAATTTCCGCCATTGTATGAATCTGACGGTCGTCTGCTTTTATCTTCCTGTAAGATTGCTCAGGGTTGGGCAGTTCCGGATTGGCAGGAGAATTTTCGTAACTGAATACTCTGCCCATGCCACTCATCATGTGGTAGAGAATATGACAATGAAAGAACCAGTCTCCACTTTCGGTAGCGGCAAACTCAATGGTATCTCTTTCCATTGGCAGAATATCAAGCGTGTGTTTAAGGGGGGAATAATCCCCCTGTCCATTGAGCACACGAAAGAAGTGACCATGCAGGTGCATAGGATGCCGCATCATCGTGTTGTTGTATAAAATGATGCGAACGTTCTCTCCTTTTTTGATGAGGATCTTATCTGATTCGGAAACGGTTTTATTATTGATCGTCCATACGTAGCGGTTCATATTTCCTGTGAGATCAAAATGAAGTTCTTTGACAGGACCGGTGGGCAGACTTGTTTTTTCTGTAGCACGGAGCATACTGTAATTGAGGGTAACAAGATCATCATTATTACTCATATGCATATGATCCATGTGCTCCATTTTTCCAGCGGGCTTCTTTTTCCTGTCCAGTTCCGGGTACATCACTGTATTCATATCCATTTGCTGTGCAGACATATCCATCCCCATATCATCCATATCCCCGTTCATTTTCATCATCCCATTCATCATCTTCATGCCATCAAAGTATCTCAACCGGGGTAAGCGATTTGCAGGCATTGCCATGCCACTACCTAATAAGACAGCGGTATGACCTGTTCTATCTTCTGAAGTAGCCAGCAACTCGTACTGCATATCTTCCGGAACCGTGACGACCACATCGTATGTTTCAGCTACGCCTATAATTAACCGGTCTACTTCTACAGGTTCCACATCCTTCCCATCATTCGCTACTACTGTCATCTTTCCTCCTGAATAATTAAGCCAGAAGTAGGTAGAAGAGCTCCCATTTACTATACGCAATCTCACTTTATCGCCGGCTTTATATTGCGGCAGGGTGTCCTGTATTTTACCATTAGAGAGAAAATGATCGTAATACACATCACTCACATCCATCGCCTGCATGCGCTTCCATTCATTCGTTACCTTAGTACCGAATTTACCTGCTTTAATTGCCTCTCCATAACTCTGCACGCTATTCTTCTTTACAGCAAACCAGTCCGAAGCATTATGCAGGTACCTGTTCACTGTATTTGGATTCATGTGGGTATAATCACTTAGTACAAGCGTGTATTCATGCCGGGGCTTTTCATTTTTTTTATGGATCACGATAGCACCGTATAGCCCACTCTGTTCCTGGAACATGGTATGGGAATGATACCAGTAAGTTCCATTCTGTACAAGGGGGAATTTATATTCATGTGTCTCGCCGGCTTTGATAGGGGCTGTAGTCAGGTAAGAAACGCCATCATACCTGTTAGGCAACAGGATGCCATGCCAGTGAATGCTCGTTTCCATTCCCATCTGGTTATGCACGTAGATGAGTGCGGTATCGCCTTCTGTAAATTCGAGTACGGGTCCGGGGCTACCGCCGTTGATGGTCATTTCATGGTGCATATGACCATGGTCAATATAAAGGTCATATCGCACCGTTTGCTGTGCAATAGCTGCTGTAGCCAGCATTATCAGGGTAAGTACAGATAATAGTTTCTTCACCTGATAAAGGTAAATCAGGAAGAGGTATAGAATTTCGGTGGAGTTGTATATAATTTTTAGTTCTTACTGAAGGGTACTCTTATAAACGGAGATTCCCATTGTTCAAAGTCATGCTTATACATTTCGTCCACTTTGTACCAGGTGCCGGAAAGCGCTTGTTCCGGTGCTGGCCCCACACGGCAGCGATGCTTATATTCCAGCACAATCCCTTTAGAGATCGTACTCTTTTGAATCACTTTGGGTGTAGGTAGCTGAGTGCCCGAAACAATAAAAGGCGCCCTTTTTTTCCCTGATCTGAATAATAATATCGACGCTGCGATAACTACAACCGGCAGAAGGCAAAATAATTCCTTCGCTAAGTTACTGTCCATAAAAAACTAAAGTATCCCTGTTTGCTGCAAAATAGCCACCTGCATGGCTGCCTTGTCTACAGCCTGCAGGAAACGGTCATACTGAAATGGTTTTAAGAGAAAATCTGCTGCCCGTGCATTGAATCCTTCGATCGCATATTCGCTGTAAGTAGTTGTAAAAACAACTATCATTTTGCGGGGCAATGATTTGTAAAAGTCCAATCCTGATATATTTGGCATCCTGATATCAATAAACAATACGTCTATAACATGTTCGTCCAGATATTTTAGTGCTGCTGCCGTGCTTGTAAATACTTGCTCCAGGCTGATAAGATCTGTTTTATTACAATATGTTTCGATAACCTGCAATGCAGGTGGTTCATTATCTATTGCTATTGCTGTCATCATGCCAGGTCCATTGAAAGTTGACCAGAAAATTCATTTTCGCTTTCCGGCACAGGCGCATACTGCCATAGTATACTCCCTGTGAACAGGAAGGGCAGCGTACCTATCATAATGAATGCCAGCAAGATGCAGCTCAAATATAATACATGCTGCTGCTGAAAATATATGACGGGAATCAGCCTGCAATAATTGATATAAAACAGCAGCAAGCTCCCGGCATTGCCGATGAGGTTCCTAAGATCAGAACGGGAAAAGTATCCCGTTCCCTCAGCAGGCTGGGAAGAGAGAAAGAGAGGTACGAATAAAAATGCTGTACTCTCTGATATATGATACCCAAAATACGTATTGCGGCCCCCTGACATGAATACTGATTCTCGTCTTTTTTTTAAAGAAAGGAAAAGTTTTAACCCCGTTACGGATATTATGCAATTTGGTAATTTTACCCTTTCCCCAAAAAGGAATGAGGTAAACAGTCATTATTTGTAGGTGTAAATTAGATTTACCGTACTTCTACGCACAAAGTTCCGGGCAAATACTGAGGTTGTTTTCACAGCAGGAATGTAACTTGCATGGAAACTAATCGAACACGGAAAAAATTAAAGCCCCGGATTTGTTTGAATTTCAAGATTTAGTTTTAATTTCACTACACATTTACCTTTTACCCCCAAAAGTATTAGATAATTATTATTGATAAAACCTAAAAGGTAAGTGATCACAACATTCATTATTTGGAAGAACCTGGATTTTCAACTGTTTAATTTATTTACCCCCAAACACAACTACGCAGTCATGAATCACCGTTGATTTTGATCGAACTGAAGCGCGTCTGTGACCAGAGAATTCCCGCCACAGCAGGGAATAATAGGTTTATAACTGTTTGTTTAAGACTTATTTTCAATACCAGCCGCAAGCGGCAGTGGAATGTATTTTTATTCCCGGAATGAGCAAAAAATAAGTCTGTAACAATTATACTTATCACGATATCGTGATATGGTAATTTCATGTCGTTAAACTAATCAATTAGCAATGATTGATCGTGCACTACTACTATTAAAAGAAGAGCTGGAATCATATCTGAGCATCGCTGATGCTGCAGCAACTGTTGTCATTGACAACATTGGTCTGTTTGAAACGGCTGCCGGCACACAACTCCCGGACAATATCGTACTGACGCTTGTCAACCTCGAGGAAGAAAGTACATTAAAGAATAATACACCCCTGAAAAAAGGTTACAGCAGCGCTGTATACCAGAATCCTCCGGTGTTTCTGAACCTGTATGTGCTATTTGTATGCAACTATGGTGGCAATAAGTACATTGATGCGTTGAAGCGTTTGAGTTATATCATACAGTTTGTACAAGGAAAGAATTCATTTCACTATGCTTCTGATACCGGCAGTTTGCCTCCCGGCGAAGATATACTGGATATGAAGTTTACCCTGGAACTTTATACCCTGACCTTCGAGCAGATCAACCATCTGTGGGGATCTCTGGGAGGCAGACAAATGCCGTTTGCGATGTATAAACTCCGCCTTATCGCACTCACATCGAACAACAGGCTGAGAGAAGTTCCACTAATCGAAGAAATTGAAAATAATAACGTTTCCATAAACAGGTGATCCCAGCATGCAAACTATATATAAAATATTGTTTGAGGTCAAGGTGCTACATGAATACTATCTCACTAATCCCAAAGGTGATACAGTATTTGATCTGGACAACCAGGCTGACCGCCTGATCTTTCTTAATGACAGGCTGGATAAGGATGCTGCATCTGTCAATAACGACATCAGTTTTGACCTGACACCGGAACTGTTACAACTGTTTAAAGATCATCATCTGCGCCTGCTTCCCTCCTATTCCGGTTGTAAGGTAGGCATTGAGGTGAACGCTTCTTTCCTGCCTGACGGCACGCGGGTATATACGCCTAAAATACCACTGCCGGCAGATCTGCCCATTACACTATTCATCCGGGTAAAGAATCCCGTCTTTCATACCATTACTAATTCACGTATTGTTACACCCGTGCCAGCCACCTATTACTTTAGTAATGACAGTGTGCTCAGTGCACTCAATTTCCCTTCGCTCAGCAGCCGCATTGCTGACTTTACCGCCGGCTACACATATGAGCAGGGAGAACTTGCGACGATCGCTCCCAACAGCGTAAAGGCATATTATTCCGATAATAACGCCGATAAGTGGTTGCCCCTCCACGGCAATGATTACGTGAATGAGGGCGATCGTTGTTTGTTGCCATTACGGTTTAACTTTACGTTTCCTGCCGGTACTAATGTATCCCAGGCCACCTTTACACTGAAGGATGGTGCAGGTACTGTGCTCAATACCTTTGTTGCACAAAATACAGGTGGCTTACAAAAAGTGGCACTCAATTACAGTGCGCTCTCCCTGGTCAACTATATTAAGTATTCACTCGAAGTAACAGGCGACAATGGTTACTCCTGGATCCGCCCTGTTATCTTCACCAATACAAATGGCTGGGCCACCCTGCAATTCAAACCACGCGTGACCAATGCAGCCTTTAACCTGCTGGATGACCAGGGATACCTCATCACCCGCAAACCGCCCGTAGGCAACATTAACGACCCTCCTGTATTCGAACTGAGAATTCCCAGCAGGCTCACCTACTGGCGATATGTACATACAAACCGTTTACCTTTCGATCAGAACAATTACCCCAATGAATTATTGAATTATCAGAACGGTTTACTCATCAGTAAAAGCCCCAGGAATTCCACTATACAATCCACTTATTTTCAGAAAGCAGACAATTCATTTTTCTTCCTGCCCAATCCGGAAGATTATACACTACTCCGCAATGAAAATAAGCAGTTGTTCACCGAAATCATGCTGCCCCCTTCTAAACTCTTTCCGGTAGCACCTTAACCACATTCAATCTTTAAATTTTTATAAACAAGAACATATGGCAGAATATAAAACCCCGGGCGTCTACATAGAAGAGATTCCCAAATTGCCCCCTTCCATCGCTTCCGTAGAAACAGCTATTCCTGCCTTTATCGGCTATACGGAAAAGGCGCAGTGGAAAGTAGCCGGCGATCTCACCAACAAACCATGGCGCATTGCATCCATGCTGGAATACGAACTGTATTTTGGTGGTGCCAAACCTGATGCAGGTATCGAAATCACCGTCGATACCACACAGGGTAAAGTGGATATTCAGGGGTCCATCAATGCAGAACTCCGCTCCAAATACCTGATGTATTATTCCCTGCAAATGTTCTTTATCAATGGCGGAGGACCTTGCTATATCACTTCTGTAGGCGGCTATTCTGACGGTGATGTCATTCTCGATGCTGATCTGCAGGGGGGTCTTGCAGAAGTAGAAAAGATCGATGAGGTGACCCTGCTGCTCTTCCCCGATGCGATTAACCTGGCCAGTGCGGGCAACTACTATGCACTGTACTCCCTGGCTATTGCACAGTGTGTGAAACTGAAAGATCGTTTTACAGTACTGGATGTATATACTGATCCTGCAAATGCGGGCAACTGGCGCCTGGATGTAGATTTCCTGCGTAACACACTTTCTGGTACGACTGACGATCTGAAATATGCAGCTGTCTATTTCCCACGCATTTATACAAGAGCCGATTTTACCTACAATGAAGGTGATGTAAAAATCATTAGCAAAGGTGCAGGCGATATCGGGGCCACCCTCACAGAGCTCAAATCCAACAACAACGCTTATTACAATATGGCACGCGGCGCCATTAATGATATACAGATGCTGCTGCCTGCTTCTGCTGCTGTTGTAGGTGTATATGCCACTGTCGATAACAACCGCGGTGTATGGAAAGCACCTGCCAATGTGAATATCGAATACGCAGTTGCACCTGAATTGCTCATCACTCAGGAAGAGCAGGAAAGCCTGAACGTAGATACCACTGCAGGTAAGTCTATCAACGTGATCCGTTCGTTTCCCGGCAGAGGCCCTGCCATCATCTGGGGTGCACGTACGCTGGCGGGTAATGATAACGAATGGCGCTACATTCCTGTGAGGCGTTTTTTCAACATGGTAGAAGAGTCTACCAAAAACGCCGCCCAGCAATTTGTATTCGAACCAAACGACCGCAATACATGGATCAGGGTGAGATCTATGATTGAAAACTACCTCACCCAGCAATGGAAGGCAGGCGCACTGATGGGCACTACCACCCGCGAAGCCTTCTATGTAAGGATAGGTCTGGGCGAAACCATGACAGAACAGGACGTCTGGGAAGGTCGTATGATAGTGGAAATAGGATTGGCGGTAGTAAGACCTGCCGAATTTATCATACTCCGTTTCATGCATAAAATGCTGACGGAGGCGTAAAATTTAACCTTTCAAATGATTTGTTATGGACATACCGCAAAAACAACAATCCACCAACACCGATAAATGTAAGGACAAGGATAACGCCACCCAGAAGAGCATCAATACCCAACGCAGTATTGTATGCAATAATCTCTATGATACCGCTGCTTCACTGGGTAAGGCGGAAAAAAGATACGACGGCGCCAGCGAACTGCTGAACGACAAGAAATGTCTCTTTGTAAAAACAGAAGACAACTACCGCCGTTATCGCAACCTGGAGATGACAACAGCCACCAAGCTGCTCATCACCAACGAATCGCTGAAGTCTAACATGGACACCTACAAAAAGTGGAACACGGCCCTGGGTGCTGCACTGAAAGACATTGCGAAAAAAGCGAAGGAAGTAAAAACAAAATTCGCCGACCTGAAAGATGCGGCCGGGAAACTGGACAGCGCGATCAATGATAGCTGCAACTGCGCCCAATACAAAGCACTCACCGGTAAGAGCCGTGAGAACTGCAACTGTGGCGAAGGCGGTAAACAGGTGATCGCAGCCTGTGCACAATCAGAAGAGATCCTGAATGATCTCGTGAATATGCCAAAGGCACTGGCCTCTGATATTGACACTATCTTCCAGAGTACTGCGGATGTAGCGGGTATCCAACTCTTCTCCAACCTGGAAACACTGGAACCGCTGGAGAAAACATTGTCTGACCAGTCTAAACTGTTTGAAGCACACATCAACCAGGTGATGAAAACACGTAAGACGGACCTGGACAAACTGCAGGATGATGTCGTGAAGCAGGTACAGGAAGTAACGAAGGCAGTGACCGATCGTCATTATCAACGCAGTATACTGGAAGGTTATTACGATGCTGCAAGGCATTTGTGCTGTCCTCCGTGCGACTGTGTACAGGTATGTGAAAGCAACTATTCACCGCGTCTGAAAGGGTGCAGCGATGCCATCTGCAACATCTGTGATGAAGTAAAAGATGCCTTCTGCTGTAAGCCTGTCAACCAGGAAGAAGAAGCTAATTGTTAAAATCTAAAACCCCGGAAATGTCTACTACCTATAATTACGATGCATTGGCAGCTGGCTGGGACGCTAAGATTGCCGATTGCTGCAACACCAACACTACGACTGACGGTGGATGTACTGATTGCTGCTACGATACCTGGCAGGATCAGCTCAAAGACGTAACACAACGCGCTGCGTCTGTTACTGAAAAAACCACACAGCTGCAAAATAAAATCGTCTTCATTACAGACAGACGCAGCCGCTATAAAGCATGGCTCGACGAACTGGATAAAGCTGAAACACTGGCACGTAATATCTGTCACCAGCTGGAGATCATCGCTACCCAGGCAGACAAGATCTGGTACAATGCCAGCAAAGCCTGCAAAGCGATCGAAACCCTCTTCTGCATGATCAGGGATTTCTATAGCCAGGTGGATTACATTAAGAAAAGATACGATGACCTGCAGATCTGCATTCAGAAGAATGATGATCCTGCGCTTGAAAAAGGCAAAGGCATCCTGAAAGCACTCGATGACTATGGTACCAAACTGACTGCCATCATCGCTACCCGCGATGCCCTGATTGCCCAGGCGATAGATGCCGTACGACTGGCCAACCTGATCATCGATGCCATTACCAGCAAAGACTGCACCTGCGATTTCAAACCATGCGATAGCAATTATCAGCCGTTTAAAGTTCCGGGTGAAGCAAAGCACTATTATGGCCTGAAAACTATTATTACCACCTGGTATAATGTACTGGGTTGTGCCAGCGGTTGTCCTGGCGACGGTACAAATCCATCCTCCTCTACCACTGCTCTTGTGAAGAAGAACAACGGTCCTTCAACTGACGAAGACTGTGGTACAGACAATGGTAACGATACCTGCGAACTGACACCCATCCTCTCCTTCCCCATCTGTGCGGATAGTTACCGCACTACTGTGCAAGCCCTTTTTGAAAAAGATGACAAATCCCTGGTGACCCTGTCTAAAAAGCTGAAAGAAGCCAATAAAGACAAGGAAGCCCTGGATGCCTGCAAGAGCAGTCTCACCAATGCGATTGCAGTAGTAGATCCAAAATCAAGGTGTAATTAATCAAATTTTATCACGCTCAAAATTATAAATGCATATGGCAGCTAAAGGCGATTACCCAATTCCTAAATTCCACTTCCAGGTAGAATGGGGTACAGATTTCAGGATGGGATTTACCGAAGTAAGCGGTCTTGATTTCGAAACCGAAGTGATAGAATACCGCGAAGGTAACAGCAAAAGATATAATAAATCCAAACAGGCCGGCCTGCGCAAGTTCAGCAATGTAACGCTGAAGCGCGGCACCTTTGAAGGTGATTTTGACTTCTATAATGAATGGTCCAAAACCTACTACTTCCAGGAAGGTAACAAGACGGGTTCTAAATTCCGTAGAACTGTGACCATCAAATTGCTTAACGAAAACCATGAAGCCATCATCACCTGGAAACTGCTCAATGCATGGCCTTCGAAAGTGAACTCTACCGACCTGAAAGCCGACGCCAATGAAGTGGCGATCGAAACGATGGAACTGGTACACGAAGGACTTGAAATCATGGAAGCTAACAACTAATCATGGCAGAAAACGTAGCAAATTCCTTTTACCAGACCGTGAACTTCCACTTCAGGGTGGAGTTCGTAACTGACACGGAAAACATCGATGTGCGCTTTCAATCAGTCAGCGGACTGGATGCTACCCTGGATACGGAAACGGTAAGGGAAGGCGGCGAAAACCGCTTTGAGCATGTGATTCCGGTGAGAAGAAAGTACGGCCCCCTCGTATTAAAGAGGGGGCTCTTATCTCCCTCACAAAGTTCGATGCTCACCAAATGGCTGAAGGAAGCCTTCGACGATGAGAAGGTGAAACCCCTCCAGCTACTACAGGTATCGTTGCTGAATGAAGCGCACCAAACACTCATGTTGTGGAAACTCAGCAATGTATGGCCACGCAGCTGGAAAATAGGTGAACTGAACGCTGAACGGGGAGAAGTACTGATCGAGACGCTGGAACTCAACTATAACCGTTTAATATTCGAATAAGATGCCTATAGAGATCCGGGAACTGGTGATCAAAGCCACCATCACTGATGATGCGGCAGCTGGCGGCAGCGGTGCCGGCACTTCAGGTAGTGGTGACAACAACAATGTATCACCCGGCGAAGAAATGATAAAAGATACCCTTGACAAGACCATGGATGCTATAAAAGATAGAAATGAGCGATAATAATCACCTGGTAAAACTGAAGATACATTCCTTTCCCAACAGGGATTATACAGGCGAAGAAACGGTATTTACCCTGCCTGTAAATCCTGAATCATTCACCAAGAACTACAAGGTAGACCTGGATGAAAGAAGAGGTCATGGCAACAATGGTACGGATGTACGCTTCAAATCTACTGCCCCCGAGGAGTTGCGGCTGGAATTCATACTGGATGGTACGGGTACGATAGAAGGCTACCTTGACAGTTTGAAAACGGTGCCCGTAACCCGGCAGCTGGAAATGTTCACACACTGTGTATACAACATGGACAGTAATATTCACCGTCCGCGTTTCCTCCTGCTCATCTGGGGTACCGACATTAAGTTTCGCTGTGTGCTTTCCAACCTGGACATCAATCATACCCTCTTTACACCCAAGGGAGATCCTCTGCGCGTAAAGCTGAATGCCACCTTTCTGAACTATGTAGCCAGGCAGGAAAGACAGGCCCGTGACAGAACAAGCTCCCCTGACCTTACGCACTACAGAAAGGTAGTACAGGGCGACCGGCTGGACAACCTGACCAATACGATCTATAACGATCCCGCCTACCTGATGCAGGTAGCAAAGGTGAATGGCCTGAGTACCTTTCGTAGTATCAAAGCAGGTACTGAGCTGTATTTTCCACCCTTTGACCAAACTGAAAAGTAATGGAAGAAATACTGATACCAAACGACTCACAGCATGATGTAGCTACCTATACGCTACTCGTGAATGGTACGGCAGTATCCCCGGACTACCAGATCCTTTCCATTACTGTCACCAAAGAAATTAACCGCATTCCCATGGCCCGCATTATCCTGCGGGATGGGGAAGCACCCGATAAAACATTTGCCATCAGCGACGAAGACCTGTTTATTCCAGGTAAAAGTATCGTGATCAGAATAGGAAGAGATGGCGATAACACACAGATCTTTAAAGGCGTCATCACCCGTCATGCTATTAAAGTAAAAGAGAATGGCAATGGTGAACTACAGATTGAATGCAGGGATGACGCCATGCATATGACGCTGGGCCGGCATAGCCGCTATTTTGAGCAGGTAAAGGATAGTGAAGTATTCGATGACCTCATTGGGAAATATGCACTCAGCAGCGAAACACAGACTACTACCCTTACTCATAAAGAACTCGTTCAACATCACCTGAGTGACTGGGACTTCATGCTGCTGCGCGCTGAAGCCAATGGCATGCTGGTCAACGCAGATGATGGGAAGGTGATCATTAAAAAACCGGATACCACTGCTGCCCCTGTTTTACAGGTGAGCTATGGTTCTTCCGTACTGGAATTTGAAGCGGACATCGATGCCCGCCGTCAATGGAAAAACGTGGCCGCCCGCTCCTGGGATTACAGTAACCAGCAATTATTTCAGGCGGATACAGATGGCGTGTCTTATTCCGAACACGGCAACCTGAGCGGACAGGATCTTTCTGCTGCCATGAAACAATTGCCTTTTGAGCTGCATCATAGCGGTCATCGCCTGGAGCAGGAACTGCAGGACTGGGTGAATGGCACCATGCTGAAAAGCCGTATGAGCAAGATCAGGGGCCGTGCACGCTTCAGTGGTTTTGCAGGTATTAAACCCGGTGACATGGTAAAACTGGATGGCGTGGGCAACCGTTTCAAAGGCAATGCTTTTGTAACGGCGGTCAGGCAGGAACTGGGTAAAGGTATGTGGGATACACATATTCAATTTGGCCTGGATCCTACTCCTTACGCTTTTCTTCATCATGATATGAACGATGCACCTGCTGCCGGATTAGCAGGAGGCATCAGGGGCCTGCAGATAGGTATTGTGGTACAACTGGAAAATGATCCTGACGGGCAGGACCGGATCCTGGTACGCATTCCTGTTATCGACAACGATGCCCAGGGAATCTGGACCAGGATAGCCAGCCTGGATGCAGGTAAGGACAGAGGCGCATTCTTTCGTCCTGAAATAGGTGATGAAGTGATCGTAGGCTTTATCAATGATGATCCCCGCGATGCGGTGGTGCTGGGTATGCTGCATAGCAGCGCCAAACCAGCCCCTATCAAAGCACAGGATGCAAATAATGAAAAAGGATTTACCACCCGCAGTAAAATGCACATTTCTTTTAACGATGATACAAAAACGATCAGCATTGATACGCCGGCCGGCAATAAGATTGTATTGGACGAAGCCGGCCAGCAGATCACTATTACAGATCAGAACAGTAATAAGGTGACGATGGACTCCGGCGGCGTGAGCATGGAAAGCCCGATGGACATTAAGCTGAAAGCGGGTGCGAACCTGAGCCTGGAAGCGGCAGCTTCACTGACTATCAAAGCGAACTCGCTCTCTATGCAGGCCAATGCAGATGCATCTCTTTCAGGTGGTGCGAGCACCAAACTGACATCAAGTGGTATTACAGAAATAACAGGATCATTAGTAAAAATTAACTGATATGCCTCCAGCAGCAAGAATATCGGATATGCATACCTGCCCCCTGGTGAATCCGGGTCCGGTTCCACATGTAGGAGGTCCGGTGACAGGGCCTGGTGTACCTACCGTAATGGTAGGTGGCATGCCGGCAGCAGTGGTAGGTGATATACTGGTCTGTACAGGGCCTCCTGATACCATTGTGAAGGGTTCTGCGACCGTGTTGATAGGTGGACGGCCGGCAGCCCGTATGGGCGATAATACAGCCCACGGAGGAGTAATTGTGGCAGGGCTCCCTACTGTGATGATTGGCGGATAAACCTAAAAAAGAAAACATGAGCACAATAGTAAACTCATTCCTTGGCCGCGGCTGGTCCTTCCCTCCTACTTTCAACCAGCAAACGGGTGCGGTGGAACTGGTAAGTGACTACGAGGACATCCACGAAAGCCTTAACATCCTGCTGAGCACAAGCCTGGGCGAAAGAGTGATGCAACCCAAGTATGGCTGTAACCTCAACGATTATTTGTTTGAACCGCTGAGCAGCTCTATGATCGGGTATATCAAAGACAGGGTGCAAACCGCTATCCTCTTTTACGAACCCCGCATCATTGCAGACAAGATTGATGTGACGGCCGACAGCTCTTTTGACCTGATTGAAGGCCGCTTCACTATTTCGGTTGAATACACCGTACCTGAAACCAATTCCCGTTTCAATTATGTGTACGATTACTATAAGAACGAGGCATTAAAGCCAGTATAAAGAATCAATAACTATGGAATGCAATCACCTGCTCCATCCATTTCAACATGATCCCGGCACCAGCCAGCGTCAGCGTGTACTGGACGATCTGCTCTCCAGTACCACACAGATCGATGGCAGGCAATTGTCCGATCTGCTGGATTATTTTGTACAGCTCTCCAGGCACGTTAACTACTACGATGCACAGGGCGGTGTACTGATCAATGCCGGCGACTGGCAAGCCTTCTTCCGTAACAGTACGCCTTTTACGCTGAGCGCGATCAATAAATACAACCTGCCGGCTAAGAAAGAAAAGCTGGATGGCTATTATTACCTCTTTGGTAAGAAGCCCTCTGCCAGGGGTTTACAATTGCTGCTTCAATACACCTGGTATTATACCATCAGTCGTGTAGATGCCTGGTACCAGCAGGTGAAAGATAGCGGACTTGCACTGGAACCCCTCCTGCTCCATGTGATCAAAGATAAACTGCGCAATAGCCTGGTAGAATTTATTGCGCTCGATAATGCGGCTGCTTCCCAATTTGCTATCAAAAGAATTGACTTTCGCGCCTATTTTGAAAGTGACTACTGGGTCCTGGATATCGATGACCTGTATGCCGTATCGTCCTTAAACAGTCTTACGGATATTGCTGCTGCCGTAGTGAATGTATTCAACAACAGTCAGCAGGTAATAGACAGCATCAGTACAGCTGCCGCTGCGGATATCGAGAATAGTTTGCTGCCCCTGAAAGCAGCATTGCAGCAACAGCATACTCCACACCTGGGTTTACTGTTTGCCTTCCTGAAATTATTCCGCTACCTGCAGGATGACCTGAACAGCTTTGCAAAAAAGCACCTGGATTTCTTTTATCAGCAGGTATTACAATTAAAGCCAAGGCCCGCGCAAGCAGACCAGGTACACATTATTGTGGACATCCAGCAGCAACTGGAACAATACCGTTTACAGGCAGGATTGCTGGTAAAGGATGGAAAGGATAACAACAAAGCCGAAGTACTTTTCTCGCTGGACAATGAACTGGTGGCTAATAAGGCACAGGTGGCAGATGTACGTACCCTCTTTGTAAGCAACGGTGTATATATGGCGCCAAATGCACTGTTTGCAGATGGTGTATCGCAGGGCACACCGGACAGCTGGCCGACCATGGGCAGTCATTATAGTAAATACACTGACCCTGAGCAGAAATTTACCTATCCCTATCCGCATGCACGATTAGGATTTATATTAGCATCCCCCGTGCTCCTGTTGAATGAAGGCAAACGTACTGTCAGCATAAAATTGGTTTGCGGCCTGACAGATGCTTTTGATCTGTACAGCACTGTTGCCGGACTGATTCAGCAAACCTACTATTATATCAGTAAACCTCTTATCAAACAGGCGGTGAAACGCGGCATCAGCGCTGCACTGGAAGCCAGCCTTTACACCTTCCTGCTGGAGAAACCTACACAAACGCTGTGCTATAACCCACAGCTGAAATACAATTATGATGCACTCATCACCGAAGCTGAATTTAACAGTTTGAATACAGGTGATACACTGAAGGATATTTTCCCGCCACAAAAGGCACTGAACGTATCATTCAGTGGTAAAGAAAAATGGCTGGATGCAGATGAACTGAGTATTACGTTCGATCCTGCATTGAACGGGAACCAGTTCTCTATAACGATCAATGCGACGCTGCAGCCCGCCAGTCCTGCGATCGTATTTTACGACAAGGGTAAATTAAAAGAAGATTTCAATACCACACAGCCGGTAGTCAGGGTATTATTAAATGACCTGATTGCCATGCGGCTGCCGGGCAATAAACAGTCTGAAAATTACTGTTGCCTGTCTGTACCACCCACTACAGATGACATTGAAGTATCGCTCTATTATTTCTTTAAGCATGTTATACTAAAAGATAACAACATTGATGTGATGGTATGCGGGTTGAAGAACTTCATTGTACAGAATGATGATAGTCCGATGGACATCAATGGAATTATCTATCCCTTTAGTTCCAGGCCGCGCCTGGGTTCTCATTTTATACTCAGTTCCAAAGAGATCTTCAACAAGAACTGGACGGCTATCAATTTGAGATTGAACTGGAAGGACAAGCCTGGGAGCCTTGAGACCTACTATCATGGATATGAGGATCTGACGACTACCCCTGCCATAGAACAATCTCATTTTAACGAGGATAATTTCCTCTTTACGGCAGACTTCCTGGATCATGGCAGCTGGCGTAATTACAATGGAAGCAAAAAGCTCTTTAGCAGCGATACACCTGCTGATAAATTCTGCGGCAATGAGGGTCCGGTGTACTTCTTTAATTTCAAGAGGAATAATTTTACAGGCATCAATGCCTACAAAAGGAATGATGGCATTAGCTATACCGATGTTCCCTACACAAATGGCTCCCAGGACGGTTTCCTGCGCCTGTCACTGACCTCTGTACATAACCTGGACTTCCAGCATGCAAGATATTCTTATGTGCTGACCAGGCAAATGCTGGCCCTGGGCAAGTACCCGGAAATCTACGTAGGGCCTGTTTATGATGGCATATCGCCTACTGGTACTTCTACGGCACAGGTACTGACATTTAACGAGGTATTTGATGCTGTAAAGCATTCTTATGAGCTTACAACGAATATCCGTAACAGGGCCGATCAGCTGTTCGATAAACTGTGGCTGAAATACCCGGAGCAACCTAATACGCCGATCGATTTTTCTGATGGAGAGTATAAGCTGGCATTGGGTAATCCACCTCCTGATGGCCAGCAGCCTTTTCCACCTCATCCGTTTCCTTTATATCCGAATGGCGTACCGGACAATGCCCCCGACTGGAATGGGTATAACCTGAAGCGCATGCTCGATTATGAAGAGGACCAGATACTGAAGCCAACGTATGATAAGATCGTAAAGTTGCAGAATATCAGGGTCGTGATCCCTAATGAACCGTATACGCCAGTGATCAAAGGCATCTCACTGGATTATACAGCCACCGCAACAGTCAAAGATATTGACCTGATTCACCTGCATCCATATACAGGCACGTATCAACCAGTGAGTATTACAGCCAGTCCGACGCTGTTTCCATTATTCACTGATGAAGGAAATTTATTCATCGGTCTGAAAGATCTCCTGCCGGGCAATAACCTGAGTGTATTGTTCCAGCTGGCAGAAGCTACCGCCGATTCTGAAGCTGAACGGCAGCAGGTACAATGGTATTACCTGGATAATAACCAGTGGAAAACATTGCGTACAGGTTTTGAAGTGCTGGATGATGCGACCGACGGCCTGACTATTTCCGGCATCATCCAGTTCTCCCTGCCGGCGAATATGACAAACGAAAACACCATTTTACCTAAAGGACTTCACTGGATCAAAGCAGCGATCCCAATTAACAGTAAATCTGTTGCAGAGGCGATAGGTATTCATACACAGGCCGTGCGGGTGACTTTCACCAACGATGCAGCAAATGATAAGATGCGCCTGACAAACGCGATGGATGCTAATCAAATTTCCAAACTAAAGGAAGCAGATGCAAAGGTAAAGAAGATCAGTCAGCCCTATCCTTCTTTTGGAGGCAGTGTTCCGGAAGAACAGGGTCAGTATTATGTACGTGTGAGCGAGTTATTGCGTCATAAGGGAAGAGCGATTCAGAAATTCGACTATGAACGGATCGTACTGGATGCCTTTCCACAGGTATTCAAAGTCAAATGTATCAATCATAGTCATGCACTGGATGCGGCCGCATTTACAAACGACTTTCCCATGGCCCCCGGTCATGTACTGATAGCGGTAATCCCGGATCTGAACAAGCTGAAAGCCTCGCAAGCCTTTGAACCCAAAGCCCCATTGAGCCTGTTGGAAAAAATCCAGGAGGGCCTGCAAAAAGTAGCTTCTCCATTCGTAAAACTGCGGGTCATGAACCCCAGGTATGAAAAGGTGAACTGCTGCATCCAGGTAAAATTATATCCCGGCAAAGATAAAGGCTACTACAAGGATAAACTCGCTGCTGACCTGCGGGAATACCTTGCGCCATGGGCAGTAGGTGTATATGATAAGCTCAGCTTCGGCCAATGTATTTACAGATCAGATATTGTCTACTTCCTGGAGACGAGAGATTATGTAGATTATGTACAGGACCTGCGGCTGTGGCATGAGGGAGATACTACCGGCACTGATGTGACCAATGTATGCCCCCTAACACCCCGCAGTATTCTCATAGCCGGTGATGTAGAAGTGAACATTCCGGAGGATGAAAATGAAAACTGGGATCGCGAATATACCTGCGGTAACCAGCCTACACCAGTGATGCAATATTGTGAAGATTCCGTAACCCCCAAATAAGTAAGCCACCATGGCAGATGTTTTAAACGAAACGACAGTCATCAGTAAGCAAAATGCCGGCTTCCCGGACTACCTGGATTTTACAAAGTTAAGATCGGAAGGGATCGGTTACCTCGCGCAATTGTCTGGCAAGATCTGGACAGATCACAACGTACACGATCCAGGTATCACCATACTGGAGACCCTTTGTTATGCACTGCTGGATCTGGGCTATCGTACCAACCTGCCTGCAGTGGATCTGTTTACACCTGCACCAGGCAGTACAACTACGGATAATAACTTCTTTACCCCTGCGCAGATATTTTCCTGTAATCCTGTAACGATCCTGGATTACAGGAAAATGTTGATTGATATTGACGGAGTGAGAAATGCATGGTTGCAGGTGGTGGATGATTTTAATGTAGAGCAGTTCTGTGGAAATTATAATACTAATCGCGCAGGTATTTCACTGAATGGTCTTTATAATGTGTATATAGAACTGGAAGATAATGCCGTGGAAGCGAAGGTACTGGAAATGGTGAAAAAGAGCCTGCTGGCGCATCGTAACTTCTGTGAAGACTTCCTGAAGATTTATATTTTATGCAGGCAGCCACTGGGTGTAACAGCGGATATAGAACTGGCAAATGGTGCGGACCCTGAAAAGACCTACCTGGACCTGATGCAGCACCTGCAAAACTTCTTCTCTCCTGCCCCACAATTTTATACCCTGCCACAGTTGCTGGACAAAGGTGTATCGATGGATGAAGCCTTTGCCGGCAGACCTTATAATGTAAACAGTAGTCATGGATTTGTGGATACGGCGGAGTTTGAACAGATCATTTTAAGAAAAGAAATTCATACTTCGGATGTATACAATGTACTACTGTCTACAAATGGGATTAGCAGGTTACAATCACTGAGAATAAAGTTCTGCGACAGGGATTCGGATGAACGCTGGAAGATTGCGCTTCCTGAAAACCATATTCCGTTATTGAATCCTGCCTGCTGTGAATTCAGGTTTACACGGAATGGTATTCCTGTTTCATTCGACTTTTCAAAGTACAATGACCTGTTGCTGGTGAACTTCCGCTATACCGGCAAGATCACGTATACACAGCAATTCCCGTATTTAGATGCAGCCATACCTACAGGGGTGTATAGAAAGGACCTGGCAGATTATTATTCAATTCAGAATGATTTTCCCCGTGTATATGGTATTGCCAAAGGAGGTCTTTCCCCAAGTTCGACTCCTTTGCGTAAAGCACAGGCTTTACAGTTAAAAGGCTACCTTTTATTCTTTGATCAGTTGCTGGCCAATTATCTTACCCAGCTGCAACATATACGTACGCTCTTCTCCATGTCTGCTACGGGTGAGCAACATTCTTATTTCATCAATGGCCTGGATAGTGTGCCGGATCTGGATAAGCTGCAGAGATTCAGTGATGGATCACTGGGGAATACAGGGGATACCCTCTGCTTTCCAATTGACAGGTCTATCATCGACACTGCAGACCTGTTGACAATAGATATCAGCCAGCTGACACCGGCCACTTTTGAAACGACCGCTGATAATGCAGTTGCTATTGCGCAACTGGAAGATGACCTGCGTAATAACAATGCAACGATTACCGTCATCACCCAAAAAGACGGCTGTTGTTTTTACTACATTACCAGTACTGCAACTGATTTCGTTCTGATCAGCAAGCGCTACTATCCGGATGCGCTGAGCGCCAACAATGCAGCAACGGCTTTGCTGTATATGGGCACGTTTGACAGTAACTACAATGCATTCCTCTATGCGGCAAATACCCGGTATTCATTTGAGATCAGCTTCAACCTGAGCAACTATGCAGTATACCTGCAACAAATTGCCGAGGATGAGCATCAATATGCCGCACGCAGACAGGGTTTTCTGGATCATTTATTATCCAGATTCGCTGAGCAGTTCACAGACTTTGCCGTCTTATCTTATGGACAGAGCCAGATTGAAGCAAAAGAGAACTTCTTAGGTAATTATAGTGAACTGAGTGCTGACAGAGGTAGTGGTTATGATTACAGTAAAATTAATGACATCTCAGGATTTGAAAAACGCTTCCTGGCCTTAAGTGGTAATACAGATAATACACAGCATACCCTGTGCAATTTTGAGGTGGTACAATATGCTGAGCAATACTTATTCTCACTACCTGTCGGCGAAAATGACTATTTCCGTAGTACAGTGAAATATGATACACGTGCAGAAGCACAGGAGGCTGCAAAAGCATTGCTGACACAACTGGGAGATCAGAAAAATTATACTACTGAATACCTGGCACATGAACAGGCATATGTGATTAAGGCGAACAACGCCACTTTTTCCATGAAGCAACCTACAGCCGAAACGGCGAATTCGGTGATTAATGGTTTGCAAAGATTATATACTACTGATATTGCGCCTGAAGATGTGTACATCTATACTTACAGGTATAATGCGGTATTGAAAGATAGTGCGGGCAACAAGGTCAGGATGTTAATCGCCCCTTCCCCGGCTGAAGACCAGGCGCATACACTGGCGGTACAGGAGATCAGTCAAATCAATGAGCCGAAGGTATGGGAAGATACGGAAACACCTTCCCAGGCAATTGGTGTACTGGCATTTGACGAAAAGCAGGCAACTACTTTTATTGATACTGATGCATTTAAGATTGGCGACAATGACATCATTGACAAGCCGGATAAATTGTCTTATGCATTGGTGGAGAAGAAAGGGAACCGCTTTAAATTCACACCGCTTGCAGAATTTGATAACAAAGAACAGGTACATACACATGCTTTCAGACTGCTGGTACTAATGCTGAATGCGGCTAATTACGCCATCGCGAAGGAAGCTGATGGCGATAAATACCTCCTTTCAATCAATGACGGAGAAACGCCAATAGCAGTATGTGCAATGGAGACCAATTCTGAAGCTGCTGCACAGGCCTTGCAGGATAAGATCTGGCGTATTGTCAATGAGTTCAGGTATGATATGAGCATCAACCAGGCACCAGATACCTGGAAGTTCAATTACACCATCGGTTATCATCCTGAACAGCGATATACCTTTACAAGCCAGGAGGCGTATAACACCCAGGCGACTGCGCTGGAAGCAGCGAAGAAGTTTACTACTGCATTGCCTCAGTATAAACTGAATGGAGCTGATTTAACTGCCAATAAAATCAGTAGCCGTTTGTCTGCAGAGGTACCACTGGATGAAGGTATTAATTCCCTGCTGGAGATCCGGAAAAATATAGAAAGCCTGCGTAGCGCGACGGATACCAAAGCTTACGATGCGTATGTACAGATTGATGAAATCAGCCAGTGCGGGCAATATGTATACAGACTGGTAGACAAAGATCATCCTGTAGCGGTAAACAATGTTATTATAGATGCCCGTAAACAGGTGATCCCGGATTATCTTGAAATCTACCTGGGGGGAGATATTATTGTACAGGAAGGTAAATTATACTATTACCAGATAAAGACGATTAATCGTACTACACCAGACAAAGAGATCGTATTATACAAGAGTACAAGCGGGTATAATAGCCAGGATGAGGCCCTGCAGGCTTTCAGGGCCGAATACCTGCTGCTGTTGCAAGAGGGTACGCAAGTCACAGATCCTGTATTAGCAGCCACCTACCCAATCAAACAATTATTCAAAAGAGCAGATTGCGATGAGTTTTATCGCCGCTTCTACCCTTGCGAGCAGAATCCCTGTGCTGCCATCAAATCACAATGTTGTTTTACTGATCCGGATGAGGCGGTGTACTATTTCTCATTAGGTGAATGGCAGAGTGTGAATTATTATTCTGATCCGGCGGCAGCGATGCAGGCATTCAGGTTCTTCCTGATCCTGCTGCAGTATGCTGGTAATTATACGAATACCTGCGATTGCAATGGCACAACCCGTACTTACCTGAGAGAAGTACTGGCAGAGAGTACGACCCGTTTTCTTACACCTGATGATGCATGGGGCGACCAGGGGGTACAGTTGTTTATTAATACAGGCGAATTTCAGCGATATAGTCATTCCTGCGCTTACAGCTTCTTTATGGGTAGCACAGAGCAATTGATCATCCATCCTTGTGAATATGATGATGTGGCTAAAAGAGAGGATGCCAAGATTGCCTTATATAATCAATACAAGGCAGTGGCGGGGAAAAAACCTTTTACGACCAGCGATGAAAATGGCAGCAGCATATTAAAGGATAATAATGGCGTTCCTTTTGCAACTGTGCCACAGGCAAGAGTTTGTAACTGGGTGGATGTAATTGATGCTTTGCAGAATGAAAAGAATATCATTGCCGGTAGTAAACAAAATGACTATTACCTCACGAATGCAAATCAGCAAAGGCTGGTCACTGCATATGCTGCGGTGACAGCGATTCCTTTTGAAACCTGGAAGCAACAGTTATTAGGGGTGTTCCAGTATTACAATAATCTGATCAGGTTAGGTGAGGATAAACAATACTATATCAATATTCCTTTCTTACAGGATAAAACCAATGTGATCAACTCTCTCAGCAGTGAGGTTTGTGACCGCTGGATGATCAAAAATGGTTTTGCCAGCTACAGGGATGCGGTGCAACAATTACTAAACCTGCTGGCGATGCTGGGGGATTATGAAAACTACCGGAGTAGTTTTGATTGCAGCTGTGGACCATATGGGGTGAGCTTCTATTCTCCGCGATATAGTTGTGGTTGTAGTACACCGGATGGGCAACCCAATCAGCCGGCCGATTTACTGCCTGCTGCCGGGGAAATGCTTGCCTGGAATCCACAAAAATATACCACTGCTGAAATGGCTTGCGAGGCAGTGAAGAGAGCCCAGAAACTGATCAATAGCGAGGGTTTGCATGTAGTGGAGCATATTCTGCTGCGTCCGCACTGTGAGTATAACTGTGGTTGTTACCTTTTGCCGCACCAGGCTGAGTTGTTTAGTCAGTGTAATTTCCCCGATCTGGTAGCGGGTTATGATCCTTATTCATTTATTGCGACCGTAGTATTGCCTGCCTGGCCGGAGAGATTCAGGAAAGACGGGAACAGGCAGGTGATTGAGAACATGCTGCAAAGAGAGGCGCCGGCGCATGTATTGCTGCGGATTATATGGCTACGGCCGAAAGAATTCTGTGAATTTGAAGGGTATTATAAACAATGGATCCGGTGGATGGCGAATAAAACGGTTTGTAATGGTCCGTTTGATTTCAATGCTTTCCTGCAGGTGCTGACAAGGAATGTAGAGACACAGGATTTTCAGCAGCAGGTGAATGAGTTGTTTGACTGGAAAAGCTCTTGTGATGATTCAGGACCTATATTCACCGTGGCATCGGTGAAGGCAGAGAATGCACATGCGGAGGTAGTAACAACTGCTCCAATCAGTATTGATACCAGCAGCAAAGCCCGGATTATCAACGGCCGCCTTAACGCACGCAAAAAAGCCATCAAAGAACTATCCACTGAGATCAAAGACAAACAACTGGCTGGCATGATCAACACTTTTTCCGATGCTGCCGAACCGTCCTTCACGCAATACCAGCAAGCCATAGAAAAGATTCTCAGCCACTGGCCTGGCGGTAAAAAGAAGATCCTGAATAAAAAACAGGCTACTTCTCTCGTCAGCTTACTCACCGGTAATTACCTGGACAAATACACCTTCGGTGGCAAAGACATCAGCGGGCTCACCTCCCTTAAGCCTGTATTGAACCAGTTAAAAGCCAAAATGCCTTTAGCTGATATCTACAAAGAATGGAACGCTACTACAGTAGCAAAGTACGAGCCGTCCTTAGATCTCAGTCAAATTGAACATCTCTTTCAATAATACATGGCAGCGGAACAACACCATATGATCCGCAGGCAGGTGCTGACTTTGAAACTTCCGAAGTCAGCACCTGCTTTCGAGTGGCAGCATGAAATGAGCAGGTATTTCCATCATCATTTAGTGCCCCTCTTGGAAAAAGCATGCAATGAACTTTGTGAAGAAGGGGAAGTCATTCACCTGGATACTGTCACCATCGATCTGGGAATACTCCGGATGAAGGACCTGAAGGCTGGTAAAGGAGAGGAACTCATCTACCCGCTTCTGCTGGAGCAACTGCGTAAGCAGATTTCTCCGGCATTGAGAATATCAGCCACAGCAGGCAATACCATTCGCCTTTCTGTAGGCCGCCAATGGCTCTTTTACATGCAGAAAGGATACCTGCCATGGAATACGTTAAAAACAGATCAGGCGTGGTATAATTATGTGCTCGAAGCTTTTGCGACAGATTTCCAGCTGGTTACCCTCCTCAGGGAGCAGTTACTCCATAACCCGGTTGTATTACAAAGAGTGATCACTGATCACCCTGCTCCTTTCCTGGTTCAGCTCATTGAAATACTGACTGCCGGAAGTCAGCCGAATTTACTCCCCGCATTTTATGAACTAGCTATTCTCCATGCTGTTTCTAAAAATGAAACTTCCACCATTATCAGTTCATCATATCATTCCATTTCTCCTGCTCTCCATCACCAGTTCTGGCAACTGGCGCTTAAGATGGCAGCCGGAAAGACAGGAAAGGGTATGTCCGCACCCCAGGTAGCAGCAGCTTACATTTCACAACATCTAATTGAAGTAATTGACCTGATTAAAGTCGCAAACAAAGAGATCATTTCCTTATTACCGGTATGTATTTCTGTAATAAAGGAAATAAATCCTTCGGCAGTTAGCCATCCCATAGAAGAGCGCAATATTATCAACGATGCGATTGCCATCGAATCAACAGATGAAGTTATTCCATCAGGCGGCATTTTCCTGATCCATGCAGGTTTGGTTTTATTGCATCCTTTTCTTGGCAGCTTCTTTAAAAAGCTGGGGCTGATAAATAACCAGGTTTTTATAGATAGTGTGGCGCAGGAAAAAGCTTTATACCTGCTCCATTACCTTGCTACCGGGGAGCGCGAAACCCCGGAACATGCACTCGTAATACCTAAACTGCTATGTGCATGGCCACTTGGTAAAAACCTTGCCCACAAAATAGAACTCAGCCCGGAGGAATGTGCAGAAGCAGACGCTTTGCTGGAAGCAGTGATCGAACATTGGGATAAACTGCAACGTACTTCCGTGGACGCATTGAGAGATAGTTTCCTGCAACGTAACGGGAAACTCTTTACACTCAATGAACAAACCTTTTTACAGGTAGAACAGCAACCCCTTGATATATTATTGGATTACCTGCCATGGAGTATCAGTCATATCCGGCTGCCATGGATGAAACAAATTTTAAGAGTTGAATGGCGATGACAAATGAATAAAGTAGCTCCTACATCTATATCTACCCCTGCAAAGAAAGAGAGTCCCTTTTTTGATAAAGAAGGTGGAGAGGACTTCTTTTCGGATACAGGGTTCTTCAGTGGCGTACAAAGATGTGCAGCATGCGATGAACAGGAAAAATTGCAGAAAGAGGAAGAAAAAACCGAAGAAGAAGAAGACGCTCCTGTTCAAACCAAACTAAGTGTTGGGGCACCAGATGATGTTTACGAAAAAGAAGCAGATCATGTGGCTGACCAGGTTATACAGCGTCAACCTGTTAAAAGTATCCAAACCCTGCAAAAGAAAGGAGACGGCTCTTCCCTGGCTCCAGCCGGGGTAGAATCAGGTCTTGAAACCAGCAAAAGTAGTGGCCACCCACTTCCTTCCGAGGTACAACAGGATATGGGTGCAGCTATGGGTGCGGATTTTAGTGGTGTGCGGATTCACACGGACAGCAAGGCGGTGGAGATGAACAAGGACCTGCATGCACAAGCCTTTACGCACGGCAATCATATTTACTTTAACAGTGGGAAATACAATCCTGCGCATAGTAGCGGGCAACACTTGCTGGCCCATGAGCTGACACATACTGTTCAACAGGGTGCAGCCGGTAAAAATATTAACCTGCTCAGTGCTGATGAACAAACCAGCTACGCCAACGACGTTTACGATGCCCTCGATGGCTGGACCTCCAGCAATGACAGCGCCATCATCCTTTCGAAATTCCAGGGCCTGGGGCAAAATGATGTCGATGCCATCCTGAATAGCGTTGCTGCGAAAGCAGACCAGGATGTAATGTACGTATACGACTGGCTCAGCTCCGACTGCGTTACGTCCGACTGGAAAGCCCTGCTCCGCATCTTCATCCAGGTACAATCTACCCAGATCAGTGAACTCATTGCCAAAGAAGTACTGAGCCGCCTGAATGGCTGGACCTCTGACAACGACAGCAAAGAGATCAGAGAACTGCTCACCGGCCCCACAGGTGGTGCGCTGGACAATATTCTCTCCGAAATGGAGACACAGGGAGATTCCCTGCCTGATGATATGACCGTTTTCCTCTTTGGGGATTTGCAGGATATGGATGCTCATAACCTGTCGCTGGCATTCTTTGGCAGTGGCAGTGTAAGAGCCTTACAATATGCCACCTACTGGTATGCGTATAAAATCAAAAACCTCATCTCTGGTTTCACCAGCATCCGGGATAGCAATTCTATATTAGAGAACTTCCGCCGCCTGCCCAATCATATGGCTTGCGTGGCGGTCTATGCCAGGCTCGGGGAACTGACCCAGGCAGAATGGAACGAAACGGCTTCCTTCTCCCTCATGGACGATATGCAGCAGGGCGATTACAATACTTTGCGCAATGATCTCCTGCCGGAGTTACCGGTTTACAGCATTGAAAGGAATTTCCTGCGCCGGGCCTGGGATTTCATCACAGACGTTGGAGATTACCTGATTGGTTTCGTGGAATATGTGGTCTGCGGGGTAGCCGGTATCATAGTAGGCATCTTCGATGCCGTTGCAAGCATTATAAGCGGCGTTGTTGACCTTGCGGCAGGCATCATGCACTTCTGCGGCTGGTTACTTTTTAAAGCCAGTGGCGGGGCTATATGCAGGGATTCTGCGGATAAGGTGAATGAATTCCTTACCTCCATTGGACAGGCCTTTGGAGCACCCGGTGAAATGATCTCCCGGATGTGGGAAGAAACAAAACTGGAAGCCTCCCTGATCGAAGGACCTTTTGAAGAATGTCAGCTCGCCATCTTCTGGATGAGAAGGGTGACGAATTTTGTCGTGAATATCATCTTGCTCTTCGTAGCTGGTTATGGAGCTGTCAAAGCTGCCCTTGAAGCTATTGAAACTATTAAGACCATCAGCACCTTTGGCGAATTCCTGACCAAGGTAGGACAGGTACCTATCCGCATCCTGCGCAGTATGCGGCAATTGCCTGCCAGCCTGGCCTCCGGGGCAGCAAGGATTGTAAACACCATTCGTAATATCGATCAGATCATTGCAACAGTTCGCACTACGATCGGCTTTATCCGGCTGGCTGTAGCTGATGAAAACTTCTTTACCAATCTGCGGGCTGCAGGTACGGAACTAGCCAGGGAAAGGCTGGCCGCTGAAAGAGATTTTTGGCGCAGGCGCCGGGAAATATGGCGGGGCAGTGCCGATGCACAGGAAACCCGCCTGGGAGGCATAGAAAACGCCACCGACGATGCTGTAGCTACCGCTGATACCAACAGGCAGGCCGCCGAAGCGCAGATTGCAGAAGCGGAAACCAACGCCAATGCGACCAAAACTGCCGCCGATGCTACCGAAGCCGAAGTAAGAACCGGGCAGCCGAATAATCAGGGCAATACTCCTCTTACCCCTGATGTACCGAACGCTGAAGCCCTGGCATGGGAACGAAGCCTCAGTCCTGAAACACGTGCCATGCTGGATGCCGATCCTGAACTCCGCAGGATGTGGCATAACATGGACCCGGATGTACGCCGTGCACTCACATTTTGTAATTCACCCTGTATCCCGGTTAACATCTCTCCGGAGAACCTGACCAAGGTACATAACCTCATCAACAGGCTGAATTTGTCTGCTGACGATCGGGCACTCCGGGAATACCTGCATATGTTCAGGGATAACCAGGCAGACCTCTCCAATGCCATCGATGCACTGAATGGTGTTACGAACGGCACAGAATTGCAGCAGTTCATGGATAATCGCCTGATTTCGGCCATTGAAGCAGGATCATCGGGTGTCAGGCTCCGCAGAGGTGCCGGCGGACTTTGGGAATATACCAGGGCGGATGGTGCCGTGATCCGTGAATTTGAATTCAATACCCACGGTTTCCTAACTGATAACAGGGGAACCAGGAACTTCTTCCAGTCGCACCACGGGATCCAGGATGCATGGGCCAGGGAACGCTTTGACGGCCTGGGTGTGTATCGAAGAGACGATGCCCCGGCATTGTTACTGAGAACACGTAACTTTGCCGAAGGTAGCAGGGGTACACCACATGGATTGATCAATGACCTGCAGGGTGCACGAAGGCCCACCATAGCTACCCGCACCTTTGCAGAAGAAAGAGCCTTCCTGGTCAGTGATATGAATGCAGTAGGCGTACCTGCCGGCGTACAGGGCCCCTACCTCGCAGAAGTGGATGCATATTTCGGAAGGATCTACAATACGCTCCGTAATACTTTAACCAATGATCAGCTGACTGCCATCTTTGGCACCTGGACCCCATAAAAACAAGACCACATGAGTACAAGCAACGAACTGATTAACATGATCAGCACACAGGAATGGGATTCACAAAACCCGGCTGCCGCCAGCGCTATCGAATCACTGGAAGCTGCTTTCGGGGCTATCCCTGAAGACTATAAAGCATTATTACTATTCTCCAACGGTGGTAGTTTGTATGGTAAAAAGACGCCCTTCATTGTTTATTCAGTCGCCGAAGTGCTGGCGCTGTTCAAAGAAAAAGACCTGTATAAATACATTCCCCAGTCACTCATTTTCGGTGGCGATGGCGGAGGCACTATTTATTGTTTTGATCTGCGCCCTGACAAAGGGCAACAGGTATTCTTCATCAGGGAGGAAGATGCAGGCTATGAACCGAATGCGTATAGCAATATCGTGTTCTCCGGCACCACCCTTACTGACACAATTCAGCGCATTGTCAACAATGAAAAGCTTAACTAATGCCAATTATTTCCATAGCCATCCAAAAGGGAGGCGCGGGCAAAACCACTACCACGATTAATCTCGGCGCTGCCCTGGCAAGAGCAGGGAAGAAAGTATTATTAGTGGATGCCGATCCGCAGGCGAATCTCTCGCAATCAGCAGGTGTGCCGGCAGCGCCAGCGCAAAACCTGTATACTGAATTAAAAAGAGAAATGTCAGGCGAAGGTAGTCAGATCAAAGATGCTATTATCAATATCAAAGAAGGTTTAGATATCGTTCCGTCTTCTATTGAGCTGGCAGGTGCCGAACTGGAACTGGTGAGTGTGTATGGCAGGGAGCAGGTATTGTCCTGGCTCGTACAACCCATTGCCACAGCGTACGATTTCATTCTCATTGATTGTCCGCATGCTGTCGGAATGCTTACCGTCAATGCACTGGTGTGCAGTGACTATGTGCTCATTCCCTTACCAGCGGAGTTTCTGCCATTGAAAGGTGTGTACAGTTTCATGCAACACTTTCAGAACATCCGAAAGAAACTCAATCCAAAACTGAATCTGCTGGGCATGGTGCTCACCCGTTTTGATGAAAGGAAAACAATGAACCAACAAGTAAGACAGGAACTGACGGAAAAATACAAAGGCAGTGTATTCGGTACTGTTATCCGTACCAATATGCAACTGGCCAAGGCCCAGGAAGCAGGCAAAGATATTTTCAGCTATGACCCGCAGGCCAATGGGGCAAAGGATTATGCCCGGCTCGCCACGGAGCTGCTGAGTAAATTGTATTAATATAAATACACCCCATATGAAAAGTGCATTCAGTAAAAACAGCGTTAACACCCCGGATCATTCTTCTAATAGTGGCTTCTTTCAGCCCCAGGCCAGCACTTCATTTTTTGAGGGGAATAGCATTCAGCGACTCTCTTCGCCAAAGGATGAACAGGAGCCTCCTACCAATGATGGCCGCATGAAGCTGGATAAAGATATTCAGCGTTGCCCCTGCGAGGACGAAAAATAGCGTTGCGGTAAAAATGTACGGCCTGTGAGCTTATGCCATTGGACCATTTACTGACTTAATTTAAACCCGACCCGACCGGATAAAAGCAATAATATTATGCAGGTATTAAAGGCTTACGCCAAAGTACTATCTGAACTCATCAGTCATCGCATGAAAACCGTGATTGAAAATGCAGACGATGACGACTATCTCATCTCTGTTCCGGTGGATATGGAACAGGACGACCCCTTTCTAAATTTTATCAGCACACATTCCCTTACCACTCATGAACAATTATTATTGTTCATGGCGCTCATTCCGCACTTACAACCTGACTTTTACGATACCGAAATACAACAACACCTGAGTGGTAAAAGCGATTTCCCCCAGATAGGTGGTACCCGCAGCAAGCAAAGCAGGGGCTTCCTGCCTACCGGCGAAACTGCCCTCTTCCTGTTAGGCGGTAATAACTGGGATGTACGTACGGAAGTAGCGCAGATCTTCTGGCCTGATCATTTCTTTAGCCGTACAAAAGTACTATGGCTGGAAGAAATGCCTTCCGGCGAACCTACCATGAGCGGACGTTTATTGCTATCGCAGGATCACATCAATATCTTTACCCATGGTAAACCGGTACCTCCGCATTTCAGCAGCAGCTTTCCTGCCAAGCAGGTAAAGACCGAACTGGAATGGGAAGACCTCATCATCAACAATGACCTGAGATCACAGATCGACGAACTTATGAACTGGGTTAACTTCAACGCACAGCTGATGAATAAGTGGAATATGGAGAAACGGCTGCGCAAAGGATACAGGGCGCTTTTCTATGGCCCTCCCGGTACTGGTAAAACCTTCACCGCAGGGCTGTTGGGGAAATATACAGGTAAGGAAGTGTATAAGATAGACCTCTCTATGATCGTGTCTAAATACATTGGCGAAACAGAAAAAAACCTGGAACTGTTATTCAGCCGTGCAGAAGACAAAGGCTGGATCCTTTTCTTTGACGAAGCAGATGCCCTGTTTGGAAAAAGAACGAATGTGCGGGATGCCCACGATAAATACGCTAACCAGGAAGTATCTTATCTCCTGCAGCGCATTGAAGACTACAACGGCCTGATCATCCTTGCTACAAATATGAAGAATAATATAGACGATGCATTTATACGCCGCTTCAATGCGATCTTAAAATTCTCTTTTCCCGATGCCAACGAGCGGGCCATGATCTGGCGCAGAACCTTTCCACAACAATCTGTATTTGTAGGAGGTGATGTACCGGAAATGATCAAACGCTTTGAACTGGCAGGGGGAAGCATTCTGAATGTAGTACACTATGCCTGTCTGAAGGCCATTGAAAAGCACACCGATGATAAGGATAAACTGGAAATACATGCCAATGATGTACTGGATGGCATCAAGCGGGAATTTGTTAAAGAAGGTAAACCCTTCTGATAATTAATTATTATATATATATTTGCAGCACTGTTTGTGAAAGAGGGACAATTTACCGCATTAACTACCAGTACTTTATTGAATTTGTTTAACCAAAAATACCCTTACATGAGAACATTTATCTGTTCATTCTTTGTCATTGCTATGTTCGTAGGTACCATTTCCTGTAACAATACCAGCGGCAAGAAACCCGGTGCTACCGAATACAGCGAAAATTCAGCTGAAAAAGCCAGCCACATTATTGAATACACGAACCTGATTGTTGATATGTCGAACAAACATAACAGCTACCTCGAAGACGTTGTAAAAAACACTGAAAAGCTTGAAGATGCGCTGAAGCACCCGAATGACAAATATCGTTTCATCACGATCAACAAGCCCTTCTCTATGCCTGATTTCCAGAAGTTCAACCAGAAAGTCAAGATCGACGAGCCTGTAAAAGAACTGAGTGATAAGGACCAGAAATTCTTCAAAGATAGTATTACCCAGTACAAGGCGCTTTTTGAAACGATGAAAGCAACTAATAACCGTATGCATGAGTACATTACCGCTGAAGATTACAAAGATGATAAAGGTGCAAAAGGATACGCCATCATCGATACCCTGCGTAACCAGATTGCTGAATTATATAGCCTGAAAAGTTCTATCGTAAAGAAAGTAGAGGTAGTAGCTGACGAAAGCGAACAAGTCATTCTGAAAGATAGTCCGCTGAAAGACTACATCATCGCTATGAAGAAAGATATGACCAGCATCCGTGCATTCATCGATCTGCTGGGTAGTGAAGAAAAGTATGCAGGTATTGAAGCAAAAGCGAAAGAACAGTATGCGACACTGGAAAAAGCACAGGCTGAACATGCACAGATCAATATCGATAATGCGAAGAAAGCAAACGAAGATCATAGCTTCAATACTTTCTACGATGATTTCCACAAGCTGTTGCTGAATGCAAGAAAACGTATGCGTGATGCAGGTGAAAAAGGTCATTTTGAAAGTTATGACCTGGAATCACTGGACAGTGATTTTGATTCACTGGTAAGAGATTATAATAATTTCAACAGTTAATAAATTATAAGAGCCTGCATCAGGAGTAAAATTTCCCGGATGTAATTCGGTGACCTGGCGGACAGCATTTATGTTTATAAAATGCCCAATGCCTTCAAATTACTTCTGATCCAGGCTCTTTTTTATCTAATCTTCCTTGCTTCCATCATCCGCCATTCTCACTATTCTCGGAGAAAACTTAGCTACCACATCTACCAACGCTTCCTGTGCAGCCATGACAGTATGGATATCCTTATAAGCCATTGGCGCTTCGTCCAGACCTGCACCAATCAGCGTCACATTATTCGCTGCCAGCACTGCCGCCATATCCACTCCCGAAATTTCCTTTTCAGCTTTTTTACGGCTCATTTGTCTACCCGCACCGTGAGATGCTGAGTTGATCGCAGCTTCTTCTCCCTTACCGCGTACCAGGAATCCCGGTGCCGCCATAGAACCGGGAATGATCCCCATCACACCTTTACCGGCTGGTGTTGCTCCTTTTCTATGCACAATTACTTCGTCCCCATTCAGTTGTTCTTTCCATGCAAAATTATGGTGGTTCTCCACTGTTGCCAGCAGCTGGCCACCTACCAATGCTGCGACCTTACGGTGTATTACCTGGTGACAGGCAGCCGCGTAATCACCGGCCAGGTTCATTGCCATCCAGTATTCCTGGCCTTCAGCGGTGTTCATATCCAGCCAGGCGAGGTTTGCTGCATCTTTAGGCAGTTTACACAAGTCCTTTGCCAGTCTTGTATAATAACCTGCTACTGTTGCACCGAAACCACGTGAACCGGAGTGTGATAACAGGGCCAGGTATTTACCTGCATTTATATTCAAGGCCTCGTCTCGCTGCGCAAATTCAATCACACCAAATTCCACGAAGTGATTACCACCACCAGAAGACCCCAGCTGTGACCAGGCCTTATCTTTCAGTTGCTTTACGAACGGAGTCATGTTAAATGCATCGTTATCCAATACGGCGTGCGCCGCACGATGCTTACCCTGGAAACCGTGCCCTGCACCAAATTTAGTTTCATCTACCAGGATCTTTTTCAGTTTATCTTCATCCATCACCTTATATGGAATATCATAAATGGACAATGCCATTCTACACCCGATATCCACACCTACCCCATAAGGAATCACCGCATTTTTAGCAGCTAATACCCCACCGATAGGCAGGCCATAACCCTGGTGCGCATCAGGCATCAAAGCACCACCTACCGCCACTGGCAGTCGCATCGCGAAATCCATTTGTCTGATAGCTCCCGGATCAATAGCAGCTTTGCCAAAGATCTGGTAGTCTGCAGCCTTATCATTCAGTGGAATCGTTGTATCTACCGGCGCTACTGCTTCTTCAATCATTTTCGTTGCCAGATCTTCCAATACAGGATGATCCAGGTACATCTCCGGTCTTAATCGCAGGTCACTCATCAATGCAATAAGGCTTGCATGGTCCATATCGCTTAAATGCGCAGCTATTAAATCCAGCGCCACTCCTAATATTTTACCTTGTTTAAAACCTGCTGTCATTAAATCAGCGCCATTAATCTTGTTCATACATTCGTCAATTTAGTATAATTGAATTGATGATACAAATATTCAAACCCATGTGCGCAAGCTTTGTGCGCAGTTAATAAAAACTTTTTGGCACCATAGCTGTTATACTATTCACAGAAATCCTTTATATATATACAGCTGAGATAGCTGTGTTTTAAACCTGTAATCTCAAAAAATTCAACAATGAAAAAGCTACTTATTTTGTCCGCCTCTCTCCTGCTAATGACAGCGATTGCAACCTTTGCACAGACCCCCATGTCTGATTCCTCCATGCATCATCATAATGGTATGCATAAGATGAAAGACTGTGTAGCCATGAAGGGAGGCAAAATGTGGGTAATGAAAGCTGGCCAGAAATCAGAAATGACCCAAACCATGACCATGAGTGATGGTACTACGGTAATGGCAGACGGTACTGTTAAAAATAAAGACGGTAAAACGTGGATGATGAAAGACGGGGAGATGATGGATATGAATGGCAAAGTAATGATGAAAGATAAAATGAAAAAAGCCAAATCCGACGGCATGAAATAGTGCCATGATAGTTTAAGTGAAAAGGGCAGCCACTACCGCTGCCCTTTTCTTTTCTTTTATTGATTAGTCGATGAACAACTGTGTAACTGCGGCTGCATCCTTTGCCCATACCGCGGTATAGGCTTCATCAGCCATTGATGGATGCGCTACTTCCTGCAATTCCTGTGCCGCTGCTTTCATGCGCAACATGTTCCCTACGCTCAGTTTGCTTTCCAGTTTTCGCAGCAATGCCTGCACCATATCAAAATTCATTTGTCCTACTACCTGGCCCTGGAAAGGCATTTCCAGCCAGATAATTTCCCGGCTTGCAAGTTCCAGCACACCAAACACCAATCCCTTGGTGAGACCTTTCCCAATCCGTACCTGGTGTTGCACACAGGATGGATCATAGGCAACACCTGCCGTTGTTATCGTCATCTCATTTTCTGAGTCCATCCAGCCAATGACCATATTAGGAGACATGCTTCCGTTGCTGTATGCATTGCATGTAAAGCTCACATATCGTGCGCCGGCATCTGCCAATACTGCCAGATCGATATCGATGTACTCTGCTGTACCAACCCGGTCTGGAATATGAATGACATCACCGCTATGTTTACATCCTACAGGATACATATTACTGAAGCTGCAATTATCTACGACCTTATCATAGGTAATGGTACAGCTCAGATCCATATCCAGGTGCTGCGCTGGCAATCCTGTTCCCCATTGCATAAACAGGCGTACCTTATCTCCTGCTACAGGGAAACGGGTTCCCTGGAGAGCCACCGGCAGATCCTGGATAGAATCACTGCGGTCGCCGATTGATAAAGGCATTTTGAATAACTGTGGATCGATGTAAATTGTTTTATTCCCATTCGCCACACCTGCAAAACGGCCTTTGATCAACTTCAGGGTTAATTCCTCCACTCCTTCTTTCATCTGCTTTAGTTCTTCATCGCTGAATAACTGTAAGAGCTTATTAGGTGTCACTAATCTGGCCACACCACCCAATGGTTTCACCGTGCGGGAAAGCCCTTTATTGAAATAATCCTCTGCATACATATTGAGTGTAAACACTAATCGTGCAGGTACTTTATTGATCACTTCTGCAAAAGCATCCAGTACGATTTCGTGTCCAAACCACAGCATATTTGCAAACAGGGAACGGGCAAATAAACCTGGTCTCTGTTGTAATAATTTCAGCGTTGTATGCGCTTCTTTGCGCAGGCGGAAATGTTGTACCTGCCCATTATATACCTCATATCTTTCATTGTAAAATACATCCAGCAGTTCACGCAGTTTCTCAAATCCTGTACGTCTGCTGAATTCAGATAGACGCAAGGCCCTGATAAACCTTACCCACATCCCTCTTTTAGGGTGCATTTCTTCACACAGTTTTTCTACCGGTCCTTCCATGACGTTCAGCCATTCGGCAACCATACGTCCTGTTTTACGATCATAGTACAATGCAAGGGAAGCCCTGGAAAAAATACGTGCTACAGCTGCTGTAGACGATTGCGGTCTTACATGCTGGTGATTTTTTCCGTGACGGCTGATAATCGTCTTAGGTGCAAAGATCTGCGCAAAACCTGTATGTTTATACCATAAGTAACGTAGTACTTCGTTGGGAGACGTTAAAAAAACCTGTGCCTTTTCCTGGTCGTTTCTTTCCACCAGGTTATCTATCACCAGCATCAAAGTTTCCTTCATAGCCGGCTTAACATCCGGTAAGGGGAAGAACGACATCAGGATCTTCAGACTATCTGCCTGTGTTGCATCCAGCGGTGTCCTGGATAACAGCAGGTTGTTATAATACTGATGCACATCGTCCAGTGTCCAGCACCGTAAAATGGCTCTTTTGCCCGCCTGATTTTTTAAAGTAAGTTTTTCAAATTCGAAAGGAGTAGCGCAAAATGGACAACCATTATAACGCTCCAGAGGGAAAGTACCTTCCGGAATATAATGACCACATGGTAAGGTCACTTCATCGCTATTCTTAAAATAGTTGGCGAATGAGGTCACGATGTAGTCAGCTGTTGTTACATGCACAGGTGTCTGCCAGTTCCTTATTAAAGGCGTCCAGCCCTTCTCCAGGCCCTTTGCTTCACTGATATTGTCCAGCGCCAGTTCCCTGTCGTCCACATTCATCATTCTGAGTGCATACAACAATTCTTCTGACACCAGGTATCCCAGGTTGACTAATTCTGCAACAAAAGAGAAGTTCTCTTCATCTACAGGTTGATGTGTAAAAGGACGTTTTAATTTGGGTATATATAGCGCCTGTTGGCGTAAGGCTACTTTCAACAATGCTTTAACCTGTTCCATGCTGATTGTATTAAAAAGAAAGGTCCGGAATTTTGTAACTGTTTTCAAGTGGGAAGTAAGTTACAATTGACCAGGACCAAATATCTAACGATACAAAGATGTCACTACAAGTGCGCAGTTTTTCTGCGCAGATACAATTAATTTCACCAAAGGTAATAAATAATTTTATTTATTATATATAATATTTTGAAAAGTGACATAAATCTTCGCTATCTCCTAATCAACTTTTTTTTATTATATTGCTATATAACCGTACCAAGACACATTAGCCTGGACATTCCTCTCTCATTCATAAAACCCATCAACAATGAGTAATCTATATGTACAGTATGGCTGTGGCATGTCATCGCCCCAGGGCTGGAAGAACTTTGATGCCTCCCCCACGCTCCGCTTACAACAACTTCCCCTCATTGGCAATATGCTGAAGCAACGAATGCATATCGCCTTTCCCGACAACGTGCTACAAGGTGACATTATCAGAGGCCTGCCTGGTATCGCTGAAAACACTGCTGATGGCGTATACTGCTCCCACGTTTTGGAACACCTGACTTACGAGGACTTTCTCATTGCAGTGCGTAATACCTACAAAATTCTTAAACCCGGTGGCATTTTCCGCTGCGTGGTTCCTGACCTGGAAAAAGCTGCGCGCGAATATGTAGAAGACCTCAGTAATCATGACCAGGAAGCCAACGCCAAGTTTCTGCAAAAAACAAGGTTGGGCAAAACACATCGCCGCAGGGGAATTAAGGGTCTGTTACAAAATACATACGGCAACAGCGACCATCTGTTTATGTGGGACACGCTTTCTCTTTCCAATGAATTGTACCGTGCAGGCTTCTCGTATGTGCGTCCTGCTACATTTAATGATAGTGAAGATGAAATGTTTAAACTTGTGGAAAGTGAAGGGCGCTTCAATAATGCTGTCGCACTCGAAGCACGTAAATAAAAATAAAAAAGGTTGGGCTGACTAAAAAAAGTACCCCCTCCCGGGTGGGTGATGGAGACGAAATAGCTTCCACGCAATTCTCAGCACCTTCATTTTGCTTTTTTTGTCAGCCCCAACTTCCATCATCATTTCAGGATAGCTACAATGTTTTGAAATGCAAAAATTTCAAAGGTAGCTGCATTATAATTGCCCAGGGGCATCAATCCATCCGGCAGCATACGATAGAATAAATAGTCAGGCAGCAAATCAATAAAATCCTTGAAGAATGTGCGGGAAATCACATTCATCTCGTTGAACTCGAGTTGAATCACTTTTACCTTCCTTTGCCGGATGCTATGCATCGCACCCCTCAATACACTCAGCTCATGCCCTTCTGTATCGATTTTTAACAAGACGATTTTATCAATTTTATGCCCGGCTACGAATTCATCAATCGTAGTGATCTCAATCGGAACCTCCTCTGCATCACTTTCTCTGAAACCTGTGATCACTTCCTTATACATACTCGCATGCTCGGATCCGCCATTACCTGCATAATCATAGATCACTGCCTGCGCAACCTTATCTCCTGCTCCGCGTTTCACCGGTATAAAATGATGTATAGCTGCTACATCCTGCAATTTATTGAAAGCCCTTGGATGCGGTTCGAATGCATAAATTGGCAGGCTCACCTGCAGCCTGCGCAACATCACCGAATAATTTCCCACATTTGCTCCTACATCCAATATAGCCCCATCATCAAAATGATGATGTTTCTTCAGGTATTTCACAAAGGATTCTTCTCCGCTCACCCGATCGTTTTCATAATTCATGATGCCAATTCCCCGCATACTTAATTTATACAGCAGCAGGTTAAATCGATACAATGCTTTTCGGGCAAATAAAAAAACATAAACATTTTTTAATATTGTGAATACCGAATTCATAGAGGATATTTTTTACGTTCATTTTAATTAAAGTAATTCTGTATTGCCAGTCGCCACATTCACAACAGGCATCCCCTGTATACAGGCGTAGCGCTGCGCACCTCTCAGATAATTCAGTTGTCCCTGCGCGTTCCTGCTCTCCCTGAACTGAGATTCCACATATCCTTCTTCCACACTCAAGGCCTTCAGTTTACCAAGCCGGTCCTTTCTTACAAAATATGCGTTGTTCCCGACCGCATTACATCCCACGAGGCTATATCCCTTCTCCTCAGCCAGCAGACATAGTGCTTTTAAAGATGCACCAAAATATAGGTAGCTGTAATGCGCTTCAGACCTTATAAAGTTTGATTTATAAGGAACGGTCAGGGCACGATCCCTTCCAAATACACTATTATATTCTGCTACCACAATCACAGGTTGTACGACATCTATCGCTTTCCATACCCAATAGTCATTACCGTCTATATCCACACTTAGCAAACCAACCTCTCCACTGATCCCGGCCGATGATATAAGATCATTAATATTGTCTTTGGTAATAAAGGCTTCCAATGCCTGCAGGTCATGCTGATAGAATATATCATCAGACCTGATATATTCTATTGCCTTGCGCGAACCATCTATGACCAGCCCTGACCAGTTGTCATGCCTTAACAAAAAACGGGTGTTCGATTCCACATAATTCTCAACCCCAAATTCAATAAATATTTTCCGGGCAATCTGAACTTTATGAATCAGGTATTGTATGATCCCATCATCTCCTGCCTGGCTAAATACTTTGAATTCAGCGTCCGCTAAATTATCCAAAAGGGGTAACGCTTTATTTTGTCTTGCTAACAATGCACCTAATAACAGAATATCGGTTTGTTGAGATTTTCTGATGTTATACAAATAGTGCTGCATAACATTGAACAACTTTTTAATGCTTTTCATCTATTGCGGGTCAATTTATTTTCGAGGCTACATCCAGAATTTTTTCCCAACATAAATACATAAATAATACAATTATTGTTCATTTTTTAATTATTTATAACATGTACAAATACCGTATTTAGTATTGCACTTGTTCCTGTTTCCTAACAGTCATATTCTTGAAAATCTCTACCATAGCATATTATAGCCAACATTCACAGTCCAGGTCAGCACCGGATTTTTTCCATCAATTTTGTGCAAGTGATATTTTTAATTTAACTTGCCCTCGTCTGAGAATGCTATAATCAATAAAAAACTGGAAATAACTCCACTCTTATAATGGTCCAAAGACCATTACAGGCTTTTTATTGTTGCATATCATCTTCCTTCATGGCCTCGGATAAGCCCTCAACGTTATACTTTTTTAGCCTGGATGCAATCAGGGGATTTGCGGCACTTATTGTCGTATTATGCCACTGGCAGTTCTTCTTTTATAAGGACTATACTGTGCAAACAGCCCCCCTCGAGGATTTCCATTTACCACTCTATTCTTTATTCTCTATCCTTTACCATCATGCATTTTATGCTGTAGACCTTTTCTTCCTGTTGTCAGGGTTTATTTTCTTCTGGTTTTATGCTGAAAAAATAGCAAAGGGTACTATCAACTTTAACTATTTTATCACCTACAGGTTTACACGCTTATACCCTGTTCATGTGCTTTCTCTCCTGGCAATAATTCCATTGCAAATGTGGATGGTTAAACAGTCAGGACACACCTTTATTATACAAAATAACGACTACTGGCATTTCCTGCTCAACCTGCTCGTCATTCACAGCTGGGGCTTTGAAAAGACACCGGCACTCAATGGGTTCAACGGCCCGTCATGGTCCGTATCAGTAGAACTGCTGCTCTACCTGCTATTCTTCCTCCTCGCCTGGCGCAGGCAGTATGATAAAAAAGGTTTACTAATACTTATAGTTATCGCCGGCGCTGTTATCCAGGCCTTCTACCCAATGATCGGACAAGGTATTTATTCCTTCTTCCTGGGAGCACTTGTATACCATATCTATTCATGGTTATGCACTAAAAAGGATGTAAGGAAACTAACCCGGAATGTCGCCATTACTGCAGCATTGCTATGGTGCTATATTCTACTGGAATATTATTTCTCATTTTCCCGTCAACTGTTCTTCTCTTTCACACACAAGGCACTGCCAGCCTGGACAGATGACAACAATGAAAAAATCTTTTACCTCGCTACCAATACCTTTTTCAGAACGATTGTATCGCCTGTAACCGTGTTGGCACTAGCCATGGCAGAAACCATCAAAAGTGGCATCAGGGCAAAATGGACACAGGTGCTGGGGAATGCCAGCTATTGCCTGTACCTGATTCACTTTCCCCTCATGGTAGCAAGCGCAGTACTGGTCAATGCACTGGGCCTACCCCAGACCATCTTCCAGTCTCCCCTCACCTTACTGATATTCTATATAGTTCTGATCACACTTAGTATACTGGGCCACTACTATTTCGAGCTCCCTGTGCAACAGACTTTAAGACAAAAATTAATCAAAAAAAGGAAGAGTACTGTGCCTGCTGCAATCATTCCTGAAGGGTAAACTATTCAACCTACAAACACGCACGACATAACAAAATAACACATGAAATCCAGAATCCATTTACTGTTAATTGGCAGTTTGCTCCTTTTATCCAGCTGCATCGAAACAAAAAAAATAACGTACTTAAATGACATTCAGAAACAAATGGGTGAAGAAACCGGTCATCCGCTGCCGCCACTTAAAGTTCAGCCAGGGGATGTATTACAGATCACTGTGACCACTATTGACAAAGACATTTCCCAGATTCTGAATCCTGCTGCTGTATCTGCTATTCCCACCAGCGCCAATGGTATAGATCCCGGCTACCTGGTAGATAGCGCAGGTTACGTCAACCTTCCAATGGCTGGCCGGATATATGTAAAAGACAAAACAACATCCGAGATCAACAATATTATCACCACAGAACTTGATAAAAGCATCCGCAATGCTTTTGTATCTACCCGAATTTCAAATTTCAAAATATCAGTGTTAGGGGATGTAGCACGCCCCGGCTCTTTTAAGATTGGAGCCGAGCGCGTCTCGATAATGGATGCTCTCAGTATGGCCGGCGATATGAACATTACAGCCCTGCGCGATGACGTCACAGTGATCAGGGAAGTAGACGGTGTGAAAAAATATGTATCCCTCAACCTGAGCGAAAGCAAAGTATTATCATCCCCCTACTATTACCTGAGTAACAATGATGTAGTATATATAAGACCCGGCAAAAATAAAGTGTTCAATGGATCAAAATTCGTACAACTGATCCCGGCTATGATTGGAGCCCTGTCACTGATCACAACACTAATTATCGTTACCATTAAATGATTCCTTCCGTTATGAGCACAAAAAACGAAACAACCAGTAAACCGGCAGCAATAGACCTTAATGACCTGTTGAAAAAACTGGCATTTCACTGGCCACTCTATCTTATTCTTACACTGCTCTCCGTATTGGGAGCATTCATCTACCTGAAATATGCCAATCCAAGGTATATGTCCAGCGCTAAATTATACCTGAAAGATGAAAAGAAAGGAGGCGGTGAAGAAATGGATATGCTCAAATCCCTCTCCCTTTTCAACAGTGGAAAAAATATTGAGAACGAAATGGAAGTGATCAAGTCACCCATCCTGATTGCCAAAGTAATCAGAAATAATCATTTCAATATTCGTTACTACCGCAAACAAACGGTACGAAATGAAGAACTATATGAAAACTCACCGTTCAACATCACGATTCTTACCGATACAGCCAATATTGGCAACTATGTATTTGATGTCACCCCTTTTAATGCAGGGCTGAAAGTAAAAGCGGAATACGGAGATGATCAGACCAAAGCATTTACCGCAAAATCAGGCGTACCATTTACCGTAGGCAACGATCAGTTCATCATTACCTACAGCGGGAAAGGAAACAATCTGCCCGCAATGAATGACTACCGTATCCGGATAGATTCTATCGCCCAGTTGGCCAATGAAAAAATGGATGATATCGGTACTGCCCTCGTTAATAAAGATGCGACTGTAATACTCGTAACCTACGAAGATCCGGTTGCTGCACGTGCGGCTCACTTTATCAATGCATTACTTGAAACCTACAACGATTATACGCTGGACGACAAGAACAGGGTGGCACTGAAAACCATCAATTTTCTCTCCGTACGTATCGACTCACTGCGTGATGAACTGGGTTACCTTGAAAAACAGGAAGAACGCTTCAAAGTTCAGCGGGGCATCACCGACATCGAAGGAACCAGCAAACTGGCCCTGGAGCAGGTAAAAGATGCGGATATCAAACTGAACGATGCAAACATGCAGCTCTCCATTTTTGACCAGGTAGAAAACTATCTAAATGCTCCCGGCACCAGCTATCCTTTCGCTCCCATGCTGGGCACCGTAGACCAGACACTGACTGCCATGATCAACCGGTATGAGGAACTGCTGAAAGAAAAAAACAAACTGTCTCTTTCCCTGCAACCCAGCAGTATGATCGTTCAAAACCTGGATGGACAAATAGAAGAAGCACGCAATACAATTAAAAACTACATTTCGGGATACAAACGCAATGCAGGCGTAGCACAAAGTCAGATGCAGCAAAAGGTAAACCAGATCCAGGCCAAAATTGCCAACATCCCGGCTTACGAAAGAGAATATATCAATATCAAAAGACAACAGGGAGTAAAAGAAAGCCTCTACCTCTACCTGTTGAAAAAGAAAGAAGAAGCCGCTGTATCCTATGCAAGTAATGTGACAGACAACAAGATCATTGCGCCTGCATTCATTCCGGAAAAACCGGAATCACCCAAAAAGACAATGGCCTTTGTAGGTTTCCTGGCCATCGGCCTGGCACTCAGCACACTTTACATTTACCTGAAATATTTCCTGAATAATAAGATCCTCAGCAAAACTGAGATCGAACAATTATTTGAACTTCCCCTTATGGCTGAAATATACCAGGATGACGAAGAAACTACCAAAAACCTGTCATTACAAAACAGGTCTGTGCTGCTGGAGCAAATTTTCAACCTGCGTACCAACCTCCGCTACCTGCTAAGTGAACATACCGATAGTACTACCATCCTGATCACTTCCAGCATCTCAGGTGAGGGTAAAACCTTCTTAAGTGCTCACCTCGGGAATTCACTCACGGTAAACAAAAGGAAAGTGATCCTCCTGGAACTTGACCTCCGTAAACCCAAGCTCTCCAGGTACCTCGGGCTGGACAATTATGTTGGGATCACCAATTATATCGTGGAAAATAAATCGATAGACGAAATCATACGCAAGGTACCTAATACAGATCTGCACCTGATTTCTTCCGGGCCAATTCCACCCAATCCGGTTGAACTGATTGAAGGGAACAGGATGCGTACGCTGCTGAATACGTTGAAGGAACGCTATGACTATATCATTATTGATACTGCCCCCATTGGTATTGTATCAGATGCCAAGAGCCTGGCACCTTACATCGACGCCAGCCTGTTTGTGGTAAGGTACAACTTCACTTTAAAATCCAAACTGAAAGCGGTTGCGGAAAGCCTCAAAGAAGGACATTTTCATAAAACAGGGATCATCTTCAATGGAATTGAACAGAATAGTTTCTATCCAAACTATTACTACGATCATTACTCCTATTCGCAGGAGAACCTGAAAGCCAAAAGATGGTTTGCATTTTTCAAAAAATTAAAACATCGTCTTGCATAAAATACTGCAAAATAGTGGTTGGCTGCTGATAGATAAACTGGCGCGGCTGTTCTTTGGTCTTATTACCATGGCCATGATAGCACGCTATATCGGCCCTGTGGAATTTGGCATCTGGAACTATTCCATCGCGCTTACTGCCATTATTGGAGGTATTGCCGTGCTGGGCCTGGACAAGATAGTAGTAAAAGAACTCGTTGCTGCGCCTGAACGCAGGGATGAAATTATCTCAACAGCATTATTCATGCGGGTGGTAGCAGGCATTTTATCCTGTATCATCTGTATCGGGATCACCTGGTTCACCCGGCAAAACAATCCTTTGTACATATGGTGCACCTCCATTACCGCCCTGAATATCCTGCTGCAATCATTCGATGTCTTTGATTACTACTACCAGGCACACAACCAGGTACAACGTGTGATTATTCCAAAGGTGACTGTGTTTATTTTATTCTGCCTGATCAGGATCGCATGCGTTAGAATGAACCTTTCATTTATGGTCATCCTGTGGGTATCGCTTGCTGAGCTGCTGATCACTTATCTACTCATCTTTGCCTATTATAGCTGGCATGAGGGCATCACTTCATTATTTAAAATACGTATGCAGGAAGCCCGCTACCTGTTCTCACAAAGCTGGTCCCTTCTCTTTGCAGGTGTGCTTGTACTGCTATATATGAAGTCTGACCAACTGATGCTGGATATCCTGACCACACCGCAACAGCTGGGAGAATACGCTGCGGCAGCCCGCATTTCAGAACTGTGGTATGCTATTCCAACAGTTATAGCCGTTGCCATCCTGCCAAATCTGATCCGGAAAAGGCAAACAAATCATGACAGGTATCTGGAAAATGTAGAGAAATGGATCCGGCTTTCTATGTGGGGCAGTACAGCGATTGCAGTTGTCATGACCATTGCTTCCGGCAGGCTCACAGGCCTCTTGTACGGAAGCCAGTATCCGCATGCAGGCATTATCCTTTCCATCCATATCTGGGCAAATATACCTGTGTTTTTATGCGTAGCCATCATGCAATACCAGATTGTGGAAGGCAATTACAATGCAAACCTGTATGCTACCATTGCAGGAATTGCAGCCAACCTGATCATCAACCTGCTGCTGATTCCTTCACTGGGTGGAATAGCCGCCGCTATAGCTACCGTTATATCTTATACAACCGTTGCCACCTGCCTGATCATGCTTGATAAAACGGGGCAGGGCAAAATGTTTATGATAAAAATGCTTAAGCCGGGAAAGGCGCTTGCAGATATCTGGCAGTTGCAGCTGGCGTTGAAGAGTTCTATTGAAAACTTATTATCTGTATTACGTCAAAAGTCATTGAGTAAATGAGTCAAGTAAAAAAAATAATAGCCCGGTTGGGATCTAAGTTAGCACCTCAGATCAGGTACCTGGCCCCGGCATACAGCTCGGAGGGTGAAGACCTGATCCTGAAAAGGATTTTTGATAACAAGAGAAACGGAACTTATGTAGATGTAGGTGCGCACCATCCTTTTCGTGTATCCAATACCTATATATTTTATAAGAACCGCTGGAAAGGCATCAATATCGATCCCAATCCAGGTTCTAAAGCGATGTTTGACAGGTACCGCCCCCTTGATACAAACCTGGAAATGGGTGTATCCCTTAACAGGCAACACCTTACCTATCACATCTTTAATGATCCTGCACTCAATACCTTTTCGCCGGATAAGGTGGAAGAATACACGCAGGATCCCAAATACCGGGTAATCGGGAAAAAACAGGTTGAAACCTGGCCACTGGGCGATATCCTGGATCAATACCTGCCTGCCGGCACGCCTATCGACTTTCTAACTATCGACGCAGAAGGGCTGGATATGGATGTGCTGCGGTCCAACAACTGGCAGAAGTACCGTCCTTCTTATATCCTGGTTGAAAGCAACCCTTTCCTGCTGGGAGACATGTATAATACTGAGCTGGGCAAATTCATGCAGGCTGCGGGTTACGACATCTTTGCCAAAACCTATTATACCTACATTTTCAGGAACATCAAAAGTCATTAGCGCTATGAACAAGTTATATGTACAGTATGGTTGTGGACCCTATTCAGCACCTGATGGCTGGACCAATTTTGATGCGAGCCCCACGCTCCGCATTCAACAGCTGCCTATTGTTGGCAAATTGCTGAAAAGCAGGTTACATGTCACCTTTCCAAAAGATGTACAGCAGGGCGATATCCTGAAATCACTTCCTGGAATTGCTGAAAACTCCTGCGACGGCGTCTATTGCTCCCATGTACTGGAGCATCTTTCATATGATGATTGCCTGCTGGCAGTGCGTAATACCTACCATATTTTAAAACCCGGTGGTTATTTCCGCTGCGTATTGCCGGACCTGGAATCTGCCGCCAGGGAATATGTAGCAGATCTGTCCAACCATGATATTACTGCAAACACAAAGTTCCTCGAAAAAACAATGCTCGGTAAAAAGCAACGCCAGCGTGGATTAAAAAGTTTGCTGACAAGCACCCTGGGCAACAGCGAACATCTCTATATGTGGGATCATCTCTCCCTGTCGAATATCCTCCGCGAAGCGGGCTTCAGTACCGTCAGACCATGTGCATTCAATGATTGTCCGGATCCGATGTTTAAACTGGTAGAAGAGAAAACAAGATTTGAAAATGCAGTATCACTAGAAGCTATAAAATAATGAAGCTGGAATCACCTGTACTATTTCTGATTTTCAACCGTCCGTTCCAGACAATGCAGGTATTTGAACAGATCAAAATTCAACAACCTGCGCGCCTGTTCATTGCTGCAGACGGTCCACGCCCCGGTAAACCCGGCGAAGCTACCCTGTGCCATACCACCAGGGCCCAAGTGCTCAATGCCATAGACTGGCCCTGCGAAGTAAGCACCCTCTTCAGAGACGAAAACCTGGGTTGCGGCACGGCGGTGAGCAGCGCTATCAACTGGTTTTTTCAACAGGTAGAAGAAGGCATCATCCTGGAAGATGATTGTATGCCGGATCCAACATTCTTTACTTTCTGTACCACACTGCTGGAACGATACAGGCTTGACGAACACGTGATGCACATCGCCGGCAGTAACTACCAGATGGGCCATGTAAGAGGCAATGCCTCCTATTATTTTTCCCGGTTCGCACATATATGGGGATGGGCCACCTGGCGCAGGGCCTGGCAACACTATGACTTCAGTCTTCAACGGTATCAACACATTTCCCGGAAAGGGATGAACCGCCAGTTCCTCACTGATATTGAGAATATCTACTTAAACCGAATTGATACATGGGACATACAATGGTTTATGAGTGTGTGGTTCAATCATGGTTACGCTATTACCCCCAATACAAACCTGATCACAAACATCGGTTATGGAAAGGAAGCGACTCACACCCGCGCTACTCCCTCATGGTTCAAAAAGATGGTGTATGGCAGTATCCCAAAAATCGTACATCCGGCCAGCATAAACATTGACAATGCTGCTGATGATTATTCGGTGACCAACCTGTTCAATCCTCCTTACCTGTCTCATATAGTCAGGAAAATTGTCAGGGGAACACCTTTTCTATATAACCTGTATAAGCGCATTTCATAAATATGGATAGTATTTATAACGCCCTCATCAGCAGTAATCCCTTTGTGGAGATATTCAAGGAAGCAATGCCCCTTATCATTGCCTTCATTTTGCTGTACCTGCATTACAACAAGCGGATCACTGCGATGGAAACAGTCTTATTCGCATTTGCCACCGAAGCCTATACGATGCTGATAGTTGGTCCTACCTTTACCGCCACTTTTTTTATCAGCGTGGCCTTTATGCTGGACCAGGGCCACAGGCTCTTTACAGGACAAATACTTATCAGGCGGGAATACCTTCTTTTACTGGTAATACCCGCATTGTCCAGTCTCATTATTTTTATTCTTGTACAGGTTTATAAAGATCCGTTTTATTATCCGCCTGGTAAGAAATCGGCTTTCTATTTCCGGCCCATATATTTTTACATCAAGTCATTTTTCCCGCTGTTCGCAATAGGTGCCAAAATTGTGCAGGAAAGGGAACAGTTGTCTTTTTCAATTTATGCTGATACAATGAAGAAGATAGCAAAATTTTCTTTTGCAATTGCCATTCTTCAGATCCTGTCACAATTCCTCCTAAGGAGTGAAACGCTAGGCGAGATCATCGGCTTACAACACCGTTACCTGCTGGAGCAATCCACCTCCTTTTTCAGCCTGCGTGTACAGGCATTATTTGCAGAGCCTAAGGTGTACAGTGCATTCCTTTCGCTCACCATCCCTTTATTTCTCTATGACAGGGATTACAAGTGGGCCACGCTGTCAATCATTATGGGCGTGCTAACAGTATCACAAACCTTCTGGATCAACCTGCTCTCAGCAGGCATCTGTTGTGTATTCCTTTCCGGAATAGCTTCCACGAGGGTACGTATCCTCATGTCCATGTGCATCATCATCGGGCTTTTCATGGGCATTGCCGCATCCAGTAAATACTTCATAAAACTGTACGCCAAAAACCAGGCAAGTACTTTTTACCAGCTGGTTTTTAAGCGCTCTGTATACAGATATGATAATGATATCTGGCAGAAAAACAATGTAGTCATGGGTATGCCGCTGCAAAGAGATATGGAACTGCCGGTGGTAGACTTCTTTAAAGACGAGCCTTATCTTTTGTTTTCAGGTTATGGTGCGGGTAACAGCACATTCATTCCCGCACAATACTTCTTTGGGCAGGTGAACTATGAGAACAGGCTAAATGGCATTGGCGGCCATAATCTAAACATGCGCTGGTTCTATATTCTGGCCGAGTTTGGTGCCTTTGCCCTCATTTGCTTCTTTGTAGTATTAACCATAACGCGACCGCAGATGGCCCCATTTCAAAAAGGATATTTTGCCTTTGTATGGGTGTGCTTCTTTTTCAGCCAGATAGATCTGTTCCTGATTATAGTAGCTATGATATGCGCGTATGAAGATGGAGAGCCTGGTAAAACTATAACGTGATGCAAATTTACTTAGACAATATCGTGTTTACTATTCAAAGGGCCGGTGGCGTGTCCATGTACTGGTATGAGCTCCTGAAAGGGCTCTGCAATGCAGACCTGCCGCTGAACTTTCTGAATGCAGATCCGCATTCCGGCAACCTCTTTGAACAGCAGCTCGACTACAGTCCTTATCCCTGTATCCGTGAAAGCTGGATACCTCCCAAATACCTGCGTTATTTGCCATTACGCTATACACTGCCTTCCAATGCAGTGTTTCATGGTGGATACCTGCGGGTATCTCCACAAAAGGATATCGTCAATATTCTCACCTTACATGACTTTGCACATGAGCGAAGGATGGCTACCCGTTTCCCCCGCGGCCTGGCCAACATCCGGCAAAAGGCTTATGGCATACGCCATGCAGACGGTATTATCTGTATCTCAGAAAGTACCCGTAAAGAGTTATTGCATTTCTACCCCAAAACGGATCCTGAAAAGGTCAGGGTAATTCATCATGGTATCGCTGATTGTTTTTTCCCGATGAACAAACAGCTGCCGCCAGCTGCTGCACCACCGCCATCCCCTTATATCCTGTACATCGGCGTGCGCAGTCACTACAAAAACTTCGACCAGGCAGTGGCAACATTACAGTTATTACCGGCCCATTATCAGCTGGTGATAGCAGGTGGTGAAGCCTGGCTTCCCAAAGACAGGGAGATACTGGAACAGGCAATTCCAGGCAGGTATCATATACTACAGAATGTAAGCGCTGAAGAGCTGAACATCCTGTACAATTATGCCTGGTGTCTCTTGTATCCTTCCTCTTACGAAGGCTTTGGATTTCCACCGGGAGAAGCTATGAAAGCAGGTTGCCCCGTAGTCGCTACCCATACCACCTCCATTCCGGAAGTGACTGGTACTGCAGGGCTACTTGTAAACAACCCCTCTCCTGCTGCCTTTGCGGAAAAGATCCGCTTACTCGAAGACGCAAATTTCAGAGCCTGCATCATCCAGGCAGGCTATGCCCGATCACAACTCTTTACATGGAACAAAAGCATTCAGGAAACAATCAACTTTTACAAACATTGCTGGAACACTAAATTTTTAACATGAATTTCATTTTCAAAATTGCGGACGCGGCCAGGGTATTTTTACAATCAGGAAGAGGTCTCAGTGCTTTGTGGAAAAAGGGAGGGTCCATTGCCTCCACCACCATTCTGCATAACTGTAAACACTATATCCCGGAGATAAAAACGATCATCGACGTAGGTGCAAACCAGGGTCAGTTTGCCCTTTCTGCACGCTACTTTTATCCCCGTGCAGGTATACACTCTTTTGAACCGGTGCCGGATGTATTTCGCACGCTGCAACAGAACATCAGCAAAGCGAATGGCATTAGTACCTACAACTTTGCATTGGGGAGTACCAATGGCGTGCTGGAGTTTTTTCAGAACGATTATTCGCATGCCAGTTCTGCCCTGCATGTATCTGCCATACAGCAACAATTCTTTCCGCAGACGGCCTCTGAACACCAGATCAAAGTACCTGTAAAAAGGATTGATGACCTGATCAGCAATATCACTTTTGAAGCGCCGGTATTATTAAAACTGGATGTACAGGGATTTGAAAAAGAAGTACTGAAAGGTGCCGCAGAAAGCCTGGACAAAATAGATTACCTGCTGTTTGAAACCTCTTTTGTGCCTATGTATGAAGGAGAACCCCTCTTTGATGAGATGCATAATTTCGTAAAAGAACTGGGCTTTGAATTTATCGCCCCTGTTGGTTTCTGCCAGACAGACGATTTGCAGATCTTACAAATGGATTTACTGTACAAGCGAAAATCAGCAGCATGATCTAATCTCAATTTTACCGGAGCAAAAATAAAAAACACAGCCGTTTTGTAATAATAAAACCAAGCCCCCAGGTCAACTCCAATCATCATAGCCTACCCAAACCTGACAGAGTTAAACTAACAGTAACGCCAATAGGAAATTAATACACGGCAACCAGTGCCCTCAGTAATCTTGTCGCTATGAAGAATCGAAATTATGCTGTTCAGTATGTACGGCAATTCATTGATTTTACTATACTCGGGGCAGCCTTTGTCCTCACCAGATATTATATCAGTACCAAGGGGGAAATGATCTTTACCAGCATGGACTGGATCCTGCTGAGTATCAGCATCGGCACCTGGATCGTGCTCGGCGCATCGCTCCGGCTGTATGATGAATATGACAAAGTCAATTCGTTTTCATTTGAATTTGTCGCCTTGTTAAAAAATGTATTGTTACAGGCATGTGTGCTCACTTTCCTGTTCTTTTATCTTTTCAAAACGTACAGCTATCCCCGCACCTTTACCCTCCTCTACTCCGCATATGTATTTGCAGGTGCCATGATCACCAGGTATGCGGTAAAGAAAACTTTATTAAGACTCAGGTCTCAGCGGCATCGTACAAAAAATGTACTGATCGTGGGAGCCGGCGAAACAGGTATCAACTTCTACCACACCATCACCAAGAACGGGCATTTCGGTTATAATTGTATCGGCTTTGTAGATGATCAGGCGCATACACAGTTGCATGGCCACTACCTGGGCAAGATCTCTGAACTGACCAATATTCTTGAATCAAATGAAGTGGATGATGTGATCGTTGCACTGCCTGAATATGCAAGGGAACAAACGGAAAGCATTATTGTAGCCAGTGAACGTGCCGCCAAGAGTGTGAAGATCATTCCTGATGTGCATCAGTATTGCTCTACCACCGTGAGTATGAACCTGCTGGGATCCTTCCCGCTGGTTAATATACGTTCCTTTCCGCTGGATGACCCGGGATTACAGCGTATGAAGCGGGCATTTGATATCGCATTTACACTCGTGCTTTTTTCTGCATTCAGCTGGTTGTTCCTGCTCATTGCCGCATTGATCAAACTGACCTCCAAAGGGCCGGTACTCTTCAAACAGGAAAGATGGGGTCTGAAAAATAAAAAGATCACCTGCTATAAGTTTCGCTCCATGATCGTACAAACCAGTGAAGTAGATGCAAATGGCAGGTTCCTGCAGGCTACACGAAATGACAGCCGTGTTACCTCCATTGGTCGTTTCCTGCGTAAAACCAATCTCGATGAGCTGCCGCAGTTTTTCAATGTGCTTATGGGCAACATGTCATTTGTAGGCCCACGTCCGCACGCCACGCCCCTGCACATAGAATCACGTGAAACGGTGCAACACTATATGCGCAGGCAAATGGTAAAACCGGGCATCACCGGCTGGGCACAGGTAAATGGCTGCAGGGGTGAAACCAGCCAGTCAGGTATGATGGAGAAAAGAGTAGCATACGATATCTGGTATATCGAAAATTATAGTTTCTGGCTGGATTGCCAGATCATATTCCAGACTTTAGTGAACATGGCTAAAGGGGATAAGAACGCTTATTAAGAATTATGGCCGAACGATTATTACTGATTACAGGTAACTATAGCCCAGAGCCAACGGGAATTGGAAAATACAATGGGGAAATGATGCAATGGCTGGCTGAAAAAGGCTACGATTGCACAGTCATCACTACTTATCCTTATTACCCACACTGGAAAATACAAGCGCCCTATGAACAGCAGGGCCACTGGTATAAAAAGGAAATACAGCAGGGCCTCACCGTTTATCGTTGTCCCCAGTATATACCGGCAGCACCTTCAGGTATGAAACGCGTCCTGATGGATGCCTCCTTCTTCCTGGCAGCATTTTTTCGCCTGTTCATATTGTTGTTCACCAGGAAATTTGATGTGGTCATGGTAGTCGTTCCCCCGTTTCATTTGGGCTTTCTGGGCCTGCTGTACAAATGGATCAGGGGGGCGCGGCTGCTTTATCACATACAGGATCTGCAGATAGAGGCAGCCCGTGACCTGCAGATGATCCGCTCCCGCTGGCTGATCAATACCCTTTTCCGGATGGAACGTTTTATCCTGCACAGGGCTGACCTCCTAAGCAGCATCTCGGAGGGAATGATGAGGAAGATCGCGGCAAAATCAGGCCGGGAGATCTTCTTCTTTCCCAATTGGGTAGCCCTCAGTTATTTCTTTCCCATTAATGAAAGGCAGCAACTGAAAGCCGGTTTTGGCTTTCGGGCAGAAGATAAGGTAATACTTTATTCAGGAGCCATCGGGGAAAAACAGGGGCTGGAATCTATCCTGGATGTAGCAATAACCATGCAGGACGACCCAAGGTTGAAGTTCCTCATCTGCGGTGCAGGTCCGTATAAAACGACCTTAGAAAACAAGGCGCGGTCCATGTCACTGCAGAATGTGATCTTCTACCCTACCCAGGCTTCTTCACATTTCAACAGGTTCCTGAACATGGCAGACATTCACCTTGTGATCCAGAAAGCCAACGCAGCAGACCTTGTCATGCCCAGTAAGCTGACGACTATTCTTGCAGTGGAAGGACTCGCCCTGATCACAGCGAATGAGGGAACCAGCCTGTATGAGCTGGTAAGAACACATGAATTGGGAATTGTGGTAGCAGCAGAAAACCAACAGGCCCTGTATGAGGGATTACTACAGGCTCTAAATGAAGATTCCGGACACATCACCAGTCGTGCTGGTGACTATGCCCGGAACTTTCTCGCTATAGATTCAATTATGACAAGCTTTGAAGGGAACGCTATTAAGGCTTCCAGATAATACGTGCCGCACCATTTACATCGCCGCTATATTCAGTGGAGTTGAACTTCACTGTACAGAAGCTGATAGTGGTAACATTATTATCAATAGAAACATAAACAGATCCTGAATTGGTATCAGTCGTCCATGGAGCGGTGGTAATTGCTTTTGCAATCAGTCTGCAATAACCATTAGACAGCGCTGTGCTGGACTTGGAGATAGCATAGATCCCTTCCTGTGGAGGCTGGTTATTAGGGAATTCCACTGTGATGGTCGCATTACCATTGGTCGCAGTGATCATGTAATCACTGGTACCGGTAGTACCAATTACCTTGTTGAAGGAAAGGTCAACCACTCCTGACAACGTAGCCTGGTTACTATCCAGACCGCAGGCATTGGTAGGCCCTGTTACAACGATGGTATCAGAGACACCGGAGTAGGTACAGCCACCTGTAGTCGTCACAGTTAAAGAATACACAAATTTACCCCTGGTAGGTTTGCTGATTTTAGGCGCCTGCTCAGTAGATGTGTATCCGTTAGGACCTGTCCAGGCATAGGATGATACTGCACTCACCCCAGTGCTGGAGAGAGTGAGGATTTCATTGTTACCAATGGGACCATTGCTCTTGATTTTAGGCTTGAGGCCAGTGTCGCAGGCGGCACCGCCTTTAGAACACCCGATTAGCGCGCTGATCCATCCTAAGATTAATACGATAAATATAGATTTATACTGCATTGCCAAATATTCATCAATACGAAATAATATTATATGCTTTACTGCCGTTAATATGTAACCAATCGCTCCAGTTTCATACTAAATGTTCCATTTATTACTACCGCACATAGCTTCTCCAGCAACAACAACCCTCGTTGCTTTGGCATCATATTGGATAAAAGGATGTAAATCGGAAATAAATATAGTAAATACTTTAGTTATTAGTATTTTTTAATATTAATAATATATGAACCGATACAGGTTTATGTGTCTCAAATTGATTAAAATTATATCAGTATCAATGGTTTGGAGGGTATATATTATATATGTAATTTTTTTTAAAAAAGTCAAAATTTAAGGGAGATTTTAACGTTTTAGGTGAAAAATGGCTGTTTTCCGGGAGAATTGGGGGGCTGCCATTTCGGGTTAAATGTATTTCCTTTTTGTGGATAACTTTCAAAAAAAAGGGCAAATCACGAAGTGACATGCCCTTTTTTTCGCTCCTGGCCTTGCGGCCGGCTATAAAAATACTTTCCTATTTGATTTCGATCACCTGTTCTGCAAGGTTCCAGCCACTTACCGTTACCTGGGTTTTACCAGCTTTTGCAATCGCATCGCCACTGATAATCACCACCTTCTCTTCACCTGGTACGACTGATACATAGTTATCATTGTAGAACACCGGCAAAATTCTCTTCTTCGTTTGCGGATTTATCAGTGATACCCTGTTAAAGAACGCCAGCGGACCACCCTTAGGATTGCTGATCTTTACATGGATCTCATTACCTGATTTCGTTGCAGTGATCTGCGGCTTAGCGGCCTGCATGTTCTGTAAACCGGAGTAGTTACCTTTTGCATCAGGGAACCAGTACAGGTTATCATCCATTACCGTCTTATCAGCTTTGATCAGGCGTACTGCCAGGAATACTCCTTCTTTCTCTGCCAGCTTATCCAGGAAATTCTTCACATTCATGATCTTCTGCACATTGGATGGGCCAATTTCACAGAATACCTGTGTGATCAGGGTATCATGACCTTTCATATCATACGCTTTCAGTTGCAGCATGATATCATGGTAGTAGCTGAAGGTATTATTTACAATGAATACGGTTCCATCAGTCGGGTTGATCATACCATGTACTGGTGCGGCACCGGTTCTGTTACCGTACAGACATGCATTCGGATCCAGGTAGTAATCGTAGTGCTGGCCGCGTAATGCTGTCCATGGGTTCTGTGTTTTCCAGATGATCACACCTGTATACCAATCCCACATATGAGAACTAAAACCTTCCATCAGGCCACGGTACTGGTCATAGTTCACCAGCTGTGCCTTGTTTGTCCAGTCTCTGATATCCTTTGGTTTACCGTATACATCCAGTGAATTGAAGTAAGGAATGTATTTATGATAATCCCATACTGAATCAACACCACCAGGTTTGTTTTCAGGGCCTACCAGGTTTTCTTTTGGAATAAAGCGTTCCAGGGATTCCAGGTCGCCTACGCCTACAGAACCTACTTCAGAGTTGAATGGCCAGGTTCTCTCATTCCAGAATACATTCAGCGGCTGCCAGTTGTAAGGACCGTCGCCATTGCCACCCAGCATGTTGTAAGACATACTGTCTGTGTTGGAATAATGGAAGAAGTAACGGGTACCATCCAGTTTAGGCATGATGCTGTCTGCCAGTACATCGAAGATGTCGGTCGGAGGGGTGATCTCATTACCGCCGCACCAGAATGCCAGGGAGGCATGGTTACGCAGGAGTTTTACCTGGTCCGCAGCAGAGTTGATCCACAGGCGGTGGTCATCAGGATATTGCCTGCGGGTCCACTGGTCTTCTTTCTTCATTGGATCTACCCAACGGCCATTACAGTCACCGCTCATCCAGAAGTCCTGGAATACCAGCATACCGTATTTATCACAGGCCTTGAAGAACTCTGGTCTTTCGGTGAGACTACCGCCCCAGATACGGATCAGGTTCAGGTTCATGTCGCGATGGAAACGGATTTCTGCATCATAACGCTCATCTGTGAAGCGGAACATGGCATCGGAAGTGATCCAGTTACCACCTTTAACGAAGATATTCTGACCGTTTACAGAAAGTTCACGGCTCCTGGTGTGTGCATTCCAGAAAGTACGGATCTCACGCACACCTACGCTGATCTCTTCTGTATCGTCTACTTTATTGTTTTCTACGAATTCAACCTTGCTCTGGTACAGGTTCTGCGGACCATAACCAGAAGGCCACCAGAGTTTAGGATCTTTCAGCTCCAGGTCAGGCAGCTGTACTTCGGTATGTGCTTTTGGTGCCAGCGTTACTTTGCTGCTCACGGTTACACCACCGATTGTATAACGCAGGGTACCTGCAATGCTTTTTGCAGTAGCGTTATCCAGTTCTGCGCTTACCCTGATAGTAGCAGGTGCCTGCTTCGCTTCCGGCCATCTTGGACCTGGCACCAGGGTTACCACATGCGGGTTGCTGATGTTGACAGCACCGGTTTTCTCGATGGTCACCTTATCCCAGATACCGGTATTACGGTCACGCATTGGCTGGATCCAGTCCCAGCCAGCAGTGTACTGAGGGCCAACGTTTTTGGCGATCACACCATCACCACCCTGGCCACCGTTAGGATTACCCACGATAACAGGCGGATATACGATCACGGCCAGGCGGTTCTTACCATCCTTTGCGAGGAAGGAAGTAATGTTGTAGGAATGACGGAGGTAAGTACCGTAATGGGTAGTCGCATTCAGGCGATGACCGTTCAGGTAAATGTCGCAACCATCGTTCACACCTCTGAAGTGCAGCCATACCTGGCCGTCAGCAGCAGGAGTTGCTTCAGAGAAATCTTTTACAAACCAATAGGTATAATGATCGCGACCTGTGGTATAGATATCAGGTATACGCTCATTATTCATTCCATAGAAGGGATCTGGAACCAGCTTGTTGTTCAGTAATGTCGTTAAAACAGTACCTGGTACAGTAGCCGGCAACCAGCCTTTGAGCCCATAGGTAGGAGCTGACAGTGCCTCGCCCTTAACAGTCACGTCAGAGACGTTTGCACATTCCCAGCCGCTGTTAAGTTCATATTGGCTTTGCGCCATCAATTGTAAAAAAGGTGCCAGTAAGAGACCTGTCACATTCAGTAGTTTCCGGACCATAATTTTGCATGAAAGTTTAGAAGGCAATATTGCCGTGTTCACTGTTCGGACAAAAATATACGTTGATATTCCAAAATCAAAATGATGCTGATTAGTTAGGTCAAATATAAATTACAAAAGGAGAATTACCTATCAGAAAGGGGAAATAAAAAAGCCCCCTCTGCTGAGGGGGCCAATAAATTGTGTTGTGATTCTTATTATGCAGATGCCACTAATACAATCTTCACATACAGGTTGCCCGGAGGATTTACGGTAGACCCATCAGCACCCTGAATTTCGAGGGTCAGGGAACCGGTGGTATAAGTGTATACGATGGAAGAACCATTGTATACATCCGGTAAAGCTTCCCAGGTCTTACCATCGCCGGAGATATATACCAGTACGCCATCTGTCTGGTTAGTCGCATCTGTGATCTGAGGTACGCTGATAGTTCTGTAATAAGTTTTCGTGGTATTATCATACTGCCAGGTATTGCTGGCAACGGAGCCCTGAATTGTTATATTCGGAATTTCCTGTGTGATGTATTCTTTTTTACAACCTGATACAAGGAAGCCTAGTACCAGTACAGCAAGCAATAATTTAGTTTTCATAAATAAGCATGTATTGATTAATTACAGAATAAGGAACATATGTCCTTATCTTCAAATACGATGCCACAAATAAAAATCATGTACCTGTTATTGCTTTCATGGTTTTCGCTGCCTGCTCCCTTACAGCAGGGTTTGCGCTTTGCATCAATGCCTCTACTCTTCCTTTCGCCTCGTCCGCCTTTCTTTCTGCCAGCACCTGGAGTAAAGCAATCTGCATCAGTGGCGGTTTGTTCTGTAAAGAAATGCCTGCCGTTGAAGCGACCATTCTGCTCCGCATGGTGAGCAATACATCCCTGATCAGGAAGATGGTATTGCTGTCTGCTTTGTTCATTTCGTAGATCAGTGAAGCGATCATGGTTGTATTACCCAGGAGGCCGGTGGCCCTGATCGCTGCAGTTTTCACCACCAGGTTCGTATCTGCCAGGGCAGCCTGGATCACCCTTGTGGCGGCTCGCTGCTGGCTGCCGCCTAGCAGTAAAAGAATCCCCGCTTTCGCAGCTCCTTTTTCTCTTACCACCCGGTCTAACCAGTAACTGGTGTTGGCACTGTTCATATTCTTTGCCGCCATTTTCAGGGCTGCTGCGCTGAAGGCGGGATCAGGATCTGCTGCTGCATCGCCCAGGATCCTGTTGCCATCACTGAAATGCACTGTTGCCATGATCTGCAGCGCCGCAATTCTTGCAGGCAGCTGTGCATGGGATTTACATTCCCTGAGCATGCGGGCGGCAATTATCCTGGCAGGTTCCTGCGGCCAGTTATCTGCCATGCGTTGTGCAAATAATATATACGCTGCCGTTGCATTCGAACTATCGTATACATAGCCGGCTTTTGCTGCTGCAGCATGTAATAATGAATCGCTGCTTTCATTCCCCAGGCTGGCGATGGCCATCAGGGCGGCCCTGCGCTGGCGCAGGTCTTTAGTATCAGCCAGGGCAGTTACAGCATCCAGTCCGCTCAGGTAACGAAGTTCCCCAATGGCATTGATCAATGCTATCCGGGCATTACCTTTTGATTTTGATAAGGCATATACGACCGTTGGTTTGGCAACGGGGCCATCGATCTGGATCACCGCTCTTACTGCTGCATCACACAGGGCATCCTGCACCAGGTAAGGCGCAATAGCAGCTGCTGCCACATCATTGCCACATAGCTGCAACTGATTGATCAGGAAAATTTTGGCTGGGATGGTGCTGACTTGTTTCAATGCCCTGCAATAAGCTTTTACAGCCGTTTTACGGGCAGAATCACGCAGGGCAGCAGTAACGTATACGGTATAGGCAGAAAGGGCATATTGCACGTTTACATTCCCGGTCTGCGACATCATAGCCAATGTTGTCAAGCCGGGTTCTCCCAGCTTTTCCAGCTGCTTCATGGAGATGGTTTTCAGGCTGTCATTGGGTGATGGCATTTCCTGCAGGATCATGCCGATCCTCGTAGCATAGGGTGATGGTTGCCCCTGCCCTGCTGCATGCAGGCAGGCGCCAAGTATAATGAATAGGATCAGATTCGAACGCCTCATGGTAAACGGTTATTTCCAGGTGCTGCGCAGGGCTTTATTCAGCAACCTGTTGGCACCTTCATCGAACAGGAAGGTTTGTTTTACAGGATCAAACTGGAGAGAACGGCCCAGTTGAAGGGCAATTATTCCCATATTGACCAGGGTACAGGAGCGATGTCCGTTTTCTTCGTTTGTCGCAAAGGTTTGCCTTTCCTTCACGGCTTTCACAAAATCAGTGGCGGCCAGTGGTGGATCAGGAAAATCGGCCAGTTTTGTTTCCAGGTCACGGATATCTGATTTGAAATCAGCATACAGTTTTCCTGCTGGTCCGGAGATAAAGGGTGCATTTGCCTCCCTGCCTTCAGCGTCCAGGATGATCTTACAACCATCTTCATAAGTAAAGGTGATTTTTTGCCAGGTGCCCACAACATCCGGATGTTGTAAAGGAGCTTCCACGGCTACCTCGACGGGGCTGGTTTCATCTTTACCCAGTATAAACTGTATAGGATCGAGGTATTGCTGACCCAGTTCTGCCAGGATGCCTCCACTATAATCCCAGTAAGCAGGAAAATGCTGGATCCTGTTGATATGATAAGGTTTATAAGGCGCCGGGCCAAGCCAGCGGTCATAATTCAATGTAGCAGGTATTGGCTGGGCAGGAAGACTGGTGAGCCCCGGGTTTTGAAAAGGCCAGTTAAAACCGGTCTGCGGCCCGAGTGTGATGGTAATTGGGCCGCCCAGTATCGCACTGCTTATCAGTTTTTGTAGTTTTTTAACAGGCATGTTGGTACCATACAGCTTACCTTCAATCCGGTGATCCAGATTGAGCCGGAAGATCCGGCCATAGGTCTGTACAGCCGTGATCACCTGCCTGCCTTCGGCAATGGAATGGGTCATCGGCGTTTCGCACCAGATATCTTTCCCTGCGGCGGCGGCTTCGATGGCCATGAGGCCATGCCAGTGCGGGGGCGTAGCAATATGTACAAAGTCGATGTCCTTTTGCAGGAGAAGGTGACGGTAGTCGTCGAAAGTCTTTACCTTTTTATCCAGCAGGGCTGCGGCCTGTGCCAGGTTAGCCTGGTTTACATCACAGAGAGCGGTTACACGGGTTCCAGGGTAGTTCAGGAATTGCCTGCCGGCAACACCGGTACCGATTATACCTTTGGTCAGCTGGTCACTGGGGGCCAGGTAGCCCCGACCCAATACATGCCGGGGAAGAATGGTAAAAGCAACCACCGTACCGGCTATATTTTTCAAAAATTCACGTCTATGATTTGGCATAGGATCTTCAGGTAATGATCTCGAAGGGCCAAGATATGCATTTTTTATAAATATATATTTCGGAGAAGAGGGCAAGCGATTTTTTACTTAAATTAGTATAGCCCTAAACCATTGAAACACAAATTCCATGTCAACCAATCGCCACGAACAGGTCATTGCCAGCATTAGCGAATACCTGCTGCTCAACCTTGACAAACCAGTGAGCATATCACAACTAGCTCATTCTCATTACATAAGTGAATCAAAGCTGAAACAGGATTTCAAAAAATACATGCATCTTTCCCTTATAAACTGGTTATTAGAACAAAGAATGCAAAAGGCTTTTCAGCTTTTACAACAATCGGATAGTAAAATTTCCGATATTGCGGAAGAAGTGGGGTATAGTAATGTCTCAAGTTTCAACCGGGAGTTCAGGAAACATTACGCCTGTTCCCCCCGGGAAATTCGGGAAGGAAATAGTGAATAAGTAAAACCATTCGGGGATTTTTACCGTATATATACTCAGTGCCAAAAAATTTCTGCATTTTTCTTAGACGTTAGCAGCCTTGCCGAAAGAATTATCAGACAAGCACTTATATCTATTATACGTTAGAATAAACTCTTTTCCCTGTAATTTTTACAAATCATTAACAGCCGTGTTCGAAGTTTATTTTCTAAAAACAGCGATGTGTTTAGTAGTTTTGCCCCGCTTTTATAACGAAAACGGATACAGCAGCCCGACCGGCAGATTATAGTAAAGTGGAGACATCGTGTGTCATGCGAATCAAAAAGATCTGGAGGCTACGCAACCTACAGGAGACGTTGGGTTCTTATTGTTCCAATCTAATTAGTAACATGTCACCGCTTTATAAGCAAAACAAAAGACACCAGACTACAACAATGCACAATGCTTTTTCCAAATTACTACAACGTAATTCAACATATTTATATAGTGCCTTGAAAAAGGGGCTATAACCTTCGTTTACGAACAATGCAAAATGAAATACCGGTACTTTAGTCCTTTAGTGCCGGTTTTTTTTTGTCCGTAATTTTAGTAGGAAGGCCTTTTAGATCTTGTTTTTTCAGGGGTATTCTCAAGACGCTCATCCAGTTGCTCATCGCTCATTTCACGTTCGGATTCATCCAAAGCTCGTTCCGCTTCTTCAAAAGCTCCACCCGAGCCAGTGTGCAAAATTTCATTTTCTTTAGGTAAGCCGGTCGACGCCCCGGTATCTTTCACATAAATCATTGGTATACACGTTTTTCCATTCAAAGGATCAATAACTATACTAAAATAATAAAAAACATGGGGATTCCATAGCAGTAGGGGTTTAACTCTTTATTAAGAGCGGGGTTTTGTTGTACAAAACCCCGCAACCTGGCTATTTCAGTAACTTATAAATGCCTTTCCCCCACAGTTTTCCAAGGCTTTCTGCCCCTGCTTTGTTGGGATGCAGGTAAAATACACCCTGCCAGCCTTCTTCAGCCTGCAGTTCTGCCGCCGCATGTTGCTTAAAATGCCCAAATCCCAGTTTATCACCCACAATTACCTGCCCGGGCTTTGTTTTTCCATACTCCTTCACCAGGGCATTGATCTCAGGGAAATAAGTTTGGAGCCTGTCCAGCCCACGCTGTAAATAGATCGCACCATTATAGGTATTCGGACTATACCAGATAGGTTGGTGTACCACCACCCTGCTCCCCGGAAAATCCGTGAGTAACTGATCGATGATCGCCTGTAAGTTCTTCTTATAGTTTTCGGGAGATACGGGAGCTCCATTGGGCCCCTCTACGGCACTATCGTTAGTGCCTAAATCAATTGAAAATACTAACAATGCATCTTTCTCTGCCTTATAAGCTTCGGCCGCAGCCTCCACTTTCTTAAATGCTTTCCCGGTAGCTGGCAGAAAATCTACCGTGGTATAACCGCTTACGCCCTGGTTGGTATAATTCACTTTACCGACCCCTTCCTGGGTTTGCAACCACTCCACCGCTCGTACCGGCGGCGCCTCCTTCTCCGGTTCCTTTAGTGTGGCCCCATGCGTAATGCTGTTACCAATAAATACAATGTTCACATTTGTGACGGCTTTCTTTTGCGCCATCGACGGTAGCTGGGCAATCACCAGCATGAGCAGGTATACACCCGCCCGTTGGCCATAGGTTCTCATATACATGACAATTTATCTCCGCCACTGGAAGTAGAAACAGCTCCCCTCTCCTAAACGGGATTCTACCCATACCCTGCCCCCCTGTGTTTCCACCAGTAATTTGAGGATATTTAATCCTATCCCTGTGCCCTTATCATCATCCTTGTCAGCCTTTTCAAACAACCTAAAGATCCTTTCATTATCCTTATCCTCTATGCCAGGACCATTGTCCTTCACATAAAATTTATAAAACTCACCATCTGGTGCACCGCCCACACTGATCTCTGCTACTGCTTTATCGTTATACTTAATCGCGTTACTCAGTAAATTCTGGAATACCTGCTGCAGTTTCTGCCTGCTGGTATGCAACACGGGCATATCCGGCCCCACTTCAATCCTTACATTTGCCGGCGGGAACAACAGTTTGATCTGCTGTTGCAACATCTCACTGACTTCTACATCTTCCGTTTTGTTATTGAACTGGTGTTCTTTGCTATAGTCAAGGATCGCTGTGATCATATCCGCCATCTGGCTGGCAGCCAGCACAGACATATTCATGTACTCTGACAGCATCGTGGAGCTTTTGATCTCCTGTTCTTCCTGCATAAGCATCAGCAAACCGGTGATCCCTGAGAGTGGTGTTTTCAGATCATGTGCCACTACGTGCATAAAACGCTCCAGCTGTCCATTGATCTGTTCTTTCTCTTTCAGTGTTTGCTTCAGTTCATCCTGGTAAAAATATAATTGCTCGAATACATTTACCTTGGCCCGCGTTACATTAATGTCCAGTGGCTTGGACAGGTAATCAACGGCGCCCTTCTTAAATCCTTCCAGCACGTCGTATTCGTCCTTGTTGATGGCTGTCACAAAAATGAGGGAGATGTTCCTTGTTTTCGGGTTGGCTTTGAGTAAACGGGCTACTTCAAAACCATCCATATCCGGCATCTGCACATCCAGCATGATCAGGCCAATATCGTCGTGTTTTAATACCTGCTTCAATGCTTCGTTGCCCGATGAAGCATGTATAAACGTCCTGTTATCCGCCAGCAGCATTTGTTCCAACGATATCAAATTCTCCATTCTATCGTCTACCAGCAGGATGGTAAATTTCTTAGTCATAATCATGGGCACTCTTTTAACGGCTGAACTTATTTATATATACGAAGAAAACCTCAGTCATGGTTCATTAATTATAAATTTTATTATATCTTCAACTGACAGTACATGAATCTCTTTGCTCATTTCCAGGGCTGCCTGCGGCATTGCAACGAAGGCCGCAGTAGCAGGATCCTGTACAATGCCGGTACCACCTGCGGCGATAATATCGCGCATGCCTGCTGCACCATCTTTATTGGCGCCGCTCAGCAAAATGGCCAGCGCCCTGCTGCCATATACATCTGCCACACTGCTAAAGGTCATGTCAATGGAAGGCCGGCTGTAATTGACGAGCTCTGAATAATCCAGCATAAAGGTCTTATCAGCCTCCAGCATCAGGTGATAATTTTGTGGGGCCAGGTAAATGTTACGGGGCTTTACGGCTTCTTTATCTTCAGGTTCAATAATTCTTCTTTTGGCGGAGAGCAGTCTGCCCATTTCACTCTGCACATTGCGGAGCCGGTGCAATACGATTACAACAGGAACCTGTAAATGATCGGGCAGCGCATCGAGAATGCTTGTCAATACAGCGATGCTACCGGCTGACCCTCCGATGGTGATAATATCGTATTTTTTGTCTTTCATAAATTTACAACATCCTGCTTATCCTTTTCTCCGGTAGATCTTATGCGCCGCATGTATCGTTTCAAATTTCTCATGGATGCTGGCAAAGCGCATCGTTTCTTTGATTCCCATGGCCAGGTAACCGCGTGGGGAAAGGCTATCGTAGAATAATTGCAATACGTGGTTCTGCAATTCCCTGTTAAAATATATAAATACATTCCGGCAACAAATGAGCTGGAACTCATTAAACACTGTATCTGTTACCAGGTTGTGCTGGAAAAAGGTAATATGCTTCCGCAGTTCTTTTTTAATCAGCACATTGTCATACCTCGCGGTATAATAATTTGAAAAATCGCCTAACCCTCCCGACTGAATATAATTATAAACATAGTCCTTCATGTTATCCAGCGGTAAGATACCCATATTTGCCTTTTCGAGGTTCATTGGGTTGAGGTCAGTTGCATATATCCTGGTTCTTCCCAGCAGCCCGGCCTCATGCAGCAGGATGGCCATAGAAAAAACCTCTTCCCCGGTAGAACAACCGGCATGCCATATTTTAATATTAGGATACGCCGCCAGCTTAGGAAGTACCTGTGTCCGCAGCGTGTGATAAAACAAGGGATCACGGAACATTTCCGTCACATTTACGGTAATATACTGTACCAGCCGGTTAAAAAAATCTGCATCATTGACAAGCTGATACTTCAGCTCAAATACGGTAGCCAGTCCGGCACAGCTCATAAAACGAACAATCCGGCGTTTGAGCGACGCCTGCGCATAACCGGTGAAATCATATCCGTATTGCAGCTTTATAATATTAACAATATCAACGAAATCTGCATTAGATATGTCTTCCTTCATAGAAACATTACAAGGTTATACCATCCAAACATGCATAAGTGATAAAAGTTTACTGCTGTCGATCGGCTTCGCAATATAGTCCGAAGCCCCGGCAGCGATACATTTTTCCCTGTCCCCCGCCATCGCTTTTGCAGTGAGTGCAATCACCGGCAGATTTTGATAACGAACCTTGGCGCGGATACGACGTATGGCTTCGTAACCATCCATTTCCGGCATCATGATGTCCATCAGTACTAAACGAATATCAGGATTTTCTTCCAGTCTTTCAAGTGCTTCTTTTCCATCAGCAGCAGTTACTACATCCAGACCATAACCTGCCAGCAGTGCACTGAGCGAAAATACATTCCGCATATCATCGTCTGCCAGCAGCACCTTTTGTCCTTCCAGGTTTCTTTCTGTTCTGGCAACCCTGTCTGCAGGCTGTGCGATGGTCGTTTCCTTCAGCTTGTAGAGGAAGAGTTCCAGTTCGTCCATCAACCTGTCTCCGGAGAACGTAGAATTGCGTACGATGGCCGCTGCGTTCTTTTTCAGCGCCAGCTCATCGGCTTCTGAAATGTCGTGATCGAGGTAAATGATCACCGGCAGATCCCTGGCAGCACTGACCTGCTTAAGCTGGTTGAGCCGGGCGATGCTTTCTGAAATATCTGTACCGGCGTCCAGCACAATACCGTCGTATTGATGGGATTGTAGTTCCATCGCTGCTTCAGGCAGTGTCTTCACCAGGTGATACTGGGTTTGCAGCTGGCGCTCGTCACTGAGTGATTGCAGGAAAGGATGATGGAGCAATACCCCGTCTGAAATTACCAATACCTTTTTCAACCTGGCTTCCAGCCGTGAGGCAATACCGGAGAACACCGTTTCCAGGTCCGTAACCTGCAGTGGTTTCTGCGTATAACCCTCTACTTTATCACGTACCTGCAGGGAGATCTCTCCTGCAGATACTACGTGTACGAGTATATGTTTCAGTTCTTCGTTGTTCTTCAGAATCTTGAGGATACTATTACCATCGATCAATGGCAGGTTCATATCCAATATGATCGCTGCCGGCAGGAATTTGCGGGCAAAGAACAAACCATCATTCCCGTTGAGAGCGACAATGGTTTTAAATCCTTTTTGCCGGGCAAAGTCACGAAGAATGGAGGCAAAGCTCGCATCGTCCTCAACGATAAGGATAAGCTTGTCCTGTTTGTTTATCCCGTTGCGGTCATCTTCTACCAGTTGGTCTCCAGGCGGGGCAATATCCCTGATAGCAGGAGCGGGTGCTTCATTTACGACAACAGGGGCCGCGGTTGCCGGAGCTACCGGGTTATTTCCTATGGCGGAGGGCATCACAATTGTAAAGGTACTCCCCTGTCCTTCTGCGCTTACCAGGCGGATCTCACCTCCCAGGCGTTTCATCAGTTCTTTGCTGATACTGAGGCCCAGACCGGTGCCGCCATACTTACGGCTGGTAGAGCCATCAGCCTGGCGGAATGCCTCGAATATCAGCTGTTGCTTATCAGCAGGAATACCTGTTCCCGTATCGGACACCGCGATGTGCAGACCATCGGCCTGTACACTCCAGGCCAGCTCGATCGTGCCTTCTTTCGGCGTAAATTTAAAGGCATTGGAAAGCAGGTTTTTGATCACCTGTTGCAGGCGCTGTCCATCTGTCTGTATGGTAGCAGGAACAGTGGCGTCTATATTCGTAATGAAGTTGATCTGTTTTTCCTCGGCCACTACATGGAAAAGTTGTTGCAGATCGCTGTTGATACTTTTCACTGCTACCGGCTCTATGTTCATCTCCACTTTGCCGGCTTCTATCTTCGACAGGTCAAGTATATCATTGATGAGTTTAAGCAGATCCGAACCGGACTTATGAATGATGCCGGCATATTCCATCTGTTTTGCGTTCAGGTTCTGCTCTTTGTTTTCTTCCAGCAGGCGGGCGAGGATCAGCACACTATTGAGTGGTGTACGCAGCTCGTGCGACATATTTGCGAGGAATTCTGATTTGTAAGTGCTGCTTTGCTCCAGTTCTTCGGCTTTTTTAGACAGTTCCTGTCTAGCCATTTCCAGGGCAGAGTTCTGCACAATCATTTCGTCATTCACCTGGCGCAGTTCTTCTTCCTGTACCCGCAGTTCTTCTTCAGAGGCCTGGAGTATCTCTGACTGGCGGGTCAGTTCTTCGTTGGACTGCCGCAGTTCTTCCTGCTGGGTTTCGAGGATCTCTTTCTGATCCTGTACACGGCGAAGCAGTTCGAGCACTTTCTTACGGGAGCCCGCAGCATTGACAGCTACAGCAATGGCGTTTGAGGTATTGCGCAACAGTTCTATGGCCCTATCTGACAGCGGGGCAAAAGACACCAGTTCAATCAATCCTGCAAGGTCATTATCATGCCACAGGGGCAGGCATATTATGTTGCCAGGGGAACTATTTCCGGTAGCGGATTCAAGTCGCCAGTAGCTGGCAGGAATATCTTTGATTACAAGCAGTTCTTTTTGAGCAGCAGCTTCGCCGGTGATACCTTCATGCAGGGCGTAAGACTTTTTGATAGTGGCAGGTAGTCCCTTGCCGGCGCAGAGTTTCAGGAGTTTGCTTTCTTCTTCATAACAATAAAAGGCACCGGCGGGCAGGTCAAGGTACCTGACAAGGGAATGTACGCTATTATAAGCGAGTGCGTCAATATCAGCATCCCCCTGCAGGCTGTCGTTGACGATGCTCATACCGGTGAGCAGCCAATTATTTTCATTGGCCTTCTCATTGAGCAATTCTGTTTCCCTGAGCTTTACCTGCAATTCCTTTTGGGCCAGCTGGCGGGTATTGAATTCCCGGAAGGAGATGACCATAAGGGTGAGGGCAACGAGCAGGATAAAGCCGGTATTCAGTATAAGGGCATTAGAAGCCCTGGATACAGACTCCTCAATTGCGCCATTTCTTTTGGTGAGCAAGAGGCGTTCATCCACGATCATATTCGTCAACTCATTATGGATGGTATCCAGTAATACCCGTTCCTCTTTTGTTACTTCCTGTATATGAGAGAAAACATAATTGCTATCATGTCGTATTTCCAAACTCTCCCAGAAGGTCAGCAATCCTATCAGCTGCTTTTCCAATGTGATGCACCGGCGGATCTGACCAGGATTATCCTTTACCAATTTACGCAGGTCGTAGAAAAGTGGCAATATTTTTGGATGTATTTCGTGATAAGTATCAAGGTATTTAGGAAGATGGGTACTCCTGTAGGCGGTACTGGCGGACTCTATTTCGTAAACATTCCTGTTGATCCGCTGAGCGGTAGTAATCACTTCATAGGAATGTTCCACCCATTCTGACTGAGAACGTTGCTTTTTGAAGGTGATATAAGTAAAGATACCACCTCCTATTACCATCAGGATAGCGATCGTAAATCCGAGATAAAGGCGAGACTTTAAAGAGTTCTTCATAGTTAACAAATATAATACAATACTTACTACGAGCATCCTATCTGGCTTCAGTGAAGATTCGGTCAGATAAGTTTACAAAAAGGGTATTATAAGTATACGATAAGGACACCTTATTATCCCTTGGATATTGAGGTGATATACTGGTGACCTTTTAGTGGCGTTATAGTGAACTTATGCGAGCGAATCTTAAGCGAATATTGGGTGACGCTTTGATGGTGAGACGTATATAAATCTCCGTAATATGGCTATTATTGGACCGTTGGTAGTAATTTACAGCCGAATTCGAGTGCCTAAAATCGTAAACAAAACATTTACCGCCCCGAATAATTTTTAATAAATTATAATATAAAATAATTAACGAATTATTTGCAAAAAGGCTAAAACCTTTCAGGGTAGTTTTTAGTATATATGGTAAGCCATTACCAGACCATGCAAAAACAACTACACAGCAATAAGAACGTGAACAATTTTATAACACACACTAAAAATTTGGGTTGTACATCCCGTACCACCATTCTTCAAAAATAAAAGCCAATATATGAGTAGTAAAATTCTGCTTATTGAAGATGATGAAGTGATGCCGAAGATTGTTGAAAGGATTCTGCACAAAGAAGAATACAAGATTGAACATGTAACTAACGGCAAAGAGGCTTTCCAGAAGCTGGAAGATACCAACTATGCTTTTGACCTGATCATTACTGATATTATGATGCCATACGCTAATGGTTTCGAGATTCTCAGTAAAGTAAAAAACCGTAAAGATGGTAAACCAATTCCTGTGATTATTGTTTCTAATGCAGGGAACGAGGAAATGATCCTGGAAGGATTTAAACTGGGGGCGGACGATTTCCTGAAAAAGCCGGTGATACCAGGTGAGTTGCTGATCAGGGTAAAAAGGCTCCTGATGCAATACAGCAGGTAGTTGCCACCAGCATATTCTATGTGACCGATGACCAATTGACCAATCCTTATGGAATTTAGCTTATATGAATTCAGGTATGCTCCACTGAGTATACAGATTGCTGGTATTTTTATTGTTGTTGCCATCGTGTGTACGCTTCTGGCGTACTTTTCTATATTGGTAGGCAGGTATAGAGCATACCGCCAGTCAGAAAGGTTAAAGAAACTGCATCCGATCATCGACGAGCAACTTATGGAACATATCCTCCTCAATGAGGAGCTTGCCAGTGATGTACCTGCTGACCAGGTTCAACTTCCGCTGGAAAGTTTTCAACAACCTGTATTTGAGAAGAAATGGGCCCGTCAGGCACTCATCGACCGTCTTATCCACTATAGGAATAATGTAAGGGGATCCATGGGGGAACAATTGCGTAACCTGTATGTGCAGCTGGACCTGGACAAAGATTCCCTGAAGAAAATGAAATCCCGTAAATGGGAAAAAAAGGTACAGGCCCTGGCCGAATTGAGCAATATGAATATGTCCATTGCGGACGTAACCATTCTGCCCCTGACGAACAGTAATAACCGTGAGCTGCGTGCTGCAGCCCGCCATGCATATATCAAACTGAGTAAGAACGAGCCGTTTAAATTTTTCGATGTGGTGACAGAGCCCCTGCTGCTCTGGGACCAGGTGGAATTATTCAAGATCATCTCTACTACTGAGCATATTGCCATTCCTAATTTTGCGCAATGGATCACCTACTCTTCCAATAAATCAATTGTATCCTTTTGCCTGAAACTGGTGGTACGCTACAACCAGTTAAGTGCAGTGCCCGCTGTTGTAAAACTGCTGGATACCAAAGATCACTTTGTGCGTGCAGATGCAATTAATTGTCTTGGCAAAATGAAGATCGAAGATGTGGAGGAAAAGCTGGTATATATGTACAACAGTCAGCCCCTGAACTGCCAGCTGGAAATATTGAAAGCGCTGGGCAGGATCAGCAGTGGAAAGTTTGTTGATTTCCTGCGCCAGGAATTCCTGCACTCCACCGATTTTGAAGTTCGTAAACATGCTGCCAAATCCCTCATTAACAACAAATGGGCGGCTAAGGGCCTGATTCAGGAACTGATTGATACTGCGACGGCAGAAAACAAGCTGATCCTGAAACATAGCATGAACCCGTTAATAAAATTCTAGTTGTGAATGGATAATATCTGGGAAATCTTAGGGCGAATATATGAGAATGGTGTTTTCATTTATGGAACAGTACTGCTGGTGACATACGCCTTGCTGGCTGTCTTCTCTATGATATCCGTACGCGCTTATACCAAAAGGGATAACGCAGACCAGCTTAATACATTGCTTAGTTCTCCCTTAGCCCCCGGCATTACGGTGCTGGCACCTGCCTTTAATGAAGGTCTTACAATTATATTTAATGTACGCTCCCTGCTCACGCTGAACTACCCAAGATATGAGATTATCATTGTCAATGATGGTAGTACGGACAACAGCCTGGAACAAATGATCGAGGAGTTTGAGCTGGTACCTGTAGACTTTGCCTATAATGCAAAGATCCAGACCAAGCCGGTGCGAAGGATCTTTAAATCGTCCAATCCGGCCTATGCCAAACTGATGGTGATAGATAAGGTGAATGGTAAAAGTAAGGCAGATGCCGTGAATGCCGGTATCAATGCTGCTGCTTATCCTCACTTTGTATGTACGGATGTGGACTGTATCCTTGATAAGGACACCCTGCTGGAACTGATCAAACCAGTCATGCAGGAAGAGAAAAAACGTGTAATCGCCACCGGTGCTACCCTGCGTATTGCAAATTCCTGCGAGTTCGACCAGGGTGTCATGACCCGTATGCGCCCGCCACGTCAGCTCCTGCCCCGCTTCCAGGAAGTGGAATATATCCGTGCTTTCGTGTTGGGTAAAATGGGTTGGACCCTGCTCAACTGTGTGCCGAATGTATCAGGTGGCCTCGGACTGTTTGACAAAGAAATTGCCATCCGCAGTGGTGGTTATGACCATAGCTCCTTCGGGGAAGATATGGAACTGATGACCCGTATGTGCCGCTATTCGCACGACAATAAGATTGACTACGCCATCCGCTATATACCCAAAACGCTCTGCTGGACGGAAGCACCTGTAACCGTTAAGATCTTCAACCGCCAGCGTACCCGCTGGGCCAGGGGGCTTGCGCAGCTGATGTATGCTCACTTTGGTATGTTTTTTAATCCAAGGTATGGCAAAATGGGGATGATCATTTTCCCATACAATTTCTTCTTTGAACTGCTGGCACCTATTATTGAGTTTACCGGTATCATCTACTATATTGTAATGACCATCTTCGGACTCATCAACTGGCCAACAGCCCTGATACTGTTATTGTTCGTATATACTTATTCGGTAATGATCACGACGATCGCGATCCTCTGGGATCAGTTGTCATTTAAATACTATCGCACCTGGAAGGAAGTAGCCTTCCTTTGTACGACTCCATTCATGGAATTCTTCCTTTACCATCCGCTTATTGTGATCTTTGCCCTGCGTGGATACTGGTATTTCCTGACGGGGAAGAAAAGCACCTGGGGTAATATGCAGCGACGCGGATTTCAGCAAACACCTAAACCAGCTGCTACAGCAGCTGCAGCTAAATAAATACGCCTGTGGAACTGATAAGAAATTTTTACGAAGGCTTTGTGTTCATTTATGGTTGCACCATGCTGTTCATGTATGCGTTGCTGGCTATGCTCTCCCTGAGAGGTATCCGGAAGTTCCAGCGTAAGAACAGCTATGTAGATTATACCAAGATGCTGCAGTCCCCGCTGGCACCGGGCATTTCTATCATTGCCCCTGCCTTCAATGAGGCCGTGACCATTATCCAGAACGTACGTTCCCTGCTCACGCTGAACTACCCCACCTTTGAGGTGATCATCGTGAACGATGGCAGTACTGATGATACTTTGCAGAAACTGATTGATGAGTTTGAGCTGGTGGAGATTGACTTTGCCTACAACGCGCGGATTAACTGCAAACCGGTTAAGCGCCTGTTCAAATCTACGAATACTGCTTACGATAAACTGGTTGTGATCGACAAGATCAATGGTAAGAGTAAGGCGGATGCTTCCAATGCGGGTATCAATGCTGCGGCTTACAACTACTTTCTGTGTACGGACGTGGACTGTATCATTGAGAAAGATACCCTCATGCGCATGATCAAACCGTTCATGGATGAAGAGCATCATAAGATCAAAGAGATCGGGGAACCTTGTCCTGAATGTGGTTATGTACATGTGAAAGAAGATAGTATCCGTGTCATTGCAACCGGTGCTACGCTTCGTATTGCCAACAGTTGTGAGATTGACGAAGGGGTGATCACCCGTGTTCGTCCGCCGGAAAAGTGGCTGCCACGCTTCCAGGAAATGGAGTACCTGCGTGCATATGTACTGGGAAAGATGGGTTGGAGTGTAATCAACTGTGTGCCGAACGTATCTGGTGGTCTGGGTTTGTTCGACAAGGAAATTGCCATCAAGGCAGGTGGTTACGACAGTAAATCATTTGCGGAAGATATGGACATCGTGACACGTATGTGTACTTACATGATGGACAATAAACTGAAGTATGCCATCCGGTACATTCCTACTACGCAGTGCTGGACAGAAGGTCCGCCTAATATGAAAGTATTCAGCCGGCAGCGTACCCGCTGGGGACGTGGCCTGGCAGAGATTATTACGATACACAGAAAGATCATTTTCAATCCCCGTTACAAGCAACTGGGAATGGTGGTATTACCTTATAACCTGTTCTTCGAATTCCTGGCCCCCATCATCGAATTTACAGGGATCATTTATTATATCTACCTTATTATCACCAACCAGATCAACTGGCAATTTGCACTGATCCTGCTGGCTTTCGTGTACTTCTATTCGGTGATGATCACGACGCTGGCAATATTGTGGGATCACATGACCTATCAATACTATCGTACCTGGAGAGAGGTACTGGGGCTGGCACTCATGGCTTTTATAGAACCTTTCGTATACCATCCGCTCATCGTATTCTTTGCCCTGCGAGGTTATTTCAATTTCATAACGGGTAAGAAACACAGCTGGGGGAATATGCAGCGCCAGGGATTTGGTAAGAAAAAACCTGCAAACACCTAAGATGATGTCTTTTTTTAAACATATATTATCAGTTACCCTGATATGCCTGTCCTTACAGGCAGAAGCACAGTTATTCAAGAAAGGCCCCGATGTGGATGACCTCTATAACGAGGCGGTGAAAGAAACCAAGGCGCGGCATTATGCAAAAGCTATTGAACTTTCAAAAGCAGCGCTGGCCAAACGGCCTGAATTTACAGACCAGGAATTATTGCTGGGCAGGCTTTACATGCTCACCGGTCAGACTAATGAAGCACGTAAGCATGTAAAAGCGGTGCTGGCCAAGGATCCGATGTACAGGGATGCCTACCTGTATGCCATTAATATAGAACTGGGAGCAAAGAAGTACGAGGAAGCCAATTGTTATGTAGATGAAGGATTATACCACTTTCCGGGTGACAGAGACCTGATGTTGAAAAAGTTGGGGATCATGGACGCCAGTGAAAACTTTTTCCAGGGGGGCATCTATGCAAATTCATTGTTAGAGAAATACCCGGGCGATACGGTTGTGAACCGTGCATATACCGGTCACTATATGCTGGCAGGCCATTACTACCAGGTAAGAGGCAACCAGCTGCTGGCACAGCAGAACTATGAAAGAGCATTGCTGGTAGACCCTAATAACCGGGAAGCAAAAGAAGCTATAACGAATATGTATATCCGCAGTGGTAGCTATACCAGTGCAATAGAACACATCAACGCGGAGCTGGCTGCAAATCCGGGGTCTTATGAGCTGATGATGCGGAAACTGGGATTACTGCAGGACACGCATGATTATGCCGCTGCATTGGCTTACCTGCAGGTGATACTGAAAAGGTTCCCGAACGATGGCAAAGCGCGTAATATGGAAACACCTCTGCGCATGGAAGCGGCTGCCTGGTATGCGAATACAGATCCTTACTTATTATATGAAGGGGTGCTGGCTAAGAATCCCGGCAACCGTGAGGCCCTCGACAAAGTAATTGGCCTGAGTATGTCTCGCGGTGCTTATCGCGAAGCACTGACATGGATTAACCGTGGCCTGAAGAATAACCCGAATGATCAGCGCCTGCTGGCCCTGAAAATGGATGTACTGGAAAGCGATAGGAAATTTACGGAAGCCGCGGCACTGGCAGAGAAACTGCGCCAGAACAACCCCGGCAACGCAGATCTGAAGAGCAGGTTTACGGCCCTGAAAATAGCCAGTGGACGGGATTACCTGGCACAGCAGCAATATGACCTGGCATTGTCAGAATTTTCCAAAGCACTCCAGGCTGATCCAAAGGATACCGCGGCACTGGAGATGACAGCCAATACCTACATTACGCAGAAAGATTATGTACGTGCATTGCAGGTATTGGATAAGGCGCTTCAAAACTATCCTGACAATACCCGTTTCCTGATTAAGAAAAGCAGTGTACTGGCGGATATGGGGCAGTATGATGAGGCGGCAGCGATTGCTTCACAACTGCTGGAACGTAGTCCGGGTGATGAGCGTTACCAGGCAAACCTCGTGGACCTGCGCCTGACAGCAGGCAGGATCCTGATGCAATCAGAAGAGTATGATATGGCTGCGGCTCAGTTCAGGGCTGTACTGGCGGAACAACCGAATAACCTGGATGCAATCAACTACCTGATCAATATGGAAACGGCAGTGGGGCAAGCGGATAGTGCCTTGCAATATGCAGATCAGGGCTTGAAGTATTATCCTGATAATAAGGACCTGTTACTGAAGAAAGCAGGTGTATTGACTTCGCTGCATAGATATGCCGAATCAAATAATATTGCTTACCAGCTGATGCAGCGTTATCCGTTTACTGTGAAGTACCGGAACGCCTATACGGATGGTTTGCTGGCAGAAGGTACTACCTATCAGCGGAACAATCAGCCGGATAGTGCCCTGACTGTCTTTAAACAGGTACTGGCTGTGAACCGCCGTGATTCTATGGCTTTATTGTATAGCATTAACCTGCTGAATGGCAAACAGCAATACGATAGCGCACTGGTGTATGCGAATGAAGGGATCCGTTACTATCCCAATAATGATGCTTTTATTCAGAAACGTGCGGTGACGCTGGAGAGCAGGAAGGAATATGTGTTGGCATCCGCAGCGGCAGATTCTGTGGTGGTATTGAAGAACACGCCTGCGAATGTGGACTATGCAGATTACCTGAAGAGCAAGACGCTGAAAAATCAGTTTGGCATGTACTACCTGAATACTAATTATGATTATGCTTCCACAAAATACAGTATTGCCACACTTGAATACCGGCATTATATTCCAAGAGGTTCCTGGGCTGCCCGCCTGAACTATGCAGGCCGTACACAAGGCACCGGTCTGATGGGTGAAGCTGAAATTTATTATAACCATACACCTAAGATGTATTCTTATGGTTTGGTGAACTACTCTAATGGGATTGTGTTTCCACAGTTCAGAGTGGCTTATTCCCTGTTCAAAACCTTTAAGCATAATATTGAAGGGGAACTGGGTGTGCGTTACCTGAAGGCGGACAGTGTGAACAGTATTTCGGGCGTAGCTTCTGTGGCAAAAACATGGAAGGATTTCTGGGTGAATTTCAGGGCGTATTTTATCAGCGATTCGCCTAACTTCTATACTTCCTTTAACCTGACAAGCCGGTATTACATGAACCATAGCCAGGATTATATCATGTTTGTAGCGGGATTGGGTACTTCACCGGATGATAGAAGCAGGCTGGTGCAGTTCCCAAAACTGGCGGGGTTATTGACAAGAAGTGTAGGAGCCGGTTATTTGAAAACGTTTAAGTACAGGACTTCAGTCGGGGTATATGGAACCTGGATCAATCAGAAGATCAATGATACAGACTACCAGAACCAGTATGATCTTTACATAACCTTACAACGTAAGTTTTAAATATACTGACTCCCTCCCCAATACGGAGGGAGTTTTTCTTTCAGTTTAATTATAAATTTTCATGTTCAGAATGATGCAGTCATTGTTATTCATATTAACCATGTTGTCATGTCAGTCTACGGTATCCCGGATAGATCTGAAGAAGCATGTGATTGTATTACCGGCAGAGGCAACGAAGAATGAATTGCATGCAGGATCGGTATTGCAGGACTATGTGCAAAGGATAGCCGGCGTAACATTGCCTGTGATTAAAGAGAACGGGTATCAGAAAAACCAGGCGGCGATCTTTGTAGGGAATACGGAGCATAGTGCTGCTTTGGGTAAGTTAAAAGGAGAAGGATTCCTGATCGCTGCTGATACGCGGGATGTGTATATCAAAGGAGGTAGTGGAAAGGGTGTGGTGTATGGCGTGTATACATTGATTGAGAAATACTTTGGTGCGCGTAAATATGCGGAGGGGCCGGCATGGGTGCCTGGTACCAAAGAGCTGAGTGTGCCGCAGCACTTGATGGACAGGCAGGAGCCGCTACTGGTGTACCGTGAAACGTATTACCCCGCAGCGTTTGACAATGAATACCTGGAATGGCATAAGTTACACCGGTTTGAGGATCTGTGGGGAGTATGGGGGCATTCGTTCTTTAAGATCGTGCCACCAAAAACTTATTTCTCCGCACATCCGGAATACTATGCGCTGGTGGATGGAAAGCGGCAGGCGACGCAGTTGTGCCTGAGCAATGAGGGTGTATTTAATGTAACGGTTGATTACCTGCGTAAGGCGATTGCGGATAATCCTGATGCTTTGTACTGGTCTGTTGCGGCAGAAGATGGGGGCGGATTTTGCACCTGTGATCTGTGTAGCAAAGTAAATAAGGAAGAAGGAAGTGCTTCGGGGAGTTTGATCCGTTTTATAAACCGGGTGGCTGCGAAGTTTCCTGATCAGCATTTTACCACATTAGCTTATACCTATACAGCAAAGGCACCGCAGCAAACAAAGCCGGCATCGAATGTCTATATTATGCTAAGCAGTATTGATGCTTACAGGCAGGAACCTTTGAGTACAATTCCATCAGCAGCAGAGTTCAGGAAGAACCTGGAGAGCTGGGGCGCATTGACAGATCATCTCTTTGTGTGGGATTATACTACACAGTTTACAAATTACCTGGCACCATTTCCTGATTATAACAATTTGCAGCCGAATTTACAATATATAACAGCGCATAAGGTGCAGGGGGTATTCTCACAGGGAAGTGGGGATACGTATGGTGATATGGGGCCTTATAATGCGTATCTGCAGGCTAAATTATTGTGGGATCCTGCAGCTGATGTAGCGGTGCTGACGAAGGACTTTTTTAAGGGGTATTACGGGAATGCGGGTACGGCGATGCTGGAGTATGTAAATGCGTTGGGGGAGAATAAGGCGCAATTGGATATTTATGGCAATCCGGTGGCGAGTGCAAAGAATTATTTATCACCTGCAGCTATTGATAAGTATTCTACCATTTTGGATAAAGCGGAGGCAGCGGCTTCCGGCGAGTATGTAAAAAGAGTGTATAATGCGAGGTTAGGGCTGGAATATTGTGTATTACAGCAGTCAAGATTCTATGGAACAGATAAGTATGGATTTTTACAGCCATCGGGAGATGGGTTTGTGGTGAATCCACGCTGGCCGGAACGGGTGAAGAAATTTGTGGCACAATGTAAGGAGGCCGGTGTAAAGGAATTGTCAGAGGGTGGTGCATCCCCGGATGCGTATCAGCAGGAATGGGATACTATATTCTCGAAGAAGTGGGTGAATAGCCTGGCCTATAATGCGAAAGTGAGCCTGGTGAATCCACCGTCAGATGAATACCCCGCGAAGAGGGAAATAACCCTGACAGATGGATTGCTGGGAACGAAGGATTTTAGCATTAACTGGTTGTTTATTTATGGAAAGGACCTGGTGGCGACGATTGATTTGGGTGCTGAAAAAACGGTCAATAAGGTGCAGGTAAATTTTTTGCATGATCCAAGGCATTATATTTTTACTCCTGCTATGATTACGGTGGAGACATCAGCGGACGGGGTGAATTTTACAACTGCGGGTACGCAGCAAACGCCTTCCATTGCGGATGAGGATTATACAACGAGGATCAATACATTTCAGTTTTCGTTGCCAGCAGTGCGGGCGAGGTATGTGAGGGTGAGGGGGCAGTGTCAGGCTGCAGTGCCGGGGTGGCGGGGAGCACCACCAACGAAGCGGCCGTCGGTATGTGCTGATGAAGTATATGTATTTTAAAAAAGGGCCTTGGGGCCCTTTTTTTATATCTTGAAGTGAACGTAATAATTACTTTCTAACTGTTCTATCACGGCTTCTGCTGTTTCAACGGCTGCCGCTGCATTCCGGCCGGTAATAATATTTTCGTCACTGACGACCTTTTCTCCTTTATAAAATATGGCACCTATTTCTTTTAACCTTGTTTCCAGGGGAAAAGGTACTTCTCCTTTTTCTTCCTCGTTGGAGATAGCAGTTACGTTCCTTCCTGAGAGCAGGCTTATGCCGCTCTTATCTTTGGAACAACACAATCCTGCCACACCATGTGCGACAGCGGCAATGGGTTTGCGGATTTTGTTGAAGTCCTGCAGCAAGGCATTGAGTTCTTTATTATCTACAAGGTCCCACATGGCTCCCCTCCCACCAGCTATAAAGATGGAATCAAAATTCTCGGCACTCACTTCAGAAAGCTTCAGTGAATTTTCCAGCCAATAGATAGCGTCCTGATCGGCCAGTAACTGGTGATGTTGCTCTGCGGTTGGATCTAAGGTAACCCTGCCACCTTTCGGCGAAGCGACCTGAACGTCTGCACCGGCTTCGATAAATGCATAGTAAGGGGCTGCCAGTGTATCAAGCCATAGGCCTGTGTTACCTGGCTGATGGTGGGTGGTGGTTACTAACAATATCTTCATAAGCATTTGTTTTTGAAGCAAATACTGCTGCAATAATAATGCCCCGGAGGAGTACCCCGGGGCATTAAATTGTTAAAGTACAGTAATTATTTATTTTACTTCAGGGTGACGTATGTAAGGAGACTTACTTTAAGGTCACTACCACGATGGAAGTAGCAGGCAGTTCTACCACCAGGTCATTACCTTGTTTTTTAGCGCCATTGAAGGCAGCTGTTTTCACCTTGTTAGGGTTATCGAAGGTATTGATATCAGTGTATTTACCGGAAGTCAGCACCTGACCGCTAACGGTTTTCCATTGTACATCCTGCAGGTTCGCTGTTACTGTGATCTTTTTGGAAGGATCCAGGTTGACGAAGGAGATATGCACCGCGCCGGTAGAATCTTTGGAAGCGGAGGCATTTACAGCAGGGATGCTTTCATTGCCATTGGTGTAGGATGGGCTATTCAGCTGGATAGGCAGGTAAGCAGCATCCATGTGCACCTGGAACAGGTCAAATACATAGTAGGTAGGTGTGAGCAGCAGTTTTTCCTTATCGGTGAGGATCAGGGCCTGTAATACGTTTACAGTCTGGGCCAGGTTCGCCAGTCTTACACGGTCACTATGGTTATTGAAGATATTGAGAGTAGAAGCAGCGATGAGGGCATCCCTGAGGCTGTTTTGCTGGTAGAGGAAACCTGGGTTAGTACCGGGTTCCACATCAGTCCAGATACCCCACTCATCTACAGCGAGGGCTACGCTCTTTTTAGGATCGTATTTATCCATTACTGCGGAGTGTTTGGTCACGAGTGTGTCCATGAGCAGGCATTTCCGCATGGTGGTGAAGTATGTTTTTTCATCGAAGCTGGTGGCGGAGCCTTTATGACCCCAGTCGCCCGGCAGGGTGTAGTAGTGTAAAGACAGGCCCCACATCATGTGCAGGGGAATATCTCTCATACACACTTCTGTCCAGCGGTAGTCGAAATCGCTGGCACCGCTGGCCATTCTTTTCAGTTTGGCGCCCGGATAATCGCGGGCATAGGTAGCATAGCGACGGAACTGGCCGGCATAGAATTCGGGGGTCATGTTACCACCGCAGCCCCAGCTTTCGTTACCAACGCCCCAGAAGCCTACTTTCCAGGGAGCAGGGTGGCCGTTTTCAGCACGGAGCTTGCTCATAGGGCTGATGCCGTCGAAGTTGAAGTATTCAACCCATTTGGACATTTCTTCTACGGTACCGCTACCTACGTTTGCAGAGATGTAGGGCTCAGTGTGCAGTAGTTCGCAGAGGTCCATGAATTCGTGGGTACCAAAGGAGTTGTCTTCGGTTACGCCGCCCCAGTTGGTATTGACCATTTTAGGGCGATCGGATCTTTTACCGATACCATCGCGCCAGTGGTATTCGTCTGCAAAGCAGCCGCCTGGCCAGCGGAGGTTCGGGATGTGGATCTTTTTAAGTGCATCAACAACATCGAGGCGGATGCGGTCTTTTTTAGGTACGTTCAGGGAGGAGTCTACCCAGAAACCACCATAAATGCAGTGGCCGAGGTGCTCGGAGAAGTGACCGTAGATGTGGCGGCTGATCTGGTGATCTGATTTACCAGATACCGTCAGGCTGGCAGTAGTTTGTGCCTTTGCAACATGCATGATCATCAAAAGCACCAGGAAAGTGAGATTCTTTTTCATATACAGTTTTCATTATCGTAATTGCGAAGACGTGGAACGATGGCTAAGGTAGAAAAATTAATTGTCAATTGTACAACAATTTTTATTGCTTTATATAATTCTGAATACTCCGTTAAATATTTTTCAAAGGTGCAGGATGGGAAGAAGCGCTATGAGGATTCGGCGAATGCGGGAGGATGGAGTGGTGTACTGGAAAAGATTGGGGGCATTCGACTATTAGGCAGTGGTTGTTTGATGGCATTTTTGTGGAGCAGGTCCATTTATTTGATTAATAATGTGGGGATGCCACCGAGTATGTTAGGGATAGTGGGGATCAATGAATTTAAGTTAAATAAAGAAGTTTAGGAAGGAGTTTAATATGACGGTATTGGGATACCTGGCGAATTATCGTTTAGGCATGGCGAGAAGTTTTTTTGCTGATGGGAAGAAAGCGATCGGGGATATTGTATATGAGCTGGGATGCCGGTCACCACAGCATTTCAGCGCGGCGTTCAGGAAGAAATTTGGGGTAGCGCCGGGCGGGTTGAAGAAATAATATTTAGAAAAATTTGGTGAAATAAAAACAATTTGTACATTTGCAATCCCAATCGCAACCACAGTGAAGCGAAAACGGAAAAAGCTCTTAAAAAATACAAGCGGAAGTAGCTCATTTGGTAGAGCACGACCTTGCCAAGGTCGGGGTGGCCGGTTCGAGCCCGGTCTTCCGCTCAAAGGTAAAAGCCTGATAAGTGATCTTATCAGGCTTTTGTGTTTTTAGGGTATTGGGAATCTTTATGCTTCCTGCCTTTGCATTTTATCCTATATGCCTGATGTACAATTGCTCTCCACAACTTTTGGTATTGATCCTTTATCCTTCCCCTAAGAATTTGGCTTGATCTTTTTATTTGCGGCCTGCATTTTTCGTTATATTTCAGCCGGCCGCATGCTTAGGTCACACAAAAAACCGCATTCGCCTATGACCAATGCGGTTTTTTGTTTTGTATAAACTAAAAAGCCTTCCGGTGATACCGAAAGGCTTTTTAAATATAATCAAATCCCTTATTTGTATTTAGGATTATAAAGCGTGTTTTCTGGAACATTTACTTCTGGCTTACCAGGATAACGATGTTTATACAATTGGTAGCAACCTCCCAGAACAAAAGACAAAAAGCAGAAAATGCTTATATAAAATAAAAATCTGGAAGACGACACCCAGTTATTGGTAAAGTCATTCTTGTTTTCAACAGTATTATTTTCCATATCTATGTATTTCGCATTGCAAACTTACATCATGTCAAATGAAAATCAAAGTAAATTTTTACAATTCTCTTACTCTTTTTCCAAAGTTCTGAAAGTCTTTCTATTCAGGAAATAATACCTCCAGATCATGATTCCATGGAACACCCCTGTCATATCCAGCAATTTCTTCTGGGGCAGCGCATGCTTTTCTCCTTTATAATTTCTGCGCCATTTCAGGTAGTCAATGTAGGCCTTGTAAATTGCCTTCATGTCTTTCGGCTTTCCGGCCACCAGGCTCTTCACCCCTGCCAGCACATCCAGGAAGAATCGTTGGAAGAGTACGATCCACCTGTCATGCGGATGAAGGTTTTTCCACAACATCATCAGGTTATTCCTGAAATTCAGGTAAACCTTTCTTGGGTTCCCCTGTGGCAGGCTCCCCCCTCCTACGTGATATACAATAGATTCCGGGCAATAACAGATCCTATACCCTGCACGCTTCAGGCGCCAGCATAGATCTACTTCTTCCATGTGTGCAAAGAAATCGGCATCGAAACCGCCTACCTCATGGAAACAGGAAGAACGGATAAATAAGGCGGCACCGGTGGCCCAGAAAATATCCTGTTCATCGTCGTACTGCCCTTCATCAGTTTCGGTTGTATACAGGATCCGTCCACGACAAAAGGTATAGCCCAGGATATCCATCCATCCACCTGCAGCACCGGCATACTCAAATTCCGGCTTATCATAGTAAGCCCTCAGCTTTGGCTGGCAGGCTGCTATATGGTGATCCCTTTTCATTAATGCGACTACAGGCTCAATCCAACCCGGCTCCACTTCCACATCCTGGTTCAGTAATACATAGATATCGGCCTGCACATGCTGCAGGGCCTCGTTATATCCGCCGGCAAACCCGTTATTAGTAGTATTCTGAATAATTTTTACCGCGGGAAAATGCTCGCGTGCATAAGCCACGCTATCATCCGTAGAAGCATTGTCCGCCACGTACAACTGCAGGTTCTCATAAGTTGACCTACATACGGAAGGCAGAAAATCTTCCAGAAACTTACGTCCGTTCCAATTCAGAATGACAACTGCTACCGATGGTGATCCAGACAATAGATTCAGTATTACACGTGAGAAATATATTTAGCGTTGCAAATATGCGAAAAATACGTAAGTGTGTAAGGGGCATTTTGTGCATATTGCTTAAATTCGATCCTCATATGTTCAAACAGTTCATAGGCTGGAAATTCCTGCTGGTAGGTGCGGCAGTACTCATTATTGTGGGTACGATCTGGTATGTAAGCAGCCTGGCCCGCAAGATCGAAGACGAAGAAACCCGTAAGGTAGCTACATGGGTAGCAGCCAACAGAGAGTTATTACAGGCACCTGATGAGGCGAACCTGAACCTGGCGGTGGAGATCATTACCAACAACACCACTATTCCAGTGATCATTACGGACCGGGAGGGGCACATCATTGATTCGCGCAACCTGGATACGGTAAGGATTTCTCATGATCCACAATATATTGAAGATGAACTGACTACATTCAGAAGGCAACACCGGCCTTTTATCATGGAAATAGATGCCCGGAATAATCTGTACAACTACATTTATTATGGTGACTCCCTGATTCTCAAACAGGTTCGCTACTATCCATATATACAATTGATGGTCGTGGCTTTGTTTGTAAGTATCATGCTGATCGCCCTGACATCTTCTAACCGGGCGGTCCAGAACCTGGTATGGGTAGGGATGGCGAAGGAGACGGCGCATCAATTGGGTACTCCATTGTCTTCGATAGAGGCCTGGATTGAATTGCTCAAAGAAACGGAGGGCAATGAACTGATGGCGACGGAACTGACGAAGGATGTGGACAGGTTGAAACTGATTACCGAGCGGTTTAGTAAGATTGGCAGTGTGCCGCAGCTGGAGGAGAAAGATGTGATATTGCAGGTGAACAACATGATGCAGTATATTAAAAAGAGGGCACCGCAGAAGGTGGTGTTTACGATACATACGCAGGAGGCGGAGATGCCGGCGATGATTTCGCCGTCGTTGTTTGACTGGGTGATAGAGAATTTGCTGAAGAATGCGTTGGATGCGATGGAGGGTAAGGGTAGTATTGATATTTTCATTGAGAGTCATCCTGCGCATATTATAATTGATATTACGGATACGGGGAAGGGGATTCCGAAGGGGAATTTTGAGAAGGTGTTTAAGCCGGGGTTTAGTACGAAGAAGCGAGGATGGGGATTGGGATTGTCTTTGGCGAAGCGGATTATAGATGAGTATCATAAGGGGAGGTTGATAGTGAAGTCGTCTGAATTGGGGAAGGGTACGACGTTTAGGATATGGTTGAGGAAGTAAAAATGGCGGGGTGAGCAGAAAAAGTTGTAATTAAATTTGTTGGTTTTTAAAAAGATTATATATTTGCACTCCTTCAAAGATGCGGAGGTGGCGAAATTGGTAGACGCGCTACTTTGAGGTGGTAGTGCCTGAAAGGGCTTGGGAGTTCGAATCTCCTCTTCCGCACGATTTAGAAATGAAGTAGTTATTTAGTAAATAAATAACTACTTTTTTATTTTTGTTAACTACAATTAATTGATAATCATAAACTAAGAAGCGTATCAAGAGTTCGAATCTCGTGAGATTATATTTAAACACCCCGATAAAAATGGGTTGAAACCCTCTGAATGTTTTCCCTCAACTGCTTTAACTTCTCATCACAAAGTCCACGATAATGGTTGAGACGAAATCTAAAAAGGTATTCGCCTCTTTAGTGGAAGATTTATCTTGGCTTATCGTCGCAACATCACTAATTACTAGAAGTATTAGCCATTGCATACTTTAAAGTCCCACTAATAAAGACCTGTGGATCGGAAGTATTAAGATCTATCGGCTCTTCCGTGGAAAGCACTGTTACCCCATGTCGTCTTTTCAACTCACTAATTTTGGATAATGCCTTAGAAACATCCCGACTGAATCTGTCATGATTCATTACTATGAGGTATTTGACTATACCTTTGTCGCGGCATAGAAAGAGCTCTAGTGCCTTAAAGTTTGCTCTGTTGAATGTGTCACTACATTCTCCATTGTCTCGAAATATGGAGAGGAGTTGAAGATCATACTTTAGGCAGTACGCTTTTATTGCAGATTCCTGACCGTCAAATGAATATTTCGACTGATCTTTTCTGCTTAATCGGATATAACCTATCGCGTTCATGTTTAGGAATTTTGTTATGCAAAATTCCTAATTGATTTTTCCAAGTTTGGTAGGCTTTTACAGATTGTTCTTTCTCTCCGATCTGCCCAGATATTAATGATGCTGTCGTCTTCACCGAGATTATTGTTTTAGATTAAGATTTATACTGTGAATTATGCCTGTATCTATTCTTTTTTCCCGAAGAGTAGAGCCTTTGGAAAAAGTTACAGAAATCCTAAAGAAAAATGTAATTTTAGACGCCTATAATCCCAAACATGAATTCTCCCCATACTGCTGATTGGCACATCGGTCAACTTTTCCATGAGTGTGATCGTATCTACGAGCACCAGCAATTTTTAAACTGGTTGCTAGAAACACTTGTATCAGAGCAAATAGACGTTTTACTTATCAGTGGCGATGTGTTCGATCTGTCCAATCCTTCGGCGGCATACGTTAAAATGTTCTACACCTTCCTGAACCAGGCGGTGGGAACCAACTCCGATCTGCAGATAATTATCACTGCCGACAATCACGATTCGGCAGCACGCCTGGAATCACCTAACCCCCTGCTGGAATCATCCAACATACATATCATCGATTTTGTGGAGAAAAAAGGGGATGGCAGCATCGATTACCCAAAACTCATCATCCCGCTAAAAGATTTACAAGGCACTGCCATCAACCAGAGCAATCACCGGTGCATCCTGTGCAACGGCGAAGGTCATGCCGAGGTAGATTTTATAGGCCCCGATGGGCAAGCCCATACCGCCACCAGGCGGATAAGGTGGGCCAGGAATAAAGTCGATGGCGCTTTGAAGCCCAATGCTATCCAGCTTACCCACAAACTATCCGGCACCGTTTTCCCCGGTAAAAAGAAGGAAACCGCCGATGAGATTGAACGCCTAGTAGACTTGAACTCTGAACAGTTTACCCGCGCTGTAATGCTGGCCCATGGCGACTTTACAGCATTTTCAAAAGCAGCCAAAGACGAAAAATCGGCTCTTTTAGAAAAGCTTACGGGAACCCGTACTTATTCCAAAATATTCCTGCAGATATTTGCTCATTAGAGCCAGGAAAAGCGAGCGCTGCAAAAACAACTGGGTAGTAAAAACAGATTTAAGAATAAAGCAGGTCATGTACAATAACCCAAATAATACAAATGGTTTGATTAAGGGCGTACCCCTGCGGGTTGGGCTATTCGCTGCAAGTCCTCGCTGCTCTGCGGGATTTCCGCTGCTAACCCTCACGCGAAAATAAATTGGTAATCGAAAAAAGCAATCTATATGAAATTTAGTAACGAGATTGAAGCATTTATAAAAATATTCGTTAAAGACTTGGCAGAAAGCAATGTTGCCATATTTGCTGGTGCCGGATTGTCTAAATCTGCAGGATACGTCGATTGGCCCGGCTTGCTAAAAGATATTGCAGATGAACTTGGACTAAGTGTCGATAAGGAGCACGATTTAATTTCGTTGGCACAGTACCACGAAAATGAAAAGCAAAACAGGAATGGGATCAACAGAAAGATTCTGGAAGAGTTTTCTGAGCAAGCAGAGGAAACGGAGAACCATAGGATACTGGCTCGGCTACCTATTACAACTTTTTGGACAACCAATTACGATACCTTGATAGAAGATGCGCTAAAGTTGGCCTGTAAAGTAGTCGATATAAAACATGAGTTAAAGCAACTAGCAACAACGCGACCTAAACGTGATGCTGTGGTATATAAAATGCATGGTGATGTCTCGCATCCTGCAGATGCCGTAATCACCAAATCGCAGTACGAGTATTACTACAAAACACATGAGCCTTTCATCACGGCTTTAAGTGGCGATCTGATATCTAAGACATTTTTATTTCTTGGATTCAGCTTCACTGATCCTAATCTGGACTACATATTAAGCCGGTTAAATCATCAAATGGGGAAAAATGGCAAACAACACTACTGCTTTATGAGAGCTGTTGCAAGAGCTAAAGACGAAGATGAAGAAATTTATAAGTATCGTATCAGAAAACAGAACCTTATGATCAATGATCTGAAACGTTATAAAATCGAGACTTTGCTGGTGGAGAGATTTGAGGATATAACTGAGGTATTGACGGAAATAGAAAGACGCTATCGCATGAAGACCATATTTATATCGGGTAGTGCCGAGGAATACGGCTCTTGGGATAAAAACCGGTCACAAGGATTTATTCACTTGTTGAGTAAACGGATTATACTGGAAAACTATCGAATTGTGAACGGATTTGGCTGGGGCGTTGGCAGTGCGGTCATAAATGGTGCATTGGAAGCTATTTACGAAAAGCCTGAAAAGTACTCAGAAAGCCAGTTAATAATGCGCCCCTTCCCTCAATTCAAAACCGGCACAACGGAGTTACCAGCATTATGGGAGGATTACCGACAAAAGATGATTTCAATGGCAGGCATCTCCATCATCATCTTTGGGAATAAAAAGAATAATGATGATGCAATCATTAACGCTGGCGGGGTAAAACGAGAATTCGAAATAGCATTAGAACAAGGACTTGTTCCAATCCCAGTTGCAGTCACCGGGTATATGGCGGCCGAAATTTACGCCACAGTTATGGGAGACTCGGGGCGGTACTATCAAGGCATTGAACAAATTATTCCGTTAATGAAGGAGCTGTCTAACGACAGGTTAACGGATGGTGCTCTTATAGATAAAATAATCAAAATTGTTCAAACAATAAATAAATAAACAATGGCAATCAAACGACAAATTTTTTACAGCTTTCATTATGACAATGATGTGTTCAGAGTACAACAAATCCGCAATATTGGAGCCCTCGAAGATAATAAGCCTGTATCGCCGAATGAATGGGAAACAGTGAAACGAGGGGGAGACAAAGCGATAGAAAAGTGGATAAACGACAATATGTATGGCAGAAGTTGTGTTGTGGTTTTAATTGGTGAAGAGACGGCAAAAAGAAAATGGATAAAGTACGAGATAGAAAAGGCATGGAATAGTGGTAAAACCCTTTTGGGAATTTACATACACAATATCAATTGCATGAAGAATGGTAAATGTTCTATGGGAACAAACCCTTTTGAACAGTTCAAAACAGAGAGCGGGAAAAAATTATCCGATCTGGTGACATGCTACAATCCAAAATCAAGCGATGCATACAATGATATTAAGAATAACATGGAAACATGGATTGAAGAGTCAATAAAAAACAAGAAAAATTAGTAGAACCGTCTTTTATTTCGCCTTTTGACTATTAAGGCTGTTTAAAGCGAATGTTGTTAGGAACCTTAGGACTGTTGAACGAGTACTACTTGTTGTAAGTGGCTTATGAGAGGATTCATTTAAAATATATAAAAGCAAAAATAGAATCGATGGACTTTAATTCATATCAGGAAAAGGCAAAAGAGACAATTCAAAGGAATGCTTCTGACGATAAATTGACTTCCATAGTTCCATTTCTCGGGATCATTGGTGAAATTGGATCATTAGTGACAGAACTAAAGAAAAAATTTAGGGATGGCGATGCTTATGTTGCTTTTAAAACCAAGCTGGAAGAAGAGCTCGGTGATGTTTTATGGTATATCTCAACAATTGCAACTCAAAATAATCTTATACTGGAAGACATTGCCTCTAAGAACCTAACAAAAATACATGACCGGTTTTTAGTAGACGATTCTGAAACCTATAAAGATTTCGATAACGGTTTTCCAGAGCATGAGAAACTACCTGATGAATTCGAAATTGAGTTTATCTCCTACGAAGAAATCGGAAAGAAAAAACTAAAAATTATCGATAAAAGAAGTAATGAAATCATTGGAGATCCTCTGACAGATAATTCATATATCGAAGACGGTTATCGCTTCCATGATATCTTTCATTATGGTTATTTGGCTATACTTGGTTGGTCGCCGGTTTTAAGAAAACTATTGGCTTTAAAAAGAAAGAGTAATGCAGATATTGATGAGAATGAAGATGGAGCTAGGGCTCAAATAATAGAAGAAATGGTATCCCTTTACATCTACAGTTTGGCTTTGGATCACGAGTTGCTTAAATATAGCAATAGCGTAGATTCGGGAATAATCAAGCAGGTTAAAATATTAATAGGAAAATTGGAGGTAAAAGACTGCAGTGGCAAACAATGGGAAAAGGCAATTCTAAATTCTTATGAAATATATAACAAATTGCGGGATAATGATGGCGGAAGGGTTTTGGTTAGCAAAAAAAATAGAACACTAACATATTTAGGTAAAAAATAGCCTATTACAAGATGCAGTTTTTTAGTAAAAAAATTAAACCAAAAAAAAGTTACGTCTATGATGCTTATTGGAAGTTCGCTTTCGAAAGGCAGGAGGTTTTCTTTAAGAGAATTAATAAATCAGATTTTCCTTGGACAGACGATAGTGTGCTCCATCAGTTTAAGTTTACGAACGTATATAGAGCTACAGATAGGGTTAGTCAATACCTGATAAAAAATATAATATACACAGGTGAACAAAACCCAGTTGAAGTTCTATTTCGTATCCTGCTTTTTAAAATATTCAACAAAATAGAAACCTGGGAAATGCTTGAAGAACAAGTAGGCCCCATCAGCTATAAAGATTTTGATTACTATTTGTTTGATACAATACTTTCGGATGCAAAAAGTAGGGGCGTTTCAATATATTCAGGTGCTTACATAATGGCTTCAGCAGGTAGTGTATATGGTTATTCGTTAAAGCACCAAAACCATCTTAAATTAATTGAAGAAATAATTAATTCCGGCTTGGCACAGAGAATCGACAAACTGAAAAACTTGGAATCGTTATATAATAAGCTGCTAACTTATCCTTCTATAGGTCCTTTTCTGGCTTATCAATATGCTATTGATATCAACTATAGCAATATCGTTAATTTCTCAGAAATGGATTTTGTTAAGGCTGGCCCTGGGGCCAAAGATGGGATAAGAAAATGTTTTTCCGACCCCGGTGCTTACTCAGAGGAAGACATCATAAAAATGATGACAGAACAGCAAAGGGAAGAGTTTGGGCGATTGAATTTACCCTTTAAGACGCTTTGGGGGAGAGATCTTCAATTAATTGATTGTCAGAATTTGTTTTGCGAAGTTGATAAATACCTCCGGGTAGTACATCCCGAAGCGCAGAGTTTGTCCAATCGTAAACGAATTAAACAGAAATACAAGCAATCCTTTTTAGGAGAAATAGAATATTTTTTTCCGGAGAAATGGAACTTAAACTATTGTAATCATTAATAATTTAAAAAAAATGGCAGATTCTCATAATGTATTTATAAGTCATAAAGGGGGGGATGATAAGCAAGTCCAGAACCTGAAAGCAAGACTTAAGGCACAAGGGTATGATGTCCGAAATTTTTCTGTTGATAGCACAAATCATAAAGATGGAAGAAGACCTTCTGATGCTGTTATCGCCCGTTTATTAAGAATGAGAGTAAGCTGGTCTAGTACATTTATTTGTCTAATAGGGCCAGATACCCACACCAGCAAATATGTTAATGACGAGATCAAGTACGCACATGACCTGGGAAAGAAAATTGTGGGAATGTATACTTACGGGTCAGCAAACGATGTAGAGCTTCCGGAAGCGTTTAAGAAGTATGGAGGAACTCCATTAGGATGGAATTCAGTGGATAAGTTGGGCGATGCTATTGAAGGTAAAAATATGCCTGCAGAGAATGCAGACGGAAGCACTCGGGGGCCAATTTACAATGTAACAAGGGTTAAATGTCAAAAATAAAAGTATGGCATACTTCTCATATAAAATTGAACACGATTTTGGTTTAGCGCCTAACCCATTTGGCAGCTATTGTACCCTTGCTGTCTGTAAGCCTTCGATACGCAATAATAAAAATCTTCAACTAGGAGATTGGATTATAGGCACTGGGAGCGTGAAGCTAAAAAAACTTCATCATTTGATATTTGCCATGCAGGTAGAAGAGAAAATTGAAATGGAAAAATATTGGGATGATCCTCGCTTTCAATACAAAAAGCCCGTCATCAATGGCAGCCTTGTGCAGATGTATGGAGATAATTTTTATTATAGAGACCCTACAACAAAAAAATGGAACCAAATAAATGGTGCTCATTCTTTAGAAGGCGGTCGCATAAACAAAGAACATTTAAAAGTTGATACAGGCGGAAGATATGTTCTGATATCAAAAACTTTTTTCTACTTCGGAGATAAAGCAATTCAAATTCCCAAAAGGTTCTGGCCTGTTTGTAGCGAGGGACGAAATATGAAGGGGCCTTCTATTCCTAAAAATCTGGCTGATAAATTTATTGAGTGGGTAAAGGAAAAGCATACTATTGGAATTCATGGAGACCCTATTAACTGGAAGCAATATTTTAATTCTAAAAAGGCATAGAGGATTTAAAAAAGGAACACTAAAATATAAAATTATGTATAGAGGGTTTAACCTGAAAATAAAATTGAATGATTCACTAGTAGAAAGCTATAAAGATCAAGGTTTATCAATTCAAGAAAAGTATAAAAGCAATATTCTCGATAAATTTAAGGATGTTGTCAGAGAGAGCCATCAACTTGATGCGGCTAAGATAGAATCGTTATTTTTCCCTCAAATCGAGGCGGATATTTTTATTTCTAATTCGCACAAGAATGTTGACGAAGTAATGGCGCTTGCAGGTTTTTTGAATTGGAAATTCAGCTTGAAAGTATTTGTCGATTCTTGTGTATGGGAATCGGTAAGGAACTTGCAGAAAATTCTGGATGATAAATATTCATGGACTAATTATGAAAAAAGAAGCTATTCTTATGTAGCTGTAGGAAAGTCAGCCAGTCATGCTCATATGATGCTTTCTGTGGCCCTATCTAGGATGATAAATACTACCGAATGCATTTTTTTCTATAATACGCCCGAATCTATTACTCCATTTAATAATACCGATAGTACAACATCTCCTTGGATATACTCTGAAATTGCACTTACGCAGATAATTCAAAAGAGAATTCCCCAAAGGAGAAAAGGACAAGAGACAAAACTATTTACCGAAAGAGGGTATATTAATGAAAGCCTGGAGTTACACTACCAGGCAGATCTAGGTCATTTGTCACCACTTAATGCTCAAGATTTTAATGCTTGGATAGACAAGGTTGTTAATACACCCCAAAAAGCCTTAGATGCATTATATGATATGATTCCATTACCAACGAAACCACATCTAATCTAATTTTTTAATATATACAAATGTCAATAATTACAAGAAGCCAATTAGCCACAATTGCACAAAACAAAGCAGGCTACAAAGGATTAAGAGATGTAGTAAATGAAAACCGACAATTCTCCAGATCAAGCCAAACGACAAGTATTTTTTTGTCCCATGCACATACTGATAAAGAGATGATAGAACAAGCGGTTACATTTTTTAGGACATTAGGTATAGCCGTTTATATTGATTGGATGGATCACACCATGCCGGAAAGACCAAATGGAGAAACGGCCAGCAACATCAAAAGTAAAATACAGCTTAACGATAAGTTTGTACTTCTTGCTACAAATGCTGCCGTTGCATCAAAATGGTGCAATTGGGAGGTTGGTATAGCGGATCCATATAAATCGGGCAGCAAAAAGATGGCACTTTTCCCTTTGGCAGATAACAGTGGCACATGGAATGGTAATGAATATCTTCAGATCTATCCAAGAATAGAGAGCAGTTCTTATTACGCCAACTCGTTTAGTGTAATATATCCTGACGGGACTTCAGAAAGCATTGAAAGCTGGTTAAGGAAATAAATATGAGAACCAAATATCAGATACTATTAATTGGAAACGAAAATTCCTTTATTGGTCAGATAAAGGAAAGCTTAAACAGACACACTGCGGAGCTGGGCGTTTCAGGCGATTCGCTGTTATACATTGAACAAGCCAACTTTTCCGAATATAAAGCCAATGCACCTGCTGTATGTTTATATTTTGGCTCTAATGACGGAATGTTTGGCGACTTAGAATTATTGAGGTCGCTAATTAATGATGCTACGTTAATTATACCATTAGTAGTAGACCTTAAAAGTTTTAAGCAATGTACACCCGAAGAACTTCATAAGGTCAATGGATATGAGTTGTCAAATGAAAAAGATGTAGAATCGTTAGTAAGCGTTATTTTGGAAGGATTGAGCCTTCTTAGACTTTCCAGGCGATTGTTCATTAGTTATAAACGCGAAGAGTCTAGTATTGTGGCTATCCAGCTTTTTGAGCAGTTTGAAAAAAACGGCTTCGATGTGTTTTTAGACACACACTGTGTACGTCCTGGAGAACCTTTTCAGGATGAATTATGGCAACGGCTGGCCGATACGGATGTGGTAGTGTTATTAAATACCCCCGGATTTGTAAATAGCCATTGGACGATGCAGGAACTCGCTCAGGCTAACGCTATGTCTGTTGGCATTTTACAATTAATTTGGCCCGGCCACAGCCTTGAACTTGAAGCTAAGTTATCCATTCCTTATCCACTACAAGATTCCGATTTTGGGAACAATACATACGCCAATAAAGACGCATATTTAACAAAAAATACAATTGATCAAATTGTGAGTGAAGTTGAATCTTTAAGAGCGAGGAGTCTGGCTTCACGGCAAGACAATATAATTACCGAGTTTTTTAAGGGCGCTGCCCGCGTAGGTAAAGACGCCAACCTGCAACCTGAAAAATTTATTCTTATGAATAAACCAGACGGTAAGGAGCTGGTTTTTATACCTACTGTTGGAGTGCCGCAATCGTTTACCTACGATCAATCTGAAGAATTGATAAAGCAGGTAAAGAAAAGGAATGCTGAAACTATTTTTATTCTTTACGATCATATCAATATCAGGGAAAAATGGATAAAACACTTATCCTGGCTGGATAATTACTTACCCGTAAAAGCTTTAAAAATTGAGGGCATCGAACAATGGCTAATACACAACACTTAAGTAAAATATTTCTTTCGGCAAGTATTCCTGACCCCGAAAGAAATCGAATTTATTACGATACAGCCGATATAATGGCAATCAGAGATGCCGTGCGTGCTTTGGCAACGGTGATTATTCCCCACTCAAAACTTGTTTGGGGTGGACATCCGTCGATTACGCCACTTATCAGATATGTGCTGCAGAGGTTGGGAAGGAATGTGCAGGATCACGTGATTTTATATCAGTCTCTCTTCTTTGAGAAGGGCTTTATTGATGACAACAAGGTTTTCGAGCATGTAATTTATACCGAAAGATACCCGACAATAAAAGAAAGTATTGCCCATATGAGAGAGAGAATGCTATCGGAACACAGATTTGACGCCGCTGTGTTCATCGGAGGAATGGAAGGTATAATTGAGGAATATGAAATTTTCAAAGAAAAACATCCTAAAGCCCTTATTATACCGGTCGCTAGTACAGGGGCTGCAGCCCGGATTTTATACGAAAACTTGGATGAGCCCTTCGGCGTCATACTAAAAAATAGCTATGCATACATGGCTCTTTTTCGTGAACTACTTTTAGACAACCATAATAATATATAAAAATGGGAAAAAAGATTTTTGTTTCGTATAAATATTCAGATGGCAATGTACAAGCATTGCCGAGACATCGTTTTGACACTACAGCAAGGCATTATGTGGATGAAATTAATGCCTTGATAGAAAATGGGGAAGATCACATCTATAAAGGAGAAAACGATGGCGAAAGTATGGTTACATTAAAAGACTCAACTATAGGGTCTAAACTCGGTGATAAGATATTTGACAGTAGCGTAACTATCGTATTAATTTCCGAAGGGATGAAAAATCCATTGGTTCAGGAGCAGGAGCAATGGATGCCATGGGAAATTTCTTATTCACTAAGGCAGCAGTCACGAGGAGGGAATAATAGTAAAACGAATGCGATGCTTGCAGTAGTACTCCCTAACCGTCAAGGGCAGTATGATTATTTTATTAGGGAAAATGCCTGCCCTGTTTGTAACTGTCGGATATTGAAAACAGATTTCCTTTTTCAAATACTAAGAGATAATATGTTCAATATTATTACCCCAACACTCTCGACGTGTAACAACCATGGTGTTAAGCCTCCGTATTGGGGATATTCTTCCTATATACATTTGGTAAAATGGATAGATTTTATAGCCGATATGGATGAGTATATTAATATTGCCCTCAGTATTAGAAACAACATTAACCGTTATACACTAGTGTTATGTTAAATATTAATTGACGGATACAATCTTTTTAACTTCACTCTTGCTTCTTTGTTTGTGAATTGCCAGTTTATTTGGCTGTTCTTATTGTTTCGATGAATTTGCCATTCAGTGACCTCTTCTTTTACCTTCTCGATTGTAGATATATGCCTGTTCAGGCACTGTCCATTCAATACGTGCAATTCTATTTCGGCCATATTTAACCAGCTTCCATGTTTTGGAGTATAGATGAATTCAAATCTATCACACAGCCTTTTTGCTTCTTTGGGTTCAAAGGTCTCATAAAATGCAGCACCCGTGTGCGTTTTTAAATTATCCATCACCAGGGTTATCTTTTTCGCTTTGGGATATTTCTTATCTGCGATTTCTTTAATAAACATTGCCCAATCCTTTCTGGCTTTGAATGCTGTTACCTCCACAAAACGCTTCCCTTTCAATGGTTCATTTGCTATAAATATATTTACCACGCCATGTCTAACGTACTCGTAATCTACTCTTCTTTCCTGACCAGGCTTCATGGCAACTGATTGTCTCACATCATCGACTAACTGTTTTGGCGACTCGTCCATGCAAATAACAGGATAATCAGCATTATAAGGCCTTTTATATACATCTAACACATTCTCCATCTTTGCCACAAATTCGCTATTACAATGCGGTGGGATTACCCACCCTTTTGATTTCCAAGGCTTAAGTTCATTTTTTTTAAGACCTTTCTTACTGTTACATGAGAGATCTTTTCTACATACTTTAATTCAACCATCTTGTCTGCCAGGAGCCGTAACGACCATCTAGCAAATCCCTTAGGTGGCTCACTACAGCATAATGTGACTAACTTCGCTTCTATATCTCCATCCACTTTAGACTCGTAAATACGATTTGAAGGCCGTCTTTCTAATACCCCTTCAAAGCCTTCTTCTATAAATTTCTTCTTAACCCGATCTATTGTGCGCATCCCAACTTTCAAAACTTTACTTATTTGCTCGTTGGTCACTTTTTCCGAGTATTTTCCATCATCACAATTTAATAGAATATAAGCCATACGAAAGGTTTGAGAAGTATGTGAACCTTTATTTATTATGCTGTGTAATTCTTCAACTTCTCTTTTTGTTAATTTAACGGTATAGCGTATCATCTCCGGAAATATTTCATCGAATATACATTATATTTACGCCATTTTATATTTAACATAACACTAGTAAACATTATGGGGCAAAACTTTCCATTAAATAATTAAAAGTATTAATTTGACAACGCCACTATTAATCCACAATAATTAAACCCGCCGGTTGCACTTACACCAGACACTACCGGCCCACCATGCATATGACACGTTTAACGCATCAATTTACCACCCACCCGGTGGGCCAGGGCCTGTTTTACTCCGGCCATGTAGCTATAGGTAATTCTAGCAATAGCGCCATTGCGAACAATTTCCGGCTAAAGCATTGCAAATATTTATACCATTTTTTTTCGTGCCCAATTTTGTTGAAAGCATTAATACTCATGACATTCGAATCCATTGTTTAGCAATTTAAAACAGCCAGGCCCTGCTGCTGCTGCGTGCCCGCAATACACCATTTATCATATCTTTCCTGCACAAGGTATTTGCCGATACCAATACCACTACTCCATTGCCAATGGCGAGCTTCGCAGCAATCTGGAAGACCTATCTTACGAAGAAAAAGATGAAGAGCCGGATGCCGCCACCCTGTTTGACGACTTTGCCTTAAGAGCCGCCCAATACATTGACAGTGGAGCAACAGCGATTTCCTGCGCAAATACCCTGGCGATGTTGGCGAAGACCGGCACGGGCTAATTCCCGATATGTATATTACATTTTAATACATGCTTATATTATGTAAGACAGGCCCTTTCCCGGCAGTTCAATTCATTGTGTTCGGCCCCTGCAGCAGGAACTACCGCATTAGCGGAGGTTGTATTGCCCCCGTCAGGAGTTAATTCACATCAGGACTACCGAATTCGCCTTCTCTTTTTGTTGATTACCTTTTCAAAATGTGATCTATTCATATCAACTATTTGATTTACAACATTTAATATGTGCTGAAGGTGTTCAACTAACCCCTCCCGTTCCGCACACAGGGCCAAAAATTGCTTGAAAAAGTGATTTTTAGCATTTTTTATTGTGGGAATAATTGGGGTTCAGACGGTTATAAAGTGACCTTTATTTTAAAATTTCTATCTAAATTCATTTCCTTATAATGTTTTTACCAGCAATGAAGCGATTCTCCGATAGTAGCTGAGGGCCTTTACTCGATCCAATAACTGGGTTCTATGTGCGTAAAGCTTCGTAAATAATTTCCAACTTGATACTATTGGTTAATGAACTATAATCCATTCACTATACAGTATTTTCTCACCTACCCTCTTTTCGCATCCCAAACTAAGGCTGGCGTCATTTCTTTGTGATCCTTGGAAGAAAAAGCATGAGAACCACCGATTAGCGGATTTTTATCATCTTTTAGCTATTTGCAAAACATATCCATTTGTTCGTTAAACAACATTCCCTGTGACTTCAACCACAGATCTCCGCTTTTCAGAATCCTGTGTACTTAAATTTCTGCCAGCAGTGAGTGATATCTGGTAAGTATCTTTATAATAAGCATCAATCCACCTGTAAATGACTGAAAACGATGTAGGCTTCACAGCATGATCCACATAAATAGGCGTCCACCACATCATTCACCGGGGCCGAATTACTGAAACTAACACGAGTTATCTCCCTGATCGCAGTCAGCCTGTCCCTTAAATAACCTACCCTGCTGATACTGAAACTATCCACCGGCACATGTACAATCGTTTCCCTGTCAAAACCCTTGTTATCGCTTTCAAAATACGTCATCTGCTTCAGCACCACGAAAGTCGCAATAATCAATGCCTAAATTTTCAATACGATCGATTTACAAAAATTTATGCTCATTTTCGAACACTCTCCTCAAGAGCGGTTGATTTAAACAAGGCCCTAATTACTCTTCAAATGTTTAACCGGATTGACCCCGGCAATACTGCCAATCTGAATAGCCAGCGTGATACCTGTAGCAATTAACGACAGTACTGTCGTGACAATAAAAGCTCCAAATGGCATATGTATTCTGTAAGCAAAATTATCTAACCAATTATTTGCCCAGAAAAACACAACAGGATACGCCAGAAAATTGGCAATGAGTACTAAGCGCAGATACTTCCTGCTAATCATGGTAAGTATTGTTGCAGAAGATGCACCTAATGTTTTTCTGATGCTGAATTCCTTTAGTCGTTGCCTAATCATAAAAGTAGTCAAAGCAAATAATCCGATCAGAGCAAGCAACAGTGAAACTATAGAAAAAATGTAATAAATATTCTTCAACCGCTCATGGTCTGCATTCAGCTGGTTATACTCATCTTCCAGAAAATCGTACCTGAGTGGGTATCCAGGATAATACCGTTCCCATATTCCTTTGATTTTTCCTATCACCATCATTTTTTCACGGTCATTGATTTTAATAAGCAGATGGCTTGTACCTGATGAACCGATGTGAGTATTTATCATGTAAGCAGATGGACTTACCTTTTTTTCAAAGCCATGATACTTAAAGTCGTTAATGACACCTACCACAGTGAGCGGAAACCGGTCTTTTCCTCCGTAAATAGTTTTCCCCAATATGTTTTTCCCCAAAAGGTCTGCTGCCGCTTTATTTAATACGACTGCATTTTCTGAGTCAAGTCCATATTCCTTTGAGAACAATCGTCCCTGCAGTATCTGAACATTCAGTGCATGAAGTGTCTGATAACCAACAGAAACAAGGAACATCTTTTTCATTTGTCCTTCATAAGAAGTCTCAAATAAAAAATCATCTTCCTGATTGCTCTTTTGAGAACTGACACCCGCATATTTAACACCCGGCAACTGTTCTATTTCATTGATCATACGAGAATTGACCGGAGATTCAATATGTAACAACTCCATCGGACTAAAGCCCAAATCGCTTTTTTGCATATACCTGATCTGCATCGTCATTACAATCAGGGAAATAATAAAGACAACGGTGATAGAAAATTGAAGTACAATAAGTGAATTACCAACAAACTGTCGCTTATTCATTGATCCGTTTTCATCCCTGAAAGCCCCAAGGGGGCTAAAATTCGTAAAAAACAAACATGGATAAACAGCGGACAACATACACGTCATGATGAAAACACCGAGAAGCTGCAATACAAAAACGGGCAGATTAATATTTTGTTTCAGCGAAATCGATACCTGAAAGATGTCATTGATAAAAGGTAATAGCAATACGGAAAGTAAACAACCTAAAAGCAGGGCTATAAGACATTTAATGGCCACTTCTCCTAATATTTCCAACATCAGATGAATCCTGGATGCGCCTAATATCTTTTTGACACTGATGCTTTTTATACGGTAAAATGATGCGGCAACGGAAAGGTTCGTAAAATTCGTTACAGCCAGCAGTAATAATAAAAAAGATAGTCCTATTAGTGGCGCTGCAATATTCATAATTCCTTTACCCTGCAAGGGATGTATATGTATATCTTTTAATGATTGTAACCTAAACCCACCCGCCAATATTTTGTTGCGTACTGTTAGGTTATGGTTCCGCCTTGAATCGTATAGCATGCCCATTTCCCTGGCATATATACCATATGCAAGTGTTTGTAACCGCTCTGTGTTTACACCGGGATTTAACCGTATAAAGATCCTGCAGGGCATCGTTTCTCCCAGATCTGTAGGGGGAATATCCAAATTCCCACCACTGGAATGATATATAGCTGTAAAGCGAAGCTGCGATGGCTTGGCTGGCAACTCAATTACCCCGTCTACCTGATAGGATATTGATTTGTCCTGGTTCCATCGTTTTAAAGTGACAGATTTACCCACTACTTCTTTTGTACCAAACCATTTCTTTGCAAGCGATTCTGAAATTACTATTGTGTTAGGATTTTTTAACGCTGTCTTTCGGTCACCGGCAATAAACTTATAAGGGAATACATCAAAAAAGGAGCTATCGCAATCAAGCATATCCTTTTCAAGAAATGAATTGTTTTCAGTAGTTACTCCAATCTGTCCTCTCCCTTCTGCAACGCTAATCATGGTAAGTGCCTTTACATCAGGCATGCCGGATCTGAGCGCAAATCCCATTCTTGAATCACAATAGTAAGTCCATTCTCCTTTATCATTAACCTCATCCAATACACCTGCACCATATATGTTTTTTAATTCCGGAGACCAGCCGTCATAGTTTAGTTCATAGTTCAGGTACAAGGTGATCACAATTAGACTGGTCAGACCTAGTGCCAATCCGATAATACTTATAAAGAATGTAGTATTATAGGTTTTCCTGTTTAAAAGAATACTCACCATAAATGTGGATAATATTATAATGCAGCTAAATATTCTTCAAAAAGATTCATTCTACCGGATTTAGGCATAAAGACATCATGCAATTGATTATCCTTTTCCAGCACAAAATAATACGCACTTTCGCCCGCTTTCTTATCAATATCTATCTTGTTTTTTCCGACAATAAAGATAGGGAAGGTAACCGAAAATTCCTGCTTAACCGCATTTATTGATTGAAAATCTGCAAATACCGCTACATTATACTTTAGTTCATGGGCTTTCATTTCTAATACTTTCAGACTTTGCGCAATACAAGTGTTACAGTCAGCTGAATGTATCCTTAAAATGAGTAGTGGTTTTATTAAGTGAAGATTCCCGATAACACTATCAGCAATAGCAAATTTATTGTACCCTATAATCAAGTTGTCATTTAAATAGGATGCTTTTGCCGTAACTTCTGCGATTTGACTTTCTTTCGCCGCAAGCAGGAAATTTAAATGTTTGATCTGTTCAGAAGAGGTTTTAAGCCGTATTACAAAAAAAACATCCAGCACGGACAATATTACTATAATAACAATTCCTAGCTTCATATCATTGTATTATTGGTTAATAGTTAATATCAGCAGGTAAATCATAAACTACAACTGCTGGCTTGTTTTCATTCCTGTATTTAATCGCATATAATCTATGTCTCATTTCATCTACAGCAAAAAATCCCAGATACGACTGATTCAGATAATAAACTTTCTTCAGCTGCCCATCCCATGAAAATACATGTAACTCCATAGCCGTATTTTCCTGAAAATAATTGGCATATTCCTTATTGAGACATAACGCGTAGAAATAATTATTACCGCTATAAGTAGTTATGTAATACGCTCTTGTTTCTGCATAAGGTAGCATCTCATTTCCGGGCTTAACAACCGGTATAGGGCTTTTTGCCGCGCTTTCAAAAATAGATGTCTGGATCTTGTTACTGTCTAACATAAAAAAGTCAACTCTCTTAAACAATGCCATTGCAGAGGCCATAATGCCTTTCTTCATATTCAACGCATTCTGCGCATAGTAGTAATAGGCTTCCGCGTTTGCAGGGATATCGACACTATCTACTTTACTAAAATTCTTAATCCAGCTTGTTTTTCTCTTTTTTATATCATAAACAAAAAACCGGCCTTTATAACGTGAGCTGATGCTACTACCATAAATCAGACTATCACGCCATCCCAATAAAGATGCATATCCTGAAATTAAATAAGGCGGAAGCCTGACTGTCCACTCCGGTCTTACAATAGTATCTCCCAGCACTTTTCTTAAATTAAATTTAAGGTATAGGTTTTTCCTATAGTCAGTTAGGTAGAAATAGGTCTCATTATCCTTTACATAATACTGGTTGTCGTACCTTGGGTTCATAAACTGGTAGCTACTATCACCACTGGTACCATATTTGCCCAAAAATTTAAGATCACTGAGCGCATAAAAGTTAAGATATGCATCGGTATGTGGTGTCACTACTACTAATACAGTATCAATGATACCAATGGAAGAAATTTCTGCACTATCGATCCCGGCAACGGGGTGTCCTTTTAAGGTATCTATTTTTGCCGCCTCTTCTTTTATAACGATACTGTTATATTTTATCTTATCACTTTTACAAGCCAGCTGACAAAGCAATATACTTAAGCCTAACAAGAGTTTATTCTGACTTGACTTGATCATGGATGATTGTATTATAAAATGAATAAATTGTTTCGTTGCCAACCGGATCTCCTATCATGACGACGTTTTCATTTTCATCCAATAAAAAAGTTCCCTGAACATATCTGTCAAGATGGCGATTTAATAAGTAATAACCACTCGTATCCAGATATATGTAAAACGCGGGCTTTGTACTATCTACGAATTCCCGAAAATACGTATCAGGTTTCCCCTGGGCTACAAAAATGATTTGATTGACATCCAAATTTTTCTCTGACAGGAACTTGTTCCATTCATCCATTTTCCGGATGCAGGTTCCACAACTCGTATTAATGAACGAAACAATTTTATACGTTCCCTCATATCTGTGTACGCCATTGGGGGTATAATACAAGGTGAGCGAATCCCCGGTATTTATCCTATGCCCAACTACATCCTTATAGTCATTCAGATAGGACATCAGTGCTTTCTTATTTTCAGCGTTATTGCTACATGCACATACCTGTAGTAGCAAGACGTATATAATAAATAAGTTTTTCCGCATCTCCTTCTTTTTTATAATGAGCCATCCCTATTTAAGGATGGCTCATGTTCATTACTTTTTACAAGTGGATTGATCTGAATAGGTACCGGCGGTTGTCTCAGTACATCCATTACATTTTGTAATGGTAGTAGAGCCTCCGGTATAAGTACTATAGCAATAGATTTTTCCACCGCTCGTATCTCCGCTTGTATCTGTTGTGGTACCAGTGGTACCTGTAGCAGTAACGGCCAGAATGCCCAAAACGTTTCCGTTTTTGCTTAAAGCGATGTCATAATTTGCGAATGCATACTGGATGTTAAATCCAAGTGCAAATACAAAGGTTGCGATACCAATTGCTTTTACCAATTTTTGTTTTGTCATTGTTTGAGGTTTGAAGTTAATAATCGGATTTATTTAAAAAGTGAGCTCTTTCTTTATCCAGCAAATACCGCAGTTCTGCTTTCAGGGTATCTGAATCATGCCATACGAATGTCCGTTCGTATGCATAGATACCTAGCCCGAAACAATACACGATTATCATTGCGGCATATAACTTCCTTAGTTTTACCTTTTTTAAAATGAGTTGTTCAAACAACCAGGCAAGTGAGAAAAAGACGCCTGCGGCGGCTAAATAGGCATAACGATCTGCGACTAATTCAAACCTTTTCAGGGAAAATAAATTCAACACAATACCGATATGTATGAGGAAAAAAATGAAACCGGCAAGCAGTATTCCTAGCTGTTTATAATAACGATACAGACAATATCCCATTACGAGTAATATAATTGGATATATCCAGAATCGCAGCTGTAATGGCTCTCCAGGATTATTGGGAAAGACGTATAAATAGGATAATTTAAACGGTAACAAGCACTTGGTCAGGTATTCGATCAGTGTATAGGAAGCCAGTATTATCCTTTGATAAAAGGGATAAATTTTCTGACCATCAATATTCGCTGTCCTGTCTTGTGATATTATTGAAAGAATACCAAAAAATATGGATAGCAGAAAGAGTGGAATTTTCTCAAGCCAGACACTCCTTTTATGCATATTACGTTGTAAGAAATAATCAAACATGATGAGACATACAGGCAAGGTAACAGCCTGTTCCTTCGCACCAAAGGAGACAATAAAAAACAGGATGACCAATAAATAGTATCGATATTTCCCTGTAGTGATGTAAGTAATGTAAAAATGCAGCGCTATCAAATAGAATAAAGTATATATAATTATCTTTGATGCCGCCATCCAGGCCACTGCCTGTACGAGGAACGGGTGAATGGCGAACAATAATGCCGTCATAAATGGAATCCGCCAGACACCGGCCTGCTCCTTATTTCTGATCAATTGGATTCTAAGTACCAGAAAGTAGAGTAATAGCACGTTGGAGATGTGTACCAACAAACTGGCAGTATGAAACCAAAATGGATCATATCCAAAAAAGCTATACAACAAAATATAGAAAAACTCATTGACAGGTGCATACTGCCCATGGTAAAATTCAGTCAATACATTCCATAGATTATAATGATTCAATCCTTCTTCAGTATACGGGTTAATGACGACCCACTGATCATCCCATTTATACTGAAAATCATTATTAAAAACCTGCTGGTAGGTGATAAGACAACATGTAATCAAAAAGGCAATAACAACTAGATTTATCGTCTTCATTTGGATACGGTCGCCTGAACCCAGCTGTGGAGTAAATTTACTTTTGGCTGAATTATTCATTCGATTCAAAAGTGGAAACATAAATAGTAAATGAAATATTAAGTATGTTTTAATGGTAATTAAGCAAAATACCTTCCTTTTACATGTAGCATTGTCTTTCATCAATGCATACGCACTTTCCGGCTCATTTTTCCTGAACCGGATATGGGTTAAATATGTTGAAATTAATCTGTTGTAGAAACTAACTTACAAATCCCACTGAGTGAGATTAATCAACAAACCTGATAACAAGATTCTTAGGCACGACTGAATAAAAGTGAACTTCTAACTTTGGAAAGGATCGGGTTTAAAAGGTTACATAGCAATAGCCTATTGGTTAAATACACAAACTGATTGATCAAATAGAATATTACCCTAGCTGAATCAAATATAAATTAAATTTCGAGGTATACCAATATTTGAATAATTTTTATTCTATTTTAACATTACTCAAACTTTTAATCTGCTGATTAATTAACCTGCCAATTATATCCTCCATGAAAGACATGTCTTATAAAATAGTCACCCTATTTGCCATCTTTGTATATGCTATTGCAGCTGTTTTTTCGGAAGGGTATTATCATCCTGATGAGCATTTTCAAATCTTAGAATTTGCTGCTTATAAATTAGGCCATGTTGAGGAGTTCCAGTTACCCTGGGAATTTAACGAGGCCATCCGTTCTTCATTTATGCCATGGATAGCCTTTATGATAATGAAAATTGTAGCTAACCCATATACAGTAACGCTTATCTTAAGATTGTTGACTACTGCACTTGCTATATTCGCTATCGATCGCTTTTTCAGGGCCACCTCCAAACTATTACCCGTTCATGTACTACTCGTTTATCAGTTATTATCTTATTTTTTATGGTTCCTGCCATTTATTAATGTAAGGTTTAGTGCAGAGACATGGAGTGGGCTGTTATTTCTTTGGGCTGTAAGTTATATATATGAAGACAAAGGCGCGGCTGCTATTGTAGGTATATTGTGTGGGTTTGCTTTTCTTGCGCGTTTTCAGGCTGGGATCATGTTTGCAGGATTATTTTCGTGGCTGTTTTTTATCGGGAAGTGGCAGGCGAAAAAATTATTGATTATTGGTGTTTCATTTGCCGGTATACTATTAACAGGTGTTTGGCTGGATTATCTCTTCTATGATAGCTTTACGCTTACTGCCATTAATTATTTTAACATAAATATAGTTCGGAATGTAGCGTCACAATTTGGAACAATGAGCTGGTCTGCATTTTTAGCTGAAACTATCATTGCATGTATATGGCCTGTAGGCATCCTCATTTATATTGCAGTGATGATTGTTGCCTACAGGAAACCAGCTTCATTATTATTATGGTGTATTATTCCCTTATCACTTGTACATTTCATTATCATGCACAAGGAAGTACGGTTCTTATTTCCAATAGCTAACTTCTTACCATTCCTCATATTGACTGCATTTTATTCTCTGCAGCGAATAATGATTACCCGTATAGTGTTTTGGGGGTTATCAGCTATCAATATCATTGCTTTGATAACTATTATATGTTACAAGCCATCGGAAGGAAGAATTGCTATGACGAGATATATTTATACGCATATGGACCGCTCTGCCAGAATATATTTCTTAGAGGGAGATAATCCCTTTCAGCCTTATAATTTTCTGACACAGTCTTTCTATGATATTCCGGCACTACATTTTACAACTTTAGCTTCTTATTCAAATTTAAAAGATGAGGATTTTAACAGGGCTGATGGTTTGATTATTCGATACAGGGTAATTAAAGATACCGGGTTAATAAGGCATATAGAAAGGCTACATTTAAAGGTCGTGAAAGCAGGGAATTATAATTGGATAAGCACAATTAAAAAGGCATATTATGGAAAACTATTTAACGATGATGGTTATGTATTATTGATGAAGGAATAGTTTTACTTTAAAATCCGCTTCTCACAACAATTGCATTCAAAGAACCAGATGATTATTTTCCCGAGTTTGAATAATGAAGAGATAAAGGTAAATCTAATTAATCGTTATCCCCATCTAAACGGATATTTTGATGTCGAAAACTAATCAAACAAGTTCTTTAATTCTAAATCATTGATCATCTCAGCAAGTGCATATTCAGCAGGCTGCGCCTGCAATTGCTGTAAGAGGGCCGTCTTCACTTCTTCCACCGTAATACTTTTCATACAGGGCTTCCCATAAGGGCATGGCGCCCTGAATATCAGGTCCAGACAGGGAGAACAACGCAAAGGCTTGTAAATATTAATATTATTATCATGCCCCCAGATAGTAGGCTGCGAAGGGCCGAACAACACGACGCCGGGAATATCAAAAGCATTAGTCGCATGAGAAAAAGAAGAGTTTACACCCACAAAGCTTCGGGAATATTTAATGAGCGCCAGCGTATCTCTGAAAGAAACCTTCCCTCTCAGATCAACAGCATTCTTTACCCTTGCCTCACTTTCTATTCCCAGCTGAATAAAAGTATACTCCGGCATCTGTTCCACCAGCGCCTCCCAGCTTTCCAGCTCCCATTCCTGATTCTTCGATGTTTGAGAAGTAATATGCATGACGATAGGATTCTTATACTGCGCCATCACATTCCTTGCCTTTTTTTCCTCCTCCGGTGAAAAGAATACTTCAATCTTATCATCCTTCAAAGGCACCCCCAGCAGATCAGCGATCAGCTCCTTCGAATTTTTATTACCAAACAAGGTAGGCATCAGCCCTGCATAAAAATCATCATGGAATTTGGCCCACTTCATATAATAACGGATAAAGGAAACTGGATTCCGTAGAAAGGAAGTCCTGGTTACCCGGTCTATGTGGGGGTTATTTTTAAATATTGTTTTCTGACGGTTATTAAAACAGAACAGCACGATCCTGCAACCAGGATATTCTTTTTTCAGCGCCCTGAAAGCAGGTGTGCTCAATAATGCATCTCCCAGCCCTCCAAATAATATAATACGAAATACTTTTCCGGCCATGTTATTGTTGATTTAATACCCAATCCAATTGCTGTATGGCATATTCCCATACGCTTTTCTCTTTATGCAAAAAGTGCAACAAACGTTTATCTCTTTTTCTGAAATGCTTCTTCAGCTCTTCTTCTGTTCTTTGCTCAATGATCAGAAGGTTTGTCTTTAGCTCGGCAACCCGGGCCTGTATTACTGCTGCTTCCTTCATAAATTGATATTATTAGAATAAACCCCAGGAGAAGAAGTAAACACTTACCACCACAAATCCCGCTACAGCCACCCAGGAGAAAGCTTTTTCCCTGCCACTTATATGCTGTCTTTTCAATATCAGTACAATGGCCGAAACCAGCGCCCCCAATACTACCAGGTAAGGCATTGTAAAGAGATAGGCAAACCGCTCAGGTAATCCTAAAACCAGGATATAGAAATTCCTCGCTGCCACCGTGTTGATAGCATTTGTAAGGCCAATGAAGGTGAACAGTACCAGTATAGCTGTGATAGCTATTGCCAGCCGAACAGACAACACGCCACTGCTTTTTTTCGGGCGGATCAGGAAGATAATCAGCCTGACGATCAGATATACCAGCGATAACACCAGCACAAGTACAATGGGTAACCAGCTGCTCCACACCGGCTGGTTCAACAGCATCGCCAATTTGTAAATACCTCCATTGATCCTGATATGGGTAGCAAAGGACAACGGTTCCTGCTTGCTGACCACCGGCAATACTATAGTATTGTTCAAAAAGGCTACAATCATATCGGTACCTGCTTTCGAAGATCCGGGCGCATGTCCCTGATCAGGTATCACCACGGCCTTACTACCAGGGATCACCTTTTCCAGTACCTTTCCATTGGCCGGCGGTGTCACAGGATCAAACTGACCAGAGAGGATCAGCGTCGGAACATTCGTAGATAAATGTAATGGTGCCCCCAGTGTATCAGCGATCACTGTACTATCATGTGTGCCCCATTTATCACAGATATAATAATCTCCTTTGTAAAAAGGTAGTCCATCAGCCACCAATCCCTTGTACCTGGCAGCATCCGACTTGTATTCAGATAAAGAATTGACAGGTAAAGTTTCGTTACAAAGCACACAATAATAAGTGCCATAATCCAGATTCAATCTTCCCTTCATAGATGTAACAAGGGCCGTTACCAAATTCTTATTCCTCTGATTGAACTGTTGTATCAGCGCCGGCAATACCTCAATAAATTTCCTGTCATATAATCCCTGCTGAACGGCTACCATAAAGTCCTGCGCATTCAGCGTGAATTTTCCTCCCGGAACAATATTACTGGGAACCTGCACTGTAATAGGATCCTTCTGCAAGGCATCGATCGTACTATAGAAAAGGCTTGAAATATCTCCATACTCCTTCCTGCATTGTTCATCCTGACCAGCACGTTCAAAGAGTAAACCCAGTGAGCGCATATAATTGCTGGTGTTATTATCATATAAGCCAGCATATGGCAGCACCGGAGAATCAAGGATCAGGCGTTCAATATCGGAAGGGAAATCTCTCAGGTATTCAAATCCCATACGGGTGCCGTAGGATACCCCATATACACTCCAGGATGTATAGCCAAGTGCTGCTTTTAATGCATGGAGATCCTGCGCTACACTGGTGCTATTATATGCACTCACGTCGATATGTTTTTTAAGCAGCTCATCCCTGCAAGCCAGCGTTACTTTCACACGATCCTCCACTTCTCTATTGTTGTCATCATCATCGGCCAGGATTCCCATGTAAGACTTGCTCAGATCAGGGCATAACTGTGGCTGGGAGAATCCTGTACCTCTGGGGTCCATCAATACAATATCTTTGTCTTCCCGCAATGGATGATTGAGCCATCGTTTCATTCCCTTCAGGGCGTTTCCACCGGGGCCCCCGGGAAGAAACACCACCGCTCCCCTGGCTTGTTTGTTCCGGCTTTTTATGATGACCACGGCCAGACTGATCTTATTCCCCTGCGGGTTTTTCCAGTTTTCGGGAACAGTTAAATGCCCCCATTGAATTTCCTTATCCTGGATATCCATTCCAGAGTAGTTAGAGGATTTTTCCAGTGTAAATGGCTGTTCATTTAATGACTGTCCCTTTACAAGCGATAGCTGTAGGAACAGCATGAACAGTAAGCAGGCAAAATGCAGTTTTCTTGTTTTCATGGTATCAGAAATGAAATTCAATGTTTAGGTTATCAGGCTTCATGGACTTTTCAATGTCTAATGCAATGTCCTGTTCCATAATAGCTTTATCCGGTGTAGCTACTAATCCCTGTAGCAATCTTTGATATCGCTCCATAATGAGCAGAATTGTTGGGGCTTCATAAATACCTGTATCGTAAATTGTTTCAAAGGCAATCACATCCCCCTTATCAAAGAAATTGAGGGCAAGTGGTAGTCTGCTCCGCGTATATGATACGGGGTGCTCTTCCAGAGAAAATCCATCAAATGCATGGATGTGCCCCAGGTCGATGCCCGGATCCTGAAAGGCCACCATCATATCAAAAGGCATATGTTGTATGTGCAGGGCTTTCATTATTTCACTCAGGGGAAAATCATGGTGCTGTAATGCATGCAATACCTGCTCCCTGGCTTTCATACAAACATCTTCAAAAGTGACAGCTTTGTTATATTTTCCCCTCAGGACCACCGTGTTTGCAAACATGCCTAACAGCTCCTGCAGCTCCGGATGTGATCTCCCTCCTACCGGCATCCCTATACAGACATCCTGTTGGCTGGTGAGACGGAAGACCAGCGCCTGTACTGAAGCCAGGAGAAATTGATTGATAGTAATCCCCATCCGGTTGGCCAGCCGTCGGATGGCAGATGTATGCTCATCATTAAGATCGAAGCGTAGCAAACCACCTTTATAAGAAGGTGTATCCCCATCCCACTCAAATGTCTGAACAGGCTGAAAATCTCCCAGCTGTTGGATCCAGTAATCCCTGCTCATATGCAGTGCCTCTTCCTCCAACTGCTGACGAATCCAGACAGCATAGTCTTTATATTGTATGCGTACCGGTGATAAAAGGGGAGCTTTGCCCTGCAGTTGACTATTATATACTTCCGCCACTTCCCTGATCAAAATGCCGAAGCCGGGTCCATCCATGATCAGGTGATGTGTCAGGAAGATCAGTTGCTGTATTCCATTATTATCAACCAGCCAACCTTTCAGCAATAGCTCATTTTCAATATCAAATGCAGTTGCTAATGCTGCATCTGATTGTTGTAGACGAAAATGATATTTATCAGGTGCCTGCACTACCTGCACAGGCATGCCCTGCAGCTCCCTGAAATTGCTCCGAAGCACTTCATGCCGCTGGATGACGAGCGTAAAAGCAGTCTCCAGTACCTGTATATTAATAGCCCCTGTCATATCAAATACAGCACTCATATTATAAGCCACATTCGATGCCTCCTGCTGACTAGCCAGCCAGATCATATGCTGGGCAGGGGTGATTGGGTACACGGCTTGCTGAGGTGCCAGCGGAATAAGGGGATACTGATCTTTGCGTGCACTGGCAATAATAGCCGCCTGTGCCCGTATATTGGAATGGTCAAAAATATCCCTGATAGCAATGGGCACGCTGAAATGCTGACGGATAGTATTTACTAATTGAGCTGCCTTAATAGAATGTCCTCCCAACGAAAAGAAATCACTCCTCACATCCGTAACGGCTACCTGTAAATTCTCTTCCCATAACCGGGCTAAATCCTTCTCAACAGGAGTGGTCGGCGGTATTACATCCCCACGATGGCTGATGAAAGCTGTAATATCCCGCTGCGATAAACTTGTCCGATCTACTTTTTTATTTGGTGTCAGGGGAAGCTCACTTACCGGCACTACGACTCCCGGGATCATATAATCCGGTAAAGTAGCTCTCAGGTGCGCTATTAAATGCGCAGGAATGCCTGCAGCCGCCTTTACAAAAGCAATCAGGAAAGCGCCCTGATCATCCGTTTTTTTAGCCACCACACAGGCTTCATCTACTTCCTCGAGCAGCATGATCGTTTTCTCAATCTCGCCCAGCTCAATCCGAAAACCTCTGATTTTCACCTGGCTGTCTTTTCTTCCTAAAAACAGGATTTCTCCCTTTTCATTCCACTGCCCTACATCTCCTGTATCATACATTCTCGCTCCGGGTTGAAATGGATCAGGAACAAAACGTGCTGCAGTCAGTGTGGGATTACGGTAATATCCATGTGCCAAACCTGCACCTCCAATATACAGGTTGCCAATAGCTCCTACAGGCAAAGGATTCATCCATCGATCCAGGACATAAAACCGGGTGTTATCAATAGGCTTACCAATATTGCGGGCATCTTCCCCACTAATCACCTGCTTCAGGGAAGACCAGATCGTTGTCTCAGTAGGGCCATACATATTCCAAAGCTCCTTACCTGCATTCAACAGCTTTTCAGCCAGTGCTACACTCAGCAAATCTCCTCCACAAAGCAGTTTTAACCTTTGGGCTCCCTGCCAGCCCGCATTGAGGAGCAGCTGATAAAAGCCAGGCGTAGCCTGCATAATAGTCGGCTGTACCTTCTCGAGCTCAGTGATAAGGTGCCCCGGATCAGACAAGACCCATTTATCTGCAATGTATACGGTGGCCCCAGTGATCAATGGAAGAAAAAACTCTAATAGAGAAATATCAAATGAATAGGTCGTAACACTAAATAAGAGATCTTCAGCATGCAGCCCTGGCTGTACCTGCATACTCCTCAAAAAGTTAAGCAGGGAGCGGTGTCCGATCTCTACTCCTTTCGGCGTACCTGTGGAGCCGGAAGTATAGATAATATAAGCCGCATGCTCAGGCCCCAACAGTTCATCTTTGTATGGCACGGTATTCCGGGCTACCTGAAGCAATGCATCTGGCGATATTCCTCCTTCCCCAATAATCACTTTTGCCTGGCTGTTCTCAATGATATGTGCCAACCTTGCCTGAGGGAATGAAGGATCCAGTGGAATATAAGGTCTTCCGGCTTTCATTATACCCAGCAGTACTATTGGCAATAGGGCTGATCTTTCCATGATCACCGCTACGGGACCTGCTTCTTCGCTTTGTAACACCCCTGCTATCCCGCCAGAAAAGTCCTGCATCTCTTTATATGAATAACTGGTATACCCGTCTTGTATGGCGATCTTATCCGGATAGGCTGTGGCATGAGCATCTATCATATCCAGTAATGTATTTGCTTCGAAAAACGACTTATCCGTCTTATTAAAGCGATACAATACCTGCTCTTCTTCTGCCGGAGATAATAAGCTGAGCGTCTTTAATTGTTTTTCCGGCGCCTGCAACACTTCATCAAACAGCATCGCTACATGCGAGATCAGCTGACGGATGGACGCTTCATTGAAATAATTCAGACTATAATCAAAATCAAACTTCACATCCCTGTGCTGATCAAACTCCCGTATATACACCGCCAGTGCTACCCTTTCGGCTTCATGCGTGAGTGGAAGTACCTGCGTAATTGTATCCTGAAATGCATCGGCATAATCATGCCGTTCATAAGACAGTGTGATATTAAACAGCCGCTCCCGCTCCTGCCGGAGGTGCAGCTCTCTGATCAGCCTTCCCAAAGGGAATCGCTGATGGCGGTAATCCTGGCGAAGCTGATCTTTAATAGCTATTGCCAGCTGGCGGAAGCTATCCTCCCAATTCAGATGCATCCTTAGCGGTGACACTCCCATAAAGAGGCCTACTGTCTTTTTATGAATGGCTTTATCCCTGTTTAAAACAGGTAAACCTATAGCAAGATCATCACAGTTGTAATATCGTCCGAAGTAAGTATATAATACACCCATGATAATATGAAAAGCAGATACGCCCCATGCTTTGGCCAGTCCATTCATTTTATCATAAGTAGCCCGGGGCACCATCCATTCCTGTCGCCTGCTTTCAGGTAGATAAGCGGCTCTGTTCAGGCGGGGAATGAATGTCTCCCCTAATGCGCGGAACCGCTCCATCCAGTACTCTTTGTCTGATACCATTGTCGGGCTTTCCTGATATATCGCATCATCGTCCACGTAGTTCCTGTATGTAAAAGGATATTCGCTCTGCACATGTCCTGTAGCAAGGATCTCATTATAGTTCTTTACCAGGCGCTGGAACATAAGGGAAGTGCCCCATCCATCCGTTATCAGGTGATGATAAACGGAAAACAGGTAATGAAAATCATCCGCTACTTTTACCAGGCAGAATGTATGCAGCATTCGACCAGCCGTCAGGTCAAAAGGCTTTTTAAATTCCCGCTGCATGTAGGTATTGGCGGCAACGTATGCATCATCAGAAAGGGAGAAATCCACAAAGCCCAGTACAGCCTCATTCTTTTCCTGTATTTGGAAAGCAGGTTCGTTATTGTCGGTCGTTATAACAATACCCCGAAAGGAGTCATGCTGTGCTATCAGGCATTCATACGCCTCCCGCATGGCATCTGGCTGAAGTGGACCACGGATCTCGATTTTAGCACCAATATTATAGATAGGCAAACCAGGATACATTAATTGCTCATAATAAATATCCTGTTGTGGTAAGGTCAGTTTCATGGGGGTCACAGGGTTTAATACGTTATAATTCCCACAGGGTTTCCGTTTCCAGCGGCTTTTCATTTACCTGTATATCCCGGACGATCTTTCCATAATCAAATTTGATCACCCGATCAGCATATTTGAAATAGGCATCATCATGTGTAACAGCTATGATCGTCTTACCCTGTTTCTTTAATTCGGGTAATAATTTCTCGTAAAAGTATTTTCTGAAATATGGGTCCTGATCTGCAGCCCATTCATCCAGCACCAGCACAGGGGCATCTTCCATCAGTGCGAAGATCATCGCCATACGTTTACTCTGGCCTTTTGAAAACTTCCTCCTGGCTGATTCCTCCCGGTCATCGGCCACTACATTATCCAGCTTCATCACTTTCAACAGCCGCTCGTATTTTTTATTCCCCTCAAGGGAATAGTTGTCATAGTTTCGGGAAAATAAATGATTATCCGTAAATATGGCGGTCATATGATTCCTGTAGTATTGGTCATCATTCCCTACTTCCTGATCATTCAGGAAGATTCGGCCGCCGGTAGGTTTATAGAGTCCTGTCAGGCAATTGATGAAAGTACTCTTCCCACTGCCATTCCCGCCAATGATGAAAATGGTTTCTCCTTTTGTGATATTGAGATCAACAGGTCCCAGGTGAAAAGTGCTATCCCCTATCCTGGACTCATAATGATAAGTAATATTTTCAAACCGTAAAGCACTGACCTCACTCAATGCAGTCAGGGGCTCATGTACAATTTCATTCAGGGGAAGGTTTTTCATTTCTTCCAGGAATGTAGCAATACGCCCGTTGGCCACAAAGGCACGGGTATAATAATTTTGTAAGCCCAAAAGTGTAGAGACAGGCCCAATAATAAACAGCAGGAGCACCACAAAGGGAATGACCTCTTTTTGTTGCAATAAATGTACTGCCGGTAATATGAAGAGGATAATGCCCATCATAAGATAAAGTCCATATTGGCTAAAGAGATTTAAGGCAAGATAGCGGTTCCCGATGCCCGTCTCCAGATCTCTCACTTCCCGCCTGTTGCGTCCCAGAAAGTGCTCAAACAGGTTATGGCTTTTTATGGTATTCATCTTAAGCTCCTTGAAGCCTTTAATAGCGTCATCCACGACTTTGAAATACGCATCATTCATGGACCGCAGGGACAAGACCCTTTGAAAGAGCCGCTTGTTGATAAAGACATACAACAGCACAAGAAAGCCAATTAGCAATATCACTACCAGCGCCGCTTTTACAGAAAGGATAAAATAATAGGTCAGGCAGATGATCAATGACATCAGCGCACTCAGCGTGGCCGACAGAAATCCCGGCATGTAGGCAAACAACCTTACATCTTCTACAATACCATAGATCCGCTCCGGACCAATGGTCTCCAATTGTTTGAGACTAGTCTGGCGAAGAGACTGAAAAATCCTGATCTCATTCTCATAGATCAAATTGAAAGTAAAGCCCACTATCTTCCGTTGGAAAAACAGGTTGAGCCCAAATGAAAGGGCTATAATGACGAAGAAGAGCTTATCCAGATCAGCTGAAATGAAAATATTTTTGCCTGTAACAATACTATTAATGATAAACAATATCCCAAAGGTGAAAAGGGAATTGGGAATGGAAATGAGGCAGAGGAAGAGGATCTGTTTCCAATCAGGTTTGAACATAAATAAAATATTACGTGTAAATGCCGTGGAGATAAAACTAAAGTGTGGTTAACAAACAGGGCGATAAATTTTATGATTTTATAACATGCAGGGCACTGTTGTCAAGGGAGCCTTTAGGAGCTGTAGAATGGATGGTCTGGGTATCCGTCTTACCACTGATCTTCAGGTCTGCAGCGTCTTTTGTAGTAATATCGAGCGTGGTCACATCTACATCCAGTGTAGCAGCGGCATTACCGCTTACCGTCACATCCAGATGCGTAGCTTTCAGCGTGTTCCCGGCATGCAATTCAGCGGCATTACCCACCTGAATTTTTTTCAGATGACGATAGCTCACATACACATTCACGGTTTCTCCATTATGGGTACCTTTGGTGGTTATCTTCAGTATGCTATCTTTCACCGCCACGATCACATCACTAGCAGGAATTCCGGCTATCTTCAGGGTTGCCTTTTCTTCATTTCCCTGTTTAATATATACTTTGGCAAGGCCACTTACTTCCAGAGAATGAAATCCGGTTAAGGGTTGTGCTGTTTGCTGGGCAAATCCCATTTTCGCAGGCAACAGCCCTGCGATGCATAACATTACAATGATAATGTTAGTTACGGTTGGTAGCTTTTTCTTTTCTTTCACTTTGGTTACTATTTTGGTTAAAACGATATACTACACTCAGTCTATACCGGGCGGCATTACTGTTAATGACCCTGTTGAAGACAAAGTTGTCTCCTTTCACTGTTACCCGGGTCTTTCTTGTATTCAATACATTGGTGGCATCAAATACAACGACACATTTATCTTTCAGGAAGCTCTTGCTCAATCCAAGATCTACATAGTAAAATGATTTGGTATGGCTTTGTGCATTGTTCTGAGGGCTGACCAGATTATACCGCCCCTGGAAAGTGAAGCCATAGATCATTTTGACACGGGTGCCTATCCTCGTATTCCAGGATACATTGGAATAGTCAAAGTTCAATCTGTTATATTCCCCCCGCTGTTCGAATCCGTATAGATTATATTCTGCGGTGAATTGAAGCCATTTTAGTGGGTCATAAGTACCAGACAGCTCTACGCCATAGCGGGTTTCCTTATCCAGGTTTACAGGCATGGTGATAAAGCTGGCGTTGTCATTCCGGGATGTATAGAAGAATATGAAGTCTTTCGTTTGCTGAAAATATATAGATGGATGAAAGGTAATCTTAGACCAGTGCTGTAAGAGGTTTAACTGCACCACATTTGAATAGGCCGGATCCATCTCCGGATTGCCGATATACTGGGAATTGAAATTCGTCAGCTCCACAAAAGGATACAATAACTGTAAAGAAGGGCGGCTGATCCGCCGGCTAAAATTTAGCTGTAAGGTAGTGCTCTCTTTCAGCAGATAGCTCACTCCCAGTGAAGGGAAAAGCTTATTATAATCTTTCCTGTTATTGTAAGTATTATCATGGTCACTAATCTCAATGTGGGTAAACTCCGCACGCAGGCCCGCCATATAGCTGAATTTGCCTGCTTTGGACTGGAACTGTGCATAGGCACTGCCGATCCTTTCATCGTAATCAAGTACATTATTGATACCCTCATAGATCAGCCATTGATCGGCGACCAGTGTCTCTGCCCTGTAATCACTGACTACAGATCTGTTCTCCAGCTTGACACCCAGGTCCAGTTTGGATTTCTCGCCTATAGGATTTGCAAAGTCGGATTGTATCAGAAAATCTTTGCTGCTGCCATCAGAGCTTGTGCGGAGTGGTGACAAATCTTTTTCTACAGGGTAGGTCTTTTTCGTATCCAGATGCCAGTCTTTGTCACTGTTCCAGAAATCATATTGCATATCCAGGGTAAGCTTCCGGTCCTTTTTCTCAAAATGGTGTGTATAATTGAACTCAAGCTGATTATAATTCCGGTTTTCCTTCGAAGTACCACTTCTGGCAAGGGTACTATCTTTCAGGTCGGTGCTGTTAGCGTCTCCATAACTATAGTCCAGCCTGTCTTTATCACTATCCCGGGTCTCATTTCTGAAAAATGCCAGTGTGACACTGTTCTTATCATTGATAAAATAGTCTCCACCCAGATAAAATACTTTCCCATCATCATGCCTTTTTTCGTGCTGTACCATGTTTAACAGGGTGGTCACACCAGTATCTGTCACTGACTGCGATGATGTGTAGTAGCCGATATAGTCAGCGTAGAGATACCCAATATTGGAAAAGAGGTTGAGTTTACCGGTTCTGTAGTTAAGGTTCACATTCACTCTTTCGTCATTCGGGTGGCCCCCAACGACCCTTACCTGTCCGGTAAATCCGGAGTCTTTACTTTTCTTCAGGACGATATTAATAATTCCGGCCGATCCTTCAGCATCGTATTGTGCGGAAGGAGTAGTGATCAGCTCTATCTTTTCAATATTATCGGCGGGGATCTGTTCCAGCGCATTATTCAGTGTAAGCCCTGAACGTTTTCCATTGACCAGCACATTGACATTGCTATTGCCGCGAATACTCACTACACCCTTTGCATCTACTGTCACTGAGGGTATATTGTCCAGTATATCTATAGCGGAGCCGCTTTGGGAAAGGATATCCTTCCCTACCAGGAAGACCTTTTTATCCAATTGCAGCATCACCTGCGATTTCTCGCCGGTAACTACATGCTCATTCAGGTCTGTGATATTTCGCTCCAGCAGCAGATTGCCCAGATGTTGCTTCGCCTTCTCAGGAGTGATCATGATATCCTTTTCAAATAAACGGTAACCAACATATTGGACCTGTAACTTGTAATGACCGGCCGGAATTTCATTTATTTCAAAATCCCCTTTCTCATTAGTAATTACTCCGGAGATGACTTTCATGGAAGTATCCCGCAGCCCAATAGAAGCATACGGCACTGGTGCCTGGGTCTTTGTGTCTAAAACTTTACCTGTAACTGCACCGGACTGCTGGGCGTACATTCTGAAACTGATCAGCAATAATAAGAGGGAAAGGGTCTTCTGCATTAAACTGGATTATTAGCTACAGCGCCAATTCAGGTGCTGTTTTATATTCTATGATCTTTTCACCAAAAAGCCGTTCTGGTTCTATTCCTTTTGCCCGGCAATATTCCAACAGCTTATTAGATTCTACAATGGGCTTGGATTCATCTGTATATTTGATAGAGCTGATATATTTCAACCAGGGCTCCATCCCCATTGCATATACAAATACATTATCCGGACTGAATACATCGATCAGGGCTTTTGACTGTTCAAAGTTACAACCAGCCAGACGTCTGGAATCATCCTTATCACGAGGCAGCTGCTCAGGCATCAAAGGACCATACAGCCATGTGAGTGGTGCGCCTTCACACTCCATACCCAGGAAAATGACATTGATATCTCCTACTACCTTGTGTATCCGCTCATATAATTTGGGTGAAATATTACAGGAATCGGCGGCGAAGAGCATGCTAAACCCATCACTGAATTTTACAAAGTGGCATAATTTACTCCTTACATCCAGATCACAGTGCTCACCAATAAATGGTAATCCTGTAATGACACAATCGTCAAATGTGATCGTTTCCATTTCGCCCAGCTCTATGATATTATTGAATCCTATTCTCTGGAACATCATCTTCAGGCTTGGGTCCTGAAGGGTACCACCATTACACCTGGGCACAACAATATTCTTTATTCTTTTCCTGATCCGTAACAAGGTCTCAAACAAAATGTGATCCTGGTGATTATGTGTTATCAATACATAGTCGATGGTTTCAGGTAGGTCCTCATAAGAATATCTTGAAATATCAGATTCATATCCGTAACTGATCAGCGGGTCTGCCAGAATCGTCGTATGCTTGGTTTCAGTCAGAATGCAGGCATGGCCAAAATATCTGGTCAACACTCCATCTCCGGAATAACGTTCGTATCTTTTTGGTTCTTCTGTGGTAAAGAAACTTTTAAACAACGCTTCTTTATCCGGCTCAATATAGAATAATTCCTTTATGTAGCCAAATTTTCCGGGCTTGTCCGCCATCTCGAAAAGCTCGTCTATCACAGTACTTCTGAATGGCATGTTCACTCTTAATATGTCATCGCCTGGCAGTTTAGGAGTGCTCAGTACAAATGAACGGGAGTCGTCATCTTTCACCAGGAAGAGATTGAAGCTCTGAAGGGATTCGTCATAAAACTCAGTTTCATACAAGAGAGATTCAAAAAACCGGAATGAAGGATTATTGTTCACGTCATAGACAAGCTCCACCAATCCCTGTAAGCGTTGAGGGATCTTTGGATATAGATCTGTCAGGGAATATCCCTTCGCTTCCTTTCTGAGCATTTCATTCAGCTGCATAATGTCATCCCTAAGGCCCAGTAAGCCGGCACATTTATCGAGGGTATTATTGATCAGCCCTTTGATCTCATCTACTCTTTTTCCATTATAGTCTATAAATGGACCGCCCAGCATCTTAGGGCTCTTTACTGCTGCCGCGTGGATCATTGGGTTCTGAACATAGGAGTTCATTATTTTAAGATGCCTGTCTTTGATATTCATGGCAGCCGTTGCAGGCGATACCAGATGGGGCCAGGCATACCAGTTATCTACAAGGGGCTCTATCGCCAGATTAGGCTTGATATAGACAAGATCTTCATTTTTGATTTCCATGATATAAAATATTTAATGATTTAAAGTATTACTGCTGCTGCAATGGTTTCCTGTTCCTGCAGTATCTCCTGCAGATCCTGAGGGGATGTATAAGGGTTCATGAGTACAGCCCTCAGCCAGACAACCCTTTCCCCACTACCTGAGGCATCGGGGATTTCGGTATAAGAGACAAAGGAGCTTCCTTTATCAAACTGCCTTTTCTGGATAATGACATTCAACCGGTTCAGCTCCTGTTGTTCCGTTTTGGATAAGGTTCCTTTCTTCACCCTGGTGCGCAACCAGGTGGGCACATAACGGTATAGCACGATGTTCAGTTCTGGTGTGTTATACAGCTCAAAACTGCCATGAGCCGCCACCAGCTCACCAAAATACCGGGCACGGTCATGATTGCTTTCCAGGATCTCGGCATATCCTTCTTTTCCGATCAGGCGCAATACGCCATGGATAATAAATGCTGAAAAGGGTCTGGAGCCTTCGATGGTATATTTCCCCAGATCGATACCGCCCTTACGGGCCTGATAATGACTGTTTATTTCAGAATATCCGGCCAGCTCAGGGCTCTTAAATAGGCAGACGCTTATACCCATAGGCAGGTAGAGCTGTTTGTGACCACATAAGGTGATCGAATCCGCCTGCGTTATGCCCTGCAGCTTATCAGCCAGCTTGTCGGAGAACATGAAAGCACCGCCAAAAGCCGCGTCAACGTGAAAATGTACATCATGTTCGGCTGCTACTTCTGCCATCATCTCCAGGGGATCAATAATGCCAGCTTCCGTGGTACCAGCAACGCCTATGAGAGCCAGCACCAGTGTGCCTGCTTTCTTATAGTTCTCCATCATCCCGCTCAGCATCCCGCGACCTTCTGCCGATTTCAGTATAGCCGGGTCAATCTTGATAAACGATTGGTAACCTAATCCCAGCAGCCGCATCGCCTTATTCATAGAATAATGGGAATGTGCTGTACCCAGGACGACTATATCCGTATACCCTTTATTGACCATACTTTTCAGCAGGCCTATATTATTAATCGATGCCGAAGGATCTTCAGGGTTGCTTAGTTTCTTTGATAAGGCATAGCTCAGTGCAGTAATGTTCGACAAGGTACCGCCACTGGTAATATTTCCCAGGCAATGATCGGGATCAGGGGTATAATACTTATAGAATTCTTCTCCCTTCTGAAAGAATATCCTGTGCAGTTCACCAATCACTTCTCTTTCAATGTGGGTGGCTATACCGGAAGTCTCCAGTTTTACGAGATTTTGGTTGAACAAGGCCATACATCCATGCAGTTCATGCATGAGTGGTGGCACCGGCCCGGTCATGTGTCCTATATACCGGGGATGGGCGACATTTACAATTTGAGGTGCCAGCTCCTGTTTTACAAAATCGATATATGCCTCTGCACTGGCTGGTGTATATCCCTGCTCAAATGGGAAAGCATCTAATAATTTTCCTTCAAACTGACAGGAGAATAGTTTGGGTATTCCAATAGCGGCTGTAGTTTTCACCGGCTAAGTATTTTAAGGTTCGGCTAATTTTGTAATATACCGGCTGTCACCTGTTTCTCCCTGAGGTCTGTGATCCAGGTGGTCATTTCTTCAGCGGGTTTGGGAAAGCCTGATCGGGATAGTGGCTGATCATAATACTTTACATTTCTTTATCTTTATTCATTCTGGTGGTTTTTGGAGTTGAATAATGACTGTACAGGGGGAGTTTCTGCTGTTCCTTTTTTTCCCGGAGTGCATAGATCCATGCTGTCACTTCCTTTGCCGGATTCAGGAAAGTAAGCTCAGGGTATGCGCTGATTATGAAATCTGTCAGATAAGTGAATAATGAAATAGTCTCTATCAGACTGTTCCAGGCATCATCCGGCTCATAATGCCCAAATATGTATGGTAGCCTGCTTACTACATATGACTCTCCCCATTCTTCTACATAGCGACCACTTTGCCAGGTCTCAAAATCTTTTCCTTTCAACGTTTTCGTTTGTAGCTCCATTAAATAGAGAAGATTATATTTCAGGCCGTTGTCGTATTGGATCTTTGCACTGAAATAATTACCCCGGTGTAGTTTTACTGCCATAAACCATGCATGATGCCAAAATTTATTTACAATATGGCCTACACGATCCAGGTTAAAATAATTCTCCGGAAGGAACCTGCATTTCTGTTCTATGTAAGTCAGTCTCTTATGATAATCCTTCTTATCTACCAAACAGTGAAACCCTCTGCTGATGTATTCCATAAAAAAGGAAATCCTTTGGTCAATGACCTTCTTCAGGTGAGTAGGTATAACGGCATACAATAATTTCTGATCCTTTAACCGCACATATTGAAAGAGCCAGAACAAGAGGCGGCTATCCAGGAAAAAGACATCCAGTGCCACTTCTCCGGAAAAGAAGATCTTTTTACCCATCAGGCCTGCTGCAATATTATCCTGGTAGCAGGCAATTGGTGGGGCGATCTGTGCTACCCATTCGCTTGTATTTTCATACCATTTTACATTACGGGAAAAGATGGAAATGTCAATATCAGAATATTCGTCTGCCTGCTTGTGCTGCCTGCTTTGAGAGCCGGTGATGATAACATAGGCTATATCTTCATTTTGAGCAGCCCAATGCCGTAATTTATCAATGATCGCTTCCTTGTGCTTGTTCATTCAATGCGGTATCTTGAGGTGAGTAATAAACTGAAAGTGGCAACATCGGTTGCTTCAATGTTGTTCTCAACAAAGCAGTCAGCATGTTTACAGAAGAGCCATTCCTGTAATAGGCCCTATTGTTCATCGATATCTTTATCACCATTCCATCTCCATAGTTATCACACCTGATATCAACAGGATATTCCTTTTTGCCATTTTCCTTTTGCGCTTCATTTGGAGAAGGCATTGGAATACCGGGCAGATCCCGATAATTATAGGCAGCAAAAACATACTGTTGCAGATCTGTTCCAAGTGCCTTTTCGATACTATCGTAAGGAACCTGCCCATGAGCGCGGCCATCCAGATGTACCTGATGGATCTGCCGGAACACATCGGACAGGCTGGCATTGCTGTCAATCGTGATCCCTAGAGGCAGCACATTGGAGAACTGCCCTATTCCCTGTTCGTTTTCCCGGATATTCACGATGGTATTGACAATAAATTCCTTCCTGCCCCCCTGTAAAAAATATTGATCCAGTAATGCCAGTGACAGTATAAAGCTACCTGGGGTAATATTATTTATCCTGCAGAATTGTAATGTGTCGAGATAATCGTCATGCAAGATCCTGCATTCAAAGTCTAGAGTATGCGCTGGCTCCGGATATATACTTTGCTCACCCAGGAGTGGCGTTAGTGTACTTCTCCAATATTGCAGTTGCTCCTGAGCGGCATTGGATTGCAGGAAGAGACGCTGTAAGGCTGCAAACCGACGATGTTCTACAGGGTCGATCACTATCCTATTACTGTTATGATATCTTCCATGGAGCCAGTTCCGCAACAATCTGTTGGAAGCATCATCTGTGAGCGCGTGGTGGATCATGACATAGGCAATGGCCTTTTCTCCTTTATAACATACACAGGAACGAATACCGTTCCCCTGTCCGAGGTTTAGCGGGCGTTCCTGTACTTTTTTTATAGTTTTCACATCATGCAGATCATCAACTTCCAGGAAGGTGACATCCGGTTCAATAGCTGATATTGGCAGCGGGGATTGCTTTAGTATGCCATCAACAACATAGATCTTCATCCGCAATATTTCCATCTCTTTACATGCCTGCTCCATCACCTGTAACCATTGCTGTTGGTTGAATGGATGTAGTTCCAGACTGAATATTCCTACGGCATGACGATACTCATTATCTCTAAAATAGGCGAGCTGATTGCCAGTTAGTTCAAATGCTTCATTTCCGATATTGACTTCTGCCACTCCATCCAGATGAGTAACGAAAGGCGCCAGTGTTTCTATAGTGGGATGTTTCAATATGCGGACTACATCCACGTGAAAATGGGCTTGTTTCAATCGGGCAACGATATGGACAGAGCGCAACGAATTTCCACCCAGCTCATAAAAGTTATCACTGATACCGATCCGGGCTACGCCGAGTACATCCTGCCAAATATCAGCTAATAATCGTTCTATGCTATTTTGAGGGGCTTTGTACGTTTTCCTGACAAGATCTTTATCCTCTACCTCTGGCAAAGCTCTTTTATTCACCTTCCCGCTATAGGTCAATGGAATTTGTTCCAGTTCCACGATATAAGCGGGGAGCATATATACAGGTAATGTTGTCTCCAGAAAAGCTTTCAGGGCCACCTTATCCAGAATATCCGCTGCTACCACATAGGCTACAATTACTTTCTCTCCTCCCACTTCTTTTGTTATCACCACTGCCTGGTTCACCATTTCTTTTTTCCTTAGCAAGGCCTGTTCTATTTCTTTCAGCTCTACCCTATTGCCTCTGATCTTTACCTGACTATCTTTTCTGCCCATGTAAGCAATATTGCCGTCAGGCAACCATCTAGCCAGGTCTCCAGTCAGATAAAGCTTTTCACCTTTTTCAAAAGGATGATCAATAAAACGTTCCCCTGTAAGATCCGGACGATGCAGATAGCCTGCAGAAACACCTGCACCCGATACGCACAGCTCTCCTGTAATGCCCGGTGGTAATAACGCCAGACTATCAGACAAAATATAAACAGCAGTATTATATATCGGCTTACCTATACACCCCTTAGGTGACTGATCCCCTTTTGACAGCGCATAACAAGTAGCATCTGCAGTGACCTCTGTTGACCCATAAATATTCAGAAGGGTATTTTCGCCAAACAGGTTGAAGAAGTTGTTAATTAATGTATCTGGTAGTTCTTCGCCACTACAGGTCCAGTATTTCAGGTCTTTCAGGAGGTATGCCTTCTTATTGAGCAGCATTTCTTTTAACAGCGATGGTACCAATACGATCCTGCTGACTTTATGTTCATAAAGGCTGCTGATAAATCCATCAATATCCAATACTGCACGTTTTCTGAATATAACCAGACTGATCCCCTTCAATAAGGGACCAAACAGCTCCCAAAGATGATCTACAAAGCTGACAGACGTTTTCATGGAAGACACTTCATGTGCTTCAAATGGATATTCCTGCCACATCCAGTAGAGGCGGTTCAGCAAGTTGGAATGGCTGATACAGGTTCCTTTCGGGGTACCGGTAGAGCCGGAAGTGTAGATCACTGCAAGCATGTCCTCCACTGGACCGGCAGGAGTATATACGCCTTCATAAGCCAGTGCCGCTTCAATGTTTCCTGCATCCAGCAGGTGCCTGCAGCGGGCATCATCCATGATGTAATTAACACGTTCCTGTGGGGTTTCTTCATCCATTGGCACATATACTGCCCCTGTCTTCAATACACCCAGAATAGCCATAACCAGCTTCTCTCCCTGATCCAGTCTGATCCCAACGAGGTCCCCAGCCTTCATCTGATAGATTTGCTGCAGATAAGCTGCCAGGCGATTAGCCCTTTCATTTATTTCCTGATAGGTGAATGTCTGGCCTTCGAATACAAGCGCAATACTTTCAGGTGTTTGACTCGCCTGTGTTTCAAACAGTGCTATGACATTTTTATCAGTAGGACAGGCGAATTTATTTTCTTCATGCGACGCCAGTAACCATTGTCTTTCTTCTTTTGTTACAATACTGATGTCAGCAACCGGACTGCTTCCCTCTCTGATAATATTTTCTAAGGTATGCCTGAAATGGTCCTTGATCATCTCTACCCAGTGGCCTTGCAGCAGCTCACTATTATAGCTAAAGTTAAATACCAGCTTATCATACAGATTCACCATGATGGTAAGCAGGTAATTCGTTTGCTCATTTAATTCCTTTCGCCCTGTTTTCAAGGGTAGCCCCTCCGGTACCTGTGTTGATTTAGGATAATTCTCAAAGATCAGGATGCTATCAAAAAGATCTCCTTTCAGTTCAGTCCAATGTTGTATATCATTCAGACTGGTATATTGGTACTTTCTCGCTGTCGTATGCCCCTGCTGCAATTCCCTCAACCATTCACCAACAGATTGTGCCTTTGGGATCACCGTGCGTAATGGCAGGCTGTTAATATACAACCCTACCCGATTCTCAGCATCTTTCAGGTCCGAAGGGCGGCCAGATACTACCACACCGAAAGCTACATCAGAAAGCCCCGTATACCAATGCAACAGCAATGACCAGGCTCCCTGCACCAGCGTATTGACAGTGATCTGCTGTTGCTGGCAATATTGCCTGATCTGTTCTGTCATTTGCTCATCTATGGCCATCCGGCTATAATTCACCTTGCCATCCCGTTTATTCCTGTCAGGAAGATTTTCTGCAAATGGCAGGAATGTCTTTTCATGATACCCCGACAGATAGTTTTTCCAGAAAACTGTTGCTTCATGTTCATCACCGGCGGATATATACCTGATATAATCCGCATACCTGTCTTCTTCAATTCCAACGACTCTTTTTCCGTTCACAAAACCAGTATAAGCTTCCAGCAGCTCTCTGATCAGTACTGCATTAGACCATCCATCCAGAATGATATGATAATGTGTCCATACCATCTTATAAACGGATGCACTCAGCTTTATCAGTGTGATCCGCATTAAAGGAGGTCGTTCCAGATCAAATTCCCGCTGTAGATCCTCTTCCAGAAATGCGGCTACGCTTGTTTCCTGTTCGGCTGATGGCAAATGGCTATAATCGATTTCTGTAACAGGCAAGGTTACTTTATCGTACACACATTGCACTGGTATACTTAATACATCAGCCACAAAACCAGTCCTGAGAATACTGTGCTTGTTAATAATATGCTGCCAGGAGGCTTTAAAGGCTGGTATATCCAATCCTTCGGGAAAATCCAGCCGCAGCTGTTCCATGAAAGATCTACCTTTTCGGTTGTAGAGATAGTGGAACAACATGCCTTTTTGTAAAGGGCTCAAAGGGTATATATCACTTAGATGCTCCTGGTCGGTTGTTTTCAGGAACTTATTAAGTTCCTGAAAACCTACTGCGGGTGCCAGTCCATAATCCGAAGGCGTATAAACCCGTTGAGGGACTCCTATGCAATGCCGGATCAGTTCCTGTAATTGACTGATATAAGCAGAAGCCAATGCTGCAATATTAGCCTCTTCAAACTGAGAAGCTGCATAGTTCCAATACAGCACCAGCATGCCTCCCTTTATGATACTGTTTACTTCTATCTTATTTCGAAGCACATAAGCAGCACTGATATTCTCTCCCGCCGACTCTGCGGCTCCCTGTATCAGCTCCTCTTTATCTATAACGTTATCGGATTGGCCCAGATAATTAAATACCAGATCCCAGTGCTGGCCCGACAACGATTCCCTTACCTCATTATCGGGATGCAAATAACGTAATAAGCCATACCCCAGACCTTTCTGTGGTACCTGCCGCAAACGTTCCTTTACGGAGCTGATATGCTCCCCTATTGACAAGCTTTTATCAGCCAATAGTTGCACCGGATACATACTGGTGAACCAGCCTACTGTATTGCTGAGATCCAGCTCCCTACTGATAAATTCACGTCCATGGCCTTCCATACCTATTACCACCTGTGACTGCCCACTCCATGATAACAAAGCCTGCGCAAGTGCACTTAATAAGATGTCATTGATCTCCGTATGATAAGCCCGGTTTACATCCTGCAACAAATAGCGGGTTAATTCCCCATCAAGGCTAACCGAATACGTTTTACGATCTGCAAATACTGCTGTTTCAGGCGCTGCGGGCAATGGCTGATAAGCAGCTGCAATGGATTTCCAGTACGGCAATTGTGAAGTGATTGCATGCGTTGTTACAAGTGTTTTCAATGCTTCTACCCACTCCCGCACAGAGCTGCTCTTGCTGCCAAATGCAATGGCCACCCCATTCATTACCTGCTGTAATGCAGATTGAAAATGATTTAGCAGTATACGCCAGGAAACACCGTCTACAGACAAATGATGTATAGCGATCAATAACCTGTTATGACTTTCATTATCGGGTGTTTTGATCAATACGGCCCGGATCACCTTTCCTGTATGGATGTCCAGACGCTGTTGCCAGCGATTACAAATGGTGGTAATATCCTCAGCTGAAGGTTCCAATATCACTTCTTCAAAACATTCCTGCATGTCACCAAAATATTGAAGCCATTTTTCTCCTTCCTTCCTATACCCAGCACGCAATGCATCATGGTAAGCCAGCAATGCATGCATGACAGCAGCAATCTGATCTCCCTTTACGGATTTATCTATGCTTAAAAGACGGGATTGATTAAAATGTGAAGGATGGGTCTGGACTGTTTCAAAGAACCATTGCTGTATAGGTAGCAGATCGGCTTCTCCACTCAGCATGCCCTGTTCGGCAGCAATACCGGCCGCCTGTTCGTTCACCCGCTCTGCCAGCAAAGCAATTGTTTGCCGGTCGAAGATGTCCTGCGGATGCAAAGACATCCCCTGACTATTGCATCGGCTTACTACCTGAATACTGATGATTGAATCTCCTCCCAGCTCAAAGAAATTATCATGGATGCCTACCTGGCCAACCTTCAACAAGCCCTGCCATATCTCTGCCAACTTATATTCTATTTCATTTCGGGGGGCCACATAAGGCTGTGTCGCCAGTGATGCCACCTCAGGATCAGGCAATGCTTTCTGATCAATCTTTCCATTGTGTGTCATCGGAAGTGCTGTCATTTCTACCATTAGCGCAGGTACCATGTAATCCGGCAATATATTTTTCAAATACTCCCGGATCGCCTCCTTGTCATATGCTCCTACAGGAACGATATAAGCAACCAGCTTTCTGTTCCCATCTGCATCTGCCCTTGCCAGCACGGTGGCTTGCTCCACTTTACTACAGCTATTCAGTACTGCGATGATCTCTCCCAATTCTATACGGTGTCCTCTTATCTTCACCTGATCATCGATCCTGCCAAGATAAAGAATACTACCATCTGGCAGCCATTTACCCAGGTCACCTGTCTTATACAAACGGCCCTCTCCAAATGGATTCGCAATGAACTTCTCTGCTGTAAGCGCAGGACGTTTCAGATAGCCACGAGCCAATCCGGCGCCACCGATATACAGCTCTCCACTACTCCCTACTGGTACTAAATTCTTGTCAGCATCCAATATATACATAGCCGTATTCCATAAAGGAGATCCGATAGTCACTGGCGTATCCGCATCACTGATCTCCTGTACGCTACTACCAATAGTTGTCTCTGTAGGCCCATATTCATTGTAGATCACCATATAGGGATTCAGTTGCTTCAGGATGCGAATATGATAAGCGTGTAAAGCTTCTCCCCCTACGATCGCACATTGTATAGTGCTGGAAAACTGCTGTCCTTCTAACAGACGTATATGAGATGGAGTGAGCTTAATACTATTCAGCGCTGTGTGCTGAAAGATCCGCGGCAACACCTCTCCCGGTTCACGGCTGTTCTCTATATATAGAGTTCCTCCTGTCAGCAAGGTCAGGAAAATGCTGGTCTGCGTCAGGTCAAAAGATAGCGCTGTAAATAAAGGGAAGTTAAACGGCGTTCCCTCAATATGATAACTTTCCAGTGAATAATTCAGGTAGTTCAATAAGCTGTTATGCTCGATCATAACCCCCTTAGGATTACCTGTAGAGCCGGAAGTATAAATAACATACACCAGGTCATGCAGCCCCGCTATCGTCTTTTTTACAGCCGTAGTTTGCTCAAAGGTCTCCAGCTGGATATCAATGGATAATACCGGTACCTCCAGCTCTAAAACATCAAACATGGAGGCCGATTCTATAATTAATAATTTCAGCCCGGTATCTTTTATTATAAAGGATTTCCGTTCAATGGGGTAATCTATTTCAATAGGTACATAGGCACCTCCGGCTTTTAATATACCCAGTATGGAAATAATCGCCCAGATAGAACGATCCATCATCACACCTACCAGATCATCTGGTTGCAAGGAATAATTTACCTGTAAATGGCAGGCAAGCTGCGCTACCTTATCATATAATTCCTGGTACGTCAATCGCTCTCTGCCACATACGAGTGCGATATGATCGGGATGATTAGCCTCCTGGGCCTCAAACCGGGATATGATATCAGTGTTTCTGTCATCCGCAACCGTTGTAGCATTGAAGTCTGCTAATATCTGATGTGATTCCCTGCTGGTCAACATTTGCAGCGTCGCCATTGGTTGATGGGGATTGCGCACTATTGCTGACAGTAACTGGCAATAATGCCCTTTCATCCGCTCTATAGTGGATGCCATAAACAGATCACTACAATAACCCAGTCGGAAATGAATACCGTATTCATCCTCTTTAACGATCCATTCCAGATCGAATTTCGACTTCCTGTCCTGCGACAATACATCTACATCAAAATCAAGTAATGTCACTCCGCCTGGCCGGTCTTTCCGCGCCTGTTGTATGCCGGCGGTACTATGTAAATCAAACCACACCTGGAATAATGGTGTATTTGTCACATTCCTTTCCTTTACGACCCTTTGTACAATCTTTTCAAAAGGCACTTCCTGATGCTGATAAGCCTCCAGTACAGTTTCTTTTACATCAGACAATAATTTACTAAATGATTCTCCGCTATTCACTTCCGTACGTAATGCCAGGGCATTCAGAAAATAGCCGATCAGTGGCTCCAGCTCTTTCATTTGCCTGTTTGCAACAGGGCTACCTACACAAAGGTCTGGCTGGCCGGTATATTTATATAAAAGCAGTTTAAAGGCTGACAATAACAACATGAATAAAGTGACCCCTTCCTGCCTGCACAGCTCATGAAGCTCCTTTACAAGCTGTTCATCCAGATCAAATTTCACAGCGCCCCCCCGGGTGCTCTGTATAGCAGGACGAGCAAAATCCAGTGGGATATCCAAATTGGGTAATTGTGCCAGCTTCTTTTCCCAGTAAGCCAATTTATCGCCCAACACCTGCTCTCTTTGCCAAATTGCATAATCAGCATACTGTATTTCCAGTGGCTTCAGCAGGGGCAATCTATCTGCGGAGGCAGCATTGTACAGCTCCGTCAGCTCCTGGCCCAATATATTGGCTGACCAGTCATCTGCTGAAATATGATGAAGGACCAATACAAGCACGTAATCATTCGTTACATTTCTTTCAAATAAAACGGCTCTGAAAGGATGGTCTTTTGCAAGGTCAAAAGGTGTATTGATCGCCTCCTGCAACTGTAGTTGAAAAGCCTCTTCTCCATTATCCTGCAGCTTCTCATAGTGAAATACCCAACTATTCTGAGGCAGGATCTCCTGATAAGCGATACCTCCTTCTTCTCTGATTACTGTCCTAAGTGCCTCATGCCTGTTTACAATAGCATGCAATGCAGCACGTAAATGAGCGATGTTAATAGAACGTCCGAACTTCCGCACATAAGGAATATGATAGTTGACACTCCCCCCCAACTGATCAATAAACCACAGCCTTTCCTGAGAATATGACAAAGGAATCCTGGTGCCTCTCGCAGCAGGCGATATACCTTGCGGCAGCAGCATGGATTTGTTTTTTCCCTCTATAATCGCACTCAGGGAAGCAACGGTAGGATTGGTAAACAGTTCCTTCAGAGAAACTTCTACCTGCAAGTGTTTTCTCAATGCGGCAATCACTCTCATAGCCAACAGAGAGTGGCCTCCCAGCTCAAAGAAATTGTCGTAAATACCTATCTGACCAATGTGCAGTAAATCCTGCCAGAGGTTGACCATTATCACTTCTGTTTCATTACGGGGTGCTACATAGTCAGCGGCATTTAACTTTACTACATCCGGAACCGGTAAGGCACTTCTGTTGATTTTCCCATTAGCAGTTAAAGGCATTTCATCCACTTCTATCCAAAGGGATGGTATCATATACGCTGGCAACCTGGTGCTCAGATATGCCTGCAATTGTTTTTTATCATAGTTATCTACCGGCACCACATAGGCGATAAGCCGTTGGGCGCCGGTACTGTCTTCCTTTGCTACTACCGCATTACGGCCTACCATAGCCGATTGCTGCAGTACATTCTCAATTTCTCCCAGCTCGATGCGGTAACCACGTATTTTCACCTGGTTATCCATTCTGTCCAGATAAACCAGATGACCATCTTCCCGCCATTTTGCGAGGTCTCCCGTTCTGTATAAACGTCCCTGACCAAATGAATTGGAAATAAATTTCTCTGCTGTAAGCTCGTGTCTATTTAAATATCCTCTGGCGACCCCATCTCCACTGATGCACAATTCTCCTTTCACACCTGCCGGCACCAGCTGCATATATTTGTCTACAATATAAACCTGCGTATTATGGATAGGCCTGCCAATCACCACCGCTTCTCCGCTATACAATTGTTTCATAGTAGACCAGATAGTGGTCTCCGTAGGGCCGAACATATTCCATACTTCGCGTCCACCCAATGCCACCAGACTTTCTTTGAGGGCATCTTTGATAGCTTCTCCTCCGGATAATATCACGATTTCTTCTTTATTTCGCCAGCCACTGTCCAGCAATAATTGCCAGGTAGCAGGTGTCGCCTGCATATGGGTAGGTCGCTCATTGTCCAGCATTTCCTGCAAAAGGAAGCCATCCATGGCTACCTCCCTGGAAGCCATAATCACTCGTCCTCCTGTAAGCAAAGGCATATATAGCTCCAGATAAGAAATGTCGAAGCAGAATGTAGTCACTGCCAGCAAACTATTATCAGCAGAAAAACGCAGCTGCGCTGTCATAGCGCATAGGAAATTGACCAATGCCTTGTGCTCAATCATCACGCCTTTAGGTCGTCCTGTAGAACCGGAAGTATAGATCACATAGGCCAGGTCTTCAGGAGCCGCAAGGGCAATCAGGTCGTCTGCTGCTTCTGCCGCAATAGCAGACTGTAAGGTGTCTAATAATACTAAACGACGCTCTTCAATGCCCAGCAATGCCTGAAGCGATGAAGTGCTCATCACCAATGGCGCCGCTGAATCAGACAACATATAGCTGATACGATCAGCAGGATATTCGGGATCAATGGGAATATAAGCAGCACCTGTTTTCAGAATGGATAAAAGGCCGATAAGCATGTCATGAGACCTGTCCAGACAAATACCCACCAGCGTTCCCGGACCTGCTCCTTTCTTTTGCAGGTAGCGGGCCAGCCTGTTGGCGCTTTCATTCAGTTCTTTGTAGGTAAGGCTTTTACCTCCAAATGTAAGGGCAGGACGATCCGGCGTTTGCTGAGCCTGCGCTTCAAACAGCTGCACAAAAGTCTTTCCCTGCGGATATGCTTTGGCGGTAGCATTGAGGTCTACTAGCAAATATTGCTCCTCTGCCGGGGTTAATATATTAATATCAGATAAACGGGCATCCGGCGTTTCGATCACCTGCTTCAGGGCATGCTCAAAATGCCCTTTTATCATCTCTACATCAGCCGTTGCAAGTAACGCAGTATTATATTTAAAATCTACCGTTATCCGGCTATTCAGGTTTACTTCAATAGATAACAGATAGTTATTATTCTCTTCCACCTGCACATTGCCTATTGCCAGTGTTCGCTCACGGCTCCCGCCTCCTCCCATTAAAGGATAATTCCTGAATACCAGGATACTATCAAAGATATCTCCACTCAGTTTGTTCCACTTACGGATATTGGTAAGAGAAGCATATTGATATTCACGTGCCTTTACATGCATACGCTGACTATCCATCAACCAGTCACTAATACGAAGATCAGGAATGAACCGGGCTCTGAATGGCAGGGTATTGATATATAAGCCCACTTTATTATCATACTTTGTTTCAGCAGGCCTACCGGAAACTGTCACACCAAAAACAATATCGTCCTTTCCACTATATTTAGATAAAAGGATAGCCCAGATGCCCTGAATAAATGTGCTGACAGTAATATGGGCAGATTGTACATACTGTTCAATACGACTGGTCCATGTTTCTCCCAGTGCCAGCGTCTGCTCTCTGAAGGTACCTACCCCTTTGTTACGATCGCCAGTATTCGCAGTAAAAGGTAATAAGGCTGGTTCTTCAAATCCTGCCAGGTATTCTTTCCAGAACTGCTTTTCCTTGTATGGATCAATGCTGCTGATAAACTTGATATAATCCTCATATTGATCTACAGGTCGCTCAGCTGGCTGTTCTCCATTTACATAGGCTTTATAGGCCGACAGTACCTCACTGATGATCACCTGTCCAGACCATCCATCCCAAAGGATATGATGCTTTGTCCAGATCATCCTCATGGCTATTTCATCCATTTTGACCAATGTCACCCTCGTTAAAGGAGGTTTGTCAAAATCAAAGCCCTTATGCTGATCTTCCAACAACAACGCACTATATTGATTCTCCTGCTCCTGTTTGCTTAAATGGCTATAATCCAGTACAGCAAAAGGCAGTGTGACATCTTTATATACACATTGTAAAGGGATGCTTACCTTATCATGGATAAATGCAGTTCTGAGGATGGTATGGTTACGTACCACAAACTTCCAGGACTGCTCAAATGCTGCCACATCCAACCCTTCCGGGAAATCGACACTAAACTGGGTAATATAAGTGGTCGTCTTATTATCATATAGACTATGAAACAACATCCCTTCCTGCAAAGGGCTCAGTGCATACATAGCCGCGATGTCGTTCAGACGCAGCTTGCTTGTACCATTTTCCTGCTTTTTAGCAGAAAAATATTGTACCAGCTGCGCCTTATTATCTTTGATAAAAGTAGAGATATACGGGTTTTGCTTTATGTGCAACAGCTCTTCGGGTCTCAATTTTCCATTACTACCTGATAATAACAGATCTCCATTCTTTTCCTTTAATGACAGCCCTAGCTGTTCGAGCTCTTTTATAAACGTTTCCATCGTGCATTAAAATTTAATGATGCCTTCATCGTCGGCTACCTGATCTAAACCCAGCAGCTCATCCAGCTCCTTATAATCCAGTTTGCCATTGAGACCAAAATCTGCCGGGGTCACTGCTTTCTCTTTTTGGGTTGTACAATGGTCTATGAGTTCCCTGAGGTGATGCATGTATTCCCGTACTAACCGGGTGACCGTTTCGCCCTGGAATTGTTCAGGAGAATAGCTCCAGGAAAGGCTGAACACATCAGCGGCAATGCCAGCTTTCAGTACAAACTTTTCTCTCGTGAAATAATCAGGATCAATATGCTCTCCGGATGGCTCAGTAGCAGCTTCAAACCAGCTACCTGCATTGATCACATTGTCCATCTGTCCCAGGTAGTTAAAAACAATGTCCCAACAGTTGGATCGGAGACTGTGTCTGATAGCAGGCTCAGGGTGCAGGTAACGCAGTGCCCCAAATCCCATCCCCTTATCAGGAATATTACGCAGCTGCTCTTTTACGGATTTGATCGTATTGCCTATGCTGTCATCGTCGGCTATTTCGAGCAATACAGGATATTTATTGGTAAACCATCCTACTGTATTGGTGATATCAATACCCGGGAATATATTTTCTCTTCCATGGCCTTCCAGACCAATAATAACCTGAGGATTTTTCCGCCAGCTACTGATGGTCATACCCAGGGCACAGAGAAGAATATCATTGATATCTGTATTATATGCGAAATTTGTTTCTTTCAGCAATCGCGCTGTATATTCAGGACTCAGGCGCATATCTATAGCGACCAGCTCACTTCGTCTGGAGAGATGGCCATTTAATGCAGAGGACAACGGCTGATGGCTATTGCTTACTTTCTGCCAGTAATCCTTTTGTGTAAGCACCTGTTCTGTCTGCGCATAATCCGTCAGGGCATTCACCCATTCACGGTAGGAGCTGGTCTTCAATCCAAGGTCCAATTCCTCAGTTGCAGAATATGCATCCAGCAAGCTTTGCATTTCATCGATCAGGATCCTCCATGAAACACCATCTACTACGAGGTGGTGTGCTACTATGAATAAGCGGTCTGACGGCTCCGTATGTGGGGTGCGGAACAATATAAACCGGATCAATGCACCTGCTGTAATACTAAACTCTCTCTGCACCACGCGACAGGCTGTTGTAATTTCCTCCAGCTGGCTCAGCTCCATTATTTCCAGCTTCCCTTTTGTAGGGCCATAGGTTTGTTCTTTCCCATCATAATAAAACCTTAATGCATCGTGCCGATCCACCAGTACTTTGATGGCCCGCCCAAGGTCTTCCTGGCGAATAGCTTTATTGACCTGCAGCAAAACGGCCTGATTAAAATGAGAAGGATTCGGTTGTTCCTGCTCAAAGAACCATTGCTGAATAGGTGAGAGCAAAGCGGAGCCCGTCAGCAGGCCTTGCTCTGCTACTACGGTAGCTGTATTATTTTGTTCAATTAAGAGGGCCAGTGCAGTGATGGTCTGATGATCAAACAAATCCTGTACCTGTAGTTGATAGCCTTTTCGTTTGGCTTTGCTGACTACCTGTATTACGATTATAGAATCTCCTCCCAGCTCAAAGAAGTTATCGTTCACACCTATCTTATCTGCTTTCAGGAGCGATTCCCATATGGTCACCAGCTCTTCTTCCACTTTATTACGAGGTGCCAGATATGTTTTACCCCGAACAGTATCACCCGCAATATCCGGTAAAGCTTTACGGTCTATTTTCCCATTCGGTGTCAATGGCATTTCCTCCAGCTCCATCATCAGGGATGGGATCATATAATCTGGCAGTACCGATTGCAGGTATTTCACTATACCTTCTTTATCAAAGGTACCCTCAGGTACGACATATGCTACCAGACGGTCTTCCCGGAACACCACTGCACACTGGCGTACCAGATCCGATGCTGACAATACTACCGCCACTTCTCCGGGCTCTACACGATAACCTCGTATCTTCACCTGATCATCTATCCGACCTAAAAAGAAGATCTCGCCTTCGGCATTTCTGCGTACCAGATCGCCAGTTCTATACAAGCGTCCCTGACCGAATGGATTGCTAATAAACTTTTCTGCTGTCAGGTCCTCACGATTCAGATAACCAGGAGAAATACCATCACCTCCTAATAACAGCTCTCCCGGTACCCCAATAGGACAAAGCCTCATGAAGCCGTTTACAATATAGGCTGTCGTATGGGAGAAAGGCTGTCCAATAGGTACACTGTCGTAAGTTCTGGATGGATCAATTCGATGTAATAACTTTCCGATAGTAGCCTCCGTCGGACCATAGTGATTGATGATCTGCAACGCAGGATGAATAGCCTTTATCTTTTCTATTACCCCTGATGATAATGCTTCACCTCCAAAGATGATAGTCCGGGCAGGTAATAATAATCCCCTTTCTGATTCCAGTGCACTCCAGTAAGAGGGCACCAGCTTTATACAATCAATGGAATGCCTGGCGAAATAATCATGTACCACTGCTGCATTCATTAAAGACGTTTTTGGCAACAGATGCAGCACACTGCCACTCAGTAATGCGCCAAATAAAACAGTATTTCCAAGGTCTGCCGACAAGGCGGACATTAAGGCAAAAGACCTGTTTTCATCAATACCTGTCCGTGCCTGCAAACCGAAATAATAATCAACAATATTCCTGTGAGTGATCTTAACACCCTTTGGCTGTCCGGTAGTACCGGAAGTATATATCACATAGGCAAGGTCCTCTCCCCCTGGCTGTTCAAGACCCCCTGCTACTGTTGTTGTTTCCTCAAACTGAATATCTATCGAAAACACAGGTACAGACAGGTCCATCACATCAAACAAACTCTCCGACACAATAATCAACGTCTTCATGCCCGTATCATTCACTATAAACGCCTTCCTGTCCTGTGGCAATCCTCCATCAACTGGCACATATGCTGCGCCTGCCTTCAATATACCCAGGATCGACACGATATACCAGCTGGAAGTTTCCATTAATATACCCACCCGATCACCCGCTGACAAATCATAGGTCTGTTTCAGATAACGCCCCAAACAATTCGCCTTTTCATCAAGCTCACTGTAGCTCAACGTTATATTTCCAAACACTACAGCAGTGGCATCCGGAGTCTTTTCCACCTGTTCTTCAAACAGGGTCAGGATATTGCAGGCTGCAGCCTTTTCCATCCATGGCAATACCTGCTCCTGTAATAACAGCTGTTCTTCTGCCGGATCCAGTATATTCAATGCATGGATCGCCTGCATATGATTGTTTACCACACCTTGTAATAGCATCTCATAATGTGATTGCATGCGTGCGATAGTGGCCGGCAGGAAAAGATCCCTGCAATAGTTTATGGTAACAGCAATACCCAATGCTGTCTCCTGAACAAAGAAGGTCAGGTCGAATTTGGCAATTACATTATGCTGTGGAAGGGGTTGGATGCTCACATCTCCTAAACTGTGAATGGATATATCTTCATTATTATTCAGTACGAACAATGCCTGGAAGATAGAGCTACGGCTTTTATCACGCACATTTTCTACAGCATCTACGACCTTCTCAAAAGGAACAGTGATGTGCTCATACGCCGATAAAGTAGTATTCTTCACACGTGCCAGCAGATCCGTAAATGAGGGGTCTCCAGCAAGGTCTGTTCTTAGTGCCAGCGTATTTACAAAAAATCCTATCAGCGGTTCTATTTCCTGTTGTGGCCTGTGGGCGACTGTAGTGCCCACACAGATATCTGTCTGCCCGCTATACCGGTATAGCAATATTTTATATACAGAAAGCAACAGCATAAACATGGACACGCCCTGCTGCTGTGCCAGTAACTGCAACTGCTCACTCAGGCCCTTAGCGATCATGAAACTATGATCGGCTCCTTTTGTGCTTTGTAATACAGGACGGGGAAAATCAAGCGGCAGATGCAATGGAGCCAGTTCCTGTAATTGTTCTTTCCAGAAGGACAGCTGTGCATCCAGCAATTCTCCGGACAAATATGCCCGTTGCCATAATGTATAATCTGCATACTGAAGAGGTAACACTGGCAATTGAGAAACGCGTTTCTCTTTGCCTGCACAATACAATTCCGTGAGCTCATTCACGATCAGCGATACAGACCATCCATCTGAAGCAATGTGATGCCTTACCAGTACCAACAAATAATCATCCAGCCCCAATTGCAACAAACGGGCGCGGATCATATGATCAGTAGAAAGATTAAAAGGTCTGGCTATCTCCTGCTCTATCAAGGCGGGCAGCTCATCCTCTGTAGCGGTGCCCACATCCAGTTTCCAGCCATCTTTGTCAAGTATTTCCTGATAACCGATGCCTTCCTCTTCCTTGAATACAGTGCGCAACGATTCATGGCGATTGACGATTTCCCTGAATGCTGATTCTAACAATGGTTTATCCAATGCCCCATTCAACCTGAACATGGAAGGCATATGATAATGGGTACTTCCCCTCAGCTGATCAATAAACCACAGCCTTTCCTGTGCATATGAAAGCGGGATCCGGGCTGGTCTTTCCTGCCTGATTAACGGTGGCAGCAAAGTACGCTGACCTTGTTTTCCTATAAAATCTGCCAGTGAGGCAATAGTGACATATTCAAAGAGATCCGTAATAGCGATCTCCATGCCCAGCTTTTTCCGGATAGCCGACAGCACTCTGATGGCCAACAACGAATGTCCTCCAAGATCAAAGAAGTTGTCATACACACCAATCGTATCTTTTTCCAGCAGCGATTCCCATATTACCACCAGCTCTTCTTCAATCTGATTGCGAGGTGCTGTATAGGTAGTGCTACGATCTGTAGCACCAGCAATGTCGGGTAAAGCTTTACGGTTTATTTTCCCATTCGGTGTCAATGGCATTTCGGCCAGCTCCATCATTAGAGACGGGATCATATAATCGGGCAGCGCCGATTGCAGATATTTTACTATACCATCCTTATCATAGGCGCCCTCAGGTACGATATAGGCAGCCAGACGCTCTTCCTGTACGACCACCGTACACTGGCGTACCAGCTCCGATGCAGACAATACCACTGCCACCTCTCCGGGTTCTACACGATAACCACGGATCTTCACCTGATCATCTATTCTTCCTAAAAAGAAGATCTCTCCAGCCTCATTTCTGCGTACCAGATCCCCTGTTCTATACAATCGGCCCTGTCCAAAAGGATTACTGATAAAGCTTTCTGCTGTCAGTGCCTCCCGGTGCAGATAACCAGGAGAGATACCATCACCTCCTATCAAAAGCTCTCCCGGAACGCCAACAGGACAAAGCCCCATGGATCCATTTACAATATATGTTGTAGTATGGGAGAAAGGCTTCCCTATAGGTACGCTGTCATAGGACCGGGATGAATCTATACGATGCAATAATTTCCCGATAGTGGTTTCTGTCGGTCCATAGTGATTGATGATCTGTAATGCAGGAGCGGCCCTCCTGATCTTTTCTACCACCGCCGGTGATAATGCCTCACCACCAAAGATGATGGTCCGGGCAGGTAATAATAACCCCCTGTCGGATTCCAGCGCACTCCAATGTGAAGGCACAATTTTAATACAATCAATGGTATGCTTTTCAAAATAATCATGCAGCACATCGGCATTCATTAAGTATGCCTTAGGCAGCAGATGGAGCTCCCCACCACTCAATAATGATCCAAATAAAACAGTATTTCCAAGGTCTGCAGACAAAGCAGACATCAAAGCAAAAGATCTGTTCTCTGCAACACCTATATGTGCCTCCAGGCCAAAATAATAATCAGTAATATTCCGATTAGTGATCTTTACTCCTTTAGGCTGACCAGTAGTGCCAGAGGTATAGATCACATAAGCCAGATCACTCATGGTCGCTCCCGGGCCGTCTGTTATTCCGGACACCGCTTCTTCCAGCTGCAGATCTATTGAAAAGACAGGCGCATTTACATCCATCACTTCAAACAAATGCTCTGATAAAATAATCAGCACCTTCACCCCTGTATCCTGTATAATAAAATTCCGGCGATCGGGAGGCAGGCTAATATCAATAGGTACATATGCTGCCCCTGTTTTGAGAATGCCTAATATCGATACCAAATACCAGTCAGCCGTATCCATCATAATACCTGCCAGATCATTTAGACCCAGCTGATAGTTATTTCGGAGATGACAGGCAAGTCTGTCTGCCTGTTCATTTAGCGCCTGATAGCTCCATTGCTGCTTTCCATACACTAGTGCTGTTGCAGCTGGTGTACGTACTACCTGATCTTCAAATAAGCTGATAACAGTACGATTGCCTGCATACTCATGCGGAACAGGCATGACGGGAGATAACAATTCTTCCTGCTCACCGGATCGTAATAACTGCAATGACATGATCTGTTGACCGCGATCCCTTACAACCGCCGACAGCAAGGTTTCATAATGCCCCTTCATGCGCTCAATCGTCTGGGGCAGGAACAGATCACTACAATAGTTAATAGTAATAGCAATACCTTCAGCTGTTTCCCTGGCGAAGAAGGTAAGATCAAATTTTGCGATCTCATGCTGCAACAAAACAGGGATCACACGCAGGTCTCCCAGCGAATGCACACTAGCATCTTCATTATTATTCAGCACAAACAGTACCTGAAACAATGAGCTACGGCTTTTATCACGATCCTTTTCTACTGCATCTACCACTTTTTCAAATGGCACGGCAATATGATCATATGCTGCAAGTGTATTACGCTTCACCTGGGCCAGGAGGTCTGTAAATGCAGGATTCCCATCAAGATCACTACGAAGCGCTACAGCATTTACAAAAAATCCGATCATCGCTTCCATTTCCTGCTGAGGCCTGTGAGCGATGGTGGTACCTACACAAATATCCGTTTGCCTGCTATATTGATATAACAACACTTTATATACAGACAGCAGCAGCATAAAGAGCGTCACGCCCTCTTCTGCAGCCAGTTCCTGCAATTGCCTGCTTACCTGGCTATCAACGATAAAACTTAGGCGTGCGCCTTTTGTACTTTGTATAGGAGGTCTTGTAAAGTCTGTAGGCAGGTGAAGCGGTGTCAACTCTGTAAGCGTCTCTTTCCAGTAATCCAGCTGTTGGGCCAGGATATCTCCACTCATATGCCTTCGTTGCCAGATCGCGTAGTCGGCATATTGAAAATCCAATAGTGGCAGTTCTTGCTTACCACTATAGAGTGAGAGGAATTCCTGTACGATCAGCGCCTCAGACCAACCATCCGCAGCAATATGGTGCATCACCAGTATCAATAAATGCTCCTGCTCAGTGATTTTTAATAAAGTAACTCTGAGCATATGATCACAGGAAAGATGGAATGGGCGGGTCACTTCGGCTGTAATGAATGGCTCCAGTTCTTCTTCTGCCAGTGATGCATCTATATAATTGATATGCCAGCCATCCAACGCCAGCACTTCCTGGTAAGGTATCCCTTCTTCTTCCTTAAAAACAGTCCGCAGTGGTTCGTGGCGGTTGATGATCTGCCTGAAACAGTCTTCCAGCAGGTTCACATTCAAATGACCCTCCAGTCTGAAAACGGACGGCATATGATAATGAGCACTTCCCATCAGCCGGTCTATGAACCATAAACGTTCCTGAGAGAATGATAAAGGGATATGTGCAGACCGTTCTTTCCTAACTACCTGTGGCAATAAAGGCTGTGCCGTTCTGCCCTGCACCAGTGCTGAAAGATCCCTGATGGTCGGGCTGGTAAAAAGATCTTTTACCGCCAGATCAGCATTCATCTCTTTCCTGATCCCGGATATTAATCGCATGGCGAGCAGTGAATGCCCACCCATGTCAAAAAAGTTATCGTCTATCCCTACTTTGCTGATATGAAATACTTCCTGCCAAATCTGCGCGATCCCGATCTCTACAAGAGTAGTAGGCGCAATATATACAGTTTGATTTTTGCTATGATATAAGAATGGGTCTGGCAACTTTCCCGGATCCAGCTTCCCATTTGCGGTAAGGGGAATTTCTTTTACAGGGATGAAAAAACCTGGTATCATATACTCTGGCAGGCGGGTGTGCAAATACTGTTTCAGCACATCTGCAGGGAATGTTTCGCTGGCTGTATAGTAAGCAGCAATATGCTTTTCTGCTGCCTGATCTTGCTTTACGACCACGATGACCTGCCCTATACCTTCATATTTTGCCAATTGCACCTGAATCTCTCCCAATTCGATACGGTTGCCTCTTATCTTAACCTGATCGTCCATCCTTCCCTGGTATTTCATATTCCCATCAGGAAGCAGGCATCCCAGGTCTCCGGTACGATAATATCTTTTAGGGCCAAAGAAATCCAGTGTTACAAACTTCTCAGCTGTCAGCTGCTCCTGCTTCCAATATCCCTGTGCCACCCCCCTACCAGCGATATACAGCTCTCCCGATACGCCAACAGGCAATAATTCCTGCCGCTCATTCAGCACCAGTACCTCCATATTCGCAATAGGCCTTCCTATCAGTATCAGCTGCTCATCAGGAGCGATTTCCTTTACAATGCAGCCTACAGTTGCTTCGGTAGGTCCATACTCATTATAGATCTTAATACCGGGAGCGATCCTTCTCAGGGTAGCTACCTGAGAGGGAAGCAATTCCTCCCCTCCTACAATAGCACATTGAATATTCGAATGCGACACCTCTACATCTGCCAACAATGAAATATGTGTAGGGGTTAATTTTATGGCATTAATGGCATTAGCTGGCGAAAAACAATACTGTAATTGTTCTATCAGACTCAGTTCGCTATCAGGACAGAAAAGCGTATGTCCTCTGCTAAGCGTAGTGAAAATAGAAGTAATCGTAAGGTCGAAACTAAGGTTGGTTAACAAAGGAAAATTACCTTCTTCCCCACCCCTGAAATAATAACCATTCGCCCAATGGATATAATTTGACAAATGCTTATGCAGCAGATGACAGCCTTTGGGCTTGCCGGTGGTACCAGAAGTGAAAATAAGGTAAGCAGTATCCTCAGGCCTGGCACAGATGAATTCCTGTTGCAAGGATCCTGAAGCACCTGCCTGTTCCAGCTGGTCAAGTGTCACGCCCAGCTTAGATGCTGGCAGCTCCCTGAGGGCGACCATAGCAGCAGCATCTGTGATAATACACTTACAACCACTCTCCTCTATAATTCCCTGTAAGCGCCCCGGTGGATTATTCCTATCCAATGGCACATAACCTGCTCCTGAAAACAAAATGCCCAGCAAAGCTACAGGTGTCTCTACACTGTTGTCCATCATGATGCCAACAAGGTCGCCCCGTTGTACCCCGATCTGTTGTATCAGCGCTGTTGCTACCTGCTTTACCCGGCCGCTGAGCATGCCATAGGTCATGCGCTTCTTTTCACTCTGTACAGCAATCGCATGCTCTCTTTCCTGGAACACAGTCAAAATTGCTTCAGGAATAGTGCTCAGGGAGAGTGTATCGTCGACGGTGTTATTATATTCCCCGATAAATGCCTGATCAAAGGTATTTACATAATACCGTGGCGTTAAAGTTTCTTCCAGCCTACATTTAAGGTCTTCACTGAGGAATGTAGCCATCTCCCTGTAGGAAGAGCTTCCCGGGAATACAAGTGTCGCCTTCCATGCATCATTTGTACGACTGATCCGCAATTTCAGGGCAGCTGTCGTTCCTTCGTTAAAAATAAGCGCATCCGTATCATCAAATTCAAACAGAAAACGGAAATCTTTTTGTGCTAAAGACACATAATAGTAATCATTCCAGTTCCTGGCTTCTTCCAGCCGCTGCCCAACAAGGACAGCCAGTTGCTGTACATCATCAGCTATATTTTCAGGAACCAAAAATGGATAATATCTGGAAAGAGGCCCTAATACAGCACTCAATTCTTCATAATACCGTCCATGTTCCAGACATCCGATAGTAAAAGGTGCATGGTCTGTATAGCGCGACAGGCTCTGGCCAAAGACCGCAATCAGTATTGCCTGTGGAGAAACCTTAAGGAGAACAGATAAAGCCTCTATTTTCGCGGCATTGAATGAAAAAGCTATCCTGGCAGCCGGCTCCACCGATGCTGCTGGTACAGGTACAGTAGCTGACACTTTCTCTCTAAGTTCCGTCCAGAATGCCAATGCTTCCGGATTCCCCTCCTCAATGACCTGTGCTTCCCATTCGGTATAATTGCCAAACTGTAAGATGTCAGCAGCATCGCTCAGAGTAGTATCTGCCTGAAGGATAGCTATCACTTCCTTACGTATCTCATTTGCAGAATAGGTATCCAGGATCAAAGGCAGTGCCTTCAGTATGATAGTATGCACTCCTGTATCCCTTTGCACGACGGCAATAGACAGGGGATGCTCAAGCGTTAATGTAGTTGTCGAAAAACAATCATTCCCAATGCCAGCGGCAGCTGCCACTATCTGAAAAGGGATATGTATGCCTTCCCGGAAAACAAAGGCTGTTCTCAGAAGATCGTGTCTGTCTGTTACAAGCGCCAATGTGGCTAATATCTGTTCTGTAGGGTAATCTCCCCTTATGTTCATCTCTATTTGAATGTTGCTGAGGCCACCGGACAACAGGCGCTCATAATCCAGCAACTGCTGTGCGGACAATTGAAACTGAGGCAAATTCATGGTCTTACAATACAATAGTGTGATGGGTCGTAATTATTTATCTCCCGCGGGTTCAATGATGGCAGTAGCAATCAGGCGACTGCCTTTATAGGAACTCCTTCCATGAGCGGCCAGCATATTGTCCAGGAATATGATATCTCCCTTTTCATAGAGGAAGGAGATCGTATTTTTATCATATGCCTGTTTCAGCTGCAGGTACTCTTCCATAATGATGTCTGTTCCATCTCCAAACAACGTATCAGTATGGATCAGATCTGCTGGCAATGGGTCTCCGGGACGAATACCCAATTCTTCATACCTGGAATATTTATTGAAGAAAAAGACGTGATTGAACCATGTCTCTTCATTTGATTGTGGATGGGTATATACAGCTTTCTTATTCCATTCTATCTCCAGATGATCTTCACTGATGAAAGTATATCTGATATCATTTTCATAACATACATCTTCAACAATCCTCCGGTCTGTAGTCTGGAAAACCTCCTGCCACGACATACCCAGTCCTTTGATGAGCTTTCGCCTGTATAATACTCCTTTATCCCGGAATTTCTGTACCAGCGCGGAAGGGATATCTGCAAGAATCTTTCGGGAATCGGCAATAGGGGTCTCTCCTCCTTCCTCTGCTACCTGCAGGCAACAGAACAGGATCTTCATGCCCCATGAACGGCTATAAGAAGATTCATTATGCAAATTGATCTTCTCTTCTTTAGGATAGACGGTTGAATTATATACATGCTTCACTTCCTCTTTCAGCTCATGCCTGGGGGAAGAACGAAACATATAAGGTAAGGGAGCGGTATCAAATATGCCTACAAAACGGCCAAAATCTTCCAGGCTCTGTATATCGAAACCTCTTAATAATACCCCTCCATACTTAAGCAAATCAGCGTCAAACTCGCTCCTGTTCTTTTTCACCCAATCCGCCAGGTCCACGCCTTTATACCGGGGCTTTATCACCAACGGGAATACCTGCTCTCTACTCAATGGGGATTTAACCACCAGCGACTGTCCATTGACAGTAGGAACGGACCTTGTCTGTATGCGTTTTAATTTGCTCAAATTATCCATACCATAGGGCTTTAAAGGTGTTTTTTCAATTTTTTAATATTAGACTCCCGCTGATGCTTCATTCTGGAATCTTTCGCCTGTTTCTCATCGGCTGCTACAAGTGACTGAATCGATGATAATGACAGCTGACTATCAGCAAGACAATGTCCGATGAGGTATTTCAGCTTATCCAGCAACGTACTGATATAGGATTCTTCAAATACCTCCTTCCTGTAAGAGACTTCAAAGGAAACAGCATCTTCCAGCTCTGTAATATCAAACCAGATATCCGCCTTTACATATCGCTCTTCTTTTTGCAGGGGCTTGAAATCAAATCCAGGATAATTAATATTGCGGGTAGGTACTTTAGGGTTCAGGTTAAAACCAATATTAAACTCTCCGCCTCCTTTTCCCGTCTCCGCTCCTTCCAGCACTGCCAGCTTCAGATAAGGATATTCACTATGCGCAAGTGCAGAGACTGTAGCATCCTTCACGATCTCATAAATAGTATCAAATCCCGGATCTGCTGCTACGATAGTCCTCACAATGATCGTATTCAGGAAGAGGCCTACGATATTGGACAATTCATGATTGTTACGACTATTTACCGGACAGCCAAAACTAAGATCCTGCTGGCCCGTTTCCAGATATATCAATGTCTTCACCAGCGACAGCAACATTACGAACATAGTACCCTGACGCTCCCGGTTATAAGTCCTCATGGTATTGACCCATCCTGCCTCATTGATCACCAGTTTTACTACACCCGCCTGATTGGATGCTGCCGGTAATGACCTGGCTCCAGGTAATCTGACACCAAGCTGGCGACCCGATAGATAAGTCTTCCAGAAATTTTCGCTTTTCAGCTGGTCTTCTTCCCGCGCCTGCGTTGCCTGTGACCAGGAATAGTCTTTGAAGGAGAACTTCGGAACAGGCTGCAGCACCCCACTTCTACCCTGCTGCAGATAGTGGTAGGATAAAAGCAGATCATTGAAAATAATCTGTAAAGAGAATGGATCTGATATAATGTGATGGGTATTGAAGAATATAAAGTATTCAGCCGGTGTGTTCCTTATGATCTTAATTCTCATCAATGGCCCTTTCCTGAAATCAAAGAGGAACTTGTTCTCTTCATCAAATAAACGAATCGCCCCTTTTTCGTCTACCGGCTCATTGACCATGTCCAGGAAAATGAAACCTTCGGCTGTTTGAGCAGGGTCCTGCAGATAAAACCGCAGCTCACCCTTTTCATCATAATCGATAATATAACGCAGGATCTCATGTCTATCCAGCAGCAATGTGTATGCCGATGCGATCTTATCCAGGTCAATCGCAGCTTTCACATTCCAGCCCAGCGTTGTGTTATAAGAAACAGATACGTTGTCCTGCTGTGAAGCCAGCCAATAGGCTTTCTGAATCTCTGTCAATGGATAGCTATCGGAGACAGGAGCAAGCAGCAGACTATTCTCAAATTTTCTTTCCTGAGCATCTATTAGTCTGGCCAGCGCTTCGATAGTTGGGTGTTCAAAAAGGTCTTTGATACTGATCTTCACCTTTAGGGTATTTCCTATCAGCGTGATGATCTGAATGGCCATAAAGGAATTACCACCCAGGTCAAAGAAGTTATCCCGGATGCTTACCTTTTTCATCTTCAGCAATGTAGCCCAGATATTCGCCAGCTGTTCTTCCGTCTCATTGGCAGGCGCTTCATAATGCCCTTCATATAAGGTAGGATCTGCAGGATCCGGCAGCGCTTTTTTATCGATCTTTCCATTTGGGGTCAATGGCAATTTTTCAAGGGTCAGCAGGAAAGAAGGGATCATATAAGCCGGCAGCCTGGAACGCATATATTCCTGTAATTCCTGCTTATTGTAGGCAGGCCCCGGCACCACATAACCCACCAGTCGTTTGTTATTATTCGCATCCTCCTTCTTCACGACAACACACTCATGGATATGTGGAAACTCTTTCATGATGGTCTCTATTTCGCCCATCTCTATCCTGTGTCCGCTAATCTTCACCTGATCATCTATTCTACCCAGGCATTCGATCTCTCCGTCTGGCAGCCATCTCGCCAGGTCGCCGGTCCTATATACTTTTTCACCGGGTCTGTAAGGATTATCAAAGAATTTCTCTGCAGTAAGCCCGGGTCTCTTCAAATATCCTACCGCAACACCTTCTCCTCCTATGCACAATTCTCCTGCTACACCTACAGGAGTAAGATGGCCCAGGGTATCTAAAATATAGATCTGCGTATTGGCAATTGGGGTACCGATGGTTACTTTATCAGGATCTATGATCTGCTTGATGGTAGACCAGATAGTTGTCTCCGTAGGCCCGTACATATTGAATATAGACCCATTCATATACCGGAACAGCTCTCTTGTCAGGGAGACAGGCAAAGCTTCTCCACCTACGAGCACAGCTTCCATCTGTTGTAAAGCCAGCTGTCCTTCAGTAGTGGTCACCAGTTCCCGGGCAAAGGAAGGTGTACATTGCATATGTGTAACACCATGTTCCTGCATCAGCTCCTCAGGAGCCCATTTCTTTTCCAATCTTTTTGCCAGCAGCTTTTTCTGAACCTCCAGCTGTTTGATAAGGTCCTGGAGCTTTTTAAGGAATGGCAGATGTGCCAGAGTAATGTCTACATCTATACCGAAATCAATCAGACAGGCCACCTCATTGACACCTGCTGCATGTAGCTCCCGGATACGGGAGAGGCATGTTTCGGGCGTACCAAAGAGACCACTGGAATAGAAGTAGCGTTGAAATCCCATTTCCAGTATGACTTCAAGATCCGTTTCGGGATCCAGCCCTGCCTGATCCACCACTGGTTTCAGGAGATCAATAGAATGGCGCAGATAATTTTTAAACGGCTCTTTTACTGTTTCTTTGATAACCTGCAGGTCATCCCCTACAAAGGTATGCAGCATGACAGCCACCCTTCCCTGTTCAGGATCAAAGCCATTTGCTGCCAGCGCCGCACGGTACTGACTGATCTTATCTCCCAGATCCTCTATCGATTGGCCTAAAAGATGGGTCAGCACATTCGCGCCGATACTACCTGCATATTTAAATGTCTCAGGATTGCCTGCTGCTGTAAGCCATATCGGCAATGAGGACTGTACTGGTTTAGGATGTATGGTAACAGCAAAATCATTGCCTGCGCCATTTTTACGAAGCACTGTTTCTCCATTCCACAACTGGTGCAGTGTTACCAGCTTATCCTTCATTTTCTGATGACGCGTTTTATAATCCTCCGGCATAAAGACGAAGTCATTGGGGTGCCATCCGGAAGCTACCGACAATTCTACGCGGCCATTGGAAAGATTGTCCACCATGGACCATTCTTCCGCGACCCTGATGGGATCATGGAGAGGTAATACCACACTTCCCGATCTGATCCGGATATTATTTGTGAGCGCAGCCACTGCTGCAGCTGCCACGGATGGATTAGGGAACTGGTCGCCAAAGCTATGGAAGTGGCGCTCCGGTATCCAGACAGCCTCCAGTCCATTATTGTCGGCAAACTTTGCCCCTTCCAGTAATAACCGATATTTATTGCCGGCAGTGATCTCTTCCTGTGCAGCGAAATAGAATAAGCTGAAATCCATGACGGTTCTTTCTGTCATCGGCACCGGTCTGTCTGGTAATATCACTACTTTTTTGCCGTTGGTCAATGTCCAGAATAATTCCAATACTGAAATATCAAAGCTTATACTGGTAACTGCCAGCCAGGTCTCCTGCTTTTCTGACTTGCCGAATTTTATATCCAGTCCTACAAAGAAATTCGTCACATTGCGATGATGGATCATCACTCCTTTAGGCCTTCCGGTGGAACCAGAAGTATAGATCACATAAGCCAGTGGCTGCTCTTTCCAATGTAACCGTATGTCAGAACCAGGTTTACCGGCCAATAGCTGTTGCAGCGCCTGTTCATCCAGGTTCAGCGTATGCTTTACCTGATCAGCCGGAAGTATATGTTGCGTATCATTATTAACAAGGAGATATTCAGCTTCTGAATCGCCAAGCATATATATAAGGCGATCCACAGGATAGGTAGGATCCAACGGGATATAGGCTCCTCCCGATTTCAGGATACCCAACAATCCTATCATCATGTCCAGAGAGCGGTCAATACAAATAGCCACCATATCCCTTTCTTTCACCCCTTTTTCTTTCAGGTGCCATGCCAGCTGATTGGCCTTTTCATTCAATTCTTTATACGTCAGTGACTTTCCTTCAAAAACCAGGGCTATATGATCCGGCGTTTTTTCCACCTGTGCCTCAAAAAGATCTACGATAGTCATTTCTCTGGCATAATCCACGGCCGTATCATTAAATGCTGTGATCAACTGCTGCTGTTCATCCCTGGCAAGAATGGATATCATTGACATCGGCTTGTCAGCAGCTTTCAGCAGCTCCAGCAAGGTACTTTCAAAATGACCTTTGATCATGCCTGAATAATAGGGTGCCAGGAGCTCACTATTATAACCAAAATCAAAACGCAATCCTTCTTCCTGATCTACAGCAGTGAGGGTCATTAAATAATTGGTGCGCTCTTCCAGCTGGATATTCGCGGCAGGCAGCAGACGGGCGGCTTCCGGAGATTCCATCTTCGGATAGTTTTCGAATACTACTATCGTATCAAATGGTTCACCATGTAAACCAATCCATTGCTGGATCTCATTCAGTGATGAATATTGATAACGACGGGCCTCAGTATGGCCTTTTTGTAATGAGCGCAACCAGTCGATCAACAGCTCATCGCCTGCTATCCTGCTCCGCAAAGGCAGGTTATTGATGTATAAACCTACCCGACGTTCTGATTCCGGCAGGTCTGAAGGACGACCAGATACCACTACGCCAAACACGACATCGGAACTGCCTGTGTACTTGCTCAGCAGAATAGACCAGATACCCTGTACAAAAGTATTTACCGTGATCTGATGCTGCTGACAATAGCTTCTAACCTGCTCTGTCAATACAGGTGCCAGCAACAGCTGCTCATGTTTCACCGCTGCGCCGCCTTTATTCCTGTGATGATCAGATATATTGGATACAAATGGTAATAAGGTCTTATTGGAAATATCCGACATATAGGTCTTCCAGAAAGACATCGCGGCATAATGGTCAGTCCGGGTGATATAGCGGATATAATCTCCATAATGATCAATGGTCTTACCTACCGGAGCCCCCCCTCTGGAATAGGCTGCATAAGCCTGCTGGAAGGAGGCTATTAGCGAAGCATTTGACCAGCCGTCCAGAATGATATGATAATGGGTCCACACCATTTTATACAATCGCTCACTGAGACGTATCAGGGTGATCCGCATCAATGGTGCTTCCTGGAAATTAAAACCTCGTTGCAGGTCGGCCGCCAGGAAAGCTGTCAGATGTGCTTCCTGTTCTTCTGTACTTAAATAACTATAATCCAATACCTCAAATGGCAGGCTTACTTCTTTGAACACACATTGTACAGGAATGCTCAGGGCATCTGCAAAAAATCCACTCCTCAATATGGTATGATGCTTCAGCAGATCCTCCCAGGCTGCCCTGAAAGCGACAAGATCAATTCCTTCCGGAAAATCAACCCTTAATTGTTCCATGTATGCTTTTCCATCCTCATCATAAAGATGATGGAACAATATGCCTTTCTGTAATGGGCTGAGACGATACAGATCACTGATCTTATCCCTGCCTTTAGCATCCAGGAAACGGGACAGCTCTTTATACCCGACTTCCGGCGCCAGACCATAGTCAGATGGCGTACGCTCTCTTTCTCCCAGATCACGGCAATGCCCGATCAATGCACCTAAATGATCAATAAAAGCAGCCGATAAGCTTGCGATAGTTTGCGTATCATATTGTTCATGTGAATAGCTCCAGCGAACTGTCAACATCCCCTCGCTGATAATACCACTAATATCCAGCTTCGTAGTATAAGGCCATCCTGCACCAGTAGTATCTCCCATATGTTCCTGTGCCCCTCCTAACAATGTATCATCTTCCAGTACATTGTCTGTCTGTCCCAGATAATTGAACACAATATCCCATCGTCCGCCAGACAAACGTTTATCCGGATGCAGATAACGTAATAATCCATACCCAAGACCTTTCTGTGGCACATGACGCAACTGCTCTTTGATACTCCTGATCTGATCGGCCCCTGTAGCAATATCTCCGGTGTCCAGTAATATCGGATACAGGCTGGTGAACCAGCCCACTGTCTTGCTGGTATCCAGATCATGTGAAATATATTCCCTGCCATGACCTTCCATTCCTAGCAGCACTTTGGAGGATCCTGTCCATGTGGACAATGTCATCGACAAGGCGCTTAATAAAATATCATTAATCTCTGTATTATAAGCACTATTCACTTCCAGCAACAGCGATCGGGTCAGATCCCTATCCAGCTGTACCGTGTGATGCACACGGGTGGCGGCGGTATTATTACCAGCCCTATCTACTGGCAATGGGGTATAATGAGAGATGACTTCTTCCCAGTAAGCTAACTGAGATGTAACAATCGGGCTTACCGCATACGCTTTCAGCGCATCCGCCCACTGCCGGTAGGAAGTACTCTTCTTACCCAGATGAATGGCATCTCCTGCCAGCACCATCTTCAATGCTGCATGGAACTGTTCCAGCAGAATGCGCCACGATACACCGTCTACCGCCAGGTGATGAATCACCAGTAATAAACGGTTATGACGCTCAGAGGATGGCGTATTAATCAGCACACCTTTTATCAGATAGCCTTTCTCTATATCCAGACTCCTTTGGTATATGTCACAGACATCTGTAATACTACCTGCAAGCACAACTTCTTCCATCTCTGGCTGCGTATCACTATATCGCTGTACCCAGGCATCTGCCAGCTGTTCATAACGGAATCGTAAAGCATCATGCTGTGATACCAGGGCTTTTAATACATGCGACAGCTGTATGATAGAGATCTCCTTATCTATACTTAATAACTGTGACTGATTATAATGAGAACGACTATCATAATCCTGATCCAGAAACCATTGCTGTATAGGCAACAACGCAGCTTCTCCCGTCAGTACTCCCTGCTCTGCAGCATTATTCGTCTGCTCTTCCTGCAGCTTCGCCGCCAGCACCGCTATGGTCTGGCCCTCAAAAAGATCCTGCGGATGCAAGGTCAATCCATAACGACTGGCACGACTGACTACCTGTATACTGATAATAGAATCACCCCCCAGCTCAAAGAAGTTATCATGGATCCCGATACGTTTAGTATGCAACAACTCCTGCCAGATAGTGGCCAGCCGCTCTTCTGTTTCATTCCTGGGCGCCTCATATTCATTGCTCGTTAATACTGATACTTCAGGATCCGGCAAAGCCTTCTTATCTATCTTTCCATTAGTCGTCACAGGTAACGCGGATAATTCCATCAGAAGAGCAGGCACCATATAATCTGGTAACCGCTGCTTCAGATATGCCTGGATAGCTTCTCTGTCATAGCGCCCCGTTGCTACGATATAAGCTATCAGCCGCTTATGACCACCTCCGTCTTCACGGGCTATTACAATACCCTGATCCAGTAAAGGGCAGCTATTCAACACAACGTTTACCTCCCCAAGCTCTATGCGATAGCCACGGATCTTCACCTGATCATCCACACGGCCCAGGAACTCAATATTTCCATCCGGCAACCATCTGGCAACATCACCTGTCTTATACAAACGCCCCTCGCCAAATGGATTCGCAATAAATTTCTCCGCCGTCAGCGCTGGCCTGTGCAGATAACCTCGTGCCAGACCAGCACCGCTCACATATAAATGCCCTTCCACACCTATTGGCACTAACTGCATATGCGCATCCACGATGAATACCTTCATATTCGCCAATGGCTTGCCTACCGGAATCTGATTCCGTATGTCAGCATGCTTATCCACTGCATAGGTAGATACGCAGACAGCACATTCAGTAGGGCCATAAGCATTGTAATAGCCACCAATACCTGCATAATAAAGGGCATCTGCTACTATAGCTGCTTCCCCTGCTGTGATGATGGCACGTAAAGCAGGCATCTTCCTGCGATCCAGCGTCTGTAGATACACTGGCGGGAAAGTGATCACACTGATGCTATGCTCTTTTATATAGGTCAGGAAGCTGTTTGCATCTGCAATAACAGCTTCAGGTATTAATACCAGTGTAGCCCCACAATAAAAGGCCATAAAGATCTCAGAAACAGAAGCATCGAATGACAAAGAAGCAAATTGCAGCACTCTGTCATTGGCAGTAACCCCGAACTTTCGGATCTGATCCAGCGACATATTTACATTGCTGGTATGCTCGATCATCACACCCTTAGGCAGGCCAGTCGAACCGGATGTATAGATCACATAAGCCAGGTCTGTAGGCTTGATCTCATAATCCCGCTTATATACATCCTTCTTTTCAAAATCATCAAATTGCAGATCCACGGGCAATATGCTCACCTGCAGGTCCATGGTATCAAACATGGACGAAGATTCAATGATCAGCACCTTAAGCCCCGTATCATTTATAATATAGGATTTACGATCCAGTGGATAAGTGATATCTATTGGCACATACGCCGCACCTGCCTTTAACACCCCAAGAATAGCCACCACTGACCATATGGAGCGATCCATCATAATACCTACCAGATCATCAGCCTGTAAAGCATATACAGTGCGTAAATAATGGGCGAGACGATCTGCACGCTCATTCAGTTCCTGATATGTCAGGGCCTCCCCTTTATAGATCAAAGCTGTCTGATCAGGTGTTTTGCCTACCTGCTCCTCAAAGACATCTACAATGGTTTTGTCGCTCGGATATTCAGTAGTAGTATCATTAAACTCAACCAGTAAACCCTCTTCTTCTGCAGAGGTCAATATCTTGATATCGGCGACCCGTTCTTCTCCTACATTAAGCAGGTGGTTAAACACCTGTTCAAAATGCCCTTTTATCATCCGGGCATACACAGATTGCAAAAGATCACTGTTATACGCGAAGTCAATGACCAATTGTTCCCGAAGACTTACAGATAGACTTAACAGATAGTTCCTGCGTTCTTTCAGATGCAGCCCTTCTGCTTTTAACAATTGCTCTTCTGCCTTGTATTTTGCTTTGGGATAATTGTCAAATACCAGTACGCTATCGAAAAGATCTCCCTTCAGGTCTGTCCAGTGCTGTATGTCATTAAGAGATACATATTGATAGCGTCTTGTATCCGTATGGTCATTTTGCAGTTTACGCAACCAGCTGCCTACTGTCTGATCTGGTTCAATGCTGACACGAAGAGGTAGATTATTAATAAATAATCCTACCCTTTCTTCTGCATGAGGAAGATCTTCCGGTCTTCCGGATACAACCACACCAAATCCTATATCCCGGCTACCTGTATATCTTCCCAGCAATAAGGACCATACACCCTGAATGAGCGTATTCATGGTAATCTGCTGCCCCTGACAATATTGTTTCAGGTCTTCTGTTAATGCAGGGCTGATACGAAGAAACTCATGCCTTACCTTTCCATCTCCCTTGTTCCGTTCATGATCCTGGATATTACCGGCAAATGGCAGTAAAGATTTACTAAACCCTGCCATCCGGTTCTTCCAGAAATGTGCTGCAGCATGGTGATCAATACCTGCTATGTAGCGGATATAATCTCCATAGTTATCCTCCTCCCTTACTGCCGGTTTATTGCCTTTCACCAGTGCAGTATAAGCCTGTAAAAACTCGCCGATCAGTACAGAGTTGGACCATCCATCCAATACGATATGATAACGTGTCCAAACCATCCTGTACAGCTTACTGTTCAGGCGGATCAGCGTGATCCTCATCAACGGGGGAGCCTGCAGATCAAATCCCTGTCTGAAATCGGATTCCAGAAATGATGACAATGCAGCATCCTGTTCCTCTTTATTCAAATGGCTATAATCCAGCAGTGCAAAAGGCATCTCTACCTGCTTATGTATTACCTGAACAGGAATGCTTAATACATCCACTATAAAAGCAGCCCTTAATGCAGTATGCTGATGCAGTATATAACTCCAGGAATCTGTAAACGCAGCAATATCTATCCCTGCAGGGAAATCCAGTAATACCTGTTCCAGATAAGAAGTGCTTTTATCATATAAATAGTGGAACAGCATTCCCTTTTGTAAAGGGCTGATACGGAAAATATCACTGATCTGATCTCTGCCCTGTGTATCCAGGAAAAGAGACAATTCTTTATAACCTACTTCCGGTACCAATCCGTAATCAGAAGGCGTATGCTCTTTTTCACTTAGCTCACGGCAATGCACTATCAGCTCACGCAGGTTATCAATAAAGGAAGCCGACAAGCCTGCAATGGTCTGTGCATTATATTGCTCGTGCGAATAGCTCCAGCGCATATTTAATAGGCCATCACTGATCACCCCACTGATATCCAGTTTGCTTCCAAAAGGCCATCCCGCGCCTGATACGGCTCCCATATCCTCTGTAGCAGCCTCCAGCAGCGCATCATCTTCCAGTACATTGTCGGTCTGTCCGAGATAATTGAATACGACATCCCATTGTCCGGCAGATAAGCTTTTCTCCGGATGCAGGTAGCGCAATAACCCATACCCAAGACCTTTTTGAGGCACATTACGCAATTGCTCTTTGATACTCCTGATCTGATCGCCGGGAGTAGCGATATCACCCGCATCCAGCAATAATGGATACAGACTGGTGAACCAACCTACTGTCTTGCTGGTATCCAGCTCATGTGAGATATACTCCCTGCCATGGCCTTCTATACCTACCAGCAATTTAGATTCTCCTGTCCATGCACATAAGGTCTTTGCCAAAGCGCTTAATAGTAAATCATTGATATCTGTGTTATAAGCAGTATTTACTTCCAACAACAATGAACGTGTCAGCTCACGGTCCAGCTGTAAACTGTGATGTACACGAGTCGCAGCTGTATTGTGACCAGACCTGTCTACTGGCAACGGGGTATAATGAGCAATAACATCTTCCCAGTAAGATAACTGACCAGTAATATGAGGGCTTACCGCATACGCTTTCAGCGCATCGCCCCATTGCCTGTAGGAACTACTCTTCCTGCCCAAATTAATGGCATCTCCTACCAGCACCATACTCAGCGCTGTCTGGAACTGCTCCAGCAGTATACGCCATGACACACCATCCACTGCCAGGTGATGCACCACCAGCAATAACCGGTTGTGACGCTCTGACGATGGCGTATTGATCAACACTCCTTTTATCAATTGCCCTTTAACCACATCCAGGCTACTTTGATAACGGGTACAGATGTCGGTGATATTTTCTTTCAGCACCACCTCTTCCAGCACCGGCAGCGTGTCACTATAACGTTGCATCCAGTGAGCTCCTATCTGCTGATAACTGAAACGTAAGGCATCATGCTGTAATACCAATGCTTTAAATACCTGCGATAACTGTGAAAAAGTGATCGCCTTATCTATACTTAATAGTTGTGACTGATTGTAATGAGAACGACTATCATACTCCTGCTCCAGGAACCATTGCTGTATCGGCAATAATTCAGCGGTACCAGACAATTCCCCTTGTTCAGCTGCCGTGCTAACCTGCTCCTGTTGTAGTTTTGCCGATAATACAGCAATTGTCTGGCTCTCAAATATATCACGTGGATGCAAGGTCAGTCCATAACGGCTGGCACGGCTCACTACCTGTATACTGATAATGGAGTCACCACCCAGCTCAAAGAAGTTGTCATAGATCCCAATCCGTTTCGCGTGCAACAATTCCTGCCAGATAGTTACCAGCCGCTCTTCTGTTGCATTACGAGGTCCTACATACTCATTGGATGCCAGCGCAGATACATCCGGATCTGGCAACGCTTTCTTATCAATCTTTCCATTTGATGTCAAAGGCAGCCCAGATAATTCCACCAATAAGGATGGCACCATATAATCTGGCAGATGTGCTTTCAGATAGTCCAGCATACCGTTCCTGTCATAACGCCCCGCTGCTACAACATAAGCTATCAGACGCTTGTGACCATTTCCATCTTCACGTGCGATCACAATACCCTGATCCAGTAAAGAACAGTTATTTAGCACCGCTGTTACCTCACCCAGCTCTATACGATAGCCACGTATCTTTACCTGATCATCCATACGGCCCAGGTATTCAATATTCCCATCGGTTAACCATCTCGCCACATCCCCCGTCCTATACAGACGTCCTTCACCAAATGGATTCGTAATAAACTTCTCTGATGTCAGCTGGGGTCTGTGTAAATACCCCGTTGCCAGTCCCACTCCTCCGATATACAATTCTCCCGATACGCCTACAGGCACAGGCCTTCCCGAAACATCCAATATATAAAGACTTGTATTTGGGATAGGACGGCCAATAGAAATGCCCGCATCCGTAGGGATCAGCTGATCCCCGGTATTGAATGTATATACACTACAGCCTACTGTCGCTTCTGTAGGCCCATATTCATTAATAATATCAACGGAAATACCTTTATCTGACAGGAACTCTACATCCTTCAGATGCAAGGCCTCTCCTCCTAAAACGTATTTATAAGTTAGCCCCTTCAGTTGTGCTTCTTCTACACTATTTCCCAGTATCGTCATATGACTGGGAGTAAGCTTAATAAAATCATATGGGGCATACCTGACCAGATTCGGATCTGCAAAAGCATCCAAGCCCTTACGGTCTGCTATCACCGCATATTTCCCAACTAACAGGGGAACATAAAAAGCAGTTATAGCCGCATCAAAAGTGGGCGGCAGATGTATATAGCTACCTGCATGAGCGCCTTCTACCGAATAGGCCGCAATAGCATGGGCGATATAATTATTCAGGCTCTGATGAGTAATGGCTACTCCTTTAGGCTGTCCGGTAGAACCGGAAGTATAGATCACATAAGCCAGATGGTGGATACTTATCTGCCTGTAAGGTGCCGCCAGAGGTCCTTGTTCGATCTTTGACCATTCTTTATCCAGTACGACAGCACGTTCCTCATCAAATAAATGAGCATAATTTTCTGTGGTAATGACAGCAGCAGCCCGGGTATCTTCCATCATATAAGCAATACGCTCCAGTGGGTAAGCCGGATCCAGTGGCACATAAGCCGCCCCTGCCTTCATAATGCCCCATATGCTCACCATCATATCTATCGACTGGTCCATACATACGGCTACCAGCGCTTCCTGTTTTACCCCTTTTGCGCGCAGGTAATGAGCTACCTGATTGGCACGTACATCCAGCTCTCTGAAAGTAATGGTATGTTCTCCATATACCAGCGCAGGCTGTTCCCCATTCCTTTCCACCTGCTCCTCAAATAGCGTTACCACTGTTATATCCTGCGGGTAGGATTGTAGTGTATTATTAAAGTCCGTCAATAACTGCTGCCGCTCTTTATCTGTAAGTATTGATACGTCGGAAATCTTTATGTCCCTTACCCTCAACAATTGTGGTACTATCACTTCAATGTGGCCCCTGATCATTTCCACGTATGCTTTATCCAGCAATGCACTGTTATAGCCCAGATCAAAACGAAGCCCCGGTTCCTGATCTACTGCTGTAACGGTCAGCAGATAGTTGGTGCGCTCTTCCAATTCGATCTTCCCTATGGAAAGCAGTGGTGCCTCCTCCGTATCCATCTTTGGATAGTTTTCAAATACCAGGATCGTATCAAATGGCTCTCCGTTTAATCCAACCCAGCGTTGAATCTCATTCAATGAAGTATACTGATAACGACGTGCTTCCGTATGTTCTTTTTGTAAAGACCGTACCCAGTCGACGAACAGCTCATCTTCTGCTATCCTGCTACGTAAAGGAAGGTTATTGATATATAGGCCTACCCTTCTTTCTGAAGCCGCTAAATCTGAAGGACGTCCGGATACAACGACACCAAATACAACGTCGTTATTCCCAGTGTACCTGCTCAGCAACAATGACCAGATACCTTGTACAAAAGTATTCACCGTGATCTGGTGCTGCTGGCAATATTCCCTTACCTGTTTAGTCAAAACAGGTCCAAACAATAACTGCTCATGTTTCACAGCAGCCCCACCTTTGTTCCGCTGATGATCGGATACATTCGCGGCAAAAGGCAACAGGGTCTTCTGCTCCAGGTTGGACATATAGTTTTTCCAGAAAGACATCGCAGCATGATGATCAGTACCTGCGATATAGCGGATATAATCTCCATATTGATCCTTAGGCCTGCTTTGGGGCGTACGTCCTCTGGAATAAGCCGCGTAAGCCTGCTGGAAGAAGGCTATCAGTGAGGTATTGGACCAGCCATCCAGAATAATATGATAGTGTGTCCACACCATTTTGTACAGCTGCTCACTCAGCCGTATCAGGGTGATCCGCATTAATGGCGGTTCCTGGAAGTTAAACCCACGTTGCAGGTCGGCCGCCAGGAAAGCTGTCAGATGAGTTTCCTGCTCTTCCTCACTGAGATAACTATAATCCAGTACCTCAAATGGCAGGTTCACTTTATTGAATACAACCTGTACTGGAATGCTCAGCGAATCTGCAAAAAATCCACTCCTCAGAATGGTATGATGTGTCAACAGGTCTTCCCATGCAGCAGCAAATGCGTTCAGATCAATACCCTGGGGGAAATCCATCTTTAACTGCTCTACATAGGCCTTTCCATCCTTATCATACAGGTAATGGAACAACATTCCCTGTTGTAAAGGACTGAGCCGATATATATCACTGATGGTATCCCTGCCGAGTTTATTCAGGAAAAGGGATAATTCTTTATACCCGACTTCCGGCACCAGTCCATAGTCCGATGGCGTGTGCTCCCTTTCACCGAGCTCACGGCAATGGGCTATCAGCTCGCTTAAATGATGAATAAAAGATGCCGACAGCTTAGTAATCGTCTGCGCATCATATTGTTCGTGAGAATAGTTCCAATGTAACGTCAATACGCCATCTCTGATAATACTGTTGATATCCAGCTTCCTGCTAAAAGGAAATGAGCTGCCGATGTTACTGCCGGTAGTCTCTGTAGCACTGTGTATCCATGTATCTGGCGACACTACATTATCTGCCTGTCCCAGATAGTTAAATACGATATCCCATTGCCCTTCTGACAAATGATTCTCTGGATGCAGATAACGTAATAATCCATATCCAATACCTTTCTGCGGTACATGGCGCAATTGCTCTTTGATGCTTCTGATATGATCTGCCGGCGTGGCAAGATCCTCAGTATTGAGTAATAAAGGATACAAGCTGGTGAACCACCCTACTGTATTACTGGTATCCATCTTCCCATTTACAAATTCCCTTCCATGTCCTTCCAGCCCTATCAGCACTTTGGACGATCCTGTCCATGCAAATAATGTCTTCGACAAGGCACTTAATAAGATATCATTGATCTCTGTATTATAAGCATTATTCACTTCCAGCAACAGCGATCGGGTCAGATCCTTATCCAGCTGTACCGTGTGATGCACACGGGTGGCGGCGGTATTATTACCAGCCCTATCTACTGGCAATGGGGTATAATGAGAGATGACTTCTTTCCAGTAAGCTAACTGAGATGTAACAATCGGGCTTACCGCATACGCTTTCAGCGCATACGCCCACTGCCGGTAAGAAGTACTCTTTTTCCCAAGATGGATGGCATCTCCTGCCACCACCATCTTCAATGCTGTCTGGAACTGTTCCAACAGGATACGCCATGAAACACCATCCACTGCGAGGTGATGGATCACCAGTAATAAACGGTTATAGCGCTCAGAAGATGACGTCTTGATCAACACTCCTTTTATCAACAGGCCTTTCTCTATATCCAGGCTACTCTGGTAATCATCACATAAAGCTGTAATACTACCTGTCAGCTCCATTTCTTCCAACGCTGACAGCCTATCGCTATACCGTTGTATCCAGTCATCCGCTGACCGCTCATAAGCAAATCGTAACGCATCATGCTGTAATATCAGTGCTTTCCATACATGCGACAACTGTGTAATAGTGATCGCTTTTTCTATACTTAATAACTGTGACTGATTATAATGGGAACGGTGGTCATAATCTAATTCCAGAAACCATCGTTGTATCGGCAACAACGCAGCTTCTCCAGTCAACATTCCCTGCTCTGCACTTACCTCTTCCTGTTCTTCTTTCGCCTTTGCCGCCAGCGTAGCAATCGTCTGGCATTCAAAGATATCACGTGGATGCAGGGTCAGCCCATAACGACTGGCACGGCTGACTACCTGTATACTGATAATAGAATCACCCCCCAGCTCAAAGAAGTTATCATGGATCCCGATACGTTTTGCATGCAACAGCTCCTGCCATATCATCACCAGCTGCTCTTCTATTTCATTCCCCGGGGCTTCATATTCATTTGAAACCAACACTGACAAATCCGGATCTGGCAATGCTTTCTTATCTACCTTTCCATTGGAAGTCAAAGGCAATGCAGATAATTCTACCAGTAATGAAGGCACCATGTAATCTGGTAACCGCTGTTTCAGATAAGCCAGGATACCTTCTCTGTCATACCGACCCACTGCCACTATAAAAGCGATAAGCCGCTTATGCCCTCCCGCATCTTCACGTGCCACGACAATGCCCTGATCCAGTAAAGGGCAGCTATTTAGTACGGCTGTAATCTCACCCGGCTCAACCCGGTATCCACGGATCTTTACCTGATCATCCACACGCCCCAGGAACTCAATATTCCCATCAGCCCTTCTCCGCACCCAATCTCCGGTCTTGTACAGCTTCCTATTAGTATCCTTGTCAAAAGGATTTATAATAAATTGCTCCCTTGTAAGCGCATCTCTGTTCAAATATCCTTTGGCAACTCCAGCTCCTCCGATTAACAATTCTCCCGGTACTCCAACAGGACATAAAGCGCCATTCCTGTCGACTATAAATATCTTCGTATCCGAGAAAGGTTTCCCTATCGGAACAATCTCATAAGCCCCATGTGGATCCACTTTATGTAAAAGCTTTCCGATGGTAGTTTCCGTAGGACCATAGTGATTAACGATCTTAATATCTGGTGCAGCTGCATAAATGCTTTTCAGGATGCCGGCAGGTAACGCTTCACCACCAAATATGATCATACGTGCCGGCAATAATATCCGACCATTCAGCTCCAGCGATTTCCAATAAGAAGGTACGATCTTGATGCAATCTATCGCATGGGTATGGAAATAGGTATGTAAAAGAGGTGGTGAGGTCAGCGTATCCTTCCTGAATAAATGAAGGGCACCTCCCGTAGCCATGGCTGGATATAATACAGTATTGCCAAGATCAGTAGCGATGGTAGACATCAGACCGAAAGACCGGCTCTCCCCTAAATCCGTATTTTCAAGCAGACCATGCACATAATCCATGATGTTCTGATGAGTGATCATTACACCCTTTGGAGTACCGGTTGATCCGGAAGTATAGATCACGTATATCAGCTGATCTGCCTCAATCGCGGGCAATGGTGTTTTTTTAGGCTCAGGCAATGCCTGATCTACAAGGATAGTTGTCAGTGGCTTTCCATGCAGCAATGCCTGCCCAATACTATCCGTCACAGCCATTGAAGCACTTGTATCAGCAATAATATAATCAATCCTCTCCTGTGGGTAATCCGGATCCAGTGGTACATAAGCAGCACCCGCTTTCAGGATACCCAGGATCGCTGTAATTGTCATTTCCATGGATTCACCCATGCACAGTAATACAAGGCTATCCTTTCCCACTCCCTGGGTTATTAAATGACGCGCCAGCCTGTCCGACTGACTCCTGATTTCCGCATAGGTCAGTGTCTTACCTTCAAAAACAACAGCAGTAGCTTCAGGAACTTCAATGGCCTTCGCATCAAAAAGATCTACAATAGTCCCCGAAGCAGGATAAGTCACCAGTACATCATTGTATTGGCTGATCAGCTGCTGCTCTTCTTTTGGATCCAACATCGCCAGTGCACCTATACGCTGCCATGGATCTATAACAACAGCCGACAGCAATGCTGCATAGTGCGAATGCATGCGTTCTATAGTATCTTTCCTGAACAGATCCGGACGATACTGTATATCTACACTCAGCCCTTCTGCAGTTTCTGTCATGCTACAGGACAGATCAAACCGGGATGTTCCCAGCTCAAACGGGATTGTTGAGAAATGAACATCTCCGATGTTGGATTGCGAGACACCAGCATTATTCTGTAATACAAACAATACCTGAAAAAGGGCTGTGCGGTTAAGTTCCCGCAAAGCACCTACAGCATCCACCACCTTTTCAAAAGGCGTATCCTGATGCTCATAGGCTTCCAGTGTTGTATCCTTCACCCGGGCCAGTAGCGATTTAAACACTGGATTATCTCCCAGATCACTACGCAGTATCACCGTGTTCACAAAAAATCCGATCAGTGACTCAATCTCCTGCCTGTCCCTGTTGGCTACAGGCACACCCACACTGATATCCTCCTGACCAGAATATCTATATAACAAAACCTTAAACGCAGCCAGCAGGGTCATGAAAAGAGTAACTCCTTCACGTTTTGAAAGCGCCTCCAATTGCGTCTTCAGCTCATTCGGAATAGTAAAATGCAGGGTATTCCCTTTTACACTTTTTGCTGCCGGCCGGGAAAAGTCCGTAGGCAACTCCAGCGAAGTGATCCCTGCCAGTTTATTTTTCCAGTAGGATAGTTTTCTATCCAGTAATTCCCCCTGCAGATGATGGCGTTGCCATATAGCATAATCCGCATATTGTACAGATAACGCAGGCAATATAGCAGGCCTTTGTTCCTTAGCAGACTGGTACAGCTCTATCAGCTCATTTACCAGTAATGGCATAGACCAGCCATCGGCTATAATATGGTGCATAACCATCACCAGTATATGTTCATGGGAAGAGCGCCTTATCAACCTTGTCCTCAGCAAATGCTCTCCCGACAGATCAAAAGGTCTGGACGCAAATTCATAAATGATACCGTTCAGATTAGTACTATTATCTTCTATGAGCTCCAGTGGGTATTGTCCTTCCTCCAGTATACGCTGATAAACGACTCCATCTTTTTCTTCAATCACAGAGCGTAATACCTCATGACGGTTTACCACGCCTGAGAAAGCAGCAGATAACACCTTCCAGTCAAGTTCTCCTTCCAGCTTTACCACTACCGGAATATGATAATGGCTGCTACCTTCTATGCGATGGATCAGCCACAAACGTTCCTGAGAAAAGGACAATGGTAACCGATCTTTCCTATGCTGAGCAGTGATCTTAGACAAGGAAGCAGCTTTATCCTGATTGCTGATCAGTGTACTTAATGCTGCTACAGTAGCATGGGTAAATAGATGCTTCAGTGGCAGATCCACTAAAAGCTCACTCCTGATGGCAGCAGCTATACGTGTGGCAGTAATAGAATTTCCACCCCATTCAAAAAGGTCGTCCGTCACCCCGATCTCCTGTGTACCCAGCACGTCCTGCCAGATCTTCAACAGCTTTTTACTTTGCTCATCAGACGGCGCTACATACCCTTCTCTTATTCCGCCTGCTCTTACTGCGGGCAATGCTTTCTTATTCACCTTTCCATTTGGTGTCAGCGGTAAAGCCGGCAAATGCACAAAAAAAGCAGGGATCATATATTCCGGCAAAGTACTGAGCAATGTCAACCTTAATGATGCCTTATCAATGGGAGCTGAAGCAACATAATAAGCGATCAGTACAGGTGCATTATTTACCTTACCAGCGACAACAACAGATTGCTGTATAGCATGAAAACCACGCAGCAATGCCGTCTCTATTTCCCCAGGCTCAATGCGATATCCACGTATCTTCACCTGTTCATCTCTTCTGCCCAGGAACTCAATATTCCCATCTGGCAGCCATTTTCCCAGATCGCCGGTATCATACATCCTGCTTCCGGATACAAACGGATCCCACACAAATTTCTCTGCCGTAAGTGCCGGATTGTGTATATAGCCTCTTGCCACGCCCACACCTGCTACATAAATATTTCCACATACACCCACAGGAAGTGGCTGTAGCTGTTCATCCAGAATATAAACAGACAGGTTTGCAATAGGCTTACCTATAGGAATAGATAACCTGTCACTATCACCCTCCGTTACTTTGTAAATACTTGTACATACTGCACACTCAGTAGGACCATAAGCATTATAACAGGCTATTCGCTGTGCAATAGCAGCGGAACGCTGCACATGCGCCGCTTCTCCCGCTTCGATCACACATCGTATACCTGCGAGATCTTCATCACTCACCAGATCCAAATAGCTCGGCGGGAAAGTTACTACTGTAGCTGCACTCGTACGCAGATATGACCCAAACAAAGCAGGATCTTTCAACATTTCTCCCGGTGGGATAAGCAGACATGCACCACTGTACAATGCCATCATGATCTCAGAAACAGAAGCATCAAAGGAAACAGAAGCAAACCAAACCACTCTGTCAGCAGCACTGATCCCGAACTGCCGGATTTGCTCCAGCGACATATTCACATTGCTCCTATGTTCCACCATCACGCCTTTGGGAACGCCGGTAGAACCAGAAGTATAGATCACATAAGCAAGATCTCCTGGACTTACTGGCAGTTGCAGGTCGCTATCAGATCCGTCTGACACCTCCCATCCATCCATCATCACACATTCTATATTTCCTTCCTGTATAGCAGCTGTCTCAGCGACCATCAGCTTCAGTTGACTATCTTTGATAATATAGCGTATCCGCTCTTCTGGATATTGCATATCTATAGGCAGATAGGCAGCGCCAGTTTTTAAGACTGCCAATATAGCCACCAATGCTTTTGCAGACTTGGGCAACAATATCCCAATCACATCATCTGCACCCAGCTTATAATGGTTAACGAGATAATGAGCGAACTGATTCGCCTTCTTATTCAGCTCCCCATAAGTAAGCACCGTATCACCCTGCATAAGGGCTATTTCATCTGGATGCGATCGCACCTGTTCTTCAAACAAGCTGACGATGGTAGCCTCCTCAGGATATGATCGGGCTGTATTATTAAATTCCTGCAACACCTGTTCCCGCGCTGCATTTGTCAGGATGGGCAACTGCCCGGGATGGGTATTGACATAAGCATCCATTCCTGTGAGCCACCGTCTGTAATTATTTAATACCCCCTCCGCAATATGCTTATCTGCAAACCTTGGAGAATACTGTATCCCAATAGCGATATCTCCCTGTTGCATTTTCTCAATACGAAGCTCAAAGTGTATAGCAGGGCTACTCAATTTTCCTACTACAGGACCACTTATTCCAAAAGGTGTGAGCTGATCAAAACGTTTCTCTCCTAATTTCCTGTGCAATAAAATTGGGTCATACTCCGCATACTGGCGTACTTCCATCAACTCACTGCTCACTATTGAAAGCGCCTCCTTAAAAGAATTTGCACCTGCAGTATGGCAGGTGAACAATACAGGATGAGTACTACCATTCAGCTCTCCGGCAAAGCTATCTGCAGAAAAAATAGTTCCTTCAAAATCGCGGAAATATCTTTTCAATAACAGTATATAAAGCGTCAGAAAAACTGCATACTCAGCCAGTGGCTGCTCGCGGGTGATCTTCCTGAAATAGCTCAGCTGCTGAGTACTGATCAGCAAACGCTCAGTTGCAAGCAGGGCTTCACCTTCAGACGAAAGCACCTCCTTGTCTTTTATTTTGCTTTTCCAGTAATCTTCTAGCAGTTTATGTTGGATATCGTTGATCATGCTGGTCAACTTTAACAATTATCAAATAACAAAAGGTATAGACATGATGATCCCAGGTCAGTTATTCAAAGGAATAACGTACTACATTTCGCCAGGCACCCTGTAGAACAATACAAAATCAGACACGACATATCAGGCAAGACACGTCATGACAAACAGATACTCTATGGGCATATGCTGGTGGAAAGAATGGGAACAATTAAGTGAAGTACTTAGGCTTACCAAATTCAATACAGATAGTGCCTTTACACTCTAAAGGTTAAAAATGTAACACTTCTGCTGAATAGTAGTTACAGTATGTTCAGGAAAATTGAGCTCTGTACCGGGGTAGGACGCTGAGTAATACATTTATCACAAGCTTTAACAACAACTACGGGAACTTTCGGGTAATGGTAGTGACATAAGGGTTCTTATTTTGAGTTTAAAAAAATGGGTTTGCATAGATATCAGGTGGTCAATTCAAGGCATAGTAACGCTACTATAAGTACCATTCCTGTATTTGCAAGACGAGAAATAATGAGTATGAGGAGGCAATAATAGCGAATAATTTGAATTGCACAAAAAAATTTTAAGGGGGAGTTTAATGTTTAATAAAGAAATATGGCAGCAGTATATGGATAACCTTGCTTTTATTTTTAGAATTACCCATTTACCTCTCGTAATGTGATAAATAAAGGAGCAGTCGCTACCATCCTCATTAAAAGTTTGTGCATTATACTGCCCATATGATTTCTTCTGTTAAATCGAAAATGGAATTCATCCAGGTATGCCTGCATATAATTTTCAGAACAACGATGATGAATCCCTTTTAACCAGCCTTTGAAATTCATGATATGAGCATGTAGCTCCGGGAAGTTTTTACCCTTCCATAGTATTAAGGCAGATTGAAGTAAAAAAAGAATTGAGAATAGGGTCCGCACCTTACTCCCTTAAAAAAGAAAAAACTTAAATTAGCATATAGGGAATAATCAACCCAATAATAATCATGAGAACAATCAATCCATGGATTAACTTCAACGGCAATGCCGAGGCCGCATTCACTTTTTACCAATCAGTTTTTGGTGGTGAGTTCGGCAAGATCATCCGTTTTAAAGACCTGGCAAGTGATGAATTTCAGGTAGCCGAAAATGAGGCGAATAAAATTATGCGCATTGCATTACCAATAGGTGCGCATAATGTGCTAATTGGAAACGATGTACCTGATTTTATGGGCAGGGTAAATGAAAATGAAAACAGATCTAAGATAGTTGCAAGTGCCGAAAGTCGCGAAGAAGCTGACAAGATATTTAATGGTTTATCTGAAGGCGGAGAAGTGGAAGGAGAAATTGGTGATACGCCATGGGGCACATATGCTGGGATGTTCAGGGATAAATATGGGATTGAATGGATCGTAGAATTTGATCCGGGATTATAAGTTTATAATATTGGTATGTATTTCAATGTCATTGCGAGTTAGCCCGCAATGACATTTTTTTTGATACCAGCAGTTTCCTGATGGAACAAATACGTTGTTGTATTGGATTTACATTTCAATTTTCCTCAAGCCACCTCTTGCTATATTTTAACTGTAATAATAAACCAGGTGCCGTCTCTGGTAGTAGTATACGCGTATTCCGTGATGGCAGGTTCATGCACTATGATTGTACTTGGGTGGCAGGGGTTATCTAATAGCTTTTCTTCATTAGTATATGCAAGTGTACTTGTGCCCACTCCATCAATCTTGATGCTGTATTTGAATTCCCCTTTCAGATAATCTTCAATATGAAAGGCTAGTACACCATCTTTATACCCTTTGCCTGTACTTATGCCTGAGATATCGGTCTGCGGTGTGATGGTAATCTTTGAGGCATCTATATTTTTTGCCAGGAGGATATTTTCACCGGTGGTCTTATCAATAAATGTAAGTTTCACCACAGTAGGCGCTGTTAGCCATGCAAATCCGGCACAGGGATCTTTAGCCTCGTCCTTTTTGCAACCTGGGCAAAAACTGGTTATAGCGAGAAAGAATAAGAATAGCATCTTTTTCATATGGGATTGCTTAATGTAGGTTAATGGATTGCTTGTAATGATTTAAACGGATGCTTGCTTAAAAATGTTACAAAATTTTACAAGCTGTGGGATATCGGTAAAAAATATACATATTGACACTTCTTCCGGCTGCTGGTTATTACCTAATTTGTGAGTGGGATTAAAAAATTGCCTGCCATAAATTAAACTACAACAATTTCATTTATGCCCTGTTGCAAGCTACCACTATCCTTCCAGCTTTTATACTCACACTTATGCCCCTGGATCAGGCTCCACTCCTATCCTTATTTCCTTTGGTTTATTTGATGCAAATTAGGTTAGGTCGCAGATTAGTTTAATTTTACAAGTATCTTTCAATACGAAGGATGCTTGTCTAATTCCATTGGAATGAGTTTTCATAAGCCCGTATTTGTTTACCTGATATTATTTGCCTCCTTTACAGCACACGCACAACAAACCGGCAAAATATATGGCCAGCTGTCTGATACCGTTACCCATCAGCAGCTCAAAGATGCTTTTATTACTATCACAAAAGATAATGTTATCAGAAAGTCCTTTTTCGCCGATAAAAGCGGTGGTTTCAGTGCTGATAATATTCCTTTTGGCCAGTACACCTTAAATATCTCTTTCCAGGGCCTGGCCCCTGTAAAAAGGGCGTTTACCATTGATAGTGAACACAACCTGGTAAAGATGGATACCATCTTTATGTTCATACGGGTAAGAGAACTGGACACCGTTGTTATACTGGAGCCTCCTATCGTTGTGAAGAAGGATACCCTGGAATATAATTCCAGTCGCTTTAAGACGAAAGAATATGCTGTGCTGGCAGAACTACTTAAAATGCTTCCTGGTATCCAGATCCGGAACGATGGTACTATTACCATCAATGGTCAGCCTGTAGACCAGATCACAGTAGATGGAGAACCGTTCTTTTCCGGCGAACCATCCATGGCGCTTGAACACCTGCCAGCAGAGATCGTGAAAAAAATACAGGTATATGCTACCAACATCCATAACAATATGCCCGGGCCACCGCCCCAGCCGGGATTTCCGGGTAACAAAACCCTGAACATTGTATTAAAATCGGATAAAAGAAAAGGAAACTTCGGTAAGCTAGGCGCTGGTGCCGGCACGGGTGATACCTACACCATCAACGGAGATCTGAATCATATGAATGGTAGTCAGCAATTGTCCATTGTTGCAGATGCAGGTAATGTTGACAAAGAGAAAAACGGCACCGATCCGGTACAACAAAACAATGGCATCAGGAGGGTTATGAACGGCGGTTTGAACTACCGCGACAGCCGTAATGCTACGCTCAAATATAATGGTAGCTACCTGGCAAATGATACCCGGAGCGAAGTAGCATCCAGGTCTCAAACGCTCATTATATACCCCGGAGACTCCTCTACTTCCCTTAGCCAGTCTAACAATGGTGTGAACCAAATGCGCTCACACCGTTTTAACGGGAAGATAGATTACAATCCGGATGATCGGACCACCCTCAGTATAATCCCGATGATGAATCTGAATAGTGCTGATAATACCAGTTTTCAAGAAAGTACCCAACACTATGCAAACACCGGCACACAGATCTATCAATCATCCGGAACGAGTAGTGGTAAAAGTAATAACACCCAGCTAAGTTCAAATTTTCAGCTAACCCGTCGGGGTACAAAAATAGGGGAACTACTCATAGCGAACCTGAACATACGTAATACTGAAAATACACATAACTCGCTGAATGAAACCGTGACAGCATATACATCCTTCAGCAAAAATGTTCATCAGCTGACGGACAATAAGAGTGGTAGCTTCAATGTTGGAACGAATGCGATGTATACCAAACCACTGGGTAAGAATTATAATTTCACAGCACAGGGTAGTTATGGTTTTAATAAAGACAATAACATTTATAACACCTATAAATTCAATAATGCTAACGGACATTATGACCAGTTGGACCCAACCCAGAGTAATAACTTCACCAGCAACTATCACAGTGGTATAGCACAAGCTTCCATCAGGGGGCAGGCAGGCATACTGAATATTACTTTGGGTGCAGGGCTGCAGGGCGACTGGCTGCTGGCAAATAATGTAAGTGAACATACGCAGTTTTCCCGTCACTTCATCAACCTGCTACCGCAGGCTTTATTGAGTCTCAGCCCTAAAAACGGGAAAAACCTGATGCTGGGTTATAACGGCAAACCAATTTCGATCTCCATCCAGCAATTACAGCCAGTGACCGTAACATCGGATTCTCTCTTCATACAGGAAGGAAATCCTGATTTGAAGCAACCATATACCCACACCTTTAATATGAGCTATAATGCCATTAAAATAGGTACTATGCGGCTCTTTACTATCAGCATGAGTGCCAGCTTTACGGAACATAGCATTGCCCAATCAGGCACCTTGCTGGCTAATGGAGCTCAACTCAGTAAACCCGTGAACCTGGAAGGCACACGGAGCGCCAACCTCACACTTAATTACGCCACATCTGCATTATCGGGCAAGCTGATATTTAATATAACGGGAGCTGCAGTCTATTCAAAAAATCCCGTTTTAAGCAATGGTGTCCGGAATGATAGTCGTACATTCATGACCAATAGTGATCTTACCTGTACCTATAATAACCAGAAAGGCTGGGATCTAAGTCTTAGTGTAGAACCGGGGTATAACATTATGTCGACCAGTAGTGGAGTAAGCACCAGGTATTTTCAGACAGGCATTAACGGTAAAGGACTTTATTCCTGGAAAAACCTGGAAAGCGGATTGACCTGGTATTACAACTACAATAGCAGCCTACCCGCGGATTACCAGCCTGACTTTCCGGTCCTTTCTCCGGTAGTACGTTACCGCTTCTTAAAAAGCAAGGCCTTGCAGGCGGCAATAACCTGTGTGGATCTGTTGAATCAGCAGTCTGGTGCCAGCAGAACCGTGAGCGCTTCGGAGATAGCTGATTCCTGGAGCAAGACGAGAGGACGCTATTTATTATTCAGTTTAACGTATAATTTCAGACATTTCAAATAACCAGGATTTTATTTTTTAAACCCAAACCCAAATCCCTCAACATGAAAAAAACGATCATTTTGCTGTTGCTTTGTGTATGTTCAATTTTTGCCAAAGCAGATCCCCCTACCAAGTACTACATTGTATCAGCGGGCAATTTTGCAAGCTATTCAGTGATCCAGACAACTAATATTGGTATTACGACTTCCCAGACGACCTCTCCCGGGGTAACGGAAAGCTGGACCAATAGTGCGCCAGGTGGATATTACACCAATCCTGCCGGACAGTTCTCTTATGGTGCTTACTGGTCTGATCCTACCTTGTTTACGCCGATGACGATCCAGGTATTGGCAGGCTACACTGCTACCGTTTATAATGCAAACGGACCATCTGAAACAGTCAGGATAGGCCTTGGATTTACCAAACCTAATGGTACTTCAGAAACCTTCTTTTATGGGCCTTCTGTAACGGTAGGGAATGGGCAAACTGTAACAGTAAGTATACCAGCGGGAGCATATACTTATACTGCCCCATTACCGGTAGCTTCAGGACAGAGTTATCCTACTCCGTTGAGGATCTTCCTGACTTATGGTAACTAAATGAAATGATGGTTGCAGCTCAAAACTGCAACCATTTTTTTATTCAACTACGGTTCAGCATTGCAGACTATTTCCTTTGTTTTTAGCCATCAGTGCTTTGGCGACATCATTTAGCCCAAGCCTGTTGGGGGCAAGGCGATTGTAATTTTGCTTTTAGTGAGGGCATTTACTGGGGCATTTTTACACCGTAACCCATGTAAGAGATACGGACAGCATCGTTTCTATACAAATTAAATATTCAAGGGGCTTTTTGATATTTCCTTCGGGTTAAAAAAAATAATTAACAACAAGCTTTTACCATACTCATTTTATCCAGATATCTATTTAATCAGCAGCATATGAATACGAAAGAGAAATTGATAGGTGCCTTGATGCATCTGTTATTTTTGGTTGCCTTCATTAACGGCATGAAGCGGTTAAAAGGTGAGTAATTTCTGAAAAAATATCCGCATAGAAAAACCGCCTCAATTATTATTAAGGCGGTTTTTCTATGCGGATAAAAAATGTGAATTTGCTAATTAGTTCTATTTCTTCACCCTGCTCTCTTCGCTCTCTGCACTCCCTGTTTGCCGTTTTTCCTGATTGGTCACCAACTTACCGAAGCTATAAGTAAACCCAACCGTAACAATCTGTGTATCCAGGTAATTATGATAATTCGAAGTGGCACCCGGAATATTCGTGATCTTACCACTAGGGGAGAGTGTATGGAACACGTCACGACCATTGACATAAACACTTCCCTTATCTTTTAATATTTTCTTTTGCACACCAGCACCCACCTGTCCTGTAGGAATACTTACAAACTGTCCCATCAAAGTGCTGGTAATGTAGTACCCACTCAGTTCTGCAGACCACCCTTTACCGAAGGTAAACTGGCTGGTAATACTTCCATACCAGTATGCCTTTCCCTTACTCAGATCGCTGCTATACAAATTCCCCTTATAATGCACGTATATGCCCTCGTTATAGACATTAAAAGTCCACCACTTTACTGGTTGCAGGGAGAGATAGACGGTAATACCTACGTATTCCTTTTTACCAATATTACCCGGGCGACTGATGAAAATATTGCCTGCCTGCTCAATAGTTTCCGTTTGAATATTACTACTGTAATTGTATAATAAAGTCGTATTAAAAGTACTTTTATAGCTATAGGTCAACTCATAATTACTGGAAAATTGCGGCTTCAGAAATGGATTACCTGCGAAATAAGTGAACTTGTCGATGATGGTAATAAACGGGTTCAGATCCTGGTAATAAGCCCGGCCAATACGGCGGCCATAGGATGCATTCAGTTTATGATCACCACTGGAATCAAGCTTGTATGAAAGATAGGCAGTGGGAAAAATACTAAGATAGGTTTGTGTAAAAGCCGAATCAGCCTGCACTGAATTACCTGTCTGATGCCCATGTGCATTCGTGTTTTCTGCTCTCAATCCAAGCTGAATTGCTAAACGATGATAGTCTTTATTGAAATTCAGATAGCCAGCAGCAATTTTCTCTTTGTAAAAAAAATGGTTGCTGCGGGTTTCATCAAAGATTTCATTTTTGTCCACTACATTGAAATAGCGTGCTTCATTATCAGTATTTACGTAACTACCTTTTATGCCAGCCTCCACCTTTCCCCCTTTCTTCAGAGGATATGTATAATCACCTTTAGCAGCATATATATCAATATTAGCCGGAAGGCTGTTCGTTATATGCTGTAAGAAAATTAAATCACCGGATGGATTGAAAGTTTTATTCAGAAATGACTGGCTATTTTTTGATCTATACCCTACATAATCAAAGTCAGCCGTCAAGGTTCTTCCAAGAGAATCGAATTTATGGCTGTAATTCAGATTGACACCTGTATTCGTAAATTTACTGTTTGTATTATTATCCGCATTAATGGAACTATCGAGCACGCCCTGACCATTATACAATGAACTCAATACCGGATTATTCTCCTTCTCATTAGTAGAAGACCAGTTCAGCAACATTCCTACTGTTGTCCTGGCCGAAGCATAAAAATCCACCCCGCCTTTTATTGTTGGATTTTTATTTACAGGTATGAAATAGGACCTTTGTTTGAATACTGACAAAGGTCTATTTCCTTCATCAAAATAATTGCGTTGCAGATCAAGTTTTCTGTAACCTTTGCGTTCATTATACCCCGCATTTGCAAATAAATTAACCTTATTGACCCGATAATTCATATTGATATTCTCACTGTGACGGGGATAGACTGCCTGCCCCGCAGAACCGGAGATAGTGGCATGGAATCCAGTTACTTTCGTACTGCGTGTGCGTATATTTATTAGTCCTGCATTACCGGCTGCATCGTACTTTGCCGGTGGATTGGACATTAACTCTATTTTATCAAGGGCCGATGCAGGTAGGGATTTCAGATACGTGGCCAGATTTTCTGACGAAAGATAAGTAGGCTTATCATCGATTAATACCATCACGCCAGACTTTCCTTTAAAAGTAATGCTACCATTTTCATCGACTAACACTCCCGGAGACTTTGCTAACACTTCCAATGCATTTGCACCTTCATTGGAGATAAGACTGTGTACATTCACCACCACACGATCGATCTGTTGTTCAATAAAGGCCTTTTTACCTACTACCTCTACTGATTTCAGAACTTTATTACCTTCCACCAGTATTATCCTGCCCAAAGCCAGATCGCTGTTGTTTACATTTATTTCTTTTACAAAGGGAACATAGGTCACATAGGTCGCCTGTAGATAATAATGCCCTTCTTTGATGTCTGATAATATAAATTCGCCTTTATCATCCGACAATGCTGTTTTTACAATCGTACTGTCCGATTTAAGTTGCAGGATGATACCGGCTGCTATCATAGGATTACCTTGCTGGTCAGTTACGCTGCCACTGATACGATGGCCATTTATTGCAAGGGTATCTTTAAAAATCACAATCATATCATTCGCAGACAATTTATACGTTAAGCGATGCGGTTTCAGCAACCGACGAAGCACTTCACTAACAGGGGCATCAGTTATTGAAAGGCTTACCTTTATTCCATCCTGTACTACATCATCGCTGTAAATAATATTATAATGGCTCTGCGCCTGGATACCTGCCAGTACTGTTTTAAGGCCTTGGTCAATGACTGATACAGACACCTTTCTGCTTTGGGCAACACTCATGCTACACGTAAACAAAAAGGAAAAAAATAAGGCCAATGGGATCTTCATGATCGTTATCTTTTTAATGTATATTAACTATATTATTATCTATCGTATAGGTGAATGGGTCAGACAACTTCAAAGCCTCCAAAGCATCCTGCAAACTTGCATCTACAAGTGTTCCGCTGAAGCGAACTGTCTTCAGGTGAGGGTTGTGAATTACGATCTTCACACCATATTTTAATTCTAGCTGAGCGGCAAGCTCAATCATAGGTTGCTTCCTGAATACAAGCGTATCGCTTGCCCACCTGATTTCGCCAGGTCTGAGATCCTGCAGTGGAGTTATTTTCCAATCATCTTTTTCAGCAACAACAGTCGTTGTTTCTACCGGGATGATCAACTTTTTGCTATTATTCAATAACACTTTGCGAGCCTGTTTTTCACGGCTTACCACTTCTACGCTTCCATTTACCAGCGTTACTTCTATATGTTTACTATTTTCATAGGCATCGATATTGAATGCGGTGCCCAATACCTGCACATCGATATTACGCACATGTATCTGCATGGGTACAGCTGCATTGGCGGCAACATCAAAAAAGGCTTCGCCGGTGAGGAAAATCTCCCTTTTATTCGCTCCGTAGTTATACTTTATCTGTGAGGATCGGTTTAACCAAACCTTTGTGCCATCCGGTAAAACCTGGAATATTTTCTCAGCGCTGGCAGCAATAGTAGTATATGCAGCAGCCGGCTTATCAGCATAGTATAATAATGCACCTCCAACTGTCAGCATCAGCAAGAACCCGGCTGCTACTTTCATCCACAGCAATTGAACATGCTTCAGCGGCTTGATTTCAGCGGGCTGCTCCTGTGCTCTTATCTCAGCCCAGACTTCATTTAAACGCATATCTACATGGAGAGTAGTAGTGCTTTGGGGTTGAAGCCGGTCCAGCTCCATTGCCAAAAGCCGCAGGTCTTCATTGGCAGACATTACCTGGTGTAACTGCGTTTCCTCCTCCGGGGAGATTTCGCCCGTTAGTTTCTTTGTATATAGTAATATAAAATGATCCTGGTCCATAAGTAATTATTTACAGCTCACTTATAATGACACTGAAATAAGGTCAACTACTTATTACCGGGAAAAATTATTTTTAATGGGGTTATTTGGGAAGATATCCCAGGTAGGATCTTATGGTTGCAGAAAGGGATTTCAATGCGTGATATACCTGGTTTTCAATGGTTCGCACAGAAAGGTCAAGAAGGGTAGCCACTTCCTTACATTTCAGACCATCCTCTTTGACCAGGCGGAATATTAGCTGGCGTTGTTCAGGCAGGGCTGCAATCGCCTTCCTAAGTTGCTCTTGCAGTTCTTTTTGATCAACTGTTTTAGCAGCATCGCTATTTTCGGGGAATTGAAACAGTTCGCCGGCTTCCTGCTCTCTGATCATTATATTGTGTTTTTGTTGATCCCTGATATGGTTTAAAGCCGCATTTTTGACACCACTGTATAAGAAGCCGGCAGGATTGCCAACGGTTGATAATTGTGCTCTTTTTAGCCAGAGCCTGACAAAGAACGCAGAAACAAGCTCTTCTGCAATTTCCTTTTGCTTCACGTAATACTTTGCAAAAAGTATCAATTTTTCATAATACGCTGTAAATAGCTCATTGAAGGCGGGTTCTTTGCCGGAGCTAATGTCGTGAAAAATGGTTGATAAGGACCTTACTGGCTTAACCATCAATGGTTGTTTCGTTTAACAGGTTAGCAAGGTAGTAATAATTGACAATTATTAAAATCCTGCAGCAATTGTTAGTTTTTACAGTTACTATTATCAGGTATGAGGAAAATAACCTGGAACGAATTAATATAGATTTTAGATTTGACGAATTAAAAAGCCTTTGAATAAAATAAATTAGCCGCTATTTTTATAACTTCAACTCATGAATTACTGGAAACACAGCCTCCTTTCCGCTAAGAAGTTCAATGGCCATGCAAATGACTACCTCGCAGTGCATAAATTCATGGACGCCAGTAAGCTTTTTTACTACCACATGAAACACCGGGTATTACTGCACAATACCTATGGCATAGAACTCTGCATCCGGAAGTTTGGAGAAACACTGGTAAATGCTGACCAGCAAACGATCCTGATAAGAGACATCGCCGCGGAACACTGCCGGGAAGATCTGATGGGATTTGTACCTACCTTAAATAACTGGTTTACCTATACTGACGATGCATTGGCTGATTTGATTAACCCTGTAAATCCGGCAGACACATTATTGAAAGAATTTGTATTCCTCCCCCTTGTTATGTCCGGATTACCAGCTAGCCTGATCATTACGCACAGCAACTTTGGTGTTTACTTAGTAAAGGAAATGATGGGCATTGACTATGCGCTGGAATGGGCCAGCCACCTGGAGGGCGCAAACATTGTTGAACTATTGAAGTTCGTGAAGTTAACAGAAAAGTGGCAACACACCCCAGATATTAAACAAATAAAAAAACTTGAAGATGAACGCATTTAAATCATTCTTTGACAAACTGCTGGGTAATAAAGCCTCGCAGGCATTCCCCGAAAACACCTCCCTACCCAAAACAAAACCGGGGGCTGCGTTTAACTATAACGACTTCAGAGCAGAGCATGAAAAAAAGAGGCTGACGAGCATCCAGGAAGGTGAGGCTGCTATTAAAGATTGGTTAATCGCAAGGGTCAAAGAAAAAGGTACCATGAATTTCTCCTGGGAAAGCGGCAATGATGAGGCACTCGTAGAATTTAATGAATACAACGATGCAGAACAGGAACAGTTTGATACACTGGAATGGTATATCATCAACCTGCTGGACATACCGGATGCAGGTGAGTTCAAGATGATCGGCAATGGAAGTTTTTATAGCGCAGATAATGCCATAAAGCTGATGCATAGCTCTACCCTCCGGGAAATTGTCGATTATGATGAGAAAACGGGAGATGAAGTGTATGGGAAAAGCGATGAAGATAAAGGTGACATCCTGTTATTTACAATATAGAAAATAACATAGTCTACAGGTTTTTTAATTAACATGGCGAGCTTCAGGGTTGATTATGGGTTAAATGAATACGAATTAAAAGGATATTTCGTAGTTAAGGGGTTCAACCTTTAAGTATGATCATTAAAAAAACCGGTTCCTTTCAGAACCGGTTTTTCTTTTTTTATTTAAAGAGCCTTATGGTTGCCCCTATCTCAAACGCGCCATCCACATACGTCTTAATCCCTCCTGTCTGCGTCGTGTACATAGCTTGCACAGCCACCTTCTCCCAGGCATTTACACCGATTCCAAACGTGACACTTTTAGAACTATGGTACATGCCCATAATATTCGCAACATTGTTCAGGAAACTTACATTCAATCCGGCATCCAGGATATTGTCATATCCTTTCACACCTCTATATGCCAGCTTAGGTTCGATGGAAGTAATTTCATCAGTCTCAGGCAGGAATTTATAAGATACTGCCGTATAAAAGAGACCACCGCCATCTACACCCAGGTTATTTCCTGTGAACAGGTTACGAACATTCGGTAATGCAGCCTGTACATTCAGATGTCTATCAGTATAAGCCATCCCGAATTCTGCTTCGAAATAGTTATCCCTGCGGTTGAATGCGCCAATAGAAGGATCATTTGTATTTCCATTTATTGCCTTTTCATCCAGGCGCTGTACATTCCATACAGCCGATAAACCAAAATGTAACTGTTGTTCATTCAATCCCAGGGGAATGCGGTAAGCATAGGTCATCGCAACACGGGTACGATCTATCAAACCTGCTTTATCGCTCATCACCTGGGCACCTACTCCTACCCGGTTATTCACCTGCCAATCGCCGGAGGCAAAAGCTGTTACCGGTGCACCGATGATACCACCCAACTGACGACGGTAGGCCGCATTGAGGCGCATTCCTGTTTCCAGACCAGCCATGGCCGGGTTGGCCAGGTACTGGTTCTGGAAATATTGTGTACCGGATGGTTCCAGCAATGACTGAGAATTACCTAATGTCTGTGCCTTACTTTCATGGGCCATGCAAAGACCTCCAAGTAAGAATAAGCATATATATTTCTGTAAGCTCATAACCTAATTGTTAATGGGATCAATGCTGGTCCCTGATGATTGAAATAAAGCCTTTGGCAGGAGTGTTATATCCATCTGCTTTCAGGATGTAATAATAGGTACCTTCTGCCAGCGGACTACCATTGTAAGTCGCATCCCAGTTATTGCTGTAATTCTTTGTACGATATACAACACGGCCGGAACGATCGTAGATAGTCAGGTCATTGTTTGGATAACGGCTCAGGTCATTGATAATCCATTTATCGTTCACCCCATCACCATTCGGAGTAAGCAGGTTGGTAGCGTCAATTTTGAATTCATTCACTACAGTGATTGTCATTGCCCCTTCGTTGACACAACCCTTATTGTCAGTTACGGTCACTGCGTATACGGTGTTCTCTACAGGTTTGATCTGGAGAGTGGCCGTTTGCTGACCGCTTACAATACCACTTGCATTTGACCATTCGTAGTTGACACCACCAGTAGCTGCCAGATTCATGGCTGTTCCTTTGGAGATCACGGTATCCTGATCAGCAGTGATCGTAACAGTTGGTAACGCATTTACCTTAATGGCAAATGTGCTGGCCAGCGTATCTACACCACCGTAAGCTGTACCACCATTATCCTTCAAGGTAACGGTTACATGTACTGTACCGCTGATGTTTGGTTGCAGGTGATAAGTGATCAGACCATTTGCATTTACCACCAGTGAGGTGAAGAATGGCTGGTCTGCCCTTACAGTATAGCTCAGGGTTTGTCCATCTTCCACAGCAGAAGCTCCGCTGGTCTGGATGGTCTGTGCTGTAGTCATATCACATACTTCCTGGTCAGCTACAGGGTTCATGATTGGTGCCTGGTTTACCTGGCCCAACTGCAGCGTAAACGCTTTTTCAGTATACAGACCGTTAGCCAGGGTAGCACGGATTCTGACTGTATAAATGTTCTTCACATCGTAGTCCAGTACAGCGCCGGTGAGCAACTGATTGCCGGAAATGGTGAAGGATGCATTGTCAGTACTACCGGTACCTGTCACTAATGTATAAGTATACACTGGATTTGGTTCAGCGGTTACAGCAGAGAGATGACCTACCAGGGTATTAACTGGTGTATTCTCAACGATCGTCTGATTATCCAGGTTGATATCTGTAGGTGGCAGTGGTACATAGATCACTGAAACAGCTACCGTAGCAGCATTGCTCACATTGAGGCCATCGCTTACAGTGATAGTCAGTGATACTGTTGCATTAACGTTAGCATTCAGCGCAGCCTCATCTTTTACAGAGAGTACGCCAGTCGCAGCGTTGATTGCAAAGGCACCGGATGGATCATTGGTAATGGTCCAGTTTTGCAGGGTGCTGGTAGCTTCTACAGCGGTCACTGTACCCAGGGTTGTGCCTGCTGCACTGTATTCATCTATGCTGAATGTCTGAGCACTGTTAATCACCGGAGCTGTTACATCTGATGTTACCGTCAGCGTATTTGATACAATATTACCATTATCGCCCTTATTCACAACGGCATCTGCTGGCAGGGTAACAGTTACGTTACCATCGGCAGTTGGTGTGATTGTAAGCGTATAAGTGATATTATCACTTGTTTGCAGGTTGCCCGCAATACTGTTGGTTACAGTAAAGTCAGCAGCAGTTAATCCCGTTACCGCCTCGCTAAAGGTAGCTGTTGCGCTAAATGCACCATTTACCAAAGTTGCTGAAGTAGATAAGGTCACTGTTGGATGTACTGTATAAACATATACACCGCTGGTACTTCCAGCATTATGAAGTGTATTCTCAGCGCTGTTACCAAATACATCCTGAATGCTGCCTGTCAGTGCTGAAAGAGCAATACCATCCAGATCATTATCCCCATCCTGTACGGTGTAGGAGAAACTCAGTGTATTGGTACCTGAACCACTTTTATAAGTAGCGTTTGCAGTAGAGCTGCCGATCGTGATTGGCAATACAGGCGTACCTGTTACATTCACAACTGCGTTAAACGCAACAGTAAAGTCAAGTGTTTGACCTGCATGATAGTAACCATTGGCAGGAACGCCTACCTGGGTGATTACCGGTGCTACTGTGTTAACTAATACACCTGTTGTGGAAGGAGCAGTAAATGAAAGTACAGCATCATTTCCGGCAACATCCTTAACTGTTCCTGTCAGTGCTGAAAGAGCAATACCATCCAGGTCCTGGTCTCCATTTACAATTGTATAAGCAAAACTTAAAGTTGAAGTTCCGTTACCGGCAGTATAACCAGCATATACGGTGTCCGCGCCCATGCGGATAGCGATACGTGGTGTACCTGTTACATTCACAGTTTCCCCGAAAGTAACGGTGAAGTTCAGCACATCTGCTAACTTATAATAACCTGCACCTGGCACAGTTACATTCGTAACAACCGGCGCTGTCAGGTCTGCTAAAACTGTTAAAGTATTAGAAGCCGTATTACCATTGCTACCAACATTCACAGCGGCATCAGCAGAGAGGGAAACTGTTACATTACCATCCGTCGCCGGAGTCATTGTGAAAGTATAGATAATATTATCTGTTGTTTGCAGGTTGCTGGTAATACCATTGGCTACAGTGAAATCAGCAAGTGCCAGACCAGTAACTGCTTCGCTAAAGGTAGCGGTCACTGTATAAGGAGCGTTCACACGCGTAGCAGCTGCAGACAGCACTACTGTTGGGTGCACAGTATAAACATATACAGCTGCAGTACTTCCCACATTATTCAGCGTGTTTACCGCTTCGTTGCCAAACACATCCTGAATTGTTCCTGTCAGCGCAGAAAGAACAATGCCATCAAGGTCATTCTCTCCATCCTGCACGGTATAAGAGAAGGTCAGTGTGTTAGTACCTGTACCACCGGTATAACCCGCATTCACTACTGTACTTCCAATTGTAATCGGGAGGACAGGTGTGCCTGTTACATTGACATTAGCATTAAACTGAACTGAGAAATCAAGTGTCTGACCTGCGTGATAGTAACTAGCAACAGGAACATTTACCTGCGTAATCACCGGGGCTATTGTATTTACCAATACTCCATTTGTATTCGGCGATGTAAAGGTTAATATAGCTGTGTTACCCGCTGCATCGGTAATAGTTCCACCAGTTAATGAATTAATTACAATTCCATCCAGGTCCTGATCCCCATCTACTATTGTATAAGAATAGCTTAAAGTGGAAGTACCGGATCCGCTTGTATAATCAGCATATACGGTATGGCTACCCATAGAAATCGCAATACGTGGCGTACCTGTTACATGCACAGTTTCTGCGAAAGTGACAGAGAAGTTCAATACATCACCCGCCTTATAATGATCATTCGCTGGTACCGCCATGCTGGTTACAGTAGGTGCTGTTATATCAGCCGCTATCGTCAGTGTATTAGAAACTGTATTGCCATTGTTACCAATATTCACGGCTATATCAACAGGCAACTTAACAGTTACATTACCATCTGCAGATGGTGTAATAGTAGCGGTATAGGTCCTATTGTTAACTGCCTGCAGATTGCTGGCTACACCATTCGTTACCGCAAAATCGGCAACAGCTACACCCGTAACTGCCTCGCTAAAGCTTGCAGTCACCTCAAAGGTTCCATTTACCAAAACAGCAGATGTAGACAAGGTCACAGTTGGATGCACTGTATTAACAAATACTCCGGCTGTGCTACCTGCATTATTCAGGGTTAATACGGCGTCATTACCATACAGATCTCTAATTGTACCTGTGAGCGTTGATAAACTAATGCCATCCTGATCATTATCTCCATCCTGTACAGTATAAGAGAATGTTAATTCGCTTGTACCAGTACCACCGGTATAAGCAGCATTTACAGTAGCATTACCAATTATTACAGACAATACTGGAGCCCCTGTTACATTTACTACATTATTAAAATGAACAGTGAAACCAAGTGCCTGGCCTGCGTTGTAATAACCATTTACAGGTACATCTACAGCACTTACCAATGGTGCAATTGTATTTATCAATACACCATGTGTATCAGGCCTGCTATCAATAATTGTTTCAGCTGCATTTCCAGCTGCATCAGCAGCGTTGCCATTTGTTGCGTTCAGGGAAGGATACATCGAAATGCCATCCAGATCCTGATCTCCATTTTTCACCGTATAAGTAAAGGTAAGTACTGAGCTACCGGTACCACTGCTATAATCCGCATAAACCAGGTTATTACCAATATTAAACGGTATGCGTGGTGTACCAGTTACATTCACCACCTCACTATAAGTAACAGTGAAGGTCAATAAGCTACCAGATTTATAATATCCATCGGCCGGAGCAGTAACAACATTAATAACAGGTGCTGTGTAGTCAACTACGGTAGTCAGGGTATTAGAAGCAGTATTACCATTATTACCTTTATTCACAGTCACATCTGCTGGCAGGGTAACTGTTACATTACCTTCAGCTGTTGGTGTGATTGTAATAGTATAAATAATACTGTCACTCGTCTGTGGCGTACCGGCTGTTCCATTGGTCACCGTAAAGTCAGCAGCCGCTAAGCCCCTTACCTTTTCGCTAAACGTAGCTGTTATATTAAAGGCGCCATTCACCAGAGCAGGTGAAGATGTGAGGATCACCGTAGATTTAGCCGTATAAACATATACCCCGGTAGTGCTTCCTGCATTATGCAATGCCAGTTCCGCATCATTGCCATATTGGTCCTTAATCGTACCAGTAAGGGCTGCAAGTTCAATTCCATCCAGGTCATTCTCTCCATTCTGAATTGCATAGCTGAATGTAAGTGTATTGGTACCGGTGCCGGCTGAATAAGTAGCATTTACAACAGCACTACCAATCGTCAGTGGTAAAACCGGGGTTCCTGTTACATTCACTATTCTATTGAACTGTACGGAGAAATTAAGTGTCTGAGTCGCATTGTAAATACCATTTACAGGAACCATCACCTGGGTGATAACTGGTGCAATTGTATTTACCAGTACACCGGCAGGATTCACAACGACAAGTGTACGCACCGCAGCATTACCCGCTGCATCTTTAATACTTCCATCGATTAATGAGTCGATTGCGATACCGTCCAGATCCTGGTCTCCATTCACTACAGTATAAGAGAAGTTCAATATGGCAGTACCTGTACCTCCGGTATAATTCGCATATACCGTATTGCTGCCCATTGTGATAGCCAAACGAGGCGTACCTGTTACATTTACCACTTCGCTGAAGTTGACAGCAAAGTTCAACACGGCTCCTGATTTATAATAACCAGCAGCTGGTGCAGATCCACCCGTGACAGTTGGCGCTGTGAGGTCTACTACTGTATTGACTGTATTAGAAACTAAGTTCCCATTACGTGCTATATTCTCAGCTGCATTTGCCGGTAAGGTAACGCTTGCCAAACCATTTCCGGTTGGGGTGATTGTCACTGTATAAACAATGCTATCGCTGGTTTGTACGTTACTGGCTGTACCATTGACAACAGTAAACTCACTGGCAGATAAGCCTCTTACGGCTTCAGCAAAGGTGGCTGTTACAGTATAAGCTCCATTCACCAGTATACCTGCTGATAATGTGACTGCCGGATGTGTTGTATTTATCTTTACGCCACTTAGTGATGGAATGCCATATAATACTAAACCCGCATTATTTCCAGCCTTATCCGTCACTGATGAAGAAGCTATTGAAATACCTGCTCCCATTGACAAATGATCGCCACCGTCATCTCCGGCTTTTACTGTATAACTAAAGATCATTCCATTCGTGCTATCCTTACCAATATAAGTAAGAGGCACTACACCAGAATTCATATTCAAAGCCATATAAGGCGCCTGGCCTACGACATTGACATCAATATCTTCACTGAAATGACCTATAAATTTCAACTCATCTCCCTCATGATAATAACCATCTGCCGGTCCATCTACACTTACTACTACCGGAGGGGTAAAATCAGCTTTTACCTGCAGCACATTCGAAGCCGAGTTACCATTGTCTCCGATATTTACAACAGCACCAGCTGGCAGCTGAATAGATACGGTTCCATTTGTAGATGGTGTTACATCAATAGTATAAACGATATTGTCCGTGGTTTGGTCATTAGATACTATACCATTTGATGCTGTAAAATTTTCATCCAACAGACCAAGCACTAATTCACTAAATGTAACTGTCACAGAGAATTTACCATTTACAAGTGTACTGGTAGAAGATAATACTACAGAAGGTATAATCGTATTCACCAATACCCCGTTCGTAGCTCCGGCTCCATTGACAGTAGTATTTGCTTCATTACCATAACTATCTTTCAGGGTACCTGCATCTGCTGTCAGCGCAGTACCAATCTGAATACCATCAGCATCATTTTCACCAGCTACCACCGTATAACTAAAGATAAGATCTTTCGTACCCGAGCCACTTACATAAGCAGCATGTACAGTTGAACTACCTATTGTTACAGGCAGATAAAGATTTCCTGTGCCTACTGTGATATTCTTATCGAATCTAGCCGTAAAACTCAATATACTACCTGCCTTATAATAGCCATCCGCCGGCACATCAATACTGGTTATAACCGGTGCAGTGTTATCATAGTCCACATCGGCAGTAGCGGCAGCATTCTTATTGTGAGTCTGCACAGCAGTTGCTGCATCAGCAGCCAATGCGATATGCAGGGTTCCCTTTCTGTTTGCCGGCACCGAAATGGCAATAGTATATGTATCAGTTGCCGTTGTTGCATCAGGCGTAACGCTGGTCACTGAGGCTCCGGTTATTCCAGATAATGCCAGTGAACCAGTGTTCACACCCGTCACTGATTCATCAAATCCAAGTGTAACTGTTATCGTTGATGCATTGGATGCAGCAGGTGCATTCAGCGTTGCGACCGGACGGATACCATTTACATTGATCCCTGATGCAGCTGCTGTAAACGATGGTACCAACGTGTTGCCGGCAACATCTATAAGTCCATTGCCATTCAACTCCAATGGAGACACCAGTGTAATACCATCATTATCCAGGTCACCACCCTGTACAGTATAAGTGAACGTCCATGCGTTTGTACCTGTACCGGATGTATATACAGCCTTCGCTGTTGTATTACCAATCGTTATATTGATGTATGGAACATCTGAACCTGTAGCAACCATATACACCGCCTCACTCATATTTGCTGTCAGTGTTACGGCCTGCCCTATCGTATAGGTACCCGCTGCCGGATAACTGATACTTGGAATAGTGGGCGCTGTCTGATCAACAGACCAGGTATAAGTAGTGCCACTTCCTTTATTGCCGGCAATATCCACAGCCCTGACATCTACGGTATGTGGTCCTTCAGATAAACCTGTAAATGTCAAAGGAGAAGTAGTGAGCACATAAGATCCTCCATCCAGTTTGGCCTCATATTTACTCACTGGTTCATTAGCTGTAAACTGGAAGACTGCAGATGACTGATTTGTAATATTTGGTACCGCTGACGTAAATGTAACAACAGGTGGTGTCAGGTCCATCGTAATACTGGCACTTATGCCACTCACATTTCCTGCACCATCCGTTACCTCCATATAAACTTTCTTCAGCCCTTCTCCTGGAGTCACGATATAGGATTTATTCGCGGCAAAAGGTTCATAAGGCGTCCAGAGACTGCTATCCAGGGAGAAACGCATTAATTTGGTGGCATCCGCATCTGTAGCAGTTTCACTTAGTGTAATACTGGTGGAATTGGTAACAGTTGCCCCTCCATTGATAGCCAGGGAAATCACCGGTGCTGTTTTATCAATCGTAGTCGTGCTTCCGGCAAACGGTACGTTACCCATAGCGGGTGTAATACCGGCACCTGTTACATCCAGGCGGATGGTTCCATCTCCTGTACCGGTATTCACGATAACCTGGTAAGTAGTCGCACTCATTGGAGTTACGCTAACTACGCTGGCACCTGTTACCCCTGTGGTGGTCAATGTAAAAGAACCAGGAGAAACGCCTGATACACTAACATTGAATTCCACCGTATAGTACAAGGTGGTCGAATTGGAAATGGCCGCTCCGCTATTGTTCGCACTCACCACAGTAGGTGATACCATACTGATTAACCGCCCATTCCCACTTGCAAATCCATCCGCTACATACACTTTACCAGTACTGCTGACAGTCAACCCCGTTGGATATCCAATCCCTGATACTGTCAAAGAAGAATCAACGATATAACCTGCAGCTGTGGGATCTGTATATTTTACTACCGCCGATACACCTTTTCTCACCGCCTCAATCGCATACAAGTTATCACTGGCATCCATGGCCAGCGCAGAAAATTCCCTGCCTGTTGCGAGGGTAGACACCGCATAACCCGGATAGGTCAGTTTCATAATAGCACCTGCAGGATGTGCAGCACTCTCCATGAAATCTGTAAAATAAATATTACCATGTGAGTCTGTAGTCAGCCCCCATGGATAAGAAGTTCCTGCTGCCGGTAAAGCAATACCATCATATAAGGTAGTACCAACTGAGGATTCAAGCCCGGCTGGATACTTTACTATAGCAAATTTTGACTTTGTGTCGTCATATTCAATTGCCAACAGGTTATTGTTCTTATCTAAAGTAATCGCTGAGAAATACTTCCCGGTCTGTATAATGCCGGCCAGATAGGAAGGACTTTGCAATTTGATGATCTGGCCATTGCCCGACTCAAATGAGTTCAGCACAAACACATCGCCATTGGCGTTAACAGCTATCCCCCATGGATTATCCGCCCGAATAGCCGTTCCATGGCTCAGATTCAATTGAGAATATATCAAAGTTGGGGTACCGGTGCCGCCTGTAAACTTCACTAGATCATATAGATTTGTAGCGCTATTTAGTTTGGTGGCATAAATGTTATTATTGGCATCTTTCGCAACTGCTGTATAAACGCCTCCTGTTTCCAGGGTAGACAGAACAGACTGTGCCTTACCGGAAAGGAAGGCAGTAACAGTTACGACGATCAGCAATAATATGCGGATGCATCGTGTAAAGGTATAGTTCATATAAACCTGTTAAATACAGAGAAAAGGATTCAGCCAACCGGACACATTCTCCTGATGAATGATCTGGAAGCCGGCATCGTCATGACGAACACCTTCGCCCTGGTCAAGAATGATTTTATTTATTTTTTGGGTAGTGGTATTTAGCTTAATAATATTCGATACAGGCAATCCTAATCCATTGGAAGGATGGAAGCCTTTCTCTCCTCTTGGCCCACGGATAGTATTTATACGCAGTTGTGCTTTTACTTTTTCCCAGTCTCCCTGCTGTGCATAGGGCAATAATTCTTTCCACACTAATCCTGCCTCATACCCCATAAGGCCATAGATATTTGCAGGCTGTTGTGCTTTACTCTCAAATGTCTTTACAAACAATTTATTTGCCTTGCTCTCATCCTCTTTCAACCAGGTGAGTGCACTATATATTTCTATATCCAGGTGTTTTACATCCTCCAGTATATCCTCATAGGCCATTGTCTCCACTACCGTTAAAGGAATGACCTTGTGGAAGCGGCTTTCCTTCCACGCATGCAAAAAACGTGTCCCCATATTCCCTCCAAAAATTGCATGCACATAAGGGGGTGGATTGCGTTCGATCTCAGCAAAGAACTCAGTGAGATCCATTGCTCCGGGATCTGCGGGGTTATTGGGTAATACGCTTACACGCAGCTCCTGTGCACCCGCTTTCAATGCACCCTGCTGAAATGCAAGGCCTAAATGATAGCCAGACTCGTAGAGCGGCATTACCAAATGGCCTGCATTGCCAAAGCACTTTTGCGCCCATCGACCCAGGGCATATTCTGATTGCCAGATCTGATGAGACGCAAAAAAGATATCCGCGCTGGTCCTGGATGGATCAGGAATAAGCTCTCCCATATCAAAGAAGAAACCCAACCTGCGCTGTGCTTCAACTACAGGTATGAGTGATGGTAAAGACTTATAACTGATAAGACCTGACAACACATCTGACTGATTGAAAAACATCAGTTTCTTCGCAGCTTCAGTAGTCGGAATAGGGCCACCAGCATTGGTGAACTCCGGCATGACCTGCACCGCACGCTGACGGGTAGGATCAAGCCCCATACCCAGCATCCATCCAGTGATCAGGTGTGCGGAATAAAAAGGATATATACCACTATATGGTGTTAAAAAACCAATATTCAATTGCTTCATACTAAGGACGGCTTGGCCAAATACCCACTGATGCGATACAATAGTTGACTGCTAAATACGGTTGCATATTATCGAAAGGCTGACTACCACCGGCCATTCCGGCTGTAATAGTTCCAGCAGCATTCGAAGGCATCAGGGTAGCATCTGAATTAGTATCATAGGCATTTACAGTGAAGGTATTTACACCAGCACCAATCGTTGGTAATGCCGCAGGTACCTTGGTTGCACCTGGTACATTACTGGTGGCCGCCTGTGTACTTACTTTTGGAGCTACTGATAAATTATGGGTCATGAGGTGCGTATGCATTGGCATCTGGCTCTGAATAAGGGTTACTGATTCAACGCCGCCTACCTGGCCCCAGGTATAATTAGAATATCCAGGACTTTGACCAATTCCGATCATCGTTTTACCCCGCAGATCAGGAAGCGCAAAAGTTGACTGACCATTACCACCATAAGTAGTTCCGATGAGAGCAAATAATGCAGTATTTTGGGCGATTGACATAGTAGACCCATAACAACTAAACCAGCCAGTTGGGGCGTAATTAAATCCAAATGCGCAGATCATTCCAATAAATGGATCCATAATAATAAATAGTTATTGTAGTTAATTAAATAAGATGACAGTCAGAAAATGAATACACTCTTCCGCCCTGAGAAGCGGACTGGCGACCTAATAAGGCGATCAGGCTATTCGTAGCTGCTGACCTGACAGATGGCCGGGGATCAGAAGATTTTAATGTAAGCAACAGTTCAGTTAAAGCCGTTGCAAACGGGGAGGTCATAGTCGCAGGTTGTTCGATTTGATCTTCCTCCCAATGCTTATCGCCTATCCTCATCAATCTTGTATAATCTATCCAGCTGCTTGCAGTTCCCTGTAAATAGGTGCCTGTTGTATACCCTTTCTCTGTCTGAAGATATACCTGTTGCCCCTTTGTAGTAGTGAGGCAGATAAACGGAATCACACCCTTGTTCAACAAGAGCTTATGATTACCCGTTTTAGGACTTACTTTACGAACCACATAATTCACTTCTTTTGTAGTAGCTGCAATCGTTTCTATCTGATTGTCATCGCCTAACAAACGCTGTAAAAACAATGATGGATACAATGGGTATGTATCTACCTGGGGTGGCAATACATCATAAGGAGCACCTGCATAGATAGTATGCAATTCCCCAAAATCCATCCGCGAAACCGCCTGCAGATCCCATCGATAGCTTTGCTCATCCAGGGTAAAGTAATGACGGCCAGTTTGTTGGCTGATCTTTACAATATCCCGGTGCTCTTCCAGCGTTTCGCCCATTACAGGACCACAAGCCACATGCTTACCAGCCAGCATCGCTGCCTTGGCAATGGCATAATGGGTATGTGCAGGAGTAGCAATGATCACAACATCCACCACGTCACTTTCCAGCATTTGCTGCCAGGAATCAAATACATGGGGACGATCAGATCCTTTAAACAATTGTAGGCCTTCTTGTAAAGAAGCTTTGTCTGAGTCACATATTGCAGTGATAGTCAGATCTTTCAGGGTAAGTGCTGCAGACAGGTATTCACGGCCCCAGATTCCGGTGCCAATTACTCCGGTGCGCAGAACATTACGAACATTTTTAGAGAACAGAGACGACGGCATCACAGCAAGTGCGGGCACAAGAAATGCGACGTTTCTGAAAAATTCTCTCCTTTTTTGATTGTACATTCGACAATTAATAGGGATAATTATTCAAATCGTTTACTTAATTGGTCTTTCCAGGATTGAGGCTAAAAAATCGATTTATTATTTTAGGAATGGTCCGCAAATTTATATAGAATTAATTCAAATATTAAAATATTTTTTTTTGAGGGCAATAAAAAAACCGGGATCCGCTTACGCAAATCCCGGTCAAATTGTAGATTATATTGTTAGGCTCTCTGCTCTTTCACATTCAACACCGCTACCGCTGCTATTATCATAAACACCCCTCCCATTACCAACGCATAAATAGGCTGATCGTGGAAACAATACCGAACGATGAGACCACCGAACAAGCCATTCACAATCTGTGGGAATGTGATAAAGAAATTAAAGATACCCATGTATACCCCCGTTTTATGGGCTGGTATAACACCAGACAGGATAGCATAAGGAGTTGATAAAATGCTTCCCCAGGCAAAACCAATACCGATCATAGGCAGTACCAGCAAGTCGGGAGATTGTATAAAAAAGATAGAAATCAGTGATATTCCTCCTGCTACCAGGGAGAAAGCATGCGTGATCCGGCGGTTTGTTTTACGTGCGATGGCAGGCAGGATCAGTGAATATACCGCAGATACCGCGCTATAAATACTGAACAGGAAACCTACCTTATTCCCCGCATCTGCATAGCTTGATGAGGAAGTATCTCCCGGCATTACCTTATAAATATGCTGCGCTACAGCAGGGGTGGTAAACACCCACATAGAGAACAGGGCAAACCAGCTGCAGAACTGAACCAGGCCTAACTGCCGCATGGCAGAGGGCATGGCTGCAAAATCTTTCACAATAGTTCCCAGGCCGGATGATGCCGGCACTTCCTCTGAAACAGGATTAAACTGTGCAAATTCCTCCGGACTATATTCCTTACTCGTGAAAATGGACCAGAGTATCGTTGCTATCAATACTACTGCACCGATGTAAAAAGAGTAAATCACATTATTGGGTACCACACCAGGTGCAGCTACCTTAGATACATTAAAATACTCCGCCAGCAAATAAGGTAATGATGAACCCAATACAGCTCCCGCACCAATTAAAAAGGTTTGCACGGAAAAGCCCATACTCCGCTGCTCATCCGGTAAGTTATCGGATACGAGCGCACGAAAAGGTTCCATCGCCACATTGATACTTGCATCCATCAGTGTGAGCATCCCCGCTCCTATCAGCATTGGTGGCAGTATATATGCCAGCATCGAAGAATTTGGCAGGAGGATCAATGCCATCGCTGTCAGTAATGCACCCACCAGGAAGTAAGGACGGCGGCGCCCTAACCTGTTCCAGGTACGATCACTGTAATGCCCTATGATGGGCTGTACAATCATTCCGGTCACCGGTGCGGCCAACCAGAAGAGGGATAAATGTTCTACCTCTGCGCCATAGGTTTGCAGGATACGGGATGCATTTCCATTTTGTAATGCAAAACCAAACTGTATTCCGAAAAACCCCATGCTCATGTTCCAGATCCTTGCCGCAGATAAGCGTGGCTTTGTCATGCCTTTCATGGAATTCCTTTTTATGTAAAGAGCTTGTATCAAAGATAATCTGAAGGCATCGAGAATTTACTAAACAAAAGACGCTCCGCCAGATATCCGAAATAAATCCGGGAATTTTTACTCTTGATACAAGCCCCTCATTATTTTAACTCACTAAGTTCCTGTTATTTACCTGTACAACAGCACCCGCTTTTACAGTGAATGTGTCGTCAAATACATTTACTGTTATATCTCCTCCTTCCTTATTCTCTATAACAACGCGATGCTTGTCAATCTCAACTTTCAATATATTCTTTCTGAAACGAATACTGAATGCAAAGGATTGCCAGCTTTCCGGCAGGAAAGGTGTAAACCGCAATTGGCCATCACGCACACGCATACCTGCAAATCCTTCTACCACACTCATCCAGGTTCCCGCCATTGATGTAATGTGCAGACCATCTTCCGTATCATTGTTATAATCATCCAGGTCCAGACGTGATGTGCGCAGGTAAAACTCATAGGCTCTCTCACCATCTCCCAGTTTGGCGGCCAGGATCGCATGGATACAAGGTGACAATGAGCTTTCATGCACCGTACGTGGCTCATAAAAATCAAAGTTCCTCCGCAGGGTATCCATATCAAACCTGTCTTCCAGGAAATAAAATCCTTGCAATACATCGGCCTGTTTGATAAAGCAACTCCTCAGAATTCTATCCCAGCTCCATTTCTGATTCAATGGTCTTTGTACAGGATCCAGGTCTTTTACAAGGATCTGCTCCTTATCCAGGTAATTATCCTGCTGCAGGAAGATACCGCGCCCGGCATCTTCAGGATAGTACATGTTATCTATAATATGTTGCCATTGTGCCACTTCGGTACCAGCATCAAACGCAGTCTTTTTGATGATTGCATCTGTTGAATGTGCCAGCGCTTCAATGGTGTATTGCAAACACCAGGTTGCCATGGTACTGGTATACCAGTTGTTGTTGACATTGTTCTCGTACTCATTAGGCCCCGTTACCCCCAGCATCACATATTGCTGGCGGGCCTCACTCCAGTTCACTCTTTGTGCCCAGAAGCGCGCAATACCAATTAATACTTCCAGGCCATATTCAGCCAGGTAGGCTGTATCTCCTGTATAACGGATGTAATTGTAGATTGCAAAAGCTATCGCCGCATTCCTGTGAATTTCTTCAAAAGTGATCTCCCACTCATTGTGACATTCTTCACCGTTCATGGTCACCATCGGATACAAGGCAGCACCTTTATTAAACCCTAATTTACCAGCATTTTCTATCGCTTTATCCAACTGGTTATAACGATATACCAACAGGTTTCTTGCTACCTGCTGCTCAGCAGTGGCCAGGTAAAAAGGTATGCAGTAGGCTTCTGTATCCCAATAAGTAGATCCACCATATTTCTCACCGGTAAACCCTTTAGGGCCAATATTCAAACGGGCATCTTCTCCCGTATAAGTCTGATTCAGCTGGAAGATATTGAAACGGATCCCCTGTTGTGCGGCAGCATCTCCTGTTATCATAATATCACTCTCCTCCCACTTGGCAGCCCAGGCAGCAGCCTGCTCTTCCTGTAATTTCTCAAAACCTTTTGCAGCAACGGCAACTACTACTTTCTGACATTCAGCCAGCAAATCAGCACGTGAATGATTCTCTGAACTCAGGTTAGCGGCATATTTAACAATCACTGTTTCCTGATTACGCGTCACCGCCACACTCACTTTACCTCCTACAAACTTATCTTTTTCCACCGCTGTAACGGCTGATGCCAATTGGTTGCCCGCCTGATATACATGGAACTGCATGCCTGTACATACATCAAAGCCAGTCTTCCTGGTACGCAATGTCAGGTATGCACTATTTCCCTTTGTACTTCCTGCTACCAGCTCCCAGAATCCCTCATCGTAGTTAGAGTCCTGGTTTCTGATCCCACCATCTATAAATGAAGTAATTTCAATTTGTCCATCAAAGTTCAGCGGGGTAATACTATAACGCAATGCTCCCGCCTCATCATCTACAATACTACAAAAACGGGTAGCACGAACCGCAAGCTGTTTGCCTGAAGCTAATGTAGCTGTAAAGGTACGCTCCAGGTAACCCTCTTTCATATTCAATACACGACGGAAATCGCTCACAGTCGCATGATGTAAATCCAGTACTTCCCCTTCAATGCGAATCTCCAGTCCGATCCAGTTCGCAGCATTCAATACCTTGGCAAAATATTCAGGATAACCATTCTTCCACCAACCCACACGCGTCTTATCAGGATAATAAATCCCTGCCACATAGCTACCCTGCAAAGTTTCACCTGAATACGTCTCTTCAAAATTACCACGCTGCCCCATTCTGCCATTGCCCAAACTGAAGATACTTTCTGAGATTTTGTTGTAACCCGGTACAAATCCCTCTTCGATGATATTCCACTCATCGACTTTTATATACTGCTTCATGATTATAATTCTTTTAATCGCTGGAGGCTCATGTCTCCAAGTCCGCTGACAATGATATCTGCAGCACCTAATACATCTGCTGCACCTATTCCAACTACTTTCATGCCTCCTGCTCTTGCAGCCTGTATGCCAGCCACTGCATCTTCGAACACCACACAATATGCAGGATCTGCCTGCAATGCGGATGCCCCTTTCAGGAACACTTCAGGGTCCGGTTTGCTCGCCGTCACAGCATTACCATCCACCACTACATCAAACAATGGAGCCAATCCAACCCTTTCCAGAATAGTTCCCGCATTCTTACTCGCTGAACCCAATGCCGTTTTTATACCGGCTTTCCGCAGACTTTCCAGGAACGCCCCTGCTCCCGGCAATACTTCATCCGGTTGCATATGACGGATCATATCTACATACCATTCATTCTTACGGGCTGCCTGTACGGCCTGCTCTTCTGCAGATAGTCTGACCCCGCCGATTTCAAGAATAATTTCCAGAGAGCGGGTACGACTCAGGCCTTTGAGTAATTCATTTTGTTCCTCTGTGAAGTCGAAACCCAGCTCATTAGCCAGCCTTTTCCAGGCTTTATAGTGATATTTTGCTGTGTCTACGATCACCCCATCCAGGTCAAAAATACATGCGTCTATTCTGTCCATATCATCCGTTTAAGTTGGTTTCTCAGCGAGCCAGTTCCAGTACCAGTGTAGTTGTAGCCGGTACCTGCAGGCTATCTGAAAGGCTATAGGTTTTTTCGGTAACTATATCGCGCGCGTTAGAAAATCCGTTGGTTCTCTCTTTAAATCTTTTCACATCAATAGTGACAGGATCAGTGTTTGGATTCAGTATGATCATCACTGTCTTATCAGCATTGTATCTAAAGTAGGTGTATACATTATTTTGAGGAATGTATTGCATCAGTTTACCTGTTTGTACCACAGGATTGTTCTTTCTGTAGTTCGCCAGCTTCTGCACATAATCATGCAGTTCATTTTCTTCTTCATTACGGCCTGCTGCGGTAAACTTATTTACCTTATCATTCTTCCAGCCACCCTTGAAATCTTCACGTACCAATCCATCAGGTGCACTGAAATTCTTCATACCAATTTCATTGCCGTAATACAACTGGGGAATACCACGGGTAGTCAGCAGCCACGCCAGCGCAGCTTTGTATTTACCCTTGTTCTCTCCTATTACAGAGTAGAAACGGCTCAGGTCATGGTTATCCAGGAATACGACATTACGCATCGGATCCTGGTACTGGTAATCTGATGCCAGTGTAGTATATAACTTCACCGCACCATCATCCCAGGCAGCTTTATCATTCATGGCACCAGTGATGGCCCAGAGTGAATTGAAATCTGTCAAACCCGGTAATTCTGTATTCAAATGCTGGTTCACTGTTTTACCCTGTGTAAAGTATACCTGGTCCGCAACACCTTTTACCCATACTTCACCGAAAAAGGTGAATGTTGGATAAGCATCTTTGATTGCCTTACCCCAGGTAGCCATAAACTGGCCATCATTGTAAGGATAAGTATCCAGGCGGAATGCATCCACACCCGCATACTCGATCCACCAGATATGGCTTTGTGTAAAATAATTGTATACAAAAGGATTGCTCTGATCCAGGTCCGGCATGTGATTATCAAACCAGCCATTGGTCATGATATCCTTGTCATATTGAGATGCATAAGGGTCAAAGTCAGGCTGTGCCCTGAAACTGGAGCGGGTAAACTCAGGCCACTGGTGTACCCAGCTTTTCATCGGCATGTCTTTCATGATCCAGTGCTGGCTGCCAATGTGGTTATGCACCAGGTCCATGACTAATTTCATACCGCGTTTGTGCAGACTATCAGCCAGTGTTTTGTACAATTCATTGGTACCATAGCGGGGATCTGTACGGAATTGTTCCGTAGCAGCGTAACCGTGGTAAGATGCCTGAGGCTGATCGTTAGTGATCATAGGTGTCATCCACAAAGCTGTGACACCCAGATCCTGTACGTAGCCAAGGTGATTGATGATACCTTGTATATCACCACCATGGCGGTAATACATAGAATCTCTGTTCAGGGTTGTTTCCTGCATACCTTTGACCACATCATTGGTAGAGTCCCCGTTTGCGAAGCGATCTGGCATAATAAGATATATCAGATCGCCCGCAGTGAGGCCCTGAGCTTTTGTGCCAGTGTTCCTGGCTCTCAGTTCATAAGCAAAAACCAGATCCTTGCTGCCTTTCTTTTGAAATTTGATCGGGAATGTACCCGGAGCAGTAGAAGGATCAATATTAAGATCAAGAAACAGGTAGTTCGGGTTTTCCACTTTATTCACCTTCAGGAGTGTAACCCCGGGATATTCCAGTTTGACGTCTCTTTCTGCGATCTTATTACCATGTACTATCAGTTGTAAAAAGGGCTGTTGCATTTTCACCCACCAGTTAGCAGGTTCAATACGCTCCAGGCTGGGAATTTGTGCCATTGATGTACCTGCCATCAGGAGGAACACCGTGATCCACCGAATCTGTTTCATGCTGTTATTCTATTATTGAGCTTTGAGAGAATATGTATAGTTGCCCGGGTTGCCTAAATTCATTGTAATGATATAAGTTCCTGCTGCATCTACTGTAATAGCACCGGTTGTACCAGCTGCCAGTGTACCATTGTTGCTGACATCACTCAGGGCAATCGCGTCTGCATCATTAGCTCTGAAATAGAAGGTACCTTTGGCCAGTGTTGCTGTAACAGACCATACCCCGTTATTATAAGTCATTGCTGCATCTGAACCACCAGATACCGCACTACCATAAATACTCCAGGTTGTCTTGGTCATAGTATATTTAAGCTGGTTCAGATCTGCTGTGAGGCGATAATAACCAGCAGCTGCAACAGCGATGTTACCACCATTGGTTACTAATGATCCACTGCCTGCATCCCCGTAGTTCAGATCCCAGCTCTTGGCTTTCGTGATCTTAAATTCGGCAGCACCTGTTAAATTCATATAGCCTTCGTAGGTGCCATCATTCTTAACAGATGCGATACTATCCAGGCCTGCATTATCAAATGACCAGCCTTCATAACCACCAGGTAAGTAGAGGTAGGTATATACCTTAGGAACATAGTAAGGAGTAACAGTCAGGGAGATGCTATCTGAATACACTTCATCTCCTACCGCATCCACCGCAGCTTTTATACGGATCACAAGATTATGTTCACGACCAGCTGCCAGGCCCAGGTTATTGATGACCTGGTTCAAACCTGCTACTGTATATGCTTTCGTCAGGGTACCTGTACCGATGGTCACATCAGTGGCATGCTTAAACCCATTGCCTTTCTCATCTATCTGCAGATAATAAGTCACGATAGATTTGTAGCCCCAATCCTCAGACGCGGTCCAGGTATAAGTAACTGCCGCTTTGGAAGCATCTGCTTCCGTAAATACAAATACGGAATCAGTCGCTTTAAATGCAGGCTTAGTGCCGCTCTTCACCTGTGTATCGCTGTCTTCCTTTTTACAGGAAAACAAGGCAAGCATACTAAGGCTGAGGATGTATATATAATTGAAACGGAACTTCATGATAGAAAAGTTTTAATTAGTAACCACTGTTCTGTTTGAGATTAGGATTAGCCACCAGCTCTGTAGCAGGGATCGGATACAGTGTACGGAAATCTCCTACCGCTGCACCAGCAGCTACACCGCCTTTCCATGGCCATACATAAGTACCGCCGGTGAACAAGCCATAACGGATCAGGTCTGTTCTGCGATGACCTTCCCAGTAGAATTCACGGCCTCTTTCATCCAGGATGAATTGCAGGGTGAGCTGAGCACTGGTAATATCGCCGCTGGCATCGCCATAGGCTCTTTCACGAACCTTGTTTACAAAGTTCACCGCTTCAGAAATATTACCACCGGTACCACCTCTCAATACAGCTTCTGCATAGGTCAGATATGCCTCTGGTAGGCGGAACAGTGGGAAGTCTGTATCTACGAATGAAGCACTTGAACCGCTACCACCTGTAGATGTTTTGTTACTCCATTTGGTTACAGCATAACCATCGGTGAATGTTCCCAGATCATTGATCTCAAGTTTCTGTCCGCTGGTATAGAACATTGCACGGCTATCAGTAGCACCTGTTACATCAGGGAATAATTTCACCAATGCACTGGTAGTACGTAAACCAGCCCATGCACTGCTTACACCGGCATTGGCAGGCGTCATTGTACCACCTAATGATGCACAAACCAGGTAAGTAGTACCACCATAAGTCTGTGTTCTGGCACCGTCATAATTGGCGCTGAGCAGGAACTCGTTTTTAGCGGTAGTGTTGTTATCTGCCTTGAACAGGTTAGCATAATCAGGAACCAGTGAGAACCCTGCATTGATCACTTTGGAACTATAGGTGATCGCATCTGTATAACGGTCTGTACCGGTATAAACTCCTGCATTCAGGTACAACCTGGATAAGAGCATCCAAACGCAAGCCTTATCTGCACGACCATATTCATTCGTTCCCGGATCTGCCAGCAGGCTTTCCAGGGCTTTCAGTTCTGATTCTATATAGGTGAACAACTGTGCACGGGTAACCTGGTTAGGATAGTAGTAGGATACCTGGTTGCTATCAGTAGCAAAAGGTACATTTCCAAACATATCCATCGCATGATAATAGCTGAGTGCACGCAGGAATCTTGCTTCATTTCTGAAGGTCTTAGCCGTTTCTGCATCGGCGCCAGTGATACCATTGCTGCCCAGTTTAGCATCAGAGGTCTGACGGATAAACTCATTACACTGGGAGATCTGGTAGAAGAGACGGGCAAACATAGCGGTGATGAAGTTGTCATCAGCCGTCCAGTTCATTTTATGGAAGTTCTGAACAGTACCATCATTCCATCCCATTACAGTTTCGTCAGTAGGTAATTCCTGCATCTGGAAATAAGCACGGATGTAGTTGGAAGTACCTTCGTCAATTCCACTGATATCGGCACTACCGGTAGGCCCGGTTTGCCCCGTAGTAGCCAGGCCTGCATACAGCTTAGCCAGGATACTTTTGTAATTACTGAATTTTGTATATACGCTGGCCGTAGTTTCTTCCGTAATTGGATTTCGGTCCAGGTCTTTTGTACAAGCTGCCAGGCCTCCAATCATCACAGCGGCAAGCATTGTATTATATATTAATTTCCTGATCATAACGTTCCGGTTTATGAATTAAAAATCAAGATTTACGCCCAGGGAATACACACGTGGACGTGGATAGAACCTATTATCTATACCGCTGAACACTTCCGGATCCTGACCACTGTATTTGGTGATCACGAATACGTTCTGTACGTTGGCGTTCACTCTTACACCAAGTTTCTGATGCCATACACGGCCAAAATCATAGGCCAGGTTCAGGTAATCCATCCGCACAAATGAACCATTCTCTACATAGTAGTCAGACCAGTATTGTGGGTTGGCAAAACTTGTTTTCAACACACTGGAAGACATGTTTGCCAGGAAAGCCGCATTCTGGAAAGACTTGTAGTTACCGAAGTTGGAAGCCTGGTTATTGTAAACGTAGTTACCGATGTTACTACGCAGGCTGAAACCAAGTGTCCACTGTTTGTAATTGAAGTTTGAATTGAAGCTCAGGAACAAGGTTGGATTTGGTGATTTGTAACGGTATTTATCTGCCGCAGTAATAGCACCATCACCGTTTCTGTCTTCATATAAACCTTCAATAGGTTTGCCATTCTTATCGTAGATCTGTTTGTATACGTAGAAAGAATTGATTGCATAACCAGTTGAATTGATCTGGATCGTATTACCAGTACCACCGTCGATGCCGCCTGTTGCGAAACCTACCGCTGTATCACTCTTCACTTTGGAGAGAGACAGGATCTTGTTGTGGTTGTAAGTAATGTTAAAACCAGCATTCCAGGTGAAGTCTTTCGTTGCAATAGGAGTTGCATTGATAATGAATTCCACCCCCCTGTTTTCCAGGCTACCTACATTCGTGAACAATGTATTCGTCAGGTTAGTACCTGCAGGCGCTGTAACGGTTGCCAGCAGATCGCTGGTTTTCTTGTAGTAGAAATCCAGGCTACCGTTGATCCTGTTATTAAGGAAACCGTAATCCATTGCGATGTTGTAAGTCGCAGTCTGTTCCCACTTAATGTTCTGGTCATAACCAGCTGCACGCAATGTGTGATAATAAGCATTCCCCAGTTGGTAAGAAGAAGCCGCATCACCCCATGTATAACGGGATACAGCAGCATAATCCTGCCCTATATCTTCCTGACCGGTTACACCATAACCCAGTCTCAGTTTCAGATCAGACAGTACTTTTGAATTCTTCAGGAAATTCTCATCTTTAATTTTCCATGCCAGTGCTACAGAAGGGAAATTACCCCAGTGTTTCTGGAAGCGGGAAGTACCATCACGACGCAGGGTAGCTGTCAGCATATACTTCTCGTTGAATGTATAATTCAAACGACCGAAGAAGGAAACCAGTGTATGCTGTGATTTGCTATAGTTACCTGCCGCAGTGGTAGTATCGCCGGAGCCATCCAGTGTTGCAAATGCTGGTGTGGTGGTGATGAAATCCTGGTAAGAATAACCGGCAGTTGCGCTGATAGCGCTCTTAATCGCCTTTAATGATTTATTATAGTTCAGGTAGAAATCGAAGAGTTTGTCTTGCTTTTCCTGTTCGTAGTGATGGAAAGAACCACCCTTACCATTGTAATAAGACAATGCTGCATAAGCAGGAATATTCGTGTTGCCGGTACCTTTAGAATAATCATAACCCAGGTTCATATTCGCGTGCAGTTCTGGCAGGAAATGGAACTTGTAGTCGAACTGTAAGTTGCCGATACTTCTCTTCACAGTAGATGCATCATTCTTCAGTTTCAGCATACCCAGCGGGTTTCTTGTAGCGAGGGCAAACAGCGCATTATTTTGCATCCACTCATAATAACCACCGTAATTGTCATTACCGGAATAAACTGGTTTGGTAGGATCAAAAGCCATAGCGGAATTGATCGCTCCCTGATCAGCAAAACGATTGTCTGCTACAGATCCTTTCAGGTTCAGGTTTATTTTCAGGTGGTCGTCGAAAAGACTTGGAGAGAGATTTACTGCACCGGAAGTTCTTTTCAGGTTAGAAGTTTTAAGGATCCCATCCTGGTAAAGATTACCGATAGAAACACGGTACGGCAATTTCTTCCAGGAACCACTGATGCTCAGGTTATTGTCTGTGCTCAGTGCTGACTGGTAAATTTGTTTCTGCCAGTCTGTATTATCAGTACCCAGCATGGCAATTTGCCCGTCAGTACCATGTGCTTTTACGATATCAGTAAATTCTGCTGCGGATAATACAGGAGAAAAACTCGTTGCTTTAGACACCGCATTGTTAGTGGTGAAAGCCAGTTTCAATTTATCGCCTGCACGACCTTTCTTGGTAGTAATGATCACCACACCATTGGATGCACGGGAACCATAGATCGCGGTTGCAGATGCATCTTTCAATACGGAGAATGATTCGATATCATTCGGATTCACCATTGCGAGTGCATTGGAAGAACCGCTCACATTACCATTTTCAACAGGTACCCCATCAATTACAACCAGCGGATCGTTGGTGGCATTCAGAGATGCACCACCACGTACACGGATTGTACTACCACTACCCGGTGCACCACCATTGGAGGTGATCAGTACACCCGGTACTTTACCAGTGATAAGTTGTTCAGGAGAAGAGGCCGGGCCTTTGTTAAAATCTTTCGTAGTTACGAGTGCGATAGATCCGGTAAGGTCGCTTTTCTTTTGCGTACCATAACCGATCACCACTACTTCGCTTAATCCTTTGGTATCAGTTTTCAGTTGAATGTTGAGATCTACATTGCCGCTTCCAACAGTGATGGCTTTTTCTACAGCTTCAAAGCCTGCCATTCTCGCTACCAGTACATAATTACCGGCACTTATACCATGGATAGTGTAATGACCTACACTGTCTGCAACTGCATTCTTGCTGCTACCTTTCAGGAAAAGGATGGTTCCGGGTACCGGACTGTTTGTGTCGTCCGTAACGGATCCGCTGATACTTCCTGACTGGGCGTATACGCCTAATGTGATCAGGATAAAACACAACAGCAGCGCTAACCGGGTAAAGTGTGTTCGTTTCATTTAACGTTTCATTTTAAAGACAAGGAATTACTGTTACGCTACTGCCTACGCAGCGCGTTTAATGAAAAGACAAGAAAATAGCTGTAGAATTCCTTAAGAGAATTCAGGCTTTATTTCATTGTTGTAAATGGGAAGGGATAAATGTTGTTGTTTGTCCAATAGCAGGTCCCAGTCCCCCTTTTTCTGTCCGTAAGTTCTAAGTTGAAAACATAATGTGTCAGTGTTGAACATTTCCGGGAACGTTCCCGGAACGTGGAATAAAAATGATTTATGCCGCTAAATTATGTATTTTTTTGTTTTTCCTAACATTTTGTTTCATTTTTTTTCTTTTGCTTACATTTTTGCAGATGAAAGACGTGGAATGAGCTTGGAACCCAATATGATATGATTGTTCTGAGGAGGGATTCCCTCCAGTACTTTGAACAACATTTCTGCAGCATGTGTGCCCAGATCGTAGGCCGGTTGGGTAATTGTGGATAGCGCAGGATTGAGTAGAGAGGCAATTTCCAGGCTGGAAAAACTGACCACTTTCACATCCCCTGGAATATTGATACCCAGGTCGTGGCAAACGTAATAACTTGAAATAGCCAAACGCTCTACAGCAGTGAATAGCCCGTCAGGACGTTCATTTACCAGGAAATCTGTCAGGATATGATAGTTCTTGTCATAATCATTGCTGCAATCCACCACCAGCTGCTCCTGGAAAGGGATACCTGCATCCTGCAGGGCATCTTTGTAACCCTGCATACGGATATTACCGATGGACATACTTTTATTAATTACCAGGAAGGCGACCTTCCGGCAACCAGCTTCTATCAGGTGACGGGTAGCGGAGAAAGCACTCGCATAGTCATCCGTAGTCACTTTAGGTACGTCTATATCATCGTACACCCTATCGAAAAATACAAGGGGAATCTGTTTGTTGCCCGTCGTCTTCAGGTAACGATGGTCATTGGCCTCTCCTGAGGCAGACATAATGATACCATCTACACGGCCATTGTACAGCTTTTCGACGAACATTACTTCTTTATCGTAGTCATCATCGGTAAGGTAGATCAATGTATAATAATCTTTTTCCCTTGCTACACGTTCTATGCCATGGATGGCCTGGGAGAAGAAGTTATTGGCAATTTCCGGTACAATGATGGCAATCGTATTGCTTCGCTTATCCCGCAAGTTACTGGCATGGTGGTTTGGCTGGTAGTTGAATTCCTTGGCCGCAGCCAGAATTCTTGCCTTAGTTTCCGGATTAATATCGCTGTTACCTCTAAATGCCCTTGAAACAGTAGACGTGGATAGGTTGAGCTTTTCTGCTAATCGTTTTATATCAACACGCTCCATAAACGGTGGTTTTTGAACCCAAGGGCAGCAAGGTAGAGAAAATAGTGGAATTCGAAAAACGCTTAATTATTATGCACCCAGGTAAAGATGATGCCGCAGCATAATATGAGGGATAAAACCCGAATGAGGGAAATCCAGATTAATTTCTTCCCGTCGCTCCTACTGACCACAATCATCCCCCCACCTAACCAATGTGTTTGCCCACCCCATTTCCACAACATACATTTGAATCGATCAATAAAAGACAAAAACGTCTTTTATTATACAACCCGATAAGAAGCTCAAACACTTATACCATGACAAGACTCAAATCTCTAATCATTGCAATCCTCAGTGCATGCCTGCTGAACGCCTGTTCCAGCTCCACACCTGAACAAACTAAAACACCTTCCACGGATATAAAAGTCGTTGGTGAAAGCATCGCTGAACTCACCTCTCCCCCACTGGTTCCTAAACCCGTTGGCAACAGGGAAGCGACCAAACTCATTGTGAACATGGAAATTGTAGAGAAAGAAGGTACTATGGCCGATGGTGTAAAATACCTTTACTGGACTTTCAACGGCACCGTGCCCGGTAGCTTTATCCGTACCCGTGTGGGCGACGAAGTGGAATTTCACCTGAAAAACCACCCTAACAATAAACTGCCACACAACATCGACCTCCATGCCGTAACCGGTACTGGTGGCGGTGCAGCCTCCTCCTTCGTAGCCCCCGGCCATGAAGTGACCTTCTCTTTCAAGGTACTGAACCCTGGCCTTTTCGTATACCATTGTGCGACAGCTCCCGTTGCCATGCACATTGCCAATGGTATGTATGGCCTGATCCTCGTAGAACCTGAAGGAGGCCTACCTCCCGTTGATAAAGAATATTATATCATGCAGGGCGACTTCTATACTAAAGGTAAAAACGGCGATCCCGGTCTGCAACCTTTCGATATGCAGAAAGCCATCGACGAACGCCCTGACTACGTGGTTTTCAACGGCCGTGTAGGTTCCCTCACCGGCGATCATTCACTGAAGGCAAAAGTTGGTGAAACCGTACGCCTCTTCGTTGGTAATGGTGGACCTAACATGGTGTCTTCCTTCCACGTGATCGGCGAGATCTTCGACCATGTAAATGTAGAAGGTGGTGACCTCGTTAATCACAACGTACAAACCACTTTAATTCCTGCCGGTGGCGCATCTATCGTAGACTTCAAGTGCGAAGTACCCGGTACCTTCGTAATCGTAGACCACTCCATTACACGTACCTTCAACAAAGGTTCCCTGGGTATGCTCACTGTTACCGGCGATGAGAATAAACAAATCTATTCCGGCAAACAAACAGAAGGTATCTATCAACCTGAAGGCAGTACAATTCAGAATATGCCCGGTGAAAAAGCACCTGATGCTCCCAAAGCAGCCTCTTACGACGAGAGAGTAGCCCTGGGTAAATCTGTCTTTGCTAAAACATGCCTGGCCTGCCACCAGGAAAATGGTCAGGGTATTCCAAACGCTTTCCCTCCACTCGCAAAATCTGATTTCCTGAATGCCGATGTAAACAGGGCAATTGGTGTTGTGCTGCATGGCAAGACTGGTGAAGTCGTAGTGAATGGTGCGAAATTCAATGGCGTAATGCCCGCCCAGGTGCTGAGTGATGAAGAAATTGCCAATGTGCTGACCTTCGTTTACTCCAGCTGGGGCAATAAGAAACAGGAAATTAAACCAGCAATGGTAGCTGCTCAAAGAGGTAAATAATGAAAACGATCCTCCTTTTTACTACCGGCATCTGCTTCGCCGTATCCTGCACCCGCGTTCCGGCACAGGAAGAAGGAACGACGCCTCTCGCTCAGATAGCACTGGCTCCTGTAGCTGATACCGTAAAGATGGCGGAAGTGAAAAGCGGCGTTTATACACCTTTCTTTGGTAAAAAAGATACGACGATATTGGTACGGGGATTCATGATGGACGTGGTTCCCGTTACCAATCGCCGTTTCCTGGAATTTGTGAAACATAATCCGCAATGGCGGCGCTCACAGGTAAAACACATCTATGCAGAAGCAAATTACCTGGTGAACTGGGCAAACGATACCACACTTTCCCCCGCTATGGATCCTGAAGCACCCGTTACAAACATCTCCTGGTTTGCCGCCAAAGCCTACTGCGATGCCGCAGGCAAATCACTGCCCACTGTAGACCAGTGGGAATACGCCGCCATGGCCGATAAAACATCAGCCGATGCACGAAACAAAACAACTTATAATAAAGACATTCTTAGCTGGTACGAAAAACCCAATACTGCCGGTAACCGTGTGCATCAGACACCTGAAAATGTATGGGGAATAGCAGACCTGCATGGACTGGTGTGGGAATGGACTGCTGATTTTAATGAAGTGATGTTATCAGGCGAGTCCAGGAAAGATGTGTCAAACGATGCAGCGAAATTCTGTGGTAGTGGCTCCGTGGGCGCCACCGACCTGATGAACTATGCTGCCTTTATGCGATATGCTTTTCGTGGAAGCCTGAAAGCGAATTACTGCGTACAGAATCAGGGATTCAGAGCTGTTAAAAACCTGTAATTATGAAAAGGATGATCTGCTTACTGTTTGCATTTTGCATGGCATGTAAGCAACCTCAAACTAAAATCTCAGATAAATCGATCTTTAATCTGACTTCCACCTGGCATACAGAAGAAGGGAAATCCATTCAGCTAAAAGACCTGAAAGGAAAAGTGCTGGTGATGGTCATGATCTATACATCCTGCAAGGTGGCCTGCCCCCGCTTAGTTGCTGATATGCAGGACATTCGCAAAAAGGTGGGCAGCAACGATAAAGTACAATATGTACTCGTAAGCATCGATCCTGAAACCGATACGCCTCAAAGGCTAAAAGCATTTGCAATTTCAAAAGAGATGGATGGCGATGAATGGACCTTTCTGCAGGGCAACCCGGAAACAGTTCGTGAATTCGCTAATGTGTTGTCAGTTAAATACAAAGAGATTTCTCCGATGGATTTCTCTCATTCAAATATTATCAGCGTCTTCAGCTCCGGAGGTGACCTGTTACATCAACAGGAAGGCCTGGGTGTCAATAACAAGGAGACAATTGCTGCGATCTTACAGGCAGCCAACCATTAACCGAAGAGGTTGTATCACAAGTAAAATTACCCGGATGTAATTCGGGTAGCTGATGGCAGGATTTTTCTCAATGCCTTCATATTACTTTTGATATAACCTCCTTCTTTTTATTAAGGATATTAGTCTTTTAATTTATATTTATTTGTAAATTGAGCCTCTATATAGCGAATTATTAAGGGACAATTAATTATTGTTAACACTAACCCGAACTATAAATACCCAATTATGGCTATCAATTTACAGAAAGGACAACGGATTAACATAGGATTAAACAAGATCACTATCGGTTTAGGTTGGGACCCAAATGACGGAACCGGATATGCTTTCGACCTCGATGCCTCTGCATTTATGTTGGATGACAAACGCCTGATTCCAACCGAAGGTTTCTTCGTGTTTTATGGTAACCCTGATTCGGAAGACACTGCCTTACACCACTCGGGCGATGACCCTACCGGCGGCAACAGCGATGGCGGTGATGATGAAAGTATCAGGGTAGACCTCTCCTTAGTTGATAACCGGGTTCAGGAAATTCTGTTTGTTGTGACCATTCACGAAGCCCAGCAGCGTAGACAAACCTTTGGCCAGGTGCGCAACTCCTACATCCGCATTGTCGATGATGCAAACGGTCAGGAAATAGCCAAGTACGAATTAGGAGAAGACTTCTCCATCGAAACAGCTGTGGAATTCGGACGCTTGTACAAGCGGAATGATCAGTGGAAATTTGAAGCATCCGGCATTGGCTACAGGGAAGACCTCGCTTTCTTCCTCTCCCGGCATTTCAAGGGACAAATTATTAAATAATCCATATGGCTATCAACCTACAAAAAGGTCAAACCATTGACCTTAGAAAAAATGATCGTGGAGATGCGATACACGATCTTTCTACTGTAACGATTGGATTGGGATGGGATGTAAAAAAACAGGAAAGCGGCTTCTTCGGCAAGCTTTTCGGCAGCAGCCAGGATGCAGAATATGACCTGGATGCCATTGCCTTTCTCCTGGATGCAAATGGTAAAGTGGCGAACTTAGGGAAAACCATGCGTACCAATGATGGCAGAAATGTTGGACTCCATGAAGGTGACGTTATCTTCTTCAACTCCATGCGTCATCCCTCAGGTCACATCTGGCTCACGGGCGATAACCGGACCGGTGCCGGCGATGGCGATGATGAACAGATCATCGTAAAGCTCAACGCTCTCGATCAGCGGTATCAGCGCATCGTATTCGTGGTGTCTATCTACCAGGGGCAACGCAATAACCAGCACTTCGGCCTGATCGAAAATGCATTCATCAGGGCAGTAGACACCAATGGTAAAGAAATCACCAAATACAGTCTCTCCGGCGATGCATCGCTGAATGGCATGTGCTCTATGGTCTTTGCCGAGGTATACCGGAAAGATGATAGCTGGAAATTCAGAGCCCTCGGCGAACCTTATCAAACTGATAGCTTTGTTGAAGTCCTGAAAAAATACATGTAAACCATGACACGTTTACCCGTGTATTTACTGATAGATACCTCCGGATCTATACTCACTCTTATGTCCGGACCGAATATTGTAACCTGAAAATTAGTTGAATCGACTATGAGAAGACTACCCGTTTATCTGCTGCTGGATACATCCGGATCTATGAACGGTGAACCCATACAGGCATTGAACAATGCACTGAGTGGAATGATCGCAAACCTGCGCTCAGATCCATTAGCTATGGAAACCCTTTGGATCAGTATTATCACCTTCGATAAAGAAGTAAAAGAAATATTGCCACTCACAGATCTTCCCTCCTACAATGTGCGGGAAATCACCTGCCCGGAGAGCGGCCCTACGCATACAGGACAAGCCCTTAAGTTTGTCTACGAAAAAGTAAAGCAGGAACTGCGCAAAGCCACGGATACACAGAAAGGCGACTGGCGCCCCCTGCTCTTTATATTTACTGACGGTAATCCAAATGACCTGTACCTGTACCAGGAAATGATTCCACTTATAAAATCACTGAACTTCGCATCTATCGTAGGTTGCGCAGCAGGCAGGTTATCAAATGACGAGTTCCTGAAAGAACTCTGTGATGTAACCGTTCACCTGGATGTTGCAGATAGCACTACCCTGAAAAGCTTCTTTAAATGGGTATCAGAAACCATTGAGCAGGGCAACAAAAGCATGGGCACCACAGATACAATTGATCTGCCGCCCCCGCCTGACGAGATTCATTTTGTTATTTAAACTGATTGTATGCGAAGACTACCTATATACTTCCTGATTGACGTTTCTGAGTCAATGGTAGGAGAACCTATTTCACAGGTGGAAGAAGGAATTTCCACCATTATCCAGGCATTAAAAACTGATCCTACTGCTATTGAAACAGTTTGGATCTCTATTATAGCATTTGCCGGTAAAGCAAAAACTATCCTGCCCCTGCAGGATATCATCAGTTTCTACCCGCCTAAATATCCTATTGGTAGCGGCACATCGCTCAGCAATGGTCTGCAGCACCTGATGAAGGAACTGGATAGTAACGTCAGGAAAACGACCCCAACTTCCAAAGGTGACTGGAAACCGATCATCTTCTTATTTACAGATGGTGTACCGACTGACAATACAGATGCTGTGATCACTGAATGGAAACAGCGATGGCAACGCTCCGTCAACCTCGTTGCTGTATCCTTTGGCAGTGAAGCGAATGCCGGTGTCTTAGCACAACTCACAGAGCATGTATTGTTCTTCAAAAATGCCAACATCGATTCTTACAAATACTTCTTTAAATGGGTAACGGCTTCTATTACTACCAGTAGCGTGAATATTGAAAGTAATGGTTCCGGCCTGGAACTGGAAAAACTCGATAATGACTGGCTGTCTAAAATAGACATTTCCAAGAGCGCCCCTGTTGCGCAGCTGGTGGATGATAACTATGTAGTTTTACTCGCAAGGTGCCAGCAATCCAGCCGCCATTACCTTATCAAATACCGGAAGAGTATTGGCAATAATATCTGGGGAGGCATGAACCTCGAAACCCGTTCCTATTTGCAGGTAGGGGCCTTTCCATTAAAGGATGATTATTTTGAATTGTCTGATGCCGCCGCAGGGAACCATAAAATCAATACGGCTGAATTAGTAGGTGCTCCTACCTGCCCTTGTTGCAGTAACCAGTTTGCACTGGCACAATGTAGCTGTGGAAATATCCATTGTATCGGGTATGAAGAAATGAATACCTGTCCGTGGTGCGGCAAAACATCCAGGTACATTGTGGTCGAAGAAGGCGGTGGATTTGATGTAAACCGTACACAGGGCTAGCTTATGGATTATACGATTAAGAACAGGATTAACGATATTCTCACTGCACATATCAGTTTTCCAAACGGGAGTGTGAACAAGCAGTACAAAGCGTTGCTGGACCTGGAGAAATGGAATATGGCTGATATTACATTACTGGAATGGAATGGCCTGGAAGAAATTGGCCTGGTGTATAACGAAGAAAACAACACGATCGAAGGGATCCCCACAGAAAGCGGTGATCATAAAATTAAACTCGTATTTAGTGTTGCTGATTCACCTAAGCAGGTGAAGGTGATTAACCTGATTATAAATCCTGATCCAAGGTCAATGTGGAAGGATCTGCCAAGTGATGTAAAAGACCCTTATTGGAAACAGGATGATGTACATACTGCGGGGCCGCTGTATGGCAAACACGCGATTGCAGCCTCTAAGCGTGGTCGTTCACATAAGAATACAGGTGCTTTCAGGGATGATCATTTTGAACTGGCACTTAATATTAAAAACAACTGGTCGGTAGTTGCAGTAGCGGATGGTGCGGGTAGTAGCCCTTTTTCAAGGCAAGGTGCCAGGATAGCCTGTGAAGAAACCATACGTTTTTTTCAACAGTATTTTGAAGAAAACCGGGAACAGGAACTGGAGGAAATAGCTGCTTCAGACCGGGAAAAGATCAACCTTGTTGCCGGGCAACACATGTACCAGGCCATAAAGCATGTATACGAACAAATAAATGCAGAAGCTGAAAAACATGCTGCAGCAAATCCTGCACTGTTCAACGATAAGCGCAAATCAATACTGGAATACTATCATACTACTTTAATCTTTGTCGCATTCAAAAAGTTTGATTTTGGTTACCTGATCCTGTCTTTTGGTGTAGGCGATTGCCCGATTGTTTTACTCCATCATGATGAAGCGCAATTACTGAATCAACTGGATGTGGGTGAATTTGGTGGCGGTACCCGCTTTATCACCCAACCGGAAATATTCCACTCAAAAGAGATCCCGGTCACATCAAGATTTAAGGTCACCATCCTGCCGGATTTCTCTTATCTGTTCTTAATGACAGATGGTATCTATGATCCTAAATTCGAAGTAGTATACAACCTGCAAAATGCTGCTCACTGGCAACAATTCATGCAGGACCTGGATGGAAATAATGAAGAAAAAGTAAAGATAGATTTCAAAGGAGACTGTAGGGAAGCTGCCCGCAGTTTATTTGATTGGATGGATTTCTGGAGCCCGGGCAATCATGATGACCGGACAATGGTAATAATATACTAGGCTATGGCTGTAAAAACTGTGCATTCGGTAATCAATCCCGGTAAGACTTATCAATACGTTGATAACGGTGACCCCATGAAAGGCGGCATGAAAGATGTTTTTTTCAGTCCTGACAAATCGTACGTAGTGGCTATTTACAGAACGGAGCCGGATCATCATTCCAAAGAGCGGCTCCGGAAGATCGTTACACAATACTACGACAGTTTCTTTAACAAGGAAGGTGGCAACTATTACAAAGACCTGTACAGCTGGCCTGTGGATGTAGTGGAAACAGATAAGAAGACCGGCATCATTGTACCTGTATACAATAGCAATTTCTTTTTCAGGAAAGGATATGCAAATAATGACCTGCTAAAAGGGAGGGAGAAAGAAGGCAAATGGTTTGCCAGTGCCAGGTTCAGATCACCTAAATCAAGAACGAAACTGGATGATTCAGAACTGGGTGACTGGCTCAGTTATTTCCAGGTAGCTGTCAACATTGCCAGGGGCGTAAAGCGCCTGCATGCCGCTGGATTAGCACATTCTGACCTGTCTTACAAAAATGTACTGATAGACCCGGTAAGTAAAACTGCAGCTATTATCGACATTGATGGTTTGGTTGTACCTAATTTATACCCGCCCGATGTATTGGGAACAGCCGATTTTATTGCCCCGGAAGTGCTGGCGACCAAACACCTGGATAAAAATGATCCTGCCCGCAAACTTCCGAACCGGCTAACAGATTTGCATGCACTGGCAGTATTGATTTATATGTACCTTTTTTACAGGCACCCGCTGCGCGGAGGTAATTATTTTGGCCCGGTAGAATCAGAAAAAGAAGAAGAACTCTTAATGGGTGAAAAAGCATTGTTCATTGAGCACCCGACTGACAGCAGTAACCGGAATTTTATACGGGAATATGGCGATAACATGGCAATCTATTATCCATGGACCGACCTGGATAAAACACCTTATACCATGGCGGGTCCTTACCTGAAAGAACTCTTTGACCAGGCCTTTATCAAAGGCCTGCATGATCCCGTACAGCGGCCGACTGCCGATGCCTGGGAGCAGGCACTCATCAAGACCAATGACCTGAAACTGAAATGTGCAAATGCTGCCTGTAATCAGAAATGGTTCATCTATAATAATACCAAACACACCTGTTGCCCTTTCTGCGGTACGCCGTACAATGCGGGTATCCCCGTACTGGATCTATATTACCAGTTCAAACCAACGGTATGGAAACCGGATAATTTAAGGCTGGTGGTGTATCACAATGCGACTTTGCATTACTGGCATGTGAACAGGAATATTTTAAGAAATGAACGACTGAGCAATAGCCTGAAAGAAAGAGTGGGTTATTTTTCCTATCATAACGGCCAATGGTTATTTGTGAACGAAAGACTGACGGGTGCAAAAGATATAACACGAGGGCAGGATATTGAGATAGGGGCGGCTGTGATATTGGAAGATGGGATCAAGCTGTTATTGTCAAAAGAGGAAGGAGGAAGGATAGTAACGATCGCATTTGCAAATAATTGATGAAATGAAATATATCTTTCCTGTAGCCGCCATTTTATTTCTATCGCTATTTTTTTTGCTGCGTAGGATACTTTTTCTACGCCAGGGCTAACAGCAGGAAACTCCAAATTGAAACCTGGAAAAAGCGGGTGTCGGCGCAGCAAATTTCAGTTTCCGGCCAGGCAATTTAATGTACATCCGGGCACATCATCTTACTTTCTGCATACATATTTGTATGACCATATTTTTTCTTCAACACATCCAGGTAATGTGAATGATATGGAGCATCATCCCCGGCCAAATTATACTTATAAATCGGCAAATCACTATACTTTCTCTCCCGCACATAGTCTGCCCTGTCCTTATCACATACACTCATCATCAGCAATACTTTCGCACACAATTCCTTTTGCCCCTGTCCATTTGCCAAAGCTTTCCGGTACATACACATTGCGGCCTCACATTTGTAATAGTTAGCCTGGTGCCTCCTGTTCAGCTCATTATGATCATATTCCTGCCAACCCGGTCTATAATCGTAATCACCACTACGACCGTATCCTTTGCCATAATTAGCCAGCATCCAGCAGCGGCCACCAAAAGAGATATTATACAATGCATTCCCCATCCGATAATACAAGACAGCATTTTGTGGGGCCAGCTTTAAACTATCCCTTAATAAAACAATATCTTTCAAAATGGCCCGTTTACTGGCAATAGTATAAGATGCATGCTTCAACTTTTCACCAGGAACCAAAAAATCCGCGCTGCCTATATACTTATGAGTGAGGTACGCACTATATTCATAATTATCTCTCCAGAAATATTTGTCCATACGCTCTGCTACCATAAGCGCCTCCTCAAATCTTTGCTGTCTTACCAGCAAACTAAGTTGCACATCCCGGTAAAAATCTTCCGGTGCCCATACTTTGGGCATAATAAATTTCTCAAAAGCAGTGTGCTGTTTTGAACGCTTAAATGCCAGTAACCGCTCCAGGTCTTCCGGTGTAGCATGCTGATCAAAATAAGCGATCTTACGATAACTTATTTTCGTTGTATCATCATCCAGTGTCCAGCCATAATACCCATTCACCAACACGTTGGCTTTCTGGAATAACAATCCTGCTGTAACAATGTCCTGCTGCTTTTCATATTGCCGGCTCAGTAGCAGTAGCAAATATGAAAATCCATTTTCTACCAGATCTTCATCGTATTCAGATTCAAATTCGGGTTTACTTACACTAGCTCCCAGCTTGATGAGCTCATTCAGTTGTGCACCAAAAACATTCTTCACCGAATCGCTTTTAATATCCGCTATGTGCATGGATGCTAAGATATCTTCCGTGATCCATTGCCGCCGGAATAATATATTATTGCGGGTATCCAGGTTTTTCAAACAGGCTGCCGCCTTTGCATACTCACCGTCCATATTATACAGATGTGCCACTGCCAGCGCATATAAAATATGGTTGCTATCTGCCTTTGACACGATACTTTCCAGGTAGCCTCTTACAATGCGCAGGTAAGCCAGGTCATTCCTCCGGTTCTTTTGGGCATAATATTCATAAGTGGTGTCCGGCGTCGTGTAATCTGACCTGTTCCTCTTCATTTCATATTCATTCACCTTCAACCTGGAATTAAAACCAAGTACTGCAGGGCTCATCAACCAGTCTTCCACCTTATTTACTTCTCTTACTACCAGCATGGGTAAATACTTGCTCCGGGGGGCTATCCCGTGCAGGGCCTGGATCACCGGAAGTGCCCTGCCCGGGTTCTTCAATCCCCGGATGAACCAGGCTACAGGAATGTTTGGTTCCCGCTGGAGTAAGGTATCGAGATCTTTCCCCCGGAGCTTGTTGTATATAAATGCTTTCTTCTCCTCACTCCTTTCAAAAGTTTCGCAAAGCAATTTTGTAGCCATTAAAGGATTATGCTGCATATTGGCATAATAGAGCAGGCCCCAGTCCGCTACAATCGTAGCATGCCCTTTCAGGTACCTGTCGTAAAAAGGAACCAGGGAATCCCGCTCCCTTCTACCAGCTCCGTAATACATCAGTTTTTCCAGCTGGAATGCGTACCGCTCCTTCAAAAACGTATTTGTAGTTTTGGCAAATGCCTGTTTCCCGGCACTGTACAAAATTTCCGCTTGCTCCTGCCCCCCATTATCATCGCCCGTTTGCCAGGGATCGTAGTCACCAAACTGGCTAAACTCCACTTGTTTTGCAAATGCCATATAATCCAGGAATGATAGATTGGCAGGTTTCAACAAGGCCTGTAAAAAGGAATTTCCCTTGCTGTTTTCCCATGCGTGATGGCGATAGGCATACAAAAAGTCATCTGGCGCCATTTCATACTGGATATTATAAATGTCAGTCAGCCTGCCACCCAGCTCTTGCTGCCACTCCCGGCAATTGCGCTGGTAATCCTTTTTCTGTGGATCACCATCCCTCAGTACATTCAAATGATAATTATAGTTCAGATCCCCCAAGCCCGGGAACCGGGATAACTGCGGTTCAAACATCACGAAGCGATAATCGTCCACCGCGTTTTCCGGCCCGCAGCTCCATGTAGGCATCCAGGGGATAAACAGCAATAAAAGGATACTAATAATCTGCAAAAGTCTTTTGTATGATGTTTTCATATGCAGCAATTGAAGCAGCGTCCCAGTGATAAAATGCAATATGTCTGTAATCAGGTACCTTTCTCATCGCCAGGGCTATGGCGGATTTTAGGGTAGCAGAGTCGGGCTGCTCTTTTCGGACCAGGTCCCCTTCTCTGAAAAAGCGGCCATCCAGCGTAGTATCCCTGCTGATCAGGCCTTTTGAATCAATGACTCCCGACTTGATCAGCACATCTCCTTCATCCACAATGCCTTTGAATTTATCCCCCCGAAACCAGGCATACCAGCCAAAAATGGGAAAAGCCACATCCAGGGGTAGTGAATAGTGTGTACCAACCAGGTAGGAGCTCAGTACCTTTTTGTCAAAGATGGAATTGATAGTACTGAGTTTATCGATGCGGTCCATATTATAGCACATCAGCATCCCCCTGTCAACCGGCGGAACACCCATTTTCCTGTAGTATTTATAAGGATAAAGCCGAATTGTAGCGGAAAGTTCATTTTCCTTGTTGAGTGCCTTAAATGCCCTTAAAAAATGGAAATACTTGTCCTTTGTACCCGGGGTCCAATCACAGTCAATCTGTATTTCTTTGTGCAGGGAGACTCTTCTGGCAATGATCTTTGGTTTTTCCACCTGCCAGTTTGTTCCATACTGGTAATCAGCACCGGCGGCAGACTCCTCAAAATGAGCGGTCATATCCCGGATCTTGTCCGAGATCCTGCCTGCCAGCCATTCCACGCTATCTTCCGGCATGATGTCAAAAGTGCGGTTAGTGATAAACACCACCGGGCAATAACTCCCCTTCAAAAAAGGAACAATATTGTAATAATAATAACGGCTTGCCCTGGGTACCGGCATCCCCCGGGCCTCACTCCAGTCTACGTCGAAGTAATGAATATAAAAATGTGCTACCTGTAGCTGTTTGATCAATGCAGTATCGCTATCAGAAATGCCCTGTTCTTCAAATTTCCAATAATAAAAGGCATGAGAACCCGGTTTGGGTTGATGGCTACAACCCAGCAAAAAAGGTAACAACAAAAAGAGGTAACGCATGAAAAGGAATTGCTCTATAAAGGTAGAATTCCCTTTAATATCAATGGTGGGTAGAATTCAAATTCACACAAAATGGTGATTACTTCATCCTGTTCAATCCGTTCATCACGCCGGCAATGTCCTTCATTACCCTCCTGGTCTTATCCGCGTTCCCTTCTGCTTCTGCAAACGAGTTCCTTAATACCAGCAGGCTATCCATAATACTTGTAGAGCAGGTTCCATACTTTCCAAGGATGGTGAACACTTCATCCAGTTGCGGCGCAGCATAGCTATGAATCCTGAATGTATAAGGCGGGTCCAGAAAGTATAATTTGATCTCCGCCATCCGCACAGTGTCCGTATTATTCATTTTCATGCTGCAAAGGTACGACAAATAAAAAAACTGGCAGGGATGATTCCTGCCAGTTTGCCAAAATCCATATTGCGCGCGCAATATGTCCAATTGCTTAAAAATCTTCCTTTTTCTCAGTTTTTCAATGCCTGTTTCAGCCGTGGGAATAAAAAAAATCAATTTGAAGATAAAGTTGGCGACAAGTCTATTAAAATTGATCGTATAGCTACAATCTTAATATATCTGTTGCCAAATGCCCGGATAGTCAATCACATATCCTTCCTTATCTACAATTAACTCGGAAATGTAGCCGGAGTCTTCATTTTCATACTTGTAGATCTGGTTACCCTTGTTCAGGTACCGCTGCTTCACCGTTTTAACAACACCATGTCTTACATCTACATACACTACCCTGATGTCCTGCCCCTCTCCTTTCGTGAGCTGCAGCCTGTTGATAGGCAATGTGTTGGTAAAAGGTGTAAAAGAGATATCAACATCCACACAGCCATCAAAAGCTTGGAGATGCTCTCCCTTTTCATTTAACCATTGTTGTAATTCGTTCTTGTACAACTCAATGGTATAATTCTGCTCAGACATTACGTCAATGAATACAGCCTGTGCCTCCCAACGTGGATTGAGTGTGAGCGTATACCTTACCTGCCAGGGCTTTTCGTAGCCCTCGCCGGTAATATATCCTTTGACGGTAGTCATCTCCCCCTTTTCAATACTGACAAATTCAGTCATATTGAGCCTACTGTTTTTCCAAACTTTTATCTTTTGCATATCTTAATTTATGAATTTTAATCCTTCTCTTCAAATAGAAAAGCAAAAAATTAACTCCAATATAATTGTGGAGGAATAGATTATATTTGATCACAATATATTTCCTATACATATTTACTACTGTATGTTTGAAACTATCATTTTGTTACTCCTGATTGTTATTCTTGTGATCGTTCTCCTCACCAAAAGTGAAATGCAGGCTCAGATGAGAATGCTTAACAGCAGAATGGATCAACTACAAGCAACTAAAAGGGAATGGGACACTACAACGGTTATCGACACGGCACCTCCGCCGGTCTATACACCACCACCTGCTAATACACCGCCACCACCGCCTCAGCCAGTGGCACCACCGCCTCCTCCTCTTCCACCGCCTCCTGTAACAAATCTGGAGCCAGTGCAACAGCGGGCGCCAGCGCTGGTGGAAGAAAAAATCATTGCTACACCAACTGTTACGATTGAGGATACTCCGCCACCACCACCCGCTCCTACATTCTGGGAGAAATATCCGGACCTGGAGAAATTCATTGGTGAAAATCTATTCAACAAGATTGGTATTGGTGTACTGGTGATCGGTATCGGGTTCTTCCTGAAATATGCGATTGACAAAAACTGGATCAATGAAACCGGTCGTACCTTCATTGGTATCCTATGCGGTGGTATCCTGCTGGGGATTGCACACCGTATGCGCAAAAGCTTTGCAGCCTTCAGTTCCGTGCTGGTAGGCGGTGGCGTGGCCATATTGTATTTCAGTATCACCATTGCGTTTCAGCAATATCATCTTATAGGTCAGGCCCCTGCCTTCAGCATGATGGTATTGATCACTGCCTTCACGGTTCTTTTATCAATCAGCTATAATCGTGTAGAACTGGCCGTACTGGGCATCCTGGGAGGCTTTACAGCACCCTTTCTCGTAAGCACAGGCCATGGTAATGCAAACGTATTATTCACGTATATCCTTATTCTCAATATGGGTATGCTGGTGCTGGCCTATTACAAAAAGTGGCACCTGGTCAATGTGATTTCCTACCTCGCTACCGTGCTGCTGTTTGGTACCTGGCTGTCATATAGCATTACTACTGAAACTCCCGCCAAACCAGTTCCTTATATCACCGCACTGGTATTCGCTACCTTGTTCTACATCATCTTCTTCCTCATGAATGTGGTGAACAATATTCGCCTGCACAGGAAATTCAAAGAGCCGGAAATGATCCTCCTGCTCAGCAATACATTCCTGTATTATTCAGCCGGTATGGTGATACTCTCACACATTCACGGCGGTATGTTCCAGGGATTATTCACAGCAATGGTCGCAGTATTCAATTTCATTTTTGCTTATGTACTGCATAAGAATAAATATGCAGACAGGCTATTATTATACTTCCTGATTGGCCTGGTGCTTTCCTTCCTGAGCCTTGCTGCGCCGGTACAATTGAAAGGTCACTACATCACATTATTCTGGGCTGCAGAAAGTGTGTTGCTGTTATACCTGTACCAGCGTTCTGAGCTGAAGCTGATGAAAATTGCATCACTGCTTGTATTGGTCCTGGCTGCCATCAGCCTGATCATGGACTGGTTTAAGGTATATGGCTACAACATGGCCGATATGACGCCGGTGATCAACAGGGGCTTTATTACCAACCTGGCTTGCATTGCAGCATTATACCTGTACAGAAGGTTCCTGAACAAAGAGCAGGACACAAACTTCTTTCCTGTGCTGCCATTGCCACATGTGAAATTATTGCTGGACCTGGCTTTAATTGCATTGGTATATACGACCGTACAGCTGGAAGTATTCTTCCAGTACCATAAATATGCAACACCTATTGCCCGCCAGATGACGCACTTCGTCAACTACCTTACATTGTGTGTGTTACTTTACCTAAGCAGCAAAGGCCAGGTCATATTCAGGTACATTGTTATGGTGCTTACCTTCATCGCACTTATTGTATTCATAGGCGATAATAGCACAGCTGCCCTATTCCGCAACAGATGGCTCCAGGGCGAAAATTATGGTCGCTACTTTGGCTCATATTTTATCATTCCTCCTGTTATCATAGCAATGGTGTACATGCTCTGGAGATACCTCAAACCCCTGTTCAATAAAAAACAGGCGTTCCTGCTCCAGGTCCTGAATACATTGGTGATATTATTTACAATCAGTTCACTGCTGGATCACCTGGTGGTATTGATCGCGTTTCATCCGCATGCAGATATTTATAATATCGTGCAAAGCAATCAGAAAACCGGTTATAGTATCCTATGGGGAACCTATGCATTTGTACTGATGTTCCTCGGCTTAAAATGGTCTGACAAAAATGTGCGCATTATTGCAATAGCACTCTTTTGTATTACCATCATAAAGCTGTTCCTCATCGACATCAGGAGCCTTTCAGAAGGAGGTAAGATCGCCGCATTTATTTCACTGGGCGTATTATTACTGATTATCTCTTTCATGTATCAACGATTGAAAAAAATTATCCTGGATGACAAACAAGAACAAGAAGTTTAGTATATTTTTCATCATATTATTCCTGTGCAGCGCTTCAATGACTGCACAGGATCTTTCTACAGCGGTTTCAAAAGATTTTTCCTGGCAGGCAGTAACTGATAAGGTACAACGAAGCGGGTTTTATAATATCCTGCTCGATCCAAAACTAATGGCATGCAGCGAAACAGCCGATTACACAGACTTTCGCATCTACCAGGATCTGAAGACAGAAGTTCCTTACCTGTTTAAGAAAGAAATCCTTCATACTGATATTGCCGGCATCAGGTCTTTTACCGTTATAGAAAACAAGCCTGTTATACATGGTACGTCCTCTTTCATTTTCAGTAATGAGACAGGCCACCCGGTTGACTATGTAACACTCAGTGTCAAAAACACATGGACATCCAAATTTATGAATGTCACGGGTAGCAATGACCTGAAAAAATGGTACGGATTGGTACCGGAATTTTCATTCGATCCTTCCAGACCGCAGATAAACCTGCCACTCACAGACTACAAATACATTCGCCTGCTCATTAATGACTCCCTCGAGGCACCGCTCAATATTACAGGTGCAGGGCAGTATTATAACGAACAAAAATCCACAAGTCCGCTATCCGTTTTTTGTTCCGGCATGACGATCAGCAATGCGAACAAAACGACCACCATCAAACTGGCTTTTGCGCATCAATACGTGATTGATAACCTCTCCTTCAACATTACAGCCCCTGCCCTCTACAAGCGACAGGCATGGGTAAACGGAGAATCTTTCACGCTTAGTTCCGGACAGGCAAATGAAATAGCATTACAACAGGCAGTTAAAACAGATACCCTCGTTATACGCATAGACAACCAGGATAATCCTCCTTTAAAAATTCAGGACGTAAATGCCTGGCAGGTGCCACGCTACCTGACCGCTTACCTGGAAGAAGGAAAATCATACCTGATCTTAACAGGGAATCCTGGCCTCGCTGCGCCAAATTATGATCTTTCTTTTTTTGCTGATAGCCTGAACAGGGAACTTCCCCGTATCGTAGTAGCGAATGAGCAAATGAAACATATCAACAAGCCGGCATCAGTTGCAGAAAAGGGTTTCACGCTCTTCACCAGTAAACTTTGGATCTGGATTGCAATCATTGGTATTATCGCACTGCTGGGTTTCATGGCCTTCCGCATGCTACGCGATATGCAGGAAAAAAAGTGATACGCACATCCAATGCGTAGCGGTCCATGTACTTTTATCGTAACTTCGAAGTCATGGGAACACAAATCACCTGTCCTAACTGCAGGCACCAGTTTGTCATGGAGGATGCATTTGCAGCAGATATTGAAAAAGAGATGCGCGGTAAAATGGAAACCGAATGGCGCAAACGTGTGGATGCATTACAAAATGAAAAAAACCAACTGGCCCAGATCCGCCAGCAGGTAGAACAACAAAAGCAATCACAACAGGAAGAACTGAGCAGGTTACTCGAATCAGAAAAGAGTAAACTCCAGGCGTCCTTGTCTGAAAATATCCGTAAGAGCGTATCTGCTACTTACGAAAACCAGTTGCAGCTCCTGCAACAGGCGAATATCGAACAGGAAGAAAAGCTGAAAGAAGCGAGGCGGCAGGAGCTGGACTTCCTGCGTAAAGAGCAGGATTTGCTGGCGAAAGAACAGGAAATCGAAATCTCCATTCAGAAAAAACTGTTGGAAGAACGGAACCTGCTCACCGAAAAGATCCGCCGGGAAGAGGCTGACCGTAACCAGTTGAAAGACCATGAACACCAGCTGAAGCTGGCAGAAATGGCAAAACAGCTGGAAGATCAGCGCAAGCTGGCAGAAGAAATGCGCCGTAAAGCAGAACAGGGTTCAACACAGCTGCAGGGGGAAATACAGGAACTGGTGCTGGAAGAACTATTGAAAGGGGCCTTCCCCTTTGATGAAGTGATGGAAGTAGGCAAAGGTGTGAGAGGTGCTGATTGTATACAATTAATCAGGAACCAGTTCGGACAGGAATGTGGTAAGATCATTTACGAAAGTAAGCGTACCAAAGACTTTGCAAGAGACTGGCTGGAAAAACTGAAAGCAGATATGCGTAGCCAGGGAGCAGATATTGCCATCCTCGTTACACAGGCAATGCCAAAAGACATGGAACGCTTTGGGGAAAAGGAAGGTGTATGGATCTGTACGTTTGCGGAAGTAAGAGCATTGGCACATGTACTCAGGGAAGGTATCATCAAAGTGGCAGGTGCGCTTAAAACACAGGAAAACAGGGGTGATAAGGTGCATATGCTCTATGGTTACCTGACCAGTGGCGAATTTGCAGAACAATGGAAAGCCATCCGCGAAGGATTTATGGCGATGAAGATCTCCATTCAGAAAGAAAAAGATGCTATGGAAAAGATCTGGAAAGCGCGTGAGAAACAATTAGAAAAGGTGCTGTTAAATGCGGCGCATATCAAAGGATCTATTGAAGGCATTGCAGGAACAGATTCTGTGGATCTGAAACTGCTGGAAGATGCGGCAGATGCCTTGTTAGATTAAAGCATACATGACTTATAAAAAAATCGCTTTTGCTTCCGGGCAAAAGCGATTTTTTTATTTACAATGACAGATATTCCACAGACACTACTCAAAAGTGTAGTTTTCCTGCTACAATCGATTTCCTCCGCTAGTACTCACTTTTTTTCCTTAACTTTTATAGTATTTAGCAGCACTTATCATATCAATATATGATAATCATAAGATAATCAATTAGTTAATTTTAAGAATAGATTAACAGAAGCTTGCTAAATTTACTAAACGATTTTGCTGTCTCATACGTTGTATATAGAGTAATAAGTCTGTTTGGCATATTTCATGTTGTAACAATAATACACCGTTAAAAAAATAATCAACCTGGCAAGCACTTCATTTTATTGATTATCTGATTGAGTAGACAGGATATAACTTATTCACAGTACAGATCTGAAGAAGATAAAAATTTTAGACCCTGGCAACTGATTTTTATTGAATTAGCGAAACCATACCATACTATTATTCCGTATGTAATAATGCGTTGGTCTGCTAACTAATTTCTTGAGTAATTTCTTGCCAACGTTCTTTAATTGAAAAATCACCCACTAAGACGAAAAGTAAATTGTGTTTATTACGCTTGTAATAAATAGGTTGATATATGTGTGGGTGATTATTAAAAATGGATTTTCGCATATTCTATAAAAAACCAAAGTATGAGAGGGCTGCTATTTTTAGCGGCCCTGCTTATTTTACAGCGCTCCTGAAGTGTTTCATTTTGTATGCTAATGGTCTGGGTTAATGGCCTGCTGGTGGCTTTAAAATGAAAATGAGTTACTCATTTATTTGGGAAAACCCGGTGAGAAAGCCTCCTGTATCTCACCTTTGGCATCTTTATAAATAAATCCAGCCTCCAGTTGCAGTTCCGGATGCTGCCTGATAAAAGCAAAAGCACGTTCCACGCCCATTAAGATCAGGGCATTGTCAAAGCCATCAGCAGTGATCGCATTTGTAGCCACAACAGTTACACTGATAATATTATTGTGAATCGCCTGGCCGCTTCGCGGATCTATCGTGTGGGCAAAGCGCTTGCCTCCTGAATCAAAAAATCGGCGGTAATTGCCGCTGGTGGTAACTGCCCGATTGGCTAAGGGAATGATGTGCTGGCTTTCGCCTTCAATGCCTACTGTCCAATATTGCTGGTGTGCATTTTGACCTTTGGCACACAGTTCCCCTCCTACGTCTACCAGGTAATCGTGAATACCTTTGCTGTCCAGAAAACGACCGATAACATCGCTTGTATAGCCCTGTGCAATGCCATTACAATCGATGCTTACACCAGGTTTTGTACGGGATAAATCCCTGCCTTTTATTACCAGGTATTTAGTGCCTACATGGGTCAGCACCTTCTTAATTGCAGCGGGAGATGGGATCTTTCTTTCTGCAGGTGGATGCACACCAAAGCCCCAGACATCGACCAGTGGTTTTACGGTGATATCGAATGCGCCTTGCGTGATTTTACTGATTTCAACCGATTTTGAAATGACGGCCTGCATATGTGCATCCATTTGTACATGCCCCTTTTCGTTGAACTGATTGATCAGGGAATTGGGTTTGTACAATGACAGGGATTGATCAATGCCGGCAAAAATGGAATCGATGGCTGACTGCAGGGAAGCAGTATCTGCAGAGATATATTTGATGACATAGTAAGTACCCTGCGCCTTTCCTTCCAGCACGGTTTGTGAGAATGCAGAGAAAGGGAGGAATAATAACAATAATAAAAAACGCATATCAATGAAAAGCATCGAGTCCGGTGATATCCTGACCGGTAATTAGTAAGTGAATTTCGTGGGTACCTTCGTAAGTGATCACGCTTTCCAGGTTCATCATGTGGCGCATGACAGGGAACTCACCGGTGATACCCATACCTCCCAGGATCTGACGGGCATCACGGGCTATTTGCGTAGCGATCGCACAGGAATTGCGTTTGGCCATAGAGATCTGCGCCGGGGTGGCCTTACCTTCATTTTTCAGCACGCCTAAGCGCCAGTTCATGAGCTGTGCTTTGGTAATTTCGGTGATCATTTCTGCCAGCTTCTTTTGTGTAAGCTGGAAGCCCCCGATAGGCCGCCCGAATTGCTCCCTTTCTTTGGCGTAGCGCAAGGCAGTATCGTAGCAATCCATGGCAGCACCAACCACTCCCCAGGCAATGCCGTAACGGGCAGAAGAAAGGCAGCTTAAAGGCCCTTTCAGTCCTTTGGCTAATGGCAATATGTTTTCTTTGGGAACCCTGACATTGTCAAAAACGAGTTCGCCGGTGGCGCTGCCGCGGAGACTCCATTTTCCTTTGGTTTCAGGAGTGGTGAAACCCTCCATACCTCTTTCCACGATGATACCCCTGATGATCCCCGCTTCATCTTTGGCCCAGACTACGGCAACCTGTGCAAAGGGTGCATTGGAGATCCACATTTTTGCACCATTCAGGATTACATAGTCGCCGTCTTCTTTGAAATGGGTGACCATACCGGAGGGATTGGAACCAAAATCAGGTTCGGTGAGGCCGAAGCAACCCATCCATTCGCCACTGGCGAGTTTTGGCAGGTATTTCTTCTTTTGTGCCTCACTGCCAAAGGTGTAGATGGGGAACATGACAAGAGAGCCTTGTACAGAGGCGGTGGAGCGAACACCGCTGTCACCTCTTTCGAGTTCCTGCATCATGAGACCATAGGCTATGTAGTCCATGCCGCCACCGCCGTATTCCTGGGGGATAGTAGGACCAAAGCAACCGAGTTCACCGAGGCCAGGAATGATCTGGGAAGGGAAGGTCGCTTGCTGGCAGGCGTCTTCGATAATGGGAGAGATTTCTTTTTTCACCCATTGTCTGACAGCGTCGCGCACCATAAGGTGTTCGGGGCTGAGAAGGTCGTCTATCTGGAAGTAGTCGGGGGATTGAAACAAGTCTTTCAGCATGTGGAACAGGTTAGATCAAGAATCAATTTAAAGAAAAATGTGGAAATAGCCCGAAAAATCGGGTCCGTCTTCGGCAGGTCTGATTTGTTGCGGGGGCGCATAAAAAAACACCGCTTAAAGGCGGTGTTTTTTTATGCTTGTTTGAATAAAATAATCCGGGAATATTGTACTTATTACCTGGCAGCCGGTGCTACATCCAGGTATTCTGCCATTTCCTGTTGCAAAGCCTGTGCAGCTATGCGGGCATCCTGCGCAAAATCTTCACCATTTCCTGCATAAATGATAGAGCGGCTGGCGTTTACCAGCAGACCACAATCTTTATTCATTGCAACTGCAGAAATCTCCTGCAGGTTGCCACCCTGTGCACCTACACCAGGCACCAGGAAGAAATGGTCAGGTACTAACTGACGGATATATGCCAGCTGTGCGCTCTGGGTAGCTCCAATCACGAACATCATATTGTCCGGCGTACCCCAGCTCATACCAGCTTTCAGCACTTTCTCGTACAGCATTTCATCTCCGCTTGGTGTAAGCTGGAAATCCTGGCTGCCTTCATTAGAGGTAAGGCCCAGCATAATGGTCCATTTCTCATGGAAAGAGAGGAAAGGCTGTACACTGTCGCGACCCATATAAGGGGCTACAGTTACGGCGTCGAAATTATATGTCTCAAAGAATGTCCTGGCATATTGTGTAGAGGTATTCCCTATATCTCCGCGTTTGGCATCGGCGATGGTAAAGTGGGTGGTAGGAATGTATTCAACGGTGCGTTGCAGCGATTCCCAGCCGCGGATACCCATACATTCATAAAAGGCAGTATTGATCTTGTAAGACACGCAAAGATCCTTAGTGGCATCGATAATTGCCTTGTTGAAAGCAAATACCGGGTCTGCATGTGACAGCAGGTGACGGGGAATCTTCGTAATGTCTGTGTCTAAGCCAACACAGAGATAAGATTGCCTCTCCCTGATCAGATTCACCAATTCGTGTCGGTTCATATAAATACTTATTTGGGGCGCAAAGTTAAGTAAAACTTATTCAATGCGGGTGTGATGAGTGATATTATACAATTTTATTATGACTGCATGGCAGTGAAATCTTCCCTATCGTAAAAGTTAAAGTTCTGGTAAATTTTTTAAAAAATGAAATGAACATTTAATGGTTGGAAGATGATTTTGAAATTAATTATTACAGCCGTCAGCCCATTTAGGATCTCATTAGGCAAGGGCTGGAGATCTGTTTGATTTTTAAGAATGCAAATGAAATGAGTACTGATACTGGCTGGGTATAAGTAGAATATAGCTAAGCTTTTAGACAAACAGTTCTCCAATACATCATAAATAGGTCACGATAAGGTCACTTCAATATCCGGGGATATTGAAGTGACGAACTAGTGGCGAAGAAATAATGAAGAAATGATAAACATAGCGCGAAGACGGAGTGAAGACAGACCGACGATTGATAGAACACAAATTGAAGACGGAGCCAACACAGAACGAAGATGGAGCGAACACAGACCCACGATGGATAGAACACAGATCGAAAATGGAGCCAACACAGACCAAACCCAGATCACCGATAGCCTGAAAAAAAGAAGTATTTCCCCTACCGTTTATCAATTAGATTTTTGTATTTCTAATAAATGTTCCTAACTTTTCCCTCCACGTTATATGAAAAGACATATGAAAAACTCCCCCGCCTGGCTATTATGCCTTTTTTTATTCATTTGTTTGCAATCGGTTGCACAAACCCGGCTGCCCACCCTCGGTGTCACCACCACCTACAGAAATGATTCCCTTTTACATGCCGCCGGATTTGACTATATTGAAGGTAGCGTAGGCAAACTCCTCTCTCCCGATATCCCGGAAGACAGCTTCCTGGTTTTCCTCAGAGATCAGCAAAAAATGCATTGCATTTTCAATACCTGCAATGGCTTCATCCCCGCCGAAATACCCATCGTAGGGCCTAAAGCCGATGAACAAAAAATTCTGACTTATGTAGATAAAGTCATGCAGCGGGCCAAAAAGGCCGGTGTAAAGACGATCGTACTCGGTAGCGGCAATGCCCGCAAACTGCCAGAAGGCTGGACCCCTGAAAAGGAAAATCCACACTTCGTGAGCATCTGCCGGAAAATAGCCGAAACTGCCGCTAAGTATAATGTAGTCATCGCCATCGAAAACCTGAACAGTACCGAAACGAATTATATCAATACCCTGGCAGATGCAAATGCCATCGTCAACGCGGTAAATCACCCGAATTTTAAACTCACGGCAGATATTTACCACATGCTGAAGGAAAATGAACCTGCTGCGAATATTGTGAAAGCTAAAAAGAACCTGGTCCACTGCCATATTGCGGAGCGAGAAAAACGGACTGCACCCGGTGTAGCCGGCGATGAAGTGAGACCCTATATTGCAGCCCTGGCAAATATTCATTACAATGGCGGTATCTCTGTAGAAAGCCGCTGGGATCCAATGGATGTACAGGCTGCGCCGGCACAAAAATATTTACGTCAACTCATCCTAGAACTATATCATTAAAAATTAAAATTCCAATGAAATCACGTCGTGAATTCCTGAAACAATCCCTGCTGGCAGGTGCAGGCGTTTCTATCACTGCTATGGGCATGCCAGCCAGTAGTTATGCCCGCATTATGGGAGCCAATGACAGGGTAAATATAGGATTGGTCGGATTTTCCGATCGTGCACGCCAAACCCTGCTACCCTGCTTCTTTAACAACAATAAAGAACTGAATTTTGATATCATCGCAGTATCCGATATATGGAAAAGGCGCAGGGAAGAAGGCCAGGCCTTTATCTCTAAAAAAGCAGGACATGATATCCAGGCTTGTGTAAATAATGATGAACTGTATAAGATCAGGGACCTGGATGCTGTAATCATTGCTACAGCGGACTTCCAGCATGCCTACCATACTATTGAAGCGGTCAGTCAGAAGAAAGATGTGTACTGTGAAAAACCATTTGCAGAAACCATGGACGATGCCCGCAAAGCATTGAAAGCAGTGCAATCTTCCGGCAAGATCTTCCAGGTAGGTACGCAACGTCGTAGTGGTGATAGTTATCACGCCGCCAACAACTTCATTAAAGAAGGAAAATTCGGCCCGATCACCATGGTAGAAATGAGCTGGAACGTGAATCAGCCAGGTAGATGGCGTCGTCCGGACCTGGTAAAGGAAATCAGGGAGCAGGATACTGACTGGACCCGATTCCTGGCAAGCCGTCCGAAAGATAGCTGGGATCCCAGGAAGTACCTGGAATACCGTCTTTTCTGGCCGTATTCTTCCGGGATCTTCGGTCAGTGGATGACTCACCAGATTGATACGGTACACTGGTTTACAGGTTTGAAACATCCACGTAGTGCTGTTGCAAACGGAGGAATTTATATGTGGAAAGATGGCCGTAAAAATGCAGATACCATTACTGCGGTATTTGATTATGGTCCGGATAATGATCCAACTTCAGGCTTCCAGGTACAATACAGTTCCCGCTTCTCCAATTCTGCTGGTGGCGTAAAGGAAATGTACTATTCCAATGGCGGTACTATTGATATCGATAAGAATAAGATCTCTCCAAACGGTGGTCTGACTGAACACGAAGCACAGGAAATGGGATTGCATGCAAACCTGCTGCCTGAAATGACACTGAGCAGTGGTGGTGCTTCTGCAGCAACCGGTGCAAATATGGGTGGCGATCCACTGACGAATGCGCATGTACGTAACTGGATGGAAAGTGTAAGAAGCAGGAAACAGGGGAATGCACCGATTGAGGCGGCTTATTCACATTCTATTGCGCTGATCATGGCGAATGCAGCTTATAGAACGGGCATGAAGGCCACGTTTGATGAGAACAAACAGGAGGTAATAGTAGGTGGTAAACCTTTTATTATATAATTGAGATTGAAAAGAAAAAAAATAGCTTCCGCCTGATGACGGAAGCTATTTTTTTGAGCCCTGGCCTGCGGCCGGCTTTATACAAATACTTCTACAATCTTCGTAGGCGCTACGTTCGCATTCCTCATCGCAATACTCCTTGCAGCCGTACTTGCAAATCCCATAAATGCCAGTTTGGTCGCATCCTCGCCACCCAGCATAGCTGGTACACCTTCATCCCCACCTTCACGAATACTCTGTACAATTGGAATCTGCCCCAGGAACGGAATCTCCAGGTCTTCTGCCAGGCGCTTACCACCATCTTTACCAAAGATGTAATACTTGTTGTTTGGCAGTTCAGCCGGTGTAAAATAAGACATGTTCTCCACCAGGCCGATGATCGGTACATTGATCTGTGGACCATCGAACATAGCAATACCTTTCTTCGCATCTGCCAGTGCCACATCCTGCGGAGTGGTCACAATCACAGCACCCGTCACCGGTACGGTTTGTACCAGGGTCAGGTGAATATCACCAGTGCCAGGAGGCATATCGATGACCAGGTAATCCAGGTCACCCCAGTGTACATCGGTGATGAATTGCTTGAGCGCGCTGCTGGCCATCGGACCACGCCAAACTACCGCCTGCTTCTCATCGATCAGTAAACCGATGGACATCAGCTTGATACCATGCTTCTCCAAAGGAACGATCATGCCCTTGCCGTCTACATTCGTCATCATTGGACGATGACCACGAACCCCAAACATAATAGGTACTGAAGGTCCGTAAATATCTGCATCCATCAACCCTACTTTGGCGCCGCCTTCACTCAGGGCGAGGGCCAGGTTGGCCGCTACAGTAGACTTACCTACGCCACCCTTTCCGGAAGCTACCACGATGATATTCTTCACCCCTGGCAGCAGGCTTTTTCCATCCTTACGGTTGGAGTTTACGTTGGCAGTCATATTTACATGCACTTCAGCATCTTTGCTTACCAGGTGATGGACAGCATTGATACAGGCATTTCTGATCAGATCTTTCAGTGGACAGGCAGGGGTAGTAAGCACAACAGTGAAGGTCACTTTATTCCCATCTATCTCAATGTCTTTCACCATGTTAAGCGTTACCAGGTCCTTCCCCAGATCAGGCTCTTCCACATTGCTCAAAGCCTTTAAAATCTGTTCCGTAGTGATCATAAATAGTTGTTAATTTTAATTCGAGGCTGTAAAGTTAACCTAATTGCTATTTACTTTGTCAGCGCTGTCCATAGTTTTTGTCAATTGCTTCCGTTCATCCATCTATATGTTCAGGAAAAACATTCCTATGGCTTATGTTTAATTCAAATCATTTATCTTAGAGGCGGCATGCACAAGAAGATTTCCTACATACTGTTTTCACTTTTGTTCCTACCTTTTCTGCTGAAAGCACAGTTTACGCAGTTCAGGGATAGTATCATCCAGATTTCTGGTATTACAATGACGGCAGATAGTCTCAGGGCCGTTCCTGCAGTGAGTATCCTCATCAAAGGACAGAACAGGGGTACCATCTCTAATTCGCAGGGTGTGTTCTCCATCGTGGCCTTTAAAGGTGATACACTGACCTTCTCTGCAATTGGTTATAAGAAGAAAAATTTCAGGATCCCGTTGGCACTGTCAGGTAATGCTTATTCCCTCCTGCAGCTCATGGTAGACGATACTACTTACCTGCCGGTAACGATCATCAAACCTTATCCTTCTAAAGAAGAGTTTGAAAAAGCATTTGTAAGTTCGGATATTCCTGATGACCAGTATGAACTGGCGAGAAGGAATACGGAGCAGGCGAAATTGAGGGCGGTTTCAAGATATGTGCCACCAGATGCTGCTGAGGCAACGAATATGTACTTCAACAGGCAGGCACAGAACCTGTATTATGCAGGACAGTTACCACCGCAGAATATTATGAACCCGCTGGCATGGGCACAGTTCATACAGGCCTGGAAGCGAGGGGATTTCAAGAGTGGAAGTAATAAATCATACGGATACGGGTATTAAAACTTAAAATAAATGAAACAGCCGCCTTCATCTCCTGAAGGCGGCTGTTTCATTTGGGGCAGCAAGCGGCGCTGAAAATGCATTTTCAATTTCTTATTCCCTTAAATTTGGCCAAATTCAATTCCATGTTCTCATCAAAAAAAATTGCCGTGATCGGTGCCGGCACCATGGGTAATGGCATCGCACACGTTTTCGCCCAAAACGATTTTACAGTTACCCTGATCGATGTATCTGCCCCTGCCCTGGAACGCGCACTCCAAACCATCGAAAAAAACCTCGACAGACAGGTAACCAAAGAAACGATCACTGCCGAAAAAAAAGCCCAAACCTTGCAAAACATTAGCACTGCTACCGATCTGGCAAATGGTGTAAAAAATGCGGACCTCGTAGTGGAAGCTGCCACCGAAAACACGGCCCTGAAACTGAAAATATTCCAGGACCTGGATCTGCATGCACAACCTGAGGCCATCCTCGCCACCAATACCTCCTCCATTTCCATCACGAAAATTGCTGCTGCCACCAAACGCCCTGGCAAGGTGATTGGGATGCACTTTATGAACCCCGTGCCCGTGATGAAACTGGTGGAGATCATCAATGGCTATGCTACCGAAAAAAGCGTGACCGATACCATCGTAGCGCTTTCTGAACAACTGGGTAAGGTGCCCTGTGTCGTGAACGATTACCCGGGCTTCATTGCCAACAGGATCTTAATGCCCATGATCAATGAAGCCATCAGTTCCCTCTACGAAGGGGTAGCCGGTGTGGCAGAAATTGATACCGTAATGAAACTGGGAATGGCACATCCGATGGGGCCTTTGCAACTAGCCGATTTCATCGGACTGGATGTATGCTTGTCTATTCTGCGGGTATTGCAGGATGGGTTTGGAAATCCGAAATATGCCCCTTGTCCGCTGCTGGTGAACATGGTAACTGCAGGCTACCTGGGAGTGAAAAGCGGGGAAGGATTTTATAAATACGGGAAGGGAAATAAGGATTTGGTTGTAAGTGATCGCTTTCAATAAAGTCTTAAAAAGATAAAGAAGGCCTTAAGCCTTCTTTATTTCTAATCCATGAATATCTTTTAGTTTCAACAGCGCCAGCTCTTCTACTGCTTTCGGGATCCCGATGTCCATATTACAGAACAGCTGTAACTCCTGTGCATACACGGTACAGTTCTGCTGTTTTACAATGATCATAATATCATTCAGGATGGTGTAGTCAAAAACCAGGTGATACTTTGCCTCCACATTCTTTTGCACCGCAGGTATGACCTGTAATACCATGGATGCGGACATTTTGTAGGCATTGATGAGGCCTGGCGCCCCCAGCAATGTACCGCCAAAGTAGCGCACGACCACTACCAGGGTATCCGTCAATCCCTTGCTGTCGATCTGCCCCAGTATTGGCTTTCCGGCAGTACCTGAAGGCTCGCCATCGTCGCTGGCGCGAAACTGTAATCCATCTGTACCCAGCCTGTAAGCAAAACAATGATGCGTAGCTTTGGGGTGTTCTTTCTTCACTTCCTGCAGGTACTCTTTGACCTGCTCCACCGATTTCACGGGCCATGCATAGGCCAGGAATTTGCTGCCCCTGTCCTTGAATTCAGCCCTTGCTGTTTTTTCTATAGTAAAATAAACTTCCATGCCTGGTTTGTTAAGGGGTATAATTGATCATGAGCAGGTTGTTCTGCTTCAGATCCGTCTTTATGCGCACATATTTTCTAATCTTACCTGCGGTGATTTTCATCACGGCGGTATTGGGAGGAATACTCCCCAAATTGTCTGCCAGTAATATCATCCGGTTCTCGCCCGGTTGGAGTGTAACTGATAATTTTTGCCTGCGTTTTAATACAGGAAAACCGCTTACAATGTATTTTTCATTCAGGCGAATGGAAATGCTGTCGCCATCTTCGGCGGCATCGTCCCACAGTTCCAGTTCTACATCACCTGTACCCACCGTGATCTGGTCCAGCAGGTTGTTACGACGTTCTATTACCCGCTTATCTACAGGTGGTGTAGGCGGTGCAGGTGGCTGCGGTTTTACTTTTCTATAAACCTGTGCTACCAGGAAAGTAGAATAGTAATTAGACTTATCACGAAAATCGTATACCGCTGCCAGGCTATCTGTTTTGATCCTGAAGGAGCCGGTGTTTGGCGGGAGCCTGCCGTAATTATCGGCAAAGAATCCCAGTATATTCATACCCGTATCCAGTTTCACCTGGAAGAGTGAGCCGCCGGGGCTTACATATTCTTTGTTCAGCAGGGTCTTACCATTGTGTACAAAGGTCACGGTGTCTTTGTCATCAACGTCTTCGTCTCTGATGAAAACGGGGATGATAGAATCGTAGACGGTGATCTTATCATAGACGCCGAAGTAAACCGAATCGCCTTCGGGATGCGCCATGCGCCGGGTATCCGGGCTTTGCCAGGGGATGTTATCTTTCTTCTTTAATAAGATGGGTTTCTTTGACAGCAGTTCACGCAGGTAATCTTTCATCATAGCATAGATCTCATCGTCATGATAGAAGCCCTGCATATATAATTCGAAAGAGTTGATCCACATCCTTTCTACAGAAAGACCATTGGGTTTAAAATCCAGGGTACCATTGAGGTACAGCATCCAGGCACCGATTTTAAAAGGGGCTTCTGAGATGGGATATTTATTTCGGCCAATGCCGAGTTCGTGGTCGTTCTTTTTACAAAGGAGTACTTCGTACGAACCGGAAAAGGAGCCATAATCAATTTTGAGGAGAGACGGATACAGCATTTTGTTGGTAGGTTCGCTGATCTGCCATTCCATACTAATGGTTTTGGAGCTGCCAGTGGGGGTATAGTCCATATGCCAGGTGCCGGTCCATTTATCACCCTGGCCCACTGCCTGCAGTGAGCAAAGAATGAATAACCATATGCATATAGGAGCCCTTAATTTGTACATGTTATTGTTCCCTGTGGTATGTAAATATATGATCGCCCTCTAGCGATATTTCTGTTGTTAACTTAGCATTTTTCAACCGGGGTGCCGACAATCCTCCGGGTAGGGTGATTGCCCCTCTGATCACTCTTGCCTCATCCCAGAGACCTTCTTCAATAAAACGGGTGAGGGTGGCTGCCCCTCCTTCCACGAGCACACTGAGTACGCGTTGTTCATGCAGTTCCTGCATCAGCTGTGCCAGGGTGTTGCCCCTGAAGAAGAAGGTAGGCTGACTGCCATCGTACAGGTGATGGGTAGCTGGCACTTTATGATGCGGGTCTATCACGATTCTCAGGGGGTCTTTGCCTGTCCAGAGGCGGTTATTGAGCCTTGGATTATCCATCACAGCGGTATGGCTGCCTACGAGGATGCTGCTTTCTTCTGTTCTCCAGCGATGTACCATCCTGTCGGTAAAGCGGTTGGAGATGCGCACAGGATGACCATCTTCTGTGCCCATATAGCCGGCCTGGCACTCGGCCCATTTTAATATGATATAGGGGCGTTTTTGTTCATGAAAAGTAAAGAAGCGGCTGTTAAGTTCCCTGCATTCGGCTTCCAGGATGCCGGTGTGTACGGCAATACCGGCATTTTCGAGGATGGCGATGCCTTTCCCGGCTACAGCACTGAAGGTGTCTACGCAACCGATGACTACTTTTGGGATCTTTTCGGCCACGATCAGGTTGGCGCAGGGGGGCGTTTTGCCATAGTGCGCGCAGGGCTCCAGGCTCACGTACATGGTGGCAGCTGGAATGAGGTGGCGATCGGCTTCTTTTACAGAATTGATACAATTCACTTCGGCATGCGCCTGCCCGTATACCTTATGGTATCCCTCTCCTATTATTCTGCCTTCGTGTACGAGTACAGCACCTACCATTGGGTTTGGGGCGACATGGCCTGCTCCCAGGGTGGCGAGGTGAATACAACGAAGCATGAAAAATTCATCTGTATGGCGGTCCATGGTCGTGTTTGTATCTTTACTTTTGCAGGGAATGTGGTTCCGGAGTGCAGGAAGCGTATCCTTTGCAATGTTTGTATCCTTACTTTTGCTGGCAGGAATGTCGCCCTGGAGTGCAGGAAGCGTATCCTTTGCAATGTTTGTATCCTTACTTTTGCCTGCAAAAATATCGTTTACGCCGGGAATTTCCCTTTTTTATACCACAGCTTATGACCATTCAGGTTGCATTTATACAGATCATTCAGGCCCTAAGCCCCATCCATGGCGATCGGGAGGCTGCCAGTATTGCCCATATATTAATGGAGCATATCACCGGCCTTGGCAAAATGGACAGGATCGTTTATAAAGACAGGGAACTCACTGAGGATCAGGCAGATCGCTTTCAGAAAGGCCTGGATGCCCTGCTCAGGAATGAGCCGGTGCAATATGTGACAGGAACGGGCTGGTTTTATGGCATGGAACTGCAGGTGACCCCGGATGTATTGATTCCAAGACCGGAAACGGAGGAACTGGCGGAGTGGATTATTGAAGATGTGAAGAAAGCGGGCAAGCAACCAGGAAACCAGGAAACGGGGCTCGAAATGCAGGGAAGAATATTGGATACAGGTAAAAGAATTGTAACAGGATTGCACCCCAGCATCCTGGACATTGGCACAGGCAGTGGCGCCATTCCATTAGCTATCAAGAAAAACCTCCCGTCAGCTGCTGTAAGCGCCATTGACATTAGTGCCGGCGCCCTGGAAGTGGCAAAGGCAAATGCAAAGAAATTATCACTGGATGTTAATTTTTCATTGGTGGATGTATTGGATGTAAATGCAACTGCTGCGCTACCAATATTTGATATTATAGTAAGCAATCCTCCTTATATCTGTGAACAGGAGCGTGCCGGCATGCAGGAGCAGGTACTGGATTATGAACCCAATATTGCCTTGTTTGTACCGGATCATGATCCCCTTCGTTTTTACCGGAGGATAGGTGAACTGGCGCAGGAGAAGTTGGCACCCGGAGGTGGATTATATTTTGAGATCAATGAGGCGTATGGAGCGGAGACTGTGAAATTGCTGGAAGAGCAGGGATATGTGGAGGTGGTACTGAAGCAGGATCTTTTTGGGAAAGACAGGATGGTGAAGGCGAAGAAACTTTAAGGAACGAAACTTTAAAATGAAAGGCCTTCAGGATGTAACGCTGAAAATGAAGCGTCGCGGATGGAAATTTAAAGAACGAAACCTTAAAAATGAAATCCGACGCCACCAGCTTTAACATTATCCTTTTAAAACTGCTCCTCCAATGCAGAATATTTGATACCACCAACCTACCACCTGCAGGTAGCTTAAACTAGAAATCATTTCATAGACAGGTATTTTGAATTGATAATCAATACCTAAATGGTAATTACGATATGAGTTCTAATATTACTTCTCAACTGGCAAAAAAACGGCTCCGGAACTTAATTGCTCCGGAGCCGTTTGAATTTCGTATTGGTATACATGTTAGTCCTAATTCGTTTCAGGCGGTTTTGTAGTCGCCAATACAACCCTGGCTCCTATTTCACGCGCTATCTCCATAATAGACACCACATCCTCTACCGGAACTGATTTTTCTGCATTTACCACAATCGTAGGATCTACCTCTTTCGAATCCCGTGCAATGGATGCCGCCAACATCTGCTTCAGGCTTCCAAAGGCGACCTTGTTAGTACCTACAAAGAATTCTCTCTTATCATTAATGCTGACAACCACCGTCTGTTTAGACTTGGTATTGCTCTTTGCCTTTGGCAAAGTCAGCTTGATTACGTTTGGATTCGCCAATGTGGATACGATCAGGAAGAAGAGCAGCAGAATGAACAAGATGTCATTCAGCGCCCCGCTGTGCATCTCCACATGATTTTTATTTCTTCTGTTGCGTAAGTTCATAAGCTTGATTATCTGGTTGGCTCCTGTAAAATATCGATAAACTCAGCAGAAGCAGCTTCCATTTTATTGATAGTCTTGTCTATCTGCGCATTCAGGAAGCTGTAGCCGATATAGGCCACCAGACCGATAATCAGACCCGTTGCAGAAGTGATCATCTTCACATAGATACCACCGGCAATTGTACCCAGGGTGATATCGGAAGTGATAGAGATATTAAAGAAGGTCTGGATCATACCGGCGATGGTACCCAGGAATCCGAACATAGGCGCAATACCGGAGATAATAGAAAGGATCACGAGGTTCTTTTCCATTTTATATATTTCCAGCTTACCTACATTCTCCATAGACTTTTCAATGCTCTCGATCGGCTTACCTATACGCTGGATGCCTTTGTCGATCATACGGGCAATAGGGCTGTTAGTGTTCTTTGATAAAGAACGTGCAGCCTGGATGTTGCCATTGGAGATATGATCACGGATCATCGGCATGAAATTATCTTCCAGTTTACCAGCTTTGGAGATGGTGAGATACCTTTCTACAAAGGAGAAAACGGCGATAACAGAGAGAATCCCCAGAGGGATCATGAGTACGCCCCCCTTTGCCAGCAGGTCTAATAACCTGATATGCTGATCGGCAGCGGCAACTGCTTCGGTGCCGGCAGCCACTGTATCGGGCTTGGGCGATAATAAGGAATCCTGGAGTAATGTTACTAATCCTAAGAGCATGAATAAAATTTTAACCTTGCAAAAGTATTACATCAAATGCAACAAGCGGGGAAAGATACCAATATTATGTAAACATTTAACGTATATGTTCTTAAAATATTATCCCCATTGTTAATGAGTAGTGAATACAATCCGGTACCTGATTGTTTCAGCAACAGGATTGCCAATCACTATCAGCGATTTCTATGCCAGATGCAATCAGGCCTTCTCCTCCCACACCTGTGCAAGGTGTACAATCGTCTGCACCGCCTTCTGCATATCCTGTATGCTCACATATTCTGACTTGCCATGCAGGGCCATTTCACCCGTGAAAATATTTGGACAGGGTAATCCCATAAAGGAAAGACGGGAACCATCAGTACCACCCCGAATGATCATTTTCAGTGGCGCTACCCCTGCCCTGCGGATCGCTTCTTCAGCATAATCAGTTACCTGCGGATGCAGGTTCAGCACCTCTTTCATATTGCGGTACTGCTCCGTAACAGTCAGTTTCGCACTGGCAGTGGGATATTTCGCCATCACCTTATCCAGGATATTTTGCAGGAAATCTGCATGGTCTTTTAGTTTGGCAGTCACGAAATCACGCAGGATGAAATCGATCTCCGCATGTTCTACAATACCACTTACCCTTACCGGGTGAATGAAGCCCTGGCGATCTTCGGTCATTTCCGGAGAGAGACCATCTTTAGGCAGTGCATCTACGATTTCCGCAGCTATCTTGATAGCACTCACCAGTTTATCTTTTGCGGTACCCGGGTGTACGCTCACTCCTTCGATCACGATCTTTGCAGCATCTGCACTGAAGCTCTCATCTTCCAGTGAACCCAGTTCCCCGCCATCCATTGTATAACCAAAGCTGGCCCCGAGTTTCACCATATCGAGTTTTTCCACACCGCGGCCTACTTCTTCATCAGGTGTGAAGAGGATGCGGATCCTGCCATGTTTGATCTCAGGATGTGTGATCAGGTAATGGGCAGCATCCATGATCTCTGCTACACCGGCCTTGTCATCGGCGCCCAGCAGGGTATTGCCGGCAGCAGTGATGATATCGTCTCCTTTTTTGGAGGCAAGGTATGGGTGAAGGGCAGCTTTGATAACGGTGTTATCTTCCGGCAGTTCGATGTCGCTGCCATCATAATGCATGTGGATGATCGGCTTTACCCCTGTGCCACTGCAATCGCTGCTCGTATCCATGTGGGAGCAGAAACAGATAACAGGAACATCTTTGGTGGTGTTAGATGGGATGGTGGCAAATACATAGCCATGTTCATCCATTTCAACATCGGAGATACCTATTTCATGCAGTTCCTGTACAAGCAGGCGACCGAGGTCCTTTTGTTTTTCTGTGGAAGGAAAACTCTTGCTCAGTGGATCTGATTGCGTATCTATCTGGACGTAGCGCAGGAAGCGCTCGGTAACGGTGTATTTGTAATTATTGAACATAGTGCAAACCTAAGAAATAGTGAGAAAAGAGAAATGTACTATTTGACACTGAGCTTTATTGTATTTTCAGAACAAACAAACATATTTATTCTATATTAAAGAACAATAATCCAATTTAAATATATTTATTAGTTCATTTTATCTTTATTCATAGGTTTGTATAGAAATTTGTACTGCGGAATGGAACCGTGTGCAAATCACGGGCTGACGCGCAACTGTAAATGACGGTGTTCCCGTTCCAAGCCAGATACTTGTCGCAGGCAGATATTTTTAACATTTTAAATGACAGCAAGTATGCAAACCAACGTTCCCGGCTATCCGCGTATTGGTAGCAATAGAGAATTAAAGAAAGCAAACGAAGCCTACTGGGCGGGCAGGATCTCCCTGGAGAAATTGCAGATGACAGCCCGGCAGCTTCGCCGGCAGAATTGGGAAACCCTGCGTGATGCAGGTGTTGACCTGATCCCTTCCAATGACTTTTCTTATTATGACCAGGTACTGGATATGTGTATTATGACCAATACCATTCCTGCCAGGTTTCATGGGCTGAAAGCCACACAGATCACGGCCAGCAGCCCTGAGCTGTACTTTGGCATGGCCCGCGGATACCAAAAAAATGGGTTTGATCTCACCGCCATGGAAATGACAAAATGGTTTGATACCAATTATCATTACCTGGTACCTGAATTTGATGGTACACAAAATTTTGAACTGGCGTATAATAAGGCCCTGGAAGAATTTGAGGAAGCAAAAGCATTGGGCATTCATACCAAACCTGTGATCATCGGGCCTGTGAGCTTTTTGCTCTTAGGTAAAATTAAAGAGGAGCCATTGCAGGTGGCAGACCTGCTGGACAAATTATTGCCTGTTTATATTTCCCTGCTGCAATCACTGGAGAAAGCTGGTGCTACCTGGATTCAGATCGATGAACCCACGCTGGTACTGGATTTAACACCACAGCAACAGGCATTGTTCCAGTATGCATATAATAAAATTGCCGCCGTTCTTTCATCTGCAAAATTGTTACTGACCACCTACTTCGGCAGCCTGCAGGATAATACTGCATTGACTTTACAGCTACCCGTACATGCATTGCACATTGACCTGGTGAGGGCTCCGGAACAACTGGAGCGGGTATTAAACCTGATACCCAAACACCTGCAACTCTCGCTGGGTGTAGTGAATGGCCGGAATATCTGGAAGAATAATTATGAGCAAAGTGTCGCTTTGATTGAACAAGCTATTGAGGTAATAGGTGAAGAAAGAATATTGATTGCTGCTTCCTGTTCATTGCTGCATACCCCTTATGATCTGGACCTGGAAGAGCTGACACCACAGTTTAAAAACTGGATGGCGTTTGCAAAGCAGAAGGTGTATGAAGTAGTGGATCTGGCAAAGATCCTGTCAGGTAACCAGGATCTTCTGCTTGTGAATAAAGCAGCAATGCAGGATAGGGCCACCGCTTCCATCATTCACAAACCAGCTGTAAAAGCAAGGCTGGCGGCATTGACAGCGGCAGATGCACATCGTACAAGTGAATTTACCATTCGTCAGCAGGCGCAGGAAGCTGTGTTGAAACTACCATTGTTCCCGACTACTACCATTGGTTCATTTCCACAAACTGAAGACATTCGCAAACTACGTGCAGATGTGAAGAAAGGTGTGATCACCCGGGAGGCATATGATGTAGCGATCCGTAATGCGATTGGAGAGTCCGTGCAACTGCAGGAAAGCCTTCATATTGATGTGTTGGTGCATGGAGAATTTGAGCGGAATGATATGGTGGAATATTTTGGAGAACAGCTGGAAGGCTTTGTGTTTACGAAGAATGGCTGGGTGCAGAGTTATGGATCTCGCTGTGTAAAACCACCGGTTATATATGGAGATGTATCCCGCCCCCTGCCAATGACGGTAGAATGGAGTAGTTATGCACAATCGCTGACACGCAAGCCTATGAAGGGAATGCTGACAGGACCGGTCACGATTTTGCAATGGTCATTTGTGAGAGATGATCAACCCAGAGCTGATACTACTTTGCAGATTGCACTCGCTATCAGGGATGAGGTGAATGACCTGGAGAAGACGGGTATCAGGGTGATCCAGGTAGATGAACCTGCCATCAGGGAGGGCCTGCCATTGCGAAGGGCTGATTGGCCGGCGTACCTGGAATGGGCAGTAAAAGCCTTTAGGGTAGCGGTTTCCGGGGTAGAAGATGCCACGCAGATCCATACGCATATGTGTTATTCCGAGTTCAATGATATCATTGATAGTATTGCGGCAATGGATGCAGATGTGATTACAATAGAGACTTCGAGATCACAGATGGAATTGCTGGAGGTGTTTGCAACATTCAGGTATCCTTATGAAATTGGGCCTGGGGTGTATGATATACATTCGCCAAGAGTGCCTACGGTAGCGGAAATGACGGGATTGTTGGAGAAAGCGGTGCAGTTATTACCAGCGAGGAATATTTGGGTGAATCCGGATTGCGGATTGAAGACGAGGAAGTGGCCGGAGACGGAGCAGGCATTGCGGAATATGGTAACGGCTGCGGCGCAAATGAGAGTGGCGGTTCAACAAGTGGTTTGATGTCATTTCGTATCTTTATGAAATGGCAGAACATGAAACCGTCAGCTGTCCACGCTGCAACAAAGCATTTGAATGCCGGGTCGGATCTATTCTTCGCTGCCAATGCCAGGAGGTAACGCTGAATGAGGAAGAACGTATCTACATCGCTGAACACTATGCCGGTTGCCTTTGTGCATCCTGCATGCAGGTGATGAAAGAGCAATACAGACTGGAACAATTGCAGAAGCGATAAACCAACATCCGGAGCCGGAAGGCGTATAAAAACAACCGACACCCGTATAAAAAAAGGGTGTTTACCACAAAGTAAACACCCTTTTAATTGAATATCCTTGATTAAACGATCTCTACTAATTCAATATCAAAGACTAAAGGCTCTCCAGCCAGCGGATGGTTTGCATCCAGGGTGATGAATTCGGTGCTGATAGCAGCAACCTTTACAGGGAATACCTGACCTTGTGGATTGCTCATCTGCAATTCCATACCTACCTGAGGATTTAAATCAGCTGGTATATTCTCTTTAGGGAAATCCATGATCAGTTCATCGTTTTTAGGACCGTAGGCCTCTTCAACCGGAATGTTCAAAGTCTTTTTCTCGCCTACTTTCATATCCACCACACCGTTGTCGAAGCCTTTAATAACCATACCGGCACCAACCTCAAATTCCAGCGGGTCTCTGCCTTCGGAAGAATCAAAAGTAGTTCCGTTAGTCAGACGGCCATGATAATGCACGCGCACCTTATCTCCGTTTTTAACTGCTTGCATAAAAATAATTTGTTAAGTGTTTAGGAAATTTATTACCTGCAAGGTAAGAAAAATGATTAATGTGCCAAGTGTTCGGGCGCATTCTGTCTGCATGGCAGCAAAATAACCTTTTTAAATTTATTACTTTTGATCTCATGTATAAACTCCTCCTTTCCATCCTTATTTCGTGTTCCCTCCTGCTGCCGGCAAAGGCCCAGGTCATCACAGGGGCAACCCGGACCGCGGCATATCTTCCCCTGCTCAAAGGCAAAAGAGTTGCCCTGCTGGTCAACCAGACAGCCACTATCGGGAATACGCATCTCGTAGATTCATTATTGAAACTCAAGGTCAATATTCAGAAGATCTTTAGCCCGGAGCACGGCTTCAGAGGTAAAGCAGATGCGGGTGAAAAAGTAGGGAATAGCAAAGATGCCGCGACCGGTCTCACCATTGTTTCCCTCTATGGCAAACATCGTAAGGCCGATGCCAATGACCTCAAAGATGTGGATATCCTCCTCTTTGATATCCAGGATGTAGGCACCCGCTTTTATACTTACATTTCCTCCCTGCAGGAACTGATGGAGTCTGCTGCTGAAAATAATAAACCACTCATCATTCTGGACAGACCCAATCCCAATGGTCACTACGTAGATGGCCCGGTACTGGATACTGCCCTGCGTTCTTTTGTAGGCATGCAGCCTGTTCCTATCGTACACGGTATGACTGTAGGTGAGTATGCACAATTACTGAATGGGGAGAAATGGCTGAAGAACGGCGTGCAGTGTAAACTAACCGTGATCAAATGCCAGCAATATGATCATCATACCTATTACCAGCTGCCGGTAAAACCTTCTCCTAACCTGCCCAACATGGCATCTATTTACCTCTATCCCAGCATGTGCCTTTTTGAAGGTACTGCGCTGAGCCTGGGCCGTGGTACAGACCTCCCTTTCCAGGTTTATGGTAGTCCGGAGTTTCCAAAGGCCCTGTACTCATTTACCCCACACAGCACTGAGGGAGCAAAAGAACCTCCCCTGAAAGATGTAACTTGCTACGGCTACAACCTGACTGGCACTCCTGAAGAGAGCAGGGCCAAAATGAACAAGCAGGTACAACTGAAATGGCTCATTCAGGCTTATCAAATGTTCCCGAACAAGGATAAATTCTTTATCAGCAGCTTTAACAGGTTGGCAGGGAATACTACCTTGCAGCAGCAAATTAAACAGGGTATGAGCGAAGCTGCTATCCGTCAGAGCTGGGAACCGGCTTTGAATCATTTTAAAACTATCAGGAAGAAATATTTACTATATGCAGAGTGATTCTCTTAGGATCGTATTTATGGGTACGCCGGATTTTGCAGTGGCATCACTGGATATCCTGGTGCAGCACGGATTTAATGTAGTGGGCGTGATCACAGCACCCGATAAGCCTGCGGGCCGCGGTTTACAGCTGCAGGAAAGTGCTGTAAAAAAGTATGCGGTAAGTAAAGGTTTGCACGTGATGCAACCAGAGAAACTGAAGAATCCGGAATTCCTGGAAGAGCTGCGTGGATTGAATGCAGACCTGCAGGTGGTGGTTGCATTCCGGATGCTGCCAGTGGTGGTATGGGATATGCCGAGACTGGGTACCATCAATGTACATGGATCTTTATTACCTAACTATAGAGGCGCAGCACCGATCAACTGGGCCATCATCAACGGGGAGAAAGAATCTGGTGTAACCACGTTCAAGTTGCAGCACGAGATCGATACAGGTGATGTGATGTTTAGCCAGGCAGTGCCCATCCGTGAAGATGAGACTGCGGGCGAACTCCACGATGCACTGATGCAGACGGGCGCCGAATTGTTATTGAAAACGGTAAAGGCTATTGCGAATGGTGATGTACATGAGGTTCCGCAGGCACACATGAAGGCAGAGGATATCAAACATGCTCCGAAGATCTTTAAAGAAGATTGCCAGATTAAGTGGGAGGATGGGATTGATCATATTTATAACCTGGTAAGGGGACTGAGCCCCTATCCTACTGCCTGGGCGTATTTGCAGGGAAAGAGTGTGAAGATCTTTAAGGCAACGAAAGAGAAAACAACGCCGTCTGTTGCACCTGGTGAGTTTGTGACGGATGGAAAGAGTTATTTGAAAATAGCCGCGAAGGATGGTTATCTGGGTTTGGTGGAGATACAGCTGGAAGGGAAGAAGAGAATGGATATTGAAGCTTTTTTGAGAGGATTCAGAGCGAATTAATTTATGTGCCCTGGGCATCAAATGAATACTTTGATACCCAGGGCTATATTAATACCCGGTAAAGGCGCGAGGTATTTGAGATATGAGTTTTGCGGACGCGCTTCTACGTTCAGTAAATTGTTCCCGCTAAGATAGTAGCTTGTCGTTTTTCTCCTGTAAGTAACCCTCGCCCCCAGCATAGAATAAGCTGGCATGGGCGGCTCCGGATTGATGTTCTTCCCTAAGTATTGCTGCTCCAGGTATCGATCGAACAACACGTTCATTTCTATTTTCTGATAGTTTATTTTTCCTGTTATATTGTATCTGCTGGTGGGCATATTCGGCATGTAATCCCCTTCTGCCCATTGTCTTAAAGGATCATTGGATACGTTGCTATTTTTTACAAGATCAAAGAAGGAAGATAATTCCCAGTTGCAGTATTTTCCGAATGTAGATTTGTAACCCAATTCTGCTTCCCAACCAGTTATTTTGGTGTCTGACTGCCGCCATTCTTTTACCAGGAAACCACCTGAGCGGGAGATACCTGTATGTGCGAGGTACATGTAATTGTTAAAGATGGTATGATAGCGGTTGACCAGGAAATGCAGACCACGATAGTCAATACCGGCACCGAATTCAGTGGTTTTGGATCTCTCCTTATGTAGTTTATCATCTCCATTTTCTTCAATCATGATGGTATAATGATCGTTGCCGGCATAGAGTTCATTGATATCGGGAGCGCGTTCTGCATGTACGTAAGATGCTTTTACATAAGCAATATTGAACAGATCCCATTGCAGGGCTGTATTAAAATGATTCAGGTAAAAATTCCTGGGTGATAATTTGCCGCCAGCCAAGCCCCTGCTGGGTTTATAGCCATTGCCGGGAATAGCACGACGTAAGGCAATATCATGTCGGTACCCCAGATCGGCATGTATTTGATTAGCGATGGTGATGTGTTGTAAGGAGAATGCGCCGTAGTCCTGGCTTTTGTTGTCAGGCAGGTAACGTTGTGCACCCCTGCCGCTCATATTGACAGCAGAAAGGTCGATACCGCTGGTTCCTTTCAGCAATTTTATTGGTTTTTGTTTCCATTCCAACCTTGCAACATGCCGATTGGTGTTGAATCTGTTTGATTCGTAGCTGCCGGATAATTCTTCATCATTCGTCAGCTGGAACAGGTAGTTAAATTGCAGCGATGATGTACCTGATTCAAGCAAAATACTGTTTGACTGCGACCGGATGTTGATAGGCTGATAGCCTGATTCATACCAGGCAAAACCAGGAATGCCGTAATAGCTATAACTGGCGCGGTAGCCGATTCCTGCGTAGAATTTATCACGGATATAAGTTGCGCCTGCGTTTGTGGCAATGCTATGTGCATGACTGTTAGGCATCACGCCACGTTTTACGGGGGCATAATCATAGATCCCTTTTACTACGGTAGTGGAAAGCGGGGTATTGGGGTCCTGCCCGGGGATATATTTATCATTCTTTGGATTTTGTACGATTTCGCCATCGATGGTGGAGGTTGACTGGAATGTATATAAATCGGCTTCAGTCAGATCCCATGCAGGATTACCCATATTATCCAATACAAACTGGCTGATATAGGGATAGAGACTGAGGTTGCGGATCGTTTCCTTGTCAACCCTTACCTGTGCCATGGTTTGGGTCAGGTCATCAATTTTCGGATCGTAGGCGATAGGAGCCTTGGTATTACCGGGAATACGGATATTTCCGTTCCAGCGATTCATTGCCCCGAAGTGCCATGCCCAGTGTTTGGCCATGTTGCCGTTGAGGTCAAAGCCTTGTTTATAACCGTTGTTGGTACTGCCTTCTGCTGTTACCGATCCTGTTAATTGTTTGGAAAAACGGGATGCGGGGATGGAATTATCTTTCAGGTTCACCGCACCGCCAATGGCTTTGCCTCCGTACAGGATACTCGCGCTGCTTTTGTAGACATCGATGCCTAGCAGGTTAGCCATATCAGTGCTTACATTCAGACTGGGGCTGATACCTGAGAGCTCACTTAATGCGACCCCGTTGGAGAGCGTTCTCACCCGGTTTCCACTGAGACTTCTGATCACAGGTGCACCGGAGTTAGGGCCAAAATAAGAGTTTTGCACACCAGCCATATGACTGAGGGTTTCTCCCAATGTAGCAGCTTGATATAGCTCCAGGTCTTTGCTGGTAATCGTTTTTGCATTTGGATCAGGGTTGTTTCCTTTTCCTGAAATGGTCACTTCAGAAAGGTCTACTTTTTTCAAGGTATCGGGTGTATGATCTTGCTGTGCATAGGCATGGAACGCTATTGAAATTAGCGTAACAGTTAGCATATAGGCAGCACATTTTTTAAGGTACATTTTTATTAGGATTAGGTATTCGCATCAGCGTTGCAAAGATAGAAATCAGGCACACATTAGCAACAATGTTGCAGATATATTTTTTTATTGAGCAGATTATAATTTATAATTAACTGAATTACAGCAAAATGAAATTATACATCCATTCATGAATGAGCCCATAACAAATGCACTATTGTTGCATTTATAAAATATTCGGCTACTTTCGCGGAAACTTTTTCATTAGACATGCCAAACATTTACACCAAACTCCTCGCCATATCCGGAGGGGTCCTGATGACTATTTTCTCGTCTTGTAGCAAAGAAGATCAAAAGCAGGCAAAGGAAGTTGCGATCAATATGCCTGTTGCACTTTCACTCAATTATGGGGAAGAAAAAGACCTGGATCTACCTGCTGATTTGCTTTCCCAGCAGGATGTCAATTTCACACTTGCGTTTACGGGGAATGAGAACATTCAAATCAATGCAGATAGCAGGCTGTATGATCAATTGGCAAAGGCTATTACTTTGGACAGGCAAGTGGGCAAGCTCCATGTAAACAGTGGATTGATTTATCCGAATGGCGCTGTATCAGGAACTACAGGCAAGAAGTTGCCAGACAATTACCAGGTTACGCTTATTGCAAACAACCAGGATGAAACATTGAAGGGTAAGCAAACTATCACGGTGACTGTAACACCGGCAAAAGCAGGCATCAGGGGGCTTGACAATTCGGGCGATCTGTCCTATGCTTATGTGCTGTATAGCGATCCTGAAGCAGGGTTTGAGCTGGAGGCCAATGGTCTGTCATTGGAGGGTACTTCGTGGTATCTTGACAGTACAGGTATTGCGGGTGTTGTCGCATTAAGTGGCAATAAAATCCAGTTTAAAAAAGGTGCTGGTAACCCTGATAAGAAGACTGAGAAGGTTTACGAGCTGCTAACTACGCTGAGAAAAGATGGTTTTGATGTGGCCAGCAGGAAATTCCGTGTCACTTTTATTCCGCAGATCAGGTTCTTTTATGGTACTTATTATCCTGAGTATGATCTGACAGTGGTGACGAACCAGGTTTACATTGCGTTGGGGAATGCATATGTTGCTGCGGCGCCTACCTTGTATCCGGAGAAGTATAAATCGGCGTTTAGTCTTATTGCGCTTGAGAAGGATGGGATTGCATTTGAGGATAAGGATGGATTGTTTTCGCTGAATGAGAAAACGGGGGCGATTACGGTGAAGAAGAATACGAGTCTGACAGCCGGGAGTTATCAACTGAGAGTGAAAGCCTTGACTACGACGGGGTTGACGTTTACGACTACGATGACGTTGAATATGGCTAAGCTGGAAGAGTAAAATGGCCTATTTGCAGTATTAATGCTCAATTTCAATTTTTCTATGTTACCGGCTGTGAGGGCCGGTAATTTAAACTATTGAATAATTGAAACATTGACATTATGGGGAAGTATGCCAGGTTGCTTTTAGATATAAATCAGGTCGATCATTTTCTCACTAACGTACTGGAATTTGAGCTGGAAGAAGATGAAATCTGAAAACCTAATAGCAACGGCCCAGGAACTCAAACGCCTGGGATATGAAGTACATCTTACCCCAGTAGCTCTTCCAAAGCGGGAAGCCACTATCAGGGCTATAAAAAGATACAACAAGTCAGGCCGTTATGTACCATTGGGGATGATATTTGATGATTTTAGCAATGATCCCGGTTTAACCTATTACCTGCTAAAATGCGAAAAGCCGGATCTATTCAAAAGTTTTGGCGCAATTTCCACCCATGTTGCATTTGGCCAACCTTATATTACTGTCAATATTGAAGGAGACAATCCTGCTGCCATGTTTAAATTCTAGAAAATAGCTTTAAATTAGTAGTATGCCAAAAGCAAGAAATCAAAAAGGGAAAAAGGGGAATATGACAAACAATCACACAAAAAGTAGAGGATTTTCCCAAAACATTATACTTGCTGCTGGAAAGCATGCTGTTAAGGAAGATCATTTTAGTACAATTGAATATAAAGAATTAGTCAGAAGGCACGCTGCTGCAATTGCATTTATTAGTGAGAGGGAAGAGCGCGAATTAGATCTTATGGTCAGAGATTTCAAACTATTAAAAGCAGGTAAGCTTTAAAATATTGATACTATAAATTTAAAAAGCCCGTGCGATTGCACGGGCTTTTTTATTGCAATGATTTGGTTTTAATTTTCGTAACTCAATTCACAATAGAACTTCGCATCATTTGTACCCAATGCCTCCAATGCAGAATCACTCAGTTTGATAATCAACCCAGCATTCCCTTTAATCTGGGGAATCGTTTCCAGTACTTTCGCATAGATATACTTACCATTCAATGGGTTCGTCACTTTTATAATCGTACCTCTCTGCGCGGTATTATGCAAAGCGTAATACTTCCCAGCTGCCGCATTACTCTTGAACCATCCACCAGGACCTTTCTCCGTCGTTGCATTTTTACCATTGCCCGTCTGCTGCAGGTACTGTGATTCAAATGAAGAACCGGGTGTTGCGGCAGGCTTAGTTGGTGTCTCTGCCGGTGCAGGAGCTGGCGTATTGTTCTCTACCGGAGGCGCCGGGTTATTGTTACTAACCGGGGCCGGTGTTGGCGCAGGCGTGTTATTCACTGGCGCCGGCGTGTTGTTTACGGGAGCCGGTGCTGGTGTAGGTGTAGGTGCCGGCGCAGGCGTATGAGCTACCGCTCCGCCACCACCTTTCAGGTAACCAATGATCACGTAGGTATCTTTCTTCAGCCCATCACCAGACATATTGTTCCACTTACGGATATTATCCAGCGGCACTTTATTATGATTGAGGCTCAGGCGATACAGTGTTTCCGCTGCTTCCACTTTATGATACAGTGGCGCACCACCTGAAGCGGCATCTGCCTTTTGTGAAAAGTTCGTACCATTCAGCGGGATCTTGATATTCTGCCCCAACTGCAGACCTTTATCTGCAGATATGTTATTCTCCGCAGCTATATCCTTGATAGGCAGACTGAATGTCCTGCCCAGGCTATATAAAGTTTCACCTTTTTTCACGGTATGCATTACATACAGGCCAGGAGAAGTTCCCTGCACCTGAATGATCTCCTGTGCATATGCTCCTGCTACTGATAATACAAATACCGCTAATGTCATGAACGATTTTACCATACTTCGCTGTTTATACCTTTCGGGCAACTAAATTATAAATATTTTATGGTTTGATACCTAAACGGTATTTCAAGCCTGGATTTCTTTCAGAATACGGAGTTCCTTCGGATAATAATTGTTGATACGGTTTGGCAATACCTTCGCCCAGCCCAGCGACATTCCTCCATATTGCATTAAGGCCCATCCTTTTATTGCTACTGCTACGTCAGGATCTTCTTTTCTCAGATACCTGAGGGCCTGCTCACGGGTCAATTCTACTTTTTGCACATTGCCTGCCACCAGTGGGCTCATGGCCAGCTGATGATCAGGTATCAATTCTTTGGCGGCCAACTGGCCAGCTTTAACACCTGCCTTCCGCAAATATAAGTGCTGCTGCAATACGGAGACAGCTGATTGCATCATTTCAGGGAATAATAGTACCTCGCCCTGATGCTCCATCATGAAAATGCCATCACTGTTTTGTAACCAGGGAATAACTTTTTCCCTGTCTTTTTTGCTGACGGCTGTGAGTGTATCACGTTGTTTCTTAGCGTTATACTCTTCTCCTGATTTCCGCCGGAAGCAGGTAATAAAGAAGCCTTCTCCCTGTACCTTATCCGGATAGAAACGATATCCCTCTGCTGCGGTTTTTACAATGTGCCAGTCAGGTTGTAAAGGCACCGGTATATTTTCAAGGTCGAAATTAGCCTGTAACCAGTCCATGATCTCCTCATCTTCTTCCCTACTGTAAGAACAGGTGGCGTAAATCAGGATCCCTCCTTCTTTCAGCGCCGGCAATGCATCGGCCAGAATCCGCTGCTGCCGCTGACTACACAGGATCACATTTTCTTCTGACCATTCACTGATGGCCTCCGGTTCCCTGCGAAACAGGCCTGAGCCTGAGCAGGGTGCATCAACGACCATCACATCGAAGAAACCAGGCAGTCGTCCAAAATCTCTCGGATCATTGTTTGTCACTACCACATTCGCAGCTCCCCACTTCGTTATATTGTCTCCCAGCAGGGCAGCCCTTGTTTTGATCACCTCATTGGATACCAACAGGCTATTCGGGCTGATCAGGGATTGTAACAAGGTTGACTTACCACCCGGTGCGGCACAGAGGTCCAGCACTTTGAGCGGAGTAGCCAGGTCACAAGCCTGTCGTAATACCTGTTCCAGGAACATCGAAGATGCTTCCTGCACATAGTAGGCCCCTGCGTGAAAATATGGATCAAATGTAAAAGATGGCCTTTCAGCCAGATAGTACCCGTCAGTCGTCCATGGAACACGGCTATACCCATTGGTTGCCAGTTCTCCCAGTATTTTTTCTGTCGTGTCCCGCTCCTTTATCTTGTTCGGATTAATACGCAGAGAAGTTACTTTTTCTCCTGCCGCATGTACACGCAAAAAAGCTGCCAAATCCATTTCAGGCAGCGAAATCAAACTATCAGTAAATTTTTTTGGAAGCTCCAACCCGATTTTTGTGGCAAAATACTGAAAAACCGTTAGATATAGGTAAAGGGGGCTAAAGTATATACCTCAACTTCAGTTAGCACCGGATCTGATCATCTTTGGGAAGAAAGAGCAAAAGCTACCGGCAAAATCGGATTTTCATCCCACCCAATTACGCCTTTCTTTATACCTGTGCTATCTCAGCAATCAGTTGCTGCATCACAGCTTTCGCATCACCGAACAACATAGCCGTTTTGGGTCTGAAAAACAATTCATTTTCAATGCCTGCATACCCCGGCTTCATACTTCTTTTATTTACAATCACTGTTTTTGCATTTTCTACTTCCAGTATAGGCATGCCATATATAGGAGAGGCAGGGTCACTTTTTGCAGCAGGATTGACTACATCATTGGCACCTAATACCAATACGACATCAGTGTTATTAAATTGCGGATTCGCCTGCTCCATTTCCAGTAATTTCTCATAACGTACATCTGCTTCTGCCAATAACACATTCATATGCCCGGGCATTCTACCCGCTACCGGGTGAATGGCATATCTTACTTCTACACCTTTACGTTCCAGCAATACTTCCAGCTCATGACAGGCATGTTGCGCCTGCGCCACTGCCAAACCATATCCCGGTACGATCATTACTTTATGTGCATAAGCTAATACAACGGCAGCATCTGATAGTCCGATTTCCCTGTAAGCACCTTGTTCTTTATTACTGCCAGGAGAAGTGCTGCCACCAAAGCTACCAATCAATACATTCTTCAGGGACCGGTTCATCGCTTTGCACATTAATATCGTCAATATCGTGCCGGCAGAACCAACCAAAATACCTCCGGTTAACATCACAGGATTATCATACAAGAAACCACCACAAGCCGCTGCCACACCAGTAAAGGAGTTCAATAATGAAATCACTACCGGCATATCTGCACCACCTATTGGCAATACAAAAAATACACCGTATAGCAGTGAGAGTGATAGTACTGCCGCCATACACCACACCATTGCAAGGGGTTGCACACCAATTACAAATGTAGCTATCGCTACTATCACTACCAGTAGTAAAATATTGAAGATATGCTGTCCTTTAAAAGCGATGTCTCTGATCCTGCCATTGAGTTTTCCCCAGGCAATAACCGAGCCTGCGAAGGATACACTACCGATGATGAGGCCTGCAAAGATGATGAGTAAATGAAGACTTGCTGTAGCTGCGTTTACATGTTCAAATTCCACCACCGATATCAATGCGGCACAGGCGCCACCCATGCCATTGAAGAGGCTCACCATCTCGGGCATTGTAGTCATCTTCACTTTTTTTGCAGATACTAATCCGATTACGCCACCTATTAATAATCCCCCTGCGATCCACCAGAAATTATGCAGGTGTTCACCATTGCGGGTGTACAGGAATATGGTACCCAGGATGGCGATAGACATCCCTCCTGCTGCTATCAGGTTGCCTTTGCGGGCAGTGCCGGGATGGCTCAGCATTTTCAGGCCGATAATAAATGTAACAGAGCCAATCAGGTAGATCAATGATAACATGGGCTTTTATTTTTCTTTGACTTCAATGATTTGGGGATGCAGGGGCTTACTTATTTTTCTTCGACTTGAACATTTCCAGCATACGATCTGTCACCACAAAACCACCAACTACATTCAATGTTCCTAAGATGACTGCCAGAAACCCCAGGATCAGCGCGAGGTAGTTATCTTTTTCCGCCTCTCCCATTACGATAATAGCACCTATTATCACCACACCATGAATGGCATTGGCACCACTCATTAATGGCGTATGCAATACGGATGGCACCCGGGAGATCACTTCGATGCCCAGGAAAACGGAGAGGATGACCACATAGGTCATCTCCATATGTTGTTCAAAAAACGAAAGGATGTCCATTGTGCTGTTATTTTAATACTGCCTGCAGTCTTTCACTGATCACAGCGCCTTCGTGTGTAATACAGGCTCCTTTTATAATATCATCCTGCAGGTTGTTAAGGAAGTGACCATCTTTGATCAGTAGTTGCAGGAAATTAAATACATTTTTTGCATATAGTTTACTGGCATCGGCAGGCATGCTGGCTGCGAGATTGGAGTCACCGATAATGGTGATGCCATTGTGTAATACGGTTTGCTGGTCCTGTGTCAATGCAGTATTGCCACCTGTAGCTGCGGCAAGATCTACGATCACACTTCCAGGCCGCATACTGTTGATCATAGAGCTGCTTACAAGTAGTGGTGCGCGTTTTCCGGGAATCTGTGCGGTGGTAATAACGATGTCTGCTTTGGTGATACTGGCGGCGATCAGTTTTTCCTGTTCCTGTTTGTAATCAGCGGATTGTTCTACGGCATACCCACCGGCATGCGAGGCATCGGCAGCGCCTTCTACAGAAATGAATTTAGCACCAAGGCTCATTACTTCTTCTCTCACTACAGGGCGGGTATCGAATACTTCGACTACGCCTCCCAATCTGCGCGCAGTAGCAATGGCCTGTAAACCGGCTACCCCTGCACCTAATATCAATACCTTAGCAGGTGCAATACTCCCTGCTGCTGTCATTAACATAGGGAAATAACGGCCATACGAGGCGGCAGCTACCAATACAGCTTTATAACCGGCAATATTGGCCTGCGAGCTCAGTATATCCATCGATTGTGCACGGGTGGTTCGGGGTATGTTATCCAGGCTGTAGGTGGTGAGATTTTTTGCAGCCCATTGCTGCATTAATCCGGGATGATGTAATGGTTGATATACACCGGTTAAGATAATGCCGGCCCGGAGTGACTGCCAATCTTCCGGAATTTGGATGCTGCATACCAGCTCAGATTGTTGCAGGATTTCGGTCCTGGGCCTGACAGCGGCCCCAGCCTCTATATAGGTATCATCGGCATAAAAAGCGGCGGCACCCGCATCTGGTTCTATCCAAACAGTTACGCCCTGTTTTCCCAGCTGCTTTACTATGTCCGGTACTAAAGAAACCCTTTTTTCTGGTAGCTGTTCTTTTAGAACCCCTATAATCATTCAGTGGAATTTATGTACTGAATTTACGGTTCTTTTTGGCATTAAAAAAAATGCATTTTGTTTTTAAATAAAGCCGCCGTTTATCTCTAATGTCTTCGGCATCAGAGATAAACGGCGGAGCGGCCAGGCCTGCAGCCAGCCTGAAAAAATTATATTAAATGCGGTCAGCTATTGTCCTTGCACCTGCTATAATACCCGGAATTGAAACACCTGTTACATAATTCCCTGCTATTATAATGCCTGGGTATTGCTTTTCAAATATTCTTATTTTCCCCCTGGTCGCGGCAAATCCTACATTCAATTGCGGGATAGCTTTCTGCCATTCACTGAATTGCTGTAATTCAGGAGGAGTCGTTAAGCCAAGCAGTTCCATGAACTCCTTTACTACAGTTAGCTGCAATTGCGTAGCTCCCATCTCATCAAACAAGGACTCCTGCTGTGCACCACCTACAAATACAGTAAATAACACCTTCCCTTCCGGCGCCCTGGATGGGAACACCGCGGAATTACAAATCGCGCCAAGGAAATGTTTATTCTCTGCATGTGGTACCAGGAACCCAAAACCTTCCGGAATCTTATCCTTTGCTTCTTTTCCAAAACCCAGGTGCAATACCCCCATATGCGGGTAATGCAGGTCTCTTAATGCAGCAGACAAATCACAATCCAGGGTGGTAATGGCATTCGCTGTTGCATAAGAAGGTGTTGTAAAGATCACCTGCTTTGCATTCAGCATCTGCGTTTGTCCATTTTCTTCATACTGCACAATGTAATCTGCCGCACCTTTGGTCACACCTGTTACTTTAACACCCAGTTTAACAGGTGTAGTTAACAATGAAACCAGTCTTTCGGGCAATACCTGGTTGCCACCTTTGAAAGCAACGATCTTACGGCCGCCCATTTCGCCCTTACTCTTCATCATCCCTTTGGTCACACTACCATAGGTTTTCTCCCACTTTGGCAACATAGGCAATACTTCCTGTATCGATAATTTTTCAGGATTACCTGCATAAATACCTGAGAGCACGGGTTCAAATACATATTCCATGATCTCCGTACCAAAACGGCGGGTCACAAAAGAAGATACAGATTCTTCCTGTATCGTTCTATTTGCTTTGCGGAAACTCTCTGTGAACAATCTCCACTTGGCTCCGCCACTTACATATTTCGAACTGATAATTTTCACCGGGTTTGGCGAAATACCATGTAACTGACCGTTTCTAACAAGAAAACGATTCTTGCTGGCAGCTGAGGCTTCCATCACGACATCTTTTAATCCGATCTCTGTGAGGAACGACAACGTATCCGGCGTAGCACCAATAGAGTTAGGTCCTGCATCCAGCTCATAGCCATCGATGTGCAATGAGCGGATCACGCCACCAGCCTTATCCCCTGCTTCCAGTATCTGATAAGGAATGCCTTTTTTCTGTAACTCGTAGGCGACAGTGAGCCCGGCAATGCCGGCGCCTACAATGATAACAGGTTGATGTGTATCCATGATTAATTATTGGCTTGCAATGCCCCCATCCACTTCACGATTGCCTGCACCCAAAGCGGGTGTATGTTCAAACAGGGGATCATAGTGAAACTATCTCCGCCGCTACTGATAAAAGAATGCTTTCCTTCCACCGCTATTTCTTCCAGCGTTTCGAGGCAATCGGATACGAAAGCCGGACATGCTACCAGCAGGCGCTTCACACCCTGCTTTGGCAACTCTTCTAATTGTGTGGCAGTGTAAGGCTTGAGCCATTCTTCCCTTCCAAGCCTGGATTGGAAAGATACACTCCACTTCTCCCGTGGAATTTTCAGTTTTTCTGCTACCAGTTCGGCAGTAATATGTACCTGATGACGATAACAAAAATCATGTGCAGGAGAGTCTACATGACAACAATCGGCTACCTTCAGGCAATGTTTGCCTGTGATATCACCTTTGTGTATATGCCTTTCCGGTACGCCATGATAACTGAACAGCAGGTGATCAAAGTCCTTGGAAACATAAGGACGCATGCTCTCTGCCAGTGCATTGATGTAATCAGGTTCTTTATAATAAGGAGGTACTACCGTGAGTTTAAACGGATACCTTTTCTTTTTATGTACACTTTTCGCATGCTCCACAGCCGTTTCATAAGATGACATAGCATAGTGTGGATACAGCGGCAATAATACCACCTCTTTCAGGTTAGGGTTTTTCTTCAGTAAGTTTTCGTAAGCCGCTTCCTGAGAGGGATTACCATAACGCATCGCTATTTCTACCGGCATATCCAGGTCGTGTGTAACTGCATTCTGCAATTGCTTTGTCAACACGATCAGGGGCGAGCCCTCCGGCCACCAGATAGACTGATATGCCTCAGCGGACTTCGGCGCGCGCCGGGGTACTATAATACCTTTGATCAGCAATAAACGGAACAGGTAAGGGTAATCGATCACCCTTTTGTCCATCAGGAATTCATTTAAATATCGCTTCACATCAGGTACTGCAGTAGAATCCGGTGAACCAAGGTTCATCAGGATAATTCCTATATCAGATTTAGCTTCCATTCGTCTCTTTAAAAATTGTTGCAAATGTAATAGGTTTGATGCCCTGTTAATGTCATACAATTGTTGAAATAACGGGTAGTGACCGATTTTGGATTTCAAATCCACAAAAATAACCGGGATTGGCGGGCGGCCAGCTTTAAAACCAAAATCGACTTTTACCGACCGAAGTTCGCCTGATCAAAATTATTAAACAAACTGATAAAAATCATTTTTCTGCTATTACTGATCACCATCAGTGGAAATGACTAACTAATGACAGCATGAAGCCTGATGTTGCACTGTATGAATGTATTTTTGCACCGGAAGCTTATAATAAACAATGCAGGGTAGTCAATCAAAGGATATAGCCCATTATCATATAGTTGGTATCAACTATAAAAAGACAGATGCAGCTATAAGGGGGTCGTTCGCAATCAGTCAGGCACAATACGGGCAACTGCTCGAGCAGGCAAAAACTGCGTACCTCGATGATGTGTTCGTACTCTCCACTTGTAACAGAACAGAGATCTATGGCTTTGCTGAAGATCCACAACAACTGGTAGAAATGGTGTGTCGCCAGACAGAAGGCGATTGCAACCTCTTCAGCCAGCTTTCCTACGTTAAGTCAGGCGAAGAGGCCATCAAGCACCTGTACCAGGTAGGTACGGGCCTCGATTCTCAGATCCTGGGTGACTATGAAATAATAGGTCAGATCCGCAACGCGACAAGATTCGCAAAAACCAACGGATGCCTCGGCGGTTTCCAGGAGCGACTTGTAAACAGTGTGCTGCAGGTATCAAAACTAATCAAGAATGAAACCGCACTCAGTGCCGGTACCGTATCTGTTGCTTTTGCGGCTGTACGTATGCTGGAATACAAGGTGCCGGACATCCTCAATAAAAAGATCCTACTGGTAGGTGTAGGTAAAATAGGCCGGAATACCATCAAGAATATGATGGATTACCTGGGCGTTGCAGATGTGACACTGGTAAACAGAACACTCGCTGTAGCCGAAGAATTTGCCAGTCAACATGGCCTTCGCTATGCCCCCTACGAAAACCTGAAGGAAGAACTGAACAGAGCCGATATTATCCTGGTAGCCTCCAATGCACCGGAACCTAATATCCTCAAACAACACTTTGAAAGCTCAGGTCCGAAACTGATTATCGACCTCTCCATTCCTTTCAATGTGGCTCCCGATGTAGTAGAACACCCTCATATCTCTCTGGTAAACGTGGATGAGCTGTCCAAAATACAGGACGAAACATTGCAGATGCGGCAGCAGGAAGTACCAAAAGCACTTTCCATTATCGAAGAGCATATGAATGAGTTCCTCTACTGGTACAAAATGCGTAAGCATGCCGTAGTACTCAAAGCCGTGAAAGATAAGCTGCAGGAAATTCACACCAAAGAAATTCAACAGCAGAAAAACGGCGCACAATATAAACTGGAAGATATGGAAGCTGTCTCGTCGCGTATCATCCAGAAAATGATCAACCTGATGGCTGGAAAGGTGCGCCGGGAAACAGATAAAAGTGATCAGTACATCTCCATGATCAATGATATTTTCGAGGCAGGAGTTAAGCAGGATTAATCATAATGAGTAAAGAAATCAAGATCGGCACAAGGGAAAGCCAGCTCGCACTGTGGCAGGCTAATAAAGTTAAAGACCTCCTGGAAGCACAGGGATATACCGCTGTGCTGGTGCCCATAAAAAGCGAAGGCGATATAGACCTCGTCACTCCACTATATGAGATAGGCGTACAGGGTATATTTACCAAGAGCCTTGATATTGCACTGCTGAATGGAAAAATAGATATCGCCGTACATTCTCTCAAAGACGTTCCTACACAATTACCTACAGGTATTATACAAGGTGCAGTACTCGAAAGAGGCCCTGTCAAAGACCTGCTGGTATATAAAACTGATACTACTTTCCTTGAGCAGCCGGACTATATAGCGAATATCGCTACCAGTAGCGTACGCCGTAAAGCCCAATGGCTGCATAAATTTCCCCTGCATCACCTGCATAACCTGCGTGGCAATGTGAATACACGCCTGCAAAAACTGGCGAATGAAAACTGGGATGGTGCCATCTTTGCAGCAGCAGGCCTGGAAAGGATCAACGTACGACCAGCTACTTCTGTAGAATTAGACTGGATGCTGCCTGCGCCTGCACAGGGAGCCGTCGTATCAGTATGCCGTGAGAATGACGATTACTGCCGCCAGGCACTGGAAGCACTAAACGATATTCCTACCGCTCTTTGTACCAGGATAGAACGCGATTTCCTGCGTGCACTGATGGGTGGTTGTACCACGCCGATTAGTGCACATGCCACTATTAAAGATGGTAAAGTACATTTTAACGGTGAACTGTGCAGTCTGAATGGAGATAAACTGCTCAAAACAGCAGCCATCTCGCCTTTAGAAACTGCTGCAGAAATCGGGAACAACGCTGCTAAAACCATTCTTCAAAACGGGGGAGATGAAATTGTAGCACAAATAAAAAATGCAAGGTAATTACCGCATATTAAGTACCAAAGATCTGCCGGCACCATTGCTGGAATCGGCCGCCCAACAAGGCTTTGAGATCACTGTACAAGCATTTATCCGGATACAGCCTGTTATCACCACTACATTAAAAGAAACAATCACTCAGCTACTTTCAACAGTTGAGACCTGTGTATTTACCAGTGCGCATGCGGTGACCAGTATACAGGACTTTGCACAACCTGCACAAATATATTGCCTGGCAGGAGCCACGCTGGAAGCTGTGAACAAGGCCTTTCCAAAAGCCGCGATCCTGGCAACTGCCCATGATGCAGCTGCTCTGGCAACAAAAATTGAACGCTCGTCTGTATTGTTTTTTTGTGGGAACCAGCGTCGTGATGAATTACCTGATCTTTTGAAACAACGTGGTATTTTATTAAAGGAAGTAGTGGTATATGAAACCATCGCTGTGGAAACAGCACTGCATACAGATTTTGATGGTATTCTCTTTTTTAGCCCCAGCGGCGTTCACAGCTACTTTGCTGCCAATAAAAAACCAGCTCACACCGTATGCTTTGCCATCGGCCACACCACCGCACAGGCATTGAAAACATATACCGGCACTATCGTTGTCAATCCCGGCAAACCATCTGCCGCTCAACTGATACAAACTGCAATAACTTATTTTAACATTCATAATTAAGACTAATGAACGCTTTAAAGAATGACCTTTTACTGAGAGCTTTACGCGGAGAAAAGACGGAACGTACACCTGTATGGATGATGCGCCAGGCCGGCCGTTATCTCCCTGATTATATCAAGCTGCGGGAAAAATATTCCTTCTTTGAACGCTGTATGAAATCTGAACTGGCTACAGAAATCACTGTAATGCCTGTACACCAGGTGGGCGTAGATGCGGCCATTATCTTTTCCGATATTCTTGTAGTACCACAGGCCATGGGCCTGGAAGTACAGCTGATCGAAAAGACCGGCCCTGTTTTACCGGATCCTATCAGGACGATCGAAGACATGAAGCGTGTATGTGTGCCTGATGTAAATGATAAACTGGGTTATGTATTCGATGCCCTGCGCATGACCAAACAGGCATTGGATGGTGCTGTACCTTTGATCGGTTTTGCCGGTGCTCCATGGACCCTGCTCTGCTACATGGTTCAGGGCCGTGGTTCCAAAACTTTCGATGGTGCCAAGCAATTCTGTTATCAGCAACCTGCTGTAGCCCATCAGCTGCTGCAAATGATCACGGATACGACTATCATTTATCTGAAAGAACAGGTGAAAGCCGGTGCTGACCTGGTACAGATCTTTGATTCATGGGGTGGTATGCTGAGCCCCGAAGACTTTGAAATTTTCTCTCTCCAATATATGCGCCAGATCGTAGCTGCAATGAAAGATGTATGCCCTACCATTCTCTTTGCAAAAGGAGCCTGGTTTGCCCTGGAAGAAATGGCAGCAACCGGTGCCCATGGCCTCGGTATAGACTGGTGTATCAAACCTGAACTGGCCAGGCAATTTGCTGGTCCGAACGTAACCTTGCAGGGTAATTTCGATCCTGCTAAATTACTGGCACCCATCCCGGAAATCGAAAAAGCCGTGAAGAACATGCTGAAGAGTTTTGGTGGCCACAGGCACATTGCTAACCTGGGACATGGTATTCTGCCAAATGTTCCGGTAGACCACGCAAAAGCATTTGTTGAGACTGTAAAAGCGTACTAATGAGCGTTAAAGACAAATTCATTTCTTTTATACATCAGCTGCAGGACGATATCTGTGCAGCGCTGGAAAAGATAGACGGGAAGGCTACTTTCCGCGAAGATCGCTGGGAACGCCCCGGTGGCGGTGGTGGTAAAACCCGCGTGATTGCAGATGGTCATGTGTTTGAAAAAGGCGGTGTGAACACTTCTGTCGTTTCAGGTGAATTGCCGGAAGTAATGGCGAAACAGTTTGGTGTAAACGGTGGCCAGTTCATGGCCTGCGGCATCTCCCTGGTGATTCATCCGCTGAATCCTTATGTACCTACGGTGCATGCTAACTGGCGCTACTTTGAGCTGTATGACGCGAACGGTAGTGTGAAAGATAGCTGGTTTGGTGGAGGTGCAGATCTGACACCGTATTACCTGGATGAAGCAGATGGGAAACACTTTCACCATACTTTCAAAAATGCCTGCGATCCTTTTGGTGCTGAGTTGTATCCGCTTTATAAAAAACAATGCGATGAATACTTTGTGAACAAACATCGCAATAATGAAACCCGTGGTATAGGCGGTATTTTCTACGATTATTTACGCCCGGATGCCAACAGAACTGCAGAAGACCTGTATCTGTTCTCCAAATCGACCGGCGAAGCATTCATCACTGCTTACCTGCCGATCGTAGAAAAAACAAAAGACTTACCTTACACCACTGCCAATAAAGACTGGCAGGAATACAGGAGAGGTCGTTATGTAGAATTCAACCTGATCCATGACAGGGGTACCTTATTCGGCCTCAAAACCAATGGCAGAATTGAATCTATCTTAATGAGCTTACCACCCAGGGCCCGCTGGGAATACGATTATCACCCGGAACCAGGTAGTCCTGAAGCCAAAATGGTGGAGTACCTGCAACCCCGTGAATGGGCCTAAATTGCTAACACAAAAAACAGAGATATTATGATTCGCCGTAACAGAATTCTGAGAGCTAATCCCGCCATACGTGCTATGGTTGCGGAAACGATTTTAAGGCCGAGCGATTTCATTGCCCCCTTATTCATAGTAGAGGGAAATAACGTGAAAGAAGAGATCATTTCCATGCCGGGGTATTTCCGGTATTCACTGGATCTGATTGTGACTGAAGTAAAGGAGCTGTGGAGCCTGGGTGTGAAGAGTGTATTGCTGTTCGTAATGGTTCCTGATAACCTGAAAGATAATAAAGGTACTGAAGCTGTAAATCCTGATGGACTGATGCAGCGCAGTATCAAAGCCATCAAGGCTGCTGTACCGGGTATGGTAGTAATGACGGATGTTGCACTGGATCCTTATTCTATCCATGGCCATGATGGCATTGTGGAAGGTGAGCAGATTGTAAACGATGCAACAGTAGAAGTGCTGACCCGCATGAGCCTGAGCCATGCACAGGCAGGTGCTGATTTCGTAGCACCAAGTGATATGATGGACGGCCGCATCCTGGCTATCCGCAATATCCTGGAAGAAAATGGTTTTGTGAATACAGGCATCATGGCATATAGTGCCAAGTACGCATCCTGTTTCTATGGCCCCTTCCGCGATGCGCTGGATTCTGCACCAGGTTTTGGTGATAAGAAAACTTACCAGATGGATTATGCGAACTCCACAGAAGCCATCCTGGAAACGCAGCAGGATATAGAACAAGGCGCGGATATTGTAATGGTAAAACCGGCATTGGCTTACCTGGATATTATCCGGCTACTGAAAGATAATGTACATGTGCCCATCAGTGCTTACCATGTGAGCGGAGAATACGCGATGATCAAGGCGGCAGCACAAAAAGGATGGCTGGATGAAAACAAGACTATCCTCGAAACGCTGACCAGCATTAAACGTGCAGGAGCGAGCCTGATAGCTACTTATTTTGCGAAAGACGCAGCTAAATTATTACAATAAACAGCTTTAACTACCATGTACGAGCAAAGCAAGAAACTTTTCGAACAAGCTAAAAATGTCATTCCCGGTGGTGTGAATTCTCCTGTACGCGCCTTCAAAGGAGTAGGTGGTACACCTCTTTTTATGAAGAGCGCTAAGGGGGCATACCTTTACGATGTAGATGGCAACAGATACATTGATTATATCAATTCATGGGGTCCGATGATCCTGGGTCATGCTTATGAACCAGTGATCGACGCCATTAAGGAATATGCCGGCTATTCCACTTCTTTCGGTGCGCCGACAGAACTGGAGACTAAGATTGCGGAGCTGATCGTGAGCATGGTACCCAACATTGATATGGTGCGTATGGTCAACTCAGGTACAGAAGCCTGTATGAGTGCTATGCGCGTGGCAAGGGGTTATACCGGCCGCAATAAGTTCATCAAATTCACAGGTAACTACCACGGTCATGCCGATGCATTTCTCGTAAATGCAGGCAGCGGGGTGGCTACCTTAGGGATACAATCTGTGCCGGGCGTTACGCAAACTGTTGCAGAAGATACGTTGACCGTTCCTTACAATAATTTACCGGCTGTGGAAAATTTAGTGAAGGAATATCCTGACCAGATAGCCGCGATAATCGTAGAACCGGTAGCGGGCAACATGGGCTGTATCCTTCCCCAGCAAGGGTTTTTGGATGGGCTCCGTTACATCTGTGATGAACACAATATACTGCTCATTTTTGACGAGGTGATGACAGGTTTCCGTTTGGCCAGAGGAGGTGTGCAGGAACTGTTCAATATTAAAGCAGATTTGGTTACCTTTGGCAAGATAATTGGCGCAGGGATGCCTGTAGGAGCCTTCGCCGGACGTAAGGAAATCATGGAAAATGTAGCACCTGCTGGTAAAGTCTACCAGGCAGGAACATTGAGCGGCAATCCTATAGCCATGATAGCTGGTTATACACTATTGCAGACGTTAAACGACAATCCTGACATCTACCGGCAACTGGCAGAAAAAACAGCATACCTCTCAGGTGGTTTACAATCAGTATTAAATGCGGCTGGCATCGTTCATCAGGTAAATAGCATTGGCTCAATGCTGAGTGTGCATTTCGCAGAATATCCTATTATTGATTTTGACGCAGCCTCCGGCGCAAACAACGAATTATTCAGACGATTCTTCCATTCAATGTTAGAAAAAGGTATTTATCTGCCACCTTCTGCATTTGAAAGCTGGTTCGTAAGTAATGCTTTGACAATCGAAGACCTGGACGCAACAATTGCAGCTGCAAAAAGCGCAATTGAGTCTCTCAAATAGTTAACAATTCAAATCCTGTGCAGAGTGGAAAAACGCCCCGGTCAAGTCGGGGCGTTTATTTTTTATTTACGCTTGTGTGAGAGTAGCCAGGGTACCAAATCCGGTTCTGCAAAAGCATTATCCCAGCTGTTGTGTCCTACACCCGGGTATTCTGAATATTTTACTTCTGCTTTTAGTTTTTTCAATGCCTCGTAATAATCCCTTGATCCCTGTACAGGTACTACAGGATCCGCACCACCATGGAATATCCAGACAGGAATGGCTTTGAATTTCTTTGCGTTTTCCACGGCACCTGCCCCACAGATCGGAAAACCTGCAGCCCACTTTTGTGGGTAACGGGCCAGTAAATCGAATGTACCCATACCTCCCAGCGATAAGCCTCCGATATATACTTTCTTCGTTTCGATCTTTCCTGTTTTGTTTAAACTGTCTACCAGCTCTCCTACTAATCTTCCCGGAACAGTAGGCGGCGCATCGGGCGGGAACATACGTCCTGATTCAGTTCGCGTGATAGGCCCCCAGGTAGAGTCGTAAGGCAGCTGCGGGAAGATCACGAATGCAGGGTATTTTTCGCGGATAGTATCCTGCAGGAACAATGCACCTCCGTGTGTGAGTTGTGCAGCGTTGTCGCGCCCACGTTCACCTGAACCATGGAGAAATACGATGAGGGGATATTTTTTATGGATATCGTAGTGTAAAGGTGTCAGCATACGATAGCGAAGCGTATCACCATTATGGATGTATTCTTCGTAACTGTATTTGCTGTAATCGGATGTCTGTGCCTTGGCGAGAGAGATGAGCAGGCATAACAACAGGGTAAAACATGTTTTCATCATGGGTGGAACATTAAGGTCGTAAAATAGGAAGTTCCTGTGTGTGAAAACAAATTTTTAAATTCTACATATAAAACTGCCTTATAAAATTATCGGCTATTGAGACATATGAAGTGGAATGGCATGCCTCTAAAGGCTTTCAATATCTTACATCCTGCTAGCGGAATACTTAAAAGAAATAATTGATTCACCACATGACAGGCCTTTGACCATGTATCGGGGTTATACTAAATAGGGGATCAAGTGACCCCCTATCTCTTAATATTTCAACACGAAATGCTGTTTTATTTTCATATCCGGCAGGAAAAACACCAGCCCGATAAAGAACAGATCGATTGTAAAAGTTACCCGTGGATGATCCTGGATCGTTTTCCAGGCCTGCTCCATATCCGGCGTCCAGTGAATATCATCAAAGATAAAGATGGAATGATCATGTGCTTTAGCCAGGCACTGTTCAAAGTATTCCAGCGTAGGTACTGAACGGTGGTTACCATCAATAAACACATAATCCACCTGTGGCAACTCATCCAGCACACCTGCCAGTACATGGTCAAAATTCCCTACCCGCTGGGTCACATTCTGTAATCCCAGTGATTGAAAATTCCGCCCTGCTTTGGCAGCAATATTCGGACATCCTTCTATGGTATAGACCTTAGCATCGGGAGCAGCTGCCTTTGCCATATAAGAAGTGGACAATCCCATGGAAGTACCTAATTCCAGCAAATATTTTGGCTGATAATACTTTATGAGCCGGTAAAATAGCTGCCCAAATTTAGGCGGCTTGGCCGCATGCTTTGTAATATCCCTCACAGCCCGCTCATTGCCGGCATTCATGAGAGAGCCCGCTCCCAGGTCAGTCACCTGCAGGGTTTCATTACTACTGAGCAGTTCCTTCCGCAGTTGTTCAACTGCCTTATAATCCGCAGGTTGGCTTATATCCCTCAATACATCTTCGATCAATGAATACACAAACGGGGAGTGTACATCATGCCGGTTACCGGCTGTGAAATAATAATTCAGGTATTTTTTAGCAAGTTGCCACTGTACATTCATCAGATTAATAAATTTTCGCCCGGATCAGCCCCATTTTATGGAAGCAGTGTTGCAATGATACACGCAAAACCCCTAATCCGTAGATCGCACTTCTTTTAAAGTTAATACTGGATGCTTCATCAAAATACTTGGTAGGACAGGTCACCTCCCCTATTTCGTATCCTTTCATAAAGACCTGTGACAACATCTCATTATCGAAGATAAAATCATCGTTGTCAGCCATATAGTTGATATTCCTGAGTACTGTTGCTGAAAATGCACGATAACCGGTGTGGTATTCACTCAGCTTTTCGTTCATGAGCAGGTTCTGGAACAGGGTCAGGAAGCGGTTAAAGAAATACTTATAGAGCGGCATCCCACCCTTTAAGGCTCCTTTACCCAGGATCCTGGATCCCAGTACTACCGGGTAAACATCATTCGCAATAATGGAGCTCATGGCAATAATTAGCTTTGGAGTGTATTGGTAATCAGGATGTAACATGATTACAATATCCGCACCTAATTCCAGGGCTTTGTTATAACATGATTTCTGGTTCCCGCCATAACCTTTGTTGTTATCATGGCGGATGATATGGCGGATACCCAGTGCCTTTCCGACAGCAACAGTCTCGTCTTTACTGGCATCATCGACCAGTACTACCTCATCCACTATATCAAATGGTATTTCCTGATAAGTTTTTTCCAGTGTTAATGCGGCATTGTAGGCAGGCAATACCACCACTATCTTTTTATTATTCAGCATGAAAGTGGATAAAGTTGCGGCAAAGGTAATAAAGTAGTTGAAAGACTGACAATTTCAACTTAGTATAAATTGTTATCTTTGTGCCAAAATGTATTTTGGCACCATATTTTCTTAACATTTAGATTGATATAGTTCCAAAATGCTCATTAAAGCATGCTAATTCACTTACAGGTCTCAACTGCTGGTTATTGATTTTATAACCTTAGGAGGAGATTGTACCTGACAGTGAACAATTTGAAAATCAAATCAGGCCAATATCATGCATTTTAATTCTATGAGATATCTGACACTTTTATTGATCTGTCTTGCCGGCACCCAAATCGCCCTGGCACAACAACCTACAGATCCTAACGCTGAATTAAAGAATGTGGTAATGCCACAAGTTAGGAGCCAGGACACTACCATTCGAAGAATAATGGAAGAATTACAAAAAATCCAGGCAAGCGATCAAACAAATTCAAGCGCCATACAGGGATTGCTGCAAGGCCGGGAAATCGATAACATTACTAAGTACCAGCTGATCAGAAACAACATTGTATATGCCAGCGAAACCTACTACCTGCTGAACAAAAAAATTATTGACCTGAAGTCTCGTACGACGACCAATAATCTCGATGTTTTCATCACCTCACTGAACAACCCTGAAAGTAAAGAACTGGGTTTCTCTCTGAGTGATCGTATCGTTGAACTGGTGGAGAAAGTAGTGCTGAAAGGTAAGAAAGACAAAAACGATGACAAGAGTAACAAGATCGTAGAATCGACCAAGTCTATCATCGCAAGTCCTATCTTCCAGAGCTTTACATCGCTGACTCCTCCCCTGGCTATCGCTAACTCTGTGATGAACTTCCTGCACAGTGTGAGCATCAACAACAAAGAGATCAACCAGCAAACACTGAAAGATTTCGAAAAGGAACTGAACAAATATGTAGTGTATTATACTGCGCTGAACGATGCAAACAACAAGTTTGAATATGGGCTGAACTTCAACAAAGACCAGCTCAACCTGCTGCACGACAACCTCTATGATCACATCATGTTCACAGCCAGTGCATTGAAGTTCACCCTGCCACAGCGTGGTAACAAATCACTGGGTGAAACACTGAACGATTTCTTCTTTGACTTCAAGAAAGAGAAAGTAGTATTGTTCTTTGATGACCTGGAAAACAAATATACCAAAGGCAAGAAAGTAGATTACGAAGCACTGCTGCGCGAGAATCCAAATCTGAAAGAAGTGAACAACCAGCTGGAAGACCTGGTGATGCAGACTAAACGCTTCGAGAACCTGTACAATGAATACTTTACACTGCTGGATTCTTACTATGGTAAGGTAGCAAGTGCACTGAAGATTGCACAGGATAATGGCCTGGCTGATAAGTCAACCATCGATGCGAAACAATCTGAGTTCCGCAACCTGAAGGATGAAGCAGTGAAAGAAATTCAGGCTTCTATCAACATCAAGGAACTGTATAACAATACCGATAAGATCAAGTATCGTTACAGAATATTCTAAGGCATTGGCCTGCGGCCAGCTTTATAAATTACTTACACGCTCCCCGGGAATTATTTCCGGGGAGTTTTTTTATGGTTACTTTTGCTTATGACTACCGTTCAACTTGAATATATCGTAGCCGTAGACACCTACCGCAGTTTTGTCCTCGCCGCAGAAAAATGCTTTGTAACGCAGCCTACGCTGAGTATGCAGATCCAGAAGCTGGAGGATGAATTAGGAGTGAAAATCTTTGACAGGAGTAAGCTACCGGTAGTACCTACCGAGATTGGTGTAGAGATAGTCGAGCAATCCCGCATTATACTGAAAGAAAACAGTCGTATCAAAGAGATTGTATCCGGACATAAAAAAGAAGTACAGGGTAATCTTCGTGTAGGCATTATTCCTACACTGGCCCCTTACCTCCTGCCCCGTATCCTCACTGGTTTCATGAAGAAATATCCCAAAGTAAAACTGGAGATATGGGAGTACCCTACAGAGCAAATAGTACAGCAGTTAAAGCTGGAACAACTGGATTGTGGCCTGCTGGCCACGCCGCTGGAGAATCCTAACCTGGAGGAGCAACCATTGTTCTATGAATCTTTTGTGGTATATGCTGCGAAAACAAATCCGCTGTTTGAGAAGAAGGTAGTAAAACCGGAAGATATTGATGTGCGGGAAGTATGGTTGCTGAATGAAGGGCATTGTATGCGGAACCAGGTATTGAATATCTGCCGGGATAAGTTTACGATGGGGGAATACAAAAACCTGGAGTACAATACGGGGAGCGTGGAAACACTGAAAAGAATGGTGGATCTGAATGCGGGATACACAATTTTGCCGGAGTTGTCATTGCAGGATCTGTCTGCAAGGCAGATGAATATGGTACGGTTTTTTAAGTCGCCGGAGCCGGTAAGGGAGATTAGCCTGGTAACACATCGGTTCTTTGTAAAACAGGCGTTAATTGCAGCGTTTAAGAAGGAGATCCTGGCACATGTGCCGGAGAAGATGAAGGCGCAGAAGAATAAGAAGGTAATGGAAATTAATGCATAAAAAATCGGCCTGGTGATGGATAACAAAAGACATCCACCAGCAAACCGGGAACAGAAAGGGGGCCTGCTGAATGCAGGCCCCCTTTCTATTCATTTTATTTTACTGGTTTATAATACTTCATTGCCTCCGGCATCAGGTTCTGCAACTGCGCAATTCTACGCTCATCGCTCGGGTGTGTACTCATCAGCTCCATTGGCTTGCTGCTGCTTGCACTTGCCGCTGCCATTCTTTGCCAGAAAGGAATTGCTTCCTGTGGATTGTACCCGGCCATTGCCATAAAGATCACACCCAGGTGATCTGCTTCCAGCTCATTCTGCCTTGAAAACGCCAGCAGACCTAAGTTACCGCCTACACCAAAAGACTGCAGGAAGATATTTTGTGCCTGTGGATTCTTGTTCAGCGCAACAGATCCAGCAATTTCAATGCCCTGTGATACCAGCTGCTGGCTCATACGCTCATTACCATGTCTTGCAATCGCGTGCGCAATTTCATGCCCCATTACACAAGCCAGTGAAGTTTCGTTCTGTGTTACCGGCAACAGGCCGGTATACACCACTACTTTACCACCCGGCATACACCATGCATTCACCTCTTTATTATCCACCAGGTTGAATTCCCATTTATAACTCGCTACTTCATTCCCCATGTTATTCTGGGTCATGTACTGGGTTACGGCAGCGCTGATACGTGCACCCACTCTCTTTACCATGTCAGCATCCTTGTTGCCGGCAGTGGTAACGGTTTTGTTTTCCGTCAAAAAGGTCTTATACTCTGTCAGCGCCATGGACTGCATGGTGCTTTCAGGAATCAGGTTTAACTGCCTGCGACCAGTGATAGGTACACTCGCACAGCTCATCATCATTGCTACACTCACTCCAAGAAACAGGAATTTTTTTTGCATCTGATACAAATTTGATTTTTATGGGGGGGCGCCCCCTTTGAATGCTACAGTCTATAAACGGATTTGATCATGACTATTACGAAGTTCGTAATAATCATGATCAAATATTATTAAAATAGAATAAATAATTCGCGATATAGTGCAAGAGATATGCCAGAATAAAACAGGATTACTTCCTGTCTCTGTGCCTGAACAAAGGCACCTTGCTTTCGTTACCATTCAGTAAGCGGAAGATATTCTTCTGATGGGTTAATACGACCATCAGTGCTACTGCGATTGCAAAGATGCGATAGAACTTCTCAGGTTCATTGAAGATGAACAGGATCAGGATCGGAAAAGCTATACTTGCAATGATGGAGCTTAATGATACATACCTGGTCAGGAACAGGATCAACAGGAATACACCCACGCAGCAGATAGCTACCAGTGGCTGAATAGCGAGTACCAGCCCGAACAGGGTAGCGATCCCCTTACCGCCACGGAAACCTGCCCAGATAGGGAAGATATGACCTACTACAGCTGCCAGACCCAGACCGATCTGCAGGTTTACCAGCTGTGTCAGGTGATCAGGATTCTGATAATAACCTACCAGTAAAGCCAGACGTACTGCCATTACTCCTTTAATCATATCCACGAGCATCACAAATGACCCGGCTTTTGGACCCAGCACACGGAAAGTATTCGTTGCACCGGCATTGCCACTGCCGTATTCCCGGATGTCCATACCAAATACGCCTTTACTCACCCATACCGCGGTTGGTATGGACCCGATCAGATAAGCACAAAAAAGCAACAATAATTCTGTCATACAATAAGTTAGGTTTTGCTAAGATAGTATTTTTCGTCGTTAAAGTCTGTTAAAGTTAAGAAAATATTAAAATTAACATTAACACGAACATTGGATTATCAAGCCTTATTATATAATCATGTTATAACATATAAGCTACTTCCTGGCTAATAATTTCATTGCCAGCCAATTATCCTTATCAAGTAGGGTGTCCAGCACCAAACCATTCTGTCTTGCAGCTTCCAGGATAGCAGGTTCATCTTCCTTCAGAATGCCGCTCAGCAGCAGGATACCGTCTCTTTCCAGCAATCTGCGCATATCCGCCATGAACTCCAGGAGGATGTTCCTGTTGATATTAGCTAACACGATATGGTAAGTGTTCCGGATGTTCTTCAGGGTATCTGATTGCCAAACCTTCACCGCAAGGGCACCATTGTTCTCAATGTTCTCCTTTGTGTTTTCTACTGACCAGGTATCAATATCGATCGCATCTATTACAGCAGCGCCCATTTTGGCAGCAAGGATGGCCAGGATACCGGTTCCGGTACCAAAATCAAATACTTTCCTGCCACGGAACTCTATGCCCTGCATCAGTTTGATCATGGATGCAGTAGTGGCATGATGACCAGTGCCGAAAGACATTTTAGGCGTGATGACGATTTCGTGTAGTGGAGCAGGGTTAAAAGACTCATGGAAAGAAGCCCTGATACCACAAAAGTTGTCTACCAATACGGGTTGGAAATTACTTTCCCACACGGCATTCCAGTTCTGCTGTTCTACCGTATCACGTGTGTAATTTACACCATACTGGCTCGTGAGCGCATTGACGGCTCCCTCATTAAAATTCTTTTCCGGAATATATGCTACCAGTGTAGCCCCTTGTTCTTCAAACCCGTCAAACCCTTTTTCAGATAACTCAGCTATAAGAATATCTTTTATCTCATCGGTACAGGTAAGGGTAATAGCTGTATGTGTCATAAAGCAAATGTAATAAAATCGGCAACTTTTAAATATGATGGTAACACCTTAATGCCTCATTTTCATGTTATTGTAATGTTAATGGTAAAATATCCCTGTTTACAGCTATATATCACATAATATGTTAATTTTATATTTGCATTATAGTTAATATAAATTTTGTATCCTATGAAGACCTGTTTACTTGCTATTGCTGTACTCTTTCTTTCCCTCATGACCCAGGCACAAGACGTTGTGAAGTTGTTCCATGATGACACCATGGTGGATTCAGTTATATATTCTAACAAAATCACCACGATCGTGATCAACAAAGTGGACCTGGTTAACTATTTTAAAACCATGGACTCTATCTTGTTCAGCAATTGTTATGACCCGAAGAGTTTTCGTAACATCCAGTTCGCGCACCTTACTAACCAGGATGTAGAAAACCACTTTAAAGCGGCCAAGGCATGGCTGTATGATTCAACCCATACCGAGTATAACTTCAACGCTGATAAATTCACATTGTTCTGGACCCAGGGTGAAGGCATCCTGTTACCTTATATCGAAGATATGATGTCTCAGTTGCTGGTGGATGGCAGACTGGCAGTAGTGGAAAATGCGACGAAAATTCGTGTACCACAGTACAGTATTTTCTATGAGTACATCGGTGGTGGAGAGTATAAGATTTATAAATTACCGAATGGTAAAATCATCTTCAGAGAAAGTAATTTTTATCTGGAGCAACTGGCTAAAAGCTAATTTAACCCATCATCTGATATTCCTGCTTGCTGTAGGGGCTGACTTCTAAAAAGTAAAATGAAGGCGCCGAGAATTGCGTAAAAGCTATTTCGTCTCCATCACCCACCTGAGAGGGGGGACCCTTTTTTGTCAGCCCCTTATTTTAAAGAATTTTACCCGCTGCTGGCGATGATCCGGCTATTTTTGAAATGCAAATGGTTTTTAATAATCTGAATAAGTCGCCGCATGGCACAAAATAATATCCTGGTGAGATACATTATGTGCATAATAACTATCCCCTATCAGCTTCTTCCATTCCGCATCCGCCCCAAACGCTTTCCAGTGTGCTTCTCTTTCAGCCCTGCTTACAAAACTGGTCATATACATCAGGTTCGGCATCCTGCTCCCACTCACCACACTTGCATAAAACACCGCATTAAAGCCTAAGCGTTTAAATATCCCTACCTCGTTACCTTTATTGAACATCTCCACCTTATTCTGGTACAAACGCTCTGTTGGCCCCTCATAACTACGCAATTCATAGATAGCCCCGGTATCTTTTACATTCGGCACTGCCATTTGCTGCATTTCAGGAAATGCCTCCAGGATAACTGTTTCCATCCTGCTATAAACGGGGTGATCCCAGGCAGCTGCTACATACTCCTTCCCGTTTTGCAGGTATGCTGCGTCTTTCAGGGCATTTTCAGGCCATTTCAGCAGCTTTTCCAGGTTTGATGAAGGAATCAGTATGTAAACAGTTGTATCGTTTGTGATGGGCTTAAACACACCAATTTTACCAAATCCCTGTTTATGTAAATAAGGTAGCAGGGCCTGCTGGCAGTAATTGTCCAGTATGGCCTCCTGCCCTTTATCTTTCAGATGATATACCAGCAAACTATAGTATTCCTTTTTTGGTGGTACAGGATGTGCCTGTGTCATCCGGGGCAGGAGGAAAAAGAACAGGCAAAGCACATTAAAATTGTTTCCGTTTAAGAAATAGCGGGCGTTTTTCAATGTTTGTGGAATTTTCATAATAAAATTCAATCTGTTATGAAATTATAATAGAATATCTGATAATGGGATATAAATGTTAGGAGCGGTCAATGGGGAGGGATAAGTATAAAAATAAGCATAAAAAAAGGTGTACCAGTAACCTGATACACCTTTTTCATTTATAGAAGAATATATACTATTCGTCAAACATTGGTTCCATTGGCTCATCAGCCTGGCTGGACATTGGAGGATCCTGCTGAGGGCGTTGGCCACGATCACCGCCGCCATCGCGACGATCACCACGATCACCACCACGGTCACGGAAACCACCTCTGTCACCGCCACGATCGCCACCGCGATCATTGCGGAAACCACCACGGTCACCACCTCTGCCGCCACGATCATCACGACGATCGCCACGGTCACCTCTATCTCCCCTATCGCCACGATCAGGACGGTCACCTTCAGGTCTTTCTACATAACCTTCTGGTTTCGGCATCAGGATACGACGGCTCAGTTTGAATTTACCGGTCTTAGGATCAGTACCTACCAGTTTCACTTTCACTTTCTCACCTTCGGTCAGCACGCCATCCATATTTTCCAGTCGTTTCCAGGAAACTTCAGAGATATGGAGTAAGCCTTGTTTACCAGGCAGGAATTCAACGAAAGCACCGTAAGGCATGACTGATTTTACAGTAGACTCATACACTTCACCGATTTCTGGTACCATTACGATACCCTTGATCCATGTGAGTGCTTTGTCCAGACCTTCTTTCTGTACAGAGAAGATGCTCACTTCGCCGGTTTCACCAACTTCTTCGATGTTGATGGTAGTACCGGTTTCGCGCTGGATCTCCTGAATTACCTTACCACCTGGCCCGATCACAGCACCGATGAATTCGCGGTCGATGATCAGTTTCTCCATGCGTGGAGCGTGTGGTTTAGGCTCAGGACGAGCGCCTTCCAGGCAACCGTACATGGCGTCGATGATGTGCAGACGACCTTTACGAGCCTGTTCCAGTGCTTTACGCATTACGTCCATGCTCAGACCGTCTACCTTGATATCCATCTGGATACCACAGATACCATCGCGGGTACCGGTTACTTTGAAGTCCATATCACCCAGGTGATCTTCATCTCCGAGGATGTCTGTGAGTACTGCCCACTTGCCATCGGTAGCACGGGAGATCAGACCCATTGCCACACCGGAAACGTGTTTAGGCAAAGGAACACCCGCATCCATCAGGGCCAGGGAACCAGCACAAACAGTTGCCATGGAAGAAGAACCGTTTGATTCCAGGATATCGGATACTACACGTACTGTGTAAGCATACTCACTACCTGGCATCATCTGCTTCAGGGAACGCATCGCCAGGTTACCATGACCAACTTCACGACGGCCAGGTCCACGCATTGGCTTTACTTCACCTGTAGAGAACGGAGGGAAGTTATAATGGAGGATAAATTTAGAATATTTGGAGCTGGCTGCGCTTTCGATCAGCAGTTCATCATCCGGTGTACCGAGGGTAACAGTAGTCAGGGACTGTGTTTCACCACGGGTAAACAGGGCAGAACCGTGAGGAGAAGGCAGGATATCAACTTCCATGTTCAGCGGGCGAACCTGGTCGAGGCTACGACCATCCAGGCGAACGCTTTCGTCCAGGATCATGTTACGCACCACTTCCTTTTCGAGGTCATGGAAATATCTGCCAACCAGTGGAGCATCTTCTTCAGGCAGTTCGCCCAGAGATTCTTTCACTTCGTCTTCGATTGCATGGAATGCATCGCTACGTTCGTGCTTGCCGGAACCAGATTTGGCTACTGCCAGGATCTTTTCTTTGGCCAATGCAATGATCTTCGCTTTCAGGTCCTCATTTTCATAAGGCTTAGCGTATTCACGTTTGCCACTTACACCTGCCAGGGCAGCCAGTTCATGCTGCGCTTTCACCTGTGTACGGATAGCTTCGTGAGCGAATTCAATTGCTTTAATAATATCTTCCTCGCTGCACTCCTTGCTTTCACCTTCCACCATCATGATGTTCTTATCAGTAGCACCGATGATGAAGTCCATATCAGCTTTTTCCAGCTGGGAGCGGTTTGGATTTATAACTAATTGACCGTCAATGCGGGCAACGCGTACTTCAGAAATAATTTCCTGGATAGGTACATCAGATACTGCGAGTGCTGCAGATGCGGCCAGACAAGCCAGTGCATCGGGCATTACTTCAGTGTCAGAAGAGATCAGGGTTACTAATACCTGTACTTCGCAGAGATAATCATCAGGGAATAAGGGGCGCAGTGCGCGGTCGATCAAACGTGATATTAAAACTTCGTAGTCGGATAATTTTCCTTCGCGCTTAAAAAAGGAACCTGGGATACGACCAGCAGAAGCAAATTTTTCCTGGTAATCAACTGTTAAGGGGAAGAATGACTGTCCGGGTTTGGGTTCTTTATTGGCAACTACGGTAGCCAGGAGAATATTATTTCCCAGACGAACCGTTACAGCTCCATCAGCCTGGCGGGCTAACTTTCCAGTCTCGAGGGTGACAATCCGGCCATCTCCTATATCGAAAGTAACTGATTTAGGTGTCAGATTCATAATAAAGTGAAGATTAAAATGGTATACCTAAAAAAAAACTATTCCCAACCTTAAAAGTTGGGAATAGCGCTATAAAAAAGTTTCAGTTTATTTTCTGAGACCTAACTTCTCAATCAGAGCGCGGTAGCCTGTGAGGTTTGTTTTAGACAGGTAAGAAAGTAAACGCTTTCTTTGACCAACCATTTTCATTAAACCGCGGTGTGTAGAAAAGTCCTTTTTGTTTTCTTTCAGGTGACTGGAAATGCTGTTGATACGCTCAGTCAGCAGTGCAACTTGTGCTTCTACGGAGCCTGTATTTTTCTCGCTTCCACCAAATTCTTTAAAAATATTGGCTTTCTTTTCAACAGTTAAGTAAGACATCTTGTAATAAATAATAAAATGATAAAGGTTATTAGTCGCTATTTTTCCGGGGCAAAGGTAAATTAAAATTATTAATTAACCCAAATAAGGAAAAATATTCCCTCCGGTGTAGAAGCAATTGCCCCCCAGCCTGGAATTTTTACACCCGGATTGTAAGCTGTTTCTTTTAAATAAAGTTGACGGTGGCATGGTCAGACACGCGTCCATTCTCAGTTCTCAGCACCCGTGATGGAAATTTCTGTAATAATATATAGTCATGCGTAGCCATCACTACTGCCGCCCCTTCTTCCCGGCTGATGCGGAATAAAAGTTGCATAATGCCGTCGGAAGTCTCAGGATCCAGGTTCCCGGTAGGCTCATCTGCCAGGATCAGCTTAGGAGAATTCAGCATAGCACGGGCAATATCCACACGCTGCTGCTCACCACCGCTCAGTTCATAAGGCATTTTGAAGCCTTTGGTGTTCAAGCCCACCTTTTCCAGCACATCATTGATCTTTTCTTCCATTTTTTTATTGTCTTCCCAGCCAATGGCACGCAACACAAATTTCAGGTTGTCATGCACATTTCTGTCCGTCAGCAACTGGAAATCCTGGAATACCACCCCCAGGTTACGTCGCAGGTACGGCACCTTTTTCCAGTCCATCTTTTTCAGGTCAAATCCTACTACCTGACCTGAGCCCTCTTTCAGGACCAGATCTCCATACAGGGTTTTCAGCAGGCTCGACTTCCCAGTACCCGTCTTTCCTATCAGGTATACAAATTCACCCTTGTTCACTGTAATATTTACATCTGACAAAATAAGGGAACTTCCCTGGTAAATATTAACGTTTGATAACTGTATAATCGGTTGTTCTGCGCTCATGTACTTTTGAAAATGGGTTTAGTATAACAAAAATAGCTAAATCCATGCTAGTTTGTTAGAACTAATTTGTTAGTTTACATTATAAATTCAGATACATGTCAGGGATAAAAACATTGACGAAAGCAGAAGAACAGATTATGCAGGCCCTGTGGCAGATAGGACCTGCCTTTGTAAAGGATATTATTGAGACGCTTCCTGAGCCCAAACCACATTATAATACCATTAGCACCCTGGTTAAAATCCTGATTGATAAAGGTTTTGTGGATTTTAAGGCTTACGGAAAGTCACATCAGTATTTCCCACTGGTTACCAAGGAAGAATATAGCCAGAATACCTTGCAGCAGGTAGCCCGGGGCTATTTTGCAGGTTCCTTTAAAAATATGGTGTCTTTTTTTGTGAAAAAAAATGATCTCAGCATCTTAGAACTGGAATCTCTGCTGGAACAAATCAAAAAAGCTGAAAACAAATGATGCTTACGTATATCGTTAAGGTATTGATCTGCTCAGGCGTGTTGTATGGCTATTATGCATTGGCGCTGAAAAACAGCACCCTGCATGTGTGGAACAGGATCTTCCTGTTGCTGGCACCTGTATTTTCACTGGCATTGCCACTGGTACAATTCCCTTTTGCACAGCAAGAGGTAGTTATGAGAATGCTGGAAGTAAATGCGTATGCCCCTGCGCCGCTTATAAAGACAGCAGCGACCTTTGATATAGTTCCATTATTATACGCCTTATATATAGGCGTGGTGATCGTACTACTGGTGCGTATGGTGCTAAGCTGGCGCAAACTGAAATTACTCGCCGCACAGGGGGAAGTACAGGAAGAAGCAGGTTTTACAACCATCCGTCACGAAGGGAAAGTCTCCCCTTTTTCGTTTTTCAGCAGGATATTTATTAACGATACACTCTCAGCCCCCATATTGCGCCACGAGCTTGCACATGTACAGGGGCATCATACCATCGATAAATTAGTGATGGAAATGCTTTGCGCTGTCTGCTGGTACAATCCGTTCTTTTATTTAATGAAAAGAGAACTGGCCATGGTGCATGAATTCATTGCAGACAAAGCAGCCGCTTCCGATATGCAGGCAGATTATGCAAAAGTCTTGTTGCAGACCACCCTACAGGCGCAGTCACTGGCTGGGGTGAGTACCTTCGGACAGTCGCCGGTGAAGCGAAGAATCACCGTACTGTTTTCCCCGAAAACGAATTACTCCTTTATAAAGAAGACTTTTATTATCCCTATAGCTATTGTTTTACTGCTGGTAATGGGTGGCCAGCGATCCTCCCTGGCAGTGAGCAATCCGGCTGTCATGGAGGAGGTTTTTACCTTTGTGGAGCAGCCTCCAACCTATGCAGGTGGAGAAGATGAGCTGTCCAGGTACCTTTCTCAACATATCCGCTATCCCAGGGAGGCAATAGAGAAGGGTGCATACGGAACCGTGTTTGTGCAGTTTGTAGTGGGCGCAGATGGTGTAATACGGGATGTGAGAACCGTAGGAAAGAAACTGGGACATGGCCTGGAGGAAGAGAGTATCAGGGTGGTGCAGGCAATGCCCAGGTGGAATGCGGGTTCACAGCAAGGAAAGAAAGTAAGTGTGGAGTTTAACCTGCCAATCAGGTTCCAGCTAGATTAGTATATGCTGACTTTATTAGTGATTACCTTATTATCATTCCAGCAAGTGGGTGTTCCTATGTTGGAAGAACCCCAACCAGCATTTCCTGGTGGAGAACTGGCACTGAAGCAGTTCTTGCAGCAGCATGTGCATTATCCCCAGGCGGCTATCAACAAAAAGGAAGAGGGCTATGTGGTGGTGAGATTTACCGTGGATGTGCAGGGGAATGTGAAGCACCCGCATATTATCCCAGGATATAGACATCAGTATTTATTGGAAAAAGAAGCCCTGCGGGTAGTAAGGAAAATGCCGAAGTGGATACCAGCGAAGCGGTTTAAAAAATTGGTGGCGGTTGATTTTTATCTGCCTATTAGTTTTAGTTTGTCAGCTTCTCTCAGTGCAGCGGATCTTAGCGGCAAAGAATCATGTATACTGCCGGTAGAACCTACTGCCGAATATCCCGGGGGCAGTGAGGCGATGGAGGATTTCTTTAAAAAGAATAGCCGTTATGCGTTAGATCCTGGTACGAGAAATATGAGGGACAGGATCTTTGTTCAGTTTACAGTAGATGAAAGGGGTATTGTCAGAAATCCAGCTATCATCAGGCCGGGGAAACATCCTGTATTAGAGAAAGAAGCCATCAGGTTAGTGCGCCTGATGCCACGATGGAAGCCTTGCCTGCAGGGTGGTAAGCTCGTAGCTGTACAATGGAACCTACCTCTTAATTTTTATTTACCCGATAAGAAATGATAATTTTACTCGCACTTATCATGGTGCTAAGGCCTGATACCGGTATTACAAGACTGAAATCCCAGCCTGCTAAAAATGAAGTTATTTTTACACCACCGCATATTGGAAATATACCACAGTTTCCAGGTGGCCAACCGGCACTGGAAAGATTCATTGCAGATCATGCAAAATACCCCGCAGATGCAGTAGCCCGGAAAGCACAAGGAACTATAAATGTTGCTTTCACCGTAGCATTTAACGGGGCAATTACACATGTATATAGAATAGGTCCTCCGGTAGACAGTTCATTGGAGAAAGAAGCGATCAGGGTCATAAAGCTCATGCCCAACTGGAAGCCCTATACATCATTTGAAGGAGAAGGGCCCGTACAATTGAACCAGCCCTTTAGGTTTACCCTGCCTAAGAAGAAATAATAAATATTTTCTTTAGTTTGCCGCCATTATGCGACACATTATCCCCTTTTTATTGCTGTACCTGAGCACGTTTTCAATCACTTGCGCTGCGCAATCTCCTGTCACTGATCCAACCGGCACAATCTATCATAAGGTAGATGTACCGCCTGAATTCGTAGGTGGTGACGATGCCCGCGACAGGTTCTTAACACAGAACATTCACTACCCCCGCTCTGCCCAGGAAAAAGGCGCTTCGGGAACTGTGATTGTTCAATTTGTGATAGACGAAAATGGCAACGTCCTCAACCCTACCAGCCAAAGCCCTTATTTAGACACTTCATTACAGAGAGAAAGCATAAGAGTTGTACAACTCATGCCCAAATGGAAACCAGGTCTGTTAGATGGCAAAGAGGTAAAGGTTCGATTTTATCTTCCCATCAAGTATACCCTGCAAATTGCAGGCGAATCACGCTCATCCGCTTTTCCTGTAATACCTAAAGTAGCACCTACAGCCAAAGACTCTGTACTGAATGTAATTTATTATACAGATCCAGCTAATAAACCAGCTTATCCCGGTGGAGAAAATGGATTGACAAAATATTTAAAAAAGAACCTGAATTATCCACAGGAGGCCCTGGAATCAGGTATTGAAGGTATTGTCACGGTTCAGTTCACCATCAATGGAGATGGAACTATTAGTAACGTAAGTACCATCAGCCCTAAGCTGGGCGGACGTTTGGAGATGGAAGCCATTCGCCTGATCAGGTCAATGCCTAACTGGAAACCTGCTATGGAAAATGGGAAACCAGTACCAGCACAGTGTAATATTCCTATTGAATTTAGTCTGAAGGAGTATTATACAAAAAAGAGAAAAGTATACCCAATGTTTTAGTATAAGTAGATCCAATGTTCTAAAATAGTAAGGGGCTGATCAGTGATCAGCCCCTTACTAAAATATGCTTAGTGATAGATTTTAAATATCCTTAGTGATAGATAAATTCACCCTTTTCACTCCTCACCGTCACCTGCTTTTTCTCTGCCGCCTCTACCCTACCAACTATCTTCGCTTCAATATTAAAGCTTTCACTAATCTTAATAATATCCGCTGCTATCGCTTCAGGTACATACAATTCCATTCTATGCCCCATATTAAATACCTGGTACATCTCCTTCCATCCAGTGCCGGATTGCTCCTGGATCAGGCTGAATAATGGCGGAACCGGGAACAGGTTATCCTTGATCACATGCACATTGTCAACAAAATGCAGCACTTTCGTTTGTGCGCCACCGCTACAATGTACCAGGCCATGGATCTGTGAACGATATCCTTCCAGCACCTTCTTAATCACCGGTGCGTAAGTACGGGTTGGAGACAATACCAGTTTACCAGCATCAATGCTACCAAAACCAGGTATTGCTACTTTATCAGTCAATGCTTTCTTGCCACTGAATACCAGGTTGTAAGGAATACCCGGATCAAAGCTCTCCGGGAACTTTTCAGCCACCTGTTTATTAAATACATCATGACGGGCAGAGGTCAGACCATTGCTACCCATACCCCCATTATAAGATGTTTCGTAAGAAGCCTGGCCATAAGAAGCCAGTCCTACAATCACATCACCCGCCTGGATAGTATGATTAGAGATCACTTCTGCTCTTTTCATACGGCAGGTAACCGTAGAATCTACAATGATGGTCCGAACCAGGTCCCCTACATCTGCAGTTTCACCGCCGGTAGAAAAGATGCTGATGCCATGTCCCCTCAGTTCTTCCAGGATTTCTTCTGTACCATTGATGATGGCAGCAATTACTTCGCCAGGGATCAGTTGTTTATTACGTCCAATCGTAGAAGACAGGAGGATGTTTTCAGTGGCACCTACGCACAGCAGGTCATCAATATTCATGATGATAGCATCCTGTGCAATACCTTTCCATACAGAAACATCACCTGTTTCTTTCCAGTAGGTATAAGCCAGGGAAGATTTGGTACCCGCACCATCCGCATGCATGATATTGCAATAATCTGCCTGTCCGCCGAGAATATCGGGTACAATTTTGCAGAATGCTTTAGGAAACAGGCCCTTGTCAATGTGCTTTATCGCATTGTGCACGTCTTCTTTTCCAGCTGAAACACCGCGCTGGGCGTAGATATTCTGATCCACCAGTAGATTTTAATGTAATTAATCAAAGTGCAAAAGTAATGGATTCCACGGAATCTCTCATATATGAGCGATTCCATCGCTGATCAGGAGGATCATCAAATTGGACCACAGTCATACAATCATTTATATCTAAATGTTGTAATTTGCATAGAATATTTATATCGAAGGCGTATTATGCTCATACACAGGGACCTCACCCAATTGCCGGCATTTAAGCGGGCAGTTATTACCATCGGAACATTTGACGGCGTTCATACAGGACACCGCCACATCATTCGACAACTACAACAGGCAGCCGCTGCCTGCGATGGTGAGACGGTAATCGTCACCTTCGACCCTCATCCAAGAGAAGTGCTGCAACCAGGTAGTAACCTGGTTCGCCTGCTGACCACTTTAGATGAAAAGATTGCTTTACTGTCGGCACAGGGAATAGATCACCTCGTGATCGTTCCATTTACCCGCGGCTTCTCCGAGCTTTCTGCACAGGCCTACCTGGAAGATTTCCTGATAGAAAGATTCAAACCGCATACCATCATTATTGGCTACGATCACCGTTTTGGTCATAACCGCGAAGGGGGCCTGGAATTGCTGGAAGCAGAGCAGGCTGCCTATGGATTCAGGTTGATTGAGATTCCGCAGCAGGTAGTGCATGATTTGACCGTAAGCTCTACCAAGATCAGGAAGAGCCTGCAGGAAGGGAATGTGCACCTGGCGAATGAATTGCTGGGCTACCAGTATTTCCTGGAGGGCACTGTGGTGCATGGAGATAAGATGGGGAGAAAATTAGGGTATCCGACAGCTAATATCCAGTTGCCGGAGCAGCGGAAGCTAATTCCTGCACAGGGCATTTATGCGATCAGGGTGCATACACAGGGAGTAGTGGCGCCCTTGAATGGAGTAATGAGTATTGGTACCCGCCCTACTTTCAATGGAAATGATCTGAGATTGGAGGCACACATATTTGACTTTAAAGGAGATCTGTATGACCAGGTGATCAGGGTGGAAATGATTAGTTATATACGGGCGAACCAGAAGTTTGATAATGTGGAGGCGCTGATCGCGCAGATGGATAAAGATAGTGCTCAGGCGAAAGCCTTGCTGGCATAAAAAAGCAAAATTCGAAGGGGATGCATTATAAGTAAAATGAAGCCCCTGAAAATCGCTTAAGAAAATTTCCTCTCCACCAGGAGAGGCTAACTAAAAAGGGCGCCCCCTCTCCCGGGTGGGTGATGGAGACGAAATGGCTTTTACGCAATTCTCAGTACTTTAGTTCTTATGTTTGAAAAGAATATGGCTTCGAGATGGTATGTAACTTTAATTACAAAATCTCAAAGCAGCCCCAATTTTGAGCCGGGCTATGGGCTGCAGCCAGCTGGCATGCATAAATGCCGCTAGCTGATTAGTTCATAATTTTATAAGCCAACTCCTTCATCAATTCTCCATCTTCTACCCCGCTATCGTTAATCCCTATGCTCCGCAAATTATATGTGTGTAGCAACAATATCGCCTTCTCCGTTCCCTCCATACCGTATTGCCTGGCTGCTGCCATATAATCCTTCACAAAAAACGGGTGTACACCCAATGCCGCCGCTATCTCCTTCTCCCCTCCTTTCACACCAAAGATCTGGCTCATTTTACTAAAGAAATTATACAATGCCGGCAATACCATCTGGATAGGTCCCGCCTTGGGGTTAGCTGCAAAGTACTGGATAATGCGCATCACCTTACCCATATCTTTTTGCCCGATCGCATTCTGTAATTCAAATACATTGTACTCCTTGCTAATCCCTACATACTTCTCAATGTCATTCTCATCTATTTTTTTATCAGGCGGCAGGTTCACCAGCAATTTCTCAATCTCATTTGCCATGCGGGAAAGGTCATTGCCAATATGATCTACCAGCAGGATGCCCGCTTTTTGCGCAATCGCCCTTCCCAGGCTATTCACATAAGCATCTACCCAGGCGGCCAACTGGTTATCATACATCTTCTTGGTACTGAGTAGTACCCCTCTGTCTTTAATCAGCTTTGCCATTTTACTGCGCCCATCGATCTTCCCCTGCTTATGTGCCACCACGAAAATGGTGGAATCCAGTGGCTTATCAATATAGGCTTCCAGCTTCAGGATATCCTTCATGGCCTGAGCTTCCTTCAGCACCACTACCTGCCTTTCGGCAAACATGGGATAGCGCCTGCAGGCATTGATCACTGCACTCCAGGACGTTTCTTTTCCATATAATATCGTGAGGTTGAATCCTTTCTCCGATTCCTCCAGCAGGTGACGCTCCGCATAGTTGGTCACCTGGTCGATAAAGAAGTCTTCTTCTCCCTCCAGCCAGTATAAGGACTTGAATTTCTTTTGTTTCCAGTCTTTTATGATATCCTGATAATCCATGCCCTAAATTATTTAATATATACGACATCCCCATCTTCGATCAGGGGTACCCCCTTGAACCGCATCAGGAGCTGACCTACTGCCACCACGTCTTTCTGGCAATAGGTAACGATCCTTTCCAGGCCATTTGGCTCTCCATAATATACCTGTGCCACCATACTCCCGTCGATATCATCTTTTGGAGTAGGAATGCCCAGTACCGCTGTTAATAACTTCAGGGAAGTATAGTTCTTAAAGTCGCCAAACCTCCATAGCTGCATTGTATCCAGCATAGGAACTTCCCATGGCTTGAGATTATGCAATTGCAAAGCCGGTGGCAAAGATAACAGGTTGATGACAGACCGCCTGCAAATAAAAGGAATATCAAATTCTTTGATGTTGTGACCTGCAAACTGGAATTTGGGATTTTTTATATAAAATTTATTAACCAATTCTAAAAAACTGCTTAATAAAATCTTTTCATCGTCATGATAAATCGATTTGATTCGCAATTGGTAACGACCATTTTCTACAGTAAAAAATCCAACTGAAATACAGACAATTTTGCCGAATTCGGCATAGATCCCCGCCCTGTCAGCGTATAGGTCTTCCCATTCAGATGAATCTGGCGCAGTTTTTGCAATTTTGTCAAGCCAAAGCGTTTGCATGTTTTCCGGAAGACAGTCAAAAGCCTTGACAGCAGGTGTTGTCTCTATGTCGAGCAGTAATAATTGATCTAATGCGATATTCGGTAACACAGTTGAAAAACAGTTTATAAATTTTTATAATTAAAGTATTTTTAACACTTACATTTGTATAATTAGTTTTAACCATATAATAATTAAACTTAAATAAATAAAACGACTATGACTGAGAACACATTTAACAAACCTGCTTCGGGCTCTCCCGGATCTGAAAAACCAAGAAGCCGTAATGGACTGATATATGGTATTTTGATTGCAGCATTAGCCGGTACCTGGATCTACATGCTGTACGACAAAAATAAATCCAGCGAGATTCAAACACAACAAAGTGCTCAGATTGATTCCATTTCTTCTTCCAGGGATGCACTCCAGCAGGAATATAATGCAGCCAATGCACGTCTCGATGACCTGATCTCCCAGAATACCCGCATGGATAGCCTGGTGAAAACAAAAGATAAGGAAATTGCCGACATGAAATCCAGAATCAACGGCATTTTATCTAACAAAAATGCGACTCAGGCACAATTGGCTGAAGCACGTCGTCTGATCGAACAACTGAAAGGCAACATCAGTTCTTACCAGGAAACTATCGAAAAACTGGAAGGCGAGAAACTGGTGCTGACCGACGAACGTAATACTGCCCGTAAGGAAAGAGATTCTGTTGGCTCTATCAAAGATAGCCTCAACAAAAAAGTAAATCTCGGTTCCGTTTTACACGCTTCCAACATTCACTTACAGCCTATCATGCTGAAAAAGAATGGTAAAGAAGTAGAAACGACTAAGGCTAAACGCGCTGATCTGATGCGTATTACTTTTGATCTGGATGAGAACAGAATTGCACCAACCGGTAACAAAGAACTGTATGTTGCGATCTCTGCACCTGATGGTTCACAATTGGCTGTAGAAGCCCTGGGCTCAGGCAAATTCACACTGGATGATGGTACAGAAAAACTGTATACTGCAAAGAAAACTGTAGCCTATACCTTAGGTCAGAAACAGACCGTAGTTATAGACTGGAAACAAAATTCCGATTTCAAACCTGGTGATTACAGTGTTGAAATTTACCATGATGGATTCAAAATTGGTCAGGGTAAAGTAACGCTGAGAAAAGGCGGATTGTTCTAGTAGTTTTCCTCTATATATTATTAAATTGAATCCCGGTGTCTTCTGATACCGGGATTTTCTTTTTCCGGAAAAGGTAGTAGTCCTTCCAAAACTTAACACAAGTATCATTTTGTTAATGATTAGTTATTTGGAAAAAGACATATATAATATTCTAATTAAATCCCCCATCTTTGCACTAATCTTTTATGGTATAGCTGGAAACCCACGACCCAAAAGGTTGCAAATTTCATGTGAAAACCGGGGAATGCATAATCTTGCATCAGCGTGTGTCCCCCTCGCTATCTTATATTGTATGTTATTGGGATTGAGTTCAACAAACAGTGTTAAAATACAGGAACCGACTATGCAGGAAAACACTAAGCAGGTGTACGTTGTAGACGATGATGAGATCTTTCATTTCATCCTGAAAAAGATGTTGGAACAAAAAGCCGACAATCTGGAGATCACCAGCTTCCTCTGTGCAGAAGATGCCCTGGCCCAGTTACAGGACCAGCCGCAATACATGCTGCCTAACTTAATCATCCTGGACATGAACATGCAACGTATGAATGGCTGGGATTTCATAGAAGCCTATAAGACTATCAAACCGAGCCTCAGTCAACATATTCCCATCATCATGTGCTCATCATCTATGGACATGAGGGATATGCAAAAAGTACAGCGCACGCCGGAGCTAATGGCCTACATCACCAAGCCCTTAGATCCGATGAAGATGAAAGTGATTACTGATGTACTTGCCTGAGGCCACCGAATCAGATTATGGAATGGACAATACAATAAAAAAACGCCGGCGTTCTGCCGGCGTTTCTCTTTATATCCTAATGTGATTAAGCTAATTGTACTTTCCCTCCATACATTTCTTCTCTCATCGCTTTCACTCTTTCATCTGCCAGGTATTCGTCGAAGGACATCAGCCTGTCAATGACACCCTTAGGGGTCAGTTCGATGATACGATTCGCTACTGACTGCATAAACGTATGGTCATGGGTAGTGAAGAGTACCACACCCTTGAAGTTGATCATGCTTTCGTTGAATGACTGAATACTTTCCAGGTCCAGGTGGTTCGTAGGCTCATCCAGCACTACTACGTTTGGATCCTGCAGCATCATACGGCTGGTCATACAACGAACTTTTTCACCTCCGCTCAGTACACTGGTCTTCTTCATGATCTCATCACCGCTGAACAGCATCTTACCCAGGAAACCACGCAGGAACGGCTCATCCACATCTGTTACGTGTGGTGGCACGAACTGACGCAGCCAGTCCATCAGGTTAATGTTCTGGTCAGTAAAGAACTGTGCGTTATCGTTTGGCAGATAAGCAGTGGTAACGGTTGTACCCCATTCAAATTTACCGCTATCAGCCGTATCTTCCCCATTGATGATTTCGAAGAATGTACTCAGCGCCACGTGATCCTTAGACAGGAAAGCGATCTTATCGCCCTTGTTCACAGTAAACGTAATATCGCTGAACAATTTGTTGCCTTCGATAGATTTCTGCAGTTTCTCTACATTCAGGATCTGGTTACCCACCTCACGCTGTTGCTTGAAGATAATACCCGGATACTTACGGTTAGAAGGCTGAATATCCTCGATCACCAGTTTTTCCAGGGCTTTCTTACGGGAGGTAGCCTGTTTACTTTTAGAAGCGTTCGCACTGAATCGGGCAATGAAGTCCATCAGGTCCTTACGCTTATCTTCCATTTTCTTATTCTTATCGGCAATCTGGCGGGCCATCAACTGGGAAGACTCGTACCAGAAGGTATAGTTACCGGAAAAGATCTGGATCTTGGCACGGTCAACGTCTGCAACGTGGGTACACACAGCATCCAGGAAGTGACGGTCATGGGATACCACGATCACGATATTTTCGTAGTCGGCCAGGAAGTTCTCCAGCCAACCGATGGTTTCCACATCAAGGTGGTTGGTAGGCTCATCCAGCAGCAGGATGTCCGGGTTACCAAACAGCGCCTGAGCAAGCAATACACGTACTTTTAAGCTACCGCTCAGATCCTTCATCAGCACTGCATGCAGATCTGCACTTACGCCCAGATCACCCAGCAGGGTACCTGCATCACTCTCGGCGGTATAACCGCCCATTTCGCCGTATTCCGCTTCCAGCTCACCTGCACGCATACCGTCTTCTTCGGTAAAGTCTTCCTTGGCATAGATACTATCTCTCTCATGAGCGATCTCCCAAAGTTTCTTGTTACCCATTAATACGGTATTCAATACAGTCACCTCGTCAAACTCAAAGTGGTTCTGTTTCAGTACGGACATGCGTTCACCAGGGGTGATTTCCACAGTACCTTTGGTGGGATCTATCTCACCTGAAAGGATCTTCAGGAAAGTCGACTTACCGGCACCGTTTGCACCGATTACACCATAACAGTTGCCTTTGGTAAAGTTGAGGTTAACTTCATCAAACAACACTCTTTTTCCAAAAGAAAGCGATACGTTTTTAACACTGATCATGCTGGCTAAAGAAATTTAAGGCGCAAAGTTACGAAAAAATATACGGTTTCAAGATTTTATCAGATTAATACAATTTTAAGCGGGCAGCCTCCCCGGCCCCCACAAATAGCGGCTTTTCCCTCTCTGCAAAAGGTACCTGTATCCATCTCTTTTCCCATTCAAAAACGGGTTTCCCCTGGAGCCAGGTGAGCGATCACTCAAAAATACGGCTGAGCCGGGAATGATCCGGAGATAACCCGCAGATATCCCGCCTCTTTAAAGATGCGGCTTATAGGCGGCTTATAGGCGGGATATCTGCGGGTTATCTGCGGGTTATCCCTATTTTTCACCCGGCGGGGTTAGCCCTGATCCAGGTTCATAATCTGGTTAAATGATCTTGCTGAAGTCTACCCGAAGCCCGGCCAAGGTTCCGGCAATTTTTCTTCTCACACGAATACCTTAATTTTAACCCCTGCATTGATCCACCTTTAATTACTTTCGCCAATGACCAAATACGACGAGATTTTTGAGAACAACAGACGCTGGATAGCCTCTAAAACTGCTACCGACAAGGAATTTTTTGAGAAAATGGCTAATGGTCAGCAACCGGACTACCTCTACATTGGCTGTAGTGATAGCAGGGTGCCCACCAATGAAATCATGGGCCTGGATGCCGGGGAAGTATTCGTTCACAGGAATATCGCCAACCTGGTCAATAACACAGACCTGAATGTAATGGCTGTGATCAACTACGCCGTTCGCCACCTGCAGGTAAAACACATCATCGTATGTGGCCATTACAACTGCGGAGGGGTTAAAGCCGCCATGCAACCAGCTGACCTGGGTCTGCTCAATCCATGGCTCCGCAATATCCGCGACGTATACCGCCTGCACAAGGAAGAGCTGAATGACATCAAAAATGACCATGATCGCTACAACCGCCTGGTAGAACTGAATGTACAGGAACAGTGCGTGAATGTGATCAAGACGGCCGCCGTTCAACAATCTTACCTGCTAAATCAGTTCCCTACTGTACATGGCTGGGTGTATGACCTGCACAACGGGGAACTCAAAGACCTGAAGATTGATTTCGAAAGAGTCCTGCACGAAATTCAGGAGATCTATGACCTGACTGGTGAAGGATTGATGAAAAAATAAAACAATGACAACTGGGCCAATTGGCGTATTCGACTCCGGCTATGGAGGATTGACGGTGCTCAAAGAGATCATCGCTGCCCTCCCGCAATACGATTATATCTACCTGGGCGACAATGCCCGTGCCCCCTATGGCAACAGAGGTTTTGAAACCATCCATACCTATACACTGGAATGTGTACAGCAGCTTTTTGACATGGGCTGTCCTTTGGTGGTACTGGCCTGTAATACGGCTTCTGCCAAGGCACTCCGCACCATTCAGCAAAAAGACCTGCCGGACATAGCCCCGGATCGCCGGGTTTTAGGGGTGATCAGACCTACTACCGAAATGGTGGGTACCCTTACTCAAACAGGTGAAGTAGGCATATTGGCAACAAAAGGTACGGTGAGCTCGGAATCGTATCCCATTGAGATTAAAAAGTTCTTTCCACATGTAAAAGTGCATCAGCTGGCTTGTCCGATGTGGGTTCCTTTGATTGAAAATGGGGAAGCAGAGAGCGAAGGAGCTGATTATTTTGTAAAGAAATACCTGGATCAGATCCTGACGGATGCACCTGATATTGATACCCTCGTATTAGCATGTACCCATTATCCGATACTGACTAAAAAAATAAGGCAGTTCCTGCCTGCGGGAATCACCTTATTGTCACAGGGGAAGATCGTTTCTCACAGCCTGAAAGATTATTTACAAAGACATCCTGAAATGGAGACAAGACTGAGTAAGAATGGCAACCGAAAATTCTTTACAACAGACGATCCGGTTATATTTGAAAAGCTCACAAATATCTTCTTTGGGGAAACAGTCAAAACAGAGTTCCTGGAACTTAAAAAATGAAAAATGCCGGCGTAAAACGCCGGCATTTTTCATTAAATCATTTTCATTTTTTCATCAAATTATTTCCCTTCAAGACCTAACAGGAACGCATACTGTAAAGCCACATCTTCCAAAGGCTTGAACCTTCCTGAAGCACCACCATGCCCCGCTTCCATATCCGTCTTGAACAACAACAAATGCTTATCTGTCTTCAATGCTCTCAACTTCGCTACCCACTTAGCCGGCTCCCAGTACTGCACCTGTGAATCGTGCAAGCCTGTCAATACCAGCATATTTGGATAATCCTGTGCTACCACATTATCATAAGGAGAATAGGATTTCATGTAGTCGTAGTAGTCTTTCTTTTTCGGATTTCCCCACTCATCAAACTCACCTGTAGTCAAAGGAATACTCTCATCCAGCATCGTCGTCACCACATCTACAAAGGGCACTGCCGCAATCACCCCATTCCATAATTTCGGCCGCATATTCACCACAGCACCTATCAGTAAACCACCTGCACTACCACCCATTGCATACAAATGCGCACTATCCGTATATTTCTGCGCCACCAGGAATTCCGCACAATCAATGAAGTCTGTAAATGTATTCTTCTTTTTAAACAGCTTACCATCTTCATACCACTGCCTGCCCATTTCTTCTCCACCACGAATGTGTGCTATCGCATAAGCAAAGCCTCTATCCAGCAAACTCAATCTGCCTGAGCTAAAGCCGGGATCGATACTATGCCCGTAAGATCCGTATCCATATAACAACAGCGGCCTTTTGCCATCTTTCTCAAATCCTTTCTTGTATACAATAGAAATAGGCACTTTCACGCCATCTCCCGCTGTAGCATACACGCGTTCTGTTACATAGTTTTTAGGATCATATCCACCTAACACTTCCTGTCTTTTCTTCAACTCATTCGTCTTCGCATCCATGTCATAATCGTAGGTTGAATTAGGCGTAGTCATGGAGGTGTATACATAGCGCAAGGTCTTGGTATCAAACTCAGGGTTGATAGAAACACTGGCTACATAAGCAGGTTCATCGAAATGCAGGTAATGCTCTTTGTGAGTATGTGTATTGATCACACGCAGTTGTGTGAGCCCATTCTTACGTTCGCTCAGCACCATATGATCTCTGAACAGTTCCTGTCCTTCCAGCAGCACATCTGCACGATGCGGGATCACTTCTTTCCAGTCCCTGATATTCGTCTTATCCAGCGGGCATTCCATCAGTCTGAAGTTTTTGGCTTCATAGTTCGTCCTGATATAAAAATGCTGATCCTGGTGATCTACATCGTACAACATATCGTGCTGGCGTGGATAGAATACCCTCGCATCATTCATAGGTTTGGAAGCATCCAAGATCCTGTACTCAGAAGACAGGGTACTTTCACTTGCGATGAAGATGAACTGCCCTGATTTACTTCTGTAAGCAAATGTATTATAGGTCTCATCTTTCTCATGGAAGATCTCCTTATCCTTAGCTACTTCAGTACCTACCACGTGTCTGCCAATTCTGTCAGCACGCAGGGTAACCGGGTCTTTACCTGTATAGAAGAAGGTCTTGTTATCACTTGCCCATGCCGCACCACCGGTGGTATTCAGAATAGCATCAGGGAGGATCTCACCTGTCTGCAGGTTCTTGACACGAATGGTATACTGACGGCGGCTCACGGTATCTACACCGAAAGCTAACCATTGCCCGTCAGGGCTTACAGCCATACCACCTACCTGGTAGTAATCATGTCCTGCCGCCATTTCGTTCACATTGAGCGTGATCTCTTCTTTGGCTTCCAGGCTACCTTTTTTACGGCAGTAGATCGGGTATTCCTTTCCTTCTACGTAACGGGTGTAGTAGTAATAACCATCTTTCAGGTAAGGCACACTGGCATCCGTTTCCATGATCCTGCCTCTCATTTCCTCATACAGCTTCTTACGCAGTTGTGCAGCGGGTGCCATCAGGGTATCCAGGTAGGCGTTCTCTGCATTCAGGTAAGCAAGGACTTTAGGATCATTGCGATCATTCATCCAGTAATAGCTATCTATACGGGTATCTCCGTGAATAGTAAGCGCTGTATCTTTCTTTTCCGCTACCGGAGCGGCTATTGTTGACGTTGATTCTGCTGACATAACTTTCTTTTTTTCCTTACAGGCAAACAGGGCCATAGCTGAAACCAGGTAAAAAGCAGCGGCTATCCTCATAGGTGGTAATAATTGAGGCTATAAAAGTACAAAATTAACCTACCTCCACCATCTTCACGGGGTCCCACTTTATAGGGCGCTGCTGAAAATAACTCTCATTCGTTAGCAAAGCGGGTCCTGCCGCCCGAAGTCCAAAGGTAGCATCTTCTACCACTTTCCTGCCGCTTCGTACAGATTCATAGAAATTTGCGAGGTGTTCGGCATGGGAGTTATATCCTTCAGGTGCGTTGAACGCACTCTCTCCTACCTGTACAGGTTGCTGTCTTTGCTCAGGGCTATACTTCTCATTATATTCTTTTACATAGGCATCCTGCGTGGCTTTGGGCCAGGTATTGTAAGTATCCCAGCCACCATATCCCGGTGCCGCAGCGAGTTTATGCTTCTTTATTTTGAAGCTATCCCAGCCTAATTCCAAAATTCCTTCGGTGCCAACCAACCTTGTGAATTCACCGCCGCCACCACCATCGGCAAAGTTTACTCTCAGGTTTACCTGGAATCCCGGGTAGTCCATAAGCGCCATCACGACATCAGGTACATCGCGACCATCATTCCATTGTTTCAGGGCACCTGTAGCATACACTCTTTGAGGCCCTAAAGCACCTGTCATAAAATGCAAACCTGAAATGAGGTGTACAAACAGGTCACCGGGAATACCTGTACCATAAGCCTGGTAATTGCGCCAGCGGAAAAAGCGAATGGGATCAAAGGGAATTTTGGCAGTGTCTTTCAGCCAGGTATCAAAATCTACGGTAGCGGGTGAGGCATCGGGTGGAATGGAATATTGCCAGGCGCCAATGGCATCATGGCGATCCATGTGAGCTTCGACCAATACCAGTTCGCCGATATCACCTGCCAGGTAGCGTTTTCTCGCTTCAGCAAGGCCTATACTACTTACCCGCTGACTGCCCACCTGGAATACGGCTTTTGTCTTTGCCTGGGTGGCAATGACCTGGTGCCCTTCGGAGATCTGCTGTACCATGGGCTTTTCACAGTAGACAGCCTTCCCTTTTTCCATGGCAGCGATAGAGATGGTGTCATGCCAGAAGTCAGGGGTGGCAACGATGATCGCATCGATGTCTTTTCTTTCCAGCAGTTCCCTGTAATCGCGGGTGGTAAAGATGTTGTTGCCGTATACCTCTTTTACTTTTGTGAGGTGGCCGGTATAGAGGTCTGCAATACCTGCCAGTTCTACACCGGGAACGCTGAGTGAGTCTTTTACATCAGCAAAGCCCTGGATGCCCATGCCTACACAGCCGATACGGATCTTGTCATTGGGGGAGAATCTGGCAAAGGAAGATAATGGTCCAAGGAGGGCTGCAGTGCCGCCTACATTGCGCAGGAATGTTCTTCGGGATTGTTGGGTCATAACGGAAATTATTTGGGTACTACAGGAAATTACAACTTATGCCTGCAAAAAACAATAAACGTTGTGCTGAACTTTTGCTTTCAGCAAAAGTTCAGCACTGCGAAAGCGGGTGCTTGTCGCGGCTATCGCTACAACAAGCACCCGCAAATCCATAAAAAAAGGATGTACCCTTGTGGATACATCCTCTATATTTTCAATTACGACGATATTACTTTCCGTAAGTAAAACCAGCACTGATAAACTCCCTGTTCAAACGGGCAATATTAGTCAGTGAGATCTCTTTAGGACATTCAGCTTCACAAGCACCTGTATTTGTACAGCTACCGAAACCTTCTTTATCCATTTGAGCCAGCATGTTCAGTACACGGCTCTTCTTCTCAGGCTGACCCTGTGGCAGCAATGCCAGCTGGGATACCTTTGCAGCTACAAACAGCATAGCAGAAGAGTTTTTACATGCAGCTACACACGCACCACAACCGATACAGGCAGCAGCAGCAAAAGCAGCATCTGCATCATCCTTAGGAACAGGAATGTTGTTCGCATCCTGTGCATTACCTGTATTTACAGATACGAAACCACCTGCTTCCATGATACGGTCAAACGCTGCACGATGTACAGTTAAGTCTTTGATCACAGGGAACGCACCCGCTCTCCATGGTTCTACAGTGATGGTATCACCATCCTTGAAAGCACGCATGTGCAGCTGACAAGTGGTAGTACCCTGCCATGGACCGTGTGCACGGCCATTGATATGCATAGAACACATACCGCAAATACCTTCGCGGCAATCGTGGTCGAAAGCGATTGGATCTTTCCCTTCGTTAACGAGACGCTCATTCAGCACATCGAACATTTCCAGGAATGACATTTCAGAAGAAATCTCACTTACCTGGTAATTTTCGAAATTACCCTTCGCCTCTGCGTTTTTCTGTCTCCACACTTTAAGTGTAAGATTCATGTTATAATGTACCATCTGGTTGGACTATTATTGTTGTAAATAATCTGGCCGGAGCCAGGCAAGACCTTATTTATAGTTACGCTGAGTAGGTTTACAAACCTCAAATACCAGCTCTTCTTTATGCAGCTCATATTGGTTAGGTCCTTTGTATTCCCATGCAGATACGTAAGAGAAGTTTTCGTCATCACGTTTTGCTTCACCGCCATCTTCCTGAGATTCTTCACGGAAGTGACCACCACAGCTTTCTCTACGGTTCAGTGCATCGCGGCACATCAGCTCACCCAGTTCCAGGAAGTCGGCTACACGGCCAGCTTTCTCCAGTTCAGGGTTGAACTCATTTTGCTCACCAGGAACACGAACGTCGCTCCAGAACTCTTTCTGTAAAGCAATGATCTCATCGATTGCTTCTGTCAGACCTTGTTCGTTACGCGCCATACCGCATTTTTCCCACATGATCTTACCCAGTTTCTTGTGGAAGTAATCTACGGATTTGGTACCCTTGATGTTCATCAGTTTATCCAGGGTATCCTGTACGTTCTTCTCAGCTTCTGCGAAGGCAGGATGATCGGTAGGGATGGCCTTGGTTCTGATATCATCAGCCAGGTAGTTGCCCAGTGTATAAGGAATCACAAAGTAACCGTCTGCCAGGCCCTGCATCAGTGCAGAAGCACCCAGGCGGTTTGCACCGTGATCGGAGAAGTTAGCTTCACCCAGTGCATACAGACCCGTTACAGAAGTCATCAGTTCATAGTCAACCCACAGACCACCCATGGTATAGTGTACCGCAGGGTAGATACGCATTGGCACCTCGTAAGGGTTCTCACCGGTGATCTTTGCGTACATGTCGAACAGGTTACCATATTTCTCTGCCACTACTTCTTTACCCAATTTATCGATCAGGGCAGGAGATGCGTCGTGCATCTGTCTTTTGTTAGCTTCAATCTTACCATAACGCTCGATAGCAGAAGCATAATCGAGGTATACAGCCTGTTTGGAACTACCTACACCATAACCGGCATCACATCTTTCTTTTGCAGCACGGGAAGCCACATCACGAGGTACCAGGTTACCGAATGCAGGATATCTTCTTTCCAGGTAATAATCCCTTTCATCTTCAGGGATATCAGCTGGTTTACGGTTATCGTTTTGTTTTTTAGGCACCCAGATACGACCATCGTTACGCAGTGATTCAGACATCAATGTCAGTTTGGACTGATGATCACCGGAAACAGGGATACAGGTCGGGTGGATCTGAGTGTAACATGGGTTACCGAAGAAAGCACCTTTTTTAGTGGCCTTCCATGCAGCGGTTACGTTAGAACCCATTGCGTTGGTAGACAGGTAGAATACGTTGCCATAACCACCGGTACACAGTAATACTGCATGACCGAAATGGCGTTCCAGCTTACCAGTGATGAGGTCACGGGCGATGATACCACGTGCTTTGCCATCGATCGTTACGATCTCCAGCATTTCATGACGGGTATACATGGTTACGTTGCCCAATGCCACCTGGCGCTGTAATGCAGAATAAGCACCTAACAGCAGCTGCTGACCTGTTTGACCTGCTGCGTAGAAAGTACGTTGTACCTGGGTACCACCGAATGAACGGTTGCTCAGCATACCACCATACTCACGTGCAAAAGGAACACCCTGTGCCACGCACTGGTCAATAATATTTCCGCTCACTTCTGCCAGCCGATGCACATTTGCTTCGCGGGCACGGTAGTCACCACCTTTTACAGTATCGTAAAACAAACGGTAAACAGAGTCACCGTCGTTCTGGTAATTTTTAGCAGCGTTGATACCACCCTGTGCAGCAATACTATGTGCACGGCGGGCGCTATCCTGAAAACAGAAAGCTTTTACTTTATATCCTAACTCGCCCAATGACGCAGCAGCAGATGCCCCTGCGAGACCGGTACCCACAATGATCACTTCCATGTTGCGCTTGTTAGCCGGGTTCACCAGCTTACAATGCCCCTTATATTCTTCCCATTTATGTTCTAATGGTCCGGCAGGAATTTTTGAGTTTAACATAGCTCCTTACTTTACTTAATGTTTTAAATAGATAATCACGGGAATAGCAGCGAAACCAACAGGAATCAGTACTCCAAAAATCCATACACCTACAAAATTGATCAGGCCATTGTACTTTACATGGTTCAGACCAAAAGTCTGGAAAGCACTCTTAAAGCCATGGATCAGGTGGAAAGACAGACCTACCATACCAATAACGTACAGGATTACCAGCCAAAGCTCGGTAAACGCAACGTATACGGTGCTGTACAGGTCAACAACTTCTTTACCACCAAAAGTTCCTTTAGGCAGGTCACCGTAGTGCATAGCCCACCAGAAATCTTTCAGGTGAATGAGCAGGAATACCAGCAGAATACTTCCCATGAACGCCATTTGACGGCTAAACCAGGAAGAAGTCTGATTACCCGGATTTACAGCATACTTAACCGGACGAGCTTTTTTGTTGCTGAAAGTAAGTTGTAATGCAACCCAGAAGTGGATTATAACCGCGACTTTTAAACCCCATGCCACAAGCTGGATCAATTCGTTGTGGGCCATGAAATCCGCGTAAGTGTTAAAGCCTTCTCCGTTATCATTGAGCAGCAGCTGAAGATTACCTACAAGATGCACAATAACGAAACTACAAAGGAACAGGCCGGTAGCACCCACTAATAATTTTTTACCGATAGAGGTATTAAAAAACTGTGACCACTTCATAAGTAAAATTAGCTTCCTTAAAAGATGATATGATAATTATTCGAATATATCGCGCAAAGTTAAAGCGGGAAAAATAAAAACCAAATGATATTTCTCATATTTCGGGTAGATGAAAACCCCAATGGTATTCATTCCCAATGAGGTAGGTATGCGAGTTCCTTCACCCGGCAAAAAGGCCACGCGGAATTCATCAATTGCCCGATGCGATCACTAGTCCAACCTCCGCATCATCAGGTTATCTATCTCGTTATAAATGTGTTGGGGTTGATAAGGCCGCCATTTTTCGACATCCAGCAAGTGAACATAGTTGTCCAGGTGTGCTTTCTCGAACTCCTGCCTGGTTTGCACAGGCATATTCAAAGCCACAATCCACCCGCCGTCATCTTTGATATCATCCCACCACTCCTCGTAATAACAATCATCAGAGGAGTGAAAGTTCATTACGTTTTCAGTTATTAACAGAAATTTTCTGATCCCTGTAGCGATCATCACATCAATAACGTCTCTTTTCAGGATCATGATGTCGTTTTCAATCGCGTCATTCCATTCTCCCAATAACTCTATGATGACATAATTGAATTGATAATCAGCAAACAGCACCTTCATGTACAGGTTCCGGGAACCGAATTCATCCCATTGTGGATGGACATAATAATTATATACCGTGTTTGAATAGGTGAACTCACTGTATTCTCTTCCGTAGAAAGGCGAGCTTTCATCCTCTTCCGCAGCATATAAATGACGCCAGTTATAAAAGGGTTCTATATTGTGCATGGTTATTTTCTGAAATTACTGTCTTCACAAATTTCGCGAAAAAACTGCAAATCTGGTTTATTCATGTGGGTTGGAAAAATCAGGATGCCTACTTCCTGTATGCCTCCATTGCCTGCTTCACACTTCCGGCCTGCAGCAACAATTCTTTCGCCTGCTCATAATCTTCCAAACCTAACTGCCCCATCAGCATTCTCACTCCCCTATCCACCAGCTTATCATTTGTAAGCTGCATGTTCACCATCTTATTATCCTCCACCCTGCCTAACTGGATCATTACCGCCGTCGAAATCATATTTAACACCAGTTTCTGCGCCGTTCCGCTCTTCATCCGCGTACTTCCCGTCACAAATTCCGGCCCTACTACTACCTCGATCGGGTAATCTGCGGCTGCTGATACCGGCGACCCGGCATTACAACTAATACTCCCGGTCACAATCCCTTCTTCCCGGCATTTGTTCAAAGCCCCGATCACATAAGGTGTGGTACCACTTGCTGCAATGCCTACTACAACGTCTTTCTCTGTAATATTATGCGCTAAAAGGTCTTTCCATCCCTGCTCCTTATCATCCTCCGCAAATTCCACGGCCCGGCGTATAGCTGTATCTCCACCTGCAATCAGTCCAATCACCAATCCAAATGGCACTCCGAAAGTGGGCGGACACTCACTCGCATCCACAATACCCAGTCTTCCGCTGGTACCGGCCCCCATATAAAATAACCGGCCACCGGCCAGCATCTTATCCGCAATTACGGTCACCAGTTTTTCTACCTGGGGTAATGCTTGTTCTACAGCCTGGGGTACAGTTTTATCTTCTTGATTAATATTACTCAGGATCTCCTGCACACTCATCTTCTCCAGATGTCTATAGTGTGAAGGTTGCTCAGTGGTTCTCTGAAAAGACATTTTCGAATTGATAAATTTTAAGATTGATGATACTCCAGCAACCCTTCCATAGGGCTCCGTAATATCCTTCCCAGCTGCAACTCATATAGTTCGCAGAGCTCCTGCAGAATATCCCTGAAGTTCCAGGCTATGCTACCAGTGAAGTGCAGCGGATGTGTCCAGCTTTCGCTGTACTTATAGATGTGATTAAAAAAGAACTCGTTCAGCCCGTCTTCCAGGATGTTCTCAATAATATAGTGACCTCTGTTCTCTCCCAGGAAACGTGCAAAACCTGCCAGATAACGGTTCGGCAATGGTTTACGGTATACGTTCTCCAGGATTTCGTCGTTGGAAGTATTATAGGTTTCGTCAAAGCGCGCCTTCAGTTCCTCGTCAAAAGAATTGTAAAGGTACATTTGCAACAGCTTTTTACCCAACACGGCACCACTACCCTCATCGCCCAGTACATAGCCCAATCCGGGATTATTCTTTACAATGCGTGTGCCATCATAAAAACCAGAATTGGAACCTGTACCCAGGATACTGGCTATACCCGGGTTTCTGCCGCACAATGCCCTGGCAGCACCCATCAGGTCATGATTCACGGTTACAGCCGCCGCAGGCCATACAGATTGCAGGGCTGTTTGTACAATTTGAACACTCTTTGGTTGTAAACAACCCGTACCATAATAAAAAATTTCTGCGATCTCAACGTCGGCAGGCAGCTGTGGTAATAGCTCCCGTTCCAGGATCTCCCTGATTTGCTGTGCGTTTAAGAAGTAAGGGCTGATGCCCTGTGTAGCAAAATGCCCGGTTTCATTGCCTCCTGTCAAACACCAATCCGCCTTGGTGGACCCACTATCTGCAATTAGCTTTATTTTCATGACACGCCCGTTAAGGTTTGAGGTTTAGGTGATGATTATTTGTTATTATGCTATTTTTGCCCCACAAGTTAAACAAAACAGGATTATATATACTACTGCTGTAAAAATTACCTAAAAATGGCCACAGCGAAGCGGGCATTGCCGCAATCTTAATACTCGAAGTTTATGTCGAACAGGAAATTGAATGTTTTTTTACCGTTACTTTTAGCCGTTGTACTGGCGTTGGGAATGTATCTGGGCCATAAAATGCCGGGGTCTAACACCGGAGCGCAAACGCTCCTTTTTAGCCGGGTAGACAGGGGACCTTTACAGGAAGTCATGGACCTTCTCAAAGTAAAATATGTAGATACCCTGAAACTGGGCGATCTGCAGCAGGAAGCGATCGAAGGCCTCCTCAGCCACCTCGACCCCCACTCCATCTACATCCCCCCTTCCAGCCTGGAAGAAGTGAATGAAGATCTGGATGGCAATTTCCAGGGTATTGGGGTGGAATTCAACATCACTGCCGATACCGTGAATGTGATCTCTGTGATCGCCGGCGGCCCTTCAGAAACGGCAGGGGTACAAACAGGCGATAAGATCATCAGGGTAAACGACAGCCTGGTAGCAGGTAATCATATTACCAGCGATAAGATCCGCCAGCTGCTGCGTGGACCGAAAGGTTCCAAAGTAAATGTGGCCATGATGCGAAACAATAAGATACTCCCGATCCAGATCACCCGGGGTATCATTCCGTTGTACAGCATCGATGCCAGCTATATGGCAACGCCGGAGATCGGGTATATTAAAATAAGTAAGTTCAGCGGCACGACCTTCGATGAGTTCATGCAGGCTATGCGCAAACTGGAAAAGCAAAAGATGAAGAAACTGGTGATCGACCTCCGCCAGAATCCCGGTGGCTATCTCGATGCGGCTACCCGTATTGCAGATGAATTGCTGGATGATAATAAACTGATCCTGTATACAAAAGGTAAAAGCTATCCGCGTACTGACTACAAATGTGAGAAACCTGGCTTGTTTGAACACGGTGCCCTGGCTATCCTTACGGATGAGGGGTCTGCAAGTGCCAGCGAAATACTGGCAGGTGCTGTGCAGGACTGGGATCGCGGTACCATTATCGGTCGCCGTACCTTTGGTAAAGGCCTGGTGCAGGAACAGTTCGACCTGAGCAATGGTGGTGCACTGCGCCTTACAGTAGCCCGTTACTACACCCCTTCCGGCAGAAGTATTCAGAAGTCTTACGCAAATGGCCGCGAGGCATATGATGAAGATATCCTGAACCGCTTTAATCATGGTGAGTTTGTAAACCAGGATAGTATCAAAGTACTGGACACCGTTAAATACAAAACAGCCAGTGGCAGAGTCGTTTATGGCGGTGGAGGTATCACACCTGATATCTTCATTCCGTTTGATACCAGCCGTTTCTCTCCGGTCCTTTCGGGTATGTATTCCCGTAGTGCCTTCAGTAATTTTGTGTATCAATACTATGTAGGGCACAAAAACGAGTTCAAACAATATAAAGATGCATCACAGTTTGTGAATCAATACCAGGTACCGGCGAGTATTATGAATGCATTCAAGAGCTATGCAGAACGTGATAGTATAAAAGGTGTAAATGGTTTGAAACCACATGATGAAGTGGAGATCCAGAATCGTTTGAAAGCGATATTGGCGAGGCAAATCTGGAGTTATGAAGGGTATTGGGAATCGCTGAATAAGAATGATGAGATGATGAAGAAAGCGATAGATGTACTGAACAAAGAAAGTAACGATTAAATAAAAAAGGCTGGTGTGCATAACACCAGCCTTTTTTATATAGGAAAGTCCTGAAAATAAAAAAGCCTTCCTGCATGCAGGAAGGCAAATTTCTTGTAAAACGTTAGTCTTACTTAGCAACTGAATCAGCAGCTGGAGCAGTAACTGAATCTGCAACTGGAGCAGCAACTGAATCAGCAGCTGGAGCTGTAGCAACTGAATCAACAGTTGGAGCAGTAGCAGTAGAATCTGTAGCAGGAGTAGAACCACCGTTACAAGCTACGAAGAACAGACCAGCAGCTGCTGCTAAAAAGAATAATTTTTTCATGCTTTGATAATTTTTAAAGATGGGCAAAGGTATATAGTTATTTTTAATTATAGAACACTTTCATCCCTATTTATTAAAAAAACAAATATTATTTCTTGCGGAAGAACAATTTGATAGGTACCCCTTCGAAATCAAAGTTTGTACGGATCTGATTCTCAAGGTAGTTACGATACGGTTGCTTCACATCATCCGGCAGGTTACAGAAAAATGCAAATGCAGGCGTATAGGTCGGTAACTGGGTTACATACTTGATCTTGATAGGTATACCCCTTACTACCGGTGGATGGAATGACTCGATCGCCTTCAGCATTACTTCATTCAGCTTGGAAGTCTGTACCTTACGCTTACGGTTTTCGTATACACGAAGGCCCTCTTCGATCGCCTTGAAAATACGCTGCTTTTCTGTTACTGAAGTAAAGATAACAGGCACATTACTGAATGGGGCCAGTCTCTCTTTCAGCTGTTTTTCGTAATCACGGGTAGTATTGGTCTTCTTATCTTCAATCAAATCCCATTTATTCACCAGCACCACGATTGCTTTACCCTTACGCGCAGCCAGACTAAAGATATTCAGATCCTGCGCAGTGATACCTTTGGTAGCATCCAGCAACAACAGGCATACATCTGCTTCATCCATCGCTTTGATAGCACGGATCACAGAATAGAATTCCAGGTCTTCCTGTACTTTCGTCTTACGGCGTAAACCCGCAGTATCGATCAGTATGAAATCTTTCTGGAACATTTTGTAGTGCGTGTGAATGGTATCCCTGGTAGTACCAGGAATATCAGAAACGATGTTACGTTCTTCACCAATCAATGCATTCAACAAAGAAGATTTACCTACATTCGGCTGACCGATGATGGCTATTTTAGGAATTTCACCTTCTTCAGCGCCTTCAGTATTTTCTTCTTCAGGTATCAGCTCAGCCACGGCATCGAGTAATTCGCCGCTACCACTACCGCTCATAGAGGACATGAAGAATACTTTTTCAAAACCAAGGCTATAAAACTCGTTGGCTTCCAGCATACGGTTATTGTTATCTACTTTGTTGACAACAAGGAACACCGGTTTGGAAGAGCGGCGCAATAACTCCGCCATATTATCATCGAGATCTGTAATACCGGTGGCAGCGTCACACATAAAGAGCAAAACGTTTGCTTCATCCATGGCGATTTTCACCTGCTTGCGGATCTCACGTTCAAAAACATCATCACTACCGTGTACAAAACCACCGGTATCAATTACGTTGAAAGATTTGCCATTCCAGTCTGCCACACCATACTGTCTGTCCCTGGTTACGCCACTCACGTCATCCACAATGGCTTTGCGCTGTTCCAGCAAACGGTTGAACAGGGTAGACTTACCCACATTAGGACGACCGACAATTGCTACTGTAAATCCAGCCATAATATTTAAAAATTACTAAACTTAAAATTGATGAAGTTCCTGCGAACTTTTAATCTGCACTCGTTTTATCAGTGCGTTATAAATCTTCAAACAAGAAGGGGTTTATTCCTTCGGTATGTAAAACCACGCTCCTCTACCCTTTCAATCTCTTAGTACCCGTACTCTTTCAAATAAAGATCATTATCTCTCCATTTCCCTCTCACCTTCACAAACAATTCCAAAAACACTTTCTGCCCAATAAACTTTTCAATATCCTCACGTGCCATGGTACCCAGTTTCCTGATCCCGCTTCCTTTATCTCCCAGGATAATCCCCTTCTGTGTATCCCTTGTCACGATAATCTCTGCAGATATTTTCGTCAGCGTCGTTTTTTCCTGGTACTGTGTTACGACTACAGCTGTGTGGTAAGGAATCTCTTCTTCGTACAAATGAAAGATCTTTTCCCTGATCATCTCTGCTACAAAGAAACGGGTTGATTTATCAGTCAATGTATCTTCGGGATAGAACGGGTCACTCTCCGGCAGCAATTCTACGATGCGCTTTAACAGTGCATCCACGCCCTTATTCTGCAAGGCAGAGATGGTGATCACGGGTGCCTTGCCCCACTCTTCACATTGCTTCACGACTTCTTCCAGCTTCTCTTTTTCCATCACATCCATCTTGTTGATCACAAGCAGACATTTTGCTTTCAGTTTCAGCGAGTCAAAGAGTGCGAGGTTTTCAGCAACATTATCTCTGACATCCATCATCAGCATGGCGACGTCCGCATCTTCCAATGCAGACTTCACGGCACCCATCATTTTTTCGTGTAAGCGATAACGGGGATCTATGATACCCGGGGTATCAGAAAAAACGATCTGGTAATCGTCTGTAGTGACGATTCCTGTAATGCGGTGTCTGGTTGTTTGCACCTTCGGCGAAACAATAGCGAGCTTTTCGCCAATGAGTACGTTCATGAGGGTGCTTTTCCCTGCATTTGCTTTACCGAAGATATTTACAAACCCTGCTTTATGCATGTATTAAAGATTCTATTCTAATTTCCTAAATTACCAGAAATAAAAAAAGCCGAATTGCTCGGCTTCTTTCTGAATGCTATAAAAAAATCCCGACCTGGTCGGGACTTCGTTTGTAGCGAGGAGGGGATTCGAACCTCTGACCTTCGGGTTATGAGCCCGACGAGCTACCTCTGCTCTACCTCGCAATGAGAGTGCAAAGATAGAAAAAGAATCATCGCTGCCAAATCTTTTTTAAAAGAATTTGTTTTTCCCGCTAAATCAAACAACAGGCCGGTTCGTCCTAACGCAATGCCATAGCTGCTTACAAAGCAGGCAGTTCATTAGAAAAATGGCTAAAAGTTTTTTTTTGAACACATGGATGAATAAAAAAACTCACTCCTGCTTTTGGCAAAAGTGAGTTTTTTAAATTCATAGAAATGAAAATATCAATGAACTGCTGACATCACTCAGGGATAAAGAACAGACCTATAGACGAAATTTATCTCTTCTTAAAAGATGATATCATCCCTTATAAGACGAAATCCATCCCCTCTTAAAAAGGAAATTCATTAAAATGGCAAATCACTCCTCCTTCCATCGTCCTTCACTTCCTCATCCTCCTCACCTTTCAATTCTTCTCCATCTTCCCCATCCAGTTCTTCACCCACCTCATCTTCCATCTCCTCACTATCAGCTACTTCTTCTCCAAGGCTCGCCTCCTCTACCCCGGCACGGCTCGTTCCCAGCACACCCCTTGCTCCCGGCAGTAAAGCCAGCTCCCCCACTCTCAGGTTCACCCCTGCCAGCGCCTCTCCCTGCTTTCCTACAAAGCCTTTGAAATCAGGCCGGCCTTCCAGGTACACCAAAGTACCCTTTCTTAAATACGGTGCCAGGCTATCGCGCCCCCAGACAGAACAATTAATCCAGGTAGTCCGCTCCTGCACCACTCCCTGTAGGTTTCTAAATTGTTCGTTTTGCGCTACACTAAATGACAGCATAGATTTCCCATTGATGACTTTTTTCAAAGCATCATGCCCCAGATGGCCAATGACCGAAAGTTTGATCATGCAATTACAAATTGATGGTTAACAATAAATAATAAAACGTGTGAAATCTTTCCAGGGGGGATAATATATATATGCAATTCTAATTTAATGAATTTCTATCATTTAAAAAAAATTTCTCGTTTTTAGCCGGGCACACTATACCTTTGTACCTGAAACCGGTATGTACAACCGTACATTTTTCAAAACCACCAACCGGCTTCACCTCGGGGTGCCTTACTATCAGGCTGAGATCAGACCCGTTGAACCTGATCAGGTAATGCTGATTAGGAAAGGTAAGTGAATCAATTCTTCCTTACCCACATACGGCAAGCTGCACGCACATGCGTAGCAGATAACTTAATGCTACCCTCATAGCGTAGCTTTTTAAACTAATGCGTCCATGAGACAATTCTTACTGCTATGGCTGTTACTCGCCGCAGTCTCGGTAAAGGCACAAACCGTGCTTACCGGTGTAGTTACTGACAAGAAAACCGGCCGCCCGCTCGAAGGCGTTTCTGTCAGCATTCTTTCTGCCGATAATACCGGTGCTTATTCTAATGTAAATGGCGTTTACCGCATACTGCTCCCTTCACAGGGCACTTTTACCATCAAAGCCACTTACCTGGGCTTTCAGCCTCTCACTATTGCTGTGCACGCAAATGGTACCCGCACCAATGCTGACCTGCAACTGGAAGAAACCGGTCTCTTCGTACAGCCTGTGGAAATTACCAGCCTCCGGGTTGGCCAGCATGCACCCTTTACACAATCTACCATCACTGCCGAAGAGATCAAAAAGCAGAACCTGGGGCAAGACCTCCCGATCCTGCTCAATCAAATGCCTGGCGTAGTCACTAACTCCGATGCTGGCACTGGTATTGGTTATACAGGCCTGCGTGTAAGAGGTACGGACATTACCCGTATCAACGTTACGACCAATGGTATTCCTGTTAATGATGCTGAATCACAGGGCACTTACTTCGTAGATATTCCGGACCTCGCTTCCAGCGTGAGCAGTATTCAACTGCAGCGTGGTGTAGGTACCTCTACCAATGGTGCAGGCGCTTTTGGTGCTTCGCTCAACATCAGTACCAACGACTACAGAGAAAAAGCTTACGGTGAAATTTACAACAGCTTCGGCTCTTTCAATTCCTGGAAGAACACGGTGAAAGCCGGTACCGGTCTCATTAACGGTCACTTCACTGTAGATGCACGTCTCTCCAGGGTAACATCCAACGGTTACATTGACCGCGCCAGCTCAAACCTGAAATCTTTTTATACTTCTGCTGCCTATATTTCCAGGAACACTGCTATCCGGCTGAATGTCTCCTCTGGTACTGAAAAGACTTACCAGGCCTGGAATGGTGTTCCGCCGGACTCCATGGCTCATCACCGGACTTATAATTCTGCCGGCCAAAAATCTGATGGCACTTACTACAAGAACGAAACAGACAATTACCAGATGGACAACTACCAGTTGTTCCTCAACCAGGCTATTAGCGATAAACTGAACTTCACCGTTGCCGCTCACTATACCAAGGGAAAAGGGTATTATGAACAATACAAAGAAGCACAGGCTTACAGCTCTTATGGCCTCACAAATCCTGTCATCAATGGTGCGGAAGTCAGCAGCACAAATCTCATTCGCCAGCTATGGCTGGATAATAATTTCTATGGCAGCATCTTCTCTGTCAATTACCAGGGGGCTAAATTCTCCTGGAGTGTAGGTGGGGGCTGGAACCGGTACGAAGGCAATCACAATGGCCAGGTCATCTGGGCACAATACGCCATCAATAAGGATTACAAATACTATGACCTCGATGCCATGAAGCGTGATGCAAATATCTACTGGAAAGGTGAATACAAGGTGACCAAAGCACTCCGCATATTTGCCGATCTGCAGTATCGCAATGTGAAGTATAATATCGATGGCTTTGAAAAAAATCCTACACTCATTCAGCACAACAAATACAAGTTCTTCAATCCGAAAGCAGGTATCACCTACTCTATCAATGAGCAGCAGGATGTATATGCTTCCTTCGCTGTTGGTAATAAAGAACCTAACCGCGATGACTTCGAAGCAGCCCGGCAACAGACACCAAAATCGGAATCACTTCGTGATGTAGAAGCAGGTTATACCCTGCATAAACACAACCTGGTATTGCAGGCGAATGTTTATTATATGAACTACAAAAATCAACTGGTGCAAACCGGTAAACTGAATGAAGTAGGCGCTTATACCCGCACCAATATTCCAAAGAGTTATCGTGCAGGTATTGAGTTGCAGGGCACGCAGCGATTGGGCAAATACTTCAGCATTGGGCTGAATGCAGCACTTAGTCAGAATAAAGTGAAGAACTTTGTAAGTTATGTTGATAATTACGATACCGGTGGCCAGGATACCATGGTATCTAAAAGCAGTAACATCGCGTTTTCTCCTGCTTTCGTAGGTGGGTATACACTGACTGCAAAGCCGATCAAAAACCTGGAGATCAGTTTAGTCGGTAAGTATGTAAGCCGCCAATACCTGGATAATACAGGTGAGAAAGAACGTAGCCTGGATGGGTATTATACCAATGATCTGCGCTTCAATTACATCGTGCCTCAGCATCTCTTTAAAGAGCTGGGTATACAGTTTATGCTGAATAATATCTGGAACGCTATGTATAGCCCTAATGGTTATACTTATATACACCGGGAAAACGGGCAGTTAATCTCTACAAACGGGTATTACCCTATGGCAGGAACCAATTTCTTTGCCGGGGTGAATATTGGATTTTAATCAAAATAAAGAAGGGTCATTCATTTTGCATTTTCAAATTGTAAACGAATCAATCCTCTCCAAAGAGGCTGTATCATAATCCAGATACGGCCTCTTTTTTTTCGTATCCCTGATGGAGTCGTGTTCCCGTTTAAGCAAATCTCAGAGGCTATTTTTATTTATGGGCCAAGCTCTTTTTTTATATCTTCGCCGAAGCCCTAAATTTTAACTATATGTCAATTAAAAAACTCATTAAGACCAGATGGACTGTCGAAAGTGACAGGATCACCATCTACCCCTACGGATTGTACTTTATCGTAAGCGTAATTCTGGCTATTCTTGTTATCGGATTTACCATTGTTGTGTATATTATGGAACCTTACAGTTTTGACCACACAATGACTTATCTCATTCCGTTTTCTATTGTCTTCCTGGCATTGTTCTTTGCGAGCGGGTACACGCATATTATCTTTGACAATAGCAATTTCACGATGACTAAAAAGTGGATGGGGATTATTCCCGTCGTAACAAAATCTTTTGATCAGCTGCACAGTATCAATGTAATGCGACAGTCAACAGGGGGTTTTAATTTCAGGATGTATCCGAAAGACAACAAGTTTGGAAAAGGCATTGCGCTTTCCTCCTATTACGCAAAAGATACGCACCCTAATTGTGTGGCGTTTACCAATGAGGTGATTCCCCTGATTCATCGCTACCTGGATATGTCCAGCCCACTGAAGGAACAGAAAGAGATCATAACCGAATATCAGTACTTTACTGAGAGCAATGGGATCTACACCTATAAACAACACAGGATCGGTGCTGTTCTTTTTGTGATTGTCTGCCTGGCATTTGGCATACATGAATGTACACCGTATGCTTATAGCCTGGATAAAAGTGATATGTTTCGGGTCTTTATGATTGCAGTGCCGTTACTGTTTGCCGGCATCTTTTTGAATGCGATGTTCATGAATATTATATTCGATACTAAAACCCGGATGGTAGAGAAAAAGAGTCCTGCGAGGATAGGGAATTTGAAAATGCCATTTGAATATTTTCAGAACTTCCATATGATCAGAAAGACAACGAATGGGGCTTATTCAGGTACAGAAGTACATATGATCTTTCATGAGCCGGGGGCGAAGAATACAAAGAGTTTGCTGATCAGGCATGTGCGGAATACGAAGAAGATTGACAGACTGGTGGATGAAATAAAAAGTATTATGAGATAAAAAAAGGGGCGGAATAATATTCCACCCCTTTTTAATAAAATCGGTTAGTAAGTCTACTTAGTCAATGCCGCAATCGCCGCATCTACTTTTACAAAGTTAAAACCTTTCAACACATCTTCCATCATTTTCTTTATTTCTGCCGTACCCGGGTTGCCAATACTTCCCTCATGTGTATGTTGCACAGCTTTCTCAGGTGCAAACGCACCCTTTTCAATATCCAATCCCACCTGCTTGTAAGCTTCTCTGAAAGGCACTCCTTCCAGCACGAGCTTATTCACCACCTCCACGCTAAACAGATATTGGTACTTCGCATCATCCAGGATATTCTCTTTGATACGAATATTAGACAGCATCAGTCCTGTCATTTTGATACAATCTTTCAGTACCCCAAATGCAGGAAACAAATTCTCTTTCAGCAATTGCAGATCCCTGTGATAACCCAGGGGTAAATTGGTGATCATCATCGCAATCTCATTCGGCAATGCCTGTAATTTATTGCAATGAGAACGGATCAGTTCCCATACATCCGGATTCTTTTTATGAGGCATAATGGAACTACCAGTTGTCAGCTCATCAGGGAAACTGATGAACCCGAAGTTCTGGTTCATAAACAGCGTTGCATCCATTGCCATCTTAGCCAGGGAAGCGGCTATACCTGCCAGTGCAAAAGATACGATCTTCTCAGTTTTACCACGGCCCATCTGCGCATACACCACATTGTAATTCAGGTCATCGAAACCTAATAACTGGGTAGTGAGTGTACGATTCAGGGGGAAGGAAGAACCATATCCCGCAGCAGAACCCAGCGGGTTTTTATTCACTACTTTGTAAGCTCCCTGCAGCATGGTCAGGTCATCGACCAGGCTTTCTGCATATGCACCGAACCAGAGCCCGAATGAAGAAGGCATTGCGATCTGCAGGTGTGTATAACCCGGCATCAGGCGGTCCTTGTATTCCTCACTCTTTTGCTGTAATAAATCGAACAGGGTTTTCACTTCCTGTACCAATCCCTGCAACTCAGCACGCAGGAACAATTTCAGGTCTACTAAAACCTGGTCATTCCTGGAACGTCCGCTATGGATCTTTTTACCCACCTCACCCAAACGGCGGGTCAGCAGCAATTCTACCTGGGAGTGAATATCTTCTACCCCATCTTCCAGTACAAAATTGCCTTCCTGTATCTCTTTATAAATTTGTTTCAGTTCCTTTTGCAAAACAGCCAGTTCATCTGCCGTCAACAGGCCAATTGTCTGCAGCATTGTCGTATGCGCCAGTGACCCGAGCACATCGAAAGGCGCGAGAAAAGCATCCATTTCACGGTCTTTACCTACCGTGAATTTATCTACTTCAGCGAGGGCTGCTTTGTCTTTTTGCCAGATTTTCATTTCCAATTAGTTTTTAATAATCTCTTCCAACAATGATATGTAACTGTCTATTCCCTGCCTGATCTCATCCACAAAAATGTATTCATCAGCCGTATGTGACCTGGCAGAATCTCCAGGGCCCATCTTGATAGAGGTAGCCGGGATCAATGCCTGGTCAGAGGTGGTAGGTGAACCATAACAAGTTTTCCCTAATCTCACGCCGCCCAGTACAAACGGATGATCCAAAGGAATCCCTGAAGGACGCATCCGGATAGAACGTGGCTTTATTTCACATTGTACATTCGCCTGAATGATCTCCAGGATCTCTTCCAGTGTATACTGTTCCGTTACACGCACATCCACGACGAACGATACATCAGCAGGCACCACATTATGTGCTTTATTTGATGTGTTGATCACCGTTACGCTCATCTTCACAGGGCCGAGTGTTTCAGATACTTTTGGATACTGGTAAGTACGGAACCATTCGATATCGGATAATGCCTTGTAAATGGCATTTTCACCTTCATTTCTGGCCGCATGACCAGCCTTGCCGTACACCGTACAATCCAGTACCATCAGCCCTTTTTCGGCAATCGCCAGCTGTGTTTGTGTTGGCTCTCCTACGATCGCAAATTCGATGGCTGGCAACTGATCGAGAATGCTCTCAATACCGTTGTGACCACTGATCTCCTCTTCGGCAGTTGCCGTGAGGATCACGTTGTATTTCAGATCACGGCGCTCGTAGAAATGCAGGAAAGTAGCAATCAGGCTTACCAGGCAGCCTCCTGCATCGTTGCTTCCCAATCCATACAGTTTGCCATCCTCAATATCAGGAGAGAATGGGTTACGTGTATATTGCGGATTAGGCTTTACGGTATCGTGATGAGAATTGAATACGATCACTGGTTTAGCAGGATCGAAGTATTTATTTTGTGCCCAGATGTTATTCAGATGCCGGTTGAAAGGTATGTTCCTTGCTGTCAGAAAATCGCCTATCAGCGTAGCAGTATCCTGCTCTTCCCTGCTCAGCGAAGGTGTTGCGATCAATGATTTTAATAGTTCAACAGCATCAGTGTACAGTTGTTGGTTCCACATAGGTTAGCGTATTAAGGTGCCAGCTACGGTGTCAGAGGTATTGCTCAGCACATCATCTGCATGGCCGATCAGCACTTCATTTACTCCACTCTCAATTGCAGCAAATGCGTTGTTCAGTTTAGGAAGAATTCCGTCTGTCAGCACACCGTCTGCCAGTAGCTCATTATAGATCTGACGATCGATCAGGTTAATTACAGCATTATCATCCTGTGCGTCGTGAAGTACTCCTTTCTTTTCGAAACAATAGATCAGTCTTACGTTATATACTTTCGACATGGCAATAGCCAGTGCAGCAGCAATGGTATCTGCATTGGTGTTCAGGATCTGCCCCTTGCCATCATGGGTAAGGGAAGCAAATACAGGTGTCAGGTTGGCTTCCAGCAATGCTTTCAGCGGTGTGGACTGTACCTGGTCATTGTTGATGTCTCCTACAAATCCGTAGTCGATCTCTTTTACAGGGCGTTTTACAGCGGGAATAATATTCGCGTCAGCACCGGTCATACCAATGGCATTGCAGGCATTCGCCTGCAATTTGGCAACCAGTTGTTTGTTCACCAAACCACCATATACCATGGTCACTACGTCAATTGTTTCCGCATCTGTAATACGGCGGCCATCTACATATTTCGATTCGATACCCAGCTTGTCACCTATTTTTGTTGCAATCTTTCCTCCACCGTGTATCAGTATTTTCTTACCCTGAATTTTTGAGAACTTCTGTAAAAATGTATCCAGTAAAGCAGGGTTGTCGATAACGTTACCGCCGACTTTAATGACAAAGAGATCGATCATATCTTATGTAAAATTGGGAGGCATCCTTTGCGGGGATGCCTTCATATTATTTATTCTTCAAAATCTCACTTAACACAGCCTGCGCAGCCCAAACACGGTTGCCGGCTTCTGGTATGACGATCGAATTCGGCCCGTCCAGCACTTCATCCGCAATCACCACATTTCGCCTTACCGGCAGGCAGTGCATGATCTTCGCATCGTTGGTACCACGCAGCTTTGCATTGTCTACCATCCAGCTGGGATCCGTACAGGTGATCTTACCATAGTCGTTATAGTTAGACCAGTTCTTTACATATACGAAGTCAGCACCTTCCAGTGCTTTATCCTGGTTGTATTCGATCTGTGCACTGCCACTGAATTTAGGATCCAGTTCATAACCGTGAGGATGTGTGATCACAAAATCAACTTCACCCCATCCATTCATCCATTGTGCAAATGAATTTGGTACTGCCTGTGGCAAAGCTTTCACGTGAGGAGCCCAGGTCATCACTACCTTTGGTCTGCGAGGCTGATTCCAGCGCTCTTTGATCGTGATTACATCGGTAAGGCTCTGCAGCGGGTGCAGGGTAGCACTTTCCAGGCTGACTACAGGTACACCTGCATATTTGATAAACTGGTTAATATACTTCTCTGTGTAATCGGCCTCCTTGTCTTTCAGACCAGGGAAAGTACGGATGGCCATGATGTCAAAGTATTGACCCATTACTGCTGCTGCCTCTTTCACGTGTTCTGAAGTGCTACCATTCATAATCACACCATCATTCATTTCCAGTTGCCAGCCTTCCTTATCGATGTTGAATACTACCGCTTCCATCCCAAGGTTCTTCGCCGCTACCTGCGTACTTAATCGTGTTCGCAGACTCGGGTTTAAGAAGATCATGCCCAGGGTCTTGTTCTCACCCAGTTTCTTATCTTTAAAAGGCTGTTTCTTGTAGTCCAAAGCGATATCCACTAAACGTGGAACACTTGGCACATCCTCTACTGAAATAAATTGTTTCATTTTTTCTGTATGGCGCTGTAATGATGATAATTTAAAAAGATCGTTAGCAATTCATTCCAATTTTTAAAGCCGGCCGCAGGCCATTCTCCCCGCAGCAACAGCTGATACCTCCGGCATTAGCTGCTGCTGCGGTTTGTCTTTTATTGAAATTTAAAATGAATTCCTACCAAATTAGTTAATTCAGCTCTTTGCTGAATGCAGTCAAAAACTCGTTAGCATGTTCCATGGTCAATGCCAGTGAAGGCAGCAACCTGATCACATTTGGCTTCGCTTCACCTGTAAAGATCTTATGCTTAAATAACAGTTCTTTTCTCACATGGTTCAGTGATTCCGGCAGTTCAATACCGATCATCAACCCCCGACCTCTTACTTCTGTCACCTGCGGGAACTTTTTCAGCTCGCTGATCAGGTAGTTACCCACCTTCTCTGCATTCGCAATCAGGTTTTCATTTTCCATCGTCTCCAGTACGGCCAGAGCTGCTGCACAAGCCAGGTGGTTACCACCAAAGGTAGTACCCAGCATACCGTAAGCCGGTTTAATATGCGGCGCGATAATGATGCCACCAATCGGGAAACCATTACCCATACCTTTTGCCATGGTATAAATATCTGCATTTACACCCGCATGATCGTGGGAGAAGAATTTACCGCTTCTGCCATAACCACACTGCACGCTGTCTGCAATAAATACTGCATTATACTGATCGCACAGGCTCCTGATCTTTTGCAGGAAAGAAGCGCTGGCAACTTTAATACCACCTACACCCTGAATACCCTCGATGATCACAGAAGAGATCTCGTTAGCTTTGAAAGCCGCTTCCAGTGCTGTTTCATCTTCCCATGGCAGGAAGATCACGTTGTCAGTCTGGTTCACAGGCGCTACAATCTTAGGATTGTCAGTCACCGCTACAGCCAGGGAAGTTCTGCCGTGGAAGCTGTTTTTGAAAGCAATTACTTTCTTTTTACCATTGTAGAATGACGCCAGTTTCAGTGCATTCTCATTTGCTTCCGCACCGCTGTTCACGAGGAACAACTGGTAGTCTGGCTTACCACTCAGTTTACCAAGTTTTTCAGCCAGCTGCTGCTGAATAGGGATCTTCACAGAGTTAGAATAGAATCCAACTTTTTTCAGTTGTTCAGTCAGTCTCTTTACGTAATGAGGATGAGTATGACCGATAGAGATCACGGCGTGACCACCATACATGTCAAGATATTGATTGCCCTGGTCATCCCAAACATTGGAACCTAAGGCTTTGTCGATGGTAATATTATTGATGGGATATACGTCGAATAAATTCATTTTTCAGAAGGATCTTGAGATTTTAAAATACGATTGATTTCAGCTTCAGTCCTGCAGTTTCATCCAGACCGTACATGATATTCATATTCTGAATGGCCTGTCCGGAGGCACCTTTCACCAGGTTGTCTTCGATAGAGTGGATCACGAGTTTGTTGCCCACTTTCTCCAGCTGGATCAGGACCTTGTTGGTGTTCACCACCTGTTTCAGGTCAATCTGTTTATCACTTACATGTGTGAAAGGATGATTTGCATAATAGTCTTTGTACAGCTGCTGTGCTTCTTCGAGAGTAAGATCGCTGTTCAGGTAGGATGTGATCCAGATGCCTCTTGGGAAGTCACCTCTTACAGGTACAAAATTGATCTCACCGCCAAAGGATGGTTGCAACAGCTGTAAGCTTCGTCGTATTTCCTTCAGGTGCTGATGGCTCAGCACTTTGTATGTACTCACGTTGTTGGCTCTCCATGTAAAATGGGAAGTCGCCTGCAGGCTTTGTCCGGCACCGGTAGAACCTGTGATACCGGTAGTATGTACTTCCTGCAGTTTGCCGGCCTTTGCCAGTGGCAGCAGGCCGAGTTGTATAGCAGTAGCAAAGCAGCCAGGATTGGCAATATTCTTTGCGTGTGCAATTTTCTCTCTGTTCATTTCAACCAGACCATACACGAATTCACGGCCTTTGGCTGTTTCACCGAGCCTGAAGTCCTGGCTCAGATCGATGATATTGATGTTGGCAGGGATGTCGTTGTCTTCCACAAATTTCTTTGCTTCACCATGTCCCAGGCAAAGGAAGATCACGTCTACATCATTGCTGAGCTCTCCGGTAAAGGTGAGTTCAGTTTCGCCCAGCAGGTCAGCATGTACGGCATATAAAGGATTGCCGGCATTACTGCGACTGTGTACGAAAGATATATTTACATTGGGATGATTCAGCAAAAGACGGATCATTTCGCCGCCACCATAACCAGCGCCGCCTACGATCCCTGCGTTGATTTTTTTCTCCATTATTAGTTATTTGCCGCCCTTAGCGCTCTCAGTTACCTGATGCCAGATCATAGTCTGGTTACCAAAGATCTTGCTGAAGCCTCTTACGTCTTCACCGCTCCAGCCATTATTCATTTCACCGTATTTACCGAATTTGCTGCTCATCAGATCGTAAGCAGATTCGATACCAGTTACCTGGAAGCGGTAAGGCTGTAATGTTACAAATACATCACCGGTCACGTTTTCCTGGGCGTGTTGTAAGTACGCTTCGATGTCGCGCATTACAGGATCAAGGATCTGACCTTCGTGTAGCCAGTTACCGTAGAATGCAGCCAGTTGATCTTTCCAGCTCAGCTGCCATTTTGTAAGCACGTGTTTTTCCAGTGCATGGTGTGCTTTCAGAATGATCACAGGCGCGGCAGCTTCGAAGCCTACGCGGCCTTTGATACCGATGATGGTATCACCTACGTGTATATCGCGGCCAATGGCAAATGGGCCTGCAATGGTTTGCAAATACTGGATCGCTTCAGAAGGATGAGCGAAGGTCTTATCATTTACGCCGCTCAGTTCACCTTTTACAAATTTCAGTTTCACCTGCTCAGTACCGTCTTTCGTCAGCTGTGTAGGCCATGCTTCTTCAGGCAGGAAACCGTTGGAAGTCAGGGTCTCTTTACCACCTACTGAAGTACCCCACATACCCTTGTTGATGGAGTATGCAGCCTTTTCGAAATTCATTTCAACACCTTTCTTTTTCAGGTAAGAAATTTCTTCTTCACGGCTCAGTTTCATATCACGGATCGGGGTGATAATTTCAACACCTGGGATCATGATATTAAAGATCATATCAAAACGCACCTGGTCGTTACCAGCACCGGTACTACCGTGTGCTACAGCGTCAGCACCTACTTCTCTTACGTATTCGCCGATAGCGAGTGCCTGGCTCATACGCTCAGCACTTACGCTCAGCGGGTAGGTATTATTCTTCAGTACATTACCGAAGATGAGGTATTTGATCACACTATCATAATAAGAGCGTACTGCATTTACCGTTTTATGGCTCTTCACACCTAAATTGTAAGCGCGCTTTTCAATTTCCACCAGTTCTTCCTCAGAAAAACCGCCGGTATTCACGATTACAGAATGCACTTCATATCCTTTTTCTTCGGTCAGATATTTAACGCAATAGGAAGTATCGAGTCCTCCGCTAAATCCCAGTACTACTTTTTTCATTTACTTATAGTGATAATGATTGTTGATAATAATATTGTCTATCTACAAAAAATTAAACAGGAAGAATCTTTTCTTGCTTGCAGCAGCAGCACCGCCACCGCTTCCTCCTTCTTTTTCCTTACCGCTCTTGAGCAGTACGAATCTTTTGAAACGGAGCCAGCGTTCGAACAGTTTGAAGTTGTTAGAGAACTTACGTTTCCGCTGCGGATGCTGGATGGTGCCGTTTGCAGCGACCATCACCTGCGGCTGCGATGCCACATTGTAATGCTCAGCTTCACGCTTTGCTTTCTCTTCTGCTTCTTTAGCTTTCTCTACCGGATCGTAGAGCATAGCTGTACACAAACAGTTTTTGCGGTTCTTGCTGGTGAGCACATCAAAGTTAACACAACTACGGCAACCTTTCCAGAACTCTTCATCATCAGTCAGTTCTGAATAAGTTACGGGCTCATAGCCCAGCTCGGAGTTGATCTTCATCACAGCAAGGCCTGTCGTGAGACCAAAGATCTTGGCATCAGGATATTTCTCGCGTGAGAGTTGAAATACTTTATGCTTAATGGCTTTCGCCACACCATGTCCACGGAATGCAGGGTTTACGATCAGGCCTGAATTGGCTACAAACTTCTCGTGGCCCCAGGCTTCTACATAGCAGAAACCTACCCATTCACCTTTGTCAGTTAATGCGATCACAGCTTTACCTTCTTCCATTTTATGTTGTACATACTCTGGAGAACGCTTGGCTATACCTGTTCCTCTGGCCTTGGCAGAAGCTTCCATCTCGTCGGTAATAGTCTTACCGTAATGCTGATCGTCAACGGTGGCTACCCGTACGATGATATTCGGATTTTCCAATCTTGTCAATTGAAAACGTTACAATAAATAAATTGAATTAATTCCCATGTTTGATGGGAGGAAATACCTTAATGGATTTGTGAAGAGTCATTAAGGTTGCGATAGCGGGCTGGCTAGGCGGCACTATCAAATACGAGGTCGTCGGGAAAGGTATCTAAAGACATTGAACCCAATGGAACACTCACCTTCCATCAGGGAAGGGTGAAAAGGAGAAAGAGTATGGGCCGCAAAGTTTTCCAACTTCAGTTCAGCATTAAATTGTTAAAAACTGTCTTTAATTAATCAACCGCAAAGTTATAATATTATTTATTCAATGTGGTCAAAAAATTTTCAGGTTTACTGTTAAATTTCCAGTGCAAAATTAACAAAAGCCGAGCCAAACAGAGATTTACAGGAAATATTTTTTTTAAATCTATATTTTGACTGATATGCAATGTGTTATAAAACAGGAGCCCAAAAAGAGCACCTGTTTACCTGGTTGTGTTAATTTTAACAGCTTATAGAAAGTAGTTTGCCCCTGCTGTACCCCAGTCAATACAGGGCAGGCTTTGGCACCCATAATGGTGATCCTTCTCCCCTTTGTTTTCGTGCCAGGTAATAATAAGATATGCTTGTGACCCCGGTCGCGGTTGCTGTTACGCCCCCACTCGATCGTAATGGATGGCCATCAATTTGTCCATACTTTTCAAACGGGGATCTGTAGAAAGGCTGTAAAACTATCCCCGGCAAATAGAAACATCACATTCTGCCGGGCCTTCCCCTATTCCTTGTCAGTAAAGGTGCTATAAACAGGTTGTAATCAATAATATTTTCATCGTTTTATACCATGGTTCCAGCAGCTAATACCATTCAAAGGTCCATTATCGCTATTAGCAGAGAAAATAAAGGAAGTTAAAGTGAAAATAACAGGATTTTGCCCGGTCTCCGCCCGGCGAAAAAAATTGCATTTGCAATTCATTTACATTACATTTAACGACCAGCTACACAATACAATACACCATTCAATCATGTTATCGCCAAGAGTAAAACCAAAATGAAACATGAAAAAGCAGCATTTACACCGGAGAACATTTCTCAAAAACACCATGGCCGCCGGAGTCGGCCTCACTTTGCTGGATACTCCTAGCAGACTTTTTGCAAACGTTAAAAAAGAAAAAGTAAGAATGGGCCTCATTGGCGTAGGTGCCAGGGGGCAGGGCCATCTTGAACTATGCCTGAACCGTGCAGATGTAGAAGTTGTTGCCATCGCTGATCCGGACACCAACTGGGCGATTCCGGGAGCCAGAAAACTCATTGACAAAATTTATGGCAGCAAAAAGAAAGTAGCAGAATACACGAACGGACCCGAAGATTTCCGCAACCTGCTCAAACGTGATGACATCGATGCAGTCATTATTGCTACTCCCTGGGAATGGCATACACCACAGGCTGTCGCTGCAATGAAAGCAGGCAAGACACCAGCAGTGGAAGTATGTGGTGCTACGGATGTAGCGGAGTGCTGGCAGCTTGTGAACGTTTCTGAAGAAACGGGCGTGCCCGTATTTGCAATGGAAAATGTAAGCTATCGCCGTGATATCATGGCAGTGCTTAACATGGTACGTCAGGGTTTGTTTGGAGAGTTGATTCACTTGCAGGGCGGCTATCAGCATGATCTGCGTAAAGTAAAATTTAATGATGGCAAGCAGATTTATGGCGGTGGTGTTGAGTTTGGCGAAAAGGGGCTATCAGAAGCACACTGGCGTACGAATCATAGTGTGCATCGTAACGGAGACCTCTACCCTACACATGGTCTGTGGCCGGTAGCCAATATGATCAATGTGAATCGTGGCAATCGTCTTGTATCCTTAACATCTGTGGCTACTAAAAGTCGTGGCTTGCATAAATACGTTGTCGATAATAGTAGTGAGAGCCATCCGAATGCAAAAGTGCAGTTCAACCTGGGGGATATTGTGACGACACTGATCCGTACCAGTAATGGAGAAACGATTATGCTTAGTCACGATACAAATTCACCTCGCCCCTACTCTTTGAATTTTCGTGTACAGGGAACGAATGGATTGTGGATGGATGATAAAGCGAGTGTATACGTTGAGGGTAAGAGTCCATATGATGAGTGGGAGAAGGCTGGTGAAGCAGGAGATGCGGGTAGCTATATGGGGAAATATGATCACCCGCTGTGGAAAAGGTATACGAAGAGTTCAGCTGGCGCGGGGCATGGAGGTATGGACTGGTATGTGATCAATAGCTTTGTGGAGAGTATAAAGAGAGAGGCGCCTTATGCGCAGGATGTGTATGACCTGGCTACGATGTATGCGATCACACCATTGAGTGAGGCATCAGTAGCAGAAGGTGGAAGTGTGCAGTATATACCTGATTTTACAAGAGGCAATTGGATGAATCGAAAACCGGTCTTTGCACTCGATGACCAATATTAAAAAAGAAAAAGTCCGCAAGTAAAATTGCGGACTTTTTTTATGTATGTACTCTACTAATTTTCTTTAGCATCTTCATTACATGAAACAGTATTAAAATATACTGCTACATCTATTTTTCTTTCAATCCTACTTTATGACCACTCAAGCCATAATACAGGATATATACATAACATGGCAGCATTACCATATAAGCAATATGCCTGTCAGTACTCCTTGCAATTGCACCATAAATCAGCGGCAGGATCGCACCACCACAAATCGCCATCACCATGAAAGCAGCACCGATCTTGGTATGTCTACCCGCTTTATTCATTGCCAGCGGCCAGATACCAGGCCACATCAATGCATGTGATAAACTCAGCAGGATAATACAAATGATAGAGCTCCATCCGGTAGTTACCAGCGCACCTACAGAAAGCACCAGTGCCATTGTAGCACAGATGATCAAACCCGTTTTCTGAGAGATGAATTTTGGAATCAGCACGATACCGGAAAGATAACCTACAGTGAGTGCAATCAGGCTATAAATACCCAGGTTGGTTGCAACCATTTTCTGTAAGCCATTGTACTCCCCATACAATGCCAGCGAATCAATTGCCAGCACTTCCACACCTACATACGCGAAGATACATACAACCCCCAGCAGCAAATGCGGCGGAATGCCTTTCTTAACGCCGGCTTCATCAGCAGCGGCACCATTTTCTTCGTCTGTGTTAATTTCAGGCAGATCAGATTTTCTAACCATGAACGCAAGTGCCAGCAGTACGACTGTCATCACCAGGTAAGGAACAACCACACGTTGTGCCAGTGCCTGCAGTTCTGCTTCTCTTGCAGCTCCCGTCAGCGTTTCGATCCTGGCAGACAATTCGGCGGCATCACTGAATAACAACTGTACCAGTACGAAAATTCCAATCATACCAGCCACCTTGTTACAGATCCCCATGATACTAATACGCTGTGCCGCTTTTTCGATCGGGCCCAGGATCGTAACATAAGGGTTAGAAGCCGCCTGCAGCAGTGTCAGACCAGTACCCTGTGCGAATAATCCCAACAGGAATAATGGAAAGCTACGGGTGTATGCAGCAGGAATAAAAATCAGGGAACCCACGGCCATAATAAGCAGTCCAAGAGACATCCCCTTTGTAAAACCAATTTTCTTCAGGATGGCAGATGACGGAATTGCCATTACCAGGTAACTAATGTAGAAAGCAAAGGTGACGAAAAACACCTCGAAGTCTGATATTTCGCAGGCCTGCTTCAAAAATGGGATCAGCACGCTGTTCAACCAGGTCACAAATCCAAAAATGAAAAATAAAGTGCCGATAATGCCCATCGCTTTGCCGTAGCTGCTCTGCGGTTCTGATTGCATAGGTAAAGGCCCTTTAACGGGTGGTGTAGCGGATTTCCCCATACTGCTGTTTTATATATTATTTAAACACTTTGATTGATACTTGCGAACATACTTAACAATTTCAGCATTTCCTAATGAACAACCATGGTTTGAGCAATGTTAATAGACAGATGCTAATTTTCCACGCTAAATAGATTAAAAAGTATATTAATTCCACCCGCCTTTCGGATTTTTGTCAATTATAAACGGAATTAGATAGATATTTTATACCATATTAGCTAAAACGTTTTTGCATCAAGAAAATCGGGATTTTTTTCCTAAATTTTTAGGAATTGTCAAAAAATAATTTATACATTTAACGCTGCAAAGATTACAGTAATTTAACACGTTAACACGTTAGCACGTTTATGGGTCAACAAACAAAGCAAAGTACACATCCCTCTTTCTTTGTACTGATACTTGTATTTTTTTTCTGGGGTTTTGTTGCTGCCTCGAACAGCATATTCATCCCCTTCTGTAAGGCACATTTCCACTTGAATCAGCTTGAATCACAGCTGATTGACTTTTCATTCTATGGTGCTTACTTTATCGGCTCCCTCCTGCTGTACTTCCTGTCAGCATTGAGAGGCGTTGATATTCTCAACAAGATCGGTTATCAGAAAGGTATTATCTACGGCCTTCTCATTTCTGTCGTAGGTGCTGTGGCGCTCATCGCCGCAGTAAATTTCGGGAGCGGCATGGCGAATGAAACCTATGCCTTTTATCTCATCCTGGGCGCATTCTTCATTGTTGCCCTTGGTTTTTCACTTCAGCAGACTGCCGCCAATCCTTTTGCGTTCCTCCTCGGGGATCCTTCCAAAGGAGCTCACCGTCTGAACCTGGCTGGTGGTATCAACTCACTTGGTACAACCATCGGCCCACTCATCGTGAGCATCCTGCTCTTCGGTAGTGCAAAGGGTGCAGCGAGCGCAGATACTGACATCAGTAAGATCAACACGCTTTACATCCTGCTGATCGGGCTGTTCCTCGTGGCTGCTGCTATCTTCTGGTTCTCAAAAATGCCGAAAGAAACTTCGGATGAACCATTTGAGCAATCACCAAAAGCAAGTAAAACCCTGGCTGCCATCACCGCATTGTTCGTATTAATAATGATCGGTCTGGGCCGGGAAAACAAACTGCCTTTCTTCATTATCGGTATCGTGGGTATTCTCTCAGTACTGTTCTATGCGAAAATCATTTCGCAGAAAGGTGCTACCTTATCAACAGGCAGCGAAGGCTGGGGTGCCATGAAATACCCACAGCTGGTACTGGGCATGATCGCCATCTTCGTATATGTAGGGGTGGAAGTTACCATCGCCAGCAATATGGGTGGCCTGCTCGAAACTAAAGGCTTCCTCACTGAAAACGGTTTGACCACAGCAGAAATTGATCCTTATGTTTCCCTGTTCTGGGGTAGTATGATGATTGGTCGCTGGACAGGTGCCATCTCCGTATTCAATGTGTCTGAGAAGTTGCGCAAAGTCCTATGCGTAATCGTGCCATTTTTCGCTTATGGCCTTGTTCTGGCAGCTAACTATGCAAAAGGTACAGATGTAAGTGTATTGTACCCGTATGCAGGCATTTTAGTGATCCAGATCATAGGTTTCTTTGCCGGTCAGGACAAACCTGCACAAACACTTATGATTTTCGCCATACTCGGTATTCTTGCCAATGCAATTGGTCTGTGCACTACCGGTTATGTTTCTCTTTTCAGCTTCATCAGCGGCGGTTTATTCTGCTCCGTTATGTGGCCATGTATCTTCGCACTTTCCATCGCTGGTCTGGGCAAGTATACAGCACAGGGATCTTCATTCCTGATCCTGATGATCCTGGGCGGTTCCCTCGTACCTCCTGTACAGGGTGGCCTGGGCGACGATCCAAGTATTGGAACGCATTATTCCTATATAATCCCAGTAATATGCTTTGCATATCTGGCATTCTTTGCATTCAGAGTAAAAACTATTTTAAAATCACAGGGAATCGATTATGAGTCAGCAATTAGCGGTGGGCATTGATATTGGAGGAACCAATACAAAATTTGGCATAGTAGATCGCAGAGGTAACATTCTATGCGACGGTCGTATGCTAACGAACCAACATGAAAACGTAGACGCGTTCCTGGACGAACTGCACGGACACCTTTCCGTATTGATCGATCAGGTAGGTGGAATCAAAAACATCAGAGGAATTGGCGTAGGAGCTCCTAACGGAAACTTCTATACCGGAAATATTGAATACGCTCCGAACCTTCGCTGGAAGGGGATCGTTCCATTGTCGAAATTGCTGGAAGCTAAATTTGGTATCCCTGCTGTTTTAACAAATGATGCAAATGCAGCTGCACTGGGTGAATTTATGTACGGTGCTGCCAGAAGCATGAGAGACTTTATCGTCATCACCCTGGGTACAGGCGTAGGTAGCGGTATCGTTGCAAATGGTCAGCTGATCTATGGTCACGACGGTTTTGCCGGCGAACTGGGTCACTGTATCGTCATCCCTGGTGGTCGTTTCCACCCTGGAACCAAGGCCCATGGCTCACTGGAAGCATACGCTTCCGCTACAGGTGTGACCAACACTGCACTGGAATTCCTGGAAACCCGTCCGAATGAAAAAAGTCTGCTGCGTGAATTCAAAAAAGAAGAAGTAAATTCAAAAGTAATTTATGAAGCTGCCATGAAGGGCGATACCCTGGCCATGGAAGTGTATGAGTTCACCGGTAAGATCCTGGGTGAGGCAATTGCGAACTTCGTAATGTTCTCCAGCCCTGAAGCGATCGTACTGTTTGGTGGTCTGACCAAAGCCGGCGATCTGTTAATGAAACCAGTTCGTGAGCATATGGAAAAGAACCTGCTGCCTATCTTCCAGAATAAGGTGAAGCTGGTATTCTCCGAACTGAAAGAAAGCGATGCTGCGATATTAGGTGCGAGCGCACTGGCATGGGAGATGAAAGATTAATATCAACATAAAGCACTTGTAATTTAAACATCATGCAAGATCGCAGACATTTTTTAAAAGCAGCGGCCCTGGGTGCCGCTGCTTTGTCTTTAGACGGAGTAAAGAGCGCACAGGCATTACCGTTTGTAAAAAAAGACAGAAGCACTAAGCCCATTGTATTATCTACCTGGGATTTTGGCCGTGCAGCCAACCTGGCCGCATGGGAAATTTTAAAGAAAGGTGGTCGTGCACTGGATGCAGTGGAAGCCGGTGTAAGAGTACCGGAAGCTGATCCTAACAACCACACCGTAGGTTTTAGCGGCAATCCGGACCGCGATGGCCGTGTGACACTGGATGCCTGCATCATGGATGAAAAGGGCAATTGTGGCTCCGTAGCCTCCCTGGAGCACGTTACCCATGCTATTTCCGTAGCACGCCTGGTAATGGAAAAAACACCACATGTAATGCTCGTAGGTGATGGTGCCCTGCAATTTGCATTGTCACAGGGTTTTAAAAAGGAAAACCTGCTCACACCGGAGTCTGAAAAGGCCTGGAGAGAATGGCTGAAAACTTCCGAGTATAAGCCCGTCATGAACATCGAAAACTCCTCTTACGGGCAGGGTAGTAACCCTACCACTTTTAGCCCCCGCATGCTGCCTGGAAACGAGTATAACCACGATACCATTGGTATGGTGGCCATCGATGCAAACGGAGACTTATCCGGTGCATGTACCACCAGTGGCATGGCATATAAACTGCATGGCCGTGTAGGCGACTCTCCTATCATTGGCGCAGGTTTGTATGTAGACAACGAAATCGGTGCTGCTACTTCTACAGGTGTGGGTGAAGAAGTGATCCGCATTGTAGGTAGTCACCTCGTAGTAGAACTTATGCGTCAGGGTTATTCTCCTGAAAAAGCTTGTAAAGAAGCAGTAGAACGCATTGTGAAGAAAGGGCCTGAAAGAGCAAAGGGGCTGCAGGTAGGCTTCCTCGCAGTGAATAAAAAAGGTGAATACGGCGCTTATTGCCTGCAGAAAGGATTCAATTATGCCGTACTTTCTGAAAAGGAAAATAACGTGCTGATTGACGGGAAAAGCTACTATAAATAGTCTTCTTTTTTCAAAAGAAAACCTGTGATAGCTTACAATCCGAATAAGAACCGATACCTCATAAATAAGACATGATTACACTCGAAATATGTGCGGGCTCAGTCGCATCCTGTATCGCAGCTCAGGAAGGTGGTGCAAAACGTATAGAACTGTGTGACAACCTGCTGGAAGGCGGTACCACACCCAGCTATGCCACCATTGCCCTGGCACGCGAAAAGGTAACGATTGACCTGTATCCCATTATCCGCCCCCGTGGTGGCGATTTCCTGTACGATGACCTGGAATATGCCACCATGCAGAAAGATATTCAGCTCTGCAAAGAACTAGGTTGTAATGGCGTGGTAATAGGTTTACTCACCGCCGATGGCAAGGTAGACGTACCGCGTACCAAAGCACTGGTAGAACTGGCATGGCCTATGGGCGTGACCTTTCACCGGGCATTTGATATGACAGCCGATCCTTTGCAGGCACTGGAAGACGTGATCAGTACTGGTTGTGAACGCATCCTCACTTCCGGTCAGCGAAATACCGCTATTGAAGGCGCTGCCCTCCTGAAAACACTCGTTGAAAAATCAGCAGGCCGCATTGCCATCATGGTAGGCTCGGGCGTGAGAGCAAATAATATTGCTACACTGATCAAAGAAACCGGCGCCACAGAGTTTCATACCTCGGCCAAAGGTTATAATGAAAGTAGAATGGTGTACAGAAATCCAAATGTGAGTATGGGAGGTATACCAGGTGTTCCAGAGTATGGCATTTCCCAGACGCAGGTGGATGAAGTGAAAAAAATATTAGTATTAGCGAAATAATGAAAAGCGCTTTTGCCGTTGCAAAAGCGCTTTTTTTTTGCCCCTTAATAGCTTTTTCTCACATCCTAATACAATTATTTTAAGTGTACCCGATACATTTATGATTTTTGTCGTTTCTGCTTAAACACACACAAAAATTCTACCTCGGTAAGAAGATTTTTTTTAATTTTCGGTCTCGTTTTTAAACCGCATCTAATCCAAATTAACAATCATGACGCTAAATCATCAGGAAATTGAACTGATTGACAGTTTCGAACAAATAGCCGTGGATATATATCCTACCGCTAAAGACGGTTCCAAAGCAGTGGCACAGGAAATAGCAGCATTGATCAAGGCAAGACAGGCCACTAACAAAAATGTAGTGTTAGGCCTGGCTACCGGCTCTACTCCAAAGTATCTTTATGCTGAACTTGTTCGCCTTCACAGAGAAGAAGGACTGAGTTTCAAAAACGTGATCACTTTCAATCTGGATGAATACTATCCGATCGAACCCGATGCGCTGCAGAGCTACAACAGGTTCATGAAGGAACAGCTGTTCAACCACATTGACATTCCGGAGGAAAACACACACGTACCAGATGGTACTATTCCAAAGGAAAAAGTGAAAGAATTCGCAGCTGAATATGAAGCAAAAATTGAAGCTGCCGGTGGTATTGACCTGCAAATTCTCGGTATTGGTACCAATGGCCATATCGGGTTCAATGAGCCAGGTTCTGCCCTCACTTCTCACACCCGCCTCGTAACACTGGATAACTCAACAAGAATGGCGAATGCATTCGAGTTTTCCAATATGAGCCTGGTACCCCGTCTCGCTATCACAATGGGTCTGAATACCATTTTCAAAGCGAAACGTGTCGTACTGCTGGCATGGGGTTCCCATAAATCTAAAATCGTTCAACGCTCCGTTGAAGGTCACAGCAGCGACCAGGTGCCAGCTTCCCTGCTGCAACAGCACTCTGACTGCAAATTCGTGATCGATGAGCAGGCAGCAGAAGACCTGACCCGTAACAAGGAGCCATGGCTGACCGGTGACTGCGAATGGACGCCTAAACTGCGTCGTAAAGCGGTAACCAACCTCGCCCTGAAGCTGAACAAACCCATCCTGATGCTGACTGACCGTGATTACAACGAAAATGGTCTGAATGACCTGATCGTACAATACGGTTCCGCATATGAATTAAATATCGAAGAGTTCAACGGTCTGCGTGATACCATCACCGGATGGCCAGGTGGGAAGCCAGGTACTCAGTTACCCAGCCACCCTGAACGCTCTGAGCCACTGAAAAAACGTGTGCTGATCTTCTCTCCACACCCTGATGATGACATCATCTCTATGGGTGGTACCTTCATCCGCCTGCACGAACAGGGTCATGATGTACACGTAGGTTACCAGACTTCCGGTAACATCGCGGTAACTGACGAGTTCGTACTGCGTTATATCGACTTCGCAGTAGGCTTTGAAGATATGTTCGGCATCGACCGTAGCAAGAGCTCCCAGGTACTGGCGGATGCGAAAGCATTCCTCGGTTCCAAGAAACCTTCCCAGAAGGATTCTCCTGAGATCCGTGCTATCAAAGGCCTGATCCGTCGTGGTGAAGCAAAAGCTACCTGCCGCTACGTAGGTATCCCTGAAGAAAATATCCACTACAATAACCTGCCTTTCTACGAAACAGGTCTGATCGAGAAAGCACCTGCAAGCCAGGCTGACATCGATATCACCAAAGACCTGATCCGTAAAATTAAACCACACCAGATCTTCTGTGCCGGTGACCTCGCCGATCCACATGGTACCCACAAAGTATGCCTGGAAATCATCTTCGCTGCGCTGGATCAGCTGAAACACGAAGAGTTTATGAAGGAGTGCTGGGTATGGTTGTATAAAGGTGCATGGCAGGAATGGAAGATCAATGAGATCGAAATGGCAGTGCCAATGAGCCCTGACCAGGTAAGACAAAAACGCCTGGGTATCTTTATCCACCAGAGCCAGAAAGACGTTGTACCTTTCCAGGGTACAGATAGCCGCGAGTTCTGGGAAAGAGCTGAAGACCGTAACGCAGATACCGCGAACCTGTACGACCAGTTAGGTTTGCAGAAGTATGCAGCGATGGAAGCTTTTGTAAGGTATCATTTCATGTAAGATATCTATTTGATGTAAGTATTTGCTTGTTATACGAAAAGGGTGATTGGGAAACCAGTCACCCTTTCTTATTTACAAACTCAGCAGTGCTGGTTTCTATTAAAAGCCCCTGTTGCATTGCTTAAAAACCTTCTCCTTCAGCCAACAGCTGATTGTTTAATGAGAAAACATTCATGAAAGAGGGAATTCACCTACGGGCATGAAAGCCATTTTAAGAAAAAAGGACTCCTTTTGATTTTGCACGATTTAATTTGCCACTTTCCATTGCAAAATGAAAATATTCTTTACATTTATAAATCAAAATTTTCAACCAAATCTTGATTTCCCGAAGGCCTTATTTCCACGAATCAATGATTGTCATCCAATAAAATGTTACCAATATGAGACTGCTCCTCGCCAGCAGATCCGCCGCTTACCTGGCCTTATTCCGTGCCATTGCATCCAACAGACTTCCCAGCCAACGGCGTTACCTGTTTAATGACCCATTCGCCAAATATTTTCTGCCCCCATCACTTCGCATGATAGCCAGCCTTGCTGCTGTACCCGGTTTCAACTTCATCATCGGTAAGATCCTTGACTCCCGTTTCTCAGGCGCTCTCAGCTCCTGCCTGGCCCGAACGCGGCTCATAGATGTCATGATCCTGGAAACCATCCGGAACTTTGGCATCAATCAACTGATCCTCTTCGGCGCTGGTTACGATTGCCGCATTCACCGTCTCGATTTCAAAACCAAACTCGCATTTGTAGAAATTGATCATCCCCGCTTGCAGGACGCCAAAAGAAATGTACTGGAAAACCTGAAGAACAAACCCACAGAATTTATTGATTATATCCCCGTGGATTTCAGTAACCAACAACTTGAAACCACCATTCCGCACCACTTGCTAAAATCTCATTACAAGACATTACTGATCTGGGAAGGAGTCACTAATTCACTTACCATCCCTATTGCGGATAAGCTCTTCCAATATTTCAGTAAATTTACAAGCGGCACCAGGATCATTTTCATCTATATTGATGACAAAGTCCTTACCCACACGCAATCTTTTTTAGGCACAGCTATTTCACCCAAAGAATTACGGCAACACCAGGAGTCCTGGAACTTCGGAATGGCCCCTTCCAAAATGAAACAATTCCTGGAAGGGTATAATATGGAACTACTCTACGACGTTGATGCTGATGACTATAGGCATCTCTGCTTTGGCAAAAGCGCTGACAAAATGAATGGATTGGAATACTACCGGGTGGTAATGGCCGTAGTAAAATAACGTTATGCATATACATATTTTCATGCATGTGCCTTTTGAAGGCCCAGGATGCATTCTTGACTGGATTAATTTAAAGGCACACGACGTCACCTACACTCACTGGTATAAACACAGCACCCCACCAGCTGCTACAGATTTTGATTTTCTCATCGTACTGGGAGGACCTATGGGTATTCATGATGAAAGCGAATATCCCTGGCTGGCGGCAGAAAAAGCGATGATCAGACAAGCGATTCATGACGATAAACCTGTACTGGGTATCTGCCTGGGGGCACAGCTCATTGCGCATGTATTGGGGGCAAATGTGTATGCAAATGAACAGAAGGAAATAGGATGGTATCCAGTGCAGTTCAGTCCATCGTCTCCGGTCAAAGTCCTGCCACAGGAAATGACGGTGTTTCACTGGCATGGAGATACTTTCGATCTGCCTGCGGGAGCGGCGGGTTTTGCATCTTCGGCAGCAACATCGAATCAGGCCTTTGTGTATAAGGAGAAAGTGATGGCTTTGCAGTTTCATTTTGAGGTGACAACAGAGAACCTGGAGCATATGGTGCAGCACGGAGAAGAGGAACTGGTAGCAGCGCCGTACGTACAGGATAGGGGGCTGATACAGGATTTGTCAGTGTTTATACCGGAGAATAATGCCCTGATGTATGGGGTGCTGGATTACCTGGCGGATGCCAGGTAGTAATGAAGTAAGTGAATTAAGGAATTGAATGAAGCTGCTGCATTAAGTAACTGAACCAGGTAGCTACCGAATTAAATGACCTACTATTGAATAACTGAAATAGAAGCTGCTGCATTAAATAACTAAACCAGCCAGCTACCGAATTAAATGACCTACTATTGAATAACTGAAATAGAAGCTGCTGCATTAAATAACCAAACCAGCCAACTACCGAATTAAATGATCTACTATTGAATTAAATGGCAACAGGCACCCCCAATTATTTCGTAATTTTGCCCCCATGGAAAAGTACGATATCCTGATTGTTGGCGCTGGTCCTATCGGACTAGCCTGTGGACTCGCAGCACAAAAGGCCGGATTAAGCTACCTCATCATCGAAAAAGGCTGCCTAACCAACTCACTCTACAATTACCCGCTCTACATGACTTTCTTCTCTACTTCTGAGAAGCTGGAAATCGGAGGCATTCCCTGGGTGTCTATCAATGCCAAACCCATTCGCCCGGAAGCACTTGAATATTACCGCCGGGTAGCAGTAGCCAATAAACTGCATGTACGCCTCTTCGAAAAGGTGGAAAGCATTACACCGGGTTATACTATTAAAACAAGTAAAGAGACCTATACAGCCGATCATGTCATCATTGCCACCGGCTTTTATGACATCCCTAATATGCTGAATATTCCGGGCGAAGACCTGCCGAAAGTAACACACTATTATAAAGATCCTCATTTCTATGCTACGCAGAAAGTAGTAGTGATAGGTGCGAATAATTCTTCTGTGGATGCAGCACTGGAAACGTATCGGAAAGGTGCGGATGTAACAATGGTGGTCCGCGAAGGAGAAATTGGGAAACGGGTGAAATACTGGGTGAAACCGGATATTGAGAATCGTATTGCAGAAGGATCGATCAAAGTTTATTATCATTCTAACCTGAAAGCAGTCAGGGAAAGGGAAGTGGATATTCAGACACCGGATGGTATGATCACGATTCAGAATGATTATGTGCTGGCGCTGACAGGGTATCAGCCAAATTTCAGCTTTCTGGAAATGGCGGGGATAAGGCTGTCAAAAGATGAGAAACGGCATCCGCAATATAATCCGGAGACGATGGAAACGAATATGCCGGGGATCTACCTGGCTGGTGTGGTAGTTGGAGGAATGGATACTGCCATCTGGTTTATTGAGAATTCAAGAGATCATGCAGATAAAATTATCGCTAACATCTTACGCAACAAATAAGGTCAGGCTTCGGGGTGGCCTTGTATGCTCCGGCTAGCGCAGGAGCATACAAAGCCACATATTCCCAATTAAATGATATTCACCTCCCTCTCCAGCAGCACCCCAAACTTCGCCTCCACACTATCCAGCACCTGCTGCGACAAACCATATATCTCCCCTCCTTTCGCCTCCCCATAATTCACCAACACCAGCGCCTGCTTCGCATGCACCCCTGCATCTCCAGTTCTATACCCCTTCCATCCACACTGCTCTATCAGCCACCCAGCCGCCAGCTTAAACTGCCCGCCATCCACCGGGTATGCCACCACATTCGGAAACGCCGCCTTAATCCGCTCGTATTCCGCCAATGAAACCGTTGGGTTCTTAAAGAAACTTCCCGCATTCCCAATCTTTGCCGGATCAGGCAATTTAGAAGACCGGATATTAATCACCGCCTGGCTAATTGCCTGGATGCTCAGTTCCTGTACCCCCATTTCCTTCAGCTCCGCCTCTATAGCACCATAACTTGTATTAAACTGTGCCTGCTTTCTCAGTTTATAGGTGACAGAAAGTATGGCAAACTGCCCCTTATATTTATGCTTAAAAACACTTTCCCGGTACCCAAATGCACATTCCTCCTTATTAAAAGTCACAATAGACAGCTCCTCCAGGTGCAATGCCTCCAGGGAATAAAACGTATCCTTGATCTCCACCCCATACGCCCCGATATTCTGCATAGGACTCGCCCCCACATTACCAGGTATCAATGACAGGTTTTCCAGCCCTGCCCTGTTATGTTTAATGTTCTCCATTACAAACCCATGCCAGTTCTCCCCTGCTCCCGCTTTCACATATACATACTCCTCATCTTCTTTCACCACCTCAATTCCCTTTATCCCATTCTTCATTATCACCCCGTCAAAATCCCTTGTAAAGAGCACATTACTTCCTCCCCCCAATATCATATGTGGCAAAGCTTTGAATTGCGGAGCACTCAACAGTTCCCGCAACTCATCAGGAGTTGTAAAGGCAGCAAAATACCTGGTCTGGGCAGCTATGCCAAACGTATTATAAGGCCGGAGCAAAACATTTTCAGAAATCAGCATATGGTCGTAAATTTATAAACACACATTCCTGACAAAGATAATAAAAGCATGTCTCAAACAGCCGTAGTAATAGGAGCCACCGGCTTGACCGGTAGTAACCTGGTCACCCTGCTCCTGCATGATGATCGATTCAGCAAAGTAAAAGTACTGCTGCGTACTCCTTCCTTTAAGCAGCGCCCGGGCCTGGAACCGGTCATCGTAGACTTCAATGATGAGGAAAGCCTGGCCCAGGCGCTCACCGGCGATGCCCTCTTTTGCTGTATTGGCACCACTATCCGCCAGGCAGGGAGCCAGGAAAAATTCAGGGAAGTGGATTATAAGATACCGGTACGATGTGCAACTATCGCCCGCAGACAGGGAATGAAACAATTCCTGCTCATGTCCAGCATTGGTGCAAATGCAGTGTCAAAAAATTTCTACCTGCGCACCAAAGGTGAAACAGAGAATGCGATTATGGCCTTAGCCTTTCCGGGCTATCATATCTTCAGACCTTCTGTGTTGGTAGGTACGAGAAAAGATTTCAGACTGGGTGAATGGTTAGGTTATATCCTCACCAGTTTATTTTTCTTTTTCTTACTGGGAAAATGGAAGAAGTACAGGACAATTAAAGCAATTAATGTAGCCCATGGAATGATCTATGCAGCAGCGAATACGCCCAGTGGTGCGCATATTTATGAGTCAGATAAGATCAAGGAAATGGCAGAATGGGAGCAGGAACGGGCAATCAATCAATAAACATCATCCACATCAGCGTGGATTGATCACAGCATCCTGAAATGCTTTAATAAGCTGTCGTCGAACAGACTTATACATCAGCCCAGATCGATCACAGCATCCTGAAATGCTTTAATAAGCTGTCATCGAACGGACTTATACATCCGGCACGGATCGACCACAGCATACTGAAATACTTTAATAAGCTGTCATCGAACAGACTTATACATCAGCCCAGATCGATCACAGCATCCTGAAATACTTTATCCAATAAACTTATACATAATCCACATCCGGCACAATGAACACACTCCGGAATTGTTTCTCTGCCAATAATTTAATAAACGTTTCTTTCAGCAAATGCTTCGTTTGCGCGATCACTTTAGTATCTCTCGGTAACTTGATCATCATCTCCTGCAGGTAATAATTCCGCACCCTGCCTACCAGTGGTGCTGCCGGCCCTACTAAATGCGGGCCTATATGCGGCCTTAGCCAGTTAGCCAATACCAGGGCTGCCTGCTCTACCACCTTCTGGTCTTTATGTTTCAATGTCAGCTTCAGCAAACGGAAGAATGGCGGATACCCAAAGTTCTGCCGCTCCGCAATCTCTGCTGCATACATGGCCTTATAATCATGGATGGTGACGTAATGTAATATCGGGTGCTGGGTGCGGTAAGCCTGGATCAATACTTTCCCCTTGCCATGCTTACGGCCTGCACGCCCACTCACCTGTTCCATCAGCTGAAATGCCCTTTCATTTACCCTGAAATCAGGGAAACCCAGGAGGTTGTCCGCACTCAGGATGCCCACTAAACTCACATTCTCAAAATCCAGGCCTTTCACCACCATCTGCGTGCCCACGAGAATATCGATCTCCTGGTTCTCCAGCAACTGGATCATCTTATTATGGCTATCCTTGTTCCTCACCGCATCCATATCCATACGGGCAATGCGTGCTTTCGGGAACAATTCCTGCAAATCAGTTTCAATCTTCTCCGTTCCAAAACTCTTTGTGACCAGCGACTGACTTCCACAGGCCGCACAGGTATGTACATAAGGATAACGGGTACCACAGTAGTGACAGGTCAGCTGATCCTGGTACCGGTGATAGGTGAGTGATACATCACAATTCTTACACGTAGGAATCCATCCACAGGTAGTACACATCATAAATGGCGCATACCCTCTCCTGTTCTGGAATAGGATCACCTGTTTCCCCTGTGCGATGGTGCTATGTATCGCCTGAATTAACTGTGGAGAGAAATTCTCCTGCATCTGTTTTTCGGCCTGCGCCTTCTTCACATCCACAATCTCAATCTCCGGCATCTCAAGCCCACCAAAGCGTTCGCTCAGTTCTACCAATCCATATTTTCCCTGGCTCGCATTAAAATACGATTCCAGCGAAGGAGTGGCGGAACCTAGTAACACCTTTGCTTTAAACAAACCGGCATAGTAAATAGCCGCATCCCTGGCATGATAGCGGGGTGCAGGGTCCTGTTGTTTGTAAGAAGGATCATGCTCTTCGTCAAGAATGATCAATCCCAGTTCAAGGAACGGCAGTAAGAGGCTGGAACGCGCACCTAATAAAATACGTAGTTCGCCACTCTTTACTTTATGCCATATTTCTACCCGTTCATTGTTATTGAAACGGGAGTGATAAATACCAATCTTATTACCAAAATGCTTTTGCAGGCGACGTACAATCTGTGCGGTGAGCGCAATCTCCGGTAAGAGGTACAATACCTGTTTGCCACTGGCAATGTACTCTTCAATCAGCTTGATGTACAACTGGGTTTTACCGCTGGAAGTTACGCCATGCAGTAATGTCACCGGTTTCTGCTCAAAGCCTGTTCTTATTTCCCGCAGGGCCTTATCCTGTGCAGGGCTCAAGGTAAAATCTATCTGTACATCCACCTTGCCCCCACCGGGTACACGGTCTACCACTCTCTTTTCAATCCACACGATTTCTTTATCCACCAGGCCTTTCAGCTGTGCCGCAGAGGCACCGGATTTTTTGAGCAGTTCACTTTGCAGCACACTCCCCTGTGTCTTTACCAGGTGCAGGTAGGCCAGCAAGAGTTCCATTTGCTTGGGCGCTTTGCCCAGGGTATTGAACAGGTTAGCCAGTTCTTCCTCTGCTTCGTACCGGGCATGGAGCTGTACGTAGTTTTCTTTCTTTTCTTTATATACTTCTTTCAGCTCTTCGTACACCAGCAGTACCTGCTTTTCGATCAGTTTTTTGATCACAGAGTATACTTCTGACTTGTCGAGAATAAGCTGTACTTCTTCAATACGGAGTTCCTTGCGGATGTGCAGGGCTTCAGCAATCATGTACTCATCATCACTCAGGTCGGTGAAATCATCGCCATAAGCATCGTTGAAGAGCAATACTGTTTCGCTGGAGAGTTTGAGGTGTGCAGGCAGGGCGGCATTGAGCACTTCTCCTTCACTACACATGTAGTAAGATGCCAGCCATTCCCAGAAGGAAAGCTGTGTAGGATATACTACCGGATCTTTATCCAGCAGGTCCAGCAGTGGTTTGGTTTTATAATCAGGAGGTGCCAGTTCATGAATGGCCTTTACCACGCCGGCATACTTCTTCTGTCGGCCCAGGGGCACAGCTACGCGGCTGCCCACTTTCAGCGTGTCCAGCATATGATCAGGTACTGCATAAGTATAATTCTTAGGCAGTGCTAATGGAAGTATGACGTCGGCAAATTTCATCGGTAACTTAGCAATTCTTTTTCCATGATATCAAATACCTGTTGTTTCAATGCCGGCAAGTCGTCCATGGTCATACCTGTTACACTTACAGGAGGCAGGTATACGATGCGACAAAGGCCAGGATTGAGGTTTACTACTTTAGACTGAGGCAGGCGATCCATACAATCCAGGTATAATACGGGTTGCAGGGCAGTCTGGGTCTCGATCGCTATACGGAATGCTCCGTTATGAAAAGTTGTGAGTGGCTTATCGGTATCGTTGGTGGTGCCTTCGGGGAAGATGAGGATGGATACTCCTTCCCTGATGGTGGCAATCAGTTCACGCACACTTCTGGAGCGGGCTTTAGCATCAGAACGGTCTACGGCTACAACAGCATGCTTATAGATAAAACCAAAGAGGGGTATTTTCTGCATCTCTATTTTTCCGAGGGGGCGAAAAGGGAGGCGCATCACACCTACTGCCAGTGCGGCATCGAGGTAGGTACTGTGGTTTACGACGTAAATAAAAGGTGTTTTGTCTTTACGGTCGTATTTATAAATTCTTTTAACGACGATTCCCACAGCAGGAAACCAGGTGCGTGACCAGAACCAAAGGAAATAGTAGATAACATTTCCACCTCTGATTCTACCTAAAAAGGAGGCAAGGAAGATAAATGGAAGGATGAGTAACATGACCCCTACAAAGACGATCGAGGCATATAAGATATACACCCATTGAATTGGTTTTAGCAAAAGCTTCATGATTATTGCCTGTCGGTTTTTTGTCAGATGCAAGCCTGAAATTTACAGTTAATTGTGTAAAGATGGTGAATTTTTATTTTATGATAATGCCTGCAGCAGGTAAAGAATTTACCGCCGGCACTATTATAACCAAATGATAATCAGTGGCAATCACATTGCCATTCCTTATCCAGGTCGATGCAGGTCACGACTTTGGTTTCTCCGTTACAGGGGGCGAACACGATACGCAGGTGTTGGCCGTCGTCGGAGTAACCTTCCAGTGCATAGGTAGGGCAAGGCAGATCTCTTGGATTTGACTTGTCAGTGTTTATTTGTCCCGTTTCGAGAATTTCCGCCACTTCATGTTCGGTGATTTGCCGGCAATCCATACGGCAGCGGGCATGTTTAGTGTAGGTAAGGCGTGCATGCCTGTCAAGATTGGATGGGTCATTGACCGGGTTCGGTAATGTTCGCTCCACGGTTCCTGGCCTGTTTACCTGCGGGCGGTGTAACGGACCTTTCCACCATTGCTGTTGCCAGGCTAAAAGTAATAGCAGCGCCAGCAACACCATTGGAATATACTTACCTTTTGATCTCATAGTGTCTCACAGTTGCTTAAAGATTGCATCTTCGCAGGGCAAGCTATACATTTTTAACAATATATCCCTAAAAATTACCCGAATCCCCCGGGCTGTGAGGGTCGGCAACTGCCCGGAAATTGGCCATGGGCCTGCGGGCGGCTGAATGAATTTCAAAATGCTTCCCGCTTCTCCAACTCTCATAAAAAGGAATTACCTTTGCGGGTTTGGTAGCAGGCCATTCCGGCTGCTACCCTTAGTGGACAAAGTAATTGAAACGATGACAACAGCGAAAACAGTAGCTTTTCATACACTCGGCTGTAAGCTGAACTTTTCCGAGACCTCTTCTTTGAGCAGGTTGCTGGAGCAGGATGGCTTTGTGCAAACAGATTTTGAGGGGCAGGCAGATGTGTATGTAATTAATACCTGCTCTGTAACAGACAATGCCGACAAGGAGTGCCGTTACCTGGTACGCCGTATTCAGCGCAGGGCGCCGGAAAGCCGGGTGGTGATCACCGGGTGTTATGCACAGCTGAAACCAAAAGAAATTGCAGAGATCGAAGGAGTAGACCTGGTACTGGGTGCTGCTGAAAAATTCAACCTTGTTGAGCACCTGAAGAACCTGACCAAGGGCGACAGCGCAAAGATCTGCAGCTGTGACATTGAGCAGGTGAATATTTTCCACGCATCTTATTCTATGAACGATCGTACCCGTACCTTCCTGAAGGTGCAGGATGGTTGTGATTATACCTGTTCATTCTGTACCATTCCGATGGCGAGGGGTAAGAGCCGCAGTGATTCAATTACGAATGTGATGGAACAGGTACAGCAGATCGCTGAAAGCGATGTACGCGAAATTGTACTGACCGGTATTAACCTGGGTGATTTCGGGAAAGGACTGCAGGGTGGTAAGAAGAGAGAGGAGACCTTTTTTGAGCTGATCCGGGAACTGGATAAAGTAGCAGGCATCGATCGTTATCGCATCTCTTCAATAGAGCCGAACCTGCTGAGCAATGAGATCATTGAGTTCGTGGCGAACAGTCAGCGCTTTATGCCGCACTTCCATATTCCATTGCAGAGTGGCAGTAATGATATCCTGGGCATGATGCGCCGCCGTTACCGGAGAGAGTTGTATGCAGAAAAAGTAGCTTTGATCAAACAGTTCATGCCGCATTGTAGTATAGGGGTTGACGTGATAGTGGGTTTTCCGGGAGAAACGGATGCACATTTCCAGGAGACCTATGACTTTTTGCATGCGTTGGATGTCGCTTATTTCCATGTATTTACCTACTCTGAAAGAGCGAATACCGCAGCGCTGGAAATCCAGCCTGTAGTGCCTGTGCACGTACGTAATGAGCGCAATAAGATACTGCGTAACCTGAGTCATAAGAAGGCGCAATATTTTGCATCACAGCATGAAGGTGAAACGAGGAAAGTGTTGTTTGAAAAGTTTCATAAGGATGGTGTGATGGAAGGATATACGGACAATTACATCAAGGTAACAACGCCTGTTAGAGCCGAATGGGCTAATAATATAATTGACTGGAAACTTAGTTAGGGAGCGGATTTCAGAGGATAGAGAACATTTTTTTTGAAACTTTTTTAAAAAAAATTTGGCAAAATAAAACAATTTTCTACCTTTGCAATCCTCTCAGACGAGAGAGACACAAAAACGAAAAGGGAGTTTAGCTCAGCTGGTTCAGAGCATCTGCCTTACAAGCAGAGGGTCGATGGTTCGAATCCGTCAACTCCCACCTCTTCAAAAGTTCTTTCACATTACCATTAATTGGGAGTTTAGCTCAGCTGGTTCAGAGCATCTGCCTTACAAGCAGAGGGTCGGCGGTTCGAATCCGTCAACTCCCACTTTTTCGAGAATGTCTTATAAATGGTAATTTAGTAATGGGAGTTTAGCTCAGCTGGTTCAGAGCATCTGCCTTACAAGCAGAGGGTCGATGGTTCGAATCCGTCAACTCCCACAAAAAGCCTTAGCAATTGCTAAGGCTTTTTTGTTATCAGGAGGTTTCGGATAGTATGGCGCAGGCCAATTCGTTTTATATTTAATCTCCTTTTTCCACCGGCGTTATCCGCAACTCCTTCATCTCATTCCCCCTGATCACTTTCAAAAACTGCCACTGCCCAATCTTCTCCTCCGTCAGCATTTTAAAAAACTGATCTGCCGTCTCCACCAGCTGATCCGCAAAGCCCACAATAATATCGCCATCCATCACCCCTGCCTTCGCTGCCGGACTACTCCTCTCCACCTGCGTCACAAACAATCCCTGCCTGTTCTTCACTTCATGCATCGCCCGTAACCTCGGCACAAGATCCACCTGCTGCATTGCCACCCCGATGTAAGCCCGCTTCACCTTCCCAAAACGAATTAACTGATTTGCGATCGATTTAGCCGTGTTTATACTAATAGCAAAGCATAATCCCTGCGCCCCATTAATAATCGCTGTATTGACCCCAATAACGGCACCATCGCCATTTATGAGCGGCCCTCCGGAATTACCAGGATTTAATGCAGCATCTGTTTGAATCATGCTATCCATCATCAGTCCATCAGCGCCTCTTAACGATCGCCCTAATGCACTGATGACACCAGCAGTCACCGTATGCTGAAAACCCAGGGGATTACCAATTGCAATAACAAGCTGCCCGATCCTGAGTTCATCAGCATCTCCAAATGGCACCGTTGTCAACTCTCCCGCTTCTATTTTTAATACCGCTAAATCTGTCGCAGCATCCTGTCCTGCAAGATACGCGGGGTAAGTCCTCCCGTCCTGCAACATTACTTTCAAATGAGTGGCCCCTTTTACGACATGACTATTCGTAAACAGATACCCATCTGAAGAAAAAATAAAACCGGAACCCGAGCCACCCACAACCTCGCCACGGGAACTGCGCTCCAGTCTTTCAATTTTTACCACCGCCGGACTTACTTTTTCCACGGCTTCGATAATTACCTGAGAATATGTGTCCATGCCAGGGAGGAGATCAAATACCTTACCCCGGTGCATCAGCAGACAAGGTGGCAGGCAAAAAGGGATTAAGAACTGACAATTCAGCTTAGCTGGTTGTTCCTTCTTCCAATTTGCAGGAAGTACCTTATAGAATTACAGTGAAGACCCGAAGCTTATGTATCTCTAAAAGATCATTACAAGATCACTAGAAGGTCACCTCAATATCCAAAGGATATACAAGTGACCTTCTAGTGACCTTGTAGTGTTGGAAAAATGAAAAAGAGGGAGCGAATCTTGCCTGGCTTCATATCAGTTTTTGGGGGAAATTTCAGTAGTTACTTTGAGCATTTTCTATCGTTTCATTGAAGCCCTTTATCCATTCAACCCCCACTTATCGCTTCCCCAAAAAGAGAGGGGTCATTGCAAAGAAAAAAATACCCCGTCTCGTTGAGACGGGGTAAAAAACTTACTTCCTCCTGAAAATCTTCTTCATGGCTCTACCCAGTTTCGAGAGATTGGCCAGCTGCTCCTGGATAGGCCGCAAGGTCAGATCCTCCGGCTGTATGCCAGGTTCCATGTATTCGATCTCTGTCTGTTCAGGATAGATCAGGATCACATTGTTATTGGCAAAATACTTTGAAATACGGGATGCCAGCCCTTCCAGCGAAGGGCGGTAAGATAGCGTGCCTTTGCGCGCCGCTACCACTATCAGCAGGTCGTTCCGGGTTGTTTCATATGCCAGTGCCGGCAGGTCTACGAGATCATGCCAGAGTTTGAAACCAATATCCACTGTTTGTTTCAGGTTGCGCACCAGTTCTTCTGTAAACTTTTGTGTTGCCCCTTCACAGTAGATCATTAGTTTTCCACCCACCTGCTTACTTAACAAAAACATTTTTTGCATATAATGAGCAAAACCTATTTCATACTCGGCATTGCGTGGCAATACCAGCACGATCCGGCGTGTTGCATTTAAAGGAAAAGAGAAATCACATACATACAAATTCTCCCATACACTCTGCAACACATTATCAAGCGTAGAACCGAAGATAGAACCAAAGATCCTGTCAGTAGCACTGGTCTTATCGGTCCAGCCAATGATCACATCAGTAATGCCCAGTTCTTTCGAAGCGCGGGCAATGCCATCAGACACGTTCAGGTCAATACGCGTTACCACCTGCACCTTGCTTTCGGTAGCGGCAGCATGGGCCACCACGGCTTCCATCATCCTGTTCGTCTGGGTCATGCGGGCCTTTGCTTCTTCATCGTCCTGCACGACTGCCAGCGGGTATACCGGCGTCTTGGCATTCGGATCTTTGATCATCACGGCAAAGTCCAGCATCGCTTCCATCTTATCAGGGTTAGCGATAGGAATCAGCATGCGTTCTGTCACCAGGTCTGCTTCCGGTTGTTTATCGGCCTCGATGATAGCCAATTTACGACCGGCACTTTCTGTCACGAAACTACCCACCAGGCAAGTGATCAGAATAAGAATGACGGTGCCATTCAATACGTTTTCGTTGATGATCCCCATATTGAAACCAATGAGGATAATAGCGATGGTAGCTGCAGCATGTGCACTGCTCAGGCCAAAGATCACATGTCGCTGCGGCAGGGTATATTTAAACACAAGCTGGGTAAAAGTAGCAGCCAGGTATTTACTGACCAGGGCCATTACTGTGAGCACGCCTGCAATCATCAGTGCTTCCGGACCTCTGAGCAATACACGAAGGTCTACCAACATGCCCACACTGATCAGGAAAAATGGTATGAACAATGCATTTCCCGTGAACTCAATCCTGTTCATGAGCGGGGAAGTATGCGGGATGAGCTGGTTCAATGCGAGGCCTGCCAGGAAGGCGCCAATGATCCCTTCCACACCGGCCATCTCAGCCAGGAAGGCGGCCAGGAAAACCATGCCCAATACAAAGATGAAATGTGAAGTTTTGTCGTCTTTGATCTTCTTAAAAAACCAGCGGCCTATCATCGGCATGATCCACAATACGATCGCTGCAAATACCGTCAGACTGACACCCAACCTGATCCAGAATTGCTGGTTCAGGTTGCCGGCAGCGGCCCCGGTAATGACAGCGAGAATGAGGAGTACGGCTGTATCAGTTATGATCGTACCGCCAACGGCAACGGTCACTGCTTCATTCCTGGTAATACCTAAACGGCTGGCCAGGGGGTAGGCCACCAGCGTATGGGTAGAGAACATACTGGAAACCAGCAGTGTAGCCATAAAGTTGAAATGCAACAGGTAATGGCAGATCACGAACCCGAGCACCAGCGGTATGAAAAAGGTAAAGGCCCCAAAAACAAGACTCCTGTGCTGATTTTTTCGAAACTCCGTCATATCCAGTTCAAGGCCCGCCAGGAACATAATATAGAGCAGGCCGGCCTTGCCGAACAGGTCGATACTTCCTTTTTCAATTATCTTAAATCCATGATCACCAATGAGCATACCGGCCAGGATCAATCCTATAATACTGGGAATCCTGAACTTACGCAGGATAATCGGTGCCAATAGGATAATGAATAGTACCAGGGCAAAAATGGGTACAGGATCTTTGAGCGGTAAACTTATATCAATCAACAATTTAGTGCCATTCATTCCTAACATAGTTCCAGTTTTCGATGTTCACAATAATAATGATAATCAGTGAGATTGTTATCCCGGATAAAATGGGGGTCAGTTTAATTTTAAAACCCAATTCTAAGCTGTATTTTTGTGCAAATTTATAATTCCGGATATGAGCCAGCGTCAGCAAACAGGCACACACACCAAAGAGTGGGAAGATGTGTTGGTAGCAGAGGATGAACAATTTCCATACAGTCTCATCGTGTGGAACGATGAAGTAAATACTTTTGACTGGGTGATCCAGTCCCTGATGGAAGTATGCGGCCATTCACAGGAACAGGCTGAGCAATGTGCATTGATCATACATCACAATGGCAAGTACGCTGTGAAGCAGGGTGAATTTACAGACCTGCGCCCCATGTGTGAAGCCTTACTCGATAGAGGAATTAGTGCCACTTTAGAAGAAGCTGTTGAAAGCTAATGCCTGTCTTTTACCTCACAGAAGAGCTGATTTTCCCTCCCGTCAATTTAGCAGATGAAGATGGTCTCCTTGCCTATGGGGGAGATCTTTCAGTAGAACGATTATTGCTGGCTTACCAGGAAGGGATATTCCCATGGTATAACGAGCCGCCTATCTTATGGTGGAGCCCGGATCCCCGGTTTGTATTATTTCCTGATGAGTTGAAATTGAGTGCCAGCATGAAACAGGTGCTGAAGAAAGGTATTTTTGAGATTACGTTTGATAAGGATTTTGCGGGGGTGATAGCGGGGTGCAGGGAGTCTCCGCGCAAGGGGCAGGATGGTACCTGGATAACGGAAGAGGTAGCGGATGCGTATACAGCATTGCATAATGAAGGGTATGCACATTCAGTGGAATGCTGGCAGGGTGGCGACCTGGTAGGAGGATTTTATGGCGTGATGCTGGGGAATTGTTTTTTTGGAGAGTCTATGTTTGCGAAGGCGACTAATGCATCGAAGGCAGCGTTTGTGACCTTTGTGCAAAGAGCGGCCGTGTTGGGGGTGAAGGTAATAGATTGCCAGGTATATACGGAGCACCTGGCGAGTTTGGGGGCGAAGTTTATAACAAGGGAGGAATTTTTGGGGATCATAAATGAAAACCATTTTCAAAGAAAAAAGGGCCGGAAATAAATTCCAACCCTTATTATTCAAATCTATTTTAATTCCAAAAACTATTTCTTCTTTGTAAACCCTCCTTCAAATAAACAACGCACACCTCTATAAGCCCCACATCCACCAATTTCCTTTATCGTCAGTTTAGTTCCGGAGAACTGGAATGCAATCCCACACTCTGTATCCTTGTCCTGAAATTCACCTTTGTTAGCAGCAGTGAAACGACCTGTACCTGAAATCTCTCCTTTACAACCTGATTCCTTCGCGAAGGAAATAAAGAACAGGAAAGACTTCGCATCCTTGCCATCACGGATAGACACGATACTGTTTTCGCCGGATGCATAATCAGCAGAAAATTTATTTTTCTTAGGCAGTGTATCAATCGGGTTGAAGAGCTGACCAGGAATCGCTTCGCCGGTAGAGTTGGTCATGATCAGGGAGCTCGTACCATCGGCTTCTACAGAGTAGAAGTTTTCGGTAGTAGCGGTATGTCCGGGCGTTACTTCTGTCTCTGTCGTGATCTTCAGCATCTCTTTGCTGTCGATGGAGAAGTATTCCCTTTTATTTTCCCTGCCGCCTGTTTTGGCTACCTGGATGCGGTTCAGGTAATGATCTTTTTTATCAAAGACGCAGAGATAAGCAGCGGTGCTGTTTTTATCTGCGGCCTTAATAACGAGATAATTGATCTTATCACCGCTAAAAGATGCTATTGGATAGTAGCTCACCTTGCGGGAAGGGAAGTCTGCCTTCGCCAGCGTATCGACCAGGAACTGGCTGATAAGGGCGGTGTCGATAGCGGAGGAATCGCCTGCTGCTTTATTGAGTGCTTCAGGGGTCAGTTTGTAAGGCAATTTGCTGTCAGCAAATGACTGACGGAATTCTTTAAAAGTAATTGCATCAGCGCCTGATTTCTTGCCACCAGATTTGCAGGAGGCGAAAAGTCCAAGTGCTAATGCTGCTATCAACAGCTTATTCATGCTTATTTGCTTGTTTATAATGTCCGAAAAGTTAAAGAAAAAAATGATATGAACAATTGTAAAGGGCAAAATTGGGATTTTTTATCGACTATTTAGGGGAAATTTCGGACTTATATAAGTATAAAAGCATCTCTGGCGATGTTTAAATTCATGACCAGGGATGTATACATCCATCTTTCTGCATGTTTATATTCATCTGCAGGGATTCATAGACCTATTCTAACAGCGCGATTTAACACCACCACTTGCATTTTTCCAATAAATTATTTAGATTTACCTAAATTTTATTTTTAGCAACATGAATTTGTCGATCGCAGAGGAAAACTACATCAAGTCCATTTATAAATTAGAAGAAGGAGGGGAATCTGTCAGCACCAATGCACTGGCCTATGAGCTGGATACCAAACCCGCATCGGTGACCGACATGGCAAAGAAGCTAAAAGAAAAGAAACTCATTGCTTATGAGAAATACCAGGGCATCAACCTAAGCAGTGAAGGTAAAAAGGCCGCCCTGCAAATCATACGCCGGCACCGCCTCTGGGAATGTTTCCTGGTAGAAAAACTAAGTTTCAGCTGGGAAGAAGTGCATGAACTTGCTGAAGAACTGGAGCATGTACGCAGCGAAAAGCTGACCAACCGCCTCAGTGAATTCCTGGGCAACCCGCTGATTGATCCACACGGAGACCCGATCCCCGATGCACAGGGTAAAATGGGTAAGCCCCGTGTGCAAACCAGCCTGCATAAAGCAAAAGCCAACAGGCTTGAAGTGATGGCCGTCTCGGATAAGTCTACTGCTCTTCTCGAATTTCTAAATACAAAAGGTGTGCGCTTAGGCACGCAACTTGAAGTCATAGAACGATATGAATTTGACAACTCTATTGAGATAAAGATAAAGAACCAGCCAGCCTTTACCATCAGTGAACAGGTGGCAAAAAGCATTATGGTAAAGCCGATTTAAGCTAATTTTATGAACCATCAGCACACATCCCTTGGCGAAGTACATCAGAGTGTAGACACAACCGTAACCAGCTCTGGCCGCTGGAAAAAAATGCTAGCCTTCTTTGGACCTGCCTACCTCGTAAGCGTAGGTTATATGGACCCGGGTAACTGGGCCACGGACCTGGCCGGGGGCAGCCAATACGGATATACCCTGCTATGGGTATTGCTCATGAGTAACCTCATGGCACTTTTATTACAATCTCTCAGCGCAAGATTAGGTATTGTACGCGGGCGCGACCTGGCCCAGGCTAACAGAGAAACGTATCCTCCCGGTGTCAACTTCATCTTATATATCCTGGCGGAAATCGCCATCGCTGCTACTGACCTTGCAGAGGTCTTAGGTATGGCCATCGGTATCCAGTTATTAACGGGTTTACCTTTGCAATGGGGCGTGAGCATTACAGTGTTCGATACCTTTTTGTTACTGGTATTGCAGCGATATGGCATCCGGAAAATGGAGGCTTTCATTATTGCACTGGTAGCAATTGTAGGGCTATCTTTTCTGACAGAACTCATCATGGCAAAGCCTGTGATGAGCGAGGTGGTGACAGGTTTTGTGCCGCGTATACCAGATAATACAGCCTTGTATATTGCAATTGGGATCATTGGTGCCACGGTAATGCCGCATAACCTGTACCTGCATTCTGCATTGGTGCAAACGAGGAAAATAAGGCAGGATGAAGCGGGTATTAAACAAGCCCTGAGATTAAATTTTATTGATAGTGCAATTGCATTGAATCTGGCGTTCTTTGTAAATGCGGCGATATTGATCTTAGCGGCAGCAGTGTTCTTTAAATCAGGGCAAACCAATGTGGCAGAAATACAGGATGCCCACAAACTGCTGGAAGGATTGCTGAGTAATAAATGGGCGCCGATCCTGTTTGCGATTGCCTTGATTGCTGCGGGTCAGAGTTCTACAGTTACAGGTACCCTGGCAGGGCAGATCGTCATGGAGGGATATCTGAAACTCCGCATCAATCCATGGTTGAGAAGATTGCTGACAAGGTTGCTGGCTATTGTACCCGCACTATTGGTGATACAGATTGCAGGTGCTGATAAGGTGGGAGAATTACTCGTGTTTAGCCAGGTGTTGCTGAGTTTACAATTGGGTTTTGCAGTGATACCACTGATCCATTTTGTGAGTGATAAAAAGACAATGGGGAAGTTTGCAGTGAAGGTGCCGGTGAAGATCCTCAGCTGGTTGATTACAGTAGTGCTGGTGTACCTGAATACGCGCATGGTGTTTACAGAAGCCATGCATTATATGGAAAGCGGTGGTTCTATCTGGGTAGATATTATTATTTCGGTATTGGGAATTGGCTTTGTGGTGTTGCTGTTCATTACAGTGTTTTATCCGCTGGCTACGAAGTATGCTGCGAAGAGTACGACGAATATACATCCTGCCACTGCCGTATCACTGGAGAATATTAAGATCCCGCAGTATAATAGGATTGCATTGGCGCTTGATTTTAGCAGGGATGATGAAGCGATTATTGCCAATGCCATTGCACACGGGAATGAACATACGAGGTATTTATTGATCCATATTGTGGAGAGTGCTTCTGCGAGGTACCTGGGAGGCGAATCGGATGACCTTGAAACGAGGAAGGATAAAGAACAGATGGAAACGTATGTGCGCCTGATGAAGACTAAAAATCTGCAGGCGGAGGGGTTCCTGGGGTATAGGCACAGAGCGGAAGAGATTGTAAGGATCGTGAAGGCAGAGAAGGCGGATTTTTTAGTGTTAGGTGGACATGGGCATACAGGGATTAAGGATTGGATTTACGGTGAAACGACTAACCAGGTGAGACATAAAGTGAAGATACCTGTGTTGGTAGTGCAGTAAATAAAAACGGATTGCGAACTACGTACTACGATGAAAAAAGGCAATCGTAATACATAATTCGCAATCCGGTTAATATGTTTGGCAGGCTTAGCTTTCCGGCAACGGCATTTGAAATTTAAAAGAAATTCCCTTGCGGGATTTTAATTCAAAATGCTTTCAGCGCCGGCACTTGTTTGCTACAGCCCGAGTGATGATTTCAATTTTGGATACCCCGTCTTACTCACCGGCACCTTTGCCCCACTCTTCAGCATCGCCAGGTGATTTTCTTTTTCATAAGGTTCTATTCTCGTAACCTGGTTTACATTCAGGATATAAGACCGGTGCACTCTTGCAAACTGCTGCATATCTAAGGTCTTCTCGAAGAAAGCCATTGTCTTATTCTTCAAAAAGGCACCTTCCTGCGTTACTATCTTCACATAATCATCTGCCGCTTCGAGGTAATGGATATCCTGTACAGGTATTATTTTAATCTTGCCATTGATCTTCACTACTACCCTATTACTCTGCAGGGGCGATGCAGCGGCCGTTTCCAGCAATGCATCTGTTTGTACGGCTACTGTTTCCTGTCGTTTTTCCAGCCATTTCTGCAAGGCTTTGTCAAAGCGTTCTTTTGAAAACGGTTTCAGTAAATAATCTGTTGCATTCACTTCAAATGCCCTGATTGCATGTTCTTCAAAAGCAGTTGTAAAGATAACAGCAGGCAATTCTTCCACCAGTTCCAGCATCTCAAATCCATTGATCTTTGGCATCTGCACATCCAGGAATATAATATCCGGCTGGTGTTGCTGTATAGCTTTTAATCCTTCAAATCCATCATTACATTCCTGTAATAGTTGTATCTGCGTATAAGTACCGAGGTATTCTTTTACGATCTCCCTGGCCAATGGTTCATCATCAATTATTACTGCTTTTATCATAGCGTTGCGGCACTTTAATCAGTGTTGTGTAAATATTGTCTTTTGCTGTTGTTTCCAGCAGGTCCTGTCTTGCAAAGAGCAGGTACAATCTTCTGCGGATAGAGGTCAATCCAAAGCCTGTACCAGTAGGTTTTTGCTGCATACTGCCATCATATGGATTCTGCACCTGTATGTAAAGCAGCTCATCTTTTGCCCATGCCTGTATCGTGATCGTGATTGCTTCTGTGGTATCATACAATCCATACTTGATGGCGTTTTCTACAACCGGCTGCAATAGCATGGGTGGTATCAGCATTTTTTCCAGCTCCTCTCCTGCTATCACTTCGGTGCTTAAACGATGTCCAAAGCGTACTTTTTCTATATCCAGGTACCACTGTAAGTATTGCAGTTCTTCCGGCAGCAGGATCCATTGCTGATCCTCTCTTTTCAGGGTACCTCTCAGAAAATCACTGAGCTTTAGTACCATTTCTCTTGCCTGCTGCGGGCGCAATGCGATCAGGGCATTGATTGAGTTCAGACTGTTGAATAAAAAATGCGGTTGCAGTTGTTGTCTGAGTTTATACAATTCTGCTTCGCGTGCTAATCTTTCGGTGGCCTGCTTCCTGGAAATCTCCTGTCGTTGTTCTTCCAGATCATACCAGTAGAGGCTTTTGAATGCTACGCCGGTGATTAGTAACCAACCAAAAAGGAACCTGACAGGCATTGCAAAATGCATCCATTCCAGGTAAAGAATATTGTTCTGAAAGGTGTATTGCAGTGCCCAGGTACTCAGCGAAATCCAGATCAGGGTCTGTGAGGTGGAAAAGCAGAGTACGAAAAAGACCTTTCCTTTTTGTGGCCTGTAATAGGCCAGGCTATAACTGATGGTCAATGCTGCCAGTGCCAGAAATCCAATGTGGATACCGCTGTCAACCCAGGCAATGGAATCTGGAAAGTGAAACCAGAACTGGAGCAATACGGCCTGCACGATCAGTGATACATATCCTGTGGCAGCGAAGGACCAGCGAAACGATTTATCTGATATGAGTTGACTTGCCAAAGTTGTATGTTTGTTAGAATGTACATTCTATTGTGAAATGTTACACTTAGTTAGCATGTACATCCATCGCTTCGTTCAACTGCGCTGCTCTAACCTGCAACCATGAAATATAAGCGTTTGGGTCTCCGGGTTCTTCTATTCTTGAATACAATTCCATTCCATCATCCAGGGTGTCCAGGCTATTGATTTCGGGTACGTTGATAAAGCGCCATTCTACCAGTTCCTGTTTTTGGTTTCTGAAAGAATATTGTTCCTGTTTTCCGAGTTCACATGCCCTGTGCCAGGCTTCCTGTTTGCTGTGGGCACTGATCAGGCGCAGTTGTTCATCGAACTGCGGTGTATGAGTGCCTTTGCCAGTGATGATCTGGTATACGATCTTGGCTACAAACCATTGCATAAATTTAATATTTAGAATCAGCTATAACTTTTTATTTCGATGCCGCCGAATACGCAGCTGCCTTTGATCATGAGCACCTTGTTAGGGTTGCTGCCAAGGAGTTCGATCGGGCGTTTGTCTTCTACGCCGCCGAAGACGCTGTTGGTCATGATCTTTACTTCCCAGTTGGAAGGTACTACCAGTTCTACGCCTCCGAATACACACTGGCAATTGAGTTCTATTGCGCCGTCAAAGTCGGCCTGCAGGAGGTTTACATCGCAACCACCAAAGACTGTGGAGATACGGCCTCCTTTGAATTTCTTGGATACGATGAGACGGTTTTCGCCACTGAAAAGGATCTGTGCATTGATGTAATCTTCATCTACGGGATACAGATCCGGTACTACCTTGGTATCAGCTTCGTTCAGTGATTTCGGGTTTGGCGAGGGCCGGAATATGATGAAGAGCAGACCTACTATGATTAAGACGACCGGCCATATAAAACGGTCAATGTCGAATGGCAGGAAGAAATATTCTTTGACCATGAAAATGGCACCTACTGCGATCATGATAACACCACCTACGTTTTTGAATTCACTTTTCACCCAGAGGATGAGGCCAATACCCATGACCAGCATCTGCCAGGATACGATCCAGCGGGGGATGTCGAGATCGAGGTTGTGTAATAAGAGGAAAACGCCTACCAGGAGGATCATGAAACCTCTCATGGCTCCGTGCTGTTCGTGTCTTCTTCGTCTGTATAAGTCTTTATTTCGCATTGTTTGTTTTCATTTACGATACAAACTTAGGAAGGATGGCGCGGATGGGAAAGGGGGTTTAGGTTAAAATTGGGGGGAGGGCGGTAAGCGGCAGGAAAAACTCGGTGAAATTGCTATTTGGTATTAAATGGGTGATAAAAAGCGCTTTCACCTTCGGCAAAAGCGCTTTTTATGGGGCGGGGAGGCCTGCGTCCGGCTGTAAACCGGAAGCCCGAACACGCGGGCAGGCTATCACTTAATATGCTGGTGGAGCGAGGATTCCCTTTATGATAATGGACAATTTTGCTGCCCACATTCCCATTTCCTGTCCTGAATAATGTAGCTGATCCTTCGTCAGTAAACTAGGTGCATCCTGCATTACATCGCGGGTATCCGGTGTGATATTCAGGTATTTCGCCTTATACTTCTTTGCAATTGCTTTATTGGCCTCATTATACAGGTCTATCTGCCCGGCAATTTCATCCCGGTCACGGCCTTCGGCATAGGGGGTTACGCCCCAGTCAGGCACGGAAATGACTACTACATGGTTTGCTTTTCCACCGGCATAGCTGATGGCTCTTTCGAGGAGTTTCGTAAACCAGGGAGTGTAACTATCTACCGGAAAGCCCCTATACTGATCGTTCACGCCTATCAGGAGGGTCACGATATCATAGGTTTCATTGATAGGATTTGTAGTCAGCTCTTCGTTGAGCTCGATGGTGGTCCAGCCGGTTTTGGCCACTATACGGGGTTCTGCCACTTCTATCCCGCTATTCTTCAGGATTTTAACGGCCTGAACCGGGAAACGTTCGTTTTCGCCTACCCCTTCGCCAATGGTATAACTATCGCCCAGGGCCAAATATGTATACACGGCTGTATCGTTTGGAGCTGTCATGGATGTTGCTTTTACCTGAAAGGTGAGGAACAAAAATGAAATTAAAAATAATTTGGTCATAGGGATTGTTTTTAAACTGTTAGCGCCTTCCTGGTAGAAGAATCGCCGCTTTAACATTCTGTTTCGGTCATTAATTAGTACCTTTGCGCTCGAATAATTTACAAAATTACGAACACGTAAAGAAACTAGTTTTATGCCGGCAGAAAAAATATCAATGACCAATGGCCAGTTATCGGTACCTGACAATCCCATTATTCCTTTTATTGAAGGTGATGGTATCGGGCCGGATATCTGGGCTGCCAGCGTGCGTGTATTTGACGCCGCTGTCGAAAAGGCCTATGGTGGAAAAAGAAAGATAGAATGGAAAGAGGTACTGGCGGGTGAAAAAGCCTTCCAGCAGACAGGTGAATGGCTGCCAAAAGCAACGCTGGATGCCTTCAAAGAATATCTGGTTTCTATCAAAGGTCCGCTGTCTACCCCGGTAGGTGGTGGTATCCGTTCCCTGAACGTAGCAATGCGCCAGGAACTGGACCTGTATGCCTGCGTACGCCCGGTACGTTGGTTCGACAAGGTACCTTCACCTGTTAAGCATCCTGAGAAGGTAGACATGGTCATTTTCCGCGAAAACACGGAGGATATCTATGCCGGTATCGAATATATGTATGGTACTCCGGAAGCTGAAAAGCTGCTGAAGTTCCTGCAGGAAGAAATGGGTGTGAAAAAGATCCGTTTCCCCGAAACTTCTTCCCTGGGGATCAAGCCGGTTTCCAAAGAGGGTACTGAGCGCCTGGTACGTGCAGCTCTTAAGTATGCACTGGAAAAGAAACTGCCTAGCCTGACCCTGGTACACAAAGGGAATATCATGAAATTCACCGAAGGTGGTTTCAAAAACTGGGGCTATGAACTGGCAGTACGTGAGTTCGGCGAGCAGGTGTACACCTGGGAACAGTGGGAAGCAACCAAGAAAGAGAAAGGTGAAGAAGAAGCTAATAAAGAACTGGCTGTAGCCATTGCACATAAGAAACTGGTGGTCAAGGATGTGATCGCTGACAACTTCCTGCAGCAGATCCTGCTGGCACCACAGGATTATTCAGTGGTAGCTACCCTGAACCTGAATGGTGACTATATTTCTGATGCCCTGGCAGCTGCTGTAGGTGGTATCGGTATCGCACCTGGTGCGAATATCAACTACCTGAGTGGCCACGCAGTGTTCGAAGCTACACACGGTACTGCACCACGCTTTGCAAATACCAATACCATGAATCCAAGCTCTGTGATCCTGAGTGGTGTGATGATGTTGGAATATATGGGTTGGAAAGAAGCTGCGAATATGATCGTTCAGGGTCTGAGCACAGCTATCGCGCGTAAGCGTGTTACTATCGACTTCTACAAGTTGATGGATGATGCAACCCTGGTGAAAACCAGCGAGTTTGCTGATGAAGTAATTAAGCACCTGTAACCAGGTTCAGTTTATAAGTCTTTTTAAGGGGCTGGCTAAGAAGTGATGAGCTTTTTAGCTGGCCCTTGGTGACTAAAGTATGATGTTGTTATTCGTGTGAATTAACTCCATTAACAACAATACCTTAAATCGAAAAACTTGTAAATTGCCCTCACTTATTGTATATTTCGCGATTACTCGTAACTATTTAAAAATCAAACCCGACAATGGCAGAAAAAATTAAAGTTGCAAATCCTGTCGTAGAACTCGATGGAGATGAGATGACCCGGATCATCTGGAAATTTATTAAGGACAAACTGATACTTCCTTATCTTGACGTTGAAATTAAATACTTCGATCTGGGCATGGAGCACCGCGATGCTACTAATGACCAGGTAACTATAGATGCCGCGAACGCGATCAGAGAAGTGGGTGTAGGTATTAAATGTGCGACCATTACTCCTGACGAGGCTCGTGTAAAAGAGTTCAATCTGAAACAGATGTGGAAATCACCAAACGGTACTATCCGTAACATCCTGGATGGTACAGTTTTCCGTGAGCCAATCGTTACTTCAAATGTTCCCCGCCTGGTGCCTAACTGGACTGCGCCTATCTGCATTGGCCGTCACGCTTTTGGCGACCAGTACCGTGCTACTGATTTCGTAGTAAAAGGCAAGGGTAAACTCACTATCAAGTTTGAAGGTGAAAATGGTGAAGTGATCGAGCATGAAGTGTACAACTTCAAAGGCGATGGCGTGGCACTGGCTATGTACAATACCGACGAATCTATCAAAGGTTTTGCACGTGCATGTTTCAACCAGGCACTGATCAAGAAATGGCCTTTGTACCTGAGTACCAAGAACACCATCCTGAAGAAATATGATGGTCGTTTCAAAGATATCTTTGAAGAAATTTATCAGCAGGAATTCAAAGCTAAATTTGATGCAGCTGGTCTGACTTATGAACACCGCCTGATCGATGACATGGTGGCTAGTGCACTGAAATGGAATGGTAACTTTGTATGGGCTTGTAAGAACTATGATGGTGACGTACAGTCTGATACTGTTGCACAAGGTTTTGGTTCACTGGGTCTGATGACTTCTACCCTGGTTACACCTGATGGTAAAGTAATGGAAGCAGAAGCTGCTCACGGTACTGTAACCCGTCACTATCGTGATCACCAGGCTGGTAAGCCAACTTCTACTAACCCGATTGCATCTATCTTTGCCTGGACTAGAGGTCTGGAATTCAGAGGTCGTCTTGATTCAAATCAGGCGCTGATTGATTTTTGTCATGCACTGGAGCAGGTTTGCGTGGAAGTTGTAGAGAGTGGAAAGATGACGAAAGATTTGGCTGTTTGTATTCACGGTAATAAAGTTGAACACGGAAAGCATTACCTTTACACTGAAGAATTCCTGACGGCATTGGATGATGCACTGAAGGTAAAACTGGGTAAATAATTAAGCCACACGTTTGCAATACTGATATGAGACAGCGTCCTTCCTTTATGGGAGGACGTTGTTACTTTAGGGGAGTTTGATGGGGCAAAAAAATGGGCTTTTACCTTCGGTAAAAACCCATTTTTTTTGAGAGCCGGTGAGCCCCTGCTGACGCAGGGGCTCACCGGAAATGCTGAAATGCAGCGAATATGATTATAATGCCATTAGTTTCCTCATTACTTTGTCTTCCCCATAAATGTCTTCATAGAACATCATCTGGCCATCTTTCCCTTCGGCAGTATAGTACCTTAAATAAATAGGGATCCCGCGGGATAGATCGATTTGCTTCTTCTGCCCTTTATCCAGCCAGGCACGCACACTATCGCGTTTAAAACGCTTATCATCTTTGATCAGGTACATGGCCAGGCTATCCCATTGCTGGATACGTACACAGCCATGGCTCATAGCGCGGTAAGCGTTCCTGAATAAACCCCTGTTGTTCGTATCGTGCAGGTATACTGCGTATTTGTTGAAGAAATTAAATTTCATAATCCCCAATGAGTTTTCCAGGCCATCCATTTGCCTGAGCACATAAGGGAAATAGTTTTTGCTGAACTTCTTCCAGGGCACGCTATCGGGGTTCACCGCATTCCCATCCCGATCTATTACTTCTAAGTTCTTCTTTGCCAGGTAATGCGGATCCTTTTGAATGGCAGGCAGCATCTCTTTGATAGAAATACTGAATGGTACGCGCCAGTAAGGGTACATCACGAAGTTGGATAAACGGGAATTCAGGAGTGGTGTACGGGTACGGGGTGCTCCAACGATTACACGTGAATCGAGTACAACCTGACCACTATCCCACACCATCATATGATAGCCCGGAATATTTACAAAGATGTAGCGGTTTGGCAATGAATCCGGCCATTTGCGCCAGCGATCCAGGTTGACAGCTGCCTGGATCATCCAGTCATGATAAGACCTGTTCATTACCTGGATAGTCTTTTTACCGGCCTGTCCATCTTCAAATAAGCAAAACTCTCTCTGGAATGCTTTCACCCCATCTCTCAGTAATGTGGTATCTGCCCCATGTCCGTTGGAAGTATCCACATGCCCTGTCTGCACCAGGCGGTTCAACACGAGTTGTTTGAATGCCGGTGTATCGGCATAAGCAGTAGGCAGTGAATCCCAGTGTAAGGATTGATATTTTGCTTTGAAATTCAGGAGCGCAGCTTTCAGGGAATGATATCCTTCGTAGGCTGGTTCCAGTTGGTGAAAGGCACCTGCAATGTTATTGGTTTTTATTGCGGTGGTGAGCATGTCTACCAGCGAGGAATCTGTGAGTACAGAATCCTGACGCAGGGTAATACTATCACGCGGCGCGATGCCATAACGGAGATGGGTAGCCATTTTCATAAAGGCATCTGTCATCATCACATCTACATCTGCCAGGAGCGCGGCATCTCTGCCGGAACCGGTGGCGGCGTGGAGTTGCTGCATAGCAGAATCCAGTGCAGCGCGGTGGTAGATCCCTGCTGGTAAACCTACTTCGTCGGCATGGTCAATGAAATACAACATAGAATCCGCAGCAGGAATCAGTTGTCCATCTACAGACCATTTGGCCTGGTTGGCTGCGAGCTGGTAAAAGTACTGTAACGCAGGTACGCTGTGCACAGGTACTTTATCTTCGAGGGCTTTATTATCAGCCGTGTAGCTTAATCGTTCACTTATTTGTTCCGGAATGACTTCTCCCAGTTCCTTTATGTCCCTCACTATTTCTCTTTTCCGGAGCTCCCGTTTCTGATGACAGGCAAACAATGCAAACGATGCTACCAGACATAGCATTATGTCCCTTACAAACTTATACTTCATTGGCGTTTTGAAACAATTAAATTAAAGGTACGTATTTGAAAATATCTTTATAGAAGTTATTGACGGGGTCGTAATAATACTACAAATTTGATGCTAACATGTGACTGTGGGTTAAGGTGAAAATGCTGATTTATTTGCAACAGTTCTTCTTGACAAATAGCGACTGTATGAATTTTAATATCGAGACAACTACTTTCATCATTTCTTCTTTAATGCATTAAAATGGATCGAACTTCTTTACAAAGGTATTATTCCTTGTTTGAATTTCAGATAAAAAATAATTGCCATCTCTGACGGATGCCAGCAGCATTGGTCAGAAATGGCAAGTGGTTTATAATAGCCTGCAACCAGGAATTAATTACTACATCAAAAGTTCCGGCTATAAGTACCCTGGCGAGTTCCCTTGCTTATAAGACAAAGAACTCACCTTACTGACTTTTTCTAAGTCAATAACAATTTAACGCGGAAACTAAGCTTGATTTATTTCATCGGAGATGGTATGGGGCAAAAAGAGTCAGGATATACTATTACTGGTAATGGTGGCGATGACGAGTGCTATTTCGCTTCGTGATTCTCTTCGATCTGATCTGCGATCGCTAACAACAAAGACATACTTGCTACTTTGGTAGCTTCTGCACGCACATGGCCATCGAGATCATGCTCGAAAAATACATCACTGCCATTCAGGTTCACTTTGAATCGGGGAGAATGCCCATTAATAGGTTGAACGGAGTACCTGTTCCTGTTGTAAACTACTGTAAATGCCTTCATAATTCAATCATTTTACAAGTAAGATAAACAAATCTTACGCCAGTTGAGCGCAGTTGTGGAAAAAAAAGAGGGCATAAACCAGCTAAAACGGTTTATGCCCTTATTTAAGTAATATATTAATTATCAATTCATTACACTGCTACTGATTTTAGTTCACGAACCACCAACGTAACCCCAGCCTGAATTGGAAGTTATTGTAAGGATAATGCGGTCCGGCGAAATTATTTGTAGCAAAAAACGTGTTTAAGTTCTCAGTTCTGATGAAAGCATTGAACGATTTGATCCGGAAATGCAGGAAAGCAGCCAGGTCAGGTGCATAATATTGAACCTTTTGGGTAGTCTGATACACAAATTGACCGATAATGGGAGAGTAATCATCTGCATTGTAAGCTGTCATGTATTTCGCTTCCACGCCCACCATCAGGTTCAGGTTATTAAACAGCCTGTTTTCGTAGGCAATACGGTGACGGGTCCAAAAGCTTGGAATATTCACCGGTGCTGTACCGTGTACCTGCTGGAAGGTCAGATCTGCATACCAGTTCCAGTGCTTCCAGGTGAACTTCTTGCTGAACATAATTTCCAGCATATTGAAGATGGCATCGGCCTGCGCACTCTTATAGTAACTACTCATATAGGTATAATTCCCGATGATGTAGTAGTTCACTGTCAGGTTGTATTTCAGCTTAGGATTGTCTGCGATGAACTGTAGTTTGGAGATATTTTCTTTGGCCAGGGTGCTGTTGTACCAGCTGTCATAGCTACTTGAAAAATACTTATAGACATACGAAGGCTCCCTGTTCACGTTTGAGAAGGCCAGTTTTACATTTCCCAGTGTTGGGTTCAGGTACCTGCTCAGCATACCGCTCACGCTGTAATCCCCGCGGTTCTCTCCTGCCATGTATAATTCACCTTTGGCCTGGAAATCCCATTGCTGGTTTTTGGTTTTATTGCGGTATTCCCCGTGAAGGGCCAGGTTGCTAAACTTAATATCCGCATCCATGAATGTGCCCGTGGTATTCTCGATCCTTGCCCCTGCTGTGATAAAGTGGGCCTGGTTGCCCCTGATCGGGAACTGTACCAGTGAGAGATCGTTGGCAATCGTTCTGAAATTATGCTGTGCCTTTACTGTATCGCCGGAATATGCCCAGCCATAGTGCGTAGTATAGAAGAACGTATCTGGTGTTGGATCCAGGTAGGCTACCTGGTCTTTATTCAGTTTGAAGGTGTATTGCACCCTGAATACCGGATCGAATTTATATACGTCCGTCGTATCGTTTACATGGATGGTATCCCCTTTTCCCCAGTCGTAGGACTGCATGAAGAGGAAGCCTGCCTGGTCGATTGAACTCTTTACCGGGATGGTGGAGTTAAAAAGACTGCTGGTGGTGCTGGCATCATTACCCAGGTTTACGTCGATGGTTTTACGCTGGCTGTAACGGGGATTTTCCAGGTCATCATCATTTTTGATACCTCCGTTTTCACCGTTTGCATACTTGTTATAGAAGTAACTGAGGGTGGCATTGTATCGCTTATCCCTGGAATTGTACCTGCCGGTTACACGATAAATGTTGTGATTCGTGGTTTGAGAACGGAAGTAGCCGGGGGCATATATCTTCTGGTACTCGAACCCGAAATTGAACCTGTCAGTACGGTTCTGGGTATGCATGACACCCAGCTGTTGTTCCTGCTGGCTACCAATCATGTAGTTCAGTTCCGTATACGGGCGGTTAGAATAGTAGATCCTTGCGTTGTCGTGATTGAAACCGTAAGGGTCAAAACTATGAAAACCCGGATCGAAGCCTGCTGTCATACGGGGTGTGAAGGCCACCGGGCGTGCCGGAGAGCCATTGTTACCCAGGTAAATGTAGTTCGCGGGCACTCTCAGAAAAGGGCCATTGAAATCGGCAATCGAGGAGTCCATTCTGTAGTCAGTGGGTTCTCCTAATCTCCGGTATGTGATGGTCAGGGTGTCCGGCGCCTGATTCTTAGAGCTGGTATCCTTCGTCGTCCTGGCGCTGCTGCCACCGCTACCCATGCTACTGAACCGGCTGGAGATCTGCGCCCTTACCTGCGACAAGGTGACCAACAATAAAAACGTAATAATAAATGACCGCATTCTATGTTTGTTTCCTGCTTCTTTTGTGCTAGCTGAAAAGTGTGCAATTTATATAAAACCTTATAACACGCTGATCAGTTCCCTGAAAATAAGTGTTAATTTCGGTTCTGCTGCGTTGGCAGCTTCAAGCACTTCTTCGTGGGTGATCACATTTTCTTCTTCACGGATACCGATATCAGTGATCACGCTCATCGCAAATACCTTCATACTGCTGTGCATGGCAACGATCACTTCGGGTACAGTACTCATGCCAACAGCATCGCCACCGATAGTAGCCATGTATTGATATTCTGCCCTTGTTTCGAAGGTGGGGCCCTGTACACCTACGTATACACCGGTATGTACAGCGATGTTATTTTTTGCAGCGATTTCTTTTGCCCTGCCGATCAATGCCCTGGAATAAGGTTCGCTCATATCCGGGAAACGGGGACCTAATTCAGCAATATTTGGGCCACGCAGCGGGTGTTCGGGCTGCAGGTTGATATGATCACGGATAATCATCAGATCGCCTACATTGAAAGCGCGGTTCATGCCACCAGCAGCGTTTGAAACCAGCAAGGTGTGTACGCCGAGGGCCTTGAATACCCTTACAGGAAAAGTTACCTGCTGCATGGTAAATCCTTCGTAATAATGAAAACGACCTGCCATAGCTACTACGGGGCGGCCATTCATTTTGCCCAGCACCAGGCGGCCACGGTGGCCTTCTACTGTCGAGGTGGGGAAATGAGGAATCTCATTGTAAGGAATTTCGATGGCTTCCGAGATTTCACCGGCCAGGTTACCCAATCCACTTCCCAGAATAATACCTACCTCGGGGGTCAGGGACCATATTTTTTTAATATAGTCTGAAGCAGCAGCTATTTGTTGTAACAGATCACTCATTTTTTGAAAATAATTATAGTTTTATGGTGCTGATCCCTGTCATGTTTTTTTAAAGGCAACAGCCATTTTGAAAACGGGCCACACGATGAATAACTAAGTGATATCCAACTAGTCATGCATTACAAGCTGACGGTAGTCAGAGATCGCTGTCAGGCCTACTGCGGTGTTTTATGCTGACGGTTACCTTTTCGACAGGGTTGCGCAAAGTTATTTTTAAATTCACAAAACACTAGGGTTTTATATTTAAATCATAATGCCCTATTTTAGCGGCAAATTTTTATCAGATGAACTTACATGAATACCAGGCTAAAGAACTGTTGAAGAAATACAATGTTCCGGTACAGGAAGGGATTCCGGTTGATACTCCGGAAGCGGCGGCTGAAGCGTACAAACAATTGAAGGTACAGTATGGTAATGAGTTTGCAGTGGTGAAGGCACAAATACATGCCGGTGGACGCGGTAAAGGTACCATTCGTGGTAAAGACCAGCGTGGTGTTGCTGTTGGTAAAAATGCGGAAGATGTTAAAACAATTGCCGGAAACATCCTTGGCGGCGTACTGGTAACCATCCAGACCGGAGAGGCCGGCAAACTGGTAAATAAAGTGCTGGTTGCTCAGGACGTGTATTATCCTGGTCCAAACCCCGTTAAAGAATTATACCTTTCTATCCTGCTGGATCGTGCAAAAGGTCAGAACGTAATCATGTACTCCACTGAAGGTGGTATGGACATTGAAGAGGTTGCTCACAAAACTCCTGAGAAAATTTTCAAGGAGTGGGTACAGCCTAACATGCAGCTGCAGGGTTTCCAGGCTAGAAAAATCGCTTTCAACTTTGGTCTGAGCGGTGAAGCATTCAAGAACATGGTGAAGTTTGTAACTAACCTGTACAATGCTTACGTAGGGCTGGATGCAAGCATGCTGGAAATCAACCCGCTGTTCAAAACCAGTGATGAAAAGATCATTGCAGTTGACTGTAAACTGAACCTGGATGACAACGCACTGATGCGTCATGCTGATCTGGAAGCACTGCGTGATATTTCTGAAGAAGATCCTACAGAAGTAGAAGCAGGTAAATACAACCTGAACTTCGTGAAACTGGATGGTAACGTAGGTTGTATGGTGAATGGTGCTGGTCTGGCTATGGCTACCATGGATATGATCAAGCTGAGTGGTGGTGAACCTGCAAACTTCCTGGACGTAGGAGGTACTGCAAATGCAACTACAGTAGAAGCTGGTTTCCGTATCATCCTGAAAGATCCTAAAGTAAAGGCGATCCTGATCAATATCTTCGGTGGTATCGTTCGTTGTGATCGTGTTGCACAGGGTGTGATCGATGCTTACAAATCAATTGGAAATATCAGTGTTCCTATCATCGTTCGTCTGCAGGGTACAAACGCTGAAGAAGCGAAGAAACTGATCGAAGAAAGTGGTTTGACTGTGCAGTCTGCTATCTTGCTGAGTGAAGCTGCGGCGCTGGTGAACAAAGCAGTAAGTGCTTAATCTAAATAATGACTAAATAATAATAGAAAACGAAGCCCTGGGTGAAAGCCCGGGGTTTTGTTTTCTATTATTATTTAGTCATACCAAAATGAAAGCCCGTTCTTATAGGACGGGCTTTCATTTTGATAGCATGGTCGCGCGGGCGGCAATGCACAAGGTGATCACATTTTTCGGGGCAATCATCACATTTTAAAACTATCTTCATTTATAACCCCTACCTTTATTATCCATCCTCATATTACCTGAAACCCCACAGGTACAATCATCATTTATTATTTATTAAATCCAGTCAAAACAATGAAACGCATTGGCGATTTCTTCCTGTTCTGCTCAGGTGCACACGTGCCTTTACTCCGCCGTGCACCTACGGAAACCAACAAATACGGGGGTATTGGGGCTACTATTTTCTTCACCGGTTTACTGGCAGCCTTTTCCGGCGGCTATGCCCTCTGGTGTGTATTCGGTCAGTTATGGTCTACTTTATTATTCGGTGCCATCTGGGGACTCATGATCTTCAACCTGGACAGGTACATTGTATCCGGCATGAAAAAACGCAACAAATTCAGTAATGAATTTTTAATTGCACTTCCCAGGATCATCCTTGCCATCCTGATTGCCATTGTCATCTCAAAACCGCTGGAACTGCAGGTCTTCGGCAAAGAGATCAAACAGGAACTCATTATCATGGAGCAGCAGGTGTTTAAAACCCAGGAAGACAATGTACTCTCCCGCTATCGGCAACGCATGAATGAACTGAACGGGGAAATTGCAATCCTTGAAAAGGGGATTCAGACACAGGCCCTGCGCAGGGATACTTTGCAAAAAGTTGCCCGTGAAGAAGCGGATGGTACCGGTGGCTCCAAAGTCAAAAACCTGGGTCCTATTTACAAAGCAAAGAAAGCAGATGCTGACAGTGCAGAAACAGCATTACAAAAGCTCTCCGCTGAAAACGGCGTACTCATTGCCAGCAAAAGAAAAGAACTGGCAGGTATTGATTCTACTTTCAAAGCTACTGTTGCGCAACTTGACAGAACACACATTGACGGCCTCGCTTCTCAACTGGATGCATTAGGGCATCTTACCCAAAAAAGTACGCCTGTATGGTGGGCCAACTGGTTTATTACTATTCTTTTTATCACCATCGAAACGGCGCCGGTATTTGTAAAACTCATCTCTGCCCGCGGACCATACGATGATCTGCTGGAAGCACATGAACATGCATTTATTATTTACAGGAAAGAAAAAATTGAAAAGAGAGAAAGGGAGTATGACAGCAGGATGATGGTGGTACGCTAAGCAGCGATAATTTCCACCTCGTAAACGGGGCTAAACAGGTACATTCTTTTGGTAGCTACTTCTTCACAACGGTAGCGTTTTCTTACTTTTTCGCCTTTCCGGAATATTCTTCCATCCTTTGTTTTGAATAATTGATCCAGCGGCAACTGCTCTACCAGGTAATGATTCTCCTTACGGCGGTCATACCTGGTCAGCACCCGCATCAGGTTATCATCGGCACACGAGCTGGCGGCAGGATTCTGGATACTCTGCCGCAGGGCCGCCTCTACATCAGGTGGCAAATACCCCTTACCCACAAACTGTTTCAGGATATTGGAAAACTGGCTCTTCCACTCTTTTCCATGCGATGCCACCCGGTTACTATGTACATTAAAAGTAGTCAGGTGCGCCATTTCATGCAATAAAGTGATGAGAAATGCGTATTTGTTGAGGTTACCATTGATACTAATGCGATGCCCACCCCGTGAATCAGGATGACGATAATCGCCCAGGATACTGGCCCTTTCGCGGGTAATAGTCAGGTGAACTTTGAATTCCTGGATATAAGCAAGTACCTGCTCAAAAGTTCCTTCGGGCAGGTAAGCTGCTAAAGCCTGTAAAGGATGTTCCTGCTTCACGACGGCTATTTTTTTCTTTTGGTCAGCTGCTGCAGGCTAAGGGTTTCTATGACCGTATAGGCTACATACAGGAACATGAGTATAAAAATAGTCTCTTTGCTGGTATGGGCGCGGTTCAGTACTACATATACTGTAATACCCACCAGGCATAGCATCATTTTGCTAAGAGTGGAACCATAAACCCTGCGCACGAATGCATTGTTATCGGCAGATTGGATGCCTTTGCGGTTCATGCTGTAAGAGAGTCCGGTAATAACGGCTAACGCCAGGTTGCCAATGAGCAGTACATGCTGATGCACTCCCTTCTCCAGCAACCGGGCATTGAAATAAATAAGCGCGCCGTTCAATATGATAAAAAGGCCTATAAGCCTATAGTAAAACCTGTCAGTCATTCCTGCGGGTGTCTTTGATGATTTGCCATAAAATTACCGCTAAAGCCAGTAAAGAAAAAATGATCATGAAAACAGGGATACGCCATCCTGTTCGCTGGTCAAGTTTATAACCGGCAAATACGGCCAATCCAAGGGAAGCCATCATCTGAAATGCAAGTCCTGCGTAGCGATAGAGCTGATTAGGCTTCTTCGAGGACTTTTTCGGTTGCAACGGATTTTCCATGCTTTTCTTTCTGGTTTGCTGCTGCTACCTCTTCAGGTTCCATGTAGCAACGGCCGTTGAATTTAGCAGTTGGTTCCATTTCAAAATGAGAGGTGTAAAGGTCTCCTTTCACCAGTGCATTACCTTTCAGGAAGAGCAGGTCTTCTACTTTGATAATACCTGTTACTTTTCCGATAATGTCTGCACTATTGCAAACGAGATCCCCGATAATTTCGCCTTCAGGTCCTACTACGATCTTAGCTTTTGTAGAAACCAGGCCTTTTACCTGACCGTCGATGCGGATATCCCCCTCGCATACGATGTCTCCCTGAATAGTGGTACCACTGCCAATAATGTTTACATTGGAAGTAGGCATTACTGTTTTGCTCTCGCTTCTTGTGTTGCGGTTGTTGTTGCTAAACATAGGATTTAGGTTTTTCAGCTTTTAACTGATTGTAAGATAGTATTATTTATTTGCGTTTTACTAGTGCCTGCAAATCACATCTTTTAAGAAGTTATTCACATTATCCCCTAACGGTTGTAGTGTCCCATTGCGTATAAGGATGCCCTAATTTTTTAGTCTTCTACTTTAATAAGTACTGTTATCTACTTTAGGCACTTTCAGCGTGGTAGTATCCAGTTTGCTGGTTGAAAAGTCTCCACCAATCACCTGTTTAATATCGTCCAGGTATTTATCACGCGCATTGATAGCGGTTTCTAAAGAGTCTGTGCGCATCTTGAGCCGGATAAACTCACGACGTTGTTTCAGATCTCCATAACCTGGAATATAATAACGTAAAGGCGTAAATACAACTGTGGCTACGGTAATGGTTACCAGTAATACGAACAATGTGCTTAAAGCCACATACACACTCATCCGGGAGAGTTTGAATGAAGTTACCTCTTCATAGGTATTGTCGTTCATAATCACCAGACGGTACTTGTTGCCGACCTGTCCTACATTTCTGCCTTTTTTATCGCGCTTGTTAGCCATATCCGCTATAGAACTTGATATAATTTCTGATAATCAACCGGCTAAAGTTAAACATTTATATTATTTACTATGCAAAAAATTGCAATTTGCCTGAAAACCGGGAGTAATGGTCTGGCTCGCTGAAGGAAGGGAATCGTTTGTATTCCGAACTATCATTCGCCCCTGCCCTTGTGGAAAAAATAATTATCCTATCTTTAAAAATAAAATTCCTAACATCTTAGTTATATATAGTTCAGCCTATACACCCTGGCATCCATGAATATTTGCAGATCATTTTATAAACATATATCATACCCCGGCCTGGTATTAGTCCTCATATACGGAACTAGTCTGCAAAAAGCTCAGGCTCAGCGCAGGGATAGCACGAACGTGAATTCGCGCACTACCACCCGGAATCCCCAGGCTCAGACACAGTCTCAGACCAAGACGATTCCAAGACCACTGGGCCCCAGACCAGATGACAGGCATCCTCCCTCAGAAGACCTGGCTAAGAAGAAATGGACCATCAAACGCAAACTGGTACAAAATACCATTTCGCGTTATAACTACTATTTCAATGCGAAGAAGAAACTGCGCCTCGTCACTCACAACGTGAGCCGTACCGGCCAGGACAACTATAATTACCTCCTCCCCTTCTATCCTTACAGCGCAGCGAACCAGGGCATCAGCAAAGGTGACCTCGACTCTGTCATTGAAAAGGCCTCTATCAACATCCAGATCCATGACCCCCGCAGTAAATGGATGGATGACAGCTACCTGCTGATCGGTAAAGCCTATTTCTTTGAAGGTGAATGGGATAAGGCCAGCCGTACCTTCAACTTTATCAATACTACTTACCTTCCTAAAAAGAAGAATGAGAATAAAGGGGTGGTAGGCTCTGTCGAAAAAGACCAGATCAGCGTAGCTTCCCGCGAAAAGCGTAAACCACCTATTGGCTGGTTCAAGCACCCCTACGCCAGAAACGATGCCTTTGTGTGGAACGCCAAAACCAAAATTGAAGAAAATAATTACGACGAGGCCCGCTCCATTATTAATGTACTCGACCAGGACCCTTACTTCCCCAAACGACTGGATGGTGAACTGGCCGAAGTAAAAGCTTATAGCCTGTACAAACAGGGGAAGTTTTCAGAAGCCATCGAACCCCTGCAAATAGCGGAACACAAAAAGGGGAACAGGGATGAAAAAGCACGTATGGCATACATCCTGGGTCAGTTATATACCAATTATAACAAACCTGATTCCGCCATCGCCATGTATTATCATGTGATCAAAACCAAGCCTGACCAGATGATGGAATTCCAGGCAAGGATTGCGATCAATAAGCTGAAAGCCACTATGCCAGGCGGTTCCCTGGAACAAAGCCTTGCTACCCTGCAGAAAATGGCGAAGCGGGAGAAATACCAGAACTTCCGTGATGCGATTTATTATACCATGGCCCAGCTGGTAGCCCCGACCGACAAGGAAGCAGCTCTTGGCTACCTGCGTCAGTCACTGAAAGCAGGCGCCCTCAGTACCAATACTATGCAAAAGGCACTCACCTACAAGATGATTGCCGATATTTATTATGACCAGCGTACTTATCGCTCTGCCAAAAGCTTCTACGACAGCACCGCTGCTGTGATGCCACCGGAGTTCCAGGATTCCGCGGTCGTGAATAAACGTAAAAGGGTACTCTCTGATGTAGCGGTAAAAATTGAGGCCATTCAGCTGCAGGACAGCTTGCAGCGTATTGCAGCCATGAATGAGAGTGACAGGAAGATATTCTTAACGAAACTGGCCGTGCAGATCCGCAGGGATGCCGAAGAAAAGGCGAAGAAAGCCAAAGCTGATTCTGCGGCAGCGATGGCTGAAGCAATGGCTGGTGGCAATGCTAACAATCCTTTCAGCAATAACGGCATCAATACAAAAACAGGACAGAAATCAGACCAGGGTGACTGGTACTTTTATAATACTGCCAGCAAGGCATCTGGTTTCCAGGAGTTTAAACGTAAATGGGGGAACCGGGGGAACGCGGATAACTGGCGACGTAGCCAGAATAGTATTGCCGCTGTGAAAGAAAATACAGAACCTGTGGATGAAAACGGTAATCCTATTGGGGAAGGGCAGACGAAAAAGAAATCAACTCCGGCTGACAGCACCACTGCCGAAAGCCTGGCCGCCAACCTGCCACTGACCCCTGATGACCTGTTGAAATCCAATATCATCGCTGAAGAGGCCTTCTATGACCTGGGTAAACTATACAGCGATGGCCTGGATAATTTAGACCGGGGTATTGAAACTTACGATACTTTATTAAACAGGTATCCGCATCACCCGAACAAGACGGAGGTGATCTACTCCCTGTATATCTGGCATAATAAACTGAACCATACTGCATTAGCTAACAGTTACCGGCAGCAGATCATGAGCAATTATGGAGATTCCAAGTTTGCCAGCATTATTCGTTTCGGTGGTCTGAAGGATGAGAATATCGGTAAAAAGACAGAGATCACTTCAGCATATGAGCATGTATATGGCGCATACCTGGATTGCAACTACGAAACTGCCCTGCGCATGAAGAAGGAAGCCGATTCTACCTTCGGTCTCAACTTCATGCAGCCGAAATTTGACCTGCTGGAAGCCATGATCATTGCGAAGATGGATACCTGTGAGTTTGGTAAACAGCCGCTGACTGCGGTCATGAATAAATATCAGAATGATGAGGGCGTATATCTCAGGTCCAAAGAGCTGCTGGAAGCACTGGATAACCGGCCAGCACTGGTGGTATACCTCTCCATGCTGGAAATAGAAAGAAAACCGGAAGCACCGCTGCTGGATGAGGATATAAGCATGATTTACCCATGGCAGCGACCACATCCTGAGCTGAACCAGGCCGAGTTGAAAACAGCAACCGCCGATTCTATCAAACTGGCTGCTGACAATGCAAAACTGAAAATTGCACCATTGCCTCCGCCTATGAAGACGAAGGTGATTTACAAACTGGTGGCAGATGCCCCTCATTTTGTAGTGATGTCATTTAATAAACTGACTAAGGCTGCGGTGGATAAATCTGTAGAGCAGTTTAACAAATACAACAAGGAACATCACCCTGACCTGAAGATCCAGGTAGGCAGTTATGTAATGAGTCAGACAGAGGTATTACTGATATTCAGGCTCTTCCAGAATGAGGACAGGGCGCTGGACTACTTTGATGAGATCAGGATGGGTGCACAGAAGATCCTGCCGGAAATGCGGCCTTCAGATTATTTCATGTTCATTATTTCCAGGGACAATTTCATTCTTATGAATACCCGGAAAGACCTGGAGGGGTATAAAAAGTTCTTCGGAGACAACTATATTACAGAGTAAAAAGGGGCACATATCAAGCTACCCGGGAAATCGCTTTTGCCTTTGGCAAAGGCGATTTTGCTAAGGGGGAAGTAATAGAAAAAATTTTAATAGTTTTGTCCTGCTGTTACACCTGATTCCGGCGAAAAAGGCCCGTAAATTGCTATTACAGACGAGCAATGCGGGCTGACGCATTTTTAATTCAAAATCTTGTATGAAAAAATCAGTTAAAATATTGTGGTTGACTGTGTTGTCACTGACGGGAGTGTTCATTTTGCTTTTATTGCTGATCAATTTCCGCGTCATTGGCAACATGCCATCCATGGAGACCCTGGAAAACCCCAGGGCTGCCCTTGCCTCTGAAGTAATAGGAGACGATGGTACTATTCTGGGTAAATACTACCAGGTAGACCGTTCCAGCTCTGATTATGACGAAATTTCCAAAAATGTGATCAATGCACTGATCGCAACTGAGGACGTACGCTTTTACGAGCACTCCGGTATCGATCCCTGGGGTACAATTGCGATTCCTTTTTACCTGGCTATTGGTAAAAAGAGGGGGTCCAGTACTATTACCCAACAGCTGGCCCTGAACCTGCAGGCTGATAATACGGGAACACAACGTGCTCAGAATAAGCTGGTAAGGTCGTTTCAGAAGATGCAGGAATGGCTGATTGCCGTAAAACTCGAGAGGAATTTTACCAAGGAGGAAATTATTACCCTGTACCTGAACACGGTTCCTTTTGGTGATAATGTATATGGCATTGAAAATGGTGCCCGTACTTTCTTCAGCAAAGATGCCGGTCATCTCTCTATAGAAGAATCAGCAACCCTGATCGCGATGCTGAAAGGTACAAACCTGTACAATCCCCGCAGGAATCCCAAAAAAGCGCTGGATCGCCGTAATACGGTGATTGAGCTGATGGAGAAGAACAAATTCATCTCCAGTGCGGATGCAGCTGCTGCTAAAAGCACACCAATCGTACTGCGTTATAATAAAATTGACCACAACAAAGGTCTGGCTCCTTACTTCCGTGAGGTACTGAGAGACGAGCTGAAACAGTGGTGTAAAGACCATAAAAAATCTGACGGGTCTGAGTATAACCTGTACCGTGATGGTCTGAAGATCTATACGACGATCAATCCACGCATGCAATTGTATGCGGAGGAAGCGGTAGCACATCACCTGAAGGACCTGCAAAAGATCTTTGCCGCCCAGTCTAACATTAAATCAGGTAGTGCATGGAAAGGCCACGAGAACTTCCTGGATCGCTATATGAAAGAATCTGACCGTTACCAGAGCATGCTGGCGGCAGAGATCTCTGAAGACGAGATCAAGAAGTCATTCAATACGCCTACCAAGATGAAGGTATTCTCCTGGAGGAGCTTTACGGAGCCCGATCTGAATGAGATTGATACGGTGATGACACCGATGGATTCTATCCGCTATATGCGTGCAATTCTGCAGGCAGGTTTCATGGCAATGGATCCTGAGAGTGGTGAGATCAAGGCATGGGTAGGCGGACCTGATTTCCGTTATTTCAAGAATGATCACGTAATGAAGAGCAAACGCCAGGTAGGTTCCACCTTTAAACCATTCCTGTATTGCTATGCGATTATGAACGGCATGTCTCCAGGCACCAGTTTGCCAAATGAACCGGTGAGTTTCCCTAAATATAACTGGACACTGAGCCGCAACTCAGAAGGTAGTGTGGGAGGTAATATTTCTATGGCAGGTGCGCTGGCTAAGTCACTGAACCTGGTGTCCGCCTACCTGATCAAGCAATTAGGCCCGGCAGCGGTAGCGGATTTTGCGAATGAGAAAGTTGGATTCTCAGTGAAGATACCTTCTTATCCGTCTATATGTCTGGGTACACCGGAGATTCCGCTTTATGATATGTTGCAGGCATACACGATGTTTGCAGCCCGCGGTATCATCACTAAACCTATTTATATTACCCGTATTGAAGATAGAAATGGTAACATCCTGGAAACGACGGCTCCTGAAAAACGTGAGGTGATCAGTGAGAATGAGTCTTATGTGATGACGAAGATGATGGAAGGTGTAACGGGTCCGGGTGGTACATCAGCACGTTTGCGTTTCCGTTATGGTATCAAGGGCCAGGTAGCCGGTAAAACGGGTACTACGAATGATAACACGGATGGCTGGTTCATGGGCTTTACCCCGCAATTGCTGGCGGGTGCATGGGTAGGTTGTGAGAACAACTTCCTGCATTTCAGTACTACGGCAAATGGTCAGGGTGCGAATACCGGCTTACCGATCTGGGCATATTTCTTCCAGAAACTGTATGGAGATCCCACCCTGAAGATAGATCCGAATGCAACGTTTGCGATTCCGGCGGCGATAGACAGCCAGACATATACAGATACTGATCCGAATATGCCTCCGGGTGCGGAAGCGCAGGATCAGGGGAATGGTGCTGCTTCGGACTATATTGATGTAGGAGATTATGGAGAGCCGACCAAACCTGCGGAGAAACCAAAGGAAGAACCGAAGAAAGAGAATGGTAATAATCAACCGCAAGCTACGCCGAAAGCGGTGTTGCCACCGAAAAAAGATAACTAAATAAAAAAAAAGCTTTTGTCTTGCGACAAAAGCTTTTTTTTTATTTATCAGCTACGTAGTGCAGCTCTTTGTACTTCATGGAATTGTTGATGAGCTGAATGGCCAGCTTTAATATATCTGACTCTTCCTTTGCTTCTACTTTATCGGCATCGTCTGTTGGCTTGTGATAGTCATCATGCGGGCCGGTATGCAGGAAGATCACAGGAACGCCACTGATGTAAAAGTTATGATGATCAGAAGGCCCCTTCCCTGCTCCATCGGTGAAGAACTTGATACCAGGCTGTTCTACGCCTTTGTACACCTCAGGCCATTCTTCTGCACTTGCATAGCCACCGATACCTAAGCCGCGTTCTGCATTGTAACGGCCTATCATATCCATGTTCAGCATAAAGTGTACTTTTTCCAATGGGAACAGTGGGTGGGCTATATAGTATTTGGAACCCTGCAGGCCCATTTCTTCTCCACCAAAAGCAATGAACAGGAAATTGAATTGTTCTTTCTGTCCGTTATTTACAAAATAGCGGATAAATTCAAGTAAACCGGCTACACCGGAGGCGTTGTCATCTGCGCCGTTGTGGATCTGACCTTCGGGATACTTGCCATCAAACAAATGTGCAGTACCGATATGATCATAGTGTGCGCCGATGATAATCGTACGGGGGGCACCGTTATCCAGGTAACCGATCACATTCCTGCTGGGAATATCGTGATGTTCCTTGCGATCAAACGTGAAATCCTGGTAATAGCTGCTACCATTTGCAGGTTGCAGGCCTAATTTTTTAAACTGCTTCACAACCCAGGCAGCTGCTTTTCTACCACCTTTTTCATCGGTACCACGGCCTTTGAGTTTATCGGCCGCGAGGTAGTTGACAGTGTTGCGGATGCGCGCTTCAGCGGGCAGATAATCCTGCGCTAAGACATTTACGAAACAAGAGGTGCTGAACACCAATAATAGCAATCGCTTCATATAGGATATGATATAATGAGACCAAACGAAAAAACAGCCCTTACTTCTGCAAGCGGAGGGCTGTTTACAATATAATAAGGTCAAAACTACGTGATAACATTTACTAAAGCATATCACATATGTGCCATTTATGAGGTTAAATATATATCACTATAAGGTTAATAAAAGCCCCTTCCATAGAAGGGGCCCTTTTTGCGTTCAGCATATAGGGGTTAATAATGATGTGATGAGTCAGGAGCCCTTATATTATACATGACAATGAATGGGCTGGTTTTAGGTCACGCAAAGCATCAGATATTGACTCAGTTATCACATATTTATACATGATATTGAAGCGGTACTGATGCCTGGTTTAAAAAGGAGTCGAGGAAAACTTTTGCCCCCAAAGTACCAAGACCAATTTTTCCGGCGGCCTCGCCGGGATCATGGAGCGGACTGCCACTTTCAGCAGTTGCTCACAGTGATCTTAGAAATTCAGGTGTAAAACTTTTCCAAAATGTGTACTTAATATGTGCAAACAGGCAGGGCCGTCGTCTGTTTTGCCCTGTTGTTTACGATGGGGAATGGATGTATTTTACGCTGCGGATTTGAAGCCTGAATCATATCAATGCGTCTTTAGCAGGTGATGGGTAATTATCTCACAATGATGAAAGGCCGGCTATTCTTTTGGCTGTACAGGTGCATGCACCTGCAATCGTAAAACAGTCTCCATTCGTTTTTGTTTTTGAATTTATAAAAGCAGTAAATCAGTCCATGGAAGTTCTTCCTTGATCAGGTGCCCCAACAGGACCAGTGCTATACCCGGCAAGCCTTCCAGCAGGCGGGTTTCGCGGCCTTTGAAGCTTTCTTCATGCAGCACTACTTCCAGTCTTTTTATCGTTTCTTTCATCCAGTAGTGCCATCCTTCCAGGTAACTTTCTTCATTACTGTAACGGTACAACGAATAATAATACTGTGCCAATCCGGCGGTACCATTACAGAAATAAATATCATCGATTTGAGTCGCTTCATATGTTTTGCGCATCAGTGAGCTGCCGCCCACGAGATCCGCCATTTGCTTCAGGTTTTCGTCCTGCAATACAAAGGAGGCTTTGTAAAAAAGGGATACCTGATTAAGATCGCCATAACACCATCCAAGACGGTTTTTATAGTTCTTTTCATCTTCTGCTTCACTGGTTGTGAGCGGAAAGAATGACCAATCCTGACCGATCAGATCTACTTCGCGCAGATGATGGCGAACGAAGCGAATACCTTGCTGTAGCAGGTATCCGGTCGTTTGTGGATCTATTTCAGTTTCGTGCAGGGCAGTGAGTACAGACAGAAATCCTGCCTGGCCCTGTGTTAGACTAAAATTGATCTGGCCTGTGCCGAATAAGAAAATATTTCTGAACCAGGTGCCATGTTTGGTGACTACACATTTCTCATACAGCACACGGATAATTTCCCTGAGATATATCTCTGTTTTAGGCTGTAGCAGCCTGTCTGTAAAGTACCTGATGATACCAAATGCACCGTGCAGATAATCCAGTTTATCTTCTTTGATCAGTTGTAATGCCTGATGGTAGAGATAGTCGTCATATCTGGCCAGTTCCTTATCAATGTCTATATCCAGGAGGCCATCTTTGTACAGGAGGTTGATCACGCTGGTGAGGCCGCAGATACCTGTTGCGAGGGATGCTCCTTCCAGTTGCAATGTGTTATTGTTCATGTGATCCAATACTTCATCGAGCAGCGCATATGTCTTATCTAAATAGGTATTGTCCCGGTAGCCTTGCCATAAGGAATGATAGTACACGATCAGGCCCAGCCTGCCTCCGTCCATCAGGGTGTCATTATCAGCGGTGTGCTGATCTATGAGCTGATGTATGTGTGTAAGGAGGCTCTCCACTTTTACCGGTTCCTGTACCATTCCTGAATGCTTTTAGCAAACTTATAAAGGATGGGGGGAGTGGGGAAAAAAGATACACGGATTTAGGTTTTGGGAGGACGGATTGTGGGGGAGAAATCAGAGGGGATTATATATATAGTTATTCCTTTGGGGTCATGAAGTCAGTATTTTATTTGCGTAGGTGCATGATTGTATGCTAGTCTATTTGCGCAGTTGGTTTCCCTGATGCTAGTCTATTTGCGCAGTTGTTGTTTTTTGCACTATTCTATATGCGTAGTGATATGCGCAGCTGTTATTTTTCATGTTTTCCTATTTCATATCCACCTAAAATTTTACACGGATTTGCATTTTCCAGGGATGAATTTGCATTTTTCGGGCCTTACGTTTTATCATTTTCCGTATACACGGTTACGATAGAAATAATCTTTTGAAATCCACGTCCTGCGTAGATTCCCTGCGCAGTCACCCTCTAATTTTGTCATTGTAATCCCTACTAATAATTGTGAAATATGAAACAGACAAACAACCCCAACCCTAAGAAAACGTTGACCCTGAATAAGCTAAAAGTATCTCTGTTTAACAGCAACGTTTTTAACCCAAAAAGTGGAAATAAATTCCATTTTACATTTGTAATGGACACTACCGGTTCTGCAAACTGCAATACTTCTATAACGAAGTAATAATAAGCAAGGCAAGAACAATAAAAAAACGGTTTTGTAATTCCGGATTTTGATTAATTTTCTAGGCTGAACTAAAACCCTTCTGTTCGAAGGTGACTTTTAGGTCAGCCTTTTTTTTATTTTTGTACCTATGCTATATTTAAACCCTTTAAAAATTACATGTTTAATTACCCGGCGTTAATCCGCTTGTTTGTTGTATATCTTTTATTGAACCTGATTTACCAGCCATTCTCCTTCGCTCAAAAGAAGTCCTGTAGCTGCAGGAATAATTTTGACGAATTAGTTGCCAAAGTAGCAACTAATTATCCAGGTTATACTATTAAAATCACTACTGAAAACCAGGCGGCTTTTAATCTATTCACGGATAGTCTCAGAAACATTGCTGATACAGCCAACGCTGTTACCTGTTTTTCTGTTCTACAATCATGGACAGCTTACTTTAAAGACAGACATCTTGCGCTCGTATTTAAAGATATTCCTGAAAACAAAGACCTGATCGATCAAATCTTTGCCAACAGTGAAAGTTTTCCTTTGTCAAGAGACTCACTGCTAAAAAAATGGGCAACCACAACTGATTATCCGCTGGAGGGCCTATGGACACTAAGCGGTATGTATGAAGTGGCTGTTATAAAGAAAGATAATGGCTATCTGGGAATCATCCTGAAGGGAGATAATACTTACTGGAAACCCGGACAAGTTAAATTTAAATTGCAACCTGAAAGTAATGAGTGCTGGAAAGTAATTCAGTATAATCAATACCATATGCAAGATACATTCAGGGCTTATGTAGATGAACGGTCTTATATAATGGATCTTAAAAGCTATAATTGGGAAAAGACATTCCCCGGTCAGCCCGGTCTGAAAACAATACCTGCCGATAGCTTTTATTTTTCCAAAATTGATAGTAATAATACGATATTAAGGTTACCCAGCTTTGCATTGCCTTACAAACCATTAATAGATAGCCTGATCACAAGCAATTTTTATACAATCACCCATACCCCGCACCTCATAGTGGACCTGAGGGGAAACGTCGGAGGGTATAATCTCTGCTTTGAGAAGCTATTACCCCTGCTTTATACTAATCCAGTTATTACCCCCGGACCAGTATTCAAGTCTACAACCGAAAACATCCATTTGTATAAGATGATGCTAAAAAGTCCACTGTTCCCTAAAGATAAAAAAGCACCATTTACCAGCATGCTGAATAATTTAAAGAAAAATAAAAATGGGTATTACCAAACTCCGGCAGACACTACCAGATATCCACAGGTATATACACAACCAGAAAAAATTGGGTTACTGATAGATGAAGGCAGCGCCAGTGCTACAGAATTATTAATTTTAGATGCGAAACAAAGTAAAAAAGTAACTTTGTTTGGAAAGCGGTCGGCAGGAGTAGTGGATTACATAAATCTGGTAGCACCAAGGCCTTTGTCCTGCTATCGTTTTTTACTCTGGATACCCACTGCCAGATTAGCCAGCCTGCCACAGCATCCTATTGATAACACAGGTATTTTGCCAGATGTTGAAATCCCTCATCATGAGAACTGGATCAATTATGTGTCGCAATACCTGGAAAACCTGGATTTGAAAATTGTCAATACTTCAAAATAAAAAGATTTCGGTCAAACAAAGATTATCTAAAGTACTGGTGCATTTTAGCATTTGGATGCTATATGCAACTGTACAGGTATGGGCATCCATAGATCAGGTGGAAAAACCAATGGCGGTCGTCATAGTAACCAGCGTAGTATTTGCATTTTTAACTGTAATGTTTTACGGAAATGCAGAATGGTTGTTACCACGAACAATTGAAAAGGGTAAAAAAACCCTATGGTTTGTAGGGATAGCTGGCTTTTTTATTTATAATATACTAACCAGGTATATAATTTTGTATAGGGTTTGCCCTGTTGCATTAGAGTATCCTGCTCCAAAGTTTGATTTGCTGGTGATAATTAACGGATCTATCTGGTGGTGGTTTCAGGCTATTTTTCTCTCTACCGCATACTGGTTTTCTAAAGTATCCTTAAAAAGAGAACGGAAACTCAACATACAAAAAGAGGAAATCAACCGCAAAGAAAAAGAGCAATTACAATTGAAACAGGAAAAACTTGAACTGGAAATCGCCTACCTCCGCGCCCAGATCAACCCTCACTTCCTTTTCAATACCCTCGGCTACTTCTACAACAAAACCGCCAACACCCAACCCGATGTTGCGGAAGGCATCGCCGCCCTCACCAACATCATGCGCTCCTCCCTCAAAAAGAGAGGCCCCGATGGCATGGTTTCTTTAGAAGAAGAAATCGAACACATTGAAAGCCTGATCAGCATTTACTTCATGCGTTTCAATAACAACATTCATATAGAATATAGCAGACCTGAAAGCTTGCATGGCCAAAGAATATTGCCACACATCCTCATCACACTGGTAGAAAACGCTTTCAAACACGGTGAACTGCACAACGCCGCTTACCCATTGAGAATAAAGCTAACACTCGATGACAGTGGCCTCTACTTCTACATCAACAATAAAAAACGGATAGGGCCTAAAGAAATCTCCAACGGCATCGGCATGGAATACGTGCAACGTCAGCTGGAAAATACCTATCCCAACAAACATTCCTTCGAAATAAAAGATACGGACCTGTTTTATAGCCTGTCTTTATATATTGCTACAACTGAAATTTCCATACATGATCAACTGCTATATAATTGACGACGAGCAACACGCCATAGACCTACTCACCGGCTATGTTCAACGGACGCCCTTCCTGAAACTGGTAGGTAGTACCACCGAAGCCCTCGATGCTATCAAAGTGATCAGTAATGAAAAAGTAGACCTGGTATTCCTGGATATCCACATGCCCAGTATCTCGGGTATTGATCTGCTGAAGATCTTTAACAACCATACCAAAGTCGTTCTCACCACCGCCTACAGCGAATATGCTATGGATGGTTACGAACACGATGTTGTCGATTATTTGCTGAAACCTATCACCTACCAGCGTTTTCTGAAAGCCGCACAGAAAACACTCAACATGTTCCAAACCATGTACGTGAGCAAAGGTGAGAGCAGTGAAAAAGCAGAACCGGAGGTAAACTACCTGTTCGTGAAATCAGAACATAAGGGTAAACAAATTAAAATCAATTTTAACGATATCGATTATATAGAAGGCCTGAAGAACTATGTGGCCTTTCATTGTGATAAGGAAAAAATTCTAGCACTACTCAAGATGAAAGACCTGGAGCAAAGCCTGCCCCCACGGCAGTTTGCCAGGATTCACAATTCTTTTATTATCTCCCTGAACAGGATCGTGTCTGTAGATGGCAACCAGGTCATTCTGCGTAAACCTGATCAGCAAACAGTGGCACTGCCTATCGGCATTACCTTCAAACAGCCATTTTTTGATATGATTAAACTGAACAAATAAACATCTTCACATAAAAATGGAAAGAGGTTGTACAGAAAGTAATCTGAAGGCATTAAGCATTGCATACACAAACACGCTCGCTGCCAGCTATCCGAAATAAATCCGGTTAATTTTACTTTCTGTACAACCTCTTTCCGGTACTTAACTGACGACCTCCTCAAAACGGATCGCCACTTTTAGTTTGATTGAATCCGTTTCTTTTCTTTTTCAATACCAGTTTGTCTTTCCGTTCTTGGCTTAATCTTACGATTACCGAAACGATACGTAAAACTCAACATTGCAAAACGGGAATCAAAGGCAAAATGCTGTTTAACATTTACCCCCTGGTAATTGGATGATAATGCAAATTGTTGCCCCCTGAATATATCATTTACACTCAGTTTGAGCGTAGCCTTATTCTTTAGCAAATTCCTTTGTATGCCCGTATTCAATACCCAGTAGCTGGTCAGCGCACTCAAACCTGCATTTGAATTGGATGAATAGACCGCATTCAGCTCCAGTGTAAAGAGATGAGGAATATTAAATGTATTGTTCGAAATCACGTAGGCCCCAGGCTTTGATTTGGGCAGGGTAATATCATTGTAATCATAGTGTATGTAGAAGACCTGAACAGCATTCATTGTATTCCACCACTTTGTGGGAGAGGTAGTATATGTAATATTCAGGTTATAATTATCATAGTGTGTCACGTTTTGATACGTGGTGATCAGCACTTTGTTATCTCCTGCTATATATACCCCGGCTATCACATTATTAGTCCTGGAGATACTGAGCGTTGTAAACAGGTGTTGTTTCCAGGAATGAGATAATTCCAGGGAGGTAGCATTCTGCGGGTTCAGGTCTGGATTTCCCTGAAAGTAGTAATACTTGCTGCGGAAGAACAGGAATGGATTTACATATTCATACTGCGGCCTGTCGATACTTCTTCTCACTGATACCCCAAAACGCTGTTGGGCAGAAGCCATGTATTGGAGAGAAAACCCGGGATAAACCCCTGTGTAATCCTTATTAAATACGGTAGCATTTGTGATGCTGTTGCCTTTCACATGGGTATTCTCCACCCGCACACCTGCCTGCAATACCCATTTTTTGAACTGGTTATGATAATTGATGTACCCTGCATTCACGTTTTCATCATAGATGAAATGGTTGGTCTTGGTAGCGTCATTTACCCAGGTATCATTATCCAGCACTTCCCAACGAATGTCGCTGTCTGTTTTTACAAAAACCGTTTTCAAACCGGCATCGAAGCTGCCTATTTTGGTTGGACGGGTAAAATCAGCAGAAACAGAGCGAATGGCTACAGATACCGGGGAGCTGTTGCGAATAACATAAGGTATCTGGTAAATCTTCATGTCCGTATCCAGGTATGCGGTATTGAAATTGTCTCTCCAGCGCTGATCGTAATAGGCATAGTCTCCATTGATGGAGAGCTGGGTACCGGTGCTATCAAAGTTATGCTGGTAAAACAGGTTAGCTGAATAATTATTGATATTGGCATGCCCGGTTGTATGCATGTTCAGCAATGAATCGAACGGAGCGGACTGAGAAGCATAAAACAGGGTCTGGTCAATGCCATCCCTGTCACGCCCCAGGAAGTTTCCTTTCAGATCCAGGCCTATATTGTTATGCTTGTCGATCGTATAACTGATACCGGCATTGACATTGTGGATATCCTTTTTCCGTACTTCATGATTTTTCTCTTCTATGAATTCGTCTTCCAGGATTCTGTCGGTATGGGTATCGGTATACTGTTCGTTTCGCTGGTAATTGTAGTTACCATAGATATTCAGGTTATCGTTGCGGTAGTTCAGGTCTCCTCCTCCTGTATAGCGGCCATAGCGACCACCGCCGCCGCCTATGCTGAGACTGCCATTCGTGCCCGACTTACCTGTTTTTTTGAGTTTGATGTTGATGACGGCCGAAGCGGCTGCATCATATTTTACGGACGGGTTAGCAATGAGTTCTATTTTTTCAACGGCGTTTGATGCAGTGGAGAGTAATAGATTTTTGAGCATTGCAGCTGTAAAATAAGACGGTCGGTCGTTGAGGTAGACCATTACCTTTTTTCCGTTGAGGGTAATGGAACCATCATCGTCCAACCTTACACCCGGCGATCGGCGTAGCAGTTCTTCCAATGTATTACCGGTAGCGAGCGGGCTTTCGGCTACATTAATGATCATCTTGTCAACAGTTTGCTCAATGAGTGGCTTTAGGGCCGTCACCTGGTGAGTTATCAAATTGTAAGAGACTGATAACAAGCCAATTGCTGGCAATGTCAGGGATTGGGTACTCAATTGAAACGGGGCACTCGTCTTGTCACGATAGCCCAGATATCTCACCTGGAGGTTATAGACTCCCGGTTTCAGGTTTTCGAACGTGAAATTGCCCTCTTTGTCAGTCTGGGTAGTTTGCCTGATGGTATCTGTGAGTAGTAACACAATGGCAAATGGCAGATTTTGGTTGCTGAGGGAATCGGTTATTTTGCCTGAAACGGATAGTCTGAGTGACTGTGCGGGCAAACGGACCGTGCTGCACAGACAAAAGAATAGTACACTCAGTTGTATCGGCTTCATATAGGGTTATTTATCACTTTACAAACATAAGGTTCAGGTTTGATGATTAAAAAATTATTACATCGATTCTTTGATTAAGAGGACAGATTATTTGAAAAAAATACCAGTTCTGGATGGAACATCAGTAAATATATAAAAAAGGGCCGCCCGATTGGGCGGCCCTTTTTTATATATCCAATTTTTTATTTACCTTTTTTACCCTGATTCACACCCTGCTGGCGCTTCTGCATATCTTCCAGCCGCTCCTGCCATTTGGACTTCGATGCCGGCTTCTTCTTATTCTCCTGAATCTGTGCGTGAATCTTATCATGATTAATGATAAACTTCTGGATCACCCACTGCAGGAGGATACTGATCACGTTTGACAGGAAGTAATAGAATGTCAGTGCGGATGCCAGTTTGTTGAAGATACCTAACAGCATGATTGGGAAGATGTAAGGCATATACTTCATTACCGGATTGCTCTGATCAGCCATACCACGGTTATTGAACGCAAGCATTAAGCTGGTTGCGGTCATCAGCAATGTAAATAAGCTGATATGGTTACCATAGAATGGTATATTGAATGGCAGGTTCAGAATTGAATCGTAGGTAGACAAGTCTTTTGCCCACAGGAAGCTTTCCTGTCTCAACTCGATGGAAGAAGGGAAGAAGCTATACATCGCTACCAGGATTGGCAACTGCATCACTGCTGGTAAACAACCGCCTAAAGGATTCACACCTGCACTCTTGAACAGTTTCATCTGATCCATACCGAATGCCTGTTGGTCGTCGCCATGTTTCTTACGCAGTTCGTCAATTTCAGGCTTCAGCACCTTCATTTTCGCTGATGACACATAGCTCTGGTAGGTGAATGGTGCTATCAGCAAACGGATGAAGAGGGTAAGCAGGATGATGATCACACCATAGTTATGAATAAATCCGCTCAGGAAGTTGAACACAGGAATGATTACCCACTTGTTCACATATTTTACGAAAGCGAAGATACCTGTACCCAGTGGGATGATATTTTCCAGGCCAATATCATAAGATTTTAAGGTCTTATAGTGGTTAGGACCATAATAGATCTCGATTGGGAAGGTAAAGTCATGAGCTCTGTCATAAGGGATCTCCAGGCTGGTGAAAGACTGGCCTACGATGTTGCCGCTTTCAGGAACTTTGGTATTGATCTCTGCTTTTTCAAAGTTGTGATCTTTCTTCGCGATGAAAGTAGTGTTGAAGAACTGTTGCTTTACGCTCAGCCACTGGATTTTGCCATCCAGTTCTTTGTGATTGGTACGCTGCAGGGTGAAGTAGTCGTGCTTACCATCAGCAGTTCTGTAGTGTACCTGGTTGTTCATGCGTTCGTTCTGCATATCCTGCTCTTGCTTGTCATTTTCATTATCCCATTGCAGAGATAATGTTTTCTGACCGGCAGGGATCACATTTTCCAGGCCAACTGCATGAATGTCAAAATCTACAGCGTAGCTATCCTTTTTCAGGGTGTATACAAACTCCAGGTATTGACCGGGATTGGCGGTAGCGAGGTGATAAACCAAAGATTGGCTACCATCTGCCAGCTGTTGTACATTGCCACCAGTGAAGTAGAGATCTGCAGTATTTAATAAGGTATTGTTATTAGCCGGCACCTTCATGGAGATGCGGTTAAAAGAACTGTTTGCCAGTAATAAAGGAGTGCCTGCAAATGTCTTGAAAGCTTTCAGCTCCACAGTTTCAGGTTGACCACCCTGGTTGGAGAAGGTGATTTTCAGCACTTTGTTTTCCAGAACGGTTTTCTGTGCAGTACCGGTAGCAGCACCTGCAAAGGCCCCATATTGACCCGCCAGCCTTGTGGAATCAGGCTTGCCTGGTGCGGCAGGGGTGGCAGTGTCTAAGTTTGCCTTGGGTTTATTAGCTTCAGTAATAGAATCCTGACGAGCTTTCTCTATTTCTGCTGCATGTTGTTGCCTGGTATTGAAAAAAATGTACCCTACCAGCAACACACCCAGTAAGCTAAAACCAATGACCGAATTTCTGTCCATTGAAATTACAATTAAAATTTAGGCAGCGAAGGTAAGCAAAATGTGGGGGTATAAATGCCGAAAGGACTATTTTTTAGGTCATTGGGATGCAATGACCTAAAAAATAGTCCTTTCGGTGGGCTTTTGCCGCTAATATTATTATTGTGCTACCTCTTCAGCCACCTTAGTTTTGTTTGTTTTGTCTTCAGCATACTGTTTAGCAGCGCCGATGAAATGAACAAACAGCGGTGCTGGCCTTTCCACTGTGCTTTTCAGCTCAGGGTGGAACTGGCAACCTACAAAGAACGGATGGTTGGGCAATTCTACCATTTCCACCAGTCCGCTTTCTGGGTTACGGCCGGAAGCAGTCATACCTGCTTTTTCGAAATCGCCCATGTACTGACTATTAAATTCGTAACGGTGACGGTGACGTTCACTGATCTTAGTGCTAGCGTAGATGGCAGCAGCTTTGGAACCTGGAGTCAGTTCACAGCTGTAAGCACCCAAACGCATCGTACCACCTTTGGCAGTGATCTTCTTCTGCTCTTCCATGAGGCCAATCACCGGATGACTGGTTTCAGGATTCATTTCTGTAGAGTGAGCATCTTTCCAGCCAATCACATTACGGGCGTATTCCACAACGCTCATCTGCATACCCAGACAAATACCAAAGAATGGCAGGTTGTTTTCACGGGCATACTGTATAGCGGTGATCTTACCTTCGATACCACGATGGCCAAAACCTGGTGCTACCAGCAGACCATCCAGGTTACGCAGTTTCTCTGCTACATTTTCAGAGGTAAGGAATTCAGAATGAATATTTTGAACGATTACTTTACATTCGTTCATCGCGCCTGCGTGGATGAAGGATTCCAGGATAGATTTGTATGCATCCTGTAATTCTACATATTTACCAATCAGACCGATGGTTACTTTAGACTTTGGATATTTCAGTTTGTCGAGGAAACCACGCCATTTGGTCATGTCTGGTTCTTTCTCAATAGGAATACCCATTTTCTTCATACAGATCACATCCAGTTTCTCTTTCAACATCTCCAGCGGCACTTCGTAGATGGTGCTCATGTCTGTTGCCTCGATCACCGCGTCAACGGTTACGTTACAGAACAGTGCGATCTTCTTTTTCAGATCGTTGTACATTGGCTCTTCGGTACGGCACACGATAACATCCGGGTGCACACCGTTTTCGCTCATCATTTTTACTGAGTGCTGAGTTGGTTTGGTTTTCAACTCTTTAGCTGCACGCAGGTAAGGGATAAGGGTCAGGTGAACAACCAGGCAATCCTGCTCATCCAGTTCCCACTGAAGCTGGCGAACTGCCTCAATGTAAGGGAGTGATTCAATGTCGCCTACGGTACCACCCAACTCAGTAATGACGATATCATATTTCCCGTCTTTGCCTAACAGGAGAATACGACGTTTGATTTCGTCGGTGATGTGCGGAACTACCTGAACGGTTTTACCAAGGTAGGCTCCTTCACGTTCCTTATTAATTACTGTTTGATAAATGCGGCCTGTGGTCACATTGTTGGCCTGTGAAGTAGGAATGTTCAGAAAACGTTCGTAGTGTCCCAGGTCCAGGTCAGTTTCGGCGCCATCTTCGGTTACAAAGCATTCCCCATGTTCATATGGGTTTAATGTTCCCGGATCCACATTGATATATGGATCGAACTTTTGAATAGTCACTCTAAAGCCGCGTGCCTGCAGTAATTTTGCTAGGGAAGCTGCGATAATTCCTTTACCCAATGAGGATGTAACACCTCCCGTAACGAAGATATATTTTGCCATAAAATCTATAATTCTGTAGAATACTTGACCTAAAAGGGAAGTGCCGGACGACGTTTGGTGTAACCAGTCAAGTAAAAGTAACTTCCGAAGGTCATGCAAAGTTACACAAATTTAATGCGCACCCAAAACGGATTTTCACATTTCACTGAGTGTATACATGTAAGAGACTAATTATAAATGGTATTAGGGGGATAAAATGCATTTCAAAAAAACTTGCGGGGTATTGCTCCCGTTTTTGAAGCGTAATCGCTGTGGCGGGCTGTGGGATTGAAAAGGATGGTTTAAATCTATTCCCGGTGGCGGGCCGCTGAATTATTTGTAATTTCGCGATCCGAAATAATTATCAAACATGACTCTAACGCCAAAGCGCGCACAGGAATCCCTGATCCAGATGACTGAGCTGGTATTGCCCAATGATACCAACGTATATACCAACCTGATGGGAGGTCGCCTGATGTACTGGATGGATATCGCTGCCGCCCTTGCCAGCATGAAGCATTGTGCTGCACCAACGGTTACCGCCTCGGTAGACAACATTTCTTTTGAGAACCCCATTCGTCTTGGTAATGCAGTTCACATTGAAGCAAAGGTGAGCCGTGCATTCAATACAAGTATGGAAGTTCACCTGAAAGTATGGGGAGAAGACCCGGTACAGCAGTATCGTTACAAATCCAACGAGGCTTTCATGACTTTTGTAGCCCTGGATCCAAATGGTAATCCCCGCCCGGTATCCCCGATTATTGCAGAAACTGAAGAGGAAAAAACTTTATACGAAGGTGCATTGCGCCGCAGACAGCTCCGATTGATCCTGGGCGGAAAAATGAAGCCGCAGGATGCAGAAGAGCTGAAAGCACTGTTTATTTAATGCCATTCTTTATAGAATTGTTCGAGGAAAGACTCCATAAAGGCATGCCTTTCGGCGGCCATTTCCCTTCCGGTAGTGGTGTTCATTTTATCCTTCAGTAAGAGCAGTTTTTCATAAAAATGATTGATAGTAGGGGCAGTGCTGTTTTTGTACTGTTCCCTGCTCATTTGCAGGTCTGGTGGTATGGCCGGATCGTATATCGCCCTGTTTTTGAACCCTCCGTAATTAAATGCACGGGCTATGCCAATGGCCCCGATGGCATCCAACCTGTCTGCATCCTGCACAACTGCCAGCTCTGGCGAGGTAAATTTACCTTCATTATGCCCTCCTTTGAAGGAGATATTTTCTATAATGGCAATTACGTGCGTAATGATATCCACCCCTACCCCCTGAGATTCCAGGAACTGACGGGCCCTGGCAGGACCAATTGCTTCATCGCCGCCATGGAACTTGGCATCGGCAATGTCGTGGAGCAGGGCTCCCAATGATACGATTAAAGGATTGACTGTTTCTCTGGCCGCGATTTCATTGGCAGTATGCCATACTCGATGAATGTGCCACCAGTCATGGCCACCTTCTGCCTGGGCTAATTCCTGTTTTACATAGGTAACAGTGCTGTCTATCAGTTGATCTTGCGTCATAAGATCAAATATAAGCAGGCTAATGGGGCTAAAAAAATAGGAAAAACGAAGAAAAGGAGAAATGGAAAAGGCATCTCATAAGTGTAAAATGGGTTTAGAGAAGAATGCTCGTTGTATAACCTTCTTTCCATTTTCTATCTCTCCTCCCCGATATTCAGGCATGCAATCAGAATAATCAACAGGGATCTTGCTTCACTAAGATATTCTTCGTTTTTCCTTTCCTTTCAATGTTTGGATCTTCGACAGACTAGTTGATGTACCGGCTTCGTAGTTGTTGTGTACAATGGTTAGTTGATGCAGGTTGCCGGCCAGGCGATCTTTAAATTTTGGTTGATAAAATGTTGACGGCTTAGTTGATAAAATGTATATGTCTTAATGGCTTCCGGATCGATACCTTAACGAGGCCCCTTTTGGGCCTCTATCTATAAGGTATATACTTCAGGGAAGCGGGAATTATTTTCTTAAAAATTGGCGCGGCTGAAGGCGGGAAAACCTTGATTACCGGACTTCGAGGTCAATAACTTTGCTGACCTTTGCTGACCCTAGCCTCGGCAGTCCTCCCGCCTTTTACCGCTACTGATTTTTAGGTAGCAATATGCCCTTTCGGCATATTGGAATTATCTTATAACGCAGAACCGGCTATTATTCTTCTATCGTAGATAGATACCATGCCTTTGACTGGCTTCAGACGGGTTGTTGACTGATCTGTTCTGGTAGTGGAAGTGTCTATTTTTAATATGCTACCCAGGTGAGCAAATGGTGCCTTCCTGATGATAACTCTACTAAACCTGTTTTTTGACGCGATTCGCATACTTAGGGAATAATCACATTATAAATAATTACATTCTTCACTTTTCCGCTTTTCCTCCTTATATAATTCCATACCCTCTCCTATTTCTGACATAAAAGTAATAATCATTATCTAATATTTAACAAGAAATCACATTAAATATAGATATATTTATTTTTACAATATAACAGAGAAAATAGACAAGTATCCTGGAATGCAATTAGTTAGATAAAAACAACTTCCCTGGAAGAATTTTATTCTTCTAAAACAAATTCATATGTAAAAAATTATAATTAGTCTTTTTTTACCAGCACGTCTGTTATCTGGTTGAGTTGTTTTACTTTTTCCGAGAAATCGCCTTTAATCCTTTCGCGGATCAATTGGAGTTTATCTAAAATTTCATTCAGCGACCCTGGCAATGCATCCTGCAATACTTCTTTGAGTCTTTTGGCAATGGTGGGAGATTTGCCGTTGGTGGAGATGGCTATCTTGAGGTTGCCTTTTTGAACGACTGAACCCAGGTAAAAGTCACACAGTTCCGGGGTGTCAGCTACATTTATTAATACTTTACTGCATTTTGCCTTTTCCCAGACAAAATAGTTGAACTCATGGTCGCTGGTGGCAGCTATGGCCAGGTCTTTTCCAAACATATCACCGCAGGAAAATTCCTTTTGCACCAGCGATACGTTTGGTGCATTTTTGACTAATGCCTCCAATTCCGGCAGAAACCAGGTGGCTACTACCGTCAGGTTAGCAGTCGGGCAATTATCAAGGAGTGCACTTACCTTTTCAAGTCCGACAACGCCACCGCCTACCACTAAGATCTGGAGACGATGTACCTTGAAGAATACGGGAAACAAATGATTCTCTTCCATACGAACCGCTTTAATATAAATTTACACAGCTATTTTCAATTCTGCTGCTATTCTATCCTGCACTGCTATGAACGTTTCATGGAAGCGTACTACCTCCCCCACTATTATAATAGCCGGGTTTTTTAGCTCCTCCCGACGAGCAATGTTTACCAGATCGGAAACAGTACCAATGCCGATCTTTTGTGTAGGCAAGGTACCATTCTGAATGATAGCTGCGGGCACATTTCCCTTGCCCTCAGCGACATAGGCAGCGGATATTTCCTCTAATTTACTCATTCCCATCAAGATAACCACGGTTGTATCTGCATGAATAGCATGCACCAGGTCGCGGGATAAATCACCATCCTGCGTGGTACCGGCTACTACCCAGAAACCTTCGCTCACATTGCGGGCTGTAACGGGAATACTGTTGAAACCAGGCACGGAGATGGCACTGGTCACACCAGGTACTACTTCTGTTTGAATATTAAACTGTCGGGCAAAGGTCAGTTCCTCCTGCCCTCGGCCAAATACGAACGAATCGCCGCCTTTCAGTCTTACAACACTACCATAGGTCAGGGCATACTTCACGATCATGCGATTGATCTCATCCTGAGAGTACACGTGCATACCCGCTCTCTTGCCCACGAAACGTTTCAGGCAATTGCAAGGTGCATGTTCCAGCAGTTCATTGTTTGACAATGCATCGTAAAGGATGACCCTTGCCTGCTGTATGGCCTTCAGACCTTTTACAGTAATCAGCTCAGGATCTCCGGGGCCAGCGCCCACCAGGGTTAATTTGGGAGTAATCTGCTGCATAGTGTACTAATTTAAAATGTGATCGTTGTCGCACAACCGGAACATAAGGCTGACTAAAAAGGTGCCCCCTCTCGGATGGGTGATGGAGACGAAATGGCTTTTACGCAATTCTCAGCGCCTTCATTTTACTTTTTAGTCAACCTATATTATTTATTTACTCAGCAGCAATAGCTAAGGCTTCTTTTTGCCTTAATGCCTGGGCCTCCTTGTAAAAATCAGTTGCCTGTTGATAATATGCTTTTGCAAATGCTTCAGATGGTTCATTCTTATTGATCTGTAATACCAGCTCATTGAAAGTTCCTATTAAAGACCATTTGCCTGTTTGTACGAAATGTTTGTCGAAATCATTGATAACTCCGGTCTGTGTATTACAAGCTACACCTTCACCCAGCAACAGCGCTTTAGCTGTCTGCACGAATGTGGAATAAGAATGGTAAATGCTGTCAGCATACTGGTTTGCATCCAGTGCCACTTTACCCCATTCCAGTTTCTCTTCCCCTTCGAATAACAGGGTTTGTACCAGGTCAATTACAACGCTCGCGCATTCACCCACACCGATTGCAGTTGCGAACCTGTCGCCCTGACCCCAGTCGATAAAGTCTTCATCTACCAAAGATGCCAGGTCTGTCAATGGTTTCAGCAGATCGTAGAAATAACGTTCGCCCTGACGATCATAGTAATCGTTGAACTTTTCGTTTTCCTGTGCATTCTCCGCATAGTTCTGGAGCAGTGTACGCAGTACTTCCGGACCACGCTTACTTGGTACTTTGATCACCTTATCGGCCACACGACCCACGCCATCACCTACAATACCACCACCTAACAATACCTGGAGGGCTGGGAGTACCTTACCACCACTCTTCATGGAACTACCATGGAAACCAATACTTGCGATACCATGCTGACCACAGCTGTTCATACAACCACTGATCTTGATTTTGATATCTTTATTATATACCAGCGCAGGGAATTCTTCCTGGATCACCAGTTCCAAAGCTGTAGAAATACCAGTACTGCTGGAGATAGCCAGGTTACAGGTATCTGTACCAGGGCAGGCAGTGATATCTGCAATGCTGTTGAAACCTGGTTCTGCAAAACCAGCAGCTTCCAGTGCACTAAATACATATGGCAGGTGAGCCGGCTGAATGTATTTGAGCAGTAAGCCCTGGTTAGCTGTTACACGTACATCGTTAGCTACCACCGGACGCAGCGCTTCTACCAACTGACGGGAGATCACTGAACTGATGTTACCTAATGGTACACGTACATATGCAGCAAAGTAACCAGCCTGCTTCTGTTCGAAGACGTTGGTAGCTTTCCATGCCTCGTATTTCTGCGGATCTTTGATGGTGAAAGCAGGAACCGCTGCATCGGCTGGCGCCAATTCCACTTCAGGCCATGTGGCGGCATCCACTTCATAGATCTTATTCCTAATCGCGATAAATTCTTCTGTTACCAGGCGGGTGAATTCTTCAAAACCAATCTTGGCAATGAGGAATTTCATACGTGCTTTATGACGGCTGGTTCTTTCACCATGACGGTCAAATACACGCAGTACCGCTTCTATATATGGAATCAGTTTTTCAGCTTCCAGGAACTCATATGCTACATGTGCAAGGATGGGTTGTGCACCAAGGCCACCACCTATCAGCACCTTGAAACCACGCACCTCTTTGCCATCTACGATGCGCACTTTAGGAATAGCTCCCATATCGTGCATAAATGACCAGGCTGTATCCTTGTCACTGCTGGAGAAGGACATCTTGATTTTACGTCCCATATCCTGGCAGATAGGATTACGCAGGAAGTAGCGGAAAGCAGCATCTGCATAAGGCGTTACATCAAATGGTTCATCCGGATCTATACCCGCTATATCAGAAGCGGTGATATTTCTTACCGTATTACCACAGGCTTCGCGGATGGTGATATCATCAGCATCCAGTTTTGCCCACAGTTCAGGGGTTCTTTCAAGGCTTACAAAGTGGATCTGAACATCCTGGCGGGTAGTCAGGTGCAGGTTACCAGTAGAATATTCGTCTGAAACATCGGAAATTCTCTTCCATTGCTCCAGAGTCATTTTACCATAAGGTAATTTGATACGAATCATCTGTACACCAGCCTGACGCTGTCCGTAGATGCCCCTTGCCAGACGAAGACTACGGAATTTTTCTTCCGGAATCTGTCCTTCGCGGAACTGACGGATCTTTTTCTCCAGTTCTATGATATCCTTCTCTACGACCGGATTTTCAAGTTCTGTTCTAAATCCTTGCATATAATGAATTTTCTTGGTGGTAAATTATTAGTGAATATTTCCTTATCAGATCAGCGTATACGAAAGGCGAGCTCCAGTTATTGGCGCGATATTTAGCTTCCCTATCTCTATTTCCTACTATTTAAGTAGACTATTACAAAGTTATACATCCGTGGCAGAAAACCAAAAGATTTTGCATAAAATAAAGTTATGGGTCATAATGAAAAGTTATAATGAGGGGGTTTTGATGCAGAGAAATTCGAAAAAGAAAGGCTCGCTGTATTATCTTTGCGGCGGCAATCTGACAAAAATAAGATATGATCGATACGGTAATATTTGACATGGATGGGTTATTAATTGACTCAGAGCCACTATGGGGACAGGCAATGCGGGAGGTATTTGCATCTGTCGGTGTGGAATTATCTATGGAACTGGCAAGCCACACTACAGGGCTGCGTACGGCAGAGGTGGTTGATTACTGGCATAATTACTTCAAATGGAGGGGAAAATCGACCGAACAGGTGACGAACGAGATTATTGATCTGGTGACTGATAAGATTATTAAGAAAGGAAAGCCCATGAAAGGGCTGGATTATATTCTGGACTTCTTCGAACAGCGGAAATTCAAGATGGGCCTGGCATCATCTTCACCTTTGCGCCTGATTGACGCTGCTACCAACCATTTTGGTATCAAGAACCGTTTTCAGGTTATCTCTTCTGCAGAGTTTGAATCTCATGGTAAACCCCATCCAGCCGTATACCTGGCCTGTGCAAAAGCGCTGGGCAGTAATGCACTGGATTGTATTGCTTTTGAGGATTCAATTACGGGTATGACAGCTGCAAAAGCTGCTAGAATGAAGGTGGTGGCCGTTCCTGAAGCGCATAACCGGCATAATAAACGCTATGCTCTGGCAGATGTGCAATTAAATAGTCTGAAGGATTTTAATGACGATATTTTAGGACAGTTATAAAATATAAAATTCATGAAAGAGGGAATTCATCAACAGGAATGAAAACCCTTTACAAAAAAAGAGGCTGTTTCTTTCGAAACAGCCTCATGTTATTTCAACAACCTAAAAATGCTTATTCACCATCTTTCTTGTCGCCTTCGTCTTTCTTCAGCTTCTCACGCAGTTCAGCCAGTGCACCCAGATCACCTAAAGTAGCTTTTTCTACTTTGCTCTGGATATTTTTCACAGCCTTACGGGTTTTGTCAGCATCAGCTCTCTTCTCTTTAGCGACAGCTTCTTTCTCTTCGTTCTTAGCTTGTTCCCAAACTCTGGTGTGAGATACCAGGATACGTTTTTCGCTACGATCGAATTCAATGATCATGAATTCTTTCACATCTTCAACGCTGATTGGTTTCTCATCTTCAGTGCGCAGGTGACGGGCAGGAGCGTAAGCTTCCAGACCGTATTGCAGCTGAACGGTAGCACCTTTCTCATCTTTCTTCACTACAGTACCTTCGTGTACGGAACCGATCGGGAAGATAGTTTCGAAAGTATTCCAAGGATCTTCTTCGATCTGTTTGTGGCCAAGGCTCAGTTTACGGTTTTCTTTATCGATACCCAGTATAACTACCTCGATTTCGCTACCAACCTTAGTGTATTCACTTGGGTGGTTGAAACGTTTGATCCAGGACAGGTCGGAGATGTGGATCATACCACCAATACCAGTTTCCAGTTCTACGAACACGCCATAAGGAGTGATGTTCTTCACGATACCTTTATGACGGCTGTCCAGCGGGAATTTGGTTTCGATAGTAGCCCAAGGATCTTCAGTCAGTTGCTTGATAGACAGAGACATTTTACGCTCGTCTTTGCTCAGGGTAACTACTACTGCTTCGTATTCTTCGCCTAATTTGAAGAATTCTTTCGCATTGATTGGAGTAGAAGCCCATGAGATTTCAGATACGTGTACCAGACCTTCTACACCAGGCAGAATTTCCAGGAATGCACCGTAGTCTTCAATGTTCACAACTTTACCTTTCACGCGCGCACCTTCAGTGATGTGAGCTGGTAAGGTATCCCAAGGATGGGGAGTGAGTTGTTTGTAACCGAGGCTGATACGTTTTTTCTCGTCGTCGAAGTCCAGTACAACCACATTGATCTTCTGATCCATCTGGAGTACTTCGCTTGGGTGAGAGATACGGCCCCAGCTGATGTCGGTGATGTACAGCAGACCATCCAGACCACCCAGGTCGATGAATGCGCCGAAATCGGTGATATTTTTGATGGTACCTTCCAGCACCTGGCCTTTCTCCAGTTTGCTGATGATATCCACTCTCTGCTGTTCGATATCGCTTTCGATAAGTGCTTTGTGAGAAACAACCGCATTTCTGATGGCTTCGTTAACCTTAACCACTTTGAATTCCATTGTTTTGCCAACAAACTGATCGTAATCGGTAACTGGTTTCACATCGATCTGAGAACCTGGCAGGAATGTTTCCATACCATATACATCTACGATCAAGCCGCCTTTGGTCTTGCTGGTAACAGTACCAGTAACAACTTCGCCGGTTTTGTACACTTCCACGATTTTTTCCCATGCACGTTGTTGACGAGCTTGTTTACGGCTCAGGTGCAGGTTACCATCACGGTCTTCTTTTTCAACTACTAATACTTCAACGTCGTCACCTACTTTCAGACCCGGAATGTCGCGGAATTCGTTCAGAGAGATCAGACCATCGGATTTGAAGCCGATGTTGATAACTGCGTCAGTTTTAGTTAAACCAACTACAGTACCGGTCAGCAGACCATTTTCTTCGATCACCTTGAAGGTGTTTTCGTAAGTCTGGTCGTACTTAGCTTTTTCTTCCTGGCTATAAGAAGAAACGTTACGTTTGTCTACGCTCCAATCGAAATCGTCATGAGCAGTAGCTACAACAGGTGCATTTTTTGTCGCTGTTGCTTCTGCAGCCTGTGCTGCCGGAGCCTGTTGTTCAGCGTTTTGTTCGTTAGGAATGTTGTTTTCTGTCAAAACTTTAATTCCACCTATGGTTTTTCCCGGAAATTAGCACCCCGAGGTTTAAGTGGACGGCAAAGATACTACAATCCTGCAAAAAAAAGCGTTAAAATTCAATTCCCGGCCTGCCAGTCCTGATTTTGGCAAGCTCCTCCCTCCGGATGCTATGACAGTCTTCGTTTACATCCCCGCAGACTGCTAATTCCGGCACAATTTTTTAGGTTAAAATTTGTGATTTACGAATGCGGATTTTGTACTAATTTTCATGTATGAACGGAACTTCTTTCAGATCTGATATACGATATTGGCTTAGGCAGGGAAATACGATTAACCATTTACTTTTCTGGAACATTGTTGTTTTCCTTGTACTAAATATACCCCGGGTGATCGCTTATTTTGTACCTGCCATTGCCGGAGTTGACCAGTTGATATATGATCAGGTAGCATTACATACCTTTCTCCCTGTGTTTATCACCAAACCATGGGGCCTGATCACCTATATGTTTTCACATGTTGAAATATTTCATATTTTATTCAACATGCTGAACCTGTACTTTTTTGGCAACCTTTTTCGCTCTTTCCTGGGCAACCACAGGGTACTCCCCCTCTATCTGCTGGGTGGCCTGATCGGTGGTCTCGCTTACCTGCTGGTGTTTAATATATTTAAGACCTCTGATTATAACATGGTTGGGGCCTCTGCCTCCGTGGTCGCCATTCTCGTGGCCTGTGCCACCAAAATCCCGAATTACGAGGTGGGCCTTATGTTCATCGGCTCCGTTCGCCTGAAATGGCTGGCACTGGCTGTGGTAGTACTGGATTTCATTTCTATTGGGAAGGGCAACGAGGGTGGTATTATTGCTCACCTGGGCGGTGCATTGTTTGGCTTCCTATATATTAAAATGCTGGATAACGGAACAGACCTTGCCCAACCCCTTGTTTGGCTGTTTAATCGCCGGGTACGGGTAGAAGCTATGCAAAGCCGCACCCGCCGCTCCTTTAAACCTAAAAAATCTCCGCTCAAGGTGGTGAAAAGCCAACCTGAGGAAAATAAACAACTCAGACTCGACCAACTCCTTGATAAGATCAATGACAGGGGCATGGAAAGCCTGAGCCCTGAAGAAAAAGCCTGGCTACAGAATATGAGCCAGGAATAAACCGGAAGCCTAAGCGCCCAAACACATTTTGGACTTCTCCACATCAAAATGTGTAACTTTGTCGCCAACATGAAAACGTTTAACGTACCTATCATTTACCGGAGTCCACTCATTACAGCTATTAAAAACAGCCGTAAGAAGCAGGATCGCATGAAAAAAGATTTCACGCCTACTGTTCTCGACTTTGGTCCCATAAGAATTTTGCTGGCCCGTCACTTTGGCTTCTGCTATGGTGTGGAAAATGCCATTGAGATTGCATTCAAAACTGTGGAAGAAAATCCAGGCAAAAGGATCTTCCTGCTCAGTGAAATGATCCATAACCCTCATGTAAACAATGACCTGCTTGCCAAAGGTGTGCAGTTCATTATGGATACCGCCGGCCGCCAGCTGGTGCAGTGGGAAAACCTTACTTCCGATGACATTGTCATCATTCCCGCATTCGGTACTACACTGGAAATAGAAGCGAAACTGAGTTCCCTGGGCATTGCACCTTTACAGTACAATACCACCTGTCCGTTTGTAGAACGGGTATGGAACAAGGCGGAGCAGATTGGCCAGCAATCATACACTGTGATCGTTCACGGTAAGCCGGGCCATGAAGAAACCCGCGCCACCTTCTCCCACAGCCGGAGCAATACCCCGACTGTAGTAGTAAAAGATATGGCGGAAGCCCAGTTACTGGCTACCTTCATTACCGGCGAAAGTCCTGCAGCTGAATTCTATGATCGCTTCAAAGGACAATATTCAGAAGGATTTGATGTGGTAAAGGACCTGCAGCGTGTGGGTGTGGTCAACCAAACGACCATGCTGGCCACCGAAACCCAGGGAATAGCTGATTATATAAAGAACGTCATCATAGACAGGTACGCCCTGACCAGCGAAAATGCGGGTGAACGATTCGCTGATACCAGAGATACGCTCTGCTATGCCACCAACGATAACCAGAGTGCTGTCACCGGCTTGCTGGAAGAAGAAGCTGACCTCGCGATCGTAGTAGGCGGATATAATAGTTCCAACACCTCTCACCTGGTAGAACTATGCGAGGAAAAACTACCTACCTACTTCATAGCTGCTGACGATCAGATGATTTCGAAGAATAAAATCAGGCATTATGATTTCCATCATAAACAGGAACTAAATAGTGATGTATTTTTGCCTGAGAAAGATGTGGTAACAGTGATGATGACAAGTGGGGCAAGTTGCCCGGATGCTTTGGTCGAAGCGGTAATAAGGAGGTTATTATCATTTTACGGACTGGAGCAACAAATAGAACAGGACATTGAAACTTACAAATAACAAAAAAGACACCAGGTGGTGTCTTTTTTCTTTGGGGCTAATAAATGCTAGTAATGCAGAGAAAAAAAGTTATACATCGTAATAAGTTTAAACCTGAATCAAAAGTAATCTCTTCCTCCCCGGCTGACAAACCAAAATTATTATCCGGTATCCTATTTCTGGTAAGTGGCGTAAAACGGATTAAATCTGGTTTAGAATTGCATCGCTTTTTTCAAAAAGTCGGCTTTCCTTCTTCTCGAAACTTCCACCTGCGTTCCATCACTCATGAGTGCAAAGCCTCCTTCCCCCTGTATATAAGACTGCATCTGTTGCAAATTGATCAGGTGAGAATTATGCACCCTGAAAAAATCTACATCCGTCAGTAATTCTTCAAACTCCTTCAATGGCCTGGATACCATCAGGTTCTTTTTGTCGGTAAAAAAGATGCGGGTATAATTCCCTGTAGATTCACACCGTACAATATTTTGTACCGGCATAAAAACCAACCCGTTAATAGTAGGAAGGGCTATCTTTTTATGCGTCTGGTGCAAAGTTTTCATGTTCTGCAGGAACACATCCAGGGGAGAATTACCAGGTTCTGCTTGCTGCACATTTTTCCTGCTCACACATTTCTGAACGGCATCCTGCAGCTCTTTCACACTGAAAGGTTTGAGCAGGTAATCGAGTGCATTAAACTTAATTGCCTTGAGGGCATACTGCTCGTAAGCGGTGGTGAATATGATGTCGAAATTGATCTTATCAAACAGTTTCAATAGTTCAAACCCATTCTGATGAGGCATTTCCACATCCAGGAATACGACATCAGGATGTACTTCATCTATCAGCTCTTTTGCTGCTTTTACGCTATTCACACCTCCCAGCACAGTTACTTCCGGGCATTTTTTGGCCAGCATGGTTTGCAGGGCATCAATACAATGCTGTTCATCGTCTACGATAATCGCTTTAATTTCGCTCATGCTATAAAAATCCAGGGTTTAAAATATAAATTCTACAGGCAACACAATTGTGACCATTGTTCCTGTTGCTCTGCCTTCCTTGTCCTCAAGGTCTGTAATACTTACAGTGGCTTCTTTGGTATTATTGATCTTACGAATCAGGTCTATTCTCCCCTCCGTTACTTTCATCCCCATACTACGGTGTGTCTGTCCTTTCTTTTCCTTGATTTCCATTGCTTTTTTCCTGCCTATTCCATTGTCTGTTACCAGGCAGGTCAGGGTTCGGTCTTTCAGAGATACGGCTATTTCAAGTAAGCCTTTCCCGGATTTATGCACTAAACCATGCCAGATAGCATTTTCAACATAGGGCTGAATGATCATCGGTGGTATCATCACCTCCTCTTCATTTATATCGTCTGCTACCGTGATTTTGTACTCAAAGATATTATTACAACGTAATTGTTCCAGGTCCAGGTATAAGCGCAGTGACTCCAGTTCCTTATTCAGGGAAATGAAGGTGTACTGGGTATTGTCCAGGATCATACGCATCAGGCGGGAGAATTTGGTCAGGTAGTCGGAAGCCTCCTCCTGGTTATTGCTCCAGATGAAACGATGAATTGAACTGAGTGAGTTAAATATAAAGTGGGGGTTCATCTGGGCACGCAGGGAACGCAGCTCCAGTTGTAAGGTTTGTTTCTTTGTTTCCAGGTTACGGTGGCGGATATAAAAGAATCCACCAACGGCGAGCATGATGAGGAAACCTCCAAGTGAAAGCATGTATACCACATTGCGGCGGGTACGTAATTCATTTAGTTGCTTATCATGTTCCAACATTTTGATCTGGTTATCCTTGCGGTCTACCTCGTACACCGCCTGCATTTGGGCGAGCTCCAGGGCGGATTTTTCATCCAGGATACTATCCTTGTAAACCAGGGATTTATCAGCACATTCCAGGGAACGGCGAAAATCTCCGCTGGCCTTATAATCAGCGGCCAGGGCTTTGTATGCTTCCTGTAATATATAATTGAACCGCCAGTGCTGGCTAAGATCTATGGATTGCTGGAAGTATTTGCGGGCATCATCATGTTTGCCCATGAGACTAAAGCACTTACCGATGTTCAGGTAACTTTCGGCGATGTGTATTTTATCATCCACACCTACTTCTACTTCCAGGGCTTTGTTCAATGCTTCGAGGGCCTGTGCATAGTCCTTCTTTTCTTTATAAGCATCTCCCAGGGAGTTATAGCAAATGGCTTTGCCCATGGCATTGTCCAGCTGCATGTTCACGGCCAGGGATTTTTTGTAATAGTCGATGGCACGGTCTGGTTTGCCGAGGTATCGGTAAGCGTAACCCAGGTTACCTAAGTTAATGGCTACGCCCAGGCTATTTTTGTTTTCCCGTTCCAGTTCGAGGGCTTTATTAAAATGGCTGATGGCGTCTTCGTATTTGCCAGTGGAGAGGTTGATATTACCAATACTATTAATTGCAACACAAATATTACGTACATCATTCACTTTTTCAGCCAGTTGAAGGGCTTTGAAGTGATAATCGAATGCTTTCAGGGGTTTTTCCATCCGGCGGTAATCCACGCCGGTATTGTTGCGAGCAATAGCGCGCAGATGATCCTCCTTTGTTTCATCTGCGTATTTGATTGCCTTTTCATGGTAGTCCGCCGCCAGGATGTATTCGGAGATATTCCTTTTTGCGGTGCCTATTTCATTATAGACATTAAATAATGTCCTTGCGATTTTCAGGTGTTGAGCAAGGGTAACAGCTTCCTGGAAAAAGGGATTTTCGGTTTTGCGTTTGTCAAAAAAGCGACCATAAGCCTTTCCTTTATCTAACAGCCAATTGACCTTAACAGTATCTCCGCGGAGATTCCGGGCAGAATCGAGTGTTCTGTAAATAAGGGAAGAATCCTGCGCAAATGAAATGTTCACTTTTATCCCCAGGATCATTAAGAGTAATACGTAAGGTATTTTTTTCACCATGCGACAGCCAGGGTAATAGGCACAAGTTAAAAACAAAAAGCGAAAGGGCGAAAGAATTCGCCCCTTCTTCCTATTAACCGAATACACCTACTGAAAATATGGAGCCTGGCAGGCAATGCTGCCCGCCCCACATTAAGTTTTTAATAAAACCGGTACACAAAAATGCCCGGGGGTATTAATATATTTAGTATTGAGTGTTCTATACGGCTAATAGTAACAGGTCCCTGGATATAGCTATAGAAAGATCATCCAAAAGATCTTTTATGACTTCTCTTGACCATGTATGGAAAATATCGTTCGACGGCATATTTTTAATATATCCGGGTACAACATTATAACAACAATAAAATGCAGGAAATTCGAAAGGATGTGGAAAAACTATTGAAGGATTAACCGGAATTACTTACCGGAATAGGACAAATTTAACAAAGGTTTTTCTAATATTAAAATAAATTCAGGAAGAATATTCTATTGGGTGGCTGGGCCTCTGCGGCAGCAGGTATCGGGAGGATCACCTGCTGTCAGGGCGCATGGTACTCATTACTTTTTTTCTTAGGACTTTACCATTACGGCATCGTCTACCCATTGCAACACCAGTTTCAGCTGGTCTTCAGGAGTTAATTGACTGTTATCCAAGATGATAGCATCTTCAGCTTTGCGGAGCGGGCTGATTTCGCGGTTGGTATCGATGTAGTCACGCAGCTCCAGGTTCTCCCTTATTTCATGAATGGTGATGTTCTTATTTTTGGCATAGAGCTCCTTAAACCGACGTTCTACCCTGATAGCTGTATCTGCTGTCATAAAAATTTTGAGCTCAGCATGTGGGAATACAGTGGTACCGATATCACGGCCATCCATAACGATGCCTTTTTGCCTGCCCATTTCCTGTTGCTGTGCTACCGCAAACTCTCTTACAGCACCTACGGCTGCTACTTCACTTACTTTTTCAGCAACCAGCATTTCGCGGATCATGTGTTCTACATTTTCACCGTTCAGGTTCATTTCGGAGGAACCCGAAAGTGGGTTGTAAATGAATTCCAGCTGGATGTTGGATAATGCCTGGGCTACCTCTTCAGGGTTGTTCCAGTCTATACGGTTCTGAATGAAATACAAAGTGATAGCACGATACATGGCGCCGCTGTCAATGTATACATAATCCAGCTCCGCAGCTAACTGTTTGGCCAGCGTACTCTTCCCACAGGAAGAATATCCATCTAAGGTGATGATAATCTTTTTCAAAACTGCTTGAATTAAACGGTGTAAAGGTAAACAAAAAACGCTTCTGCATGGGGCAGAAGCGTTTTTTTATAAGTGTATCCGGCAGGATTAGTTGACAATAGTAAAGGTAAATGGAGTATTATTTGAAATACTTCTTGATGTGGCAGCATTATAATTGTAGAAAACAACATTGATGTTGCCATTGGTAGGATATACATATGATATGATCAGGCCTGCACCCAACGCTGCCTGAGGATTTGCAGTTACAGCCGATGTAGTAGTTACATTAGCATTTGCAAATGCAATAGTAACAGAAGTAGCGGCATTAATAGTTGTATTACCAGAAGTGTTAATAGTCACTTTGGTAATGTTTGTTAATGCTGTACCAGCACTACCTACTTTTACTGTACCATTCATAGTGGTGTTTCCTGTTACAGCCAGCGTGGAGCTTAATGTGGTTGCACCGGTAACAGCCAGTGTTGAACTTAATGTGGTTGCGCCACTCACGGCCAGTGTAGAACTCAGCGTAGCAGCACCTGTTACCCTCTCTGTTCCGGTCACATCCAAATTATACAGTGGTGTACTCGTACCAATACCTAACCTGTCATTGTTTTCATCCCATACAAAACTGGTACTATCTGATGCTGCTTCTGCAGATGCATCATAGGTACGCTTACCATATACGATTGCCCCCACACCTATTTTGTTATCACCATTTGTAAGGATTGCTTTGTACCATCCGTTCCCCGGATTAGTGGTCAGTGGAGCAGTAATACCTCCCCACTCCTTAATTGCCATTGTATTTTTATCGAAGTATAATTGCGTAGTGTAAGTTGTACCATTAAATGCCATCGTACTCCAGGCAAAAGCATTCGTATATTTAGGACTGTTAGTAGCTGTTCCGTTTACCGGACTTTGCCAGATTTTCATTACAGTAGTAGAACCGTCTGCTGTTGCATAAGCCAGGTCATTCGTAGTGGCCTTTGCATACGTAGCACCACCATCATTATCCGTATTCGGCTCCCAGATAGATGTAGTACTGTTATACTTTAATACCTGTCCGCTGGAAGGGGCGGCTGCAGATACTTTCACACCCTGTACCTTACTGGCATTCCAGATGGCCAGGGAACTATCAGCATACAATGTGCCGGTAGTAGTATTTAACTTAATTGAATTATCTAAAGTTATTTCCTGTGCAACTCCGGCACCTGTTGTATATCTGCCCAGCAGTTTCTGCGTATTCACGCCCTGAATATCGCTAATACCCAAAGCCCTGAAAGTTGGTGCTGCAGCCACACCGGTGGATGGTCCTGCAAATACGGTATTTGCTGTTTGGTTATTAAACGTAACACCCAGGGTACCATTTGCCACCAATGGATTGTTACTTACGCTAAATATAGAAGGCATGGTCAAACCTACTGATGTCAGACCAGTAGCAGAAGCACTTGGTGTAGCCCAGGTAAGATTTGTTCCATTGCTTGTTAACACCTGACCGGATGTACCGATGGTTGTCAAACCAGTACCACCCTGAGATACAGGCACCGTGCCTGTGATCTGGGAAAATGGTAAGGAAGGTATATCAGCTGCGGCAAGTGCTCGGAAAGTTGGTGTACCACCTGCAGCGGGAGCAGCAAATACAGTACCTCCTGTTTGAGATGCCAGTGTTGCAGCTATCGTTCCGTTTACGGTAAGCGGAGAACCAGTCACCGTGAACAGAGAAGCTGGCAAAGTCAAACCTACTGATGTCAAACCATTATCAGCCGCCGCTGACCAGTTGGTGCCATCATATTTTAATACCTGGTTGGTAGCAGGAGTTCCCGGAGCAACCCTGATCCCTTGCAGCTTGCTGGCATTCCATATTGCCAGTGCACTATCAGCATACAGGTTACCACCTGCTGTAAATTTCAAAGTATTGTCCAGGCCAATTTCCTGCGCAACGCCAGCTGTTCCGGCATATCTACCTAATAATTTAGAAGCACTTACATTCTGGATCTTTGCATAGGTGACGGCACTGTTTGCGATGGTATTTGCACCACTCGCACCCGTCACATCTCCAGCCAGTGTAACCGAAGGCGTTACATAAGATAAACTGGTTCCGTTAGATGCTAAAACAGTTCCATTTGCACCTACTGCTGTCAAACCTGTTCCTCCCTGTGCTACAGGCACAGTGCCTGTGATCTGGGAAAATGGCAAGGCTGGAATATCAGCAGCTACGAGTGAACGGAAAGTTGGTGTACCACCTGCAGCGGGAGCAGCAAATACAGTACCTCCCGTTTGAGATGCCAGCGCAGCAGAGATAGTACCATTTGATGTCAGTGGTGAATTCGTTACTGTAAAAAGAGAGGGTAATGATAATCCAACAGAGGTCAGACCAGCATTATCGTCTGCAGCAGGAACCCAGGCATTGCCAACGGCATCATATTTTAATACCTGTCCATTGGTCGGTGCTGCCAGTGATACTTTTATACTTTGAATTTTACTCGCATTATATACACCCAGTGTAGTATCTACATATAGGTAACCACTGGTCATCATTTTTAATGTTCTGTCCATTGCCACTTCCTGACCAGTGCCGGTGCCGTTGGAATACCGGCCTATCAGGCGTTGCGTACCAATGGTCATATCAGCAGCTACGAGTGAACGGAAGTCAGGTACAGCCGCAGTAGAACCTGTAGATGGACCTGCAAAAACAAGATTAGGTGACTGCGTACTTGTACCAATTGTAAATGTACCATTTGCTGTTAGCGTAGCCGGAGATACCGTCAGGAAAGAAGGCACAACCAAGCCTATTGATGAAATAGAACCACTGTTATCATCGGCACCGGGTGCCCAGGTAGTACCATTCCATTTCAATACCTGGCCAGAAGTTGCTCCTGCCTGTGCAATCTTGGTGCCTGTTACAGCTCCGTTTGCAATCGTTGGATTAGGATAGGTTCCTGAGAGATCACCACCAGCCGTACCAACCGGCGGTAAACCGGTTAGTTGTTTTTTCAGCAGTTTGCCACCATCAATGAGGAGTACGCTATCCTTTGTATTATCTATATTGATGCCTGTCAGGTATACATCCTGGTTGGCAGTCAATGTATTGGTAAATGTCTTGGCGCCTGCCAGGGTCTGTGCACTGGTGTTCACAAAACCACTATTGGTGGTAGTTGCATCCGGTATATTTAAGGTATGAATACCTGCAGCAGATGAAAAGCCTAACGCAGCGGCCGTATTTGTAGTGGCCAGTGACTGTATGGCAATCGTTTGCCCGTTCATGCTGGTAATGGCATAACCTTCAGGCAGCAGGGGTCGCCAGTGCCCGTTACTACGAATACACAAACTATTGTTCAGTGTCAGGTAGATGATCATACCATCAGGAGCAGTGGCGATAGGGCCTGATGTAGTATCAGAAATCCGGGGAAGTAGCAAACCCTGAGATTTACTTTCCAGTTCCAGCAACGCTGATTTTTGCTGTGAACTGGGATTATCTCCCAGCTTCAACTGTTGTGCAAACATCAGCGTAGACCAGAACAGGAATACTGGCAATAGTTGAAAGGCTCGGACAAGGAATTTAGTCTTCATAATATATTACCCAGGTTTAAATACAGCACCGGTAAATATGACTAAGAAAGCAGGCAGGGTTTTTTATACGCCCCACTTACTTTCTTCGCCAGTTATTCAGATGTCTGTATTTAGTTTCAATTCATTTTCTGTTGTCTTATCAATGTGCAATCACTATTATCTTGCAGGTATACACCTCTTTCTGCGTCTCTTTATCCTTCAGAACCAGGAAGTAAGTACCGGCTGGTAAATTGTGTACTTCCACATCTCCTATTCCTGTAATCTCCTGTTTACGCATCACCTGACCCCATACATCGTACAATTGCATAGTCAACGTTTTCTTGATTCCTCTTACGTTGATCTTGAAATCGCCCCAGTTCGGGTTCGGATAAACAGTTACAGCAACCAGCGGTCCTACTTCTCTCACATCGGAGTAGACGTATTTGCCGGTTTTTGACACTGCCTTGATGCGATAATAGCTCCATCCATCGTAGTCATTTGTATCCTGATAATAGTAACTCAATTTCGTTGTGCTGTTTCCATTAGGTGCTTTCGTGGCTACAGTACCTACCTTCGTAAAGGTTTCTTCGTTATCCAGTCTGCGCTCTACTTCAAACACATACATATTCGTCTCTCTGTTGGTGATCCATACCAGGTCAACCAGTGAGATACTTACACGGTAAGCGTTGAAGTCAATAATCGTAGCCGGAGAATAACTGTTGGTATAGTTAGTCTTTTTAGCGAAGTAAGCATTCAGACCAATCCCCCCGAATCCACGGGAATGCATGGTAGCTGAAGAAGCCATCGCAGCAGTGGTAAGAGATCCCGCAGTCATGTTATCATTTACACTGTAACGGTGCTCCCACTGGCTATCCTGGAATAAAGAGATGTAACTCTCATTCCTGCTTAAATTATATTCACCTCCTTCATCACTATCCATATGCTGCAGGGTAATGGCTGTTTTGCCGGTTCCCCCCAGCTCCTCTCCTATATTCCATGTCTTGTAAACAACGGTATCATATATAGTTGTACCGGAACTTGCATATTGATATACACTATCAAACACGCGGGCATGAAAATCTTCCGGATTTCCTTCGTACTGCACGGCTGCAGGTGAATAATTTGCAGGTGTGCTACCTATTGGGAACATCACCTGTCCTGCGGCGCTGGAGAGTTTGGAACGATACAGGAATCCGCCGGTGGAGCCTGTACCGGTTACGATGAAACGTTTGTCAGAATAACCGGAGATAGTACCTGTATTGGTCTCTCCTACCATGAGGTTTTGCCCGTTCAGATAAATCAGCCCGTTAGACAGGCTAAGGTTATTTCTAATCTTCAGGTCATTGAGGGTATAAAAGATCACACCATCCGGGTTATTAACATCTACGTTTGGAAAGCTTGCTCCAATTTTCGCAGCTACATTGAACCCACCGGAAACAGTTTGTTGGCCGCTTCTACCTGCAAAACGGAAAAAGCCCCCGGTGCCCTGAAGCCCAGAGGTGCTCTCGTCTTTTAATGATGCGTTAAACCCGTTCGTCCAAACTTTACCATAGAAGAAAAGATTAGCGTTCGGGCTCGATCCTAATGACCCTTCATTCGTTATGTCGCCAAATACTCCGACGTTACCGAAATTCCATACCTCGGCACTGGCAGAAATATAAGCTGCCTGCTGACCAAAGCATAGATTAAGCATAACACTCAGGAGCAATGTGGTAAAAAATAACTTCATGTCAAGTATCGTTTGTCTTGAAATAGATATTGGTAGAAGCCTTTTGAATAATGATCCAATAGTTATGAGCACCATCCGCCTGTAAAGTCACGGAGTGCTGACCATACAGCCAGCAGCTGGAACCGCCCTGCCCTATTGTATCTGATCCTGAAGGTTTTATTTCCACGTTACCGGAACCGGAACCACCAATCTGGTTAACTACAATGTATACTCTGCCATTACAGGTTTTAGCCTCAGGCAGCGTAACAGTTACGTTAGAAGGGAACTGCCACTTCATGGACCTGAAAGCCACTGTGTACATGGTACCATCCAGTGTTAAAGTGGAGGGAATCTCATTATCCTGATAACTGAGCAATGCAGTGGTTACCCCTCCTGCACTTGCCGGTGTAGCCGGCACCCAGTTCGTTCCATTGTATGTTAATACCTGTCCGGTAGTGGGTGCAGTTGTTGCAATTGTTTTGCCCTGTAACTGATTCGCATTCCAGACAGCACTTGTATTATTCGCTTTAACAGATCCGCTGGCAATGCTGAGTGTAGCAGCATCATACCCCATGGTGGCAATGTCTCCGCTGGTGCTGTTACGGCCTAATAAATTATCAGGTATACCTGTGCTACCCGTCAATCGCATGGTACCTCTTACATCCAAAGTCTGTGCAGGAGTCACACCAGCCATATTGATACCTACTTTCTTTGACTGCATGCGCATCATCTCAGTATAGGATGAATCCACGTAGTAGTAGCTTTTGAATAAGATAGGTTCATCGCCATCATCACCGATAATGAAATCAAAACCACCATTATTACTGGTACCTGTAGCACCCAGTTCAAAAAAATCGGTTCCCGCAGCCGGACCCTTCACACGAAAATTACCATCACTGTTTGTCCAGAATTTTGGTTTGTAAAACTGTACTGTACTGGGTACATCAAATTGCAAAGCAGATCTTACAAACGTGACGCTTTCATCTGCATTTGTATATTCCGGATAATTCTGTACTAAGCCTAAAGTAGCACGGCGACCAAATTCCAGGAAAGAAGTATTGTTGGATTTGATCACCATCTTTACATCATTGGTCGTACCGAGGAATTGCGTATTGGCATTTACATTTCCGTTACCAGTGATCAGCCAGTTATTGGCAGATGCATTAGAAGTGACTACCACATCGCCGTTGGCATTTACCGCAAGTGTATTAGCAAGGGGAGTTTGTAAAGTAGCTGCTCCCAGACCAGTCAGGCGTAAACCGGAAAGGCCGCTGGCAGCAGTTGTGCCTCCTATTTCGGCAGTATTATTGGGAGTACCGGTAATCCCTACACCGAGTTTAGTGCCAATGGATCCATTACCACTGATTGAGAAACTGGCCGTTTGAGTACCGCTTGATATATTTTGAATATAGTTAGATGCTAATGATGGAATATCAGCAGCAACCAATGCACGGAAAGAAGGTGCACCTGCCGCTCCTGCCGGGGCTGCGAATACTGTATTAGCTGCCTGAGAGTTGAAGGTACCAGACAATGTACCGGTTGATGTGACAGGGCTTCCACTTACTGAGAATACTGAAGAAGGTAAGGACAATGCAACGGAAGTAACAGAACCATTACTACCCACAGCTTTTGGAATCCAGCTACTGGAAGCTGCATCCCATGTCAGTACTTGCTGATCAGCAGGGGCGGTAGTGGCTATGTTGCGGCCTTGTAACTGGGCCGCATTCCACAAATTAGAAGTATTCAAAGCTGAGATAACACCTGCACCGGATAAATTGATTCCGGTACCGGCACTGAACGCCGCTCTTGATCTGGCGTCAGTATAATAAAGATTGACAGATTCAGAAATATTGTTGGTGGTTAATGTAACTGCAGGACCTGTTTGTCCATTTACAGATGAAATAGCGTTGGTTTCGTCTACGAGTTTTTTCCATGTTCCATTTTTGCGGATATATAATAATTTGTCAGGAACATAATATATAATCATACCATCTGGAGCAGCATTGAGCGGGGCGATAGTATAGTCGGTAATTCTTGGTAGTAATAGTCCTTGTTTATCACTATTCAGGTCCAGCAGTGCTGACTTTTCAATTGTAGTCGGGTTTTTCCCCAACTTCAATTGCTGTGCATCTGCAAATGCTGCAATCAGCAGAAACAGGCACAATAGCACACGCTGGTTTGAGAATGTTGTCATAGGTATTAATTGGTTTCACGGATACGGGCTCACAAAAGACATTATACAGGAGCAGCATAACTGCTGCTCCTGTAATAAAATCTTATCCCTTATTTCTTGATAATATACCAGTTAGTACCATCAGTTTGAACGGTAATGAAAGTCCAGTCGTTGTAGATAACATAGCTTGAACCACCTTCGATGCTGTTAGCACCTGGCATGATGGTCACTGCTTTGTCAATATCACCACCAGTTTTCTTGATAGTGTAGATACGACCCTGGATACCAGCTGCAGGAGCAGGCAGTGTGATAGTGAAAGCACCTGCAGTAGCATCTGCAAGGATAGTGTTATCAGCACCAGTTACAGTATAAGCAGCAGTTACGGTTTTGATAGTCATCGCTACAGAACCATTCACCTGCAGGGTAGAGTTAGCTACACCTGTAGAACCAATTGCAACACTGTCAGCATAAGATTTGCTACCAGCGAAAGATTGTCTTTCAGTAGAAACAACACCTCGTTGAACAGCAGTGTGTGTAGCATCAAGTGCGCTTGCATTTGGCAGGTTGAAAGTAACAGTCTTGGCAGTACCGTCTGCTACGATATTGAAGTCTGTACCAGCTGTATTAGCAAGCAATTCCACATCGCTACCACCAGTAGAAGTAGCACCGGTTTTGATCAGTGTGATTGCATTTGCAATAGCATCAAATGAGAAGGATTTTACTTCCACATTTTTAGTAGTTGCATTCTGGATCAGTACATTCAGGTTATTTGTTTCACTGTTTGCAGCAGCAGTGTTCAGTGTTACAGTACCACCCAGTGTAGCAGCACCGGTTACACCCAAAGTACCGCCAACATTAGCGTTGCCGGCAGTCAGGTTTAAGTTACCTGTAGCCACGTTTACATTACCGGTAGTTACATCCACACCGTTATTCAGTGTAGCTTTACCAGTTACATCCAGGGTATTGCCCAGGGTGGTTGCACCGGTTACACCCAAAGTATTGCCCAGGGTAGTAGCACCAGTCACACCTAAAGTGCTGTTCAACGTAGTAGCACCATTTACAGTTACAGTACCGGTGAAGGTTTTAGCACCTGCAAAAGATTGTGCACCAGTAGTTACAATACCATTTCTGTCGGTAGATGCTTCGATCAGTGACAGCTCGTATTGCTTGGTGGCAGTATTATAATTGATCATGGCACCTTTCGTAGCATCGAAAGTAGTAGCAGCAGCAGTGATCAGGTTCGCTACAGTGAGGCTGTTACCAGCTGCCAGGTTCTGGAGGGTAGTCCAGTCAGTCAGGGACATGAAACCATAAGACTTAGTAGAAGTACCATCCATGATAGGTGCATTGATAGTTACCTGACCATCCGGCGCCTGTGTAGTACTTAAAGTAAGAACAGAGGCATCAACGTTTGTCAGCAGGCTTTTGAAAGCATAAGCTGGCAAAGATTTCTTTACGATAGTACCATCAGCTTCGATAATCAGTACATCCAGCGCAGCATCAGTGGCAGTAGCTGCAACATTCTTCAGCTGTACTTTACCGTCAGTCTGTACGCTGATCGCTTCAGTAGCATTTGCACGGATAGAGAGTTTCTGTGCATCAGAAGTACCGACGTAGTCAGTGGTAGGATTAGTACCTGCATTACCAGCCATACTCCAGTTAGCAGCAACATCAGCAGCACTGGCTATTTTCACCCAGACACCTGCTTTACGCATGTACACACCGTTATTAGCAGGAACTGCACCGTTCAGGTACACGATCATACCGTCTACAGCATCAGTGCCGATCGCTGTATTGATGGCGGTAAAATCTGTCAGCCTTGGCAGCAGGAGACCTTGTTTGGTGCTGTTCAGCTCCAGGATGGCAGACTTAGTAATCTGTGAAGGATTATCACCAATTTTCATCTGTGCGTTTGCCGCAGTAGCTGCCAGGGTGATACCACCAGCCAATAAAAGTTTGCGTGAAACGTTGTGTAAAACTGTTTTCATATTAGTATAGGGATAGATAGATTTTAAAATTTATTTATTTATCCGATTTCCTTTGATTAATAATTTAGTCTACCTGGCACAACACTATTTATTCCGCTGCACAGATTGGGAGCTTGTCAGGCATTCTAAAGGTTTTCAATTAAAAAGTGGTTAAAAGAGGTAAAATGTAATGTCCACTGTTATTGTACTGTTCACGAACCTAAATGTAAAAGGCTTTACTATTTCCTATGGCGCAAATATCTAATATTAGTAATATTAGTTAAATGACATGAACGTATCATTTTATTCATAAAGACATTTCATATAAACAATTGATTATCATTATAAAAAATATAAATATAAATATAACCTGCAAAAACACGCAGGTGGATGCGCCTGAATAGGGGTAAATAGGGCAAAGCAAGCGCAACCAAATAACATTAATGTGTTATGCCCACTTCGATTTTCGTTCATTTGGGCTAATTTTAATGATATTTTAAGACAAAATAATATCAATATCCGATAAGGCATACCACTTTTGTAGAAATACTACTACAGGAATTTTCATATATGATGTGAGGGGCAAATAGGAACAGCGTTTTTTGAGTATGCTTCATTTTTAAGCCGGTTTCAGGTCAATATTCTAACTTAGAAATATCGTTCCCAGGAACATTCATTTTGCTCATCCTTCAGCCTGCAAATGATCTTACCTACTTCAACATTATCATGAATTAGTAACTGTATTAGAATTGCAATCCGTACCTTGCAGGAATAATTTTATAACCCCAAAATTTGTTAACATGCCAAAATTTGTCATCGAACGGGAGATTCCCGGGGCGGGAGACCTCACCCCTGAGCAATTACAGGGTATTTCACAAACATCATGTAGTGTATTGAGAGAGCTGGGTCCACAGATTCAGTGGGTACAGAGTTATGTGACTGGAGATAAGATTTTCTGTATTTACATTTCACCGGATGAGGAGACGATCAGGGAGCATGCGCGAAGAGGAGGATTCCCGGCAAATGCGATTCACAAAATTGTGACGGTGATTGATCCCACCACGGCGGAATGATTTAAAATAACAAAGGCAGCTTCGGGGAAGCTGCCTTTGTTATTTTATAGAATCAATGAGTTGTTGAAATGGAACATCGCTCATTGTATAAGAGACCCAATTCCTGCCGCTCTCAATTTCTATCAGTAAATTAGTTTGCGGAGTCTCACAAATAATCATCCTTTAACACTAAAGGGGGGGAATATAGATCATTCACCCATAAAAAAACTCCCGGGATGGTATCCCGGGAGCACTTATTGGAAAACATTACTATCAACTATGGCTTCATTTATTAAGCCTCTGATTTCTCAGATTTGTTACTTCTTTCTGAGTTTTTCAAAGTAAAAATCAGTTTCTGATTTTCCTTATCCAGATCAGCAATCAATACATCTCCGTTGTGAATATTCATATTCAGGATCTCTTCTGCTAAAGGATCTTCCAGGTATTTCTGGATAGCCCTGTGCAGCGGACGGGCACCGAACTGCTGATCGTAGCCTTTTTCTGCCAGGAATCCTTTTGCTTCTTCCGTCAGTTCCAGGCTAAAGCCCAGGTTTTCCAGACGTTTCAGCACGCTCTGCATAGTGATATCTATGATAGTATAGATATGCTCTTTGCTCAGTGAGTTGAAGATGATCACATCATCAATACGGTTGAGGAACTCAGGAGAGAAGGTACGTTTCAGTGCTTTTTCAATTACTGATTTTGTATTCTCTTCTTCACTGTTGGATTTGGCGTTGGTAGAGAAACCTACACCTGCACCGAAATCTTTCAGCTGACGTACCCCAATGTTAGAGGTCATAATGATCAAAGTATTCTTGAAATCTACCTTACGGCCAAGGCCATCGGTGAGGATACCATCATCCAGCACCTGCAGCAGGATATTGTAAATATCCGGGTGTGCTTTTTCGATTTCATCCAGCAGGATCACAGAGTAAGGTTTGCGGCGAACTTTTTCAGTCAGCTGACCACCTTCTTCATAACCTACATATCCCGGAGGCGCACCTATCAGGCGGCTTACTGAGAATTTCTCCATGTATTCACTCATATCTATACGGATCAGAGAATCCTCTGAATCGAACATATAGCGTGCAAGTGATTTAGCCAGCTCGGTTTTACCAACCCCTGTAGGACCCAGGAAGATGAAGGTACCAATTGGTTTCTTCGGATCTTTCAGACCTACGCGGTTACGCTGAATAGCTTTGGTGACTTTGCTGATGGCTTCGTCCTGACCTACTACTGCACCCTTCAGGTCTTCGCCCATACGACGCAGTTTTTCGGTTTCGGCCTGTACCATACGTTTTACCGGGATCCCTGTCATCATACTCACTACTTCAGCGATGGCTTCTTCATCGATTGGGTAGCGTTTATGTTTCACTTCTTCTTCCCACACGGCTTTCGCACGTTCCAGGTCTTCTCCCAGTTTCTTTTCAGTATCGCGCAGGGCAGCAGCTTCTTCGAAACGCTGGCTCTTCACGACTTTATTTTTTTCCTGCTTGATATCTTCGATCTGTTTTTCCAGATCCAGGATATTCTGCGGAACGTTGATGTTCTTAAGGTGTACACGGGCTCCTACTTCATCCAGTACGTCGATTGCCTTGTCTGGCAGCAAACGGTCTGTCATGTAGCGGTCGCTCAGTTTTACGCAGGCCTGAATTGCATCGTCAGAATAACTTACGTTGTGATACTCTTCATATCTTGGTTTGATATTGTTGAGGATCTGAATAGTTTCCTCCACGGTTGGTGGATCTACCATTACTTTCTGGAAACGACGGTCAAGCGCGCCATCTTTCTCGATGTACATACGGTACTCATCCAAAGTGGAAGCACCAATGCACTGGAGTTCACCACGAGCCAGGGCAGGTTTGAAGATATTGGAAGCATCCAGAGAACCTGAAGCACCACCAGCACCTACGATCGTGTGGATTTCATCAATGAACAGGATCACATCTCTGTTTTTCTCCAATTCATTCATGATGGCTTTCATCCTTTCCTCGAACTGGCCACGGTATTTAGTACCAGCTACCAGTGCGGCGAGGTCGAGGCTAACAACGCGTTTGTCGAACAATACGCGGGATACCTTACGCTGCACGATGCGCAGTGCGAGGCCCTCTACGATAGCGGTTTTACCCACTCCCGGTTCCCCGATCAGGATCGGATTATTCTTTTTACGGCGGGATAATATCTGCGATACACGCTCAATTTCCGCTTCGCGACCTACAATTGGGTCAAGGCTGCCACTCTCGGCCAGCTTAGTAATATCCCGGCCGAAATTATCCAGCACAGGAGTTTTTGACTTCGTATTAGTCTGTTTGGCCTTAGAGGCAAAACTTTTACGCTCATCTTCAAATTCTTCCTCTCCCGGATCATCAAATTCTGCCTTAGGGTCAGCAGACTTTACGAAGCCCAGCTCGTTTTTAAAAGTGTCGTAATCCACGTCAAACTGTTGTAAGATTTGTGTACAAACGTTTTCTTTATTCTTGAGGATAGAAAGCATTAAGTGCTCCGTTTCCACTGTGGGAGATTTCAGTGCCTTTGCTTCAAGCACCGTAACACGGATTACTTTCTCTGCCTGCCTTGTTAGCGGGAGGCTATTGATATTGGCGATATTCTTTCCAGTCTTATCTTTTACGGCCAACTCAACCTCCTTACGTAGTTCATAAAGGTCTACATTCAAGGCCTGCAGAATTTTAACAGCTGTCCCTTCCCCCTCTCGGATAATGCCAAGCAGCAGGTGTTCTGTGCCGATGAAATCATTCCCTAAGCGTAGAGCTTCCTCTCTGCTAAACGAAATGATCTCCTTTACTTGCGGTGAAAAATTCTGGTCCATTGTGAGAATATTAAATTATTAAAACCCTTACCGGGACTTGCTTATACAATATTAGCAAATAATTTTGATTTACCTTTACCCTAACACTTTAATAGTATAAAGTTCATTGTGGAGGGGTAATGAAGTAAGAAGAAGGCTGTTATTGGGCAGGATTCCGATTACTTATTTACTAAATCTAATAAAACAAAACCTTAAGGGATGGAATTCAAAATTGATACCAAAGAAAAAATTCTCGTTGTACAGCCGCAAATAAGTTTGCTGGATGCTAATTTGGCAGATGCCTTTGTAAAAGAAGTATCAGATCTACCCGGGTTAGAAGGCCGCAATCTTATACTGGACCTGGCATTGGTGTCAAATACGGACGAAGCGGGTACGCAAGCCATTTTAACAGTTTATAACCAGCAGTATGACAGCAGTTTGTCCTGCGCCCTCACCGGGCTTAACAATGACCTTTTAGCAAAAATTAAGGCGGCTGATGAAAATGTTGTAAACCTTGCCCCTACTATGTTAGAAGCGATTGACCTCGTCATGATGGAGGACCTTGAAAGAGAATTATTAGGCGAAGATGAATAATTTTTGTGCATTTGCCTCAGTGCCGCTATTTGGTTCCGGAATGTGGAAAATGGTTCCATATTCCGGAATTTTACATTTTATAAATGCGTATTTTCGGGCATGTTTGCGGTAACCATATTAGGTAATAATTCGGCTCTTCCCACGTTAGACAGGCATCCAACGGCACAGGTAGTCACATGTAACGATAGTTTGCTACTCGTAGACTGCGGCGAAGGCACCCAGGTACAGATTGCACGGTACAAAATCCGGCGCAGTCGGCTTAAGTACATATTTATCAGTCACTTACATGGAGATCATTATTTTGGTCTCATCGGCCTTATCAATACTCTGAGTCTGCTGGGGCGCCAGGATCCTCTTTATTTATTTGGGCCCCCGGAACTGGAACAGATCCTCAAACTCCAGATGGAAAGTGCTGCTACTACGCTACAATTCGAGATGCATTTCACCGCTTTACTACCGGAAAATCAAGGCATTATTGTGAATGACAAGGACCTGCAGGTGAGCTTTTTTGCCACCAGGCACCGCATTCCCTGCTATGGATTTGTGTTTGATATGCAGAAACGGAAGAGAAGAATTGTACCCGAACAGGCAAGGGCATATGAAATTCCCGCCGCCTATTTCTCCCAATTGGCCGAAGGAGCTGACTACCAGCGAAAGGATGGGGTACTTGTAAAAAATGACTGGGTGACCCTGCCTCCTGCCCCGGGTAAGAAATATGTGTATTGTGCAGATACGATGTATACGGAGGAATTATTGCCACACGTCCACCAGGCAGACCTGGTGTACCACGAAACAACTTATTTACATAACCTGGCAGAGAGAGCCGCTGAAAGATATCATAGCACCAGCGTGCAGGCAGCGACATTAGCTGCAAAAGGAGCCGCTAAAAGACTGATTATCGGGCATTTTTCTTCGAAATATACAGAGCTGGCAGCTTTCCTGGAGGAATGCAGGCCAGTGTTTCCAAATACTGATCTGGCACTGGAAGGAGCTACTTATATCATTTAAAAAACTAAGGGCTGCCTTCTGGCAGCCCTTAGTTTTTATTTAAAACGCTTTACGAAAGCGGCAATTCTTGCCTGCAATCCATCACTCACCGGCACAACCGGTAAACGGAATACATTTTCGATCAAACCACCCTCCTGTAAAAACGCTTTCACGCCCGCAGGGTTGTTTTCTTCAAACATGAGATCAAAAGCTTCCTGCAATTTATAATGTAAAGTTCTTGCTGTCGGGAAATCGTTCTTCAATGCAGCACGCACCATATCAGCGGTGTCTTTTGCAAAATAATTCGCTGCTACAGAGATCAAACCATCCATACCGGTAGCCATCTGCGGCATAGCCAGGGCATCATCCCCACTCACCACGATAAAATCTTTCGGTTTATCACGAATGATCTGCATACACTGCACCATATCACCACTGGCTTCTTTCATTGCCACGATGTTTTCCACTTCATGCGCCAGGCGCAGGGTGGTCTGAGCCGTCATATTACGGCCTGTACGTCCAGGTACATTGTAGAGAATAACTGGCTTTGGCGCTGCTGCCGCTACCGCCTTATAGTGCTGGAAAATGCCTTCCTGACTTGGTTTGCTGTAATAAGGAGCTACGCTAAGTATGGCAACGGCTTCATCGAGCGGACAGGTTTCGAGACGCTTGACTACATCACGGGTGTTGTAATCTCCAATACCCACCACCACAGGCACGCGTTTGGCAACTTTTTCGAAGGTGAACTTCATGATGTCCAACTTCTCTTCTGCGCTCAGTGTAGGTGTTTCACCGGTGGTTCCCAGGGATACTACATAGTCAACCCCGCCGGCAATCACATGATCGATGACTCTCTCTAAAGCATTCCAGTCGATGCTTTCGTCTTTTTTAAAGGGCGTAACCAGCGCAACACCGGTGCCTCTTAATTGTTCCATAATGCGTAAAAATTCCGGATAAGAAATTTCAAATAGCCTCCCGGCATCTCCCTTCAAGGGAAATTCCTGAAAGGAGGTGCAAAGATGCCAATTTGAAATGGTTTATGTCAAATTATTTTTAACGTTCGTCAAAAAAGCCCATGTTGCTGTATTTGTCAATACGCTGTTCGATTCTGGTATCGGCATCTATCTTTTTCAGTTCTGCCAGCTCTTCTTTAATTTTTTGCTTCAGGATCACCGCCATCTCATCAGGGTTTACGTGCGCGCCACCCAGCGGTTCATTGATTACACCATCTACCAGGCCAAAGTTCTTCATGTGATCAGAAGTCAGTTTCAGCTCCTCGGCAGCCTTCTCTTTGAAGTTCCAGCTACGCCAGAGGATGGTAGAACAGTTTTCAGGAGAAATTACAGTATACCAGCTATTTTCCAGCATCAGCACACGGTCTCCGATACCAATGCCCAGGGCACCACCGGAAGCACCTTCACCGATAATGACACAAATAACAGGCACACGCAGCTTCACCATTTCAAATATATTACGGGCAATTGCCTCACCCTGCCCACGCTCTTCAGCTTCCAGCCCAGGGTAAGCACCCGGTGTATCTATCAGCGTTACAATAGGCTTGTTGAACTTTTCAGCCAGTTTCATGAGACGCAATGCCTTGCGATAGCCTTCAGGATTTGCCATACCGAAATTACGGATCTGCCGCATTTTGGTGTTTACACCCTTCTGCTGACCGATAAACATCACCGTTTCGCCATCCAGGTCGGCGAAACCGCCTACCATCGCCTTATCGTCCTTTACATTCCTGTCGCCATGCAGCTCCACAAAGTTAGTACACATCTTCTCAATGTACGCCAGGGTATAGGGCCTATCCGGGTGCCTGCTCAGCAGTACCTTTTGGTAACTGGTCAGATGATCATAGATTTCCTGACGGGTATGAGCGATCTTAGACTCATATTCCACCACGGTAGCTGTCACGTCAACACCAGACTTGGCGCCGTTTTCTTTCAGTTTTTCCAGCTGATCATACAAGTCCGCAATAGGTTTTTCGAATTCCAGGAATTGCATATTTATGTTATAAATTGGTTAAAGTACGGTGTAAAGATAACGGGTAAAATATTTTTTAAAAAAGATTTGCAAAATTGATTGCTTTGTTGCTATCTTTGCAATCCCAAAACGGGAAAGCGGTAGCGCTGGAACGAAGGGCAAGGATCAGTAGTTCAGTTGGTTAGAATGCCGCCCTGTCACGGCGGAGGTCGCGGGTTCGAGTCCCGTCTGGTCCGCAAATATTTTTGAAACCCCGCGCTAAGCGCGGGGTTTTGTATTTTAGTCGAGTGATCCCCTTTGTATACCCTCCAATTTTATAAGCGTTAGAAAAACGTCAATGAATTATTTATTGAAACCAGGTTCAAACCAAATCTCATTCAAAGATTTGCTGCTTTTTAGTCCATATTTCCCAATACTTTTCTTTTTTTTCCCTACTCAAAAAGGAGCTATTAATTAAAGTGTGCACCTTTGAATTAAAAGACTTAAATCTTTTATAAGTATTATGTCTTACTTTTTCAGGAATGTTTAAGACAATGCCTAACGCTTCAAAATCTCTCAATTTTATATTCTTCTTTTTGCCGTTGAGCAATAATGCCATTTCTTCCTGGTCCTTGGGGAAAACAAGGTTAACATTCAATAGATCATAAGCGGGACTCAGTGCTATACTGTTCTCAAGATGAAGTAAGGAAAAGTTTTTAAGATGCATATCATTATTTCCTGTCAGAAAACAGAAAAGCAATAATTCGAAATATTTCAGTACATCAAGCCCTGAATTAGTACAATACTGAAGTATTAGTTTTCCAGCTTTCTCGTAGGATCCTTTGTACTTATTTTCTGTTAAAAAACCAGAAAGCTGACAGAAGTCTTCAACATGAATCTTTTCCCTTTTTTCCCTATCAAAACGTCTGGCAATATAAACAAGGTTTCCATCAGTAGATCTGAGCAAGGTATGATGACATGTCAGAATACCAAATATTGCGGCAAGATGCATGGTAAGGTCTTCCGTTTCTGGCATGGCTACCATTATTTCATGTTGAGGTTTCAATATGTATTCTCCCCACAGCCCCACGATTGTAAGTCTGCCATTACTTTTAATCCTCTCCAACGTAACTGATAACTTAGGTTGCACACCTGTTAAGGCTATATGACTGCTAATCGTCTTTTCTGCCAGATCTTTTAATAATTGTTTGTCCAGGTTCAGCTCTGGCATAGTTTCGGTACCAAAAAAACGTTTTGCACATTTACTGTGGTATTCCTTGTCCCCAGCATCTTTATAGCAGAATAAACAATTGGACATATTATTCAATTTCATTTTCGGGTTCTATACTTACCGCACCAATAGTATCTCTGCATGTAAGTAATAATAATTCAAAGCGATCATTACCTTTAACTTTCCAGTGATCTTTAGCTATGTCTAATAGCCAGCCTTCAGGAATCAGTCCATCAAAGAAAGCAAACAATGTAAAACTATGATAAACCTCTTTTTGTAATGGTAAGGTTAAACTTATTGGTTTAGCCGATTCATCAACCAAATAATCTTCGTGATATAAAAACTTATAGCCGCCATCATATTCTGTTAGTGAACCAGCAAGTATGCTATTATAATACACTTTTGCAGTTTTACTCATTATATGTTGTTTTAGGTGCTGGTATAAGTTCCATCCCAAATAATTGAAGTAACTGATTCACTTTATCCATACGCATGGATGTTTTACCCTGTTCAATTTCCCGGATGAGCCGTAATCCCAGCCCAGATTTTAAGGATAGTTCTTCTTGTGTCAACCCGTTTTCTTTACGCTTAGCTTTAATTGTTTTGGACAAAAGAGTCATTTTATACCTTTTAGGGTATAAAAATACGAAATATCTACTTTTTATACCCTAAAAGGTATAAAAAAGCTAAGTACTAATAGATTTATACCCTAAAGGGTATAAATAAATAAAGAGGAGTAGAAGAATTGGGAAGCTTTGTAAATTATCCAATTCGTTCTTTATTTAGCAAAACACAGCTACCTATTACCAATAGCATGTTTCGGCGATGATTTTTAAATGGGTAGGTTTTAGATAAATCCCTTGCAAACAGGTTCCTTTAAATAAAAGCTAAAATATTTTGTCATAGTAGTCAATCTTTTTTCATTAATTTCAAGTTGAAAATCAATAATTTCTGCACGAATTTCATATACCACGTTTAACCTTGAAAAATGAGCCAAAAGAATGCAATAACTATCCCAAATAAAAAAGGCATATTCAGAAGTACAATTTATACAGGGATTTATTTGAAAAATAAAATAGCCCCACCAGAAGCAGGGCTTAGAAATTCTTCGGCTTATAGCCTTATTGTGATTTGCTAATCAAATATAGCAAATCAATTAATTCAACCACACTCTTATTCAATATTTTCCGGAAACAAAATTTATTAGTTCGACTTTATACCCACGTATAACTAAATCTGCAATTATGAATAATACTTTGGGAATTGACTTAGGCACACATTCTATTGGATGGGCCATAAGAAATCCAGATTTACAGGGAAATCAGACTGAAAAAGTTGGTGTTATTAGATTCAACGAAGGAGTAGGATCAGGAAAAGCCGGGGAATATTCGTATGCAGGGCAGCGAACAACTAAACGCGCAGCCAGAAGATTAAATCAGGCAAGAAAATATAGGATCTGGACGACCCTGGACCATCTGATTTCGGAAGGCTATTGTCCTCTTTCAAAAGAAGATCTGAATAATTGGAGGCATTATAACAAAGGAGAAGTCCACACAAATAAAAATGCTGGAAGAGTTTATCCCATTGACAATTTTGAATTTGCTAACTGGGTAAAACTCGATTTCGATCAAGATAACGCACCGGATTATAAAAGCCCCTACCAATTAAGAAAAGAACTGGTAACAATAAAGTTATCTTTCAGTGAGGAGAAAAATCGTCATAAACTCGGTAGAGCATTATACCATATTGCGCAACGAAGAGGTTTTAAGAGTAGCAGGAAAGAAACCATCGAAAGCATAGAGGAGCTGGCTGCAGATGAAAAAGAAATAGATCTGCAGGTCTCTGAGAAAAAAAAGAATAGGGTAATCAGCGAACTTTTTGAGAAGTATCCTGCAGCAAAGACCATTGGACATCTTTACGCCTTATTGGAAGATGATAATGTCAGAATCAGGGAAAATATTTCTCAATATGCTATTCGTGAAAACTATAAGGACGAGATTAAGCACATCTTTGAATTTCAGGAACTGGGTCTTGAGCATCCTTTATACAAGCAATTAGTAGAAGAGAAAAAAAATAAAAACGATGGCAGTATCTTTTATAAACGTCCGTTACGCTCTCAAAAAGGTCTCATTGGTAAATGTACATTGGAAGCCAATAAATACAGGGTACCGGTTAGCCATCCGGCATTTGAGAAATACAGAGCCTGGTCGTTCTTAAATAATATTCAATACAGGACACAAGGACAAGGATGGCAAAATTTACCCTTAGCCTTGAAAGAAATGATTTTCAAAGAAAAGTTCTTTAGAAAATCGAAAGTATATTTCCCCTTTTCTGAGATTATTGAACTTCTTCTCAAAAAAGGGTATCACTGGACATACAACTATTCTCCTAAAACAACCGTAACCGGTTGTCCAGTTTCAGCAAGGTTAAAAGAGATTTTTGGAGAAAATTATAATAACATAGAAATCGAAAAAACTCCGTCGTCTAAAACATCCAAAAACTATTACAACCTGGAAGATATCTGGCATGTGTTATTTTCCTATGAGGACCAGGAATGTGTAGTAGACTTTGCCGAACAACGGTTACAACTCCCTCCTGATAAAGCAAAATTATTTGTTGCTGCATGGAATGCCATGCCAGTTGGATATGGAATGTTGAGTTTAAACGCCATCAACAAAATTAATCACTTCCTGATAAAAGGACTAATATATACTGAAGCCGTTTTATTAGCGAATATTCCATATGTTATTGGACCAGAGTTATGGGAAGGTAATGAAACGCTATTTCTTAATGCTATCAGTACAATTATTGAGACAAATAGAGAGCAAAAGCTTATTGTCAACATTGTCAATAACCTTGTATCGAAACATAAAAGTCTGGATCAAAAATTCGGATACAAAAATAATGACTATAAACTTGACGATCAGGATCATTCCAATATCTTGGGCACTATTATCGAAGTATTAGGGCAAAGCAAATGGGATGAGTTACCTGAAGAAAAACGATCATTTGTTCGTGAAATGGTGACAGGTTGCTATCAGGCATATTTCAGAACCACTGGCCTTGTAAGGAAAGACATCAGGGGGCAAAGACATTTTGAGGTAAAAACAAGTAATCATACATTTTATAAATCAGATTCCGGGTATTATACAATGCCGAAACTGATCAACTCACTTACAACATTTATTCAGGACAATTTCATTGTATCTGAAAAAAAATTATCGAAGGTTTACCATCCATCTGAAATTAACATTTACCCAGCAGCCAAACCAGGAAAAGATCAGGTAACTGTATTAGGGTCTCCGAAGACGGATGCCTTTAGAAATCCCATGGCGATGCGAGCCTTGCATGAACTGAGAAAACTAATCAATTACCTGATTACCACCGGGCAAATTGATAGTGAAACCAGAGTCGTTGTAGAGGTAGCAAGGGAATTAAATGATGCAAATAAACGCTGGGCTATAGAAACATGGCAAAAACAACGGGAGGCTGAAAATGAAGAATTCCGGCGGATCATTGAAGAATTAGTTCAGAAGGATGGAATTCAGGCAAATAGTCAAAGTGAAAAGGATATAGATAAGATCAGGTTATGGTATGAGCAGAACGGGGAAGAGACGGTACCTCCCCTTACCGATGAGCGTAGGGAAATTAAAGGTATACGCTGGACCGAAAACAAAAAGGATTCCTATAAGCAAATATCCCTGCAAAAATCCATGATCGAAAAATATAGACTGTGGAAAGAGCAGGAATGTCAGTGTATCTATACAGGGAAAGTTATTCCTATTGCTGAATTATTTAATAGCAACGTTGTGGATTTTGAACATACTATTCCAAGAAGTATCTCCTTTGATAATTCACTGGCGAATCAAACGGTATGTTATGCCTATTACAACCGGACTATAAAGAAAAATTTGCTTCCTTTTCACCTCCCTGATTATGAGGGCATATTATCAAGATTAGAGAAATGGGAAGAAAAGGTTAATCGTATAAAACAGCAACTCGATTTCTGGAGAAGCAAATCAAAAAAAGCAATTGATAAAACAAGAAAAGACGAAGCCATACGGCAACGCCATTTATGGCAAATGGAACTTGACTATTGGCAAAATAAAGTAAATAGATTTACGATAAAAGAAGTTACAACAGGATTTAAAAATAGACAGAAAATAGACACTCAACTGATTTCGAAATATGCGTTTCATTATTTAAAAAGCTATTTCGAAAAAGTGGAAGTTCAAAAAGGAAGTATTACGGCCGAATTTCGGAAAATTTACAGTGTGCAGTCGTTTGATGAAAAGAAAGATCGAAGTAAACATTCTCACCACGCCAAAGATGCTGCCATACTGACGTTAATACCTGTGGCAGGAAAGAGAGATGAAATACTACGTGAATATTATGAATGTAAGGAAAGACATCAGCCTTTTAGCAATACACCATACCCCGGATTCCGCCGTGAATATGTCATGGATATTGATGATAATATCTTGATTAACAATGTAAAAAACAATCAAATGCTTTCCATTGCTAAGAAAAAAATAAGAAAAAGGGGGAAAGAAGTATTTATACCGGGAACGAATACCCCAATGTGGGCTACCGGAGATTGCATTCGGGGCCAATTGCATCAGGAGACATTTTATGGTGCAATAAAGCCTGCTAAAAGAGATGAGAAGGGAATCCTGATTAAGGATGAAGAAGGAAAATTTGTTCAGGAAAATGAGATACAGTATGTATTAAGAGTACCATTTGAATATAAAAAGGATGCTGGCTCCGTCGGATTTAAAACACTTGAGGAGGTTGAAAAGAAAATAGTAGATGTTGGGTTAAAAGAGCAGATAAGGAAACAGGTAAATGAGGCAGGTAGTCTTAAGGAGGCATTTGAAAAGGGTATTTATATGCTTGATAAGGAAGGAAATAAGGTAAATAAAATACGGCACATAAGGATTTGGGTCACCGTTGTAGAACCCCTTAAAATTAAAAAGCATACTCATCCATCCAGGTTTCCTTACAAACAGGATTATTACGCAGCAAATGCAACGAATAGTTATTTTGCTATTTATAAAGGGGAAGGAAGAAAAGGTTATGATGTAAGAAGTCTTTTTCAGACGGCAAATATACTATCCCTAAATAAGACTAGAAGGCGAGATGAACTATTTGAGTCCTCAAAATCTATTATTAAAGGAAAGAAGACACATACATTACATCTATCCTGTGTTCTTGAAAGAGGTACTAAGGTCATTTTTAGTAAAGGAGAAAATGATGATCTGGCATCTCTTGAACATCGGGAAATATTAAAGAGATTATATGTATTGACGAAATTCGAGAAGGATGGAAGGTTAAATTTCAGGTATCACCTGGAGGCAAGAAATGATATAAAGGATGTATATACAGAATCGGAACTGGATTTTACCACACCCAAACCCACTTTGCGTTTCTCTTATTCGAAGTATGATTTTTGGGTAGAAGGATATGATTTCAATATTAATATGGATGGTAGTATAACTTTTAATACTTCTAAACCATGATTAAACGTACTTTATATTTTGGCAATCCTGCATATTTAAGGACAAGTAATGAACAACTGGTGATAGAATTGCCAGAAACAGGTGAAATTAAAACAGCAGTTATTGAGGATATTGGTATTTTAATATTAGATCATCAGCAGGTGACAGTTACGCAAGCTTTAATCTCTAAATTGCTTTCAAATAATATTGCGTTGATTACGTGCGATAGCAGCCGGCATCCTACCGGTCTTATGTTAAATTTGGATGGTCATACACTACAAAGTCAAAAATTCCAATATCAAATTAGTGCGTCTGTACCCTTGAAAAAACAGCTATGGCAACAAACGGTTGAGGCAAAGCTATGCAACCAGGCAGCGATGCTCAAACAAGAACATTCTGACAATAAGTATATTTTACATCTAATTTCAAAGATAAAGAGTGGGGATAGTGATAACTGTGAAGCACAGGCAGCTGCTTATTACTGGAAATGGATATTCCCCGATTTCCTTTCATTTAAAAGAGAACGTGATGGCGCTCCTCCTAATAATTTACTTAACTATGGGTATGCTATTTTAAGGGCTCTTGTGGCAAGGAGTTTGGTAGGCAGTGGATTATTGCCAACTTTAGGGATCTTCCACAGGAATCAATATAACGCATACTGTCTTGCTGATGATATTATGGAGCCCTACAGACCATTTGTCGATAAAGTGGTATGCCAGATTGTAAGAGGAAATGGAAGATTTCTTGAGATGACTCCGTCTATGAAGAAGGCATTGTTGGAAATACCTGTAATGGATGTAGAAATGGATGGTCAAAAAAGCCCTTTGATGAATGCAGTGCAGCGCACAACAGCAAGTCTTGCTAAATGTTTTGAAGGGAAGACAAGGAGAATATTATATCCTAATTTTATTTAGCGATAAAATGTTTAACAGCCTAAATGCTTATCGAATTATGTGGGTACTCGTTTTTTTTGATTTGCCCACTGAAACAAAGAAGGATAAAAAAAGCTATGCTTTATTCAGGAAGAAAGTATTGGCTGACGGTTTTCAGATGTTTCAGTTTAGTATGTATATAAGGCATTGTAATAGTAAGGAAAATGCTGATGTACATGTTAAGCGGGTGAAAGCGGCATTGCCATCAAAAGGGCATGTTGGAATTATGTGTGTTACTGATAAGCAATTTGGGATGATGGAGATATTTAGGGGCCATAGTCAAACGGAGGTTCCGGGAACGGTACAGCAGTTGGAGTTGTTTTGAAACAGGAATGAAAAAATGCTTGCGGGAAGTGTTTTTTCATTCCTGTTTTATCCACAATTGATTGTATTTCAATTAAATACAAGGTTCCTGTTGTAATTAATCGAAGATAAACATTTATTGAGAGCAAATCACAACTAGCGTCCGGTATAGGAGGTATCAATCCTTGTTGTAATTAATCGAAGATAAACATTTATTGAGAGCAAATCACAACTATAACTGAGCAACGTCCGGCGCGTGGCTGGTTGTAATTAATCGAAGATAAACATTTATTGAGAGCAAATCACAACTAAAGCCTATGCATTGCTATGATACAGAGTGTTGTAATTAATCGAAGATAAACATTTATTGAGAGCAAATCACAACACTTAAAAACTCTTTAAACATTACAAAATGGTTGTAATTAATCGAAGATAAACATTTATTGAGAGCAAATCACAACATTAACTTGACGTTTACCGGGTGTGTCGGAGTTGTAATTAATCGAAGATAAACATTTATTGAGAGCAAATCACAACACAGTATCGCAGCTGGAAATTATACAATCAGTTGTAATTAATCGAAGATAAACATTTATTGAGAGCAAATCACAACAAAACAACTCGTATACCTAAAAAACAGCCAGTTGTAATTAATCGAAGATAAACATTTATTGAGAGCAAATCACAACTGTATGCTCAAAACAATGCGTTTAGCCCTAGTTGTAATTAATCGAAGATAAACATTTATTGAGAGCAAATCACAACATCTATACGGTAAGTTCGTAAAAGACAAAGGTTGTAATTAATCGAAGATAAACATTTATTGAGAGCAAATCACAACTTGTATTTATGCAGTAGATAGCCAATTATTGTTGTAATTAATCGAAGATAAACATTTATTGAGAGCAAATCACAACATGGATACATCCAATGAAATTTGGCCTGTGGTTGTAATTAATCGAAGATAAACATTTATTGAGAGCAAATCACAACATTGCTGCAGTGCCTACACCTGGCTATAAAGTTGTAATTAATCGAAGATAAACATTTATTGAGAGCAAATCACAACCGTATCTGGCTTCTCCACCTGGATTCATCGGTTGTAATTAATCGAAGATAAACATTTATTGAGAGCAAATCACAACCTAACTGAATGTATATATAAATACATACTGGTTGTAATTAATCGAAGATAAACATTTATTGAGAGCAAATCACAACACCTCCCGCGCAGCGATTACCGATGCCTTAGGTTGTAATTAATCGAAGATAAACATTTATTGAGAGCAAATCACAACTGATAAACTGGAACAAATCCGCAATCAGATGTTGTAATTAATCGAAGATAAACATTTATTGAGAGCAAATCACAACGGGCTGTGAATATGGGGAAAGTAATTTTTGGTTGTAATTAGGGTCTGCTGATATAGTAATAAAACATTGTTAATCAATATGATGTGGCTTGTTTTTTGCTGTAGAAGTGTTTGTATATTGAAAGATTCATCTTCAAAATCATGCAGCAATGATACGTTACACTCCTGCAAAACAGTTAACCTTAGAAGGATTTTCAACTCCTTTTTCGCAGCAATTATCCACTACAAACCGATGGGTTATACTAGCTGCAAAGATTCCGTGGGACAAACTGGCGGACGTGTATTATAAAAAAATGCGGGCAGATTTCGGTGCTCCAACATTGAGTGCCCGGATGGTAATAGGTGCAGTGATCATCAAACATATACTTAACATAGATGATCGGGAGGTGGTAGAGCAGATCACGGAAAATATATATCTGCAATATTTTGTAGGCTTAAGCAGTTTTCAACAGGAGGCTCCCTTTGATGCATCATTGATGGTCAGTATTAGAAAAAGATTAGGCATAGATGTGATGTCCAGATTGAATGAGATTATTTTGCAGGAAGCCGGACTAATCAAAGCGAATGAAGAGAAAACAGCGGATACCCGCAGTGAGGATGATCAGGATGGGAATGGTGGAAAGAGTAATAACAATGTCTTGAATGAGCATACAGAGAGCGTAAAAGGAAAGTCATCTGATGGGCTATCAGGAACAGTCATGTTAGATGCGACAGTGTCAGAGCAACAGATCGAATATCCAACAGATATCAAATTATTAAATGAGGGTCGCCGTCAATTGGAAAGGATGATAGAGCGGGGATGTCAGGTAGCAGAACTGGTGATGCCGCGCATGTATCGGAGAATAGCGAGGAAGCAATATTTGAACATTGCCAAAAAAAAGAACAAAAGCAAACGAGATATACGCAGAGGTATCCGACAGCAATTACAATATGTTAAACGAGATTTAAAGTACATCAACTGGCTGATAGAATCAGAAGCTAATTTCAAGGGGGTGCTGAAAATGAAAGACTGGAGGTTAATACGGGTGATCCAGGAAATGTATCGTCAGCAGGCAGAGATGTATAAGAATAGAGAGCATAAAATATCGGATCGGATTGTAAGTATCTATCAACCGCATGTACGTCCAATACCGAGAGGTAAAGACCGTGTATCAACTGAGTTTGGCAGCAAACAACTGGTGATGTTGAAAGATGGCTACACCCATATAGAAAAACTGAGCTGGGATAATTACAATGAAGGTTCATTGTTGACCGAAAGCCTTGAAACATATAAACGCTTGTTTGGGTGCTATCCAGAGCGTGTATTGGGAGATCAGTTGTTCGGCACACGTGAAAACAGACGATTCATGAGTGGAAAAGGGATCCGTTATGTGGGCAAGCCATTGGGTCGGCCCTCATCAAATAGTAAGGAGCAAAAGCGACTATTGCAAAAGGAGATGCCGGAACGAAATGCGATCGAAGGGAAGTTTGGACAGGGGAAAAATGCATATGGACTGGGCAAAATCAAGGCCCGCCTCAAGGATACAGCTGAGAGTTGGGTGATGTCTATATACTTTGTTATGAATCTGCTTAAACTGGCAGCTGGTTCTTTGTTGTCAGTACTGCAGATCTATTACTGGCTGATAACAGAGGGCTATTTGACCACAATGGGGAATAGATCCGATACACAATTTATATCCCGGTATCTGAGACATTAAGAAGGGTAAATCGATTCGGTGTAAAAATGAAAAATAACAGATCGGGAACTTATTCAGCAGACCCTAATTAATCGAAGATAAACATTTATTGAGAGCAAATCACAACGATGCCCGCAATCAATACGAGGAAGCAGAGTTGTAATTAATCGAAGATAAACATTTATTGAGAGCAAATCACAACCCCGGGCTCAATGGGATCTGCATCACTGGGTTGTAATTAATCGAAGATAAACATTTATTGAGAGCAAATCACAACAACCGCGTTCTAATTTCCTGTATTATAAGGGTTGTAATTAATCGAAGATAAACATTTATTGAGAGCAAATCACAACACTGAAGCAAGGAAGGCAGTTAAGGATATGTTGTAATTAATCGAAGATAAACATTTATTGAGAGCAAATCACAACCTAACTGGGGAACCGGCCAAGAATATCTGAGTTGTAATTAATCGAAGATAAACATTTATTGAGAGCAAATCACAACAATGACACCGTTGGGGTACATATTGGGTCAGTTGTAATTAATCGAAGATAAACATTTATTGAGAGCAAATCACAACTTTAGTAATGTACCTACCTACCGAGTAAGCGTTGAAATTACTCGAAAATAAACATTAATTGAAAGTCACAATTAAGGCAAAGGGTACCCGAAAGTAGCTCAAGTTGTAATTAATCAATCCCAATACATTAATCATGAGCATCATGCATACCTACGAACCATCAATTACCACCAAAGCCACTGTCCTCTCTGCAAAGCCACTCACCCATTAAAAATCCTCTGCCTTCCCCTATTCTTCCACCTTAATTCCCATCCTCCCAATAATTAGAGACACCAAAAAAATAATGCTTCTTTGCTACGCATTACGCTTATATATACCCCGCCTCCAGGCAAAAGAACATCCTGATAGGATCTACATGAGTTTCCAGGAATTCATTGACGATAAACCAACCATCACAAATGTGGAATATGAAACGGAGAATAAAGTAGTGTTAGGTTAATTATTAATTGACGGATACAATCTTTTTAACTTCACTCTTGCTTCTTTGTTTGTGAATTGCCAGTTTATTTGGCTGTTCTTATTGTTTCGATGAATTTGCCATTCCGTGACCTCTTCTTTTACCTTCTCGATTGTAGATATATGCCTGTTCAGGCACTGTCCATTCAATACGTGCAATTCTATTTCGGCCATATTTAACCAGCTTCCATGTTTTGGGGTATAGATGAATTCAAATCTGTCACACAGCCTTTTTGCTTCTTTGGGTTCAAAGGTCTCATAAAATGCAGCACCCGTGTGCGTTTTTAAATTATCCATCACCAGGGTTATCTTTTTCGCTTTGGGATATTTCTTATCTGCGATTTCTTTAATAAACATTGCCCAATCCTTTCTGGCTTTGAATGCTGTTACCTCCACAAAACGCTTCCCTTTCAATGGTTCATTTGCTATAAATATATTTACCATGCCATGTCTAACGTACTCGTAATCTACTCTTCTTTCCTGACCAGGCTTCATGGCAACTGATTGTCTCACTTCATCGACTAACTGTTTTGGCGACTCGTCCATGCAAATAACAGGATAATCAGCATTATAAGGCCTCTTATATACATCTAACACATTCTCCATCTTTGCCACAAATTCGCTATTACAATGCGGTGGGATTACCCACCCTTTTGATTTCCAGGGCTTAAGTTCATTTTTTTTAAGACCTTTCTTACTGTTACATGAGAGATCTTTTCTACATACTTTAATTCAACCATCTTGTCTGCCAGGAGCCGTAACGACCATCTAGCAAATCCCTTAGGTGGCTCACTACAGCATAATGTGACTAACTTCGCTTCTATATCTCCATCCACTTTAGACTCGTAAATACGATTTGAAGGCCGTCTTTCTAATACCCCTTCAAAGCCTTCTTCTATAAATTTCTTCTTAACCCGATCTATTGTGCGCATCCCAACTTTCAAAACTTTACTTATTTGCTCGTTGGTCACTTTTTCCGAGTATTTTCCATCATCACAATTTAATAGAATATAAGCCATACGAAAGGTTTGAGAAGTATGTGAACCTTTATTTATTATGCTGTGTAATTCTTCAACTTCACTTTTTGTTAATTTAACGGTATAGCGTATCATCTCCGGAAATATTTCATCGAATATACATTATATTTACGTCATTTGATATTTAACATAGCAGTAGTTCGCTTCTTCCATAAAGACAGCAACAAAACTCATTTTGATAAATTCCGGGGAGTACGTAAAAACGGTACTCTGACTAAGCAATATGAATATGAGCAACTTTGCCAGGACATTAAATTACAAAACCTATATTTGCTATTACAACAAGGAAGAAATAAAAGGATACCAAATTTATCCCTATATACAGTCGAACCTGTTCCTACCTTTGTAGCCCATACGATTACAGCGCTAATCACTTCAAAATAATAAAATGAAAACATCCCGCTTTGAATATATCAGAAAGGAACTATGCTATAAAATGATGCTTCCCGTTGGCAGTAGCAATTTCAAGGCTACCTGGAGATTAGCCTACTATAATCCTGCAAAACGGGATAGTGATGGAAATGTCGTTATCCGCCAGGGCTATTCGATCCAATTCCTCGGATATGGAATAGGTGCCATGTTTATATTTCAAATGATCCTCTCAAAATCATATAGCTTACTGATCGTGCCCTGTATAATATTTACAGCGATGACCATCTTTACTATATTTTTTTATAAACCGAAAATAATCATCATCAATAAAAATGGGATCATTTTCAAAGGAGTTGAATATAACTGGAAAGACTATATCGGCGCCTTCTTTTTCGCCACCACCTCCAGAGGGCAATCTGCCCATGGACTGGTTTTAATTCAGGCCGACGGAAAATATGTATACCTAAATATACTGGCCATCGAACAAATCGATAAAATAGGTACTGCTATCCGGGATTTTCAACCCGAAAATTATAAAAGCTTAGAATAGATCCTGAGAGAATAAAAAACCAACAGGATTGCCGGCGAACAATTGCGGAACCAGGTTACAGCAGCATCAAACCCATTTTTATAAAACCTTAAGATGAATATAGAACAGATAAAACAGGAGTTATTACAACTTAAAGGATTGAAGGAGAAAGAGTATGCATTGGGACCGGCTTCAAAATATGCCTATTACAATCCTGCCCCCAAAGATAAAGATGGAAACGTTGCCATAGGGCGACCTTTTCCCTTAGTATGGTTATTACAGACTATTTTCAGCGTAGCCGGTGTACCTTTGATTTTAAATCAATACCTGGTACCCTGGCAATGCATGGCTATCAGTGGTGCTGTACTCATCGTAAATATCATCCTGTATAAGTTTTCGCCAAAACCACAGCGTCTTGTTGTCAACAAAAACGGCTTTACGATCGATGATCAAAACTATCTCTGGGATGACTATGTCGGCCTATACCTATTCTATTACGAATACAGAGCAGAACCAAAGGTTCGATATGCAGAAATTGTGTTGATAAAAGCTGATGATACCTATATATTGGTAGATATCAGCAGGGCGCTCAATGGTTTTAATTATTCCAAAATCGCGACCCCTCTCAGAGATTTTCAACCTGCACACTACAAAACATTAAGATGATCAAACAACACCGCCGTAAGAGACTTCCAACCCGAAACCTATAAAAAATCCCTACCTTCACAGCTTGAAACTAACAACCACACTTACAGAAATCGCACTTGCTGCTGAAGAAAAGGAAGCTGAAAATCTCGCATTCCGCTCATTCCTGCAATCACAGGACTCAAATGATATAGATGGGCTTGTACAGGAACTGGATGCCCTCATCACCCCACAAATAGATTGCACCTCCTGCGGCAATTGCTGCCGCAACCTCATGATCAATGTAACGGAAGATGAAGTGAGCGCACTCGCCACTCACCTAAATACATCCAATACCGAACTGAAGGAAAAATATATCGAAACTGGATCCAGCAATGACAGGATGATCATCAACACCATCCCCTGCCATTTCCTGCATGAAAACCGCTGCACCATCTACGAACACCGCTTTGCCGGCTGCCGCGAATTTCCCGCCTTACACCTGCCGAATTTCAATAAACGACTCTTCACCACCTTCACCCACTACAGCAACTGCCTCATCATCTACAACGTAGTGGAAGAAATGAAAAATAAACTATCATTTCACCAGTAAACAGCAGCACCTTCAATCGTTACGCATTAAATGTTGATGGCTACCCATCTCCCCTACTATATTTTAAAAAGCTTCATTTAACCCCAAAAAGAAGCCCCTCGCCCCAAACTTACCCCAGGCATAATCCAGGCATAAATTCGTCCGGGTCAGCTTATTAAACAACACCCTCAAACCGGCTCCACCACCCGGCTGCCACACCTGGAATAACTTCGTTCCCGATGCATCATTCGCCGTCTGCATATGAAAAAACGCCACCCCACTCAAAAACTTATTCCTCAGGATCGGAAACCGGTATTCTATCTCCGAATAATTAAACTGCGTGCCTTTAAAATACCCAACCGTATACCCTCTCCCACTCCTGAACGAAGGATCCTTGCCCGTACCCGGCAATTCCAGGTAAGGAATATTCCCCGCTATCAGGTACGATCCCCAATTCCAGAAAGCGACCACATGCTCCGGGTTCCGGTGCGATAAACTCACATACTTCCTCACATCAGATGTAAACTGCAGGGCATTCCGCGTACTCGCCAGCCAGGTCTGGTTCAACCTGAACCCTGCATCTATATACATACCCTTATACGCCCTGTTCTGGTTATCGCGGGTCGTATACTGCACATTGAACAGCAAGCCATTCGCCATATAGTTATCCCGGTGAAACCCATGCCTGTCACTATAAATATCATAAGGTGTATACCCCGACGTATCCGTTTCCGTTAGTTTTCGCCTGATATCAAACGATACCCCAGCCCCTAAAAATAAATGCGGTACCACTTCTTTATACACTTTTTCCCTGAAATTATAAAACTGTGCATGCAAGCCCCGGGCCTTCCTGACAGGATTGGCCAGTTGCTTATCGGTAGCATTCCCTGCAGGATCAATCCCTATCCCTAATCCATAATCCGGCGTCACGGTTTTGGCCGCTACCAGGTTCCCCTGGAAATTCCATTTATTCCCCGGTGTGTAGATATTATGACTGATGTAGAAATAAATGATCCCTTTCGTCGTGATCGATGCCGAAGTAGCCCCTACCGATAATAAGGTATTCGGATCATTGCCCAGCTTCCGGCCAGCCACCGCCTTAATACCTATCTGAGAACCAATACTGGGATTGGATGCCACATTCGGCACCACGATGATACCAGATGGCTTTTTGTTCGGATCCTTATGTACATGAAAGATATCCCTGACCAGATCGGTAAAATCGAACTGCGTCTCTAATCTCTCTACAGGCACATGAGAAGAATCGCCCTTCAGCGTATCAGCAGCCGCTGCCGGTGCCTGACTATAGGCTGGTGCACCGTATCCCGCCAAAAAGAACAGAAACAGGCCCTTCAATAAAATGGTTTTGTAACGAGCTAACATTAAATTAGCGGAAACAAATTTCAAACCAACATGACAAACCCCACTACTGTAGATGCATACATTGCTACGTTCCCGGCAGAGGTACAAACCCTGCTACAACAGGTAAGAAACACCATACAGCAGGCAGCCCCTGATGCTACAGAGGCCATAAAATATGCTATGCCGACCTTTGTACTAAATGGAAACCTGGTGCATTTTGCGGCGTTTAAGCAGCATATTGGGTTCTATCCGGCCCCTACAGGCATCAAGGCATTTGAAAAGGAATTATCGCCTTATAAACAGGGAAAGGGGTCCATCCAGTTTCCCCTGGATCAACCCCTTCCTCTTGACTTGATTACGAAAATCGTTCGCTATCGTGTTAAACAAAACACCCAGCAATAACTTAACTCTTTTTCAATTCAGCTACAGGTATAGAAATGATCCGGCCTACCTGCCTGCCGTTCTTATAACTTACCACCCTTAGCATCACTGCATCTTCCGGCAGTGCAAAGGGTTGTTTGTATACTAATGACTTTACATCCGGGAATGAATTATCCACACTATAATGCATTTCCAATCCCTCTATTTCCGGAACAAAGGTGCACAAACCTGCTTGCACGGTTACATCCGGCTCATACATACTGGGTGCGTAACTAACAGTATCCCTGTCCATTAAACGCATTTGCTGCTCTACCTTTTCCACAAAGTTAGGCCAGTCCTTTTTTGACGCCGGGCTCCACAGGCACTCTGCTACTGCCAGACCACGGGGCCAGGTCATATATTCCACCTTGCTGAAATTATAGACCTGCTCCGTCCACAGGTTCGCCTGCCCGCCTAATACATATTGTGCATCCACACCTGCTGGTACCGGGTTAAAGGCATACACTTTCTTCATTCGCAGCGACTCATACACCTTTGATTCCAGGTACTTATTACCCTGCACATAATCAATGTATACATAGTTATTCGGGGTCATTACCACCTGGTGTTTTAAATTCGCTGCCTCTATTCCACCTTTCTCTCCCCTCCAGCTCATAATAGTGGCATTCGGTGCCACGCCTCCTTCCAGCAGCTCATCCCAGCCAATCAGTTTTTTACCCTTTGCAATGACAATCGCTTCTACTTTCTTTTCAAAATAAGCCTGTACCTCCTCGTAGTTCTTCAGCTTTTCTTTCTGCATCAGGGCGGTGACATTCGGATCTTTCTGCCAATAGTTTTTGGCACATTCATCACCACCTACATGAATATATCCAAATGGGAACAAACCTGCCACTTCTCCAAATACCTTATCAATGAAAGTGTACACTTCCTGTTTAGCCGGATTAAGGGTATTATCATACTTTGCTACGATACCATGATCCGTCCAGTCCATAAAACCTTTTTCACCGGAATACACTTTGTAACCCGTCGCCTCTTTTGTACCTGACAATTCCGGATAAGCCACTACCGCGGCCATGGAGTGACCCGGAATATCTATCTCAGGCAGTACATCCACAAAATGCGCCTTTGCATATTGTACAATGTCCTTTATATCCTGCTGGGTATAAAATCCACCATAATTATACTTAGCACCACTTTCTGCCGGAGAAAAATCACCGTAGTAACCATACTTCTCCACGCCCCAGGCACCAACCTCTGTCAATTTAGGATAACTCTTTATTTCAATCCGCCATCCACCATCATCTGTCAGATGCAGGTGCAATACATTAAATTTATAGGCCGCTATCTGATCTATATACCGCATTACTTCCGCTTTGGTAAAGAAGTGCCGCGCTACATCCAGCATCATACCCCTCCAGCCTACCACAGGGTAATCCCTGATAGTGAGAAAAGGTACTGATGGCGCTACCAACAATTGCCGTACAGTCTGTAGTCCATAGAACAACCCATTCTCCTTATTCGCAGAGATATGAATGCCCTCTTTATCGATTACCAGCAGGTAACCCTCTGTACCAATGGTGTTATCCTGTTTTTTAAACAGGGTAAGTGAAATCCGGGTACCCCCATTAGCGCTTACCGCCTTCCTGAAATCGGCTTCCAGCTGCGTTTTAGCAACTGATAAGGCAGCGGTATTTTTAATATCCGTCGCCCAGATAACATTATTCCCCAATGGCAGGGTGCCACTTTGAACCACCATAGATACGGGCTCCGGAATAATCTTTGGCTGTGCATAGCTGCTCATGTGTAAAAACATGGCCAGCAAAATGATAATCATTGATCGCATACGTGAACGTCTTTATCCTGAAAAAATAATAAACTATTTCCTATTATCTTATATTTGTTTGAGACGACACACGCACAATTCCAATGGACACAAGATCACTACCAGATGATTCGGCTTCTTTCGAGCGCCTGCGCCTGCTTGCAGAGCAAAAAAACGCAGCTCTCCTACGCAGTGAAGAACGCTACCATAAAATGGTGGAAGAAGTAGAAGATTATGCCATCCTGCTCCTTGATCCATATGGTCGTATCATGAACTGGAATAAAGGTGCTGAAAAGATCAAAGGCTACAAAGAAGCCGAAATCATAGGTCGTAACTTCCGCATTTTTTACCGCCCGGAAGATCAAAAACGGCAAATCCCCGAAAAACTCATTCAACAGGCCCGCACTGCCGGCAAAGCCATTCACGAAGGCTGGCGCGTGCGCAAAGATGGCACCACCTTTTGGGGAAGCGTCGTTCTCACCGCCCTTCATGATGATTACAACAACATCATCGGCTTTTCCAAAGTAACCCGCGATCTCACCGAAAGAAAAGTCTCGGAAGACAAAATAAAACAATACACCAAAGAACTGGAAGCCCAGAACAGAGACCTCCAGCAATTTGCCTACGCCGCCGCCCACGATATGAAAGAACCACTCCGCAAAGTGCAGTTCTACACTTCTGCCTTATTGGAAGGTATCGGCGCCAGGCTGCCGGCCAAAGAAAAGACTTACCTGGAAAGAACCGTGGATGCCGCACATCGTATGCAGGGGCTCATCGAAGACCTGCTCACCTATACAAGAATTTCAGGCGAAGTACCTGCCTTTGAAAATGTCGCACTCACCCCATTGGTAGCAGAAGTGATCTCCCATCACCAGGAAACAATTGCATCCGTCCATGCTATTATCGATATGGCTCCACTCCCGGTAGTGCCCGGTATCAGCTTTCAGCTACGCCAACTGTTCGATAACCTGATCGGCAATGCCCTGAAATATTACCATACCCAAAAAACGCCCCATATTATTATCCGATCCACTTCGGATGATAATAAGCATATAATCACCGTCCAGGATAATGGGATCGGGTTTGAACCGCAAAACTGTGAGAAGATATTTGAGCTGTTTGAACGCCTTCACGGGCGGGAAAGCTATCCGGGTACCGGCATAGGGTTGGCACTCTGCCAGCGTATTGTACAAAACCATCAGGGTACGATCAGTGCCAGCGGGCAGGTAGGAGAAGGTGCTACTTTTACTATCACCCTGCCCGAAACCACAATGGAATAGTTACCTGCTATCGATCAATAAGTAAATCACCCTCCCAGAATCAATGGACATACAGCAGGATTTACGCTACCGCTCCCCGCAGATCCTGAATAATTCCTGCACCATTGCCTTTAATTCAGCCCTGTTATTGGGCTTAATAAAATATTTCACAGTCCCCAATTGCCGGCAGGTCTGCATATGCTCCGGCTGATTAGAAGTACTCCATACCACCTTCGGTATGTTTATATGCTGCATCCTTTCCAATACCTCCGTTGCATTCATCACCGGCATTTTATAATCCAATATGATCAATGACGGCCACTCAGCAGGAGTCCGCTCAGCCAGGTAATCCAATACCTTCTGCCCATTAAAAACTGTATGTATCTGTGTATCAGGATGATCCTGTAATATAGCTTCCATCAGTATTTCCTGATCATCCCGGTCATCGTCCGCCAACAGAAATTTAAATTGCATACGCTGGTCCATAGTGCGACAACTAAAATACTAATTATCACTTAGAAATCAAACTTCAACATCGCTCTTACTCCCCATGATGGCACCTCCGGATGATCCAGGTAAGTGAACCGCCTTACCACATCGACCCGCACTATTTTAAAGATGTTCCCAATGCCCACACTTCCCTCTATATATGGCCCTGTGTTTAACGAATACGTACCTGAAGGGAACAGCATCAATTGCCCCTCATTCTCACTTCGCAGCCCACCCCACAGGAATTTCGCATTCACGATCTCCCGCCATTTCAACCTGCGTAACAATGGTACCTTGTTAAAGAAAAACCCATTGAAGTGATGATCAATGTTTATCCCCGCATAATGATCACTTGTGAATTCCAAAAAGTTCATCAGGTTGTAAGACTGCAACTGAAATGAATAGGTTTGGTTTGCCCGGTGAATATCCAGCAAAGGAAAAGGCACCTGCCCGAATAAATAAGCGCCCTCTGCACTCACATCTGTATACCCCAGTTGTGACAAATAAAAGCGTTTCGTAACATTCAATGCCACATGCTGGTAATTGTATTCCCCCTTCAGCAATCCTTTTATGCCCTGGTTATATCTTAAAGTAAATACCGGATACTTATCTGTGATCGGTGTGCGATACAACTTACTCTGATAAAACTGTTCATGTGGCGCATAGCGCAGCGTCATATTCACTTCACTTGTCTTTACTCCCGGTACATCCATCACCGCTTCATTCACCAGCTTCTGAAACGACAAGCCTCCTGCCGGATGTTGATCCCAGTATTTAAATCCAAAAGAATAAGAGAAATGATTTTGCAATTCATGCAGGTACTCTAACTTAAAAAAATCATTGTACAACATCTGGTTACTGGTTCCCCGCTTAAAGGATAATAACACATTGTTCTCCTGTACAAATTGCAGTTCCTGCCCCGGAATCTTTGTATCATGCTGAAAACTGGCCCGGATGTAATGCTGAGGGAAAGTATAAATAGATTTATTATTCAAAGAATATGTAGCACTTACAAAATACTTGAACCGCTCATCTTTCACACCATAGGCCACATAAGTTTCGAAGTAAATTCGCTTGCTCAGTTGCTCCGTAGTTCTGCCCCCAAACCGTGGCCTGAAACCTTCCACTGCATTAAAACTGTAGAATGTATTCACCGGACCTATTTCAAAAGGACCAAAGTTTTTAAACCCTATTAATAAAAATGTTGCCCAGTTCACGGCCCGCTTAAAAGAAGGCATCCGCTGCAGGCTATCCAAATTCTTATACACACCCGATGCTGGTCCGGACAAGGCATAGGGCCGGTTCAATGCCCAGTAGGCTGTATCTTTTTTCTCCGCATCTGCCACCATTTCTACTGCAGGTCCGCTATAATCAGCAGCCGGTCTTTTTTTATCCAGGAAGAAACTGTCTATCTTCACAATGCGCTCTCCATACATCCCCTTTCCCTTCTCTTTACTAAGACCAAAATCCATCTTCAGGGTGCTTTCTTTCAGCTGGTTCCGTTCATCAAATGTGATGTTCGCTTCCATGCGCCGCACAAAGTTGAGGTTAATACGTTTATCCACCGTTAATTCAGCCCGCGATATGGCATAGGTGCTGTCCAGCCTGATATATAAACGGCCTTCAAAAAGCAGGTCCGTCTTGCTCCTTGGGCTGAAATCCAGTACTACCTGGTTATCGACCGTATCAGTGATGAAGTACTTATAGAATCCTGGTGCACCACTGGCCACAGGACTTAATAACTGGTTCGTCATCACCATGATATTGTTCTGGTAAATATCTATATCCTGGTAAAAGAAATTGAGCGTAGAAGACCAGCCTTTATTATCCACCAGGTTTTCATCGTACTTCACCTGCTTGCTGGCAAGGATGACCTGCTTTTTGGTATAAGGATTGCGACGATAATAATTGTCAGACATTTTCTCTTCCATATACACAGGCAGCATCAGCCTGCCACCAATGGCATCAGAGTCCTGCTCTGTAAAAAGGAACTGGTAATGCTGAAAGAGACGCCGGTTACGAAAGGTATCTGACAAATGACTGAGCGAAAGTAACATCCTTTCATATTTATGATACGCTGCATAGTCATAATTTTCCGGGCGGTTCTTTGATTTATGTGCGATCACTTCCCTGATCAGGTCTACAGCAGGATTGTTCTTATTTGAATAGTGCTGTTTTTTTCCTGATTTAACAACCACCTCGTTGAGGCCATAGGTATTTTGCAAAAGTTTAACATTTATCACCTGCTGCTTACCAGGTACGACGGCGAGTTTTACCGTTTTATACCCCATCGCATACACGGAGATCTGTGTAAATGGTTCACTGTCCGTTAAAGTAAAATGACCTTTTTCGTCAGAATGTGTACCGGTCGCTTTTCCGCTGATCACAATGCTCACCATTTCAAGGGGGGCTTTGGTTCCGGCATCTGTCACAGTTCCTGACACCACCGTCTGGCCAACAATAGAAAGAGGAAAGGCGTTCAATAAAAAATACGATAAGATCGTACACTTCATAAGCTCTGAGTTCGTTCACGTACAGGAAGCCTGCGCTTCAATACTACAAACGAATCCGGTAACCCTGTTCCGGTTATAGGCATATTCCGGAATTGTAGCGACCAGCACTTAGAATCATGCGATATGCGCGAAAATCAAGCACAGCAGTGCAAAAACAATATATCGACAAACTTCCGGCACTCGTCGCTAATATTAAATGATTATGAACAAAAAGAGGACATTTGAATAAATAATTACCTTACAGTCTGAATAGATTGGATTAAGAAACCTACAACTCAAAAACAAGTAAAAGGATAACTGTCGACACTAAACAAGATCTTCATTGTTTAGATGGAATCCCGGCATTGCCAATTGAAAATCAGTGTAAACGACTTTATTTATGGACATCTTACATTCGTTCAGGGAACTGGACAAGGTCCTCTTTATGCTTATTAATCACGATTCGGATAGTAAACTCCTGGATCCTGTTATGATGGCAATCAGAGAACCCCTCAACTGGATCCCCCTTTATGCATTTATGCTCTGGTTTAGTTTTGCCAAACTAAAAGAAAATGCACTGGCTTTTATCATCACGACACTTGTCGCTTTTGCCTTCACAGATCTGATGTGTGCACAACTTGTAAAACCATTCATTGGCAGGTTACGCCCCTGTTATGATCCTGAACTGAACGGGATGGTGAGAAGCCTGGTAGGCTGTGGTGGCGCATATTCTTTTCCTTCCAATCATGCGGCCAATCACTTTGTGCTGGCCACTTACTGGTTCTATGCGATCAGGCATTACTTAGATAAAAAATGGAACTGGTTGTGGATCTGGGCAGCAGCCGTTTGTTATGCACAGGTATATGTCGGTAAACATTTCCCTTCTGACGTGTTAGGTGGGGCAATCATCGGTTCACTGGTGGGCGTTGGTATTTTTCAACTTTCGTTACAACTCCAATTCACTTATAATATTAAAAAAGGAATGTACCATAAATAAATGGTGCTACTGGAAATTGCATAAAAAAGAGCTTGTAACAAAAGTAAAATTCCCGGATTAAATCCGGATCCCTGGTGGCAGGCGTTTATTTTGTAATGCGCAATGCCTTCAATTCACTTTTGGTACAAGCTCTTTTTAAAATTCGCTAGATAGACTCCGTGTACTTCTTGAAATTATCAAGAATGGCCTGCCATCCCGCTCTTTGCATTTCTTCGGGGTTTTGATTTTCCGTTTCGAAAGTCTGGTTGATATCAGTTGAGTCTCCATGACTGTGGAAATAGATATCTACTTTACGGCCATCGCCGAGGGTAATACCAATTTTTTCATGCAGCTTTACTACATCGTAGGTACCCCAAAAATCAAAGCCCATACTGCCATCTTTAGCTTCCATCCTTGAAGAAAAACGACCTCCCGGGCGCAGATCATTTTGAGCCGCAGGCGTGTGCCAGTCCTCAGAGGCTGTGTTCCATTTTACAATGTGTTCCGGGTTACTCCAGATTTTCCACACCTTTTCGACAGGTGCATTAACCGTGGTTTTGATGGTGATCGCGCTCATGGTGTTTGATTTTATACTAAAGAACTTAAATTAAGTCTTTTCTTTCAATTATGGCCAAAGAGCTAAGCTCCCTGGCCATAATTGAAAGAGACAAAAAACGACTTAAACTACATATGGGCAAATCCGACAATTGCCAGGTAAGATGCGTCACCTATCGGTTCACTACCGGGAACTGGGCAATACGCAAATGTGTGCAGCCATAAGGGATCAGTTCTATATCCTGCTCCTGACCTAATTCCAGCTGGAATATAGTACTGAAAGGTACCGGTCCTGCCATTTCCTGGTACAGCTGCCAGCTTGGGATGATTCTGCCTTTTGTTTTGATGGTGACCGGTGCTTTTTCAGGCTCCCATGGATAAGCGGCCACAGCACCTTTTACAACAGTATAATGTGCAGAAAGTTCATTCTCTGGTGTAGCATACAATGCATAGTTCCAGGGTGTAGTTGGCCTGATCTCGTAGTAACTGTTACCATAGTCAATACTGTCAGCAGCAGTTATACGCACCATCTTTTTCTCTTCTCCTATCTTCAATGCATAGGCCAGCGGACCTCTTTCTACAGAGATACTGTTTTCATACCAGCGCTGATTATTCAGGTGCATTGGCAATTGTAATATAACCACATCTCCTTTTTTCCAGCTTCTGTCTACCTTCACGATCTGGTTGCCCTTCGGCTCCTGTTCTGTCTTTCCGTTCACTATGATCTTTGCCTCTTTACACCATGCAGGAATGCGTAAGGATAATGGGAAAGCAGTAGTAGCCCCGGTATAAGTAAATGTGATCTGCTCTTCGAAAGGATAATTTGTTGTTTCAGTAAAACTGATCTGCTTACCATTGAGCGTCGTCTTCAGTTCGCTGGGAGCATATACCAATGCAGCTACACCTTTGTCTGCACCGGCATACCAGAGGTTCTGCGTGAACTTAGGCCAGCCCTGGTGCATATTGGATGTACAGCAGGCATAGCCCGTAAGCAATCCATAACACACATCTGTGCCACTATGATTAATATGAAAACCTCTTGTCTGGCGGGTGAGCATCACCTGGTTTGCCTGTTGAAAATACTGCCTGTCCATAAAGTCAGCAGTGATCTGCGTAGGCATAGCATTGAAAGCAATCCTTTCCAGCCTGTCAGCATACGCTACATCGCCAGTGATAGGCAATGTTGTTTCCAGGGTGTACATCATTTCCACCGCCGTACATAATTCTGAACCGCCGGTAGGATTGTTGCCATGCAGGTCTTCATCACCACCATACAACCCCATCACCATGTCATCATAACGGCGCAGGTCAGTATAGCCTTTTACGGTAGCATCCCAATACTTTTGTTCCGGATGCTGCTGGTAATAAAGGATCGGTTCCTTCATACCCTGTGCCAGGTTCACGCCATGGATACTCCCTACCTGGGAGAGTAAAGGTGAATGAAGGAATGCATTGGTAAAATCAAAGGTCTGCCTGTGGAGTAAGTCAGCAAGGTCCAGCAGGAATTTATCCCCTGTAATGTTGTACAGCCAGTACACTTCTTTCAGGTTATCGCCTGATCTGAACCTGGCCCAGAAAGACCAGTGGTCCAGCGGATGCGCAGGCAACTCTTTCAGCTGGTACCTGAAGTAATTGGTCATGAGTTTTACCACCCGCTGATCGCCGGTAGCCATGTAATACTGCTGCAGAATTTTGAGCATTACGATCTTCGGCCACCAGTCATGGCTGTTATCTCTTTGTACCCCTGGTTCAGGACTATAATCCTTTGAAGGGCCAAAGTAACCATCAGGCTGCTGACTTTTAAGACTCCATTCCACCCATGGTTTTACTTTGCGGATCAGGGCAGTATCCTGCAGGATGTAGGCGAGTGGCAGCAAGCCATCAATCCAGTAAGGGCCGCGTTCCCACTGATCGCCATCGCCCCCCAGCCAGCCATTGCGCGGGCCCATTACCAGGGGATACAACTTATCAAGCTGGCCTGTAGCACCATTCTTTTGGCGCACCAGCATTTCTTTTAACCAGCCTTGTGGCTTAATGGCCCCGATGGGCAGGGCCGTGTAAGGATTTTCGCGGAGCGGCGCCCGGTTAAAGACAGGCGCAACCTGTGCCTGTACGGAAATACAGAATAATAGGCAAATTAAGACCTGAGACTTCATTTTACGTGGTGTTATTTGGGCGCCAAGATAAAACATCAGGGGCTAGAGTTTTTGTCTTTTTTTTGCAGCAAAATGAAAAATAATCCCCACCTATTTTATTAAATAGATAGCATTCCCCCTTGGGAGGCCTGTTTGAATTTTATAACTTTAAGGAATGAAACGCTCCGAAAGTATCCAGGACTTTTACAATCGTCATCCCGAGGCGATTCCCATCGGCGAAAACGGCCCCGGGCATTTTAATATCTTCATGCGGCAGGCCTGCGTTACCAGCAGCCCTTACAGCCGCCGCGACTTTTACAAAATATCACTGATCATTGGCACCGGCAAAATTCATTATGCTGATACCTGGATCAATATTGACCGGCCCGCACTCCTCTTCTCCAACCCCATGGTACCCTATTCCTGGGAAACGGAGGATCCTGATCAGCGGGGCTGGTACTGCATTTTCACAGAATCCTTCCTGTCTCAGATAGAAAAGTTACAGGATTCCCCCCTGTTCAGCATCGGCACACCTCATCCTGTATTCTTCCCAAATGAAGCGCAGATAGGGGAAATCTCCACTATTTTCGATAAAATGGTCAGGGAAATGAACAGTGAATATGTACACAAGTTCAGTGTACTCCGCAATTGTGTACAACTGCTCATTCACGAAGGCATGAAGCTAACACCGGCAGGTTCGTTCGAAAAGCATACCAATGCCTCTACCCGTATTTCCAGTTTATTCCTGGAACTCCTGGAAAGGCAGTTCCCGATCGATACGCCGGAAGCCGCCCTGCGACTGAAAACGGCCAATGACTTTGCACAAAGTTTATCCGTTCACGTCAATCACCTGAACCGCTCTGTAAAGGAAATTACCGGCAAAACGACCACCGCCCACATTGCCTCCCGCATTACCCGCGAAGCCACTGCCCTGCTCCGGCATACGGACTGGAACATTGCAGAAATCGGGTATGCCCTGGGTTTTGAATCGCCTCCATATTTTACCAACTTCTTCCGCAAGCACGCGGGCCTGGCACCCGGAGAAGTCAGGAATAGCACTGTGCTTGTTTGAAAATTATAAGTTCTTGTTTGATTCCGGTAACGGCCACCTACGGCCCCTCTCCTAACTTTGTGTCTACAAAACACGCACAAATATGAAGTACAGAACCCTTGGTAAAACCGGTGAAAAGCTCTCCGCTACAGGATTGGGCTGCATGGGTATGAGCTTTGCTTATGGCCCTACCAATGATACTGAAAGCATTGCCACCCTGCACAGAGCATTGGAACTGGGTATTAATTTCTGGGATACGGCAGATATGTATGCCGCTGGTGCAAATGAATCCCTCATTTCAAAAGTATTAGTTCCAAACAGGGATAAAATCTTTATCGCTACCAAATTCGGCTTCCGCTTCAAAGATGGGCAGGCAGGTCCAAGCGGTACTGTCAACACTTATTTTGACGGCTCCCCTGCATGGATCAAAACCGCTGTGGAAGGTAGTTTGAAAAGACTGGGCATAGATACCATCGATCTGTATTACGCACATCGTGTAGACCCAAACGTACCTATTGAAGAAACAGTAGGCGCCATGGCAGAACTGGTGAAAGAAGGTAAGGTAAGATACCTTGGACTAAGTGAAGCCTCTGCAGACTCTTTAAGAAGAGCAAATACCGTACACCCGATTGCCGCTTTGCAAACTGAATACTCCATCCTGACAAGAGATGTGGAAGGCGATATCCTCAACACCGCCAGGGAACTGGGCACATCACTGGTACCTTATTCTCCCCTGTCAAGAGGATTGTTGATCAATGCGAATCCTGACAAACTCGAAGATGATGATTTCAGGAAAGGGCTGCCCCGCTATCAGAAAGAGAACCTGGAGAACAATGCAAAACTGGTGGCTGAATTTGCTGCACTGGCAGCAGGCAAACAATGTACACCTGCGCAGTTAGCACTGGCATGGGTACTGGCACAGGGTGAAGATATCATTCCGATTCCCGGCACTAAAAGAATTAAATACCTGGAAGAAAATGCAAAGGCAGTAGATCTTACACTCTCCAAAGATGACCTGGCAGCAATCGGGGCACTGGTGATCAAATATCCGAACCTGGGTGAAAGATACTTACCGGGCGCGATGAAACTAGTGAACAATTAATGGTGAAATTGATAAACTATTAATGGAGGCTGACTTCTATGTTGAAAAACAAGCCCCGAGAAAAAAAAGTAAAAAAAACTTTTAGGCTGGTCTTTTTAGGCCAGCTTTTATTTTACCTATAAAAACAATCTTCTCTTAGCAGACATTGCTATGCAAGCTGCAAATTCTTGTATTATTCTCTATAGGAAGCCATATGCAAACTAAAAAGAGTGGTCTTGCAAATAAGCCACAGTCAGCCTCATTTTTTATAAGATCAGTTCCATCTGGATATTACATCTTTCATAAGGCGTAGCGCGACCAGCCACCTTTTTAAACCCTAATTTCTGATATAAACCAATCGCTGGTTTAAGAATGGTATTACTCTCCAGGTACAGGTTCTTAGCCTCCAATGAACGGGCTTTCTCCACGATCGCACGCCCTAATTTATATCCCACACTCCTGCCCTGTGCTTTAGGCGATACCGCCATCTTCGCCAGCTCATATTCATATACAGGATCATCCATTTTGATCAGTGCACATACCCCTACAGGTGTTTCACCATCCAAAGCAACCAGGATATACCCACCCTTATCCAGGATGTATTCATTCGGATGATCCAAAGCTTTGTAATCCGCAGCCTCCATCTTAAAATACGTGGTAATCCATTCTTCGTTCAGATCACGAAATGCCTGCTGGTACGCCGGGGTATAATCTACAATACGAATCGTATGCCCCTCCCGCTGTTTCTTCGTTTCCAGCACCCGGCGGAGCAGGCTTTTTTCTTCCAGTAAATACTCCCATTCCTCAATCGCTTTCCAAAGGTCATTTCTCGTCTGGGAAGAAATGTCGTCGATCGCCTTTTCTACATCTTTCAACTGATCCTCAATCCGGATGGCAGTGTCCTTCCCTTTTTTAGAAAGTTGCACCACATTCCGGCGACCATCCGTTTTGTCCTTTTTTTCTACCAGGTAACCCGCCTTCGCCATTTCTGTGGTGATCTTACTCACAGAAGGATGCGTATGGCCTATTTCTTTGGCAATGGCCGTGATGGTTTTGCCCTCTCCTTTGGAGAGCACGTAAAATACGGGAAACCATTTCGGCTGCATGTCATTGCCGTAGAGGCTGTAAATCTGTGCCGCATCTTCAGTGATCTTTTCCGTGAGCAGCCGAAGCCGGCTCCCAATTGCCATTTTGCCTGCTTCTTTGAAGAATTCCATTGTTGACATAATTTACGTAACTAGTTACGTAAATGTAATAAGTATTTTCCGGATTAGCGTCATATATGAAAAATCTAAATAAGTTAAGGTATCTTTGTCCTATTCCAAACCTAAGACCTATGAAAAAATCTATCCTATCCCTGCTCCTATGCCTGCTATTTGCCGGCACCAGTCATGCAGGCTGGTATGTTTGCTATAATTTCAAAGGGAAGATCGGCGACCGTCCTATTCATCTCTCTATCCAGTTGCTGCGTGGCTATGGAGATGACCCGGAAGCTATTACTGTGAAAGGGGTCTATATGTACGATAACCTGAATGAACCAATTCCGATCCATGGTATTCTGAATGAACGTACCCACATGGTTTTGAAAGAAACCATTAATAACCAGCCGAATGCCATGATGGACTTCCTGTTCTACGGCAATAAGATGAAGGGCAGCTGGATGTCATTAAAAAACAACATGACACCAGAAACCCTGGAACTGGAAAAAATTGGTGAACTGATTGATACCGTGGCGAGTGCGAAGATCGATCCCATAGATATTATTCAGAGTGCGAGCCTGAAAGACAAGTACCTGGTTGGCGTGTATAGCAAGAAAGCCATTGGTAAACAAGCCATCATGCGTAAGCTGAAGATTGTAGACAAGGTAACGAACAAGGTAACGCAGGAGATTGACTTTGAAAAAGTAAAGACTGCCAGTGGTAATGTATGGACTATCATTTATGGTAATACCATTGTAGATGATATTAATAATGATGGCGTGAAAGATATTACTGTGTGGAATGATGTAGGAAAAAGAGGAGGATACCTGTACATTATGTACGATCCGAAGAAAAAGGAATATGTGCTGAACCCTACGCCGGAGGCAGACGAAATTACACCAGCAAAGAATTAAAGACGACTTCAACAGGCAATTAAAAAAGCCGGCTCATTTACGAGCCGGCTTTTCTATTATTTATACGTCACATTCAGAGTGATTGGCGTAGCAGCCAGTGCCTTTGAAATAGGGCAACCTTCTTTCGCACCTTTTGCAATTTCCTTAAACTGTTCCTCGCTTACACCTTCAATGGCAGCAGCTACCAGGTCCAGGGTAATACCTGCAATCGCACCGGCAGCAGGATCCAGTTCTACGGTTGCTTTCGTATCCAGGTCATTCGCTATAAAGCCAGCCTTGGTCAGTGCTGCGCTCAGTGCCATTGTGAAGCAACCTGCATGGGAAGCACCCAGCAGTTCTTCAGGATTCGTACCTACTCCATCCGCAAAACGGGCATTAAAAGAATACTGGGTATTGGTCAATACGGTGCTTTGTACAGAAATATTGCCTTTACCTTCTTTCAAATTACCATTCCAGTGTGCATTTGCTGTTCTTTTCATAATATCTTGTTTTTAGTTTTGTGGTAGTGTACCTATTTCAATTTCCTTGTCTTAAAGATCTTCCGGATCTCCCTGTACTTGCAACAGGAAACAGCAGAGAGGGCCTGCGGCCGGCTTAATTATAATCAAAATACTACACTACCGGTTTTTTGTGTATTTGTTTGTTGATGTAAAATTGAGGTTTTTGAAGCATAAAAAATTTAACCCAGGTTAAAAAGTCAACACAGATCCTTTCAGGTATTTCAGTTTCTGAAATGCATACTGCTCTTTAAACCCTGCATCCAACCAGAGTTGTTTGCATTGCGGGTTTGCATACAGGATCTTGAGCGAACGGGGTTTTCGGATCAGGCTCTCCATCACCTGGTCAATGAAATCATTCATGATCACCTCGTCAAAAGGGTTGAACAGGAAGATCACGCCTACTTCATCCGGAATACTATACTTCCTGGCATCGGCACATACAATATCCACTTTGCAGCCTGCATACCTGCTTTCCAGTGCAGTCGCTATTTCCAGCGCATCTCCATAAAGTTTGGGAGAGAAATCAATACCCGTGATGTGCTTAAAACCATAAGCAGCGGCAATAGCCAGCACTCTACCCTTACCACAACCTACATCCAGGAACGCCGTATCCAGTTCATGTTTTTCCACATGATCGAATAACCAGCCAGCTGTATAATAGTTCACCGGTTCGTACATCGATGCATGTTCCAGCTCTGCTGCCGGTACATGTGTCACCAGGTCATCCGTACCAATCGTCTTTACTCCAAAATGTTTTTCTCCGCGTATCTCATACCAGATGATAAAACATGCCATGCTAAGACCCCAGTGCCAGGTAATATAAAAAAAATAAGACAGGTACTTCATTGGGCGTTTACAAGGTTAATAAATGGGGTAGCGCTATTGGGTCCTGTAATTATTGCTTTTGTTACAATTCCGGCATTGAATATAGGTATTTTCTACGTTTGTAAAAAGACGGAAATAATGTTAATGTTTTTTAACAACCACATCTAATCCACTTTACTGGTAAGGGTTTCAGCGAAATATTAGAATTTGGCATTCTATTTGGCTATTGATCAGTATAAAACAACTTGTTATGAAAAAGATCGTTCTTATTACCTGTTTAGTAGCCATTGGTTCAATATACAGTTATAAGGCTGATGCACAGGTGAGGTTTAATGTGAACGTGAATATTGGCAGCCAGCCAGCGTGGGGCCCTGAGGGTTATGACTATGCTGAATATTACTACATGCCGGATATCGATGCATATTATTACGTACCTGAACGTCAGTTCATCTACCTGGAAGATAGCAGATGGGTGTTTGCACCTGCTTTACCTCCGCGCTTCCATTATGACCTGTATCGCGGTTATAAGGTGGTGGTAAATGAACCTCGTCCTTACCTGCGTCCTGAATTTTGCAGGGATAGGTTTGCAGGCTATAGAGGAGCCTGGGGCCGTCAGTCCATTATCAGGGATTCACGTAATCCCCGTTACTTCGCTGCACAGCCTCATGGTGGTGGATATTATGGTGGCCGTGGTTATGAAGGTGGTCGTCATGGCTGGAACAACGGTGGTGAACGCGGTCATGAAGGTGGTGGTTGGAATGGCGGTGGCCCTGGCTGGAACAACGGTGGTGGACGCGGTCACGAAGGTGGCGGTTGGGATGGCGGCGGTCGCGGTCATGAAGGTGGAAACGGACGTGGTGGAGATCACGGCAGACATGGCCATTAATCATTCAAGCACGTATATTCTCACAAATCACTATAAATCACAGGAAATAAAAAGGCCCCGACATCTGCCGGGGCCTTAATTATTTAAATTTCTTGCAGTTCCTCCTGATCGCGAAGATAGATACGGGAATAACGCAGGTTCATCCATTGTACACTATCCACTTCCAGAGGTGACACTTCTTCCAGCCTTTCTTCAAGTTGTCTGAGGGAAATCTTGCTGATTTCCATTTCTTTCAGAGAAGCATCCAATAATGCTTCAACTGCGCCGTCGTCTTTTGCATCTTTTAATTGGACGATTATCTTCGACGCTAATTCTTCTGTTTTCATGTCATTAATCAATTTTTCCGTTAACGTTTTATCCACATTTTAAGAAGCATATCATCAGAAGCGTCTACCAGTTGATAACTATCCGGTACCTCATCTCCCATACTATAATAGGTGACTAAGCGGGTACCTGCAACCCTTTGATCCATTATATCCTGCATATAGCGGGTATAATAATCATAAAGATCTGGTGAATAATTTAGCTGCTGGTCAATACCGTCTTCCGGTTTCAGATGTTCGAAAAATGCATTGTAAAAGTAAAAACTATCATATTGGTTTGCATTGAAACGGGTGAAGTTGCCACATATAAAACTGGCATTCTCCACCTTCAATACTTCTTTGGCGGTCCTGGCATACAGATACAGCTCTTCTCGTTGTTCTATTCCGTAAAAATAAGAATCCGGGTGAAAATGTGCCCCTATCAGGCAGAATTTACCAACTCCACTACCTATATCCAGGATCTTTGTGCCTGGTTTGTGAGCCAGAAATGCAGCAGATGCCACGGCAATCTGAAACGGTGTCCAGTGCCTCTTTGACAGTTGTTGCATCCCTTGTGGATAGATTTGGTCAAAGGCATCATCAGAAGTAAACATTTGCGTATTTAAACGCGAATCACTCATAAGCATTCCGGTGTCAAAGTTAGTTCGATTATAGCAGAAAACATATATAAATAGCGCAAAAAATTGTCAGAATTAGGGTAATATTCTACTTGAATTTAAGAAGTGAATCATTATAGTTTCCAGTTTTCTCTAAATAAGGCCTGAAAAAATTAGTCTTTAGCATTTACCAGGTAAAACAGCGCATTAAGAATGAACCTGTTCTGATCGGGGCTGGAAAAAGTATAAGATAATTCCTTATTAGTACCATGCTCGTAATCAATGTCATTATGGCCCATATTCATATAGACCATTTTATAGTGCTGATTTGTCCATGCAACGGGATAGTACCCGCTATGCCATATTTCATTTGGCTTGGGGCCGGTACCTAATGGAAAACTGGCCGGATCGATAGATAATAAGATCCTGATATCCTTGTTTCTACGGAGGTCGTTGGACCATCTATACCATTCATTCGGCGCAGACCGGAAGGTATCCGGCAGTTCCTGCACAATTTTATGCTCCCTGTGCTCCACCCTTAATACGGCAGCAGCAGGCCGCCAGGTATTGCTAACAAAAGTACCTGAGCCCAGGAAGGTATTATGATACCAGTTCCAATCCTGGTTATAAGCAGAAGGCGTCAATGCAAAGGCGGAAAAGTGAAAACCCATCCAGGCCCCGCCACGTTCCATATATTTTTGAAAATCAGCTCTTTGAGCAGGATCTTCCGGACGGGTGTCCAGGAAGAGGACCACATTATACTTAGATAAGGTATCCAGGTTGCACTTGCTCCAGTCGTTGGTAGCATCGTAGGTCCAGTTGTATTTGGAAAGGGTGGCAGGGAACCATTTATTGGCTTCATGAACAAAGCTGATATGGGCCTGGTCTTCTTTGGCAGTATAAAAGGCAAGGATTTTCTGGGAGAAAGCAGCAGGAATGCTAAGGAGGCATGCTAAGAATAAGGTCGTTCTTTTCATAGGTGGAATATAGTGAAGATTCGAAACTTATGTTTCATTAAATAGGCATTATAAGGTCACTATAAGGTCACTTCAATATCCTCGGGATATTGAAGTGACCTTATAGTGACAAAGAAGTGATGGAGAAATGAAGAAGACAACCTATATCTTCACTGGGTATTTACTATGCTTGTCAGCACCCCCTACACCTATTTTCCTTTGAAAATTCCCCTTGGAATCCGGCTGCCTCAAATTGCTTTTCTGCCATTTTTTTGCTATCTTCCAATAAACCCGCATTCCCCATTGCTACGCTTCATTCTCAATAATGATGACATTGGTACCTCCCTCCCCCCAGGTATGCTGCTGCTGGATTTTATCCGCTATCACCAACACCTGCCCGGTACCAAAACAGGTTGCAATGAAGGTGACTGCGGTGCCTGCACCATATTAGCCGGCGAACTGCAGGAGGGTACCATGCATTACCGCTCCTTCACCTCCTGCCTGACCCCTTTGGGGAATGTTCGCGGTAAACACGTGGTCACTATAGAAGGGATCAACCTCCCCCATTCCCTCACGGCCGTTCAATACGCCATGCAGGAATGTGCCGCTACCCAATGCGGTTTCTGCAGCCCCGGTTTTGTCATGTCCCTCACGGGATTTTGCCTGAGCCACAAAGCCCCCACCCTCAGCAATGCCATTGCCGCTATAGATGGTAATATCTGCCGCTGTACCGGTTATAAATCAATTGAAAGAGCCGCTGCCAGGATCACCCAAATCCTGGAAGCCCGTAATGGCACTACGCCGGCACAATTCGCAGCCGGAGCACAAATACTACCTGATTACTTTGTGGAGATCCCCGCCCGCCTGGCCGCTTTGCACAGCAGCCTGGAATCTGCCAACGACGTTGCCGCCCAGCCTATTGGCGGAGGAACCGATCTCTATGTACAGCAACACGATGCCCTGAAACTAAAGGCATTACGATTTCTGTATGACCAGCCCGCGCTCAAAGGCATCAGGCAGGAAAATAATAAATGCATAATGGGGGCAGCAACTACGGTTACTGAGCTCATGACATCGCCTATATTACAGGCCTACTTCCCTTACCTGAGTAAGTACCTGAAAAAGATCAGCTCTACCCAGATCAGGAACATGGCCACCCTCGCCGGCAATTTTGTAAACGCCTCCCCCATTGGCGACCTTTCTATCTTTTTCCTGGCCCTCGATGCAACACTCATTCTCAGCGATGGTCAAAAAGAAAGAGAACTCCCCCTCAGAAATTTTTTCAAAGGCTATAAACTACTGAACAAGTCTCCTGGTGAATACATCAGGGGATTGTGGTTTAATCTGCCTTCCCAACATACTTTGTTCAATTTTGAAAAGGTGAGCAAGCGCACCCACCTCGATATTGCCAGTGTAAATACGGCGATCAGCATCACGATGCATTACGATATGATTGACGAAATCCGCATCGCTGCAGGCGGGGTCGGGCCTGTACCTCTATTGCTAAAGGAAACAGCCCGGTTCATGAGAGGAAAACTAATGACCGAATCACTGATCAGGGAAGCCAGCTTCCTATTGCAAACGGAAGTCAGCCCCATCTCCGATGCCAGAGGCACCGAAGATTACAAACGATTATTATTAGCGCAATTATTCAAGGCCCATTTCATTACCCTGTTTCCACAACTGGAAACAGCCATCCTGATCCGATGAAAAATATAGACGCCGATACGCACCTCACAGGTACCTCTGTATACCTGGATGATTTACCTTTATTACAGGGTACGCTCTTCGCGGCGGCCTATGGCGCCCCTGTGGCACATGGTATCCTGCGCAGACTGGACATCAGCGAGGCTTTGCAGATACCGGGCCTTATACGAATTTTTACGGCGAAAGATATTCCCGGTGAAAACCAGATCGGTGGCATTATTCCGGATGAACCCCTCTTAGCAGATCATCATATTCATTTTGCAGGCATGCCCCTGGCACTCGTTGTAGCGCACAACCGGGATGCAGCAAGAGCTGCCGTAAAAAAGATCCAGGCAATTATTGATCCCCTGGAAGTAATTACGAATCCAAGAATCGCACAGGCAAGAGGAGAACTGATCATGCCTCCCAAATCAGTGATACAGGGAGACACTGCCGAAGCATGGCCACGGTGCACGCACATCTTCGAAGGTGCCATTGACATCAACGGGCAGGAGCATCTCTATATTGAAACACAGGGAGCATACGCAATACCACAGGAACATGGCGCACTAAAAGTATACTCTTCTACGCAGGGGCCTACTGCTGTACAAAGAACGATCGCGCGGGTATCAGGTATTCCCATGCACAGGATAGAGGTGGTTGTAACCCGCCTTGGCGGTGGGTTTGGCGGCAAAGAAGACCAGGCAAATACCTGGGCTGCGTTATGTGCATTGGCCGCACAACTGCTACATAGACCTGTAAAATATGTCCTGCATAGGATGGAAGATATGACCATGACAGGAAAGCGGCATCCTTATATGGCGGATTTCAAAATCGGCCTGGATGCTGCATTGAAAATACTGGCTTATGAGGTTACTTTTTTCCAGAATGCAGGTGCCAGCGCAGACCTCTCTCCCGCTGTTCTGCAGCGAACTTTATTTCATTGTACCAATGCTTATTATATACCAAACGTAAGTGCTACTGCGTATAGTTGTCGTACACATTTACCTCCGAATACAGCCTTCAGGGGTTTTGGCGGGCCACAGGGTATGTATGTGATAGAAGCCGCTATTGCCGCTGCTGCCACAGGTTTGCATATTGACAAAGCACAGATCCAAAGAGCGAATTTAATTCAGACAGGTGATGCATTTCCTTATGGGCAGATAGCAGAAAGCGAAGCCGTTTCCAGCTGGCAAAAAGCGGAATCCCTGTATGAACCGGATAAAATCCGTGCGTCCATCCATGCTTTTAATGCAGCACATTCACTGGTTAAAAAAGGTATGGCATTGATGCCAATATGTTTTGGCATTTCTTTCACCAATACATTGATGAATAATGCCCGTTCACTGGTGCATATATACAGTGACGGCAGTGTGGGCATCAGTACAGGTGCTGTAGAAATGGGGCAGGGTGTGAATACAAAAATATTGCAGGTGGCTGCGCAGACTTTCGGCATTTCATATGAGCGGGTAAAAATCAATGCGACCAGTACTTACACGGTGGCCAACACCTCTCCATCTGCGGCAAGTGCTACCACAGACCTGAATGGCAAAGCGACATTGATTGCCTGCAATGCCCTGCTGGAAAGGTTATTGGACCTGATTGTAAAAGATCTTGGTGTTGAGCGTAAGTGTTTAAGTATCCAACAGGAAGTGGTGCTAAATAATGGTGTGCCTACTGACTGGAACTGGGTACGTTTGGTGAATACCGCCTTTGTGCAAAGAGTGGCGCTTTCAGAAAATGGGCACTATGCTACACCTGTTATTCATTATGATCCTATAAGCGGGAAAGGACATCCGTTTGCCTATCATGTGTACGGCACTGCGATCATTGAAGTGACCGTCGATTGCCTGCGTGGAACTTATGAAACGGATAGCGTGAAAGTAGTGCATGATTTTGGCAGGAGCATGAACCCGGATATTGACAGGGGCCAGATTGAAGGGGGTATTGTGCAGGGTATAGGCTGGATGACCCTGGAAGAAGTGATCTATAATCAGGAGGGAAAATTGTTATCCAATGCCCTGTCCACCTACAAGGTACCAGATATTTATGCAGTGCCTAAAGAAATTCTCATTGAACACTTGCATACTGATATGGATAACCTGGCCATCTTTCGTTCCAAAGCGGTGGGAGAGCCACCACTCATGTATGGCATAGGTGCATGGTTTGCTCTGCGGGATGCAATCCTGGCTTTCCGCCCGGATGCAGTACTCCCTTTTGTTGCACCCATGACACCGGAAAAAGTATTGATGGCATTGTATGCAAAACAGCCTGTTCCTGCTTATGAAGAAAAAGTTAGTCACCTGGGAATTGATTAGTCGAAGCCTGCAACAGGGGATCCCCGTCATGCTGCTGTATGTAGTGCATATTTCTGCACCCATGACACCGGAGAAAGTATTGATAGCATTGTACGCAAAACAGCCTGTTCCTGCTTATGAAGAAAAAGTTAGTCACCTGGGAATTGATTAGTCGAAGCCTGCAACAGGGAATCCCCGTCATGCTGCTGTATGTAGTGCATATTTCTGCACCCATGACACCGGAGAAAGTATTGATAGCATTGTATGCAAAACAGCCTGTTCCTGCTTATGAAGAAAAAGTTAGTCACCTGGGAATTGATTAGTCGAAGCCTGCAACAGGGGATCCCCGTCATGCTGCTGTATGTAGTGCAAAGTGATGGGAGTAGCCCGGGCAGACAAGGATTTTTCATGGCAGTAAATGCTGTGGGTGAAATGGCGGGTTCTATCGGAGGGGGAATCATGGAACATAAATTTGTTGAGATGGCGAAGGAACAGTTGACCCAGGAAGCGGAGCTGTCGACTGTACGCAGGCAGGTGCATGATAAAAGTAGTCCGAAAGACCAGAGTGGAATGATCTGCTCCGGGGCGCAAACGATCTTATTGTACCGTGTCCGATCGTGTGATGAACCCTTGATTCAACAGATTATTGATTGCCTGGTACATTTTAAAAAAGGAGTGTTAGCCCTCTCTCCTGCCGGATTGAACTTTTCTGCGGGAACCGGTAGTTTAAAGTTTATCATGCATGGGCCTGAGGATTGGAGCTATACAGAACCCATGGGCTATAGAGATCATTTATACCTGGCAGGAGGCGGACATTGTTCCCTGGCTTTTTCCAGGATCATGTCTATGCTGGACTTTTATATTCACGTTTATGATAACAGGCCTCAGCTGAATACCTTCCTTGAAAATGACTTTGCGCATGAAAAAATAATCGTGGAAGATTATAGTCTGCTGAAAGACCTGATCCCTGAAGGAGCGCATCATTATGTAGTGGTCATGACGATGGGCTACCGCAGTGATGATCTTGTGATCAGGGCCTTGCTGCATAAGCAATTCAGGTACCTGGGAGTGCTGGGGAGCCAGGCTAAAATAAAGCAGCTATTTGAGGAATATAAAGCAGCAGGGATCCCTGCGCAGGTATTGCACAATATTCATGCACCGATAGGTATGCCAATCAGCAGCCGGACCCCGGAGGAGATTGCGATCAGCATTGCGGCAGAGATCATCAGGGAGCGGAATAGGCCGGGGAACGGATGATGGCGTAACAAGGGTACGGCAGTGTTATTCCAGGATCACGGTGCTACAAGGGTACGGCGGTGTTACTCCCGGAGGATGGCGTAACAAGGGTACAGCAGTGTTACTCCCGGAGGATGGCGTAACAAGGGTACAGCAGTGTTATTCCTGGATGATGCCGCAACAAGGGTACTGCAGTACTATTCCCGGATCACGGTTCCTACAATGTAACCATAGGGTTCATCTGTAGCAATGAACACTTCATTCTGATTGCTCATTCCAAATTGCTCCAGGTTAAAAAGAACATGGTGCTTATTGGGCATTTTCAAAGTGATCTCTTTTACGGCAGGATAGGTTTCCAACACCGCTTCACCCATCGCAAAGAGCGTTTGTTGTACGGAGAGACTATTGTGACCGGCAAAAGTAGCCAGCAAGGTGGCACGGATATTATCAAATAAAACGCTGTAATCTTTGATGGCGCCTTTGTAGATCCAGCTGGCTTCACATTGTGTAGCAAAGATCCGGTCGCTGGTTTCCTTTAAGGTGGTGTAGGGATCTTTGATAAAATGCTCAAAACCGGAATCCGTTGTTTTGAGGATGAGCAGATCTGTAATACCACTGGTAATAGTAGTGGTGGCGGCATTGTAGATGACCTGAGTGGTCCGTTTTTCAGCGCCTCCACTGATGTAAGCATGTGGTGTGATCCTTGACCAGGCAGTTTCTGCAATTTCTACCGTGGCAGTAGCCACCTGTTGCTGGGTATGAACAAAATGCTCTGCCAGGTGTAGTGCAAAGGCTTCTATGCTGGTGGTAAAATGTTCTTTGGCAAGGGCGTACACAGTATTCTTTTGTGTATCCGTTGGCAAGATCTTCGTGTTATCACCAAGTGTGTGGGCGGTTTCGAAATCGCCTTTCAGAGATACATTGACAGTGATCTGTCTGAATTCATGGTGATCTGGGTGACGGATGATTTTGGACAATTGAACGGCGTTTTTGCCGTATGAGTTTTCGCCTAGTTTGATCATGATGGTTAACATTTACTTCTCTAATTTAAAAAATTAAATGCCTATTTTTAAATAAGAACTCATATATGTTTGACCTGGCTATAAAAGGGAACCGTATTATTACGCCCGATGGTATTCAACCGGCCGTGGTACTGATTAAGGATGGATTGATTGCAGATGTTGTCACTGTTATACCCGGCGATGCTGTTAGAAAAATACACGACATACACGACAATGTACTGATGCCTGGCATCACTGATCCGCATGTACATATCAATGAACCCGGCAGGACTGAGTGGGAAGGCTTTACCACGGCTACCCGTGCTGCACTTGCCGGGGGTATTACTACCCTGGTGGATATGCCGCTGAATGCGCATCCTGTTACCACTACGGTTGCTGCACTGGAAGCAAAGATCAGGGTCGCAAACCTGTTTACCAATTGCGGCTATTGGGGAGGTGTGGTTCCCGGCAATACCGATGAACTGGAACCCCTGATTGAGAAAGGTGTGTTAGGATTCAAAGCATTTCTCACCCATTCCGGTATTGATGATTTTCCCAATGTGCAGGAAGAAGATTTGAGAAAGGCGATGCCTATTATTGCAAAACATGGCTTACCCCTGTTAGTACATTGTGAACTATCCAACCCAATGCCGGCATCGGTGGTAGGTACCTATGCTGCTTACCTGGATTCACGCCCTGCTGTATGGGAGGAAAATGCCATTGCCCTGATGATCCGCTTATGCGAAGAGTTTCATTGCAGGGTGCATATCGTTCACCTGTCGGCAGCTTCGGCCCTGCCAAAGATCATCAAAGCCAGGGCAGCAGGATTGCCATTGACAGTAGAAACCGCCCAGCATTATTTATACTTCAACGCAGAAGGCATTCCGGAGGGTGATATGGCCTTTAAATGTGCGCCGCCTATACGTGACCAGGAAAACAACGAACTGCTCTGGCAGGCCTTAAAATCGGGTATTATTGATATGGTGGCAACGGACCACTCTCCCAGTCCTGCAGATCTCAAAAAAGGAGGTTATATGGATGCATGGGGAGGCATTGCTTCTTTACAGTTAGCCCTACCCGCTTTATGGACCGCTGCCCGGCAAAGACAGGTGCCACTTACCAGGATTGCACAATGGCTGTGTAGCGCACCGGCACTCCTGGCCGGTACCCACAAATACAAAGGGAAAATAGCAAAAGGATATGATGCTGACCTGGTGGTTTGGAACCCGGATCAGCCATTTACGGTCATTCCTGAAAACCTGCAACATAAACACCCCATTACCCCATATGCCCATGAAACCCTCTATGGGGTAGTACGGCAAACCTACCTCAAAGGGATAAAAGCATATGACCAGGGTTTATTCACAGCGACTCCACAGGGAGAAAATATTTTACGATCATGAATACCGCCACCGTACTTGCACGCATACAGGAACTGGGGGCCATCAGCGAAGATAGTGCCTGCCTGACCCGCACTTTTGGTTCCGGGGCGATGGTTAAGGCTAGTCAGCTAATAGCAGGCTGGATGCAGGAAGCAGGCTTATTAACCAGGATCGATAATATCCATAATGTACGGGGAAGACGGGTATCTAAAAACCCGGCTGCACGTACATTGGTATTGGGCTCTCATTATGATACAGTGGTCAATGCAGGGAAGTTCGACGGCCCACTGGGCATCCTGATGGCATTGGAGGTAGTTAGCGCTATTAACATAGAATTACCTTTTCATATTGAAGTAGTGGCTTTTAGTGATGAAGAAGGTGTACGCTACCATACTACTTACCTGGGCAGTAAAGTATTGACCGGGGCATTTGATCCTTCGTTATTATCATTAAAAGATGCAGCAGGAATTACATTAGGTGATGCCATCCAGTTAATGGGAGGATGTACGGAGCAGTTATTGCATGATAAAATACCGGCTGACCAGTGGCTGGGGTATTTTGAAATACACATTGAACAGGGCCCGGTATTATATGAAAAACATATTCCCCTGGCGATTGTTACGGCTATAGCGGGGCAACAGCGAAGTCAGCTTATTGTTAAAGGTATGGCGGGGCATGCAGGTACTGTGCCAATGGAAATGCGGCAGGACGCCCTTTGCTGTGCTTCGGAATGCATTTTGATAATAGAACAATGGGCTGTGCAACACAGGGATCAGGTGCTGGCTACTGTGGGTACTTTGCAGGTAGTGCATGGCGCTTCGAATGTGATTCCGGGAGAAGTAGTGTGTAGTCTTGACCTGAGAAGCGCTGATCCTGACATGCTCAGGAAAACACATGTTGAGTTGGCAGCGCAGCTTGCCGACGTTTGTGAAAAAAGAAAGATCAGTTTTGAATGGCATGTTGTGCAGGAGACTGCACCGGTGATCTGTGACCCGGAGCTATCCACGTTGTTAGAAAGATCCATTCCGGCTGCTGAACGGGTAAAACTCGTTAGTGGTGCAGGGCATGATGCCGTAGCTGTATCTGCCATCGCCCCTGTTTGTATGCTCTTTGTACGCTGCTTTAAAGGCATCAGTCATCATCCACAGGAAGATGTGGAAGCAGCTGATATTGAAGTAGCCCTGGAAGTAGCACGCTCTTTTATTCTGCAACTTATCTGATAAACATATGGAGATTTCAGCACTCACCCGTTCCGTAGTAAAAAGTAATCACGCACTCATTTGCCCCGATGGACATGTGAACAGCGTGATACCCGGATGGACCAATTGTAAAACAAATGTACTCATCAATGAACAGATGGGCGCTGGTTTATGCCAGGCACTCATTACCATGGAGGCAGAAGGTGTGGTGAGCGGTAAAACGGCTGTTTCGCAGCTCTTCTTCTACGTCATCGAGGGCATTTGTACGGTGAATGACACCTTGCTGAGCGCGGGGCAGTTCGTGTATTTTCCTCCCGGGGAAAACTATGAGATCAAAGGTGCCAGCGCCGGCACAAAGTTGCTCAGTTTCCACAAGGTGTACGAACCACTGGAAGGATATCCTACACCTAAACTCTTTTTTGGTGACAGCGCAAAAATACCCGGGCCTGCTTTCCTGGGCGATCCGGCTTTAAGACTACAGGTATTACTCCCGGAAGATCTGTCTTTTGATATGGCGGTAAACATCTTCACGTATGATCCGGGCGGGCATCTGCCATTTGTAGAAACCCATGTAATGGAACATGGATTACTCTACTTACAGGGGCAGGGTGTGTATATGCTGAACCATGAATGGTATCCTGTAAAAAAAGGAGATGCGATCTGGATGGCACCATACTGTCAGCAATGGTTTACAGCCATGGGAAAAGAACCCGCCGTGTATATTTATTATAAAAACGTAAACAGGTTCCCCTCCCCCATATGACACTGGATGCCCTCAACCATTTAAGCCAGCCTGAGTTGTATACTACTTTACAGCAATGCTGTGGCGCGCACAAATGGGTAGAGCAGATGATCGCTGATTTTCCCATGACGGATGAAACAGCATTATTTACTGCTGCTCACAAACATTGGGCCGCCTGCACACCAGCCGATGGCCTGGAAGCATTTAGTCATCATCCCCGCATTGGAGACCGGCCTGCTTTGCATAAAGAGCAGGCCGGTGTTGTGGATGCGGGTACAGCCGTACTTAATGAATTAGCGGTTTTAAATGCGGAGTACGCAACAAAATTCGGTTACATCTTTATCGTATTTGCCACAGGAAAATCTGCATCCGACATGTTGTCCATATTAAAATCCAGGATGAATAATACCCCAACAGAAGAAATTAAAATCGCCATGGCAGAGCAAGGTAAGATCACCCACCTACGACTTGAAAAATTACTTTCATGAGCCAGTTAACGACCCATATACTGGATACTTCAGCTGGTATCCCCGCCCCCGGAATTGCCGTTACCCTGTTTGTATTGCAGGAGAAGGAATGGTTGCAATTAGCAGCCGGTATTACTAACAGTGATGGCCGTGTGAATAATCTGTGGGAGGAGGGTTCATCCCTTCCCCATGGCCTGTATAAATTACATTTCGATACACAGGAATATTTTGAACGCAATTTCACGGCCTCCTTTTTCCCATTTGTAGAAATTGCTTTTTATATCAATAGCCATGCGCATTATCATGTGCCACTTTTGTTATCACCCTTTGCTTATTCCACTTACCGTGGTTCTTAAAACTGGTTAAACTATGCAACTTTCCATCCCCGAATCGGACAAGCATGCCCTGCTGGGCACCTTGAAAATAGCGAACCTGGCCTTTCAACAAACTTATCCCGGCGATAAACCAGACAGGCAACCCGTGCATACTGTATATGGCGGAGCCAATTTATTTAAGGCAGATACCTGCATTAAAATGGGTGAAATGGCGCTACAACATTTCCATACGTATGCCCCCGATAGTGGGGTGCTGGCCATGGCTTTGGAATGGAAAAATGAGGATTTGGCAGAGATCATTTACAAGCAGATCATCCACAAATTGCAGACTGAACCCGTGGAAGATTTCAGGATTGACTTTGAAGACGGGTTTGGGAACAGGCCTGATGAGGAGGAAGATGCAACAGCAGTTGCTGCGGCTACAGAACTGGCCAAAGGAATGCAGGACGGAACCATTTCTCCTTTTATTGGTATCCGGATCAAACCATTTACGGAAGATCTGAAACATAGAAGTGTGCGCACCCTGGATTTGTTCATCAGCACTTTATTACAACATACGAATGGGGTATTGCCAGCTAATTTTGTGGTGATGCTGCCAAAAGTGACGATCCCTGAGCAGGTGAGTACCTTAGTAAGGTTCTTTGAAGTGCTGGAAAAAGCGCATGCGCTGGAGCCAGGCACCCTGCAGATGGAAACGATGGTAGAAGCGACACAGATCATTATGGATGATGAAGGACGGAATCCATTGATGCGCATCATCAGGGCCAGTGAAGGCAGGTGTATGGCTGCGCATTTTGGTACGTATGATTATACCGCTTCCTGTGGCATTACTGCGAGGTACCAGACGATGGCGCACCCGGTTTGTGATTTTGCACATCATATGACCAAGGTGGCATTGGGGGGAACAGGGATCTTTTTATCTGATGGCGCTACGAATGTAATCCCGGTGGCCTTGCATAAGGGAGATCATTTATCTTATGCGCAACTGGAAGAGAACAGGGAACATGTGCATAAAGGCTGGAGAACAGGGTATCATCATACCATGCATTCGCTCATCAATGGTTTTTACCAGGGATGGGATTTGCATCCTACACAATTGCCGATGCGGTATGCGGCGACTTATCATTTCTTTTTGAGTAATTACGAGGAAGCGCTGTTCAGGTTGAAGACCTTTGTAGAGCGGGCAGCGATTTCAACCCTGAATAAAGATATTTTTGATGATGCGGCTACGGGGCAGGGATTGCTGAATTATTTCTTAAGGGCGATTAATTGTGGAGCAGTTTCGGAGCAGGAGGTGCTGGCAACGGGATTGACCCTGGAGGAACTTAGGATGAGATCATTTTACAGGATCCTGGAAGGGAGGAGGCAGCACCTGATATAAGCAGGTTTGAGATAGCTGTTATTATAAGGGAGGTTGGCTCATACATAAAGATAGCCGCTGAGAACTGCTTAAACGGGTACCCGAACCCATCAGGGATACGATTAAAACGAGGCTGTATCGGACTTGTGATACAGCCTCTATTTTATTCAATTAATTTTTAACAACAGGATTGATCCCTGCTTTTTTGATTTTTTCTACTACAAAGGTACCTACCCTTGTTCCCTGTTCTACACCATTATCTACTGCATCACGGTAGTGAATGCCGCCATAAATACGTGATATTGCTGCTTCGTTCGCTGCATTCCAGAAGGATGTAAAATGCCTTGGTGTCAGCTCCCAGAACTCTTCTGAATTATCGGTATACTCGAAATTATCACCGAACAGGTACGTGAGCATCGTAGCCACGGCAGATGACACGATACTATGTCCACTGGTATATTCAGGGAATGGAGGTGTTTGTAAATTTGGCTTCCATTTCACATCAATATACTTATTGATAAACGCTTCGGGGCGAATACGGTTGGTACTGAATTTCGCATCCCAGCAGCAGATAAACGCATCCATCATAGTATTGGCAGCCAGCATATGCGCCTGTAATGTCTGGTCGAAACTCAGTTTCGCGTTGCGGCAGGCAATACCCGTAATATTCATCCAGTGACCACCAGGGGTGATCTTCTTAAAGCCAATAGCCATATGTCCATAAGTACTTACTGCAAATGGATTACAATCCCAGAACCCGGCGATGGTCATTTCCTCTTTTGTAGGATTTATGCCATACTTGTATACTTCCATATTCAGCTTGTAAAAATCGCTGGCCGTATCTTTACTGAAAGGCGTCATTGGCTTCGGTTTGAACTGTGTACAGCTATCGATCACCATCGGGCGGATGGTACGCCAGTTAGGCTCCACAGCATCCATATAAGCAGGCGGTGTAGGATACCAATACCCCTCCCCTTTCACGGGTGTATACCTGCGTAAGGTACTGAGCTTACCATATCCATCAGTTTTGGACCAGGCAACTATTTGCTTCACGACACCTTCTGCCACCATCACTGAATTTTTGATGATACTATCCGGCACCTGGTCTTTCTTAAACAGGTCGATCAGTTTTTTCTCATCTTCTGTGAGCATATAACCGGATGGCAATAATTGCTTTCCTGCTTCCAGGATCGCATATACAGCTGCCACCTGGTAATCGTAGGTTCTGCCACTATCCTGTACGTTAACTGCAGGATATGACTTGATAAAAGTAGCTGCACCCGGTATAGCAGGATCATGCTTTACGATGATCTGGTAAGCTGCCAGCGTTGCATAACTATAGAAACGTGTAGCTGCAGGCGGATTCACCACATCGTGCATCATCACCATTGAAAGAGAAAATACTGCCGGCTGTATATAATCGGTAAAGGGTGCTTTATCGTATTGTTGTTGCGCATGCCCCAGCTGGCTAACGAGTAACAATCCAAAGATGAGCTTCTTCATACTTATTTTTCTTTATATAGTGAGATACCTTCATTGTTTACACCAACCACCACAAAGTTCTTTCCATTGATAGCAACTTCGCCGGCTGACTTTACATCACCTTTGATGCAAATACCCGCTTCTGCCTGATCTACATAAGCAAATCCGCCCTTGCCATCACCTTTGAGCAGGCAACCATAGCTGGCATCAAAACTACCCAGTTTCAGGCGGTTGTCGCAATGGTTACCGAGCAACAAGAGGTCTGTTTTACCATCACCATTAAAGTCGCCTGTCAGGATCTTGCTGACTACGGAGAACTGTGCCTCTATAGGCAGTGGTGATACGACAAATTTGCCGTTCCTGTTCAGTAAGCATACGCTGCGTGTTTCAGTCACTGTCAGCTTACCTGCTTTAGCCAGATCATCAGGAGATAAGATGTCTTTCATAGTCGCTTCTGAATAGTTCTTGTAGGAGCTAAACTTCTTACGCATCGGATAAATCTGGTCATTCAGTTCATCCCGGCTCACGTAAGGATAACTAACACCCTGGATATAGAAATTCAGGAATGGATCGATGTTGCCATTCTTATCAAAGTCAGCATAATACAATTCAGCTGGCTCTTTCGGAGAGGCTTTGATCTGCGTATTCAATCCCAGGTTACCGGCAATGAGGTCATCAACGCCATCACCATCCACATCCTTTACTGCCAGGCTAAACCAGAAACCATTCTGTGGCTGGTCAAAATAATCGGAGGTTTTATCTTTAAAACCATCAGCTTTGTTGATATAGACTGAGAGTGGCATCATTTCTCCACATACTACCAGGTCCTTACGACCATCTTTATCCAGGTCTATCCATTGCGCATCTGTGATCATCCCTGTTTTTGCGAACGGCACATCAGCAAGGCTGAACTTACCTTTTCCATTATTTATCAGCAGGTAAGATACAGGTGCTACCGGGTACTGACCAGGAATCACGCGGCCGCCTACAAAGAGGTCGATATCCCCATCATTGTCAAAATCGCAGGGGCGTACACAGGATTTGCTGTTAGCGCTTACATCAGGCAGGTTCTCAGTCATCTTTACGAGGATGCCTTTCCCATTGTTGATAAACAACTCATCCTGCAACATTGGGGTATTCGGATCGCAGTTGAAGTAACCACCCATTGCCAGGTAAAGATCAGGATAACCGTCTCCGTTAGCATCGAAGAAAGTAGCATCGGATACACAGTTTTCGGTAGGATCTTCCAGCTTCATGTTTTTATCCATGTCAAAGCTACCCTTACCTGACTGGGTATAGATACGACCTGGTAATTCTCCATTACCGCTTACATACAGGTCTTCTTTGCCATCTTTATTTACATCTGCTTTTGCGATCACAGGGCCTGTCTTGGAATACATGAATAACATGAGCAGCTGACGTTTGAAGTCATTCGCCGGCATTTCTTCATGTTTGTAATCAATGAGGCCATCAGTTTTCGTGAATACAGGTTTAATCATGGTAGCAGGTGGCAGGGATGCATTTGGTGTGTAGTCTACTTTCAGCAACTGGTTCGCAGCCACATCTTTCATGCGCTGTTCTTTGTTACCAGGCCATACGATCAGGACAGAATCAGCTTTGGCAGCATTGCCCAGGCCAAATAACAGCTGGGTAGAAACTGCGCCCAGGTAACCTTTACCGGGATTCACTTCCTGGTATTGTTTCATGCCATTGGTATATACATATACTTTGGCACCGATGGCCTGTGTGTTCTTTCCTTCTCCTTTGAGTTTGACAGAAAGATAAGCGGTCTTGTTCTGCTCCCTGCTCATGTTCTGGTAGATACCAGCCGGATCATTGATACGGTTGATCACCAGGTCCAGGTCACCGTCATTATCCAGGTCAGCATATACAGCGCCACTGGAAACACCGGCTTGATCCACCCCCCATTCTGTTTGCTTATTGGCAAAGGTGAGATCATGGTTATTGCGGAAGATGTAATTCTTTAAAGGAGTGACCGGCATAGCGGTGATCAGGTCCATGAACTTGATGGGTTCACTTTCCATTGCCTTCTTCACTTTGTAATCGCCCCAATAGCGGAGGAAGTCTTTGTTGGTATAATCACGCAGGTAACCGTTGGTAATAAAGAGATCTTTGTAGCCATCATTGTCAAAGTCTGCAAAGAGCGGGCACCAGCTCCAGTCAGTATTAGAGACACCTGCCAGCTGTCCGATTTCACTGAAGGTACCATCGCCATTGTTCAGTTGCAGCATATTCCGCATATACTGTTCATAGAGGTCCTGTGACTTCATCAGGTCGTGCATCTCGTAGTTTTCTTCCATTTGCAGCAGTTTCTGACGTTTGTTGTCTTCAGGAAGCATATCGAGAGTAAATACATCGGGTAAGCCGTCGTTGTTGTAGTCAGCAATGTCTACCCCCATAGAAAAGTGAGACAGGTGCTTGAAAGTTTCTTTTGTACGTTCAGTAAACGTACCGTCATGATTGTTGATGTATAGATAATCAGGTTCGTTGTAGTCGTTGGTTACGTAAATATCTTCCCAGCCATCATTGTTGATGTCGGCGACAGCGATTCCTAATCCAAAGGTGAGTGGATTCTGGATGATGCCGGCTTTGAGCGTGACATCGGAGAAATGGTTGTTGTCGTTACGGTAGAGTTTATTGCCAGCGAGTGAGTCTGTCAATGCCTTGTATCGGGCAAACTCCATGTTATCGATCTTATTGGTGCTGTGGTTGAGCAGGAACATATCCAGGTCGCCATCGTTGTCGTAATCAAAGAAGACAGCGTTGGTACTGTAACCGGGATCGTCGAGGCCATATTCTTTGGCCTTCTCCACAAATTTCATGTTGCCCTGGTTGATAAAGAGTTGATTTCTACGGGCAGCATCATCGCGCTTACCGGAGTAGCAGATGTAGATATCGAGCAGGCCATCGCCGTTTACATCGGCCATGGTAACGCCTGTTTTCCAGCTATCAGGTTTGCCGCCAATGCCTTTGCCGGCATCTTTGGTAATGTCTTTGAACTGCATGTTGCCCAGGTTCTGGTAGAGCGCCCCGGGCTGCATATTAGCTGTAAAGTACAGGTCTTGCAGTCCGTCGTTGTTCAGGTCACCAACAGCTACGCCACCACCGTTGTAAAAATATTCGTATTGCAATACGTTCAGCCCTTCTGTTTCATTCAGTGGGTTAGAGAACTTAATGCCGGTAGTTTTGGAAGAAAGCTGCTGGAAGAGCTTTTGTTGTGCATGGATGGCAGAAGAGATGCAGGATGCCATCATGAGGGCCAGCAAAGAGGTGGAATAACGCATGGATAAATAGTTTGTCAGGTGTTCCCATTCTTAAAGATGAAAAGTTAATGCGGCAGGAACCGCATTAACTTTTCCTTATCTAACTAGTCATGAACAAAACGCTCTTAGGAAGCTGGATCCCACCATACACGGGAAGTCCAGTTATCACCTCCTGAGAGGCGTCCTACAGCTGTTTTATAATTTGCACCATTCAGAGTAGCTTCTGAAACAGGATACAATTGTCTTCTTGGAATCTGGCCGCCTGAGAAGTTACCATCGTACACAACCGGAGTGAGTACAGGATAGCCTGAACGACGCCAGTTGAACCAGGTTTCAATGTAGTTGAACTGGATACCGGTAGTAGCCCAGTACTGCTCATTGATTTGTTTCAGAGAAGCAGCGGTAGATGTTATATCCAGCGGGTGAGTAGCTACCCAGGCAGTAGCGGTAGCAGAAGAGATGGTCAGTGCAGCTCCCAGGGTAGACAGGGAAGTGAGACCAGCAACTGTACCAGCTGCGTAGTGAGTGGCGGCAGTACCACCTACATTCCAACCTCTTGCTGCGGCTTCAGCCAGCAGTAATTCAGTTTGTGCATAAGTAAGCACAAAGATTGGAGCGTTCAGGTTGGTATAAACTGATGCCAGTGGACGTGAGTATTTACCAAGTGGTGTTTCATCGTCACCGGTACCGGTAGAACCAGCGTAGTTAGGCGCTTTGGTTACATCAGTAGGTCCTCCATTCAGGTCATAACCATTTGGCAGACCTAATTGATTGGCTGCAGTCATGTCACCGGCAGCGGTTAATTTATTAGCTTTCAAACCAGCCTGAGGTACTTCTGACACCACACCTAATCTTGGGTCACTATTAGCTTTCAGGTAGTCGATAAGCGTTTTACTCCATCTTGTCTGGTACAGGTCAGTACCATATACTCTTGCCTGCGCGTTATCGTGGTTATTAGTGCTTTGAACGTTAATGTAAGCATCATCAGCAGTACTGCTGAATACACCACCGGCAACTGCCTTTTCGGCCCATGTCTGAGCGGTAGCAGGGGATACCTTAGTGAGGCGCATTGCAGCACGCAGCATCAGGGAGTACGCGAACTTTTTCCATTTAGTGACATCACCACCATAATAAAGATCACCGGTTACTGCAGTTTTGCTGGCATCGAGCATACCGATAGCAGTAGTCAGATCATTGAAGATGGAGGTATATATTCCTTCCTGTGTATCGTAAGCAGGTTGAGAAACGCCCTGTTTACCCTGGAACGCCTGAGAGTAAGGAACATCGCCGTATACATCCGTTACCTGCTGCAGGATCATTGCTTTCATGATCATACAGATGGCTGTCAGGTTTGCTTTACTTGGATCATTCTTTGTCAGGGTGATTGCTTCAGCTACCAGGTTACCAGCACCAGTATTGTACTGGTCAGTGGATCCATAGTCTGTATTCCAGATACGGCCCTGATAGTCAGATGTTCCACTTGTAGCTACGTACTTGTCACCATTGGACAGGTAGTTGGAAGTCAGAGAGGACGTAGATGACATGATCTGAGTCCAGAATCCTTCGAACAGGAACATGTTATAACCCTGAGAGCTAAATGCATGCTGCGCACTCGTGAGCAGGTAGTTTGGATTGTACAGATCAGCACTTGTTTGTGTTGGATCTGTATTGATTTCGAGGAAGTTTTTGGTACAAGAAGCTGATTGCATTAATAAACCAGCCAGACCTATATATATGAAGTATCTTTTCATGACTTATCTTATTTGAATTTGACATTAACGTTCACACCATAAGTCCTTGCAGAAGGAACACCTGTACCTTCAATACCTGCATAGGAAACCAGGGAGGAGAAACCAGCTTCAGGATCGATGATGCCAGATCTTCTCATAATAGTCCACAGGTTACGACCAACTACAGAAACGTTGATTGAGCGGATCAAAGGAATGTTGCCCAGCAGTTTCTCGTTCAGTGTATAACCCAGTGTTATCTGACGCAGTTTGATATAGTCACCATTCAGTACGCTCAGCGGACCAGTGATGTTTCTGCTGAAGATAGCCTGGTAGTAAGCCTGGGATGTTACAGTCTTCGTGTTTGCAGCGCCGCTTTCGTATACACCGGTGGTGATACCATTTTCACGACCGTTAAGTGTTTCTTTGTTCAGACCGCGGTAGATGCTATATGCTTTGGTAGCAGAGATGATCTTATTACCATAGTTATAGTCGATCAGGAAAGACAGCGTGATGTTTTTATAACTGAAGTCATTGTTCAAACCACCATAAAATGTAGGCAGTACAGTACCCCAGGATTTCAGATCACCTTGTACAGGAAGACCACCACCATCAACGATCATATTTCCTTTAGCATCCCATTTGTAGTCATAACCCAGGATTTGCGGCCCGGCTTTACCAACTTCATAAGCACTGTAGATAGAACCGTGGTTAGGACGGTCAGTACCCAGCGTGATGGTATTGTTAAAGTTGTCAGTATGGAGGATTTCGTTCTTAACAGATGTTAAGTTGAGTGATACGTTCCAGTTCAAATCTTTATTCGTGATTGGCGTACCAGAGATCATTACTTCCAGACCTTTATTCATGGTGCTACCAGTAGGCACATACCCTGCGCTGTAACCGGTAGATAAGCTAAAGTTAGCCTTCATGATTTCGTTTTTGGTCTTGCGGTGGAAGTAAGCAATGTCCAGACCTAATCTGTTGTCAAACCATTTCAGTTCAGCACCTACTTCAACTTCTGTTACAGTGAATGGTTTCAGGAGACCTGAAGGCAGGTTATTACTGAAGCGACCAGTTGGAACCCCATTGATGGTGCTTTCCAGGCCATAATATACCATGGTTTGGTAAGGCTGTACTGGCTCACCACTTGTTTGAGCATAGCTTGCACGGATCTTACCATAACTCATTTTAGGCAGCTTATACAGATCGGAGAAGAGGAAGCTACCAGATACGGATGGAGTAAAGATACCTAACTGGCTGTTTGGAATACCAGTACCTGCCAGTGTAGAGAATGCATCATAACGACCTGTAGTGCTCAGGTTAAGGTAAGTTTTCCAGTTCAGGTCAATTGAATAGTAACCTGAATGAGATTCTTTCTTCGTATAAGCATAAGATCTGTTAAAGGTATAAACGTTAGTAGGTGTATACAGATAATTTACGATGAAAGGACCACCGCTGATGGTGACATTTTCAGTATTATTTTTCAGTATGTTACCACCTACTACACCGCTGATCACCAGGTCTTTTGTAATATTCTTGTTGTTAACGCCAACAAAAACATCACCATTAAGTTGGGATGCAAAAGGAGTCTGAAGGTTATAGCTACCTGTCTGGTTGCTATAATTTTGGTTTTTGGTGTAGTCTGTACCGGTAGGTTCAATTTTCATTATGCGGTCATTCTCATAATCATAACCAACACGACCACTTGCATATAACCAGTCTGTCAGGTTGTATTTAACTGTTACAGCGGAGATCAGACGTTTACGACCGATGTTGTTAATGTAACGGTTGATAACGAACCATGGGTTAGTTACGTAGTTATCGTCAGTCCAGAGTACTTCAGCACCATTTGCATCATAACCCGGATCGAGGATCTTTTCATTGATGTTATTAGCAATGAACAGACCGTTGTTTACGTTCAGCGGTCCATCAGAAAGCTGTGGCTTATTTTTCTGCAGTTCATCTACATAGTTAGCCATTACCTTCACGTTCAATTTTGGTGAGATATTCTGTTCAACGTTCAGGTTGATGGATTTTCTGTTCAGGCCAGAATTACGAACGATTGCCTGGTTGTCCAGGTTAGACAGGGATAAGCGGAAAGTTCCTTTATCACCACCTGAGGACATAGATACTGTGTTAGTGAAAGTAGGACCTGGACGGTAGAAGTTCTTGATGTTATCTTTATATGCAGAATATGAATAAGATTTACCATCGAACTGAGTGAAGGAAGAGCCATCCAGTTTACCACCCCAGCTAAAGCGGGTACTACCCTGCGCAGCTGAAGCGTTAGCAGGTTTAGCGCCACCAGTACCCTGACCGTAAGTATACTGCCAGTCGCTGAAGTCGATCGCTTTATCTACCGCATAGTTCATGTTATAATCCACGGAGAAAGCTCCTTTTTTCCCGGATTTAGTGGTGATGAGTATTACACCATTAGCAGCACGCGCGCCATATAATGCAGATGCAGCCTGGCCTTTCAGGACTGTCATATTTTCGATATCATCAGGGTTCAGGTTTCCGATACCATCACCGGCATCAGCACCGCCCCACTCACCTGCGCTACCACGCTGTGTGTTATCCATAGGTACACCGTTGATTACAAACAGTGGTGCTCCACCAGAGTTCATGCTGGGCATACCACGCAGCAGGATACGGGCAGAAGAACCCGGGCCGCCACTGGAACCGTGTACATTCACACCAGAAACACGGCCACCCAAAGAGAGGGCAACGTTCGTTTCACGTGCTTTGGTCATCAGGTCACCGCCTACTTTGGCAACTGAGTAACCTAACTTTGAATTATCTTTTGCAATACCCAGCGCCGTTACAACCAGTTCTCCCAACTGTGTAGCAGATTCGTCGAGTGTAACAGAAACAGCGTTTTGTCCTGCTCCTACCTCAACTGTTTTGGTAGCATAACCTACCAGCGAAAATTGTAACTGAAAAGTGTTTTCCGGTGCTCCTTTCAAAGTAAAAGATCCATCTCCACCAGAAACCGTTGCTACATTCTTTCCCTTAACAATTACAGTTACAGTGGGAAGACCAGCTCCGGATTTGCTATCCTTAACACTCCCGGTGATCTGCCTTGTTTGTGCAAAAGCTGCCGTTGTAAGCAACATTGCGATGATCAGCAAACGAAGTTGTCTCATTATCGATTTAGTTTTTGGTTAGGTAATAAATGAGTGGTGTACACTCCTTTCTCAGATTGACAACGGGCTAATGGCTCCGCATTGGTTCTACATTTCATTTTGGTTTCTGTATAAAATTTTCGTTTTAGAAAATACATGGCTGGCTCGCCTTTTTTTAAAGGCAAGAAGATTCCGTCTATCACATGGATAGGAGTTGATGATTGTAATATTTAGTGATGAAACTACCTTTTAGTGCACATGACAGTACATTTTGCTACATGTACGTGCACAATCAGCCCGGTAGTTAATTACTACAAAAGAAATTTTGATTAAAAATGCTTGTTCATTGTTACGATGTTAGATCTTTAACAGCCACATGTTCTCCCCTGAATACTTCCTTTGATTTGCCCTCGTTCAATAGTCTTTTCAGTCAATAGTTTAGAGGGCCTTTTGTTCCTGTTACGCTTCTCTCGAAATCTATATTTTCACTGTTCGTCTTTGTTTACATTCTAAAATGACAAGTCTTAAAATGACAACACTGATTAATTTTTATATACGACACATGTACATTACCATCTTTCACGTTCCTAAAACCTTAGCTTTTCACGACGGTAGTTTTTCATTTTCATGTTGTAGAGTTCCTTGTATTCACTGTTATGATTTCACTTCCAAAGTACAGAAATTTTAACATTTCGTACAATCACCAAGAAGTTGTACATAATTATCACCATTTGCGCGGTTAAACAAATACTATTTTACCAAGTTCTGACTTAATGTGAACCGTTTTAGCAAAATGGGGTATTATTACTTGTTTTTTTTGGCTTCACGCCTTAAAAAATTCCAAAAAATGGAAGTCCGTGTAACGAAAAGGGGATACAAAAAGTACCCCCTTTTTTATAGTGTAACTCTTTGTAAACGTTTACTTTGAAATATTAACAACAAAGTATTGGCAATGTTTACTGAGTATTACAATTCCTTTCACACGATGTTATTTTATCTTATCTTCTTTTACACCTTCTTTCGTAATCTTTACAGGCAGAATATATCCTTTATCGTCAAAATGCATTTCGTCAATACAGGTTACGCGGTTATTTGCTGCGGTTTCAGTAAGCGGGCGACGATGGTAAACAATATACCATCTATCTGTACCAGGCACATTGATCACAGAGTGATGACCTGCACTGGTAGCAATGGCCGGATCTGACTGTAAGATCTTACCTATACGCTGCCATGGGCCCATCGGGCTATCGGCAATTGCGTAAGCTACACTATAGTCCGGGCTGCCCCAGCCACCTTCAGACCACATAAAATAGTATTTACCATTGCGGATAAACATGAATGGTCCTTCTACGTATCCTTTAGGTGTGATCTCTTTGTAGGTCTGGCCATCGGCAAATGGTTCGATGCCTGTGAAATCGGATTTTAAGCGGGCAATATTGCAATGCTGCCAGCCACCATATATAATATAGTACTGACCATCCTTGTCGTGAAATACGAATTGATCAATGGGTTGAGCGCCATTGTAGAACTTGTCGATGAGCGGTTTGCCCAGGTAGTCTTTGTATGGGCCACCTGGTTTGCTGGCGACAGCTACCCCAATACCCCCTTTTTCATTATTGTTCTGGATATCGTTTGCTGCAAAAAAGAAGAAATATTTGCCGTCTTTTTTGACAATGGCTGGTGCCCACATGGCGCGGTTTGCCCATTTTACATTTGATGAATCCAGTACTTTCGGATGTTTCTTCCAGTTGACCAGGTCTTTGGACGAAAAGGCGTCGAAGAAAACCTGTTTTTCATATTTGTCAGAATAGGTAGGGAAGATCCAGTATTCTTTGCCGAATACTACAGCTTCCGGGTCGGCATACCAGCCCTGGGCGATTGGGTTGCCGGATGTTAGCTTTTTTTGAGCAAATAGAGGATTGCCGAGGGCGATGGCCCCGAGTAATAACGTGATTGCCTTTCTCATAGTGAGTTGATTCCTGTTTAAAATAAAACACAATATAGAGATAATGGCCGATCACATTTTGTAGATTTTGATCAATGCCGGAAAAATAAATATTTAGGCATATACCGGGTAAGTTCCTAATTTTAGCGAGGAATTACAGCATTCAAACGATTGAATTTTGCAAAATTCATTCTTACCGGAGGAACGGGATCTATTACAGCAGATAGGAGAAGGAAGCCAGTCTGCTTATACACTTGTATTCAATGCGTATAGTAAACAGGTGTTTGATGTGGCCATGGTTTATCTTAAAGACAATCTGGCGGCACGGGAAGTCGTGCAGGAAGTTTTCTTAAAAATATGGCTGAAGAGGGAGTTATTGTCCGAAGTGCTGGATTTTTCCGACTATTTATTTATCCTGACCCGGAACCATGTATTTGACGGCTTTAAAAAACAGGCCGTACGCATGAAAGCCTATGAACAATTGTATACCCAACAGGTGGAAGTGGTAAATGATACGGACTACCGGGTCAAAGACAGGGAATATGCGGGGATTGTGGAAAAAGCGATTGCCGCCCTGCCCCCGGAGCGGAAAAAAGTGTATATAGCCCGGAAAGAGGGCTTTAGTAATGAAGAGATCTCCAATAAATTCAATATATCCATCCATACCGTGAAGAAACAGATGCAGATTGCCGTGCAGACTGTCAGGAATTTTGTCAAGAAAAGTATTTAAGCCAAAACGCGCTACTACCTTAGGCAGTAGCGCGTTTTAGCTTAGAGGACCAGACCTGCGGCCGGCTTCAAAACCCGTTTAAGTTGCTAATCAGAAAAAAAAGTTAAATTTTTTTCCCTATTGAATACTCCTTTTATTCTCCAACCTCGTCTTTACCATTATGACAGCAGAAGAATTAACACTCTTGCTTGATAAGTATAAGCAGAACTACATCACATCAGATGAAAAAAATCGCCTGTTCGACGCTATTAATAGTGGCGAACACGATGAACTGCTGCATGCCGACATTCTTCAATCTCTCCGGGGCGAGGTTCCTTCCGCCGGCTGGGAAGATGAAGACCATAGTGCGATACTCAATGCCATCTTTCAGGCGGATGAACCTGAAACATTGACTGTTGTCAGCAACAAACGCCGTTTCTTCCTGTATGCCGCGGCCGCTGTTATAACCGGTATCATATTGACTACCAGTCTATTACACAAGAAAGATCCGGTAAAGGCCCCTACCCTTGCCAAAAAGCAGGTACTGGCACCCGGCTCCAACAAAGCCATGCTGACCCTTGCCGATGGTACCCAGATTCCGCTGGACAGTGCTGCAAACGGCGCCCTGGCTCAACAGGGAAATACCCGGATCAGCAATGCGAATGGTCAGCTCAGTTACCAGGCAAACGGTAGTAGTGCGGTAATGTACAATACCGTTACCACTCCGCATGGAGGTCAATACCAGCTTACTCTTGCTGACGGTAGCAGGGTATGGCTGAATGCTGCCAGCAGCATCCGTTTTCCAACTGCATTTACCGGAAAGGAAAGACAGGTAAGTATTACAGGCGAAGCATATTTCGAAATTGCCCAGCAGCCTAACCACCCGTTCTTCGTACAGGTAAATGCTGCTGATAAAGATCTGACTGTAAAAGTACTGGGCACAAGTTTCAATATCATGGCCTATGCCGATGAAAAAGCTGTAAAAACCGCCCTGGTAGACGGTGCTGTACAGGTAGAACACGGCAACCAGAAAAGTATACTGAAACCTGGACTGGAAGCTAGCCTGACAGACAACAACTTTGCCATTGCGCAAGCTGACCTGGAACAGACCCTTGCCTGGAAAGATGGCAAGTTCCGCTTCAGGAGTACCAATATCAAAACCATTATGCGTCAGCTATCCAGGTGGTATGATATGGATGTAGCCTACAATGGTGATGTATCCGACATTGATCTGACCGGAGTGATCTCCCGCAGGGAAGATGCCGGTAAGCTGCTCAAGGCACTGGAAGCTACACAAAGAGTTCATTTTGAGGTAAATGGCCACAATGTGACCGTTTCACCTGCCACCTTGCACTAAAAACAATCCCGGTAAAGGGGGGATATATATTTTGTAATAATTAAAACGATTCCGTTATGACCACGTAGAGACTATTGTTATTAAGTGAACAACTAAGGAAGGTAACCACGATTGTAAATGACGCTGCCACGTCTGATATAAAAAAACCGGGCCCGACTGCCATCGGAACCCGGCAACATGGCTACCAATTTCTCTTTGACTCAAGAAAAATTTGATTTACTAAAAAAGCCAGGAAACAAAAGTATGGAACTATGCGCTTCATGCAAAACTTACTCCCATGGCGGAGGAAGTTTTTTGCACAGAAAATTGTTGTTAGTTATGAAATTAACTGCCATTTTAACGCTGGTATTTACACTCCAGCTATCTGCTAAAACCTATTCCCAAACTGTCAGCATCTCCGGAAGACACCTCTCGCTCTATGAAGTGTTCAATACGATCAGCAAGCAGACAGGCTATGAATTTGTATACGATGCCAAATTGCTGGACAGCAAAGGGGCTGTAAATATCAATGCCCAGGGCCAAAACCTCAGCGAGGTGCTGGACAAATGCCTGAATGACAAAGCATTGACTTATTCTATTATGGACAAGATCATTGTGATCAGTCCTAAAAAGGCTCCCAGGGAAGTCGCTCCCGCTCCCATTGCTGCAACTCCTGTCACTGGTACTGTTACTGACTCTGCTGGCCATCCGTTACAGAATGTAAGCATCCAGGTAAAAGGTACTTCCAGGGGTGCGATGACTGATGCAAGCGGTCACTTCTCTCTGGATGTTCAGCCTACTGACGTTCTGGTTATCAGCTACATTGGTTTTGATAAACAGGAAGTTACAATTGGCGCTAACACCAACCTGAATATCAGGCTGGCAGAAAGCAACAAACAGCTGGGTACTGTGGTAGTTACTGCATTGGGTATCAAACGTTCTGAAAAATCCATTACTTATGCCGCCCAGCAGGTAAGTGGTGTGGAACTGACCAAGGCCAAAGATCCTAACCTGATGAATACCCTGAATGGTAAAGTAGCTGGTCTGACTATTTCCAGCAGCTCTTCAGGTGTGGGTGGTTCTGCGAAAGTGATCCTGCGTGGTTCTAAATCAGGTCTGAATACCAACCAGGCGCTCTATGTAATTGATGGTATGCCAATGAACAATACCCTTACCAATCAGCCCAACAGTTCATATGGTGGTAGCACTGCTTATGATGGTGGTGATCCTATCTCCAACATGAACCCTGAGGATATTGAGAGCATCTCTATCCTGAAAGGTGCTTCTGCAGCTGCGTTGTATGGTAGCCAGGGTGCAAATGGTGTGGTACTGATCACTACCAAGAGTGGTAAGGCTGGTCGTACAACCATCAGCTATGCATCCGGTTTTACACTGAGCCAGGCTGCTTACAAACCTGAATTCCAGAACTCCTATGGTGTATCAAGGACAGGTAGCACCCAGAGCTGGGGGGATAAACTGACTACCAAGGCACATAATAACCTGGACGACTTTTTCCAGACCGGTACCAACGCTACCAATGCTATCAGCCTGGCAGGCGGTACTGAAAAAACACAGACTTATTTCTCTTATGCCAATACAAGTGCAAGAGGTATTCAGCCTACCAATAAACTGGGTCGTAACAATATCAGTTTTAAAGAAACAGGTAAATTCCTGAATGACAAGCTGACTGCTGAAGCAGATGTAAACTACATCACCCAGAAGATTGATAATACACCGCTCTCAGGTTTGTATTTTAATCCGCTGACAGGTTTATACCTCTACCCTCGTGGCACTGACCTGTCTCAGTACAAAAGTGACTTTGAAATATCCGATGCGAGCAGAAATGGATTGATGGTTCAGAAATGGCCTTTCCATGAAGACGTGCAACAAAACCCATGGTGGATTCTTAACCGTAATCCAAACAAGCTGAATAGAAATCGTCTGCTGCTGAATGCCAGCCTGAAATATGAAATCAACAAATACCTGAGCATCCAGGCAAGGGGAAGTGTTGACAGGATGAATGACGTTTATGATCAGAAATTATATGCGGATAACAATTCTTATTTAGCTCCTCTCAATGGTGGTTATGTATACCAAAACCTCACCACGAATCAACAATATGGCGACCTGTTACTGAACTTTAATGTGCCTTTTGGAAAAGAATGGCGTGTGACAGGTGTAGTAGGCGGTGCTATCCGTGATTTAAAAAATTCAGGTGAGAAATTCAACTCCGGTAAAGAAGGCCTGCATATTGCCAACGTGTTCACGCTGAACAACTTCACTGCAATGAATTCAGTGAATTCAGGCACATTGCCGGACAATCACAGCCAGTACCAGTCAGTTTTCGGAAGTGCAAATATCTCTTTCAAGGACTGGTTCTACGTGGATCTGACAGCGCGTAATGATTGGTCATCCAACCTTGCATTTACACCTACTTTATCATATTTCTACCCTTCAGTCGGTCTTAATGTCATCCTGAGTTCTGTCACCAGGTTACCTGAGTGGGTAAGCTTCGCCAAAGTGCGCGGCTCCTATGCGCAGGTAGGTAGTTCTCCGCAGACTTATCAATCTTACCCTGCCCGGAATTCCCTGGGTGCAGAAGGATCCATTATTGGTAATACCATCGCTCCTTTCACTGACCTGAAACCAGAGAAAACAAACTCCCTGGAATTCGGTACTGAATGGCGTTTCTTCAACAACAGACTGAGCGTAGATGCGACCTACTATAAAACAAATACCAAGAACCAGACGATGCTGATTGCTGCATCCTGGGCTTCTTACTATGATTATTATTATATCAATGCTGGTAACATTCAAAACCAGGGTGTGGAAGCAGTGGTTCGCTACGATGTGTTCCGCGATAGTAAACTCACCTGGAATACAGGTCTGAACTTTGCCACCAACCAAAACAGGATCATAGAACTTGCGCCTGGGGTGGATGACTTCACCCTCACCGGTGCTTCCGGTTCTAACTACTCATCTAAATTCAGGGTAGGTGGTTCATTTGGTGATATCTATGGTAACGTACTGAAGAAAGATGCACAAGGCAGGATCGTCATCAATAGTGATGGTGCGCCTACCAAACAAGATGGTGGAATGGTGAAAATTGGTAATTCTAATACTAAATTCCAACTGGGCTGGAACAATAACCTGGGTTATAAGCACTTCACACTCTCTATGCTGATTGATGGTAAATTCGGTGGTAAAGTAATGTCTGTTACCCAGTCTATGATGGACCAGTATGGTGTATCCAAAGTAAGCGGAGATGCAAGAGATGCCGGTGGTGTAAAAATCAATGGTGTTGATGGAAGTGGAAATGCTGTTACCAGTATTGATGCACAGAAATGGTATACTACTATAGGTGGTCGTGAAGCCATTTCCGGCGAATACATGTATAATGCAACTACCGTACGTCTTCGTGAGGTAGCACTGGGTTATACCGTACCTTTGAAAGATATATTTATCAAGGCACTGAAATTCTCACTGACCGGACGTAACCTGATTTACTTCTATAAGAAAGCACCATTTGATCCTGAGTTGACGATGTCTACTGCCAATGGACTGTCTGGTGTAGATATTTTCATGCAGCCTGCATTACGCAGCTATGGTCTGAGTCTGAATGCAACTTTCTAACAGTAAAAACTGAACGAAACAAATGAAACCTTACTATATTATCATTGCAGTACTGCTACTAGGTGCTACTGCCTGTACTAAGAACTTTGAGAAATACAATACGGATAATACGGGTATCTCTACTGGTCAGCTGAAACCTGATTACAATGACGTAGGTATTTACCTGTTGCAGGCTGAACGTTCTATCATCAACTTTTCTGGTGGTGGCGACCCTAACTCTTACCAGGTACAGCAGAACCTGAATGCGGATATCTTTTCAGGATACTTTATGTCTCCTAACCCATTCAATGGTGGTTTGAACAATTCCAACTATTTTATGATGACAGGATGGAACGGGGAAGCGATGAAAGTTGGGTACCTGAATATCATGTCTCCTATTTCCAAACTGCGTGCTAACCGTACTGATACCGCATATCCTGCTGTATGGGCGGTGGCACAGATTATTCAGATTGCAGGTATGAGCCGTGTGACGGACATTTATGGTCCTATTCCATACAGCAAGGCGGGTGCTTCAAAATCCGATATACCTTATGACAGCCAGGAAGAAATTTACAAACGCTTTTTCCTGGAACTGGACACAGCAACTGCCAACCTGCAGAACTTCATTAACAAAGGCGAGACATTACCTTTCTCTTTTGCCAACTTTGACATGGTGTACAGTGGTGACTTCACCAAATGGTTACAATTTGCAAACTCCCTTCGTTTGCGTTTAGCCCTGCATATTGTAAAAGCAGATGAAGCTACTGCAAAGGCCCAGGCGGAGAAAGCACTGAATCCTGCCAATGGAGGTGTGATCACTGCTAATAGTGGTAATATGGCTGTACGGGTAGGTGGTAGCTTTACCAACCCACTGGTTTATATTGACAGGAACTGGGCAGATACCCGCATAGGAGCTGACATAGCCTGTTACCTGAATGGATACAATGACCCGAGAATCAGTGCTTACCTGGGTAAGTCTACGGATAAAACTATTACTTCCCAGTACATTGGTATTCGCTCAGGTGCGGTGACCGGTTCTAATATCAAAGATGATTATATCGGTTATTCTGCGCTGGGTTCAGCATTTTCACTGACCACACCTATACAGATTATGACTGCTGCAGAAGTGTACTTCCTGCAGGCAGAAGTTGCACTGCGTGGTTGGGCAAATGCAGGTGGTAGTGCACAGGAAATGTATAACCAGGGTGTAACAACCTCTATGAACCAGTGGAATGTAGCCATTGGTAATTACCTGAGTGATGCAACGAGCACGCCAGCTGCTTATGTAGATCCTAAATTCCCGGCGAATGATAAGGCCGCACAATCTGCTATTACGATTAAATGGGATGATGCTGCGTTGTTTGATGTGAAGATGGAACGCCTGATCACACAGAAGTGGATTGCGATGTTCCCTGAGGGCCAGGAAGCATGGACAGAACATAGGAGAACAGGCTATCCTAAGCTATTCCCTGTAGCGCATAACCAGAGTGGTGGCGTGGTGAAGGATGATGAAGGCGTAAGACGCCTGCCTTATCCACAGCAGGAATATAATACGAATGCGACTGAGTTGAAAAAAGGCATTTCATTGTTAGGCGATGCTGATAATGCAGCAACACGCGTATGGTGGGATAAGAAATAGGTCATGTGATGTTTTAACAGAAAAAGCCCCGTCTCGGTTGAGGCGGGGCTTTTATTTTGGATTAATTTAGTTAACGACTAACGTTTCAATAGAGTGCGGTAAGCTCTTTACATCTGCAGCATTCCCTTTGATCCATAGCTTATAACTCAGCTCTTTATCACTGGTGTTCAACACTACTACCACTATCTTACCATCTTTATTTACAAAGGCGGTTGTCTGCAGGTCAGTTCTGTTAGAAGAAGCGATGATACGCTTTGCACCAGGACGAATAAATTTAGAGAAATGTCCTAAATAATAATAAGAATTTGTATAGATCAGTTCACCCGTTTTAGAATCTGCATGCACAGGGGCAAAACAGAGGTTACCCAGGTGGTTAGGACCGCCTTTCTCATCCAGCAGGATATTCCAGTCAGTCCAGGCAACTGTACCACTATTGAAATCATTCAATATGGATGTACCATAACGTTCTCCCAGTGCCCAGTCATTTACCTTATCCAGCTTAAAAGACTCAACACAACCTTCTGTGAAGATGAGGTTCTTATCAGGAAAAGCTTCTTTTACTTTACGAACGTTATCAAACTCCATGCTGCTACCGGTCCATGTTTCATACCAGTGATAGCCAATACCCCATACATACTTTGCAGCAGCAGGGTCTTCGAGGATTGTGCTGGCACGTTGATAGATCTGGTCACGGTTATGATCCCATGCAATGAGTTTCTTTGTACTTAAACCCGCACGCTGTAAGGTGGGGCCTAAATAACGCTTGATGAAATCCCTTTCTTCTTCAGCAGTAAAGTTGCAGGACTCCCAGGTCTGTTTTGCCATTGGTTCATTCTGCACGCTCAGCCCCCATACAGGAATACCGAGAGATTCATATGTCCTGATGAACTTAACATAATAGTTTGCCCATGCCTGGTAGTAACGGGGCAGGAGTTTACCGCCCTGTAGCATGCTACCATTATCTTTCATAAATGCCGGAGGGCTCCATGGACTTGCAAACAGTGTAAGCTTACCACCGGCAGCTGCGATAGCGGCTTTGATGAAAGGAACGCGATAAGTCATATCATGCTTTACGCTGAATGTCTTTAACGCACTATCACCTTCTTCAATGTAGGTATAGCTTTCGCTGGAAAAATCACAGCTATGAATATTAGTACGGGCCAGTGTATAGCCGATACCATTTACAGGATCAAAATAAGCTTTTAATAACTCTGCCTGCTTTTCCTTCGGGAGTTTTGCAAACACTTCTGCAGCAGCATCTGTGAGTGCGCCACCAATACCAGTCATGGTCTGGAAGGATTTTGCAGGGTCTACAAAGATGCAGACTTCTGTTTCATATGGTTGTTTTGAAGGAGAAAATGATAACTTATCCGTTGCTGCTATTCTTAAAGTTGTCTTCGCGGCAGTCGTGTAAACGGTCACTGTTTTGCGGGAAAGGCTATCTCCCGTAACAGGCCCTTTTGCATAACCAGCGTAAGATGCCAGCAACAGCCCTGCCAAAATTGCTCTTTTCATTGATTTAATTATTACCAGTTTTAAACGTGTTTACCTTACCAGATATACGTACCTACGGCACCGTTTGTCAGCGTGGGCGTAACAACTTTGCCGTTGAACTGGATGTTAAATGATTGAGTAGTGCCGGCATTATTGATCACAATTAATACTCTTTTCCCATCAGGCGTTTTGAACGCCACATTGTCAAGCTGGCTGGTAACATTGGTAGCAATCCTTATGGAACCGGGCTTTACGAACTTAGCGGCGTGTGCTATAATATAATAAGCTACATTCCTCGTAACGTCTGAACTGATGGTGAGTGCACCCATACAGGTACTGCAACCGCCATCCGTATGTGGGTTATAGGAAGGGTCTGAGGCAAGATTCCATTCCAGCACATTGCGGCTCCAGTTGCGGGTGGCACCGATAATAAGATTGGTGATATGCCATTGCAGGTTAGAAGCAAAATCGCCAGGCGCGCCTACCCATTGTTCTGTAAAGTATACGTTTTTATCCGGGAACGCGTCGTGAAGCTGGCCTAAGTTACTGATACTGCCGCCATACAGGTGAAAGGCAGAACCATCTACATATTGTTTAGCATCAGCATCCTGCAGGACTGCAGCCGGGTAATCTGGTCTGTCAGCATTATGATCGTAGCAGATAATCTTCGTTGTAATACCAGCTGATTTAAATGCAGGGCCTAAGGCTGTTTTAATAAAGGTGGCCTGTTCTGTTGCCTGCATCACCATACTTGGATTATTACCTCCATGTAAAGGTTCATTTTGCGGCGTGATGGCATCGATAACAATACCTTCTGCCTTCATCGCCTGGATATATTTTACAAAGTACTGCGCGTAGGTAGCGTAATATTCAGGTTTGAGACTACCTCCTACAAAGCTGCCATTGTCTTTCATCCATACAGGAGCGGACCAGGGAGAGCCGAGGATCTTTATTTTCGGTGAAATGGCCACGATCCTTTTTAGCACCTGCATCAGGTCGGATTGTTGCTGACCGATACTGAAATGGTCCAGGTTCACGTCAGTCTGACCGGCAGGGATATCATCGTAGGTATAAGGCGTGGCACTCAGATCGGAGGCACCGATACTTACGCGGAGATAGCTAACGCCAATGGATGTACTGTCTGTACCAAAGAGTTCTTTGAGCAGGGCATCCTGGGTGGCAGACGGTAGTTTATTAATCAATGTAGCACTACCATCGGTGAGGCAATAACCAAAACCATCTATGCTTTGGTATTGGGAGCCCTCATCTACTTTGATGGTTGGGAATACATTGACAGTATCTTTAAAAAGCAGGCTCACCTTTTGTTTTGTGAGCAATACAGTTTTATCTGCTTTGGTCAGCCAGAAAGTAACGTCTGTTGGTAAATCGCCTGCAGGCGGTGGAGTGATGATTGTAGTCGTATCATTGCTACCTCCCTTACAACTGGCAAAGCAGCAGAACAGGGAAAAGAATAAGTGGTTTAGTCTCATTTGTTTTTCATTTTATATACCCGCACATAATCGACTTCCATAGCTGTAGGGAAGATGGTGTCATCTACGCCTTGTGCACCGCCCCAGTCACCACCTACGGCGAGGTTGAGGAGAAGGTGGAAGCGTTTGTCAAATGGCCATACCGTGTAGCCCTTTGCTTCGTTTACAAACTGGAATACCAGGATATCGTCGATATACCCTCTGAGGGCATAAGGAGTCCAGTCCAGCCTGTAAAGATGGAATTCGGAGCTGACATTATCAACTCTTCTCGTAGTTGTTTTCTGCGTATTTATTTTGAAATAATAAGCTTCTGTGTGAGCGCTGATGTGCACATTGCCAGGGTCATAGCCTACATGCTCCATGATGTCGATCTCGCCGGATTTAGGCCAGTCGCCATATGCCCAGTCTGTAGATAACATCCAGATAGCAGGCCAGGTGCCTTTGCCGACAGGAAGTTTTGCTTTGATTTCAAAGCGGCCGTAGAGCCAGTCACCTTTGTTGGTGGTGACCATCCTGGCGGAGGTGTAGTTCCTGTTTTCTTTGGTTTCTTTCCTGGCGGTGATGCTCAGTACACCGTTTGCCACGCTGGCATTGTCGGTGCTATTGGTATAATATTCCAGTTCATTATTTCCCCAGCCGCTGCCTCCCAGGTCATAGCCCCATTTAGAAACATCGGGGGCACCTGTATAGTCAAATTCATCTGCCCAGACAGGGGTGGTTTCGAAAGTCCAACCGCTATCGATGGGTGTTCTTGGTATAACAGGGCCTGTAGAGGTGGTGTCGGTTTTGCCTTTGCCGGAACAGGAGGTGAAGATGAGCAGGAGAAAAGGGAGATATTTTGCGAGCATAAGCGTGGATTAAATTACCCCCGAATGATTGACTCCTTTGGTGTCAATCATTCGGGGGCTGCGGGTTTTCATTTGCGGTTGGCAACTGGAAACCCGCAGATTAACAATTATTGTTCTTCCAGGAATTGAATATTAGACAGCGTCATGCCACCAGTACCCAATGTACCGCCGGAGCTACCACCTTTAATGACAACCCATACTGTGTCAGATTTTGGAAATGTCATACTTCCATTCTGTCCTACCCCTTTACCATCACAACCTTTTTCAGCGATATTATAATCAAATGGGATTGTACCGCAACCATTCCAGGTGTTCACAGCAATATACTTTGTACCACCATAGTCTTTACCCTGTACAGGAGCAATGGTATCACAATACATTTCCAGCCAGCTGTTGGTCGCACCGTTCCCCTTCACGTTTGCAGAAAGGATGTAAGGAGTATTACCTTTTACCATTACCATTTGGTAGATAGCGCCATTGGTATTACCGGTATTGGAAAAATTGATGGTACCGTTTGTATTGGTAATCGTTGTTTGTGTACCCCCTGTATTCAGGATTGTCCAGTCTGTCGTATTCAGAATATCCTTTTTAGGAGCATCCTTGGCAATCGTAATTTTCTGTGAAGTAGTGGCATAACCACCATTTGTAAATACTGTCAGCTGCACAATATATTCTCCTGCGTAAGAAAAATGCAGTGTATCAAATTCCCCGCTGGAAGTAGTAGATTTCTCACCATTGCTGACCTTCCAGTTCCAGATAAAACCACCTTTTGTTGTAGAATTCACCACTACCCTATTTGGATTTGTAGTAAGCGGTGTAGCGGTGAAAGAAGCGGTAGGAACAGAACCCAGCTCCTTTGTGGATGATTCCGGCGTACAGGCCGGTATAGTGCAGGCCAGCATAGCTGACACTGCCAAAGTACCTATATAATGTTTCATTTAAATCAGTTTGATGTGTTATTTAGTTCCTCCCCATTCTTTACTCTGTTGCATTTTGGTATTTTCCAATTCTAACAGTGGAATTGGTAAAATCTCATTCTTACCAGCAATAAAGCCACGTTTACCTAATACTGATGGGGCTCTGCCAGTACGTACCAGGTCGAACCAGCGGTGACCTTCACCAGCCAGCTCCAGTCTTCTTTCATTGAAGATGTTGTCGTCAGTAGCTTCTACAGCAGTAAGGCCTACACGGGCACGTACTGCATTCAGCAACTGATAGGCACGGGTACCGGCACCACCACCCTGGCCAGCTTTCACCAGTGCTTCTGCTTCCATGAGGTAGGTATCTGCTAAGCGCATTTCGTACATATCCTGTGGGTAGTTCAACTCGGAATTACCTCCACCCAGAGATTTATTGTAATTAAAGCCAATGAACTTTTGCAGGAAATAGCCGGTGTTATTGTATCCTGATTCATAGCTTGCAATACCATTTGCCTGCAGGCTATCCAGGTTAGCAACGGTATATTTATAGCGGGGATCATAGTGAATTGCATCAAAGAGGTCTTTGGTCACTACCAGGAAACTCCAGCCTGATACATAATCAGGTGCACCTGCTTTAAGGGGCTTGTAGTTTCTTGGGCCGATCATGATGTTCAGCAGATTACCTTCCGTACAGGAGATACAATCCCATGAACCACCTGAGTTTGCATTAAAAGCTACTTCGAAAATAGACTCACTATTAAACTTACTGGCGTTATCTGATTTCCATAGGTCGCCAAAGTTAGCCAGCAGTTTATAACCATATTTTGTGTTGGTAGCACCAGGTACGGTACCGTTTACTTCTGCCAGTTCAGCAGCAGCAGCGGCATAGTTTTTCTCGTAGAGATATACTTTACCCAGCAATCCATGCACAGCACCTTTGGTAGCACGGCCACCTTCATCTTTAGCAGGTACCTGGTCAGGCAGGTTCACTTCTGCAATCGCGTCCTGCAGATCTTTTTCAATTTGTTTGTATACTTCTTCAGGTGAGGCCTGTAACACATCATACATTTCGCTGGTGGAAACAGGTTTGGTGAAGAGTGGTACATTTTTAAACATACGTACAAGGTCGAAGTAAAAAAATGCACGCAGGTATTTTGCTTCTGCAGTATAGCGGGCTTTGGTTGCCGCGTCCATAGGTACACCCGGCAATTTTTCAAGCAGTACGTTCGCACGGAAGATACCAGAGAATCCTTTCTTCCAGAGTTCATCCTGTGGCCCCTGATCAGGTGTGATGGTATAGTTGGAGAATACCTGGAAGGCAGTTACGTCATTGGCACCACCACCACCAGCGATGTGGTCATCAGATCCGGCGTTCATGGCACCCACTTTGGTAACATAGCCTCCACCTTGCCAGCCCACTACATCGTAACAAGCTATCAGGCCATTGAAGGCTTCTGTCTGGTTTCTATAATAGTTAGCTTCAAGGTTGCTTCCTTTGGGTTGTACTTCAAGGAAATCTCTGCTACAGCCACTCATCAGTTGCAGGCCTATAGCGAATGTCAATATATGCGGAATGTATTTTTTCTTCATTGTAATTTGCTTTTATCAGGTTATCAGAAAGTAGCATTAACACCCAGCATGAAAGATCTGGCCTGAGGATAAATACCTCTGTCAATACTGAATACACCACCTCCAATTTCAGGATCGTAACCGGTGTATTTGGTGAATGTGAGCAGGTTCTCGCTCATTACATAAACTCTGAATTTCTGAATACCCGCTCTTTTAGTAATGGAGGTAGGGATGGAATAACCCAGCTGTAAGGACTTGATCCTGCAATAGCTACCATTTTCCAGGTAGAAATCAGAAGGATTGGTAAAGTTTCTGTTAGGGTCTGAATTTATCAGCCTTGGATAATCGTTGCTTGTACCTGGGCCGGTCCAGCGACCAAGGGCTTTGGTCTGCCAGTTAGCATTGAGGATGTCCAGACGGCGAAGGCCCTGGAAGATCTTGTTGCCAGCAGACCCCTGTATGAATACTACGATATCTACGCCTTTGTAAGCAGCATTGATAGTACCACCATATGTCCAGGTTGGAGTTGGATTACCAAGGAACTGGCGATCTAATTCTGTGATTGCACCATCACCATTGGTATCTACCCAACGGAAATCACCAGGTTTTGCATCTGGTTGAATCTTGCCACCTGCTTTGCTTACATAGTTATTAACCTCTGCCTGGGTCTGGAAGATACCATTGGTTTTGAAACCATAGAAGCTGTTCAACGGCTGGCCAAGGGCAGTGCGGGTGATAGGATAGCTGGAAGACTGGAAGCTCTGACCACCAGATTGGTATGAGATACCTCTACCCAGGTTGGTTACTTTATTAGTTGTGTAGGAAACGTTCCCATTTACGTTCAGTTCAACTTCTCCCAGTTTTTTGTGGTAACCGAGCTCCAGTTCAACCCCGGTGTTTTGCATATCTGCAATGTTCGCAGCAGGATTAGAGATTGCACCTACGTAAGAAGGGATGCGTGGATTCTGAAGGATATCTTTAGTTACCTTCTTATACCAATCGAATCCTACCCTGAAATCATTGTAAACGGTTGCTTCAAAACCAATGTTGGTCTGGCTGGTGGACTCCCATTTCAGATCAGGGTTAGAAGGAGCATTGGGACTGTAACCGATGAGGTAAACACCATCAGTACCGAAGGAATAGTTTCTGCCGCTACCGATTGTAGACAGGTAGGCGAAATCGCCGATGTTATCATTACCTACTACACCGTAACCGCCTCTCAGTTTGAGGAAGTTTACGATATTCTGCTGTGGCCAGAAACCTTCTTTAGAGATATTCCAACCCAATGAAAAGGATGGGAATGTACCATATTTGTGGTTTGCACCAAAGCGGGAAGATCCATCACGACGTACGATAGCTTCTACCAGGTACTTTTCATCGTAAGCGTAATTTACACGGGCAAAGAGTGAAGAAAGCTTGTGATCAGCACCTTCACTACCACTGGAAACACGGTTGGTAGATGCTACGTTAAAATTCATGCTAGCCTCTCCGAATGTGCTTGCTGGCAGATCGTAATAAGTAACTGTGGTTGCTTTGGAACGGTTATCCATATATGCCCCCTGACCCAGGAGGATGGTGAAGGAATTCTTTCGGATATCTCTTGTATAAGAGGCGGTATTCTCAAGGTTCCATCCATATCCGGTGTTCTGATTACGTGAAAAAGAAGTACGTGTATTGATGGTAGATGAGTTCAGGTATGAGAGCGGTGTGAAATTCTCAGATCCCCAGAACGCGATTTTAGAACCAAGTGTGGAGCGAATTTTCAGACCTTTGATTGGTACTACTTCCAGGTAGGTATTACCTACGATGTTGTGAGACCAGTTATAGTTACCCAGGCGTGTAGAGATATACGCCAGCGGATTTATGATCTCCTGTCCTACCTCCTTGGAAATACCATAAGGATTACCATTGGCATCGCGGCGGATACCCACATTGGTATATGGGCTGCCGGCAGCAACAGCAGGATCAGTGATCACAGCAGGGGTAGTTGGATCCAGGTTGATAGCAGAGTTGAGCGGACCACCAAATTCGCTGTTGGTATTACCAATTCCCAGGGCCTTGTCGTAAGCATAACCTACGTTTTCGCCAAAGGTTACGTATTTGGAGAGTTTATGTATTGAGTTCAGACGCAGGTTGACACGTTCATATTTAGAGATGTCGGTAGCTACGATACCATCCTGTTTCAGGTAACCGAAAGAGGAATAGAAAGTAGATTTGTCGTTACCACCACTGATACTCACTTCATGGTTCTGACGTTTTGCACTATTGTTGAAAATAAGTGATTGCCAGTCTGTGCCTTTGCCCAAAGAAGCAGGATCAGCGAAAGGAAGCGCTTTATTAGGATCAGGATTGGCAGCGAAAGCAGCTTCATTACGCAGGGTAGCGTACTGGGTAGCATCGAGGAGCTTCAGTTTGCGGGCAGGAGCAGATGTACCATAGTAGCCATTGTAATTTACCTGCAGGGTACCGGCTTTACCTTTTTTGGTTGTCACCAGGATTACACCCGCAGCTGCACGTGCACCATAGATAGCCTGGGATGCTGCATCTTTCAGTACTTCGATAGATTCGATATCGTATTGGTTCAGGTAACCGATACCTCCATTATCAACCACCACACCATCTACAACCCAGAGTGGGTCATTGTTGTTGAAAGTGGTAATACCTCTCACACGAACAGTGGCACCTGAACCCGGCTGACCGGATCCTGAAGCAATAGTAACGCCGGAAGTACGGCCCTGGAGTGCACCTTCCAGACGTGTAACTGGCTGGCTTTCCAGCTCAGAAGCTCTTACGCTGGAGATAGCGCCGGTTACAACACTTTTCTTTTGCACACCATAACCTACAACGACTGTTTCGGTGAGGGCAGTTTGTGCAATTTTCAGTGTAAAGCTCATAGAAGACTTTGTCACAGCCCATGATAAAGGCTCAAAACCCAGCGCGTTCACAAGAAGGGTGGCGCCATGAGGGACCTTGATGGAATAGAAACCTGTAACATCGGTAACGGTACCACTTTTAGAATCTTTGATACGGATACTGGTGCCGGGAACCGGTTCTCCTTTTTCGTCGGTGATGCGGCCGGTAACGGTGATGGTGGTATCAGCAGCGGCTTTTGTTTCAGGCAGGCTTTTTACGATAATGCGGGAGCCGTCTACTACATAGGAGAAAGGCTGATTTTCGAGCGCCATTTCCAGGACTTGACGTACTGGTACATTTTTAACATCTATAGTGACAGGATGTGCCGTAGCCAGCAAATCTTCATCATAAACGATGGAGATACCCGCCTGGCGAGCAACTGATTTCAGCACCTTTTTGAGGGGCGCTTTCGTCTCGGACAGGGATATTTGCTGGGATAATCCTTTTGCGCTGATCTGCAGGCAAGCTACGAGCAACAAAAAGGTTGTCAGTTTCATAACGAGTAATATTTGACTTCGGAAAACGTGAATTCCGAAATATTTTTTGGTTGATGGGCACTTCCGGGAATAGGAAGTCCTACCACATAAGTTAAAATTCATACTTTTGTAGTGTTTGGGAATTTGAAATCAATAATTCGTAACGGGATGTTGTTTTCTTTTTGGGCCCAGACTTTATTAACCGGGAGTGTTGCAAGCGCTTCCGGTTTTTTATGGTATGGCCCGAATTGTTTTAGTTTGTCTCTACTACATTCATAACGTTGTTTTAGGTTCTAGAATGACTGGTAATAGTTTACGTGGAAAACCAGCCTTATTTCACAGTTAGTTTTCTTCCAACAAGTTCGAATACAGGTCCGTTTGCTTCCAGCATATGGAGAATATCAGACAAGGGAAGGCTGCGGCTGATACGGCCGCCAAGGAGCCTTTCGTTGGCTGTTTTGTTGTAACTAATATCTATATCATACCACCTGGCAAGTTGTCTTAAGATATCTGACAGGCGGGCATTGTCGAATTCAAAGAAGCCGGTTTTCCAGGCGATGACCTGATCTACGTCTGCTTCCCGGATGGTAATATTGCCGGTAGAAGGGTCCATCAGGGCCTGCTGACCGGGAAGGAGGCGCTTGTCATTTACCTTTACTGCGCCATTTATAAGAGTTGTGTTTACGCTTTTCTCGTCGGAGTAGGCCATAACGTCAAAGGAGGTACCAAGCACCTGCACTTCCATGTCATTGACCTGGACGATGAAAGGTTGTTTGGCATTTGGGGTTACTTCAAAGTACCCCTGTCCTGTGATATCGACTCTCCTATCTTTCCCTTTAAAGGCAGTAGGATATCGGAGGCTGCTGGCAGCATTGAGCCATACATGGCTGCCATCCGGCAGGATAATATTGAACTGACCGCCCCTTGGAACGGAGAGTGTATTATATACGACAGCATCATCGCTTGCTTTGGAAGCGTATTGCAACTGGCCATTCTTTTGTAATACGGTAGTAGCACCTTGTGAGATGACCTGATTGCCGGCGCTGTCCAGGATGACGGTGGAGCCATTTGCGAGGGTGAGGACGGCTTTGTTGGTGCCAGGGGCGATGGATGCTGCTGCGATGGCAGGTGCTGTAGTCAGCTGTGGGGCTGGCTGTTTTAATATAAAAAAGAGTATTACGGCGGCGGCTATGGAAGCAGCGGCGTAGTACCAGAGTGTTCTGATTTTTGTATGGGGTTTGGTTTCTGTAATGGACTGCAGGAGTTTGGTTTCGATGCGATCAGAAATTTCAGCGGGAATTTCCTGCTGGGAGCTGAAGGCATTTTGAAATTCCTTTTGCATGGTTTTTAACAGCGCACGGTGTGAGCCGGAGGCTTGTAGCCAGGCGTACAGCTCTGCGGTTTCCGCTGCATTACATTGACCGTCAAGGTACTTGGTGAGCAGTTTTTCGTAATGTTCCGTGGTTGATGACATACAGTTATTATAGGTATCTGTATATATTATCCGGAAATGAGGAGAGAGGGTACCCCGGGAAGAAAATATTTTTAAGATTTTTTTAAGAAATTTTTAGGGTATGATCTTTTCGGCTATATATATAGCCACCATAATATCCCCATATTGGTGCACGTACTCATATATGAAGCGCATGCCGAGCACCATGTGTTTTTTCACAGCATTCCTGGAGATGCCGAGTAGTGCTGCGGTTTCATCATAACTTTTCCCTTCCTGTCTGCAAAGTTGGAATACCCGTAAACGTTGTGGAGGCATTTTGGCCAATGCTTCCTGAAAAAGCCTGTCATATTCTTTGGCGCGCACCATTTGTTCGGGGGTAGCGGAGACGGGTTCATTGAGTTGGGAAAAGAGTTGTTCGCGCATGGCCTGATCGGTAGACAGTTTATCAATTGTTTTGATTACATGGTTACGGGCAATGCGATACAGGTATCCTGAAAAGGATAATTGAGGATTAATACGGTCTCTGATTTCCCATATTTTCAGAAATACGTCGTGGACGAGATCTTCTGCCAGCGAAGGAATTTTGCAAAACCGCAAGAGGTATATGTAAAGAGAAGCGTGATAATGACGGTAGATTGTCGAGAACGCCAATTCATCTCCCTGCTTCATTTTGATCAGCACTTCTTCTTCTGATGGCATACGATCCATAGTTAAAATCAAAGCGTTTTGATGCCTGCCCCCGGAGGCTGTAAAGCTAAAGAAAAGATAGTGATTGCGGGAGGGGAAAGATTTTTATATAAATAATTTGCACAATTGAAATAAAAGTGCATATATTTGCACCCCCGACACAGAGAAAAAGGGTGTGAAGGATCAGTAGTTCAGTTGGTTAGAATGCCGCCCTGTCACGGCGGAGGTCGCGGGTTCGAGTCCCGTCTGGTCCGCAAGTAATTTTGAAACCCCGCGCTAAGCGCGGGGTTTTGTTTTTTAGTCGAGTTCCGTTTGTGGAAAACCGGGGATCAAGTTGAATTCTTGGGGGATTCGCGTACACCCTTTTCCATAAAAAAAGGACCTGCACTAACAAGAAGTTACAGGCCCTATCCATTTGGTTGACGATGACGACAGGTATTTATGTAAGAGACTTCAGGATGTGATCATTTAAGAATACATCCTTCATCAGTGAGGTAACTTTTCACGGAGGTATCCATAAGTCCAGGTACCTGCAATAGCACTTATCAAGATTACGATCACAACAAATGCACCTGTTCCTATCTGTGCGAACAGAGGCCCAGGACATGCACCAGTGAGCGCCCAGCCAAAGCCGAATATTAAACCTCCAAAGATCTGTCCTTTATTAAACTTTTTAGGATGGAATTCTACCTTTTCCCCATGGATGGTTTTAATATTAAACCTTTTGATCAGCCACACAGAGAGCATACCTACGATGACGGCAGAACCGATCACACCATACATATGAAAACTTTGCAGTCTGAACATTTCCTGTATGCGGAACCAACTAATCACTTCTGCTTTTACAAAGACGATCCCAAACACCATCCCTACCATCATATATTTAAGATTATACCACCAGGGATGCTGTTGTTGAGATTCATTTATACAAATGGTATCCAGAGAACGGACTTCAAAATCAGTATTATGATGCTGCATCTTTTTAAATTATAAATTAAGAATGTAAGGAAGGAACAGGTTGGCCATGATAATACCACCTGCCATGAACATAACTGTAGCGACCAGGGATGGCCATTGAAGATCGCTCAATCCCATAATGGAATGACCAGAAGTACAGCCTCCGGCATACCTGGTACCAAACCCTACCAGGAAACCACCGCCTACCATCATGATCAGTCCCCGTAAAGTAAAGAGACTATGCCAGGAAAACAATTCAGATGGCAATAGTGAGGAATGATCAGTAATACCATATTTAGAGAGCTCTTTTAATAGGGATGAATTGACAGCGATGGGATGAGGATCAGCCAAAACATTTACTGCAATGATGGCACCTATAAAGATACCTCCTACGAAGAAGAAGTTCCAGATCTCTTTTTTCCAGTCATATTTAAAAAACTTTATCCCTGCGGGAAAGCAGGCCGCACAAGCATGACGTAGATTGGCTGAAATACCAAAATGCTTGTTGCCCAATAACAGCAGGGCTGGTACAATTAATCCGATCAATGGCCCTGCCACATACCATGGCCAGGGTTTTTGTAATATTTCCAACATGCTATCTATTTTTTTTCACAAAAATAAAATCAGGTAAAAAGGGTTTCAGTGACTATTATCACTTATCAAAAAATATAATTGATCACGCATGCAAAGTGAGTTAGATCTACCTTGTTGATGACGTATCGAAGGTTATTATAATCTGCTCCCTTTTCCCCTTTATAGATCATAAGAGCGGCTATTTTCATATTTGACATCCAGCCACTGCCCCAATAGTTAATACCTAATTTATAGTGATCATAGGAAGGAACACCATATTTGTTAAGCACATATTGTTTTACATCCGGCATCAAGTAACGACCATAACCGGCATCCAGCACCAAATGCTTATTAAAAAAGCTCCACATAGCGGTGATGGTGGCTGCGTTTACATTACCCGCGCCTTCATTCCTTTCCCTGCTGAGGAATGTAAAAAGGGGCTCTGTACCCCATTCCCGTGGCATAGTAAATCTTCCGCTTCCTGTGATCCGGGTATAATTCACTAACACCTGTCCTCTATCATTCTCCCAACCGGCCCTTACACCGATAATATGCACATGATCGGAAGGATTGAAATAGGTTTTGGACGTTTCGGCATTTCCTCCCTGATGCACGACTTGTTGCTGGATGAGCTGGATACCGGTGATCCATGTATGATTTGCAGCAGGAATCTTATAGTCAGCCTGTAGCAGCAAGGTATTAAACAGGTTTTCACTGTATTGTTCCCATAGCTGGAAATGGACGTATTCTTTTGGAAGAAAGTGTATACCCAGTAAGCCTATGCCATGCGACTGTACATTGTTCAGGTAATTTCCTTTGGCACCATCGTTATTGGTACCCTGGGGATATTTCCCTAAAGAAGCGCCAATACCATACCAGTGCAGGGTACCTCTTGGGGCTATACGATACAGCCATCCGGTCTCTATCTTCCACTTATTCTTATTGATAGTTGTATATATACCTTCTACCGATGTAGGCTGCATCCTATTGTCCTGTGTGTTAACAAAAGGAGTATTTAGCAATTGTCGGCCAAAGGTTATTTTCCCGGATTTGTATTGATAAGATACGTTCAGGACAGATAATAACATGACCTTATTGCGGGCATCCATATTCGAGATATCGAACAATGTACTTTCATAGCGGCTAAGTACATTGGTAGCAGGATCTGGTGTTGTCAATCCGGAAGAGAAAAGCCTATAGCTGAAATGCATGCCTGCAGAAAATCTAAAACCATGAAAGGAGTCTGTTTCATAAAGTATATGGCCACCTATTGCATCGGCCCTGTAATTAGTAAGTCCGGAAGCATTATTGGTGACCATCATTATATTTCTCAGGTGACCATGTAATGTTCCTTTCCTAAAAGCCCTGAACAGGGAACTTGTATCCTCTTTTGACTGGGCGGAACTTACCAATTGAAGCAGGAATACGGGCAGCAATAAATACCATACTTTATTCACAGCCTGCGCTCATTTTTTTTGTTTGGGTGATGGTACGGTACATGCGCCACTAAAACAGGGTTGCATATTAAAAACGGCTATGATAGACAGGAATAGACCAGCTACACCTAGTAAGGGTTGTCCTTCAAGCACTGCAAATGTTATAGCTGTGATACCAGCTATTAGGCGGATAAAACGCATCAGCGTCCAGCGGGTAAAGATGAGTTTTTTCATTATGTTTATTTTTCTGAAATTTCTACTAAGCGACTCAGATTATCCAGGGAAGCCCCATGATAAATATGGTTATCAACCCTTATTCAATTCAAAAATGTTGACATCATCCCTTCACTACAGGCTTATTTTCCTGTAGCCATTTATTTATACCTTCAGTATAATTCTGAATATTTTTAAAGCCTTGTCCGGCAAGCCATGAATAGGCAATGGTGGCGCGATCACCTCCCTGACAATAGATTACCACCTTTTTATCTTTGCTGATCTTGTTTATATGCTGAGGCAGTGAGCCTACAAACACATTTTCTGCACCTTTTATATGCCCTGATTTGTACTCGGTGGCTCCCCTGAGATCTACGAGCTGGATCCCATTATTTTCGTGCAGTGAATTAAACTCATCCAGGGAAATGGTGGTCGCCTTATCAAGGGGTCCTTCCCAGCTATCTAAGGAAGGTATATATCCAAAGACATTATCCAATCCGATCCGCATGAGCTTACGGGTAAGATCGTTTACCTGAGAGGGTTCGGCAAGTAAGACAAAAGGTGTATCATAATCCAGGAACCAACCTGCCCAGGTATTGAAGGAATTATTTCCCTGGATATTTATGCTTCCGGGGATATATCCTTTGGCAAAGGTATTTTTATCGCGGGTATCGATGATCTTATAGCCTTTGGTCATTGCTTCTTTCAGGTCTTCTTTGCCAAGCGCTTTCAGGGCAGGCACTTCCGTGAGCAGTGGCCGGTCTATCTTATTTAGCTTTTTCATCATCGCAAAATATCTGGGAGGTTCAGGCTGATCTTCCAGCAGGTACTTTACAAATCCTTCTTCATCTTGTTCAAAGCGGAAGGCCCAGTTCCTGACCATTTCATAGCCAGTGGTTGTGGAAGGTACAGATCCCAGTGCTTTGCCGCAGGCTGAGCCCGCACCGTGACCAGGCCATACCTGAACATAAGGAGGGAGAGCACTAAACTTTTTCAGTGATAGAAATAACTGGTGAGCCCCTATTTCCTGGGTACCTTTAAGTCCGGCAGCTTTTTCAAGGAGGTCAGGACGACCAATATCACCTACGAATACAAAGTCACCGGTAAAGAGCATTACAGGAACATCACTGGCTGGCTTATCTGTCAGCAGGAAACTGATACTTTCCGGTGTATGTCCGGGAGTGTGCAATACCTTAAATTCGAGGTTGCCCAGCGGGATGATCGTTCCATCACGGAGGCCTTCATGGTCAAATTCATATTGCCAGTCGGGTCCACCTTCATCAGACAGGTACATTTTAGCACCGGTGAGTGCTGCCAGTTCTCTTGATCCGGATAGGAAGTCAGCATGAATATGTGTCTCAAATATATGAGTGATATTCATTTTCTGCTGCCGGGCGATTTCTATGTAGGTATCTACATCTCTTTTAGGATCTATCACAACGGCGACGCCAGCTTTTTGGCATCCTATAAAGTAACTGCCCTGTGCCAGGCTATTATCGTAAATGTGCTGAAAATACATAATGTTGCTTTTTCTGATAGCACAAAGATGCAGCCTATTACTAACGCCATCTGTGACCCTTGTCACACAACATTAAATTCATGATTTAATCCATTATCTTCCTGGTAGAGTTTGACAATACCTTTCAGGTATTGAGATGGAAAAACGTTTTAGATAATTGGGGCAACCATTGGCAAGGTGACTAATATCACAGACAGCACCGATGAAGCGAACGACATTTGCCTTAAAATGAATATTATGCATCTCCTTGGATATATTGCTTCTTTACTGATTGGAGTGTCGCTTGGATTGATCGGTGGAGGAGGCTCCATACTTACAATGCCTGTAATGGTATATCTTTTTGGTGTCTCGCCCGTTACAGCTACTTCCTATTCTTTATTTGTGGTAGGGTCCACAAGTCTTATTGGTGCTGCCAGGCAGTATAAGGAGGGTACGGTGAATATCAGGATGGCCTTATTATTTGCAGCTACCTCTGTTATTACCGTATTTATTACACGTAAGTGGCTGGTGCCTGTTATTCCTGAACATATTGCGACAGTGCATGGTTTCGTCATCACAGAAAGCTGGTTGACGATGGTGTTATTTGCAGTGCTGATGCTGGCTTCTTCAGTTTTTATGATGCGTAATAAAACGCTCCCTGAAGGGAACGATATGAAAATTAGTTTCGTGAAGCTGGTGATCTATGGCACAGGTATCGGGCTGGTAACAGGTTTGCTGGGCGCCGGCGGTGGATTTCTACTTATACCGGCACTTGTATTACTATTACATCTGCAGATGAAAGAAGCCGTAGGAACGTCACTGTTAGTGATTGCGCTGAATTCATTGATTGGCTTTACGGGGAATTTACAGGATAAGGGAATGGATTGGAGATTACTGGTGACAGTGACATTGCTGGCCATGGTTGGTATTATTGCGGGTAGTTATTTGAATCGTAAGGTACCCGCAGGGAAACTGAAAAGAGGCTTTGGTTGGTTTGTACTGGTTATGGGGATTTATATTTTAGTGAGGGAAGTGATGGCTTTATAATCTTCAAAGAAAGCATCTTATAGCATATCAAACAGGTCGTCATTCAATCCATTCCCTTACAGTATCCTCTATTGCACCATACCAGGCATACTTTGTTGTATTAAATTGAAAGCCATCCCCAATTTTTTCTGCCCGGACTGCCTCCTTATAACATTCCTCATAAATTTTGTAATAGTCTGCAATCAAATCCGGGCAATCGTTTAGTTCTTTCTTAGTTTTCCAATCAATAACAACAGGGAAACATGAATAAAAACTTATCCCATAAGGACGCACAATTTTATTGATCATATACAATGCATCAATAGATATCGGGTATGTTTGAGATCCAGGCCGGCCTACACAAACCCTTTCATATGGTTCGTAATAATATCTATATACTTTCCTACAACAAATCGAAAGATCGCCGTTAAACTGCAGCAATTGTCCGACTATAGCCAATTTTATACTGTCTGAAAGACTTGCAAGCTTTTCCAGATCATAATAATCATCTAATATTTTAATTGTTGAGTCATTATATTCCATCACTACAAGCAGCTTATAACCTTGAATCTGATCTCTTTCATGCCAGCAGGTCGTCTTTTCAACCCTGACCCTTTTCAACTGCGCAAAGGTCTTGCAAAAGACTGTCTGCAACACAATGAGCATAAGAAAGAAGCTAAGAATATTACCTCTGATTTTCATAATTATTTCCGTCTAATACTTTTTTACTGCGGATAACTTTAGTTAATCCTGCTTTTTTCTGCGCCGGATCTACCATCTTAACACGGGTGGACTTTCCTTTATTTCAATCCGCATTACGTAACATTTGCAAATGAATGAACCCCTTTTTAAGCCACAGCATCTGCCTTCGTAACATGTTCGGGGCACGAATTCCTACCATTGTTAACCTAGATATCCTCCAACCTTAGCCCGGTATTATGGACACGCTCCAGGGTTTCAAAGCAGACATCGGTGCAGCTTTCATTACTGGCACAAATATAGAATCCCGTCTTTTCATTCACTGCAAAACTTACATCCTGGAGCTGTGGCTCTCCCGGACTTCCATGCACCTGTTTTACATCATCGTTCAGTGAATCTACCGCACAATATGGGTATTAATCAGTCAAGGTCCATGACATTCAATCAATTTTAGGAAAGAACCCAACAGCATCCCAGAACGGCATCCCCCAAGGTGCGTTTGTAAAAGCCTTTACAGCTTCCGTAAATATTACAAGTCTAAGCATGGAATCTATGTCCGAATTACAGCAGCATGCAATGCTGCTGATTGCACTTACATGATCAAAGGATTTGCCTGCAAGAAGCGACTTTAATTTACTGGCCCCTACCACGTGCAAACTTTTCTATTTCAAGCAGCTCCGATTTTGACCAAGGTCAATCTTTTTGATAAGAAATTCCCCCATCTTTGACCCAACAATTGCAGACTAATGACGGCCGACCTTGCAGACCTCATCCGGAAAAACACGCCCCTCAGTGAAGAACAGCTCACTGAGGCTCTTTCCTATTTCAAACAGGTCACGGCAAAAAAGAACGAACTATTGCTGGAAGAAGGCATGGTCGCCGACAAACTGTTTTTCATTGCCAAAGGTTGTCTACGGCTCTCCTACGGTAACGAATCTACCCGGTTCATGGCTTTCGAAAATACTTTCCTGACTTCCATTGTCAGCTTTATTTCCAGAAAGCCGGCACCGGAATACATACAGGCTGTAGAGAACTCGGAGTTACTGGTGATCACTCATCATGATTTTTTTAAACTCAGGGAGATCATTCCCGGATGGGATAAGATCTATATCTACATCCTCGAATATGGCCTGACCGTCGTCAATTCAAAACTCAGTAGTCTACTTACACAAAACGCTGCGGAACGATACCGCAGCCTGCTGATCAACAATCCGGAACTGATTCAACGATTATCTAATGCTAACCTTGCCGCGTACCTGAATATTTCGCCGGAGACACTTAGCAGACTGAAATCACATATGTAATTCTAAAAACAACATGCCATCATGAGAAGTGATGAAGTAAAAAAAGGGTATCAAAGAGCACCACACAGATCATTATTCAGGGCAACCGGATTAAAAGATGAAGATTTCAACAAGCCATTTATTGGTGTGGCTAACTCATTCATTGAAATCATTCCGGGTCACTTTTTCCTGAATAAAGTGGCAGAAATTATTAAAGATGAAATTCGCGCCAATGGCTGCGTTCCTTTTGAATTCAATACGATCGGAGTGGATGACGGGATCGCTATGGGCCATGACGGAATGCTGTTTTCATTGCCAAGCAGGGAGTTGATTGCAAGTTCTGTAGAGAGTGTGATGAATGCACATAAACTGGATGCAATGATTGCCATCCCTAACTGTGATAAGATTGTGCCAGGTATGATCATGGGGGCGCTCAGGGTAGATGTGCCTACTATTTTTGTCAGCGGAGGTCCAATGGCAAAAGGATATAAAAAAGATGGCACACCTATCGATCTGGCCACAGCTTTTGAGGCGGTAGGTAAGCATGAAGCCGGGATGATGAGTGATGAAGAACTAAGGGATATTGAATGTAATGCCTGTCCGAGTGGTGGTAGTTGTTCCGGGATGTTTACAGCGAATTCCATGAATACGCTGATGGAGGCAATGGGTATTGCCCTGCCAGGGAATGGAACGATCCTCGCCCAGACGCCTGAAAGAGAGGCACTTTACAGAAGAGCGGCCAAAAGGATCTGCGAGATTGTGAAGGATGATGTAGCCAGGGAGCGATTCAAACTGAAGAATATCCTGAATGAAAATGCGGTTAGGAATGCGTTTGCAGTAGATATGGCCATGGGCGGAAGTACTAATACCGTGCTGCATATGCTGGCCATTGCCAGTGAGGCGGACGTAAATTTCCAGTTGAAAGATATCAATGAGATTTCTAAAAACGTGTCTCATATTGCGAAGATCTCCCCTAGTTTGACGACAGTACATATGGAGGATATCAACAAGGCAGGTGGAGTGAACGCGGTGATGAAGGAAATGAATAAGAGAGGGAATGGTGTATTGGTTGATAATCTGACGATTAGCGGGGAGACTATTTTTGAGAAGATAAAGGATGCGGAGATTAAGGATGACAAGATCATTCACAGGATAGATAATCCTTATAGCCAGGTAGGCGGATTGGCGATTTTGTATGGCAACCTGGCGGAGCAGGGAGCGGTAATTAAAACGGCCGGGATCACTGGTTCCAGGGTGTTTACGGGGAAGGCTGTATGTTTTGACGGGCAACCGGAAGCGATAGAAGGGATACTGATGGGGAAAGTGAAGGCGGGAGATGTGGTGGTAATCAGGTATGAAGGGCCGAAAGGCGGGCCTGGGATGCAGGAGATGCTGACGCCAACGAGTTTGATCATGGGTATGGGATTGGGAAGTGCTGTGGCCTTGATTACGGATGGCAGATTTAGTGGGGCAACGAGGGGTGCGTCAATTGGACACGTATCTCCGGAAGCTGCTGAAGGGGGGATGATTGGGTTGCTGAAGGATGGAGATGAGATTCATATTGATGTGGACAAGTATATTCTGGAGGTGAATTTGGGGGCTGAGGAGATCAAAAAGCGGAGAGCGGAGTTTGTGCCGGTAAAAAAAGTTTTGACTTCAAAATGGCTGGGGCAGTATAGGGCTTTGGTGACGAATGCGAGTAGTGGTGCGGTTTTGAGGAGTGATTTGTAGGGGTGAGCGGGTGCGTGCCGGGGGTGTTTTTGAAAAATGTTTTACACATTTTAAAAAAATATTTGGTGAATCACGATCTGTTTTTCACATTTGCAGCGGAGAAATGGCAGAGCGGTCGAATGCGGCGGTCTTGAAAACCGTTGACTGTAACAGGTCCGGGGGTTCGAATCCCTCTTTCTCCGCCCTGATTATGAAACTTATAACGAAAACCGTGTTGTAACTGACACATTTTCAATAAAGTTCTTTACTAGCCTGCTTTCGGAAGATGGCAGGCTTTTTTGTTTTTCCCAAAAAAGCCACCAAATCTTTCAAAAACGCCCAAAAAAAATAGCGTAAATCGTGGCACCTCTCGAAATAAAAAAAAGGTGCCACGATTTGAGTGTAAGTAACTGTCTGTCAAGATGTTCAAAATGTTAACATCTTGACAGACCCGAACAATAATTCGACATTTAATCACCTTTAAATTGTTGAGTTATGTTGAGTGAAAGTTTTTCAGTACTGTTTTTTTTAAAGGCCCCTAAGAAGGATCTGGGTCAGCCCCGTGCTATTTACATCCGTATCACTGTTGACGGCATAGTCAAAGAAGCCTCTATCCAGCGTAAATGTTTACCCAAACAATGGCATCAGCAATTAGGCCGTAGCCTGGGAAAGGATGAACTTTCCCAAACCCTGAACACTTTTCTTACTACGCTTGAAGCTAAACTTGAAAAGAAACGTACTGATTTGATTTCAGCCGACAAGCAGGTAACTGCTGAAATACTGATTGATTATGTAAAAGGTCGTGACACTCCTAAGTATTATTTACTGGAAGAATTCAAGAAGCATAACAACCAGCTAGCCATTCTGGTCGGAAAAAGAAAGGCCGCCGCTGGCACCTGTGAACGGTATTCCACTGCCTACAGTCATACCCGCGATTACATCCAATGGAAATATGCTAAAGAGGATATGCTTTTAGCTGACCTGGACTATGATTTTGTAAATGATTTTTATTTCTACCTCATGTCGGTAAGATCCTGTTGCAATAATACGGCTTGTAAATATGTCTCCAACATGAAAAAGATCGTACTGATCGCCGTTAAAAAGAAGTACATTCTTTCCAATCCCTTTGCAGAATTTGCAATGCACCTTGATGATGTGGAACATGATGCTCTCAATGAGGGAGAATTGTACAAGATAGTTAACCACAATTATGAAATTGACCGTTTGGATCGTATACGCGATGTGTTTCTGTTTAGCTGTATGACAGGTCTGGCTTTCGCCGATGTCGAAAAACTGAGTATGTCCGACATTGAAATCGATGAAACAGGAAGTTGGTGGATCATTCAGGATCGTACCAAAACGAAACGGAAGGCCGATATACCTCTATTCAGGGATGCCCAAAGCATTATAGAGAAATATGCTAATCATGAATGTTTGAAAAAGGGTGTGTTGCTACCGGTTGTGGCTAATGCCAACTATAATCTGTATTTAAAGGAGATTGCCGCCGGAGCCAGGATTGTTAAACGGCTTACCACCCATACTGCCCGCCGTACTTTTGCGTCTTTATGCCTTAATAATGGCGTTGAACTTAAGGTTATCTCTAAAATGCTCGGGCATAAATCGGTTAAACAGACGGAAAAATACCTCCGTTTGGAGAAAGATCACATAAAAAACAGTATGAACAAACTCAAGAAAATCCTGGATGGTAAAGAGGTTTCTTTCACCCGCGCAATCGGAAAGACATTTACAGCTGCCGTTAAAAGCCGGGTGTTGGAGTCGGCGGCAGAAGAAATAAATGACGACGAGGTAGTGGAAGAGTTTTCAGATATTTGAGCAAAAGTTCGTCTCCCTAAAGATTAAAACACTTTGGGGAGATGAACTTGTTGACTGCTAAATCCTGATGGCTACCGGGCTCCCTTCCGCAGGATGAAAGGAAGGCAGGTAAAAAATATAGCCCAAATGCTGAAGCTCCCCCATGTATTTATGGTAAGTAGGAATTCCTTTGATATGGGCAGTTTCCATCACCTGGCGTCTGGTTATCCTGATCATGTCCACTGAATTTTGCGACAAGCCCATATAAACCAGCGTTAAAAATAAGATCATATGCTTTGGTTTTATCCGTTCATCACGGCTCAAGACTCCAATATACTTCCTGAGCAATTCCATATTCTTAGCCATAACTATTTGAATAAATTATTAATATCCTTCAGGTTGTAATAATAAGAGCCACGGATTTTTTTAAACCGGATTCTACCAGCTATACTTAGGTTTTGTAAGCTACCGGGCGACATATCTAATATCTTCCGGGCCGTTCCGGCCTTTATCCAGTCGTTTACAATGGGTGCAGACATGGCGCTCAATTTCTCATCCACGATCTGGCGTATATCATTCAGCAGCTGAAGCCTGAACATCTTCAAATCATTTTGCGTTATCACATTTTCCATTCTCTCTTCGATTTGCGGTTTCAAAATATAGGCTACTGGGAACGTTCCGCTTCAGGGAGGGCACACACCTGATGTAGCCGAAGCAATCCAGATCTCTCACGTACCGGTAGTAGCCTGCGTTGGATAACACCTTAGCCAGTTGTTTAGCTTCCGAGCAAAACAATTTCAACGGCACCGGGCAATTTTGGTTTAACCAATATTGATAAAGACTGGCAAAAAGCCCGATATGGTTAAGCCCTATACGAGGATCTGTCTGAGCGGCTGTAAAAAAATCAGATAAGATCTTCATGTTTTCCATGTCACCAATTTTATCTATAAAAAAACTGCATATACACTCCGGGTCCTCGCCTTACGGCCATTGACTCGACCGGCAGATTCCTTCTTCAGGTCGATCCCCTTACGCTTGTTATTATTTTTGCCGGCTTTCTGACTTTGCCTGGTTTTAGTGCCCTTGGTAACTTTTTGAGTGGTTCCAAAAAACAGATTTTGGATTACGGTGTTTGAAAAAATCAAAGTATAATTTTGGATCAGTTATCCAACCCTCGTCGTAAACGTACACTTTATTCTTTATAGCCGAAATAAATGAATCTATCATTATTTCCAATGAATCGAATTGGGAAATCAGCTTAGAAGAATGGGTAAGTGTGGGTGCAAATAAATACACAAAACTATTATATCCCTCATCCATATTTATACACCAGAATTCTCCACCAATACTAGCAAAAACAGGGAAATATTCTTTACCAAGTGATTTCCAGCAACTTTTATAAATATCAATACAATCCTCTAATGAGTAAAAAGTTCCCGAAGGCCATAGAATGTTAATCCCGTAAGGGGGCCTTTCCTCAGAAAAGATTCTTCCGTTTCTCCATTCAAATAATTCAAATATTACCTCTGGTATATTCCGTTCCAAAAAACTCAATTTTTGGGTTATTTCATGTCTGGTTAACCCTGGTGTCAGTAAATCTACGATAGGGTGATTAAATCCTTCCAATAAATCTAATAATTCGTTTAATGATTTTCTTATACTCATTGTCAACTAATTTAAGGGGGCGATATTAAATACTGCTTGAGGAGAGGGTTGAATAGTACTTGGAGTTATTGGTATTCTAACTTCTGAAGACAATATAGTTAATATTTGAAGAAAACCGAGTCAAATGTCCAGTTTAATATCATCCTGTAGTTTTGCCTGAAATTCTTTAGGCACTTCTCCCTTTTTGTTAATTGGTATAACCAAGACCCTGTCCCCTTTCTTTAAACGCAATCCACTAATACGACCGACCTGAATAAAATTTTCTCCGCTTGGAACAACCTGCATACGCGCATATGACGCGAGGTAGAATCCCCCTTCCAGAGAACTTGCAAATGGATATTCATCTAAGCTTTCGACAAATATTCCAACCACCCTTATAAATTATTACCAAAAATGCCTTCAGTCAAAAAGGCTGAAGGCACTTATTATTTTGGTAGCACAAGATTTAGGAATTCATCCTAAAATGTCATAAAAATCATCTCTATTTTTCGGATTCATTCCAATCATCAAAAAATTCAAAATCATCTGGATCATCTCCTTCATAACGTTTGTCAGTATCCCAGTATAACGAACTAGGATTGAGTTTGTGGAAGAATTCAAATTGCCGAGGATCAATATTCCATCCTTTATCGTATGTATAAATACCTTCCTCAATGGCCTTTAGGGTCGAATAGAACATGTTTTCCAAAGAATCATAAATGGTCATTGGATCCTCAGACAGGGTTATCCCAGGGTTATAAAAGAAGACTTTGCTTTTAGCCCCGTCTTCTAAATCAATATACCAAACATCCATACCAATGTTATAAAACAAAGGAAAGTATTTTTTATCTACCCCAAAATCTCTTTTTATCTTATAAAGTTCTATACAATCATCCAAGGTGTAAAATTCGACCAGAGGGCAAAGACTATGCAACATGTAGGGTGGTTTTTCATCCTCAAACCTTTGTCCTGTCTTCCATTCAAACAACTGGTACACAGTCTCCGGAATATCTCTTTTTAAGAAACTTAGTTTCTCTTTGATTTCATCTCTTGACATGCCAGAAGTTACCTTTTCTGGTAGTGGGGAGCCGTTTTTTATTAAATATTCCAAAAGTTCATCGAGATAATTGCGTATTATCATAAGACTTTAATTTAAAGGTCCAATATTAAATATTGGTTGTGCAGATGGTGGTAATAAGCTTTCGTTAGGAATTAATGGAATCGGGGCAGATTCCTTTGAAATTAATATACTTAATGTGTTAATAAAATTAACTAAAATATCGTATTTATTATCCTGTTGAAGCTGAGAAACAAATTCTTTGGGCATTTGTCCTTTTCTGTCGATAGGAATAACTATAAGTTTGTCACCCGGTTTCAACCCTAATGCCGACAGACTACCAGCTTGTATAAAATTTTCCTTTTCAGGGACAGTTTCTACCCTTGCATAAGACCCCAGATAAAACCCTCCCTCTAAACTTCTTGCAAAGGGATACTCATCCCTAGATGTCACACCTCTTACAGGAGGTGGACCAAAGTAGTTTCGCAAGGCTAAATTACGATTAATTTCCTCCAGATGAGGAGCCCACGTTAATATATATCGCTTACCCGTTTTTATAGCCTCTACGGTGTTATGATAAATATTTGGTGTCTTTGTTTCAAAAAAAAATGTATACGCATTCCAAGAATTGGCGCACCTCCCATAATCATCTGTATCATCCTGAATGCCGTTTGGGCGGCTGATCCTACAAGAGTATATGCCTCCTCTCCATCGGGGTCTACATTATTATTAGGATTGTTATAATTATAAACGTAGGGGCTACATAAAGTAAAGAAAATGTAATCAGATCCTTCCTGTCTTTTATAAATTATTGTGAAGGACTTGAACTTCGACAAGGGAAAAGAATATTTAAAAAAATTATCACTTTAATAATTGATAATATCGGTAAATCTCGATTCTCATATAGTATACTAGTGTTAGGTTAATTATTAATTGACGGATACAATCTTTTTAACTTCACTCTTGCTTCTTTGTTTGTGAATTGCCAGTTTATTTGGCTGTTCTTATTGTTTCGATTAGTTTGCCATTCAGTGACCTCTTCTTTTACCTTCTCGATTGTAGATATATGCCTGTTCAGGCATTGTCCATTCAATACGTGCAATTCTATTTCGGCCATATTTAACCAGCTTCCATGTTTTGGGGTATAGATGAATTCAAATCTGTCACACAGCCTTTTTGCTTCTTTGGGTTCAAAGGTCTCATAAAATGCAGCACCCGTGTGCGTTTTTAAATTATCCATCACCAGGGTTATCTTTTTCGCTTTGGGATATTTCTTATCTGCGATTTCTTTAATAAACATTGCCCAATCCTTTCTGGCTTTGAATGCTGTTACCTCCACAAAACGCTTCCCTTTCAATGGTTCATTTGCTATAAATATATTTACCATGCCATGTCTAACGTACTCGTAATCTACTCTTCTTTCCTGACCAGGCTTCATGGCAACTGATTGTCTCACTTCATCGACTAACTGTTTTGGCGACTCATCCATGCAAATAACAGGATAATCAGCATTATAAGGCCTTTTATATACATCTAACACGTTCTCCATCTTTGCCACAAATTCGCTATTACAATGCGGTGGGATTACCCACCCTTTTGATTTCCAGGGCTTAAGTTCATTTTTTTTAAGACCTTTCTTACTGTTACATGAGAGATCTTTTCGACATACTTTAATTCAACCATCTTGTCTGCCAGGAGCCGTAATGACCATCTAGCAAATCCCTTAGGTGGCTCACTACAGCATAATGTGACTAACTTCGCTTCTATATCTCCATCCACTTTAGACTCGTAAATACGATTTGAAGGCCGTCTTTCTAATACCCCTTCAAAGCCTTCTTCAATAAATTTCTTCTTAACCCGATCTATTGTGCGCATCCCAACTTTCAAGACTTTACTTATTTGCTCGTTGGTCACTTTTTCCGAGTACTTCCCCTCATCACAATTTAATAGAATATAAGCCATACGAAAGGTTTGAGAAGTATGTGAACCTTTATTTATTATGCTGTGTAATTCTTCAACTTCACTCTTTGTTAATTTAACGGTATAGCGTATCATCTCTGGAAATATTTCTTCAAATATACATTATATTTACGTCATTTGATATTTAACGAAACACTAGGAATTGGGATTGAACAATCAAGAAATCTATTAGACCAAGATGATTTAGAGATAATTTTTGAGAATCTGTCAAGTAAGCTATCAATATTTTCAGCTAGGGAAGTAAACGATGAATTGATTTTCATTGTTTCGATAGCAGGAAAAATTAATTTGGAAATACACACCTTTTCTGATGAAATAGTTCCTCAAAAATTAGCCGTTGCTTTAATATTAATTCTAAGCGAATCTCCTAACTTAATAATAGATGATTCTGAATTTATTGAGAAATCTTCCGTTGTTCTAATTTATCTATATTCAGATGAATTGAAAAAAAGAACTTGGTGAATATCTTCCAAAAAAAGAAGAGATATTTATAGAACATACTCAATCACTCCATATGAGCAAAAGTCGATACGAGATTTACGAAATGATTATTATAAACACAGATTATGAAATAAATAGTAATTTAAATACTTTACCTGATAATAAGGTTTCATTATATTTCATTACAGGAAGTTGGTGGATCATTCAGGACCGTACCAAAACGAAATGGAAGGCCGATATACCTCTATTCAGGGATGCCCAAAGCATTATAGAGAAATACGCTAATCATGAATGTTTGAAAAAGGGTGTGTTGCTACCGGTTGTCGCTAATGCCAATTATAATTTGTATTTAAAGGAAATTGCCGCTGGAGCCAGGATTGTTAAACGGCTTACCACCCATACTGCCCCGCCGCACTTTTGCGTCCTTATGTCTTAACAATGGCGTTGAACTTAAGGTTATCTCTAAAATGCTTGGGCATAAATCGGTTAAACAGACCGAAAAATACCTGCGTTTGGAGAAAGATCACCTAAGAAACAGTATGAACAAACTCAAGAAAATCCTGGATGGTAAAGAAGTTTCTTTCACCCGCGCAATCGGAAAAACCTTTACAGCTGCCGTTAAAAGCCGGGTGTTGGAGTCGGCGGCAGAAGAAATAAATGACGAGGTAGTGGAAGAGTTTTCAGGTAGTTGAGCAAAAGTTCGTCTCCCTAAAGATTAAAACACTTTGGGGAGATGAACTTGTTGACTGCTAAATCCTGATGGCTACCCGGCTCCCTTCCGCAGGATGAAAGGAAGGCAGGTAATCAATATAGCCAAAATGCTGAAGCTCCGCCATGTATTTATGGTAAGTAGGAATGCCTTTGATATGGGCAGTTTCCATCACCTGGCGTCTGGTTATCCGGATCATATCCACTGAATTTTGCGACAAGCCCATATAAACCAGCGTTAAAAATAAGATCATATGCTTTGGTTTTATCCGTTCATCACGGCTCAAGACTCCAATATACTTCCTGAGCAATTCCATATTCTTAGCCATAACTATTTGAATAAATTATTAATATCCTTCAGGTTGTAATAATAAGAGCCACGGATTTTTTTAAACCGGATTTTACCAGCTATACGCAGGTTTTGTAAGCTACCGGGCGACATATCTAATATCTTCCGGGCCGTTCCGGCCTTTATCCAGTCGTTTACAATGGGTGCAGACATGGCGCTCAATTTCTCATCCACGATCTGGCGTATATCATTCAGCAGCTGAAGCCTGAACATCTTCAAATCATTTTGCGTTATCACATTTTCCATTCTCTCTTCGATTTGTGGTCTCAAAATATAGGCTACTGGGAACATTCCGTTTCAGGGAGGGCACATACCTTATGTAGCCGAAGCAATCCAGATCTCTCACGTATCGGTAGTAGCTGGCATTGGATAACACCTTAGCCAGTTGTTTAGCTTCCGAGCAAAACAATTTCAACGGCACCGGGCAATTTTGGTTTAACCAATATTGATAAAGACTGGCAAAAAGCCCGATATGGTTAAGCCCTATTCGAGGATCTGTCTGAGCGGCTGTAAAAAAATCAGATAAGATCTTCATGTTTTCCATGTCACCAATTTTATCTATAAAAAAACTACCTATACACTCCGGGTCCTCGCCTTACGGCCATTGACTCGACCGGCAGATTCCTTCTCCTGGTCGATCCCCTTACGCTTGTTATTATTTTTGCCGGCTTTCTGGCTTTGACTGGTTTTAGTGCCCTTGGTAACACTCTTAGTTTGCTTTTCTGCCTTAGTACTTTTTACCTCGTCAGATGAAAATTTCTCACCGTTTTTGTCGATAAAGATGATATCCTTCCGCTGCAAATTGATCACCATTGTAAAAGGTTTAGCCGCCCCGTTAACAATAGCCTCGGTATTGACGAGATTGCCCGCTTTTAAATCCTGCGCAACACGATCCAGAAAACCGGGGATATCCTTGTCCTTAAAGTCAACTTTTGCAAGAATGTTTTCGAGATTCAATGTCTGCACGGGTGGATGTTCTTTGAGTTTCTGGTTGCGGTTTGCATCCCGATCATTTGGGTCTAACATAAAATAGGATGTAACGAACTTTCCTTCTACGTTTTCATCCCGCCCTACTGGCCTGCCCATAACTAAATTTCCCATCTCTAACGGAGTAAATAACCGATCAGTCTTTGCCACATCAGCGAAGTCGCGGCTGCCGATTAATTTTCCGGATGGATTCTTAACAGTAGTTTTTAATCCTTCCAGATGAAATTTTTGTTGCTGATCCTTTTTAAACTTCACCTCGATTTCGATGTAGTTCAGTTCAGCAGTATAAAATCCAATAGGCACCGTAAGTGTTTCTGCATTTTTATTATAATGCCTGGGCAAATCTTTGATATAGTCGCCTAGCTTCAATCTGGTCATCTCATTTCTGACATCGTTGAACGTGTTCCGATCCCTAAGTTCATTTTTTTGTTCAATTACCTTCTGCAGCCGGGGGGTCAGGAGGTTCCTGACAACATTCAACGGCCAGGGATAGATGCCCTTTATCAGTTTCCTCCTGTCAAAATCAGCGGATTTAAATGTTGCCTTTTCAAAATCACTCAATGGCAACTTGTTATACTTAGCGGTAAGCTCCTCATAGAAGGTAAGTTTCTCGCTGGCAATTTTTTTCTTTTGATCAGGATACAAGGATTTGAGGGCCTTCTCATGCTCATTCCATTTCATTATATCATCTAAAACCCTATCCATGAGTACAAATTTTAAAGAACTTCCCCCTGATCTTTCAGGGGGAAAGCCCCTATGTTACATGATTATTCCATTTCGCTTGGTCACTTGCATATCGCCTTTTAGATTGAATTCCTTTTCCTTTTAGGACCAGTATTCTTGACTGGTTTACCAGCTTTCTCAGCCTTGCCTGGTTTTTGCATTTCAGCTGTAGCGTCACTTTTTTTTTCTGAAGATGTACCATCTGTTACAGCGCCAGACGACTGCTTTTGTCCTGCACTAACCTGTTGTTTATTTGTAACACCAACATTGTTGTCTTTTTTCTCCTGTACAGCAGATGCAAGAGGGTAAAGCAAATCCTGATACAACTCAGGATGCTTTGCGATGTATTGTTTAAAATTCTCTGTCAGGTCCATTCCAACACTAACACCCTCAGCATAAAGATTATGACTTCTTGCCGGTGGATACGCATTTGCCGATACCAGTATCTCTCTGCCAACTGGTTTGTTGTCCACTTCCTCGACAAACATAACACGCAGCGGAACACTTTTACCTTTTTCCATCTCTCCATATGCCAGATCAATAGTCAGAGGCACGTCCTTATACATCTTCTCATCTTTATCAAACACCTTCAGCGTATCTTCAGGACGATAATTGACTACTGGAAGTGCTTTCATACTATCTTCCTGTTTGTACCCATATTTATCATGGTAGGTCTTGATCTCCGTCTGGTTGTGTTCATTTATAATCGCCCCAGCCCAGGTGTTATAGGCTTCACCCTCCTTGTTGTGTAGTCCTCGTTTGTAAACCCAACCATTGGTGATCATTTGATAAGCCTCATTATAAGTGAACTTCAGCTCACTTTGATTATTAGAAGTAAGATCCTTGACAAAGTTATGAGGGGCAATTTTTACAGATTCTTTGAACCCATCGTAAAACCATACATCGGGATTCTTCGTTCCCCGTTTGAAAGCCAAATTACTAACTACAGTATTCCCTTCCTTAATATCGGAAAAAGGAAACTTCAGGGAACTTTCACCTTTTTGATCCGCTGTTAACAAGGCTTGTTTCAACGGGTCACCGATCCGGTCAGGAAAACCGCTACCTCTGATTACATCATTAACGATGTAGTCTGCATTCTTAATCGCCATCACTATTCAATTTCACGTTATCAATTCTATTATTTCACCTACAAAACTTTAGCCTTATTCAGGTGCCGGTTAAGTATCTTCAGATCCAGGTTTCTGCCACCATTCAGCTCAGTCATCTGAACATGCAGATATTTCTGCCGCGCCAATGTGAATTTATCAAGTACAAAAACAACGGTTTGGGAACTGCAGCTGTTAATGACTTTTGAATTGCCGGCTACGCTAAGCGGCAAAATTTCTATCTCCTGTGAGGCCGTACGTTTTGATTTCTTCCTGTCACTGATGAAAAACCTAAACTGGTCCAGATCGTAGCTGATGTTAGAATTATTGGAAAGCCTGAACTGAAAATAAAAAGCGTCATCCTTCACAAACAATCCCGCCAGCTCAAGGCGAACAAAATCGCGTTCATCCCCCGGACGGAACATATTGCTTTTTTTGGATACTAATTGCCATGCCAGATCATTGAACTTAGCTTCATTATCTTTCTGAGCCGTAAAGATTACGGCCCCCTTAGAACTGTTCCCGTTAGGCGGTAGCTGAATAGCCAGTGCTTTCGGATCGGAATCGTAAGAGATGATAAAGGCATACACGGCTCCATCACTCGTAATGACAGTTAGATTAGTAGGAGAAAATCCGGCTTTAGCGGCCTTTACCTGTACCACGTTCTCTGTGCCTTTCGCTTTTTGCAGGAAGATATCTTTACTGCCGCGATCAATACTTTTCACCCCTGAAGGGAAAAGTATACTGGTTGTTTTATTTACCGTAACATAAATCTGATTGGGAACGTTACTTTTAAGTGAAGCCAGTTCCTGCGCCATCACACCTAATGAAAACAGCATCATCCACACTGTTGCCATAACTGCACAAACTCTTTTCATTGTATTGTTTTTAAAGATTACTACTTGCTTTGTTGATTATCGTCCTTAAGGAATATCTGGTAATTTGCCTTAACAGCAACTTTCACCAGCTTTATTTTCTTACTTAGCAAACTCTTTGCGGCATCGATCCCTGCGCTTAAAGCCTGTGCTGATACAGAAGGATCAAGTGACGACATACCCAGTGCCTGAACAGCGCGGTCACCGGATTCTTTTGCTACATCTCTGGAAATCGCACCCGGAATATAGAGACCGGCCAGGCCGTCAATATCGTACACACTCAGGCGAACCGGAAATATGCTATTTTGATAGCGAACAGAAGTCACTGTTATGTTAAGGCGCTCTCCGTTAACACCGGATTGTCCGAATAAAAAAGTATTCTTCGGAATCAGCTGGCCATTGATAAAAACATCCGATGTCAGGCGCAATTTAACAAAGGCACCGGTGACCAGTACCTGGTCATCACTGATCACTGCAGGGATACTGTTCGCAACCGGCGAATTCATCTCACCGGCGAGATCGTTTTCCAGTCCAAAGAATCTATTGAAACCGGATGTTGCAGGAAGCTGGTTGCTGTCTAAAGTGGTTACCGGGTCTATATTGGCTACTGACACTGCAAACACTTGACCCTGATTTTTTTGTGAAGCCTGTTGTAAGCGTTCCTGAACGCGGTCAGGGTGTTGGATGTCCAGAATCTTGCCTAACACATCCTGAATCTGCTGCATTTCATGATCACTGCCGGATTGCCCTCCCTGTACGCTCGAAATCATACTTTCCAGCCGGTCTATATCGCTGGAATTGACCGATTGCCCGGCTTTTACCGGACTCACAGATGATGGAAGATCTTCAGGAGTCTTCACAGATCCCTTTTCGTTAACAGCATGATCCAACGCTGCCAGCTTTTCCCGGATTCGCTTTTCATTCTGATCGACATCCGACAAACGGGATGTGGACGGCATATCATGATCGTCTGTTACCCTATCATCACTACCTGAAAACTGGTTAGAGAACAATGGATCATCACTTCTATTTGAATAGTACGGGTCTTGATCCGCCAATTTCGCGCGGTCAGCAGAATCTTTCTGCGCCTCCTCATAAAATTGCATTTTGTCAAAGGTGCTGTCCTGGAAGCTGCCGGCTTCAGGTAAACGGGCTATCAGTGCGCTATCATCTGCCTTCGGCGCTTTATTACTGACACCCTTACCGCCACCTAAAGCACAAAATGCGAGTGTAAGAAAGGGTAGAATTAGCAACGGCATTACCAAACTCATTTTTCGCTCCCGGAGGAACTTTTCTGAATGAGGCTGCTTTTCAACAAATTTCAAATTTTCCATTTCACGTTCATTTAAGTCCATATAAATTTTTCATTGCTTTTAAACTGTCCAGGATACCTGGATGCGACTGCACGATCTTCGCCAGGTGCCTGCGACCCGAAACCGTTTTTTTCAGGGTATCGAGAAATTCATCGATATCGCTGATTTGCCGCCGCAATGCAGAATCCGATGAGGTCAGAGTCTCACGCGGCATAATCACTACTGGTGTAGACATAGCATTTAACCTGGTCCCGGTTATGGAGTGCTTCCCAGTAATTCCTTGATAAAGTGCGTGGACGCTAACCGCTGCAAGTAGCAAGCCCATCGCGATTGCAATCAGACGTACACGTTGAAGTGGCATTTTGCTGGTTTTGTTATTCATCCAATTAGCCCATTCCCTTTGAGATAAGAGGATAAAGCCCGCGATTTTAGTGACAGCACGATCCTTTACCCAGCCGGTAGGGCTGCGCTTTTTTGTTTTTTGCCTGATAACCATGTTTACCGTTTTTGAATGTTCACATCTTTATTTTCAATGGTCTTCCAGCGTTCGATCAGGAATCCATGAGAGTTATTTTCCGACCTGCTGATATTTCGAAGAAATCCTTCAGTAATAAGAGAGCGATCAACTTTGCTGGTTGACCGTGAAAGATGCTGTGTTGCAAAGCATTTAAAGTGGTAGGGGTATTGATCCAGGTCTAACTGAATGCTATCTACTTCAATGGTTTGATAAACATTCCCGGCAACAATACCCGAAAAATAGTTCTGCTCTTTAAGGTTATCGTATTGCTCCTTTGCGCTAATGTCAGCTAAATACAAGGCTTTGGAAATATTTGTAGTAATAGCCTTTTCATCAGGCGTGTAGGTAAAAAAAAGCTGATGAAAAGTTTTTACATGATCGCGGGCCTCGGCCGGAATGTTATCTTTTCTGTCTGATGCATAGGCTTCCAGGGCTTTGCCATTGATAAGCACATATACCCTGCTTTGCTCCTTCATTACTACACCATATGATTTGTAGATCACCAGACCACAGACTCCGGAAAACGCGATTATAATGATGATGGTAAAAAGACGTATAGACTTAAACGCCTGATCTAAATTTTTTGCTTGTTTAAACATGGTGCCTCACTTTTTCAATTAACTATTATCCTTCCCGGAGAGCTTATTGTGCATATATGCACCTGCTCCGCCTGCGGCACGGCCTACTGCGCCTGCCACCCCTTTGCCGCTGTGTTCTGAATTACCGGACATACCTTCACTGATATGCTGGCCGGCGTTGGCAATACCTCTTGCTCCTGCCATTAAATTTCCAGCCCCGGCGCTGATAGCTGCACCGCCTCCGCTGATAACAGCACCGCCTCCGCTTTGAACCATCGTATTCATCTTTTCAACCAGTGCACCACTCTGGCCAACATTTATTACTAGTCCAGCCACAGTAGGCACAGTGAAGTAGCCTACAATTCCGATAATCATAAATATCAGGTAACCGGTATCGGAGGCGCTGAAAAAGGTATCGCCTGTACTACCAATTTGGCTCAGGTCCAGCTTCAGCATTTGTTCCTGTAGCTTTCCGATGATCGCACCAAAGATGTTACACACAGGGAGCCACAGAAAGATATTAAGGTATTTAGCCAGCCAGCCCGTTAGGGTATGTTGAAACCCATCGAAGACGGCTAAACCGAATACCAGCGGGCCGAGAATGGAGAGCACGACCATTTGAAACGTTCGGATCGTATTGATGCAAAGTGAGGCCCCCTGGAACAGAACATTGAGTATCTCGGACATCCATTCTTTAACATTGTTACGAAAGCGATAACCCGCCTTCGCCATTGCAAAAGAGATATCCGTACCAATACCCTCAAACACACCTTCATCGACATCAGCCGCATCTTTTGGCAAACCATGCAGGTATTTCAGCCAGCGTTGCTTGTCACCCTCCCCGTTTTGACCGATGTACATTTTATACGGGTCTGTCTCCTTTATAGCCTCAGCCTTCATTTTGAGAAGAATGGCAATTGACTTGTTCGATCCCTCCACCATTTCAGCAGTAGCGGTAACCGTCGGTTGCAGGAGGCCATTGATCATGCCTAACACTAATGGGAAAAAACTGATACAAAAGCCCAGACAGAACGGTCGAAACAGCGGATAGAAGTCTATGGGTTCCGCGTTCGCCAGATGCCGCCATACCCGGCTTCCGATATAAAACAGGGCGGCAAAACCAGCAATGCCCCGACTTACGGATATGAGTTGGCTGCATAAGGGCATCATTTCATCGTAAAGATTATCCAATACGGGTTGCATTTGCGATATTTCATCCCCAACCCCGTCAGCCCGCGCTGCGTGACTGATCAAAAACAGCGTGATACCAACCACACCCATCATACTCAACTTTTTCATACTGTATCGATTAAATCGTAATTATTTGATCCCATGAATCCCCTTCAGCTCAGTCACTTCATGAGTTTCTTTCAGTCTACCCAATAACATCAGGTTAGTATCCTGATTAAATGATTTCAGGAAGGTTAGTTTATCCTCCATTTCATCATTAATCCGGTCGATGGCCTTGATGCGTTCATCATCGGACATTCGAAGTTTACCGGCAGTGGTGACGTTTATTAATTCATCAAGATTCTGCAAAGATTGATTGATGAGATTTTTATAAACCGCCGATATATAATTCAATTCTCTTTCGGAAAATTGATTTGAAGAGACAAACATTTTATAGGCAGCTTTATACTGTTTTGCCAGCTCAATCTGATAATCTGCGATCTGTACTATTTTATAATACTTTTTTACCGCTGGGCTGACCTCCATCAAACCATCTAAAAAAACTTTATGAATGTTAAAGTTGCCCTCGGAAATGTCTTTGATAGTTCCATAACCGTTAGATACGATTTCATACCCTTTTTTTAGGTCGGATAATATCTGTTTGAACTGGGCCAGCTTTTCTATGTTCAAAGCCAGCTGGGCTAATTCATTTGCTTGCGCATAGGATTTCTGATAACTCATCAGGGAAACCAGAAATCCGAATGAAAAGGCGACTAATGCTTTCATAATCCTTCACTTTAATACCACGTTTTAAGTGTATCTACCTCTCTGCTCTCCTTCAGTCTGGATTGACCCAAACCCCGGATATCCTTATAAAAAGCACCTGTAAAGTCATAGTTATCACTCATATTGGCTTTGAGCTGATCTATCTTTGCAAGCCGCTCGTCATCGCTCATTTGCAGCGAACTATCTGTAATCAGGGTAATGAGTTCATCAATGTTTTTTGAACAGTCGTTCAACACCCTCGTATACACCTGGTCGATGTAATTGATCTCATTAGGTAAAAATGAATTGCCGGATTTGAGATATCTGGATGTAGATTTATACAGAGTAAGTATATCTGTTTGCACAGCTACGATATCAGCAATACCGGCATATTTCCTTACGGCTGGATTAACCTCTTTTAATGAATTAAAGAATATTCTGTGCAGGTTAAACTCACCATTTTTGAAATCACTGATCGTATTCAGACCCGATTTAGCTATGTTGTATCCCTTTTCGAGATAGCCTTTATATGCCTTTAAAGCGGCGATCTGCTCCGCTAGATATTTGCGCTGTGTTTTCTTTTGCGAAAAGAAACTGGTAATCGCGCTCTGCCCATAAGAGGAGCTGTATACTGCAAGAATGCAGATGAATAAAACTAATTTCTTCATGGTGCAACACTTATTTGAGACTGTAAATAGATTTGACACGGTTGATGTCTGCCTCATCCGCGGCTCGTTGCAGGCTCAGCATGGCATTCTGGCGATTGAATAGTAATAAATCCATATAGTTCTCATCTACCTTGCCAGAGGTTTTATCAATGATTTCCAGTCGCTTTTCATCCGTCATTTGTGTCTGCAGGGAGTTGATTACCATAGTTAGCTGATCGATATTCTTTACTGTCTCATCCAGAATACCGTTGTAAACTTTTTCCATGTAGTCTAATTCCTTCGCAGTAAAATGGGTGTCATTCTTAAGCAGATTCCAGGCGCGTTTATACTCATTGATAATTCGTGTTTCTTTCTGCGTTATATCTTTGATGCGCTGATAATAACTAATCAGTAGCTTTACGTTGCGGAGTTCATCAAAGTACTTCTGATACTGCGCTTTCTGCTTTTCTGACCAGTCTGAGATCTCATCCAGCTTCAGTTTACTCATGTAGTTCTCTAATGTCTTCTGTGCGTTCTGCAGCCAGATGACCTTGTTTTGCTGTTTCTGTATACCTAAGTCAATGGCAATAATGACCTTCTTAATCGCGGCTTTTACAACCACCCACACAATGGCATGGCTTCTTTGTGTCGGTGCAATGATTATTGCAATGGTCAATAACAGTGTTAATGATAGCTTTTTCATACCCCACCTTTTTTGTTTTTCATTTCTTCACTTAAAGCTGCAATACCTTTTTCCATACTGCCGTGCTTTTGGGCAAAATCAAGCACTTTGATGCGTTCCTTTCCCTCCGTAGTAAATGCGAGATATTCTTCTACGCAGAGTTCATTCCGGTATACCTGTTGTACCTGGCCACCAATATCTATGAAGATCTCCCGGTCATCCTTATTCACTGAAAGCAGCATGGTCTTTGCTTTCTCAGATAGGCCCAATGTTTCCTGCAGCTTGTCAAACTTGTGAAGGAACTTACGCATGTCCATCAGGATCTTAATATCTGCGTTGTTGATGATCGCATCTTTGATTACCGGAGAATTTACCAGGTCGTCGAGTTCCTGCGTGATAACAATCGGCACTCCGTTAAACTTTCTGATGGTTTTAAATGCATACTTAAGAAATTCAGCCATGCCGGATTTGGCGATCGCCTTCCAGGCTTCATCCACGCAAAGCACCTTCCTTACACCTTTTAACTTCCGCATCTTTGACACGAAGGATTCCATCAAAATCAGCACGATAACCGGGAAAATGATAGGATGATCCTTGACATTATCCATTTCTACCACTAAAAATGGCTGGTCCAGCATATTAAGGTTCTCAGTGCTATTGAGCAGGTAGTCGAACTCTCCGCCAGCATAGTAGGGCCTTAAAACATAAAGGAAGTTGTCAATATCGAAGTCTTTATCACGTACGTTATGCTCACGTAAAATCGGTACATATTCATTTTTCAGGTAGTCATAAAAGCTGTTAAAAGACGGAAAAATTGCAGCGTCTTTTTGCAGGTGATCATAATACAACTGGATGGCGTTGGATAGGGCAACATATTCACTACGATTGAAGTTTTCATTATCCTGTTTCCACAAAGAAATTAGCAATGATTTAAGGCTCTCCTTTTTTTCAGTATCCAACACCGGGCCGTCAGGCAGGAAGAAAGGATTAAACTTTATGGGGTTCTGCTCGGTGTACGTAAAATAATACCCACCAACCAGTTCACACAACGCCTGATAGGAACCACCAATGTCAACAATCACCACATGTGCCCCCTGATCGTACATGGTTTGAAGTACATGATTTATGGTCATCGATTTACCACCGCCGGATGTGCCGCAGCACAGCACACCCATATTGCTGCTGATCCCTAATTTCCGTGGACGGTCAAACGGATCGACAAAGACGGGTCTGTTCGTCAATCGATCAGAAAAGCGGATACCTTCTTTTTCAGGCACACTTTTCGGTGCACCCTCATTATTCAGAAAACAGGATGCTTGTGCCGCGAAAGTCTGAAAGGTATCATTCATCGGAAAATCAGAAGCATTCCCCGGTATCCCGGCCCAAAAGATTTGTGCCGCACCAACAGTTTCCAGTTTAGCACCTGCATCCATCTGAGCCAGTGCAGCGCTGACCTTATTTTTAAGGTCTTTAAGTTCTGCCTTCTCAGTGGTCCAGACCATTACATTGAAATGAGCGCGTACCGGCAGCCGCTGTTCTGATACGGCCTCGTTGAGAAAATCGTTTACAGCATCCCGCGAAATCGCATTCTCACGGCTGTAACCAGCCAACGACTGCAAACGCAGACGTTTCTTTTCAAGTTGCTGAATCGTCTTCTGACTATCTTCAATAAAAATAAACTGATTGTAAATATGGTTGCAGGGAAGCAGCTGGCCGATCGCGCTGGCAAATCCAATACTGAATTTGGTACGGTCGGTACTGTACTTTTCGTAGTTAATCCGGGACCCGCACATAGCCGGCACATCGTCTACGTCACCCAGGGTGTAAATCTGTACAAATTTTTCACCTACTTTGATAGATTCATCAAAGGAGATATCTTTCACAATAGTGGAATCAGGGCTATCTGCTAAGAAGCAGTATTCTTCAATCACACCGGGGCGGCCTTTATCACTGGTTAACTCATTATCTGAAAGCTGCTCTAATGTAAGCAGCCCGCTGTCCTGCATAATCTGTTTGAACTGGCCGCAGCTGTCAAGAAAATCCTGGAACAGGATCGGGTTTACGGTCTGTTCAGGTACAAGAGATGTACGGATCAGATTTGAAAAAACACTACTGGACGGTTTTCTGCCAGCAGGCTTTTTGGTAAGGTATAAATAACAACGGTGATCCAGAAACTTCCTGCCCCTAAAATGCCTGTCAGCACTTTTGCGGAGAAAGCTCTTTTCTTCACCGTCATTCTCCGGCTGGTAAACACTTTCAGTGAACCAATCCTGTTTATGTAAAACGGTATGCTTCGGTAAAACCCGCATCGCCTTGTTCCAGGTCTGATGCAGGTTTTCATAGTCATCGTTCCCCAATGTAAATATCTCAGGAAGGATAACTCTGTAAGCGACTGTAATATCCCCCTGCTTACTCACGATACAGTCGTTCTCCACGCCCATGATAGGCAAAATTTTATCCAATACTTTCTCCATTTCACGCACACTTTAATTTTGTCCTATGGTGGTAGGCATTCACATTAAATAGATTACAAGACCATCTTAAACGGCTAAATCCCCCGGCGCTTTGCACTCCTTATTGTCAGCTTCCGTTCAGAGTACTGATATGTCAAACCGTTTTCGGGTAGTCGCTTCGGCTGGCAATTCTTATATAAAATTTCCTGAGCCGATTTTTGGGCCTCGGCAGGCGCGATGGAATCACTACCGGGAAAATTGACAGGGAACCTCAGACCCGAAGCAGGAGAGATTTCACCCGCAACCCGCCGGATGAGCTGTATCTGGGCTTCAATGGTAAAAGGTTTGGCATGGTCGGTTACCGGGCTATATTTCCGGTAACTTGGCAGGTAGTGATGAGGACTGCGGCCTTCCCGCTTAGCCAGGGCAACAGGGTCAAAAACCAGCAGCTCGGGAATGCTGACCTGCCAAAGATCCTTACGAACATCATTCAGGCTAAAATTCCACGGTTCAACCAATGACCGGCTCCGGGCATCAAAAAATCCTGCATAGGCAGGAGCCGCCTCACTGCCACGGTCGATTACCTTAAATTCACTGAAAGCGAACGTCTGGCCCTTTTTATCTAATGGTGTTACTGTATCATTGACCACATCGACCTCATAAGGATATCCGGCAATAATGGTGACGGGATTCTTGCCGTTCAATAATTCGCCTTCTGCTTTGGTTAAGAGGTACCCGCGTGGTCCTTCACGATCGTATCCATAACCAAGGTCTACCCGTATTTGACGGACAAGATCAGGCGACTCCCGCAAAACATCGGGTAAATTTGCAGGAACAAGTAACTTCGGCTGGCCGGGCTTGTGCACGCCTTCCCATAGTTTTAACTCATTTGTATCAGGATTAATAGCAATAGCTATTAATTCCCCTTCAACCGGATGCTCCGGAAATTTAACTTGATTTGATGGCCGGTAGGAAGACAATAATAACCGCTTTTCGTAATCCAGCTCCAGCAGGAACTGATGTGCAGTAATTAAATCATAGTTTCTGCCTGAATGCGGACTTAAGGTTTGCTTTTCCATTTCTTCCGATTTTAATTTTACCTTTCAGACCCGTGCTGAATACTTTTCGGCTACGGGCAATTACGTGTTTTGGAACAGATCTTCTTGCCATGACCTTCATCATGCCATGCTCTCCGTATTTGTTGCTCATACTATATATCTTCATCACGGAGAAACCGCCCGCTGCCAGGATGATCAGTAATGCCAGATATTGGTTTACCCCAACAATGAAAAGAATAGGATAAATGATGAGTAGCCCCAGAAAGCAAAAAGCAACATACCAGATGTATTGGGCTTTTAACCCTTTGAATTCAATACTGCGATTGATTCCCTTGTTAACCAGATACACACTGTTAGCCATTTTCTGAATCTTTAATAGTTTAAAAAAAGCTATGGTGCGGTGCACCATAGCCTCAACGTTGTAAAAACCTGTCAAAATCATCAAGGAAAAATTTGACCATTAGTCCTATGGCGTACCGCAGGTTCTTATCCTTGAAATCCACCTTTTCATATCGGTAATACCTGAACACCGGCTTGCAGGCAATCACAATATGAAGAATGACAGAATTCAGCAAACCGGTTTCCATAAATGCTGGTAATTCATCGCCGCATATCGATTGGAAAATCTGTTTAACCAACATGAATCTAGCCGGACTTAATTCTTCAATCAGAACACTGAGGTTTTGGGCTAGAACAACAGGGTCGAGAATACCGGCACGCTGCATGATCTCAATCGTCTGCATCACCCCCTCTATCTGCTGTTGAATCACCAGCAAGGCAGGATAATCCGTCTGCAGGTCGTTGAATAATTCTGGATTCTCCTGCTCAAAGTGCATCCAGAATCCCTCAATCAGCAGCCTTTCCATGACTAAGCGATGCCGAAGAAACTTTTAATTACTGTAGCTACGATGACCAGGAAGATGCAGCTCCCAAACCAGCTGGCGGCAACCTTTGACGTATCCGGCTCGCCCGCATTCCACTTCTGGTAAACCTTTACAGCACCAATCAATCCCAGGACCGCGCCTACCGCATACATCAAGTCGGTTCCTGTATCAAAATAGCCCCGCACCTGATCGTTAGCTTTCTGGATACCTGCCTTACCATCCTGTGAAAATGCAGATAACGCACTTAATGTTGTGAATGCCAGCAGGGCAACGGCCTGCTTGATTCTCTTTACGGAAATCATGTTTTTTTTCATATACCTCATTTTCAAACTCACTAAAACATTATCTCTGATTCTGGCAGGCTCGCCCTCCCGGAGCCGCACCGCTCCGAGAGTTTGGCCTGTCGATTAACCCCGCGAACGCCAGACACTCATTTTCTCACTATTTCGCTCTACAGCCATGTGCCGCGTCGGGAGGTTATATATTTTAAAGGGAAAAGAATGTTAAACAGGTGCACACCAACTGCCTCACTCACTGATTCACTAACCCTTAGCGGTGTGCATCCTGTTTATTATTTAACCTGGAAATACCTTGTCTGTTGACACCCGCCCGGCCCTTCCCCTGTCAGGGGAAGGCGGCGGATGGATGCTGCAGCCTCAACTCAACCACAACTGCTCAACCTCCTCTGTGTCGAGGCGTGCAACATCCTGCTTTTCGCACTCAGACTGAATGTATTCCTGTATGGGAAGTCTGAACGCTGATGCTTTTAGATCCGGATAGGCTGCGAGTAAATCTTTCAGAAGGTAGAAACGGTCTGTTTTGTTATACTGTCCTTCTGCAATAACTTTTATACGGTCTCTGATTTGGGGAAGTAATTCCTGGACACTTGCAGCGATCGGGTCACTCTGCATTTCGTATTTATATTCCTCGTCTGCCGTGGTGCCATTCCCGCTATCATGTATGTGATTTCGTTTGCCGGACAACAAACGTTTCATCTCAAAGGAATAATACTTCAGAAGAACATATCCGTAGTAGAGCAATACGAGGCATAACATAATCCCTATGTAGGTTCTCCAGCTAACATGTGCCAACATCTCTTTTCTGTTTTGATTTAACAATACTTTGTTTTGATTTCGTTGACACAAAGTAAGGGCGATTGGAAACCGCTAAAAAGTATACGCCGGGGTATCTACCCCGGCGTATACCCATATAAGTATTTGATTTACAGGTTAATTGGAAATAAAAAAATTAAAAACTTTTTTTAAGCACTCAAAAGAATCGCTAATTATCGTAGATCTCCCGAATGCTCTTTATCAAATTTGTGAGAAATGTGATGACGACTTCAATATCTCTGTGCTCTGCCGCATAGGCTTTCGATTTTACACTGTCAATAGAGATGTCACTTCGTTCCTGGGTAGAAATGGCCGGAATGATGAAGCGATAAACCGCGTTCATTGAAATACCAATAAAGAACCCCACTTTCTTCAGCCCCCGCAGTAAGATACCGATTTGATCAACGGACAGGGCGACAACAGCTTTTTGACTTGGAGCCGGCCGGTCGCCCGGGTCTGGTTCTTCCTGTATGATCTCCTCCTGCCTGGCCGGAATGAATCCAGCCCTCTTGTGATCCATATATTTTATTTCATTTTCCAAATAGTCCAGAAAGTAATTTTTGATCGATGGAAACCGGGGATCATAGATGAAACTGGGTAACTCCACCATGGATGCGATATGTTTACGCTCGACATGCAGGAAGTCCAATTTTTCATCATACGTAGGGTATCCGGCAATTGCAGCTTCAAGCCCTTTTGTGAAATACGTAATGCACTTTTTAGTGTTCAGATTCCAGTAAACCAAAAGTTCATGCAATGGCGGACACTCAGAATTTACATTGTCCCGTCCCTGCGATCGCAAAATATCCTTTACCAGTTCTTTATGATAATCTGCCTCATGAAGGGTGATAACCTCCAGATTGCCTATCTTATAAACGAAGGCATCCAACGCATCGGTGACCACATCAATCGCCATATCACTGTTACCCGTTGCTCGTAGCATTTCCACAATAGGGAGACGTTGTTGCATAATCTCCTCCCGGATCATTAATAACCCGGCCATAGGTACACGCTGATCCGGTGTTAAATACTGTTTATACCGGAACTCAAACCACTCAGTAAGTTCACGCAGCATATTCAATACATGGTGCTGAAGTTCGCTCACACCTGCTCTTTCGGACAGATCATGCATTTTGATTAGATAGACCCGATCAAAAAGGATCACCAGCTCGTCATGATACGTTCGGATCAGGGACTTGGTTTTTTGCTGTTCGGGATGTTCAAAAAACTGGTCCAATAGATACTGCTGGATACGGATTTTCTCCAAACGGGTTTTTTCAATAAGTTGAGTCGCGTCTTCTTCTGGCAAAGGAAATTTTTGTAACGTAACTGGGTTTAACTCATTATTGATCAAATTCTCCACCCATTCAAACACATAGTTCGTCATAGCATATGGTTTTAATTCGAGCGGGTAAACAGGCACCCCCGCATACTCTTAAGTTTTTTATAGAAATACTAACGCTTAGTATTTTTCAGACACTTTAAAACAATTAACAATGTTTATGATTTTAATTGTTGTTCTCTTTAGTCGAATACTGTAAAAGAAAATCACAGCATTTTCATTGCTACCAATCATTTTCTTGGCCTCAATGTTACGGCCACGCAAATGAAATTTATTTATTCTGCTAGCAAACTCATCCTTATTGTATGGCATATTAAAAACTTCTTTTACTGCATCAACCGGCTTTTTTTTAAACCGGATCGAATTTTATTTGATATACCGTCATTTAATCTAAAAGACGATTTCAAGCTGTGTCTCTCAAAGACCCTGTTGCAAAAGCATTCAGCAAGTAACATACGCATTTTATTCTGCACCACTTTGACTGCTTGTAATCCAGGACAGTGTTGACGCATTCATTAACGCAGGTGAATGGCATCCTTTCTTCCCTAAGTCGCCTTTCCTCTGTTATGGGGGAAAGCCGCTTTGGCTTAGGGAAAGGAAGGTTTCAAATCAATTTTCAAAATTTAAATCTAAAAAAATGGCAAAGAATCAAGCGACAAAAACTGTTACAGGTACTAACAATGAAATGACGCAGCCAAACCGTCAGGGCAACCCGGCGCCAGCCGCAGAAATTAATAGTGATCAGGCTAACGATCAGAAGGAAAACGCACCGGTAGGAAGCCTGTCCAAAGAACCGGTTGTTGATCCTGTGGCTGCCCCTCCTTTTAGCAAAGGAACCAAGGAATCACCTGAGGAAACACTGGAGGACCTTGAAAAGAAAATCAAATATTTCCAATGCAAATCAAAACTGTTGAAACAGCGCGAAGCCGTGCAGGCGATGCAAGGCAAACTCAATGATTTTACATTCAAACAAAAAGAAGAAGAAAACTTCGAAACCTCAGACCGGTATTGCCGTGGGTGTGCAATTACCGTCAGAGATGATAAAGGTGAAACGTTCGAAATATATAATCCCTACCTGATAACAAAGGTTATTGAGACGCTCAACATTGAATGTGAAATAAAGATTGTAAAGATTAATGAGGATATCCGAGCGTGATTCCTTATGCGCCCTGCTGCCTGCTGGGCGCAATTTTCAACCTTCAAATTTTATATTATGTCTATAACACAAAGTCCTTCCGTAATCGCGGCACAGATCAGAAATGAATGGACAAAAATTCAGGGATTACCCGCGCACTATTTAACATACATGGAGCACATGTATTCGATCCATGATCTCTATATGAGGATGTCAGCGCCCGACGTAATTCTGAATTTTTTGGTAGCTGCTTCCGCTTCGCGTAGTGATCAGTAATCCAAGATCAAAACACAACTGTTTGTGATGATATGCGGAACATTTTTAAACAGCTACCAAAATTTACGAAATTAGAATCAGGATTGAACAATTCAGATTTATATAACGCCTTGAATTGCGGCTGATCATAAATGAAAATACATCAACCCCTGAATAAAACGAATCATAATGGAACATTTATCCGAAGAGCAATATAAAACACTGGTAGATGTGCAGCAGAGCTATTTGCAGACTGCCATTAAAAGGAAGGGCCGGATAAGCAGTCAGGTGGAAGAGGCATTTTTTCACGCTACCAGCTATTTATTAATAGCTCATGCATTGGACTTGCAAAGAGAAATTCGCCATCTGAATCTTGCCGAACATTTCAGAATAGTATTGCCAAAGATAGGTGCCAGACACGGTTCAAAGTGAAGTATCTAATTTTAAAATACAGGTAACCGGTGAAGTCTCGCAATAAAGTCACAGGTTAGCGTCACTTGGTTTTGTCGGGATCATTTTAGGAGATAGTTTCGCTTATATTTCGGAGGAAGTGAACGCAGAGCGGCAGCATATGATACAGGTTCAAGAGCTCCGCATTACTTACGGGCTTATCTGAAAGCACTGTAGGATTAATACAAATGGGCTGTTACTCTTAGGGTAAGCAGCCCGATTTTTTTCGCGCCTGCGGCGCACTTGGGTGACTAAACTGATGTACCTGGCCTGGATGACTTTTATAGACGCCCGGTCTGTAATGGCCTGCTGGCCGGGAGCCAGAATTTGTCTCTGGCCGGATGAGGGCAGGCTAATTTCGATCCTGCCCTCGGCCAGCGTGGTTTTCATAGGAACTTTAGCATTATTGGCATCCACATTGAGATGTGTACCAAGTACTTTGATTATTGAATTAAACGAGGCCACAATGAACGGCCTCTGACCATCTTTGGTAACCTCGAAGTAGACTTCCTCGGTCACATTAACTTTTCTATTGCTTTACTCAAAACGAACAGAATAGGTCAGTGTACTTTCTGAGTTCATAACAGCCAGTGAGCCGTCAGGTAACACTACCTCGATCTGGCCACCGCGCGGCGTACTGATCGTATTCATATTTTGACTTCCGGCCGCCGGATCTCCCGTCCTCTGATACGTGATCTTTCCATTGGCAGATTTAGTAATCTTAATACCATTATCTTAAGCGATCCGGCCACGTGCCCGACTATCGATAACGATCTTTTGCCCGTTCGATAAAGTCAGGGTTCCACGATTACCGCCAGGTAATAAATCATTTGCCAGTTAATGGGTATGACAATCGTATGCTGGTTCCGGCTAAACAAAAAAGGCATTATGAAAAGATCTCCCAGACAATAAACACCATCAGGGTACTTACCGCAGCAAGTCGTTCCCGCAGAATGGTGAGCGCATTCTTTACTTGTTTTTTAACCGTGCCTTCTGCTATATTCAATGTCTCTGCAATCGCCTTGTTGGAAAGATCTTCATATCTGCTCAATTGAAATACTGCACGCATTTTGGTTGGCAGTGAGGTAACTTCCAGATCGATCATGGATTGTAATTCCCTGCCGTCAAGCGTGCGTTCAGTTACTTACTATGGAAATTCTCAAGTTTTTATCGAAGAAACATAGTTGGCTGAACATTTCCCCTTTCGGATCAGGGAGATCACAGCATTCATGGTCATGCGCATGAGCAAATGCTGCAGCCTGGTATCTTTTTTAATGTCTTTCATATGCTGAAACAATCAGCAAAAAATATCCTGAACGATATCTTTTGCCATTTCCCAGTCTCCAAGCATGCGTTTGGCATGCATAAAAAACAAGGGCCAATATCGCTTATAAACTTCTTTAAAAGCGGTATGATCACCCAGGCGGAGCCTTTCAACAAATTCTTTATCAGACAATAAATTGTAATTCTCCATGCTCGAACGAAACCAGATTACCAAATATAATGATTAGAATTAAGATTCAGGCAATTACAAATGCAATGTTTGGTTAATTTACGTTATCCTCAAAACTGTACAGAGATCATTTTGTGCTTAAAACTGATCACAATGATAATACCGTTTTCTGACATTTTTGTTAGCCCGATGTTAATATTAATAAAGTCATAGGGGATCTATAGAATAGATGTTTTCACGCTCAATTTATAACAGGGTATCGTTCATAATGTCTGCGGAACTCTACCAGAGAAGGTTTTCCATCAGATTTTCCTTTTATTTTGGAGGAATCTTCGTTAAACCGATACGCCTTTCAGAAATTAGTTCGGTGCCTGAAAAAAATATTTTCGAACGATCTACCCCTTTCTCCTGCGCTTTATATATAGAAACCAACCATCAGATTGTCAATGATCGAACCGAAAGTGCAAGAACTGCTGAAGGGGTTTGAAGAAGGTACATGTACACCTTAACAGGTGCCGGAAGTCGAAGAATGGTATAGGAAACTGGCTGCAAAGCAGTCTGATCCTGAGCCAGAAGATCTCCGGCAAATAGAAAAGGAGCTGCGGCACCGAATCCCGTCAATGTCTCCCAGATTTGGCGGTGTCGCCAGACGATGGGCGACTGCGGCAGCTGTTATGGTGGGCATAGGGGTCTGTTTATGGGCTTATGTTCATAAAACCTAGGCTCATAACATCGATATGCTGATTTCAACGGAATCCTATCTGCCTGTGATTTACAATACACTTGCCCCCTCAGTAATTTAGGAATGCGCAATATGCTTAAACCTATCAGCCTGGCTGAACCAACCCCTTTTACCAGCAGGCAAAAAGAGTGATTTTTTCGTATATCCCGATGTCACATTTTGCCGTCTTTTTCGTTACTTTTAAGTAGTGTACTTCCGCGCACCGTAGTATGCCGTTAATCAAAAAATTAAAGGACATGAAAAAAACGTTCTTTCTCGGAGTTGTAATCGCGATTTCTCTGCTGGCTTGCAATGACCGTTCCTTGCAGAAAGAAGATGCTCAAAAGATTCTCAGTGCGAATTATGACAAGGATCTTACGGAAGATATTCAGCTAACAGACGAAGCCTTGTATGCTAAATTAAAAGATTCCAAACTGGTTGCCGATGGCTATGTGGCCCTGCCCCCTTATTCCCCGAATGACGTCAATAAACCCATTATAAAGCTCACGCAAAAAAGTGAACAGTTTTGGACAGATCATCCTGCTGCAGGGTCAAAAACTTGCCGCGTCAAAATTGCGCGGCAAGTAGTCAGCGGAATCAAAAGCATAGAGATAAAGGATAAGACCCATGCGAAAGTATACTATCAGATTTCCTATACCGACCTCACGCCCTTTGCAGAACTCTATCCCGGTGTAGGTAAAGATTCAAGCGAACACGCTGATAACTTTACATTTAACGGTAATTGGGCTTTGTGCCAGTGATAATTATAAACACAGAAACGACTCTATCCAAATGGGTCTTTCTGGTTTCCGATCATCCACGATCACCTTTCATCTGAAACTACCAGGAATATAGATCAGGGTTTTAATTGGAGCGCCATAATTGGTTTTCCGAATGTTAATCAGAATACGATGAAAGTGCCCCATTCTGGCAAAATTGTAAAAATTCCCGACTGCTGTTATTAAACTATCACGCACGATCGGGTTATCATAACTCACCGAAGACACAATGTCTATGATCAGATCACTGAAAGCGGTGTCTATACGTCCTCCGTATCGCGATGGATGATTCACTTCGGCCATTGAGTCATTTATATAATGAACATCATTGTTTACGATTCCTGGTGGTCGCGGAAACAATAGTTTACAGGATACTAAGAAAAGAATGGACAAGGTTACGAAAGTTAGTTTCATTGTTTAACATTGAATTGAAGCGCAACTATCTACCAAATCGCACTTTCGTGCCTATCTGCAAATCTAACAGTCGCATTTGTGTACTATTAGGGAATGCGCCTTTGCCGTCATCTGCGGACAAAATATCTTTGTCAAAAAATATGGGAATACCCGAATGCAAATAGGCCGTTATAGCGCCATTAAAAAAAGCACACTCAGCACCAACCATAAATCTGACATTGATCTTCTGATACAAATCATTATGATGGCCGGACCAGATAAGATTGCGTTCTGTGCCTGATGAATATAACAAGCCGGAAACTTTTACCCCGCCCTGCAGAGCGCCCCGACCGTATTTGCATCGGAACCAAAAATTATTGATGAGATATTGGATTCTTTCCCTGTTCAGATCATAGTCCATACCATTGGGCAACTCGTACATATCCGGCCTGTAGCGGTAATTCATCCCATAACAGGCATACATCAATTCTATGCCCAATACGATGTTATCTACTAATGGGATGTTCAGATAACCTCCAAAATGGATGTAAGGAACAGGTGTCCCATTTCGCTTCTGACTTACAGAATAATAAGATGTCAGATTCAATCTAGAAAAATCATACCCCACGATCAAACCGGCATCTGGTTGCGTACGATAATAAAAATATTGAGCCTGGCTTTTTAGAATGATTAGGGTCAACCATACTATCAGAACAGAATACTTTAACATTCGCATGTATTGATCAGCATTTGGGAACCACTAAAATTTTTGGCAATACTTTATTATAACTTGCTTTAACAGAACTCCGGCTCCTTTGCCAGCAAGTCGAACTCTATCAATGTCCTAATCATTTCTAAAAAACCTGTAAATGCAGTCCTCCATTCGGTTTTAAAACCGGTACTCAAATCAAGTTCATTTAGATCGGTCGAGTATTGAGGAAACAGCAGACTTAGTTCGTGAATGTTCATTGCCAGCAAGTCAGATTTTTCCATCCCCATCAGCTTAATGATGATTTTAAGAATGGACTCGCTGACATCTGCAACTGAATAAAAGGTGGCCACCTTTTCGGAACGACCCTTCCGGGGATAATGGGTTCCGGATTGCAGTAAACAATCATTCATATAGATTTCAATAGATTTTTTCAGACTATAATTTAAAAGTGTGTATGATGGTTTTTCAAACCCGAACGTTTCTGTTGAAACCTTATATTTGGTGATTAAATGAAGTTCAAATGCTATTGTCAACATGGTTTCAAACCCCTTATCAAATAATTCTATGTCGTCGTACGGATAATCAATGAACTGCAGACGTATTCCACTTTTGGGTCGCCAATGAAACTGACAAACAAAATCCATTTGCTGCGAATCGGCCATTAAATGAGGATATGCTGCTGTAAGTTCATTAAGCGCCTGATAGATCTTCATCAACACCAATTCAAGTATCTCCTTCCGGCTGACATTGCTTCTGTCAACATCGTTGCACCAATCTGTCAGTTGATCTAGGACGGGTGTATCAGGGCAACCTAACCTGAATTTTTTAATAAGTTGGAGGAGTTCATCTTCGTTCAATAAGGCACCTAGAAAATTCATTTTCTTTACGTCCCCATTAGGTGTTCCTTTCAGTCTGATAATGTCATCAAATCTCTCGGCAAATGATTCGGCTGAAGGTAAAGGCTGATTCGGGTGTGATGTTAGGCCTTTTGTCGTACTTTCTTTGAACATGGAAATTTATTTAATCCTGAATAATTCGATTTCGTAAGCATGCGTGATCACCTTTCGCGCAAAAGGTAGGAAACTCTCACAGAAGCTATTAGGCTCATTTGCAGTAAAACCAATGGCTCTGAAGGTTACAGATAAGGGAATAAACCATTGCGCCAACTGCAACTTCAGTAATGACGTCTCTGCAGCATCGGCGGGGTAACAACCTGGCACTGAACCAATCATTGTTTTTAGCTTATTTAGAATGAAGTGTTTTCCCTGAACATGAATACGATAGCCTCCTTTCTGCTGCTTCATTTCAATATGCAAATCACCGTAAACCTTATCAACGCCTTCAGCACAAAGCCAGGTGTAAGTGTTTTTGTATATCCGGTATCGATCCAGGGATACCCCGTGAGCCGCCATCATATGGACATTCATCAACTCTTTATAAAACCTCCCGCTGTCTGCAATGATGCCATTCAGGTCATTGATATCTATCTCCCCGGAGATGCTGATCAGCAGATAGCCATTCCTCATCCCGGTGTACTTCTTAATGATTTTATTCTGCTGATCATCATCTTTTTCATCTTTCAGTTGGAATTGGAATCTCGACCGGCTTTCGGAGATTGAAGCGCCAAGTATTTCTTTTATACGATCAACAGAAGTTGTTTTCTGCCATTTTTGGTGCAGCCGCCATAAACTCAGAAGTTCATTGTCACCATAAGGGATATACTGATTAATAATAGTGGTAATGGCATCCAGCGTGCGATCGCTGCGATACAGCGCCTCCCAGAAGTTCAGCCATTCCAAAAAAGAGGCATCTTTTAATACAGCCTTCCATACAAAAGACGAAAATTCATTGCTAATCGTTGTTTGGTCAAATTCAATACCCTGCTGGCTAAAGTTTTTTCCTTCAGTCATTCATTCTTTTTTTGGTCAATAAACGCCCCGTCCGCGGTAGGGGAACCGGGAAGATGTTTGTTTAAATAATTGTTTTGATGGCACTACGTACTCTTGATTCGCCGCGCAAACCAGCTGCAATTTTTCAACATGCAGAATAATGGGTCAGGTCTGCAGGGGAATTTGTCTAATTCAATAATCGGTCTAAAGCTCCTCAATACAGGAAGCTTGGCTAGGTGTACAATTTGCGCTACCTCATATAAGGTAACCTCTTGTGTTCAAATATTTATTTTTTTCATCTGTCCTTCTTGCTTGCTAACAACTCCCGCAAACCCGGTTTATGCCTGCTGTTTCTTTCCAGTGGAAGGGTAAAAGCACAGCGAAACTATTCCGTTCTGCTAAAAGTTTGCCTCCTTAATAGCTGGACGCAACGCTCCAGTCCAGCTACCCTCCGGGACTTACCGGCAAACAGTTAGCAGAACTCCATGATGCATTTGCTGTCTTTTTACCCCATCCACCGGAAAGGTTTGATAGGAGGAAGAAAGAAAGAAAAAAATATTCATTAAAAACTTACGAAAATGACGATCACAGGAACATTAGTAGCAGATGCAAAAGTCATCACGCCAAGCGGAAAGAAACCATTTGTAGCCTTTCGGATTGCGGTTAACAACGCTTTTAAAAATGAGGAAGGTGTAGCAACTCAACCGGCTACTTTTTTATCGTGCAGATACTACAAAGATGCTAAGGTAGCTTCCTATATGAAGAAAGCGGATAACGTAGAAATCCACGGGGATATAACCTTCAAAGTATGGGTGGACGCACAAGGTACGCCAAGAGGTGAGATCGACATATTTGTGAAGGATTGCAAATTCTTCGGAACTGCCAGAAGGAACCCCGGCACGATGGCACAGGAATCGGTACCGGCTGAATCTGTACCAGCTGAAACACTCGAAACCGAAGACCTGCCATTTTAAACGGCAGGTTCTTACAACCTCCGCAACTTCTCTTTTTCTCACCATTAAGTATTAAAAACATGAAAACTACCCGTAATAATAAGAAAATCGTTGCAGCTGTTAAAACAACAACAGCAAACGACTTGATTTCTCAAACATTCAAATCTGCTTCCACCATTGAATTCATTAGCGAAGAACTGATTGATTTTTCTCCAATGAACAAACGGAGGAAATACAGTAAAGAGTCTTTAGAGCAATTAGCGGAATCGCTCGTTAGCAAAGATTTTATCCATGAGCCAACAGTCAGAAAAAAAGGCAAACGTTTTGAGCTGGTTGTGGGGCAACGCAGGCTGATGGCTGCACGGCTTGGCGGCATCAAAATAATTCGTTGTAAAGTGGTCGATCTAGATGATGCACAGGTGAGGGAAATTCAGTTAACTGAAAATCTACAGCGGGAAAATCAACACCCGCTGGATGAATCAGCGGTAATCTGTGAAATGATGGAAACAGGGATGAGCGTAGCAGAGATTGCGCACCGTATCGGCAAAAGTGAAAGGTTCGTCTATGCCCGTAAATCTTTGTCAGCCTTGATCGATGAAATCAAAGACATATTATGGAATGATAAGTTTACCATGCAGCAGGCATTTGAAATTGCTACACTGAGTAGCGATGCGCAGCAGGCGTTTTTTGAAAATTGCTGTGAGGAATGGCAGAATGAGAATTTCAAAATTCGGGATTTTAACTGGGAGATCAGCCGGCTCCGTTGCGATCTGACCAAAGCACCATTTGACATAGAAGCCGACCATCTGATACCAGATGCTGGAAACTGTAATAGTTGCCCGCACAATTCAGCTTGTGCCAGCAGTCTTTTTCCAGAGTTCGCAGACACGGCTATATGTTCCAAAAAATCGTGTTTTCAAAAGAAATGTGAAGCGCATTTTTACCTGATGTTTTCCGCTACATTTGCGGAACATATGCCTGCCGCATTCGTTTTCCGGGGCAGCATGCCCGACCTTGTAAAACACATCCTTTCGCAATTGGGGGCCGAAGAATTGCCCGTCTATACAAGCTGGGAGGTGAACGAATGCCGTGAACCACAGATGCCGGATATCAATGACTATTATACAGAGGATGAAGATTGCACTGACGGTGAAACATTTACCGATATAGGACAAGCCAGATATGAAGAAGATCTGACCGAATATAAAGTAGAACTGGCAGAATATCATCAGAAACTGGATACGGAATCCGTGCAGGGAATCTTCTTTGATGGACAGGATATAAGACCTTACCGATTCTTTCCGAGGGTTAAAGCGAGTGAGGAAAAGACACCCGTGTTTACCGCCAAAGAGGTAGAACTGGCTATCAAAAATGGCACAGCTGATGAAGAACTACTCAGCGGAGAAGTTAAGCGTCTGAACGATCGTGAAACCAGAAGCAAAGAACTGGACAGCGAGAAGGTGCAGAAAGAAGTATACATGCAGTCCGTAACCTTTTTCGAGGATATCAGTAACAAACGGGAATTGTTAGAAGCCGATATCGTAGCCTCCCGTTATCTGGTAATTAATGCCATGAACTGGGCGACAAAAAACGCGATCGTTCAATTCCTTTTCCCTGATAATGACCGGCTGAGCAGTGTACCTATTGAGGACATGTACAATCGGTTAAGAGACCTAACCGAAGCAGAATTTTGTTATCTGATACGCATTACTGTAGCGGGTAATGATCAGTCCAAAAATGTGAAAGATTTCTTTGGTCATCTGCTGTACAAAATGGCCGAAAGTGCCGGCGTAGATGTGGCCGTCATCGAAAAAAATCAGAAAGCGGTCACTCAAAAGCGGGAAAGCAGAGTAAAGGAGCGTATAGCGTTTATGAACAGAAAATTGACCTCGCTGGCAGCGAAAAAGAAACGACTGGCCGGACAGAAAGAAGAAAACAACGAAGATGCCGAAATCTTCCAAGATGAAGAATAGCAGACGCATAACAGAAGCCGGAGCCGCGCTCCGGCCTTCTTTCTTTGATACGCCTCAAAGAAAGAAGCAAAGAAAGCGCCCGGCTCTGAAAAAACAGGCTGATTCGTATAGCCCCTTCAAATTTTTTAACCTGCAATAGAGAATATTATGAATACACATATTCAGATTTATGGAATCATTTCCATCATTATTGGAACCGTTATACTATTATGGATCAGGAAAAGAATCTTTGAGCGTAGCACCTGGGGTGGAACGCAGGTATTCAAAAATTTCTATTCTTTTATCTTCATTAAGAGTATGTTTAAAATTCTGATGGGCTAAAATTAGGAAAGTACGAATCGATCAATTAGTTTGGATTTACCACAAAACAAACTATGAGAACGAAGTTCACATTATTGACCGATTCGCACTGGAAAAGTATAGAAAAAATATTAACGGACAAAAGAAAGCGTAAATATAGCCTTCGAACTATCTTCAATGCTATATTATGGATTTGCAGAACAGGTAGTCAATGGCGTAATCTAAGCAGTGATTTCCCTTACTGGCAGATAGTTTACTATTATTTCAATAAATGGAAAAAAGCAGGTGTGCTGGAACAGGTGATGTTAAAAATGGTTAGAAAAGAGCGGATAGATCAGGGGCGAAATTATGCACCATCTGTCAGTGCTATCGATAGCCAAAGTATAAAGAAAACTGGATTCGTAAGTATAGAAACCGGGATCGATGGCGGTAAGCATATCAATGGTCGAAAAAGGCATCTTGCTGTTGATAGCTTAGGATTACCAATTGCGATAAGTGTCAGCGGCGCAAATATTCATGACTCAATTGGCGGTTTTGATTTGCTGTGGAAAATTGAAAAGGTTAGTCATAGAATGAAACTGATTCGTACAGATAAAGCATACCAGGGAGAGTTTAGCGATATGGTTGAGAATTATTACAAATGGAAGATGGAAATAACTCAGAAACCGCCGACAGTAAGGGGTTTTGTGCCACAGAAAGGTAGATGGCAGGTTGAACGATCATTCGCTTGGCTCAATAACTTCAGAAGATTGTCGAAGGATTATGAAAGGCTACCTGAATCATCTGTGGCTTTCATCCAGGTAGCATTCATTAGTATACTTCTAAAATAAGTAGAATTAGTTTTTAAACATACTCTAAAATCGTCGAATTTACATTTCGCATCGCAGGATGGCTGATTTTAGCGTTCGGTATTTTCATGCTGCTGATTGCTTATTTCAATGCGCATTTCTGAAAGCCATATTACCGGTGGCCCGCCATGCTCTGGTAGTGGTGATCATAAGGCCTTCTGAATAAAAAAAGGAACCCGTCGGGTTCCCTTTTTCATTTGGCGCTCAGACCCTGTAACTTACTGCTAAGTTCTGCCAGCCCGGCCTTAGACAGACAATCATTGGCCAGCGCTTCCATTTCCTTGCCGACATCATCCGGCAAATGATCAATCAGCCCCAGGACGCTGCCCTGATCGTCACCAAGTCCTTTTTTAATAAGCTGGCTAAGTACTAATACGTTCCTGCGGGAGATTTTAATGTCGATTTTTACCGCATCGTTCATTCCCGGACTACTCAAAATGGTATCCAGTACTTTTGCTACTTCACTTGCTGTCATCATACTACATCATTTTCGTTTTCACTGTAGCAAAACTACTTTTCTATCCGCTGCCTTTCCTAATCAAAATTTAGCTAGGATAGGTTGATGCCCCCCAACTATTTAATTTTGAATCAATATGAATTGACTCGTGCAAAAGATTAGTGAGATATGGAAACAGAAAGTCAAAATTTACAACAGACACACCCGCTTGGTCTGGTCGAATTGATTCGTACTCATCCGGCCATTGATGATGTAAAGCTCCGGGATTTTTTAAAGTCGATGCGGATTCCATTGGCCGTAGCCGGACGCTTCGCCTCCCAGGTGGAATGCCGGAAAAATGGTAAAATTTTTATGGCTCTGGGATGCCGGAATCCTTCCGGAAACTGGGAAACGATTGGCCCCGAGGGTATAGGCTATACCGGCACCATTACTTTTGTGCATCACAATGCCAATCAACCGCGCATCGACCTGTTTAACAACCAGCGGGATTTTCTCAATGTCCAGAAGCTCCGGCCATCAAAACTGGGCGCTAATGATAGTCTGATTGTCGCCGGCATGGATCAATTGATGGATGCCTTGCCCCACCTTAAAAAGTACGCACAACTGAATTTATATTTTGATCATACGATACCGGGCAATGCATTAAGAAACTGCACCTCGCTGCTTTTCTCAGACAGGGCCAATGACTTCAGCAAGATGTATGAAAAGAATCTTTCTTTCACCGGCTACTGCATCGAACTTGGCAACCGAGAACGGCGTAATCTGGATCGTAACCGAAGCAGAGGAATCTGATCAGCTGTTATCCGACGATCCCTTTATAAGCACTATTAATTTAAACGTTTTACAATGAAACATGCAAATGAACATTTCAAGGACACACCTGCACTGGGGGTGGTTCGACTAATCGGCGCAAGCCTTATGATTAATGCGCCTCACCTGGTCGCCTATCTGAACGAAAACCTCATCCCGCTGTCTGTGGCTAATCGTTATCTGCTTGAAGTCGATTGCCAAAAGGATGACAGAATATTTAAGGCATTGGGATGCCCTAATCCTTCCGGAAATTATGAAGTGATCGGACCCGAAGGCATTGGTCGGACCGGCCTCCTGACTTATGCCTTATGGGGCACTTATTCAAAGAAAATCGGTCTTTTTAATAATCAGTTAGATTTCCTGAGAGAGCAAAAGTTCAATCTGACAACATCTGGCGACCACCCTAATGACAGCCTGATCGCTACCGATATGCATCAACTGGGAAAAGCACTGCCGGAACTTGAGAAATATGAAAAAGTGCATTGCTATTTTGATCATACTCTTCAGGGCCGGGCATTAGCCAAACGTCTCTCGGCAGCCATCGGTGACAAAATGGTGGACTTTAGCAAGCTGTTTGAAAAGGATCTTTCCTATCACCGCTACAAAGTCAAAGCCGCCAGAAACATCGAAAAGTTTTTGGAAAGCAAAAAAGCCGGAAACCAAGTTAAAAAATTATAACTGCCGGCCTCCTGTAACCGCACCCGCAGGATGGCGCAGCAATCTGTGTGAATTAAGAAATGTGTATTATGAATAACAGATTTAATCATCCTGACATAGATCGGGTGTTGCAGATCGATCTGGTCGATTATCTGTCATCACAGGGGCATGAGCCGGTGCGTATCTCAGGGAACGACTATTGGTATCTCTCGCCTTTGGCCGAGGAAAGAACCGCATCCTTTAAAGTAAATAGAAAGAAGAATATCTGGTATGATCATGGGCGGGCAGCAGGCGGCGGTATCATTCACTTTTTAACCCGGTTTCACGGGTGTACGATCAGGGATTTTATCGAAGCTCACAACCTGCTTCCGGCCGCTCCGCAAAGCACTGCCTCCATCCCCAAAAAAGCAGAAGAACCTGACCGAAAAATTGAAATTTCAACCATCAGGCGGCTAACCCATGACAGTCTACTAAATTATTTGAAACAGCGTAAAATACCGTACTACCTGGCCGCTGAATATTGCCGGGAAATATGGTATACCGTGGATGACCGCAAATACTTTGGAATCGGATTCATAAACGATGCCAATGGGTACGAAGTCCGCTCGGCTTATAGTAAAATCTGCCTTCATCCAAAGGCAGTTTCCACTTTCAAAAACGGGTCCAATATCCTGTGTGTCTTTGAAGGCTTTTTTGACTTCTTATCGTTCGTTTATGTCCATCCGACCAGGCTGGATTTCCCGCTGGATTATCTCATCCTCAATGGCATCGCACTGTTCGAAAAATCACGTCCGGTCATGGAGAGTTATCAAGAAATAAAACTGTTTCTTGACCGCGATACAACCGGCCTGAATTACACCGAATACGCCTGTTCATTAAGCCCAAAATACAGGGATGAAAGTGCCCTTTACAGCAAGTATAAAGACATGAATGACTGGCTGGTAAATTTCGGAAAATCCCCTGCAGGATAATGCGCGGAAACAGCCGGATACCAGGGTAGCTGGAAATTGATTTACTCCTGCTACTTTTCATCGGCTCTGAAAATTACCGCCCGGGTCAGCGGAAGCGGGCCGCTGATGACTGTTATCACTTTCCGGCTAAGCCTGCAAGCTGATAACGGGTGCCTGGGAATACCCGGCATAATGCACGGCTTCGAAAAGCCGTTGAGGTTGCTGGTCTTTTGCAACCGGCAAGATGTCCGGTTATTTAATAATAACCGTTTTTAGATGGGCTTTTACCCTCCGTAGTCGGGAAAGCCTGCTATTAGAAACTCCTGCTTTTTACTGATTTATTAACCGGTTTTTGAAGCATTCGCACCTGCTTTCGAAAGCCATCATTACAATAACTACGATTATGAATGCCAAAAATAAAAACCGGGTGCGGTTACTTGGTGTGCTATTAAGCCCCGAAGAGTTTCAAACTTTTGAGCAAAACTGGAAGTCATCAGGCTGTAAGAAGATGAGCGAATTTGCCCGCCGGAAACTGTTTGGTAAAGCCATTGTCAGCACCTACCGAAACAGGTCGCTGGATGATTTTATGCATGAAATGATTCACCTCCGAAAGGAGCTGAACGCACTTGCCGTGAACTACAATCAGGCCCTGAAGAAACTGAATTCGCAGGACCGGATTCCATCCGAAAAAAGCTGGTTCCTTACTCTGGAAATGGAACACAAAATCCTGCTGAATAAGGTGAATGAAATCAAGGCGAAAATCAATTTAATGGCGGACGAATGGTTGCTGTAATTAAGTTCGGGAAGTCTGTTCAAAAGACACTCAACTATAACGAAAATAAGGTCAGAGAAGGGGTAGCGAAATGCCTGGCTGCGGTCAACTATCCCAAGGAACTTGAAGACCTGACATTAATGCAGAAACTGAGCCGGCTGAACAAACTGGCAGCACTCCATGAAGATGTTACATCTCCCAGTGTTCACGTCAGCTTAAACTTCCCACCGGGCGAACATCCCGATGAAGTGACCATGCAGAAAATCGCCAAAACCTATATGGATAAAATAGGCATGGGCGACCAGCCTTACCTTGTGTATGAACATATGGATGCAGGACATCCACATCTGCATATTGTATCCGTAAAAGTCAGAGCTGACGGTACGCGGGTTAACACGCAGAATATTGGCAAGAACCAGTCGAGGGAAGCCCGATTGTTCATTGAAAAGGAATACGGCCTGACACCTGCGCAGCAACATGGTGCATTACATCGGGATGAAAGTGACGCATTGAATTCGGAGGTGCTGCAAATGGGTAAAACAGCTGTAAAACGCAAGATCGAAAATATCCTGCACCGGGTTTTGGACCGTTATCATTATACCTCCCTGGATGAATTTAACGCCCTGCTGAGCCGCTATAATGTGCGTTCCGAAAGGGGCACAGAAAACTCCAATATCTACAAGCATGGTGGACTGATCTTCAAAGGGCTGAAGGACGGTCAGCCCGCAGGCCCGCCATTGAAAGCAAGCCTCTTTAATATCGATGATCAAAGTCCGACGCTGACCAATCTGCAATCCAGATTCGAAGCAAATAAACGATACCACAAGTCAAACGTGAAGGAACGCGATGATCTGGCAAACCGCATCCGCATTACCATTGCGCAAGCTAAAAAACTGGATCTCCCTGACCTCATCGCAAGGTTACGAGAGAAACGAATAGCTGTTGCCCTGCATGTTGGTAAAGATGACCGGGTATTTGGTATCACCTTTATTGATCATGCCAATAAAAATGTCTTCAAAGGTAGTGACCTGGGTAAGGATTTGACTGCCGCCGCGATCATTAAAAAATGCGGTATGGCTATAGAAAACCCCGGCAATGTCAATTCGATCAGCGAGCCTTCGGCCCTCTCAAATGCGACTCTTCAACCATCAGTCTCTAAACCTTCTGAAAGCCAAACAAACGCACCCGCTACGCACCCTCGAGATCCTTCAAATGATACTGGGTATTTCCCTCCTTTAGGTCCGGCTACCGGCAGTGATGTAATCTTCGTGGTCAAAGGCATATTCGATGCACTCACACAAAACGAGTATACACCATTGCTGCCATATCCTTTCCGCATCGGGAAATCCAGGAAGAAAAAGAAACGCAAATCAATATGATACATTAACCACTTAATTATTACAGTTATGCAAACAGGTGAAAACGAACAGGCGCTGAGGAAAATTTTGGACATGACCCGTTTAATTTCCATCGTCATTTTAGTCATCCATTTTTATTTTTTTTGTTATACCACATTTCACAGGTTAGGGATGGTATCCTCATTTACCGACCGCCTGCTTACCAATGTTTCTAAAACCGGCTTGGTGCGAAACTTCCACCTTTCCAAATGCTGGTCGCTATTATTTCTTATCATTTCATTAGTCGGGGTTAGAGGTCGCAAGGATCAGAAGATGACAACCAAAACCGCCTGGGCCTATATCATACCGGGTCTGTTAGCTTTCTTCCTCGGCTTCGCCATTTTATATACACAGGTTGATCCTGATATACGCACTTATTTATACATCGGCATCACGACTATCGGCTTTCTGTTATTACTTACAGGAGGCACTTATTTTTCTCGAATCATCCGTCAGGGGCTTAATAATGATGACATATTTAACAGCGAAAATGAAACCTTTCCGCAAGAGGAAAGATTGTTGGAAAATGAATTCTCCGTCAACCTGCCCGCCGTCTACAAATTAAAAGGCAAGGTCCGTAAATCATACATCAACTTCATCAACATCTTTCGTGGTGTTTTGGTGGCCGGGTCACCCGGATCTGGAAAATCCTTTTTTGTACTTCGCCATTTCATCACACAAACTATTGAAAAGGGCTACACAGCTTTGGTATATGACCTGAAGTATCCGGACCTCAGCCAGATCGCTTACAATTCCTTTCTGAAGAATAAGCACAAGTACAAGAAGGAGCCTCAGTTTTATGTCATCAATTTTGATGACCTGAATTGCAGTCACCGGTGTAACCCGCTTTATCCTGCAACCATGCTGGATATCACCGACGCAGCGGAAAGCGCCAGAACAATTATGCTTGGGCTTAACAAATCGTGGATTCCAAAAAATGGGGATTTCTTTGTCGAGTCACCAATTAACCTAGTCACTGCTATCATCTGGTACCTCCGGAAATATAATAACGGAGAGTATTGTACGCTACCTCATGTAATTGAATTTCTGCAACTGGGATACGACCAGCTGTTTACATTACTACGGCAGGAAAAAGAAATAGAAGTATTGGTCAACCCTTTTATAAATGCGTACATCGCCGATGTGATGGAGCAATTAGAGGGACAGATCGCCAGCGCTAAAATAGGCATGGGCAGACTTGCTTCTCCCCAGTTATATTACATCATGTCGGGCAACGATTTCACCCTGGATATCAATAACCCTGATGACCCTAAAATCCTTTGCCTCGGTAATAATCCGCAGAAATTACAAATCTATGGTGCTGTTATTTCCCTTTATGTTAACCGTCTTCTAAAGTTGGTTAACCAGAAAGGAAAGTTAAAGAATGCCTTGATCTTTGATGAATTCTCTTCGATAACGGTCACCGGTATTTCCGGTCATATCGCCATTGCGCGAGGCTACAAATCTGCCACAGTTTTAGGCTTGCAGGATCTTACACAATTACGCCGTGATTATGGAAAAGATGAAGCGGATGTGATCTTCGGTATCGTAGGAAACATCATCAGTGGTCAGGTTACAGGAGAAACCTCAAAACTACTATCGGAGCGTATCGGTAAGATCATGCAGGACAGGCAGAGCCTTTCAATCAATGCTTCGGATACCTCTATCAGCCAATCCAAGCAATTGGATTCGGCTGTTCCCCCGTCAAAAATTGCCACCTTATCTTCTGGCGAATTTGTCGGAGTTGTGGCGGACAACCCCGAAGAGAAAATCGACCTGAAAGCTTTTCATTGCCAGATTCAAAATGACATTTCGGCTTTGCAAGCAGAGGAAGCTGCTTACAAGGTTATACCCAAGATTCGAGATGTTACGCCTGAAATGGTAGAACGAAATTTCCTGCGTATTCGGGCCGATATTCAGGAGCTAGTTAATGCCGAATATATGCACATTATGAATGATCCGGAATTGGCACACTTGATTATTAAAAAATGATTTATCGGCTGGTAAAGAAAAAGGAACCAGAAGCCACTTGGTTTCCGGTTCCTTTTGACATCCTATCATCCGGGTTTAGCGTTTGTAGGGCGTTATCTGACTATTGATTTTAGTAATGATATGTTCGTGCTAATTTATCCACTCATCTATTTTATGTAAAATATTTACTATTTGTAGCAGCCAAAGACAAGCAAAGAGCGGACTCGAACAAAAAAAATACGTAGGGTTCAATCTGCTGGAATTTTAAAGCCACCTTGACTATTTTAGATTTTCCTTTTATATAAACCGGAATGGCTAGGCTAATTGAATAGATAGTTAAGGCTATTTTTCAACTCAAATTTTTGATTTTTATTAGAACTCTCACGGATGCTACTTGAAGGGCTGAAATTTTGGGTTGTTACGAAAGTAACGACATACAGTTTCTTTGCATAGTTTCGACTAAAATGAGTAAAGGCCTATAATTTGATCAATTGGGTTATTCTCTATATAACTTCTGGTTTTGTCTATACGATTGAAATAATTTGCTGACTTAAAAATTTTATCCAATGAGTCAATTGAGAAAATTAGTTGCGAATTACTGTGGCGAAGCTTAATTTTATTCAAACAATTTTTGTTTCCTCCTGTTAATTGATATTGTGAATTTCTGGCACTGTAATCATTAAAAATTTATTTCAACATATGAGCAATTAAGTTTAACCTTACAATAATTTCAATAATATTTCTTAGCCCCAAGAAAAATACACAAACGGACTTTAATCGCGCTTTGACCCAGTCATCTTTAAGCACTAAACAAGTGCCTATACTACCTTATTATCTTTAGCATTCTTTGATATGAAAAAAATATTATTTATTACCGTGATCTTGGCTGTATTTAGCAGTAATGAATGTTTCTCGCAAGACACCTTGTTTGTTAATAGCTTAACTCCAAATTATATTAATCATTTAAATACTGCATCTATTAAATACAAGAACAGGATTGATGATTATACAAAAAAGGTGCTTAGGAGATTAGGGCGGCATGAAAGAATATTAAAATCAAAATTAGAAAAGATTGACTCGGACGCAGCAACTAGATTGTTTAATAGAGGAATAAAAGAATTACAAGACCAATGCAAGCAAAAATTGTTATCTCATATTTCTTCAAGTGGTTTCATGGATACAGCCCAAGTTACTTTACATTTTTTGAACGAGAATGGTAATATAAGTAAAAAGGATATTCAAAAAGTATTAGGAACTGTACAGAGGCTACAGGGGAAAATAGAAATGACAGAAAAGGTAAAAGCCTATTTCAGTGATCGCCTAATACAGCTAAGTGAATTGTCAAAATACAAACAATTATCCAGTGAATTAAATATCATAAAGAAGCAGTCATTTTATTATAGAGAACAGCTATCCGAATACAAATCTATATTTGAAGATAAGCAGAAGATTCTCGACAAAACTATAGATCGCCTCAAAAAAATCCCTGCTTATACCGATTTTCTGACAAAAAATTCTCAGATAGCAACCCTGTTTAATATCAGTACAGACTACAATAATACCCGTAACCTGGAAGGTTTACAACTACGGTCTTCAGTAGATCAGATCCTCGCCCAAAGAATTGGTGATGCCCCTGGCGGTCGAGCATCAGTAGCATCGTTAGTAAACCAAGGCAGTGAAAAATTGAAAGAAGTCAGGTCTAAATTTCCCAATCTTGATAATGCAGCACAAATGCCCGCATTCAAACCCAATGAAATGAAAACCAAACTCCTGATTGACAGGCTTGAACCCGGCGGCAACATTCAGTTCCAGAAAAGTAACTATTATTTCCCAACGATGGTAGATCTGGCTGGTCAAATCGCTTACAAGTTCCACAAAAATGGTTCGATTGGAATAGGGGCATCTTATCGCCTGGGAATGGGAGAAGGATGGCAAAAGATCCATTTCTCCCATCAAGGATTAGGCATTCGATCATTCGCAGACTGGAAACTGAAAGGCACCTTCTATTTAAATGGAGGATTTGAGCTGACGAAAAATTCAAACATTCCAAATTCGGGGGTACTTAAAAGCTGGAATGGGTGGGCATCTAGCGCATTAATAGGCATCAATAGAAAACAAAAGGTAGGACCAAAATTAAAATTGAATACAATGTTGTTGTATGATCTTTTGGCATCACAAAAACCTAAAACAGATAAAATTAAGATCAGAATAGGTTACACTCTGTAACAGTAAATAAGACATATTAAATTAAGTAACAATGGCGTTTAACTCCCGTATTGCCACTATCGTGGTGATGTTTCTATTCTTGTGCCTTTCCGTGACTAAAGGCCAGACATCTATTCCCTACGATCTTACATCACCCACAAAGATGTATAACCCCAGTCAGCAGGCATCTGCCATGACCAAAGTGGCCGATATACCTGTTAGTTATTATACAGGTAAACCAAACGTTAATTTCCCCTTTTTTACATTGAAAGATGGTAGTCTCTCAGTATCAATGTCTCTTGGTTACGGCAGTTTTGGCGGAATTCAAGTACAACAAGAGGCCACATGGGTTGGATTAGGATGGGATCTAAATATAGGAGGTGCAATTACAAGATCAATAGCAGGTAAAGTGGATGAAGCATCTGCCTTTGGCTATAAATTTACAGCCAGTACTTTAAACATGCCTCTATGGTCGACCTCAAACCCCACGGCATGGTTAAATACCCTGGATAACTGTAAAAAGAAGCAAATCGCAGATGGCTACTTTGATTGTAGCCCTGATATCTATTTTGTCAATTTTGATGGTCAGTCAGCAAAGATGTTCTTTGACAAAAACGGTACTGCCTACTTTTCCCCCTATAAAAAATGGAAAGTAGAGGGCAATGTGACGACCGGATTTACAATTACAAACGAAACAGGAACCCGATATATTTTTACTACAATGGAGTATTCTGATAATGATGTCTCAACTTCTCCAGGTTCTGATGTTCCCTCCGTAACTGGTAATACGGCCTGGTTTCTAACCCAAATGATATCCGCTAACCGGAAAGACACCATTCAGTTTAATTATGCTGCAACAACTTTTAGCAATGAAGGAGAAACCCCATCCGTTCAACAATTTGATTTGTTGCCAGGACAAAGTACAGGTTGCTCGGCACCAGTAACCCCTCCGGACCAGAGCTACACCATAACAACCACGAATTTACAATCCATCAATAGTTATATCCTTACCTCCGTTGTCTCTGCAGGAGGAAAAATGGAACTTGTTTCCACAGCAGACAGAGCCGATATTAATCTTGGTAATAAATACAGATTACGAGAAGTTAATATCTACAATGCGAAAGGCACAAATTACACATTCCTGAAGAAGTTCAGATTTTACCAGAGCTATTCGAACAACAGTGCCGGTCAACCACTTCAAAGGCGAATGCTGCTTGATTCGATGGTAGAAGTGAGTGGTAGTGATTCATTGCTTCACCGCTTCAGTTATATCAATAAGGATGACCTTCCTAAAAAGGATTCATATGATCAGGATCATTGGGGCTTCTATAACAGAAAAGGGAACAGCACATTAATTCCGGCCTATAATAGTGGCGATGGGCTTATACTAAGTGGTGCTGACAGAAAACCTGATTCAGCCGCGACACAGATTGGATTGCTAAATACAATCACTTACCCAACTGGTGGCACAACCTCATTTGATTACGAACAAAATGATTATACTTTCTATAGAACTCAGTCAGTTTATTCCTATACTCATCTGGACTCAACAGTAATAGATAATACCCAAAGCGTTAATACGAATACTTTATCGACAGCAAATGGAGAAGTAACAAATGATGTTTACGTCAAATCCGGCGTATCCTACCAGTCAATTGTCTTCTCTTATCTGGTAACCGGTAAAATATATGGAGATGCACAAGCGGACGTGTGGGTAACCAATGAGGCCGGAACCATTGTTTTTGCAGCTGGTGATACTTATGGACATTCCATGACTACAGTCACATCTCTTCCCTTTGGACATACTTATACTTTACATGCGAAAAGAACAGGAACAACAGAAAGAGCAGTGATTACCATGTACTATAAAGACTATAGCTATATAACTTCACCCACTGTCTACAGCCTGAAGGCAGGTGGTTGCAGGATAAAGAGAATTACCCAATATGATGGAATAAATCATACCAATGATATTATTATCAGATTTAAATATATGCTAAACGATAGCTTATCATCTGGTGTTCTGCTTGATTATCCGAAATATATTGATTTGTCCTATACCCCATATTATTGCCCAGATCCAGGAGGATTATCAGGCCCAATAAAAGGAGGTGATTGGAGTTACCAAAAGCGACAGTCCATCTCCAATATTTCACTGGGCAGAACTCAGGGTAGCCCCATAGGCTACTCAAAAATAACAGTACTAAAAGGCGAGAATGGGGAAAATGGATTTGAAGAAAACTATTATTCTCTGACAGGAATAAATGATACAGGAGGAGATGGATTCCCCTACATACCAAGAAATTCAAAAGATGACCTTCGGGGATTACTATTACAGAATAGGCAGTATAATAGTGTCGGAAAAGTAGTCAAAGCCACCCTAAATGAATATAAATTCAATAACAATCCGGGTGATCCTAATTACAGATGGATCTGGGCTGCTAAATATGGAATACGGAAATCTTCCAATACATCATGTTCCGATAATACTCCGGATTGGAGTTTTATCGGTGGAATGTATCAGATATTCCAATACTGGCCAGTCGTTAAATCAACTACTGATACAATGTTTGACGTAGTCAATAATACCTGGTTAACTACAATAAAAAACTTCACATACGATACCGTTAATACACAGCTTAGCAGGGAAGATCTAATTGGTAGTGATTCTTCAATTGTTTCTACCCTATATACCTATCCTAACAATTATACAGGAACGGCTGTATACGATTCAATGTTGGCGAGGAATATGCTTGCTAACGTTATTGAAAAAACGACGTTAAGAAATAGTACTCAAACTTCACGGGAAAGAACTAATTACGGTTTCCAAAGTAGCATAATTGTTCCGTTGACAAAAGATTTTATCCTGGCTAATGCACCCCTTGAAACCAGGCTGAATCTTTATACATATGATTCAAAGGGAAATCTGGTAGAACAGGGAAAGACAAGTGATATTCATGAGGTCTATTTATGGGGATATAATAAGCAATACCCGGTTGCCAGAATTGTAGGTAGTACCTATTCTGTCGTTAGTGCCATAGTCACTGATGCTATCCTACAAAATCCATCCAGTGACCTGGCTCTCCGTAATGAATTGAATAAGATTAGAAACGCCCTGGCTGGAAGTATGGCACAGGTCACCACTTATACCTACACCCCTGGTATCGGTGTAACCAGTGAAACTTCACCTGCTGGTAGAACAACCTATTATGAATACAATGGTTTGGGTGAATTGAAAGTAATTAGGGACCAAAATAATCAGATCATTAAAATCTTTGACTATCAACGCCAGGCTCCTATCACCCAATAATTAGTCAAATTAGTCACCGCATCCCCTTACTATAATTATCAAAATCTCATAGCATGAGAAATATTAATAGCAAGATCTTTGTTTCAATTTTCGCACTAATTTTGTTTGCAATTACCCCGGCCTTTTGTCAAAATATTCCAAAGGAAATTGTACCGGTTAACGCCAGTGCTCCAGCCATTCCAGGTGCTTATTCAAATTCTAAGATAAATTATATAAGGACCTGGGAACCGGATATGCCTACATCAGACACTGCAGTCGTAAAATCTACGCTAAGAACGCCATCAGAGGTAAAACAATCCACAGAATACTATGATGGTTTAGGCAGAATTATTCAATCCGTTACAAAAGGTATTTCACCTGCAGGTAATGATGCTGTTAGCATGAACATCTATGATCCATTTGGGCGTGAGGTAGTAAAGTACCTTCCGTATGTACCTAAAACCGGGAATGTCAATGACGGGAGGTTTAAAACAGATCCGTTTAATGGGCAAAATGCTTTTTATAAGGATACATTGCTCAATCCGGCAGCTGCTGGAGAGTCTATTTATTTTGCAAGAACCATATTTGAATCCTCGCCTTTAAACAGAATTCAAAAGGAGTATTCACAGGGCAATAACTGGGCAGAGGAGGGCGGAAACCGGTCTGTACAAACTTCCTATCAGTTTAATACAATAAGCGATTCTGTCCGACTATTTGCATTAGCTGACGACGCGACTGTGCCCACCTCTACGACCATATATAAAGCAGGTACGTTATTCAAAAACATCGTTACGGATGAGAATAACCGGCAGACCATTTCTTTCGTGGATAAGGAAGGAAGAAAAATACTGGAAAGAGTTCAATCATCCTTCGCTCCAGGAATCGGGCATAGAGGTTGGTTGTCCACGTACTATATTTATAATCTAAGAGGCCAGCTGGCGTTTATCCTCCCTCCCAAAGCCGTTGATATCATTAAGGCAAGTTTCTCGATCTCCACAGCACTGGCAGCTGAACTATGTTTTTCTTATCGATACGACCTCAGAGGTCGAATTATCGAAAAGAAAATTCCGGGTGCGGAACCAGTTGAAATGGCATACGACAAAAGAGACCGCTTAGTTTTTTCAAGAAATGGCTTGTTAAAATCAAGATTTCAGTGCCAGGGATACTATTATGACTCTATCAACAGGCAAATTCAATACAATGTCTGCAACGATACAGCGTCTGTAAAAACAATACAGGCAGTTTTTGATACGATGACTGTTATTAGCCAATCTCCACCATTGCCATTTATACCCAACAATTGGATTATTCCGATGTCATATACTTATTATGACAAGTACAATTTTCCTGGTGCCAGTTCTTATACAACAACAGATATCAGTGCTAGCAGAGTAGGCAGTAATTCTTATCCGGAAACAATGCCCTCCAGCGCTTCCGCTATGACGAAAGGACTGGTCGTTGGTAAGCGATCATTTGTAATATCCGATACGGTATGGCTCACTACCACTTCATTTTATGATGATAAAGGAAAGGTAATTCAGGTTAATTCCGACAACTGGGCAAGAGGAAAAGATATAACAAATACCAGGTATGATTTCTCCGGGAAGATACTATCCACTTACCAGCGACACACTAATCCCAAAAGCAGATCAACGCCCTCATCAACTTTACTAACAATATTTCATTACGATGCAGCAGGAAGACCTGATTCACTTATTAAAACACTAAATGATAACCCTTTACTTCAAAAAGTAATCTGTCTTACATCATACGATGAGTTAGGCCAGAAAAAAAATGAACGTTTTGATGTAAATGCCTCCGGACAAATTGAAACCCTTAACTATTCCTATAATTTAAAAGGCTGGCTTAAATCCATCAATAAAAATTACCTAAACACAGCCAATAGTTCCAGCAATTGGTTTGGACTTGAGCTTTCCTACGATAATGGATTTGACAGTGTAAAATATGATGGAAATATTTCCGGAACAAAATGGAAAAGCGGTGATGATAATATCTCCCGGGCATACGGATATGGCTATGATCCAGTCAACAGATTAATATCAGCCTATTTTACCCAACAAAATGTTGGCAGCACTACCTGGACAAATACCCCTGTAAATTTTTCTGTTAGTGGAATAAGCTATGATGCAAGCGGCAATATATTTAGTATGAAACAAATGGGCATGAATGGCCCTATCTCCCAGACTATAGATAGCCTTAAATATTTCTATAGCTATGGTACTAATAGTTACACGAATAAGCTCTATTATGTGACAGATAAAGCCAATAATCCGGCTTCATTATTAGGAGATTTCCACGAAGCCAATAACACCGAAACGCAAGATTACTATTATGACCCCAACGGAAATATTTGTAAGGATAAGAATAAAAATATAGACACAATTTATTATAATGATTATAATTTACCCGCTATAATCAATATCCATAACCGGGGAGTTCTATATTACGTTTATGACGGCGAAGGCAACAAAGTTGGAAAAGTTATAATTGATACAGTCAGTTCACAACCCAGAGTCGTGCGAACAACCTATGCTAATGGGTTTGTCTACGTTAATAACAACAACACGCTTGATACCCTTCAATATATCAACCATGAGGCTGGCAGAATCAGGCCTGTATTTAAAACAGGACTTCCCACTCAATGGTCATTTGATTATTTCCTAAAAGACCATCTTGGTAATACAAGGGTTATTTTAGCAACCAGAAGAGATACTGCCACATATGCCGCAACAATGGAAAGTTCGGTAAGTGGGTTAGAAAATGCTTTGTTTAATAATATTGATAATACCCGGGCGCCTAAACCGAGTTATTACCCTAATGATCCTACAACCAATCCAAATGCTAATGTTGCCTTGCTAAATGGTGGAAGTGGTGGGCAAAAGATTGGCCCATCTAAAGTATTACGGGTTATGGCAGGGGATACTATATCCGTTTCGGTAAAAGCGGTATATCATAATGTCGGTGCCGCTACTTCAGCAAATACATCGTCTATTATGGTGGCCTCCATTCTGTCTGCATTTTCTGGGAACTTTGTTACAGATGGAGCACATAGTAGTGGAGGTGTAAGCTCTCCAATAAACAATTTAACCTCCAGTTTGTATGATAATTTGAGAACAAAGGATCCTGATCAGAACATTAGTACAAAACCTAAAGCATTCCTTAATGTAGCCGCCTTTGATGATAATTTCAATTTTGTTGATGAGAATAGTGTAGTAAAACAAGTCCAAGGCTTAGTTGATTCATTGTCTTCGCTAATAGTTAATAAGGTAGTTGTTAAGCGAACTGGTTTTGTATATCTATATCTTTCGAATGAGAGTGCACAGGATGTGTTTTTCGATAATCTAATCGTCGTACATAATAGAGGGCCATTAAAGGAAGTAACGCACTATTATCCTTTTGGTTTAACAATGGCTGGTATAAGTAGTCATTCTTTAGAGGGAAGTTTATATACGGAGAATAAGTTAAAGTACAATGGTATTGAATTTAATGAGGATTTTGACTTGGATGAGTATGATGCAAATTTTCGTACATTAGATCCTCAGACTGGCAGATGGGGGCAGGTTGATCCCAAAATCGACGAAGATATGGAGAGGTGGAGCCCTTATGCGTCGAATTTTGATAATCCCATTAGATATAATGATCCGTTGGGAGATGTTCCAGGTGGTGGCCCAACACCGGGTTTTGTCCAATTTGCACCATTGCTTTATGAAGCCCTTGTAGGTCTTTATGAGGCGGCTGTTGTGACAGGATCAGTTGCTTATGTCGCTAATAAATCAGATCAAATTAAAGAAGCTGTTTTAGCTGGGCCTGGTCCCATTGCGAATTCAAGTGTATCCATGGTGCCTGAGTCGATGAGGGCAGATGTTATGAATGGTGCACCAACGGCTACAGCCAAACCGGAAAAAGCTGCACCTGCGGGAGAATTTGCGTTTAAGGTTCCTGGTTTACTAATAGATGATAAGGCGGCCACGGTAAAACCCGAAAATTATGTTTTTGCAAGAAGAGGTCGAGGAGGGGCCCAGGCAAAACTTAAAGAAGTCGGAGATGATCCTAAGCAAGGCTCAGCAACTAGGGGTTGGATTAAACAGGAGCGAAACGCAATGCAAAGGGATCGAAAGGCTCGCCCTGGTATTAGAAATCCTCCTGGAACGGAATTGGCCCATGATCGCGGCAAAGAAGCTGCTAAAGGATACAATTATGATGATTCCAAATTAAAGACCAAGGAGCTTCACGATCTTCAACATCGAACTGAAAAGAAATTAAGAGACTCAAATTAATATTATATGCCGTCAAAAAAAGAAATTGAATCGGTTCTTCAACAGGATACGAAAACCCGCTTTGAATATGCTATTAAACGAATAGCAGGCAATGAGGAAGTATGGGTTGCTGAATATAATAATGAATTTTTATTAATGGGAGATGATGAAGATAATGAGGTTTTCCCATTATGGCCCCATGAAGAATATGTCCAGGTATTTTGCGATAATGGGAGACCTGATTATAAGCCCACCTCTATAACATTAGATGATTTTATTGAGTTGTATATTCCTGATTGTGAAAAGAAGAATCAAAAGATTGGTGTAATGCCAATGCCTAATGGTGCATCCGTGGTAGTTGATGTTGATATTTTTATGCAAGCGATTAACGCCGAACTAGATAAATACTTATAGGGAAATATTAATGATAGAAAAAAGGTGATATTTAAGGAATAAATAACAAAGGCGGCTCAATTGAGCTGCCTTTTAACATGACAGGGTTTTATCATGATAAATCAAAAGGAAATTAATAAAAGATGAGCCTAAATCAAAGCAATAATACTGATGTCAAAATTAAGTTAGTATATAAAGATTTTGATGGTAATATAAAAATTGAGAGTGTATGGGCAGAAAAAGTAGGAGACTATTATAAAATCCTCAATGTTCCCTTCTTTGCAGGTAATATTGCATATGGAGATATAGTAAGTATCGATGAAGAAGAAGGAGAAATGTATTTTGATGAATTGATTGAGCCTTCAGGTCATAGTACAATACAGATGATTATTTATGATAAGAATGGTGTAAGTAGAATCGGTGAGGAATTGGTGGCTTTAGGGTGTGATTGGGAGGGTAGTCATCTTGAAGGTTATATATCAGTAGATGTTCCTGCTACTATATCCTACATTCCCATTAAAGAGTATTTGGAACAGGGGAAATTGAAAAATTTGTGGGATTATAAAGAGGCATGCCTGGCTCATTCATAGTTGTTCGGGAATCACTATTCGATTATTAAAGTTAAGAAGGATATAATTTAATCTAAAGAAAGTACTGATTACAATAGAAGTAATCCTGTTACTATACAGGGAACTTTAACCTCTGCGACTTCGTTAGTTAATCTAGTCAAACCAATAAAAAATGTTGAAGAAGAGTGGCAAGGAAATTTACTTAAGCCTCCAAAAGGAAAGGGGAGCGTTCCTAAAGATCAAAGAGATCCCAAAAGAAATGTGACTGAAAAAGAGAAAGCCCAAATTTATGAAGAACAGAAAGGAGGGTGTGCAAATTGTGACGCAAAAACAGAGAAGAAAGATATGGAATTTCATCATGTTAAACGACACGCAGATGGAGCTAGATCAACTCCTGAGGAAGTAAAAGCAGTTTGTAAACCATGTCATGTTAAATTGCATAGCTAATGAATAAAGAAATATTTATCCAGAGCATAAGATCTGGCATTGAAAAATTTGGATATCACATAACTTATGTTATGCCCGATATTAGTCCTGGATTCGCTTATACAATTGGTCTAAGTGAGAAGTATAATTTTGAATTACTATTTGCCGGAGGGGTATTTTACATGCGAGAAGAAGTCGATAATCTCCTAAAGGGAATTTCTGTTAAATTAATTGAGAGAGAGGGTAAAAATTTCGATCCTATTACTCTTGATGGTTTGGGTGAATTTTCTCTTTCCCTGATTGACAAATCTTGGAGTAAATTATTGATGTTAGGTGTATATGATTATTATAAGACAGAAAAGGTTTATGCTTTTCAGATTATTCCGGATAAGAAACATTATACACTGGATATCCCTGATATGACTCAGGAATTTAGCACTAAAAATGAACCTGTATGGCAATGGATCGTCAAGGAATGGGAATATAATGTGCCTAAAGAGTCAAAGGTTGGTACCGACATATATTTTTTACAAGGGGAACCTCTCACAGAAATTGCGAGGTGGGAAGACAATTATTGGGAAATGTACCACCTCGATGGAGAAGAGGTTGAAAAAAAAGATATACGGATTGTTTCATTAGGAACCGTATTTGCAATAGATCCTTCAATTCTTCCGGCTTTTGAGCTCCCCTTAACAAAGGGATTGTTACGAGATAATTTTGAAGATCCCTGGAGAAAATGGAAATGGTAATTCTAAATTCTGAATAACAGAAATTTAAACCCTTTAGAGATTTATGTTTAAATAAAAACTATAATGGTATCTGAAATTTAGACCGGTAATTAAGATTGCAAAAAACATCTTAAATTGCCAAAAGAATAACAGAGCAGAGAAGAAGAAAATTCACTGGAGACTTCAAAGCGAAAGTGGTTATGGAAGCCTTAAAAGAGCGTAGTACAGTTGAAGAACTAGCTAAGAAGTATGATTTGCATCCCACGCAAATCAATACGTGGAACCGAGAGGCAGCAGCGAAGCTAGCAACATACAGCAACCTCATTATTGGTCGGGGTCTGTTTGAAGATCGTATTGTGGAAATGCAGCAACTAATGAAGCTAATACCGGAGATCCTAAAAAGACGAGGAAAATAGTTGAAGATGATTTCATTGTAGGAGACGGTGTCCCAATGTTGTAATTATCTACCACATTGTTGCAGTATGTAATTCCTCTTATCTAGTCTTTCCTATTTCCTCAATTAACGAAATGTTAACCGTCTGGGTTAAATGAACGACTTATATTTGGTTTACCGGTGTCTTTAAAGTTAACAAATTACGAAAGCAAATTGAGCCGACCAGAAGATCGGTTTCTAGAAACTAAAAAAGAGAAGGCAGCATTGTCTTCTCTTTTTAGTTGAATCTTTGGCATTGCCTTCGACCAGGTCCTTTCCCCTCAATCTCTCTTTCGCCAAGGATTTCCGGTTCAATTCCTAATGCGCTACTTGAAATGCCGATTGATAGATCGGAGTTTCAACTGGATTCATGATCAGCAAATCTCATGTAATTACCCAATAGCACGGACCACCAAATCTGCGTACAGGATTTGTCAGGTATGCGTCAATGTCAACCAGAAAAATTGGAGGAGCTAAAGCGCATTGCTGTTAATGAAGAATGGGCTAATTTTCTCATAGAGGGAGTTGCTAGTAATTTAAGATTACTGTTAAAGACTATTGAAATCGGGAAAGAAATCGTCAAGACGAACCATCCAGCCCAAAAACTAATTTCACCTAATAAACCAACATTTAAAATAGCGAACGGGATGTTCAGGTCTGTGGCATTGAAGGAACCCAATCATGCCAAAGTATACTGATGGGCTTTTTCGCTAATAGAACACTTACGGGTAGCTAGGTTATTATCCTGCCGAAGGAAATACAATGCGCATTACACCGCCATTCCAAAATGCACAGGTCGCCTTACCCTACTCAGTTTAATTTGTTTGCTGCAACCAGCTAATTAGAAGTGCTTCTTGTGTATAATATTCGCATGTTTTTAACCCTCTTGCACTTATATATTAATGGCTTTTTTTCTATTTTTTTTCTATCTGTTTATCAATGATATAGCTACTCATTGTTTCATTTTTGCAATCATTAAGGGGCCACAATTTCTGTACATTTCTTAATCATAATTTATCCTAACATCTAAACTTTTCACTATGAAGAAAGCAATTAAATTGCTGCGCGACTCTTTCCTTGTAGAATTTAAAGGTCACTACGACGCTTATCTCAACACACAGACCCAAAAACTATCGTTGCTTCGGGCTTTTTCATTTGGTGATTTCAATCTGAAGGATTATTGTACCAATTTCTATCCACACCCGAAAAAGAACGAATTACTTTATGGGGCTAAGCTCTTTTGCGACAAGTACGGAATATGGTTGGATACTGCCGCACAATATGTTACCTGTGCAATTTACCTTTTCCCGTCTGGTCACGAATTTAGAATGAAACCGCTTTTGCAAAATTGCGCCATAGATTTTTGGCTTAACGATACCTGGGGCAGGGAGCTATTCGCAGGATTGAATCCGGACGAAAAGGCTATAGCTCAACGGGTGATCAAAAAAATCTCAAAAGATACCGGCATTATGAATTCACATGTTAATGCTCATCCTATTGAATTGGCTACACGGGAAATGATGCTGGAATTCAAAAGGACCAGTCCCGCAGCCTGGTATCAGAAATTCTCCAGGTTGTACAACTACCATGTTAAAATCACTCATAAAGATCTCAACGCAGACCAGCTAGGCAAAATTTTAACGGTGGACGAATATATCAAACGGCGCTGCCATATCAGCGGTATGCCACATACCCTAACTTTTCTGGAATATGCGGAAGGCCAGTTTTTAAACACCATTTGGATGGAAAAAGTCGGCTTGAAAGAACAATTTGATCGGCTGAATTTTGTCGTGTCTGCAATTGGAGCCTTGATGAATGACCTTTTTTCTTTTGAAAAAGAGGTGATCGATCACCAATCGGACTGTAATCTGGTTGCAATCATCGCGTTAAATAATCCTTCATTTACCATAGAACAGACTTTACAGTTGGGCGCCAAAATTGTATGTGACTTACTGTCGGAATATCTGGAGCTTTCTCAGGAAATTCAGATGCGGGGTTATCTGTGCCTGCCGGATGCCAGAACAAAAGTTGACGCGCTGGAAAACTACCTCATTGGACTCAACCGGGTAGTCATGGCCAGCTGGATATGGCAGATTTCAACCACCCGTTATAAAAGAGAGTTATCCATCTGGGAGGAAACAACTATTCATCAAACCGCTATCGTCTGATCAATGATCATTTTCTGGATTGACAATATTGCTGAATAAAATTCATTGAAGTCAATCGGTTTATTGATGTAAGCGTCAGCATTATATTGGAATGAACTCCCATGATTTGAACTTACACGCTCACCGCTTGCCATGATCACTGGAATATCTCTCCACCGCTGGTCTTTCTTCAGGATCTCCAAAGTTGCCGGACCATTCAAATTTGGCATATTATAATCTAAAAAGATTAGATCAGCGGGCTTTTTTTCCATAGCATTTATTAGTTCGCTTCCATCGGAAAAGCAGTGAACGGTTGCATTTAAACGGGTCAGCAGGATTTTCAACGCATAGGCACTCATGGCCTCATCTTCGGCAACATATACCCTGTAATTATCCAATTGAATCATTTTGACATCATCGACTTTGGGAATGTCTTCAGTATTTCCTTTGATAAAAGGCAATTTGGCAAAAATTGTGGTAATATTGTTTTCACTGCTGATACCCCATGTTCCTCCTAATTGTTGTACAAACATATGAATTACTGCCCCACCCAATCCTGAACTTTCCTTCTTACCTGTGCGGTCTGCTTTGAAAGGTTTCATTAGATTACTAAGAGTAGCTTTAGGTATATTGGGCCCTTTGCTACTGACAGAAAGGGTGAAATATCCGTCACCATTATTCCTTATCGTTAATATTATCTCACTGTTATTGTTTCCATATTTATTAGCGTTACCGACCATATTGATCATTATAGAATGTATGATATTAGGAAAACCTTGTACGGCCTGTGGCATATCACAAATGTTGGCAACCAACTTCTGATCTTTTTCTTTCAACAAGGATCGGATTAAATTATTAAGGTCTGCAACCCTTTCAGCCATTGAAAACGTAATGACTTTTAAGCCATTGTTCAATTGCGATTCTGAAAGCGTCAGGATATCATTGATCAAACCTTTGATATCCCTTAGTGCCGTGAGTTGATCATTCACCGCCTCTTCCATTTTATCGCTGCTTCTGCTCTCCGTAAGTTCTTCCTGTATCCTGATGGCGTTTGCAAATATGGCATTCAAGGGAGTTCTTAATTCATGATTAAGTGCGGCGATAAAAAGTCTGTTGTGATAAATTGTTTTGTTCAAACCAGGATTGCGATCATATTGAGACACTAAAGGACGGCTGATCAAAAATGTCAGGAATATAATACCAAACAGTGAGGATTCGCGCAGAACAATACCCGCTCCAAAGGAAATATTGAAAGGATCTACATTCAATGGAATAAAGTGGAAAATTTCCAGTAAAATAAGCGTACCCACCGCGGCAACCGATGCATAACGTCGCTCCCTTTTTTGATAAAAGACCAGAAAATTAATGGCGTTTAACCACACTATCAGTGCTTCCAGGTTAATATACTTGCGCATTAATAATCCGAAATAAGATACAGCCAGACATTGAACCATATAGGTCATTAAACCTGCACCGTCATACTTCTTAACAGCGTTTAAATGAAAGGTCAGGCAGACCAGCGTGAATTCTATAATTGCAGGTACTATAATGTAAGGACTTTTGGTCAAAATTGAAAAAAGCGGGCCGATAGTTAAGATCAGTAAGCCAAGCGTTATATTCAGGGTATTGACGAAGACAACTTGCCTTACTCTTTCTTCTGGTAATTCTTCGCTAATACCAAGTCTCTTTACCTGTTGAAAAATAACAGCCAGGCGAGAAACCAGAATTGAGGGTTTAAACATAACGAGTTGATGTTTTGGTCGAAATTCAAAGGATTGCTAAAGTTCCAATTTTTCTGATTTGACAAAGTTACCAATTGCTTCGTTAATGCCAGTTAACATCGTGTTAACGCAGTTTGATTTCTCAGCATCAAAAACTGCTATTCAATTTACGCCATCTGCGCGGCTTGAAATTTATCCGTTTTAGCTTTCTGCAAATCACACCTAAATCCTGGTTGCCTTCATCACCGTGAATGCCCTGCTAATAAGCTTGATTAGTCCTGAAATCCTGTTTGGAAGGAAGGCGGCTAAAGGACTTGCGAAATTAGGTCAGGCCGCTTATTCCGAGCGCATAAATGCCGTCTCGTACCTCGCCGTCATCCTGACGGAACTTTATAGCTCTCCATAATCTTACCTAACCAGTTCTGATTGCCGTCTTTTAACCGCTTTCCTTCCAAAACAGGGTTCAATCGGGGAAAAAGAAGAGAAAGAATTTTTCATTACTAAAAAATTATTAACATGGCACACGAACTGAATTTCAACGAGACCACAGGACAGCACAGCTTTTTTTCAGTAAAAGAGATAGCATGGCACGGATTGGGCCAGATAGTTCAGGATTATCCGACAAGTGCAGAAGCACTGAAATTTGCACACCTTGACTTCACCGTAGAAAAGAGGCCAATTTTCACGGGTAATGTATCCAGTTCCCAAGATGAAGGAGCAGGGGAGATGACGATTCCTAACATAACCGTACCTGACTATTTTGCAACCGTTAGACAAGATAACAACGCGGTGCTAGGGGTAGTTGGTAAAGACTACCATATCGTCCAAAATACGGACGCATTTGCCTTCTTTGACGCGATCGTTGGCGGCGACGGCATACAGTACGAAACTGCCGGAGGACTAGGAAAAGGAGAGCGTATATTTATTACTGCAAAACTTCCCGGTTACATCAAAGTCGGCAACGATGATCTGATTGAAAAATATCTATTTTTAACAACCAGCCATGATGGAAGCGGCAGCATCACAGCGGCGTTCACACCCGTTCGCATAGTTTGTGCAAATACATTACGGGCAGCACTGGCAAACATGACCAATACCATTAAAATTCGTCATACAGCCAACGTACAAGAGCGCCTTAAGCAAGCCCATCGCCTGATGGGTATTTCAAATAACCTTTCTAAAGAAATGGAGGGAGTTTTCAACCAGTGGTCAAAGTCACGTATATCAGACGCCGGTGTGAAAAAATTGATTCAATTGGCATTAGCCCCAAGTAGGGAGGTACTGGCGAATGTTAAAGCGGATCGGATGGACACCCTCACCTCCACTTTTAACAACATGGTAGACGCTGCGTACGAATACGGGATGAGCAACCATACACAGCAGATGGAAACCACTGAAGGAACCGTATTCGGAGCTTACAACGCAGTAACCGGTTTTTTCCAGAATGTAAGGAAATATAAAACTACTGAGGATAAGGTAAAATCTATATTACTGGGTGGTAATGCACAAATCAAAACTCAAAACGCTTTTAACATTTGCATGGAAGTAAGTAAAAAAGGAGAAGAATTCCTGCAGTTTAACTGCAACTGATCAGGATTTTCAAGAAATCGCGGCGCCCTGAGGGGCGCTGTGGTTTTTCTATACCTAGGATCTTCAGCAGCCATAAACTACTTCTTTTGCCTTTTCTTTGGAGCCTTCTGTGCTTTTCTGGCATATCTTAAAAACAAAACTAACTTTACGTAATCCTCATCACTGGCACTACTCATAGCCGCGGCGATTTCTTCAATTTCATCCAAATTCATCTTACCGACATCTGCAATTCTATTGCGTAATTTGTGTTCCTTGATAGTAGTGTCCTCTATAATATCCTTTCTTTCAACAACTGAAAAGAATTGTTGAATAGTCTGAATCGTTTTATCCGCGATTCCATTTTTAGACAGTTTGTATCTTGTTATTTTATTGGTATCGTCCAACCCTGTTGATTTACTGCTCAAACTATAAAGATTTTTTCAATACGGTACAATTTAAGCCGTCAATGGCAATAAACAGTCACAACCGGTTAATATTCGCCTACAATGGCGTATTTACGTCAATTATGACAAAATTTCGCCGTTTTGGACGTTTGTTTGCCGTTTTGGACTTTTTTTACTATCTTCATTTAAGATTGGAGCTAAACCCGCACGCCGTAGGCGGCCAAACTATCTATTTTTATTCGTTATGTCTCACTCTAAGCGATCCAGGTGCCGTAAAGGCACGTTTTTCGGGATACCCGTTGCTGCCTCACAGGAGGTAGGAACCGGCATACTGGTTATTGACTTAGGGGGGACAATTCTTCGGCTAGCAAGACCTTTAGCATTATGTGATTTAATTGACCAATGCCCAGATATAGCGCCACCAACTCTGCAGTATATCGTTGATTGGGCAAATACTTATTTTGACAGTAAAAACAATTCTGACGGCAATCTGATACAGCCACTTTCGCAGCGGCTGTAAGTAATTATATTTGTTAGGTTTTTCTCTGCAATCTGTATGTAACTCTAAAGTTGGCATAGGAAATGAATGGGATCGGTGTCGACCGATCCCTATAAATTATTATTCAGCTCTATTACCATTAAGGAGGCCTCTCCTGTCGGAATATGTAGATCAAGTCATCTCTTTTGTAGGAAGCATACATTGTAAAAAATTTCATAAATTGTTCCATCCGTGTTACACTAACTAAAGAGAAGTCATATCACGTTATGGCTTCTGTCACATGTTTATTTTGAGGAAGAAATAGTTAACAACATCTTTTTTACTTGCTCCCGAGCTGTCTATGCAGCTGGTATAGTAGGAACAAAATGAAAAAAGTACTCTTCCTCTAAAAAATAAAGTAAAACGCTTGTGAAACTTACGACATCCAACTCAATGATAGACGGTTAATAATTTAGTTTAAGGATCTATTAATCTTTTAGCTCGAGTAGAACTTTAGCATTAACAGGTAATACCTGCATTGACCAAAAAATTATAAAGAAAGAAAATCATAAACATTGAAACAGATCGCCCCTTTGCATCCAGATAGTACAAATCCTTTGCATACTCTTGTGGAGGAAGAATCCCTTGAATCAAGAAAGTTATTCGAATTTTTTCCATCGCTATGCTCCAATTGACTTTCAAATTAGCGAATCTGAATATGTCCTTATTCAACAAGGCCTCATTGCTCTCATCCCGGAATAATAAAGCCACATGGTGTTTCACTTAAAATTGATTAGCAAGCTCCTCTCGACTTGGAACATTCTATAAATTAAAAATATCAGAATGAAGGCTGAAACGATTATGAGACCGGTCTGATGCCGGATCATTTATATTTAAAGACTGCAACATATTTTTGCCTTTATCAGTGATCTGGTTTAGGTGCTGTGCCTTCGTCCATCGCAGGCATGGCTTTTTCAAAAATCTGACATGGTAACGAATTACCTGAAATCCCTGGCTTTAGGTATCGATTGCCCTGATGAATTTTCTCCATCCCGCACTGAATGGTTAACGGCAATGAAAGAACCGCCTTTTTCATCTGCGCGTGAAGGCGTTGATACAGCCGGATCACGCTCGTCTGCTGTCAGTTTACGTAATAAGCCCGTAAGATCGCTGCATTTTTCAACAATCAGATGCACGACATTATCCTGCTTTTGAATTCTTCCTTCCGCCATCAGCAGTTTTGAACGGAGGATCTCTTTGCGGAAACGATCGAACAAATTGGCAAATACCACCAGATTACAAAATCCGGTTTCGTCCTCAATCGTGATAAAACATACCCCCTTGGCTGTGCCGGGGCGCTGACGAACTAAAACGAGTCCGGCGACCTTTACATATTTGCCTTCATTTTCCTCCTTTACAGCTTGCGTCGAAAGAATATGCAGCAGGCTAAGTTGTTCACGGATGAATGTCACAGGATGGGCCTTTACAGAAAGTCCCGTAGTGGCATAATCATGTACGACATGTTCAGACTCTTTCATAAAAGGTAGACTAATCTGCTCCTCCCGGCAACTTTCTGATGGCTGCCCCTCAAAGAGGGCCATAGGACGGTCGTGCAGGGATGATACTTCCCAAAGGGCCTTTCTGCGATCCATCCCGATTGACCGAAAGGCATCTGCATCGGCGAGTTTTTCAAGCGCGGCCAGGCCCAGGCCTGCCGACATCATGCTGTTGATGTTTTTATATCCTGGTCCACGCCCCCTTATCAGGGTGTCCGCATCTTCCTCCCTCATCCCCTTAATCTGACGAAATCCAAGCCGCAGGATGTGAAACCGTTCTTTTTTTTCTTCCAGCGTATTGTCCCATGCCGAGTAATTAATATCCGGCTGAAGAACTTTTACACCGTGTTTTTCTGCATCGATCACGATTTGGGCTGGCTGATAAAAGCCCATCGGCAGGCTGTTTAACAGGGCAGCAGCAAAAACATCAGGGTAATAGCATTTCAGCCAGGACGAAACATAAACCAGAAGCGCGAAGCTGGCTGCATGACTCTCGGGAAATCCGTAACTCCCAAATCCTTCAAGCTGTTTGAACACACGTCTGGCAAAATCCTCGGTGTAATTATTATTAATCATTCCGGTTACTAACTTCTTTTCAAATTCACTAACAAGGCCTTTAAACTTAAATGTTGCCATACTTCTCCGCAGCAAATCCGCTTCAGCAGGTGTAAACCCAGCCGCCACAATAGCAATTTCCATCGCCTGTTCCTGGAATAGGGGAACGCCCAAAGTTCGCCCAAGGATTTCTTCAAGCTCTTTCGAAGGGTACTCTATCGTTTCTTCTCCCGTACGGCGTTTCAGGTAAGGATGAACCATGTTGCCTTGTATCGGCCCTGGCCGGACAATAGCCACTTCAATAACCAGATCGTAAAAACAGGTGGGTTTCATTCGCGGAAGCATGTTCATTTGCGCCCGGCTCTCAATCTGAAAAACTCCGATTGTGTCAGCGGCGCTGATCATGTCATATACTTTTACATCATCCTGCGGAATATTGGCAAGGGTAAGATGAAGTTCGTAGTGTTTCTCTACCAGATCAAATGCCTTCCGGATACAGGTCAGCATCCCCAGTGCAAGCACATCTACTTTCAGAAAACCCAGTGCTTCAATATCATCTTTGTTCCATTCTATATTTGTCCTGTCCTCCATACGTGCATTCAGGATTGGACACAGGTCGCTGAGTTTTCCGGAGGTTATGATAAATCCTCCCGTATGCTGACCAAGCTGACGCGGAAACCCCATCATTTGGCTGGTAAGCTGCAATACTTTTAACAGCGCAGGCTCGCTGGGATTGAGGCCCTGCTCAGCGATCCGCTGCTCCTCGAATCCGTCCGGAGAATCCCAGATCGCCCCCGAGAGCCGGTCAATAGTGTCTTTTGAAAGGCCCATTGCTTTTCCTACGTCACGGATGGCCCCCTTCCGACGCTGCTGGGTGACAGTAGCAACGATTGCGGCTCTGTTCCTTCCATATTTGTTATAGATGTACTGAATAATTTCTTCGCGCCTCTCGTGCTCAAAATCCACATCAATGTCTGGTGGCTCGTTCCGTGCCTCCGACATAAACCTGGCGAACAGAAGTTTGAATTTCATGGGATCGACCGAAGTAATCCCCAGACAATAGCATACCGCCGAATTGGCGGCAGATCCGCGACCCTGACATAAAATCCCCCTGTCACGCGCCTCCCGTACATAATCGTAAACTGTTAAAAAGTAATTCTCGTATTGTTGCTTTTCAATGAACTGAAGTTCCTTTTCCAGCAAGTCCCTTACCTTTTCAGGAACTTGCTTTCCGTAGCGCTCCCGCGCACCCTTCCAGGTCAACTCCTTCAGCTCCTGATAAGGCGTTTTTCCCGGACTACAAATTTCTTCGGGATATACATATTTAAGGTCGCTAAGTGAAAAAGTACAGGCCCCGGCAATTTCCAGTGTACGCTCCAGGGCATGGGAATATTGCAGAAAAAGGCGTTCCATTTCGTCCACCGGCTTAAGGAACCGCTCGGCATTTTGATGCAGACGGTAACCTGCTGTAAAAATAGTGCACTTCTCCCGCACGCAGGTCAGCACATCCTGCAGCTCACGCCGCTCATGCTCATGATAATAAACGTCATTGCTAGCAACCATCGGAATACCTGTTTCATTGATCCTGAACAGGCGTTTCACATCCTGGCCTGTATACAGCCGGTTTGCAGCGATATACAGTCTCCTGCCAAGTTTCTCTTGATATTCTCTCATTCCGGAAGTGAATGCGGGATCAAACTCAAAATCTTCATTCAGCTTTTCAGGAGGGATCAGTACATATAATATCCGTCCTCCGCAGGCGTAAACATCTGCCTTAAAAAGAAGGCATTTTCCCTTCTCCGTTCGCAGGTTCCCCAGGCTCAAAAGGCCGGACAGACGCTCGTAATCCTCCTTATCTGTAGGATAAGCAAGCAAACTGGGGCCGTCCTGGAGGTCGAGGCGACAGGCAGGAATGAACTTAATCCCTTTTGCTTTGGCCGCTACATGGGCACGGACGATACCCGCAAGAGTATTTCTATCGGTCAGCGCAATGGCCGCATAACCTAGTTCAGCAGCACGGAATACGAGTTCCTCGGGGTGTGATGCTCCCCTTAGAAAACTAAAATTGCTTGTAGTCTGAAGTTCTGCGTAACTCATGCGAAAAACCCGTGAATGAACCATTGATTCTTTTTGTTCCCGTCATAATAACCCGAGCGGAACAGCCAGTAACGCTTTCCATCCTCGTCCTCAACCACAAAATAATCCCGGTGTTCTCCCTCATCCATCCACCATTCCCGTTCTATCCGTTCGGGGCCGTCTGCCTTTTTAACCTGGTGCCGCCTTCCCTTGTAAATAAACAGAATGGGCGGGTAGTCGGGAATCGGTGCCATCACCTCGATCGGTTCCGGCCTGCCTAGCAGCCATACCGGACGGGTGATATCCTCCCGCCAGCCCGAGGTCGGCTGTGCCCTCAGGTCATCCACCCTCTCAAATGACCGCTCCGGCCAGTAATGCTCCTGCGGCAAAAAACGGTGAATATGATCTGCTCCGAATTTGCCTGCAAGGCGGTCAAGGAGTTCACTAATGGCAGAAGTGTTCAGTCCTGAATCAGACCAGAAAGCATGTTGACCGGGCTTGATCTTTTCAACCTTTCTTGCTTCCAACAGAAATAGTTCTATGCCAAGTCCGGGCGCGATCTGGCCGATCTTGAGTTCGAGTAACTTAAAGAGGTGCCCGGGCTGGTCAGAGGGTAATCCCGTACCCACCTCTACCTGCTGCTGTTCACCATCTACCCGGTAACACCGGAGCACAGCCTGTCTGATTCCCAGTCCCTGTGCAGCTAACCGGCTGCAAAGCTTTTCCAGCAGAGTGCTGGCAGCGATCTCAATCCCTACCCTGGTACTTATCGGTTCAAGACATGGAAGCCGCTCTTCCCAGGCTTTCTGAAGCTTCAGCGGCAGCAAATATTCTTCCGCCTGGCCCAGTGCCTGGGCGATCCTCAGAAGCAGATGTTCTCCAAACCTCCGGCGCAGCATCGGCCTGGGGAAATGGATAAATGAACTGATGTGGTAGAAACCCAGCTTGTAAAACTTTTCAGCAACAGCCTTCTCCGGACGCAGGGAGGCCGGAGGTAAAGGCAGCAAGGCCTTTAGCTGTTCTCCCGGAACAACGATCCGCTGACCCTCAGAAAAACGGGCTATTGCCCAGGCGCAACCGGCTGTGTCAGCGATGGCAACGCGGTTAGTGTACCCAAAAGCATTGAGTTTATATGTTATTTCTGAAAGGTATTTGTCTTCTCCCGCCCACAAATGTGCACATCCGCTGGCATCGATCAGAAGCCCGTCCGGCAAATCAATGGCCACCACAGGGCTGAAACGAATGCACCATTCACCTATCCCCCTGAGTAACTTTTCATTCTGGCCCGCAGGCTCGTCCACCACCAGAAGCCCCGGAACAAGTGCTTTTGCATCCGTTGCGGCCATCCCCATATCAACGCCTGCCTTACGGGCAGCCTCGTTCGCGGCACTGACCATCAGCCTGCCATGATCCGAAATGACAAAAACCAGTGGCATACGTTTGCTGGCAGGCTGCTTTCGCTCGTACCAGTCTGTCAGCAGGAACGGAAACCAAATAGACACATACCTTCTATGCATACTTCCGTTTTACAGAGGCTTCTACAGCATCCTGCTGCTGGAACACCTTGAATTTCCCTTTCGACCATTCTACCTCACAGCTTGCCGGATTTCCGTTGCGTACTTTCAATAATTCTGCCCGCCAGCGGGGAAAACCGACGCCCGGAAGATCTCCTTTTGTTTGACTGGCGATAGAGGTGACCAACCACCGGGCAACGCAAGCGGTCTGAGTTATTTTCTGAGGATCGCTCCTTATGATAAAAGAAGTCACTTTGCTTCGCTCACAAACCAGCTGAAGCCTCCGCGACTGGTTGAATGAAACCTCCCCCAGTTCGCAAATCACCGCAGCCATTCCCTGACATTTCAGGGCCTCTTCCGTCGCCCACAATATGTCTTTCTCCGAATTCACGTCAACAAAAAGGATTCTGTCCGGACTAATGCCATAAAGGCTCAATCCTGGAGGAAACAGCTTCCTTGATTTGCTCACCCACAAACAACCGCTTCCATTTTTCATCAGTGTTTTCAGAAGCCCGCTGATGAAACCTCCCGTAGCAGCCGCATCTTCCTGCGTTGCGCAGATAAACTCGTGAACAGCTCCTACAGGAAATATCTGGTTTGGAAACGCCGCTTCCACAGGCCCCAGTCCGATCAGGCCAGCACCTATTGCCTTAGCCGGTTTGAAACCCTCCCAGCACAAAATATCCCGTTGAAGTTTTGCGATAACTTCACTTTTCGAAACCCTATTCATCGAAACAAAAGTAATGCTAAAATTATTAGTTTTTGCTAAATTTTTTGGCAAAAAAATACTTTTATTAACTTAGTTTAAGGCCATCTGAGCAAAAATTTTCTTTTCTTATCTCCTATGTAATTATTTTAAATAATTTAGTAATGATGGCTTAGAATTTCCTAAGCCATCATTACTAAATTGTTCTAGGCCCATTACTGAACCGCTCAGTCAGGAGACCATTTATAGTCTATTACAGCTTGGGAAATTTAACACCATAGGAACCCTTTTGAACGAGAATCGTCAGACGATTAGTTCCGATCCAAGCTTAGAACATGCTATCAATACTTTCATGATAGAATTGTTTAGACATGTTCAAGCGAACGGTCTAGATTCTGAACTTCGTACAGATCTTGACTTTCTAATATTATGCATGCAGAAGGCTATTACACATTCAAAGATGAACATGTTCTTAAGGTTTTGGGCACGCTATGGAACAGAACAACAGAAAACACCTGGTATAAAGTCGCTGTTAATTACCCTAACGACCCGGTTCGCAAGGAAATTATTGCCCGAGTTCAGCAATATTTATTAGAAAGAGCTCAAGCCGAGTTACAACTTTTCAAATAGGAATGTGAACTGCATATAACTTATCTGAGAAAAAGTGAGTTGGAGTTTGAAATAATTATGCTTAGTCAACTTTAAGACGCTTTATATGAGTAAAGACGATAATTATGATTACGACGAAGAGACTTATATTCCAGTTTACAGACCGTTAAAGGAAATTGAGCAATATGAACTTGTCAATGCTCTTGGCCGTTTGACTTTTTTTAAGGACGATTCGTTTCTTCGTATGCAAGCTCATAATTTGGCACTTGTAGACCTGTTTTTGATGGATTTGGAATACAAGATATTAGCTGAGCTGATCGAAACAGAAAGAACACCTTTAGAGGCAATGTTTCTGTCTGCTCAATCTCAAATGTGGATTTTTTCAATATATGAGTTAATGAGAACATGGAAGCAACGAGTTTCTGAAATCGTCAAATGGTCTAAAGCTGGAGGGTTAGAGTTAAAGATAAAATATTACGAAGAAATGGGATACAATCAACAAGGACGACTACGACGTGCAAAGCAGCTCAAGCAAGTATTGGCAGACAAGTCTATTGTTGGAGCGATAGAAAATGATCTAAGACTCATTCATGTTGTTTATAGCAGACTAGAGGCAATCCGTGTATTGATGGCAAAGCATGAGTTAGTAGGCAATCCTAAATCTGTGGCTTTTATGCCTGGTTATGGGCGTATAAATCGCTGGTGTGGATCGTTAGATTACGAACTAGAAAATGAAACTGCTATTATTGGGTATATCAGCCGTCGCGACATAGCCGATGAAGTACGCGGTCTTATCAAGGCGACCCCTATGTCAGAAGAAGATGTTAAAGCATTTGATTTATATATGCGCGGCCCCAAGCCTAATAAACTAAAAGACCTTTTTTGAATAACTTTCGACGCAAATCGGCTCTTGGTTGGCATTTGCCGATAAGCCGAGGGGGCGCTGCCGCCGCGGGCCCCTCCTTCTCCCCCGGCGGGGTTTCAAACAATGGTGTATTAACATATAAGTGCTGTGTTTCTATTTCTTCTTCAAGGTTTTGTGGATTTCAATAGAAATACGGGATATTCACTATCTATAAGCTCACTATAATACTCAACATGGCAGAAATTTCATTCATCGAAAAAAGGGCTATCGAAGCATTCCTGGATATGGGGTCAGGATATGTGCTTAATTTTTCGGATAGGACTTTCCAAGATTTTGTTTTTAGTACAACAGGTATTGATGTCTCAGTCAAAAAATATAAAGAAGGTGGTACATCGAAAGCAAATCGCCTTCGAACCTTCATGAAATTGGAACCAGATGTTGTCGTCGGGAAGCTATTTAAAGAGTTATATCAATATAAGGTCACCGAAGATAGGCTACAGGAACGTGAAACAAATGTTGCTGAAGCTGAAGAGTTTGATAAGGTAGCTAATCGCTTACTTGAAGGCAGAGTTGTCGATAATATTGATGCAATTCAGGCTAATAATGATGATAAAGATTTCCATCAGCTGGCGAAATTGATTAAAGAAAGCATCGAAAAAAATCAACCCGAGGCTGCTTTAGATAGGCTTCATACCTTTATGATTAAGTTCTTAAAGGAGCTATGTAGAAGTCACGGAGTTTCGTTTGATAAAGATGATACGGTAAATGCATTATTTGGAAAATACATGAAAGCTGTTAAAGCGAAGGGATGGATTTCATCTCCAATGGCCGAGAAAATTGTTCAATTTTCCTTTCAGGTAATTGATGCATTTAATGACATACGTAATAATAAAAGCTTTGCTCACGACAACCCAGTTTTGAACTATGATGAAAGCGTACTGATCTTTTCTAATGTGTCTGCAACAGTGAAATTTCTACAATCGCTGGAGTCGAAAAATAAAAACGTTGCAGTTGCAGAAGCTAAACCAGATTGGGGGCAATTTTAGCTTTGAGCTGTCAAAATGTCGGACTGGACAATTTGTCGAAAGCAACTAAATCCTGTGCAAAATTGTTAGCCCAATTTCCTACCTTCACTACAGAAAGAGAATCATCATCTGTCCGATGTTTGTTCTCTCTTTTTGTTAGGTTAAACCCGCGCCAATTCAGCACTTATACGTAAAATTATCGTTTGAAACGCAAGGGCCGTAATGGTCGTAACCGGGAGGGGTGGCCAAATCTTTCACATATTGAATTGATATGGGACTAAATGAGTATCCGCCCCCAAGCGCTCAAATCTGACATAAGTACATGGATATGGTGATGTTAGGACAATTATTCCTTAACACTCAAAAGCTCCTTTACTACGATGAAAAGGTGTGAGTGACAACACAAGATATCATCTTATTGTTAAGATCTGCTCCCAATGGACATTGAGAGCAATCCGAAATATCATGGACGATATTCTTGCAAAACAGCCACCAGATTATAAAAAACTGAAGAAATTACTATTTATTCGTATCTGACCAGATAGAGCTAAACTGGCAGCAGGTTCTTTGTTGTTAGTACTGCAGATCTATTACTGGCTGGTAACAAAGAGCTATTTGACCATAATGGGGAATAGATCCGATACACAATTTATATTCCGATATCTGAGACATTAAGAAGGGTAAATCGATTCGGTGTAAAAATGAAAAATAACAGATCGGCAACTTATTCAGCAGACCCTAATTAGATTTATCATTGTTCGAGTTTTTAAGTCTTAAAGGGGCGTTTTAGTTTACAGGATTATTATTATATTTATTATTGTTATATAGCCACTAAGCCACATTATGAAGATTGACTTCGTACACATCCTCAATTTCCGTAAGCTTAAGTCATGTAGAATTGATTTGACAAATAAGGAAACAATTTTTGTTGGGGCAAATAATAGCGGTAAGACTTCCGCAATGGATGCTTTAATTACCTTTTTTCGATCAAGATCCCTTACAACCAGAGATTTTACCCTCTCAAACTGGAGAGATATTAAAAAGATTGGGGAAAATTGGGAAACGGAAACAGACCCTAATATCCTAGATTTAAATATTGTTCAATGGGCTCCGTATCTCCCGTCTCTGGATATTTGGCTAAATGTCGAACCGGCTGAAATCCATTATGTAAGTCATTTGATTCCAACATTGGATTGGAGTGGAGGTCCATTGGGAGTAAGGTTAAGATATGAGCCTAAGGATGTGAAAATTTTGTATAAGAATTATATTGAAGAATGGAGTAACAGTCGTGCACTAACGGCAAAAGGAAACGGGAAACTGAAAATCTGGCCTAAGGATATTTGGGATTATTTAGATAGGGACACAGTTATGAGCTCGCAATTTACAATTAAGGCATACTTACTTGATCCTTCAAATATAAATGGAGAACAACAATTAGGCCCAGATGCACAGGCAATTGAGGCCTCTGCATTTAATGGCCTTATTCGGATTGACATTATAAATGCTCAAAGGGGATTTTCAGATGTAAATACGGAATCAGGTGAAATATCGTCCAATCGAAATTTATCCACACAGTTTCGGGCATATTATGACAAACATCTTAATCCAGTATTAAAACCTACGGAAACAGATCTGAACGCTATAGAATCGATTGAGGCTACTAAACAACTTTTTGATAAAAACCTAAGGAAAAGTTTTGAGGCTTCATTGAGCGAGTTAGAAGAATTAAACATTCCTGGCTTTGACAATCCCGCAATTGTCCTTTCCAGCCAGCTCCGGACAGCTGAGATGCTTAATCATAATTCAGCGTTGTTATTTAAGCTTGACGACAATCATGAATTAAGTCTTCCTGAAAACTATAATGGCTTAGGATACCAAAACCTTATCTCTATCATTTTTAAACTTATTCGTTTTAGAGATGATTGGATGCAAGTAGGGAAAGTGGCCAAGCAAATGGATTTAAACGGAAATGGTCCTGGATTCGAGCCACTACATCTTGTTTTGATTGAAGAACCAGAAGCCCATCTACATGCTCAGGTCCAACAGATATTCATTAGGAAAGCTTATGACAAACTAAGAAACCACGCAAACCTTAAAGAAAAGAAAGATTTTAGTACTCAACTGGTAATTAGTACGCATTCGAATCATATTGCGCATGAAATCGATTTTGCAGCATTAAGGTATTTTAAACGTCAAAAGGGGAAGAATGGTGAAATCAATACCTCTACTGTGGTCAACCTTTCTGAAACATTTGGAACAGTAGATGACACAACACGATTTGCTATCAGATATCTTAAAACTACCCATTGTGATTTATTTTTCGCAGATGCAGTTATTCTGGTAGAAGGGCCGGCCGAGAAAATGCTAGTTCCGTTTTTTTTAAAGAAGCATCCATGTCTCGGTGCCTGCTACATCTCTATTCTTGAAATAGGAGGCAGTCATGCACATAGACTGAAACCGCTGATTGAAAAACTAGGCATCATCACACTCATTATTACAGATATTGACACGGTAGATCCCGGTTCAAATGGGCAAAAGCAACGAACAGAAAAAGGAAAAGGGTTTAAGTCAGGAAATTTTACCTTGGGAAGATGGATACCTGGAAAACAGGAGATTGATGTATTATTGGAACTTTCACCTTTGGCAAAAGAGCATCCAGAATACCCAATTAGGGTAGCATATCAGAATGCCTTGACTTTCAAGGAGGCAGATAAAGACGTATTTATTTATCCATATACATTTGAGGATTCTTTGGTATTGGAAAATGTATGCTTGTTTAAAAAAATAACTAAAGCTTCCGGACTTTTAGCTAAAATGATTAATGCCGCAAATGAACGCACCATTAACGCTGCTGCGGAAAAAATGTTCAAAGAAATAACTAAAGAAAATGCGATGAAAGCAGAGTTTGCATTAGAGTTGTTGTTTTTGCAAGAACCTGAACGACTAAAAATCCCAATATACATAAATGAGGGCCTAATGTGGTTGGAAAATAAATTACTTGCCAACAAGCAAGGCTTTAATTTAATAACCGTTGAAGATGAGCATAATGGAAAATAAATCTAATGAGATGGATGCCTGGGTCGATAATGCCATTTCCGACTATATTACTCCAGGGCAGTATAAAAGTTTCTTTCTATTTGCCGGAGCTGGTTCTGGTAAAACAACAACCCTAATTAATGTTCTTGAATATTTTAAAATTACTCATAAAGACAAGTTTTTACTTAGACGAAAAAAGATTGCTGTAATCACATATACTAATGCTGCTGTTGATGAAATAACTCGCCGATTAAAGTTTGACTCAATATTTCAAATTAGTACGATTCATAGTTTTTCATGGGATCTAATTAAGCCCTTCACTGAGGATATTAGGAAGTGGGTTAGAGAAAATTTAAATGAAGAGATCGCCGATTTGGAACAAGAGCAAAGTAAAAGTAAAAATCCACAGAACAAGACATCCATAGATAGGGCAAGACGTATTGAAGCAAAAACCAAGCGATTGGTTGAGTTAAATGATATTGTGAAATTTACGTATAATCCCAACGGTGATAATGTTCATAAAGATTCCCTGGATCACACAGAGGTATTAGCAATGACCGCTTACTTTATTAGTAATAAAATTTTGATGCGACAATTGGTAGCAACTAAATATCCGATTTTGCTAATAGATGAAAGCCAGGATACGAAAAAAGAGCTTATTGATGCAATTTTTGAAATGCAACAAGCGATGCCTGAGCATATATGTGTTGGGCTATTTGGAGATACTATGCAACGGATATATCTTGATGGGAAAGAAAACTTGCAAAATGCCATCCCAATGAACTGGCAAACTCCACATAAAACATTGAATCATCGTTCTCACAAACGAATTGTAGATCTTATTAATAATATACGAAAGAATGTTGACAATAAAAGTCAGTTATCCAGAGAGGAAAAAGATGGCGGAACTGTTCGACTATTTATCTGTAATCGTAACTCTGAAAAATTCGAACTTGAGAAGATAATAGTTGGAAGAATGGCAGAGATTACAAAAGATCAACTTTGGAATGACGACAAGGATGTACCTGGTAACTCAAATGTAAAGACACTGATCCTTGAACACCATATGGCGGCCAGGCGAATGGGCTTCTTTGATTTTTTTGAAGCACTACACGAAATACCACGTTATCATACCGGATTACTTAATGGCTCGTTGCCTGGTGTTTCTATTTTTACTAAAGTTATTTTGCCATTACTACATGCATACAGATGTAATGATAAGTATGAATTAACTAAAATACTAAAAAAGAATAGCCCATTATTAGATTCCAAATTATTAAAGCAAAGTGAAGACCAAATTAAGAATTTGAAGATATGTAAGGAAGCAGTTGATGCCTTGCTTCAATTATGGTCAGAACGGAGAGATCCCACAATACTGGATGTATTGGAAAATATTCTAGGATCCGGATTATTTATTATTCCTGAAAGCTATTATCCCATTATCGCAAGGCCGAAAAATGATGATAAGAATATAGAAAAAAATGAGTCAGATAAAGAATTCGTATCCTCCAATGAGGAATTGTTGGCCTGGGAAAATGCATTGAGTCAGCCTTTTTCCCAAATAGAGAGATACAATGATTACCTTTCGGAAAATTCAAAATTTGGCACTCATCAGGGCGTGAAAGGACTTGAGTTTCCTCGAGTCATGGTCATTATTGATGATGAAGAGGCCCGAGGATTTCTTTTTAGCTATGATAAACTATTTGGTGCAAAGGAGATGTCTGCTACTGATCTGAAGAATAAAGAAGCAGGAAAGGATACGGGTATTGATAGGACTAATAGATTATTTTATGTGGCATGTAGCCGCGCCTGCGACGGTTTAGCGATCGTTTGTTACACAGATAATCCGGGAGCAGTGAAAAAAAGTGCTTTGACATATAACTGGTTCCTGGAAAGTGAAATAGAAATAATGTAGAAGGGAGCATTATACATAGGAACTCTTTCATTATTCCTTTTCTTAAATTTATTCAATGATTGACGTAGAATTAGTTATCATTATACCAATCCTAGTCACCAATAAATAGCAAAGCCATCATTATTCAATAGTTCGGTAAGTTTTTCCTCAGCTTCGCTGTGGAAAAACTTACCGAACTATGTGCATCCAGCGAAGGTGGACATGTTCAATGGGAGTTAGTTCCATCAGGGTAATAGCCAGAACCCTGTAACTAAGTAGCAGGAGGGAAGGAAACTGAACTCCCGAAGCCTACAGATAAAGCCATGTAAAGCATGGTTAGTGGGTTACCAGGCCGTAATATTCATGAACGCAGAAGTAGCCTCGTAAGTAAGTTAATGTCCAATGGCCGAGCCTTTATAGTTCAGGCGAAGGCAATATGTCTCTCCGAAATTGGCTGACACAGGAAACGACACATTGGCGGGGTGATAGCGACAGTATGGTAACAAGGACATGTACCGCAACTGGAGACCCCCTCCTCATCCCGGAAGAAATCTCCGGAGGCATTCGGCTCTATAACCAAATAGGGAAATGAGTCGAAAGGTGAGAGGGAGTCGGATAGGGTAAAAGTAGCAATGATGTTACTGAAAGGTAGCAGAGCGAAGTACCCTTACTAATAACAAATCTTTTAACAACGAGAGGCAAAGGCGCAATGATAAAAACGTCTATAAAATTGCAGGATCTTAGAAGAAATATATATATTAAGTCGAAGGCCGAACCAGACCATCGCGTCTGGGGATTGTAAGTACATGTATGTAAAATTGAGACGCTTAGAGAAGTAAAAGGAAACTTAATGAGTTACTGACTGTACCTTATTACCTGTTTAAATTTACCCGTCTATTTCAATTTCGACACAACGTATCGTCAGGCCGGTTATTAACCCGTTGACAATCCCGAACCTTTAGTATTTTCGCTGAATGAAAACGATATTCACTTGTGCAATCGCCGACTTATTTTGCCTGGCGCTTATATCCTAGGGCTTTGAAGGACACGGGGCGGTAGCTACTATTGCCCAAAATCACCTGACCAGCAAAGCTGCTTATGTAGTATCCGCTTATCTGCAGAGGCAACCAATGGATGCCGTAAGTACCTGGGCGGACGAAAACAGTGATCCTAAAACCGCCCCGTGGCATTTGATTAATTTGCTCCTTGGTCTTAACCATAAATAAAAAATAGAATGTTATGGATAATAATATTTTGAAGTATTTTAATGCTGCCTTATTGGATGTTGAGGCAATTTGTAGACGTGAAATCTCTAATTACTTGGAATCTTTAAATTATGCAAGTAAACGGGATTACGACATAGTCCATTTTGAGCCAACAATTCCCGATACGGAAGATGATATCGAAGATGCAATCAATGCACATATAGATATTTATGCTGGTGAAAGCCTTGAAAATTTTGAGAATTTAAAACATGAATTAATTGATTACTGTAAGAAAATAGACCTAACGATTGATCCTGACTTACCTCTTTATAAATTCAAGGAAGAAATGCGAATTGCTTTACATAAGCTTTCAAGATATGAAATGTTAAAAATCGGATTATTTGGCCATCCGGTTTCGATTGAAGAAGCGGCGAAGCAAAAAGAGCAATTGATATCATTATTTCTAATGTCAATTGAACGAGGCGCACTCGAATCGTTGCTGCATACTATTGGTAAACCCGACCTGATACCTTTAGACACAAACCATCAACAAATATCAAATAAGTTTCCAAAACTGGTTGCGTTGATTAAGGAGAAATACTTACAGTATCACACATTAAATTAAGATTAAAAGTTTTTTTGCCTAAAGAAAATCCGTTAATTATTCGACCGTAAAGGAAACATCGTCAAAAAAATTCAGGTAGAAAAGAAGCTTCGAAGCCTACGCAGTTGATTATTTTATGAATTGAAACTGTTAGCTTGCCGAAATTTAATAATTTTACATATTTAGTAATATGATTTACAACGCTGAAGACGTTATTTTTGATCAGCTCAGTTCTACCGAGTTTGAGCGATTGTGCTATGAATTACTATTTAGGCTAGGGTATCGTCAACTGACATGGCGACAAGGTGGCGCAGATAACGGCCGCGACATTGAAGGTATTTGGACAGTAGAAACCCCATTGAGTGTTGAGGACTGCCGGTGGTTCTTTGAGTGTAAACATTATACAGCGGGCGTTCCCCCGGAACAACTTACCTCCAAGATAGCCTGGGCAGATGCCGAACAACCTGCATGCCTTGTAATCCTTATTTCTTCTTATCTGACGAATAATGCACGTAACTGGCTCGATCAGATCAGAGTACAAAAACGCTACCGTATCCTAGTCATCGAAGGGCCTGAGCTAAAAAGGTTAATCATTCGTTTCCCGGCGCTTATCGAACAGCATTTTGCGACTAACCGCTACGAGAAATTATTGTTAGATGCCCGTAGGCACCATAATGAATACAGGATCGCACTCAGTTATGATCTGTTATATGCTTTGTCCAAGCACCTGAGTCCATCTAAATTAACTATAAACGATCTGGGCTTTTTATTCATTGGACTTTACGGTCAGTATAAACATTTTGAAGACAGGAATGACTATTATGGGAACTTCCATCCAAAAGTAATGACGCCTTTTTATGATAGACTTCGCGAATTGGCTACCAAAACAGCGATTGAAGTATTTGTTCAGTATCGGGGCAATTATGATTACCTCGACGGAAGTGGTTTTTGGGACGACATGGAAAGTTGGACACCTGGTATGGAGGGAGAAAGCGAAGCAGCTTATGAATATAGTAGGTTACATTTAAATTATCGAGGACCCTCCACCACATGGGCGATAGGTCATTATTTATTTTTTCGTATTCCAACGGGGGAGGCTTTTGAAATATTCTGTATTGAAGATTCGGAATTCTCCACCAGTGCCCGATATTATCCGAAAGTTAACACTTCAACGGTTGATGAATTGTGTATAGAAGCGACAGATGAATTCCGCGCTCTATTAAAGAAATATGCACTAGTTTTTCGTCGTCCACCGAACGAATAAAACAATGAAGTTGTTTAGTCTTTATTGAATTGTCTTTATACAAACACGAAACCCAGGAATAGTTGATCTTTGTTTTGCGAACAAAAAGATACTACCCTGGAAATCATAAGCGAAGGTATAATAAGAAAATGGATATTGCCGCATTTAAGTATAAGGAAGCGAGGATATAAGTCAAAAGTGGATTTGGTGAAAGTAGTAAGCTTGATATTAGAACGGTTAAAAACGGGCTGTCAGTGGCGAGAATTAAGTATTAAGGAATATTTCCCCAATGGTGAAATTACGTGGCAAGGCGTGTATTACTACTTTAATAAATGGAGCAGCGATGGATCGTGGAAACTTATCTGGATAAATCTTTTAAACGAAAATCGCCAAACCCTTGATTTGTCTTCGATTCAATTAGATGGTAGTCATACAACATCCAAGCGAGGAGGCGATGCAGTAGGCTATCAGGGTCGAAAATTATGCAAAACGAGTAATAGTTTGTTTTTGAATGACAATCAAGGCCAGATACTTAGTGTAAGCGAGCCACAATCCGGCAATCATAATGATCTTTATAATATTGTTTCAACTTTTGAAGAAATGCTAACCACCCTCGAAGAGGCTACAATAAATACGAAAGGATTGTTCTTAAATGCAGATGCAGGCTTTGATGGAGGAGAATTCAGGGAATACTGTATGGAAAAGGAATTGGAAGCTAATATCGCTACCAATTCCCGTAATAGCAAGCAAACCAAGTGAGTCATATCAATACTTTGATGATCAATTATATAAAAGACGCTACAAGATCGAACAAGCAAATGCCTGGACGGATAGCTTCAAAGCATTAATAATTAGATTTGAAACAAAAGCGGCTAACTGGATAGCATTACAATGGATCGCAATCTTAGTCCTCTTTTTAAAAAAATTAAAAGACTAAACAACTTCAATATTTTGTGACATTATTATCACTTTCGGCAAATAAATAGTACCATTATTATTCCGTGGTAGATATTTATTTCTCGTCTTCCCTGGCGCTCAACCTAAGAAAGATTTGCAAAGGGTTACAGAGCCATATCAATCCTTTTACAATTGATGAAGTTTTAGACATGAGAATCCGATACTACAAGATTTCAATTCCCTGGAAGAGCTGTGCGCGTGGCATGTGCAACCTTATTGATACAGAAAAAGAAATGCTTCTCATATTAGCTTTTTGTAGGCCAATCTGACGGGATTAACTTCTCTTGTCCGTTCTTTGGCCAACGGTATTTTGTAGCATTTACAAATCTTGCGTCATTCTTTAAGTTAACTTATGATGGTGAGACAGTTTCATTGCACCCATCTATAGGTAATTGGCAATTTAATTGCAAGTCTCATTATTGGATCAATAAGGACGTAATAAGATTTGCACCTTCAGATGATTAAAAGATGTCTCCATTAAGAAAATGGTTTAACCAATTTAAGCCAAAAGGTAAAAAATGAAATTGAAATGCTTTATAGTTAAAAGTGATTGATGGAAACGACATAGGTTTATTGATTTCATGCTACAGTGTGGACTGGAAATAATATCGAAAAAATACTAGGTGGCAACTGGTTGAAATTGGTGATTAGTATCACAGCAGTAATACTTTGCATTGGTCAACCTCCACCCGGTATTGCACATAAGTGCAATTGGTGGCTTGGGTTTTTACTCTATGGAATTGAATATAGCCTTTACTACAGGGATTAAGTTTGCCGCCCTTATACATATTGGTTATCCTACAGTGGCAGAAGTGAGCAATTTTATAACTCAAAACTGACCGCAGGCCAAATATCCCCATGAAACAATTAGTCTGCCGAAGCAAAAGCAATTTTTTCACAATATTATTTTGGAATATATTTTATTTAACTACATTTGTCTCAAACCAATTAAGAGGCGTATATAAATAACATTGTTGACCAATATTCACACACGACATTAATTAAAATCCATAACTATGTAAATATACATTCAATCCCGCAATTCAATATACCACATACTTTAAACCTCCTGCTAAGGCAAGTTTGAAAACTTTTATCGTAATATCATTGTTCCTCCTCACCGGGAGCAGGTTTTCCTATGCCCAAATGCAACGTAGTACCAACTTACCCGGCGCACCCGGCAAGGGAACTATTGTCGCATTCCCACGCGGTATTCGGCAATCCTCCGGAAATGTCTCTTACCTGTTGGCAAGTGACACGAATCATAATTTGGCGCTGATTCCTGTATTCGGTGACAAACGTTATGACACCACCGTATGGCATAAACCTCCGTCTGCACCATTCTTAAAGGTGCATGGCAATGTCATTTACGATTATTATTATCAATCTGGGGTAGATACGCCTTACGAGCAAAAAGATATTTACAAGCATACATTACAAACTTACCTGGATGTAACGGTCACGGACCAATATCCGATTCGGGTGGGCTTTTCCACTGCCCGTGGCAATTCTACTTTATTCAGAAATATCACGGGTATTAATATGCAATATACCAGTCGTGATTTCAGGAATTTGCTATTGCAAAAACTGGATAAATGGGATGCTTCCCGCATGGATCAGATGCAACAACTCAGACTGGAAAAAACACAACTGGATACGAAAGTATTTGAACTGGATCAGCTTAAAAGCTGGTTGTCTTCTCCTGCTCAGTTACAACGATTAGTAGAAGCCAGGGAGCGCCAGTTATACAGCCCACAGCAGCTTTCCATTCCTAAAGATTCAATACCTCTTGATCTGCTCTTAAAATATAAAGGTCGTCTAAAAGAGACACCGAAGGATAGTAGTTTCGAAGCGCAATACGCAGCCCGTAAACAAAAACTGGATTCACTCCAGCAACAATATGATACGCTTTATGAGTTGTACAAAACACATCAGAGAAGTGTGGGCAACATGAAGAGCGATATCATGAACAGTCGTAATAACAAAGAACTGGCGGCTAACCTGAAAGATATGAATCTGCCGGGTTCCATACTACCAAAGGGTTACAAGACATTGCTGGCCATCAGGAATGTAGGCATTGGTCGTACTTTGGTAGACTATTCCGAGTTGACAGCAAAGAACATCAGTATAACAGGTGTACAGGTGGAATACAATCCTTCTTGGTATGCTGCTGTTGCTACAGGTGTGGTGGATTACCGGTTTAGGAATTATATCGTAAACAGTGATGGGCCTAAACAATATCTTTCATTAGTACGTGGTGGGTATGGCATACGGGAAGGCAATCACGTGTATCTCACTTATTATTATGGCAAGAAACAATTGTATGATGTGAACAGTCACATCATGGGACTGGCTATAGAAGGGCGGTATCAGCTCACAAAGAATATTTACTTCACTGGTGAAGTGGCGAAGTCTTCATTGCCTCATTATCAAACGCCTGATTCATCACATCAGTTAAGCGCCATGCTGCGGTTTTCAGATCGTCGCAATGAGGCATATTCTGTAACGGGCAATGCATTTATACCAGCCAGCAGTACAAAGTGGCAGGCTATGTATAAGGTGATGGGGGCAGGATTTCAATCCTTTAGTTTGTTTACCACAGGCAGCAAACAAGTGGCTTGGAGTGTGCGGGTAGATCAGCCTTTCTGGAGAAAGCAGTTGTGGGTGATCGCATCCTTAACAAGGAATAATTATAACAGCAGTTACCAGCAGTCAGAATACCATAGTAATACTGTATTTAAAAGTATTCAGGCTACCCTGCGTATCAAACGTTACCCTGTATTGACGGTCGGCTATTATCCAAGTTCACAGCTTACAAAGTTAAGCGATGGCTCCTACATAGAAAATACATTCTATACGCTGGTAGGCACCCTGTCTCATTATTATAAGGTAAAAACGGCGACGATGAGCACCATGCTATCCTATACCCGTTTTTATAATAAACAGGCAGATAGTAGTTATCTCTATTTCAATACAAGAAACATACTGTTGAACCACGCACTTTTTGTGGGTCGTTTCGCCATACAGGGAACAGCATCTGCTGCCCTGAATGATGATTACAACCTATATGGGGGAGATGGCAACATTCATTATAAAGTACGCTCATGGATGGATGTAGGAGCAGGACTCAAATACAGTTATCAAACGGTATATGAGCTCAGAGAAGTAGGCTATTCCGGCAATGTGCGGGTAGATATCCCATACCTTGGCCAGGTTGCGGTCTTGGTAGATAAAGGATTTATTCCAGGTGCAGAAAAACGATTAGTATCCAATAATACAGGCAGAATCACTTATACGAAAATTTTTTAAATGAGACACATCCCGCTGATAGCGCTCATGATGCTATCGCTAAAAACCATGGCCCAGGTAAGTATGACCGTGCAGTTACCCCCCACAGGTGTGATGCAGAAGGCCCAGTTATGGAACATCCTGCTGGTATCGGCTTCCAGCTCACAAACCGTGGTTCACCTGGAATTGCGTATTACAGATGCGCAAAATAATCAGCCTATTCTTACAGGTGTTTCACGCGCCATTACGCTCAACAAAGGCGCAAAGCAGATTCAGGCAGGAGATGTTACCCCTGTAACTTACGAATATCTTTCATCTGCGGCTGACAGAAGTGCGAATGGATTACTGACTGCTGGTAGTTACATCGCCTGTTATTCTTTGATACAAAGTACAGGTGACGCCAGCAATGTGGTGGCGGAAAACTGTCTGCCATTCAACGTGGAGCCGGTAGCACCACCATTGCTGAATACACCTGCTGATCTAAGTATAGTGGAAGGCAATCTGCCGCAATTCAGCTGGCTGCCGCCTGCGCCATTGTCTATTTTCAGTGACCTGAACTATGATGTCACGATCGTAGAGCTACGGCGTGGACAATCTCCTGCGGAAGCTATTCAGCAGAACATACCTGTATATCGTTCTGCACATAATAAAACGCAGTTTCTAAACTACCCTGTATCTGCTGAAGCACTGGATACTTCGAAGAAATATGCATGGACGGTGATTGCAAACAATGGTAACCAGTTCGCGGCGCAGACGGACATCTGGACGTTTAAAATAAAAGGCGTGGTACCTGAGGCAACTATTTCAACGCAGGGAGCCTATATACAATTAAAGAAAGGGCTGGATGTTGCACAGTTTAGCAGCAATGGCACCTTACAGATTGGGTATAACAATGATGCAGGAGATACTACTGTGAAATATGAGATCGTGGCGTTGGATAATAAGAATGCGATCGTTAAATCCGGCACGCTTTCCCTTATCAGGGGACAGAACCTGTTGCAGGTAACATTAGACGCAGGTAGTATGACTTCTGGTCAGCGTTATTTATTCCACCTACTGAATGGAAGAAATGAATATTGGAATGCAAAGTTTGTCTACAATAAAAAATAGATCTTAAATGATATTAAATCGTGTTGCAGGAAGCAAGCGCCTGATTGCTTCAATGATGCTTGCTATACTCTACATGGAGATGGTGCTTCCTGCGTATGCTATTGGAGCGCCGGTAAAGAATGGTAAGTATTTACCTTTGCCTGCGCATCCCCCTATACCATTAACTGCAAGCAAACGAGCAGCTGTGATTAATCCGGTACCTGTAATTAACCCGGGAGGTGTACTCAACCCAGCATCGGCAATTGGTGCGAGAATTGCTCTTAATCCTGCTGCTGCGATTAATGCGGGAACTGCCATTAACCCTTCAGGTGCATTCAACCCTGCATCTGCGGCTGCAAGAGCGCCATTTATAGGAGGTCCTACCCAACCGGAAAGTCAGGCATTTCACTCTGTGAACAGTGATGATATGGTTGACCTTTTCAGTGGAGACTTTTCCTATACCATTCCTCTCATGGATGTGGGTGGATATCCTGTAGCCATTGGTTATAACAGTGGTTCAGGTATGGATGAAGATGCCAGCTGGGTAGGTCTTGGATGGAACCTGAACCCGGGAGCTATCAACCGCAACCTGCGTGGTTTACCAGATGATTTTAATGGAACAGACACTGTGCAGAAAGTAGTGGCGATCAAAGAAAACAAATCTATAGGTACAAGTATCGGTCTTTCAGAAGAGCTGATTGGTCTGCCTACAGAAAAACTTTTTGGATCAGGTGTGTCTGTTGGGGTAAGTGCTGGGATCACCTATAATAACTATAAGGGATATGGTTTTGAAGCAGGTATTAGCCCCAGCATCAACGTTGGTTCTTCTGCCATGGGTTCCCTGACCGGGGGGCTTTCACTCACGAATAGCTCTATGGATGGCTTATCTGTAGGTGCATCACTGGATTACCAGATGACGTTGAAGAAAGATGCTGATAATGGTCCGCTGATAGGCAGTGTCGGATTGGGAACGGGTTTCAACTCCCGCTCTGGGTTAAGTCAGCTGTCACTTTCTGTAGGTGCCAGACAATATCATACGGCCACTACGAACAATGGTAAATCAAACTCCTATTGGAGTAATAGTACCCATGGTGGTGGTACATTGATGTCTTTTGCATATCCTTCTTATCTGCCATCCATTACACTGCCTTATACCAATACAAACTTAACCTATAGTCTGAAGGTAGGTGGTGAGAAAAAGGTAGATGCCACCACGGTGTCTGTAAGTGGTTATTCCTCCACACAGGAGATCAAGCCAGAAGATCAGCATCTGGCTTTACCAGCATATGGTTACCTGAACTACCAGGGTGCAGGTACTAATAACAGGGTGCTATTGGACTTCAACCGCGAAAAGGATATTGCTTATCGTGAAACACCGGCAGTTCCCAATATTGGTATCCCATCCTATACCTATGATGTATGGTCTGTTTCAGGAGAAGGTATCGGTGGTAGCTTCCGTGCATATCGTGGTGAAGTAGGGCATGTGTTTGATCATTATAACAAAACAAAATACAGTGCCCTGAATGTGGGCGTAGACCTGGCATTAGGTGACCTGGTGCATGCCGGTGCTGATGTGGGATTGACCTATGCTTATACAGAGACCGGGCCATGGTCAAAGGATAATACTATGGCCAACGTCACTGCGTTTAGTAAGTCACACGATTCTTACGAAGCGGCTTACTTCCGTAACCCGTCTGAGCTGACAGTAAACGATAAAGATTATTACAAGAACCTGGGTGATGATGATGTGATAGCAGTAAAACTTTACCAGTCAGATAATAGTAGTTCTACTATACAGGCAACGAGTACTTTGAGCAAATACAATAATAAGAAGTCTACAGGTGATCAGCCGGTAAGTTCCCGTAGTTCAGGAAAGACCGTACGTGAAAAACGTACACAGGTCATTTCCTATCTGACTGCTGAAGAAGCTAATTCAGCTGGATTCTCAAAGTTTATAGAGAACTATTCAGAGAATGTTTTTAAAGCAAGTGCCTGCCCTGTCACCACTATAACAGAAGATCTGAATGGTGATGGTACAGGGTTGTTGGGTGAGTTCTATACCAAAACAGGATTTCAGACAAAGCTGAGGGAGAAAACAGATACATCCATCAACTTTGCCAACCGCCTGCAGATGAACGTAGGTATCAAAGACAGTATTTTCAATACGGTATTTAGTGCAAGATGGACAGGTAAGGTGAAAGCACCTGTAACCGGTACTTATACCTTCTATACAGAGAGTGATGATGGTATCCGTTTATTCCTGAATGATTCTGTCATCATTAAGCGCTGGAATGATCACCCTTCAAAAACAGACTCTGCAAAGGTGAACCTCATAGAAGGTGAGTATTACGATATAAAAATAGAATATTATAATAACCAGGCTGATGTAGTATTGAAATTGCAATGGGCTTATCCTTCACAGAGCCGCGTTACTATTCCGGGCAAATACCTGTATTATTCACCAGCTAAAGATTCTTTGGCAGTAGACAATGTGTCTCATGAAAACAGGGTGAATAGCTTCCGTATGAAGAATCATATCTCTGAAATAGATGTGGTAAATCAGGACGGGCGTAAGTATGTGTATGGCATTCCTGTTTACAACCTGCAACAGAAAAGTACAACTTTCTCTGTACAGGCCAAGAATGGTAATACTGCCACTGGTTTGGTAAAGTACACAGCTGGTACAGAAAACACTGTGAATAATTCAAGTGGTAATGACCATTACTTTTCCAGTGAACTTACACCGGCTTATGCGCATACCTACCTGTTGTCAGCAGTCGTATCACCGGATTACCAGGATCTGACTGGTAATGGGATCACTGCAGATGACCCCGGAGACGCTATTAAATTTAACTATACACGAATAGCAGGTATCAATAACCCTTATAGCTGGCGTGCACCCATAGGTGAGAACCAGGCTAATTATAACGAAGGCTTGAGAACAGATAGCCGCGATGATAAGGGTAGTTATATCTATGGTCAGAAAGAACTGTGGTACCTGAACTCTATTGAGTCCAAAGACATGATCGCGACCTTCAGTATCAGTGCACGTACTGATCTGCCTGCAATAGATGAAAATGGGGTAAGACATTATGGGGCATATGGCCGTAAGCTGGATTCCATTCGTCTTTATACCAAGGCAGAATTTATGAAGAGCAACCCTAAACCGCTAAAGGTGGTGCACTTTGAATATAGCAATGAATTGTGCCCTGTGACCGCTGGTGGTACCGATGGTAAACTGACATTGAAAAAGATCTGGTTCACCTACAATAATAACCAGAAAGGAAAACGCCATCCATACCTGTTCAATTATAATGCAAACAACCCGGCTTACAACAGCCAAAGCGTAGACAGGTGGGGTAACTATAAATCATCCACACAAAACCCCGGTCAACTGAATAATAACGATTATCCTTATTCCCTGCAGGACTCTGCAGTGGCGGCACAGAATGCAGCAGTTTGGGCGTTGGATTCCATCACCATTCCATCAGGTGGCAGGATCAAGATCGATTATGAAAGCGATGACTATGGTTATGTACAGAACAAGCGTGCTGCGCAGATGTGTAGCATAGCAGGGTTCTCAGCAACTGAACCGGGAGAAAACACTTCGCTGAGTGCAGACCTTTACAAAACGGGTAAAGACTACCAGTATGTCGTGATCAATGTACCAAAGACAGTGAGCAGTAAAGCGGAGGCATATACCCGCTACCTGGAGGGAATAGATAAATTATTCTTCAGGTTATATGTAAAAATGCCTTCAGATAAATGGGGAAGTGGTTATGAATACATCCCTTGTTATGCTACGATAGACTCTGATAATTACGGTTATTATAAGAACAGCAGTAAGATATGGGTACGTATCAAAGCGATCGATACTTATGGCAAAACAGACCTTGCTACCAGCATCTATAGCCCATTGGCAAAGGCAACGATATCTTACCTGCGTTTGAACCTTCCATCCAAAGCTTATCCTGGTTCAGAAGTAGGTGATAATGTGACTGCTATAGACATCATTAAAATGCTGGCGAGTCAGGCAGATAACGTATTTAATACCCTGCTCACCTTCGATGTGCTGGCAAGAGTAAAAGGCTGGGCAAAGACGGCTGATGTGGCAAGGAGTTATGTTCGGTTGAACAATCCATATTATAAAAAGTATGGTGGTGGTCTGCGTGTAAAACGCATCAAAATGTACGACCACTGGGATGCGATGACCAAACAACGTCAATCAATTTACGGACAGGAATATCAATATACCACTACCCGCACGGTGAATGGTCAGGAGGAAAAGATCAGTAGTGGGGTAGCTAGCTATGAACCACTGATAGGTGGGGAAGAAAATCCATGGCGCCAGCCGATAGAATATACTGAACAGGTATCAGTACTGGCACCGGTAGCGAGTGGGTATACGGAAACACCACTGGGTGAAGAATTCTTCCCGGCAGCGTCAATAGGTTATTGCAAAGTGAGGGTGAGAACCATTAATGCAAAGAATATCCGTTCTGTAAATGGATTCAATGAAACCTGTTTTTATACCAGTTACGATTTCCCTACACTGACAGATATGACCCTGCTGGCAGATGGTAAGAAACGCTTTAAACCAAAGCTGGCGAACCTGTTAAGAATTAACGCACGTCATTACCTGGCAGTGAGTCAGGGTTTCAAAGTAGAGTTGAATGACATGAGTGGTCGTGTGAAATCACAAGGTATGTATAGTGAAACGAATTCAACTTCCCCGATTACTTATACAGAGAATTATTATCGTGTAGATGATCAGACAGCAACGGCCAAGCACCTGAATAATACGGTGATGGCGATGACTGCAAAAGGTGTGATAGACACGACCGCAGTGATAGGTAAGGATATGGAGGTGATGATGGATATGCGGGAACAACATTCAGTCACTACTGCGTCCAATATACAGATCAATGGGGATCTGTTCACATTTGCATTCCCTCCCGTGTTCCTCATCCCGATGTTGCTGAGTGTGTATCACAGGGAGGAGACATTGTATCATTCAGCGGCGGTTTCCAAAGTAATATACAGACATGGCATATTGGATAGTGTGATTGCGATAGATAAGGGTAGTAAGGTGATCTCCCGCAACCTGATGTATGATGCAGAGACGGGTAATGTGATCCTTACGAGTACGCAGAATGAATATGGAGATCCTATTTACCAGTTCAGCATGCCGGCAGGCTGGGTGTATGATGGTATGAGTGGAGCATATAAGAATATCAATGTGGAGTTGGAACATGTGTACATCAGTCAGGGTAGGATCACATCTGGTGTGGAAAAACCGACAGATTACTTTAGTGGAGGTGATAAGATCCTCACTTATTCAAGATCAAAAACAGGAGGTACAGATTGTGCACCGCAGATCTCTACGTTTCCTGCAACAGCCATGATGTATACGGTGGATGCGAATGCACAGACGGGTGGTAAGCCAGATCTTTATTTTGTGGATGACGATGGGCAGCCATTCTCAGGAAATGACATCACATTGAAAGTGGTGCAGTCAGGCAGGAAGAATATGCAGGGAGTGGTTGGTTCAGTGGCGTTGTTGAATGATCCAAGAGTGAGGACAGATAAGGGGTATAGTCTGGTGCTGGACAATACATCAAAAGTGGTATCAGCATCAGCGATGGAGTATAGTGATCACTGGAAGGTGCCGGATAGTAAGAAGGGGGTGTTGTTGTCAAATTGTGTGACGGTGCCGAATCCTTATACCAATAATGATTGTGGGCCATTGTATGGGAATGAAAGGATCCTTTTCTCAGAATGGGGAGGGTGTACAGGAGCCAATCAATCATTTTTATTCTCTGTACCACTTCTCATTAAGGCCGATTCATTCCGGTCACATGTAAGTGAGGATTATGCCAGTCTTTGGGCGATCACAGTATCCTATACACAGGAACCTTATTATTGGGATTATTGTACTGCCAATACGGTATGTATAGATGCCAATGGGATAGTATCTTCTTCTGCTGCGGCTACTACAGCTACCGCTTCGGTGGCATCTGCCCGAAAAGCAGCTACTATTACAGCAGTAGTTGATTCAGTAGAGTTTACCGTTACAAATAATGATGTTGCTGCCCGGATCAAACTAAACACAGAGGATGGCAGAGAGGTAATTGTTGATAAAAATACCTCTCCTGTCGTGGTCAGAGTAGCCGCAGGAACGGCAGTTCGGGGTATTGTTACAGCCGGTGCCAATGCTGTCGTCGTCGGGCTTGGTGCTATTGGTGATTGTAAAGTACCACCGCATGGACGAAGAAATATAATGGTGTCACCGACTGAAAGCTCTGCTGTTAGTATTCAAAAATTAGATTAAAATGAAAAGATCCTTATATATACTGGTATATATTTGCCTGCTGACGGTGGGTGCTGCCAGCAGGTCTTACGGGCAGACTACCTGTACATGTAATTGCCTGAAGCCCGTATTTGATTATCTGATAGAGTCTAATAAACTGTTCACTTATACAGCTACAAATCAGATACTGATTTCAAAACTCATTTCAGATGCAACAGCTGCTGGTCATACTGTTTCGGCAAGCAGTTGCGATATCTTGAATGATAACAAAACCGGCTATTTTTACAACCTTACTACAGCGACTACAGGTACTGAAGTAAAACTGAAATTTGGCGGTTGTTCTGTTTCCCTGAAATCAACATCAGGTAAGTCAATCGATTTTTTGAATATGATCGGGGCCGCTTGCGACAACTCAGGGCAGGTGTCTTATATAAAAGGTCCGGTACGTGTACATAAGCGACTGGACGTAACAAGATCACTGGTGATATCAAAAGTGACTAGTGCATCCCCTCTTTTTCCTACCGCTACAACCTTTCCTGCATATTTCGTGGATTCTACCTCTGAAAGTTTAAGAATAGGGTTTTCATCCAATTACGGGAAAACAGGTGGCTTCAATATAATGAGCAGGATCGCATTTGATAGTGCGAAAGCTGCCATTCCTGATGAGGCGATCATCGTTGGTGCACACCTTCATGTCTTTGCTTATCCTAGTGGTTTCATGCCTCCCTATTATCCGAATGCACACTTGCCAACAACGGCCTGTTCAGGGTCCAGTGTATTTGTGTTCAGTAGTAGTACATTCACTTATTCAAAAGATCCGGCAACATTGTCTTTCCCTGGTGGTTGGGGTGATGGGCAGGCAATTTATACAACGACCCCAAGTGATGATGCGTCCTATAACATGACCAATTTTTGTACAAATTCATATGGTGGCATATATGATAACTCGGCGTTTGACAAAGGGATGGTGATGTTCCAGGCATCCTGGAAAACTATCCATTCCCCGGTAGATACTGTTACGCAGTATCATACTTTTTGCTCTGAAAAATACCCGGATCCCAGCAAACGTCCTTATTTAGACCTGGTATGGACTACAAACCAGCTTGATACTGTCACCATTGCGAAAATATATATAGACACCTGTACCGTTTGTAGCACAGTTAATTCATATAACTGTTATAGTGCCATTACAGATACCAGTGTCAATCCTTACAGGTATGGTATTCAGGGTAACTGGCGCCCACTCCGGTCCTTTGTGTATTACAACGCCCGTAACGGCGCTGCTATCAATAGCAATACAAACATCCGTACAGATGGTACCATCAGCAATTTCAGCAACTTCTGGCACTTCTCTGCTACAGATAGTACATGGCAGCCGCAGGATACTGCGACTTCCAGATGGGTATGGAATACAGAAAGCACCCTTTTCAACAGGAAAGGTGCTGAAATGGAAAATAAAGACCCATTAGGCAGGTACAATTCCGGATTGTATGGTTATCGCGATGCATTGGCTACAGCAGTAGCTCAGAATGCACGATACAGGGAAATAGGATACGATGGATTTGAAGATTACAAGTACGTAGGTAATAGTTGTGACAGTGTTTGTTCAGTGCCACGCAATTTCGATTTCTCTGCTTACGAAAGCTATTTTGATTCAACCATACAGCATACAGGTGCCTATAGTCTTCGTTTGGATACGGGTAAGAGTGCAGGTATCGTAACTACCATTTCAGGTACTGATGATCCTGACTTTGTACTCACTTATAATACCGGAACCAATAGCTGTAGCAGCAGTACCAATGTACTGAAGGGCATCAAAGCTGGTAAAGAAACCCTGTTACCATCTTTCTCACCGATCACAGGAAAACAGTTAGTGGTGAGTGCATGGGTAAAAGAAAGCGGACAGTGTGATGGTGTCACTTACACAGGTAACCGTATCAATATAGTGGTGACCCGTAGTACCGGAGACACTTCTATACTGGCTTATCCTTCTGGCAACATCATAGAAGGCTGGCAGCGTATTGAGCAGGTGGTGACTCTTCCTGATGGTGCTTCCAAAATGACGATCAATATGCAGAATATTGGCACTAACAAGGTGTACTTCGATGACCTGCGTATACATCCGTACAATGCCAATATGAAGTCATTTGTCTACAATGCAGAAAGCCTGCGTATCATGGCAGAGCTGGATGAGAACAATTATGCTACCTTCTATGAATATGATGATGATGGTACCGTGATCCGTGTGAAAAAAGAAACCGAAAGAGGCATCATGACCATCAAGGAGGCAAGAAGTGCATTACACAATGAATAGTTAAAACTGATTTATAGATGAAACGTCTAATTATAGTAAGCCTCCTGTTGACCTGTGCAAATGTGTTGTTTGCCCAGAAGGTGGATGGGCTGGATGAAGCGATCAATGCGATAAAGTCGGTAAGAGAAAGTGCCGTGCCCTATGGCTTTGAGATGAAATATAGCTATGCCAATGAAAGCAAGCCCACTGTATTACTTGACTCTTTGAATGGAGCTATTGTCATAGCTGGTAAAAATTACTATTGCAAAATGGATAGTACAGAAACCATTAGTAATGACAGGTACAATATTGTATTGTTCCGCGAGGATAAGATTATGTATGTAGGGGCTGCCAGGTCCGATAATACAGAGGATCCGATCGGGCAGATGCAGGGTGTGTTGGAAAAGTCCGGCGCGAATAGTTGTACGACTACCTATTGTGGTACAAAGAAGATCATCAATGTGGGATTTGCGGCAGGGGGTGCCTGTAAACAGCTGAAAATGGTGATTGATACTGCAGCACGTCATATGTTATCTATGGAGTACCTGATAAAAACGGCCATGCTGATAGATGCTCCTGATGCGGAGGCAAGAGTAGCTGGACAGGGGTATGATGAATACGCGGTGGTCAATGCCAGTTTTTACAACTATCATCCGTTTAATAAAGATACAGCATGGTTTAATGAAAACCAGTTCTTTTACAAAGAAGGAAGTGAATATAAACCAGCACCTGCATACAGAGAATATCAGATCGTATTGGCTACTCCTAACCTTTAATGAAATAAGATGCAATCATTGCTAAGACTGTTTGTATTGCTACTGCTGCTATCGATAGCAGGCAGCAGTTTTGGACAGCGTACCACGGTACTGAAAAACGTACTTGAAGGACCAAAGGTGTCAAAAGATGCTACCCTTCAGGTAAGGGATTCCATCCTTATTGCCGATGTAAGTCGTTTGGATATACCCTACCCGGTAAAGAATATTGTCGTTTTTCATATCGATGAATATGCAAAAACACTTTTACCGGATTCGTTTACAGCTACACTGAATATCCGTGTCATTTACCTGCGTCCTGATCAGCAAAAGGATTCGGTAGAGACTGCCCTTACTATTAATTATAAAGATAGCGCGGCTTATACCAGCCGGAGTAGCTTTGTCTTTAACAACTCTCATGATGTAACTGTACGGATATTAGGATTGTCTGTGAGCAATGACAGTGCCTTAGTCAGCAAATCGTTATTGCTGAAAAATGAAATGGATGTACATGCGGTATACAAATTAAATTGTACAAATGATGCGGTGCAGCATGTATATATAAAAACAACCGTCAATACAGACTCTACGGATGAGTTGTCTGTACACTGGGATGAGATCACAGGTGCAGATCTCTACGATCTGGAATGGACCTTTGTCGATTCGTCCGCATTAGGCACCAAAGATCAATTGTTCCGTAACAATTGCAGCAGGGTCACCATCCCTGGTAATAGCTACAATATCCCACTGATGTACGATGATGGAGGTGTTGTCTATTTCCGTGTGAGAGCAGTGCAGGTAAGAGATAATAATAGTAGGATGGAAACCAGCTGGAGTGATAACTTTTCGGGTGGCTTGGGGTCCTATGCATTTGTAGGGCATCAGCGGGCATTAAACTGGCAATCGGCTGTGACATTCTCGGAGGAGGGGAAAAGAAATGTAAGCGTCACTTATTTTGATGGTAGTATGCGTAGCCGGCAGACGGTGCTAAAGGATAATACTACGAATACAACAGTTGTAAGTGAAACGATGTATGACTATCAGGGTCGTGGTGTGATTGATGTAATGCCGGCACCGACATTGAATACAGTGATTAAATATTCCCGCAATTTCAATCGTGGATTGAATGGAGTAGCATACGATAAAGGGCAATATGATACGTTACCTTCGCCTGAGACTTTTCTCTCAGCAGCGGCAGCACAAATGTCTAGTGAGAGTGGTGCGAATCAATATTATTCTGCTAATAATCAGCAAAAAGATCTGGGTGTGAACCGTTTCATTCCGGATGCAGAAGGGTATGCATTTACAGAGACAGTTTATACACAGGATAATACTGGTCGCGTCAGCAGGTTAGGTGGAACTGGGCCTACATTTAGAATAGGCAGTAACCACGAAACCAAATTTTATTATGATTCACCGGGAGAAAGTGACCTTGATGTGTTGTTTGGTACTGAGGCGGGTTGTCACAGTCGTTATTTCAAGAATTCATTAGAGGATGCCAATGGACAGATGAGGGTGGCTTATACTGATATTCATGGGCGTACAATAGCTACTGCATTGGCAGGTACACCAGACAGTGCCCAGCTGGAAAATCTGGAGTCAAGTACAGGGTTTATAGTAACAGATACGATCTCAGGTAATACGTTAAAGGGAACGTCTTTGGAGAGTGTACATAGTCAGCTGGTGGTGCAGAAAGGAAATCATCATTTTCATTATGCATTGATGCCACCAGTGTTTAAGAAAAAGGATTGTGATAGTAACGTGGTTTGTTATAATGGGTTGTATGATCTGGAGATCATGATCACAGATGATGTATATAATCAGCATCTGGGAGGTAAGGCATTTGATACGATCTTACATAATTACAATGCTGATTCAATTGTTCCTAATTGTAGTCCGGATTCCTTTGTAGTTGATTTTAATATTGTACTGGAAAGAGGTAGTTACCAGATTACGAAGCGACTGACGGTGAATGAGACAGCCTTGTCTTACTATCGTGATAGTATCTTCATGGTACGTAACATGTGTAGTTCACTGGATACATTCATTGCACAGCAACATAATCTGCTGGTTAGTTTGACTTGTGTGCCTGATTGCCAGACGTGTCTGGATAGTTTAGGGACGTGGGATAGTTTCAGAGCTAAATATATGTTACGTGCGGGGATAGCGGATAGTGATTCCGCTTCTTACCGTAGTGAGGCGCAGACGGCTTATAATGATGCTTTTGTGTCTTGTGCGGCGTTGTGTGGTACGACTTCACCAGTGGATGAGATGAAGGATGAGATGGAACAGGATCTGGCGGCACCATCTGGTCAGTATGCGAATGTGGATGACTCCACAGATATATATTCTATCTTTTATCATAAGGATGAGAATACATTGCCTCCTTATAAGAGAGATACTGTCACTTACCTGAATGAGAACGGTAAAGTGGATAGTGTCTATGATGATGCAGTGGGGACTTATGTATTGCCGCAGGATCTGTCTTCGGCTACCTTCTCAGATAAGTTCAAACCGTCCTGGGCAGCAGCGTTGCTGAAGTTTCATCCGGAGTATTGTCGTTATTTGGAGTATCAGAAGTATGCAGGTAGTTTAGCATGGGACAGGGTATTCGAAGCGGTAGATACTTATGAGGAAGCCCTTGATTCAGGATATTTGAATCCAATGGGTAGCAGTAGTTTTCCATTTACGATAGTAGCTGCACATAAAGATCCTTTTGCTTCAATGCAGCCAACTTTGCTTTCCAGTGGGTTATCTAATTATTCTCAAGGCACAGGCAACAATGCATTGTCTATGTACAGTGTAGCTACGGCGACCTTAAAATGTACAACGAATGCTTGTATTGCTAAGTACAACACGCCGGCGTTGGCATTTAATGCTAGTAGCATGTGTACAGGAGATCTGGATATGGCATGGCGTGCATTTAGACAATTATATTTAGCCTATAAGAATCACATCATAGATAGCCTTGTACAAAAGGCGACCTGTACGGGTTATCCAACCGCCCAGACATTAACGAATGCTGGTAAAGTGGTTCATTTTACGGATCAGCAAACGGCGTATAATAATAGCGGGATCAATTATATCGCAGGTGGTGATACTGCAGATATCCGGACCCTTACTAAGTCTTCCTTGTCAGAAAGCTATGCAGCGAATTGCCAGAGTTATGTAGAGGCGTGGATGAATCAGCTGATGGCTTGTACCTATTATGTAGATACGGCAGCCTTAAGAAGTAATCTTATTCCACAATTATTACAAATCTGTAAAGATGGAGCAGATGAGGATCATGTGATGGGAGCCAGCACCGGCAGACCTTTAAGTCTCTCTTCCCGTTATGGCCAGACGTTTGTGAATACGATCCTGTCCTATAATGAATCACTTGGAATTACAGATACGTTGATGTGTACGGGGTATCTGATAGATGCGCCGTTGCCATATGACCAACAGCGGACTTATGGCGATAACAGGACTTATACAAAGCCAACGGATTGTGAATGTAATAACCTGCATTTACTTGAAAAAGAATATGAGACTTATAAAAAGTCTACCGATGGTAGTTTTACAGCTTACCTGAATCGTACTCGCGGAACCAGTTTAACAACCAGCCAGATGGATGCATTGCTGACAGCGTGTGCGAATAAGAATGAAGATTGTGACTACTCAGCCACACAATTGGTGATCCCTGCCTTGATTCAATGTGGACCAGCGCCATCCTGTACAGACTGTGCGATCTTTACGATCCTATACAACAGTTATACCAGTGCGCATAGCTTGATGATGCCATCTTACGAAGATGAAGACTCTGTACAGCATCTTAAGAATGAGTTATTTGCTTCCTATATGAATAATGGTCTTGGTTACAGCAAAGAAGCGCGTGAATACCTTGCTTTCAGAGATAGTTGCGCCGTATTGAAGTCCATGGACAGCGTAGTTTGTACGGCCTATGCTCCAGGTAGTGCGATTCATACATACGGAGAAAATACTTTCTTTGAAGACCTGATCATTACCTCCGATGGTGGTTATTTAATGGCAGGTAAGATGGTCGCTGCAGTGGGCGACACGGATGCAGTGTTAGTGAAGACGGATGCCGCAGGTACACTTCAATGGGCGAAACGCTATGGAGCCAGCAATACGAATTACTTAACGAAGGTACGAGCGACCAGTGATGGAGGATACATAGCAATAGGTACCAGCAATAAATCAGTGCTGCTCATCAAGATGACGAGTACAGGTGCACAAAGCTGGACAAAGACCCTATCTTATAACACGCAATACGGCGAGAGAGGCGGTGATATTGTTCAAACGAGCGATGGTGGGTATATAGTAGCGTTGAAATATAACATTGGTAACACGGTCGCCGATGCTGAATTAGTGGCCCTGAACAGTAGTGGTACGACCTTATGGGCACATCGTTATGGTACGAACTCAGGAGAAGAAGGGTATAGTCTCACGATGAGCGGAGATACAGTGAACCTGTTAGGTTGTACATCAGGTATGGGAATTGCGTTCAGGACCTTCCTGATGAAGATAGATCGTAATACGGGTAGTATATTAACCAGCTATTTATTTTACGATACATATGAAGGAGATGGAGGTAGTTACTCAGGTCATTTATACAACACACCTACAGGTCATCTGATCAATATGTCGTTCACGAGTACGAAAGCAGGAGGAGGAAGTGCGGACCTTGTAGCCGGAGTAGATCATGACGGCAACCTGACTTTTACCCAGCAATTTGGTAGTCCTGTAAATGGAGCAACTTCTACACAATGGATGCCGATCGTTCCATCTTCTGATGGTGGTTATGTGAGTGTCCAGAACATAAAGACGAAACCACAGGCGGTAGTTTGGGAGAAGGTTGATGGGAACAATAGTCTATTGTGGTCAGAACTGATCCGTGCGGGCGACTCCACTGAAATGCGGGCAGTAGTAGAACGACCAGATGGAGGATTTGCGGCAGTAGGTGGTTTGGGAAGCAAAGGTATGTTGATGCTGACCTTGGGAAATGGAAAGGTAGGCTGTAGTGATAGTGTGTTCACCAACAGTTATTCAGATGCTCCAATAGCAGAGGAATATCCTGAAGTTTGGGCAGTGGATGTGGATATGACGAGCAGCACAAGCTGGAGCAGTGCGAGCTTTACAGAGAATTCATTTACTGCAAGCAACTCAGTAGTAGACTGTCGTAACTGTTACACCGTTCACAGTGGACCATTGTTATGTGGCAATGCCGTATCTGTGTTCCCAACGATCTCTCTGGATAGTACCGACAACTGTAGTGACAATGAATTCTTTGCAGTCAGTAAGGGTACAGAGTTATATACAGTGTATCGTGATTCGCTGTTAGGCAGCTTTGGCAAAGATTACCTGACCATGGCACTTGAAGTGAAGGAGCGCTTTACTGTAACCTATAACAATAGTGAATACAATTACACTTTATACTACTACGATCAGGCAGGTAATCTTGTAAAGACGGTACCACCAGCCGGTGTGGTGGTGAATCGCACAGATAGCTGGTTGAATAGTGTAAAGGCAGCAAGAGCAGCAGGCACCGCATTGGTTCCTGATCATAAAATGGTAACTCAATACAGGTATAATACATTCAATCAGGTGGTCATGCAGTCAATACCTGATCAGGGCATCACCTATTTCTGGTATGACAGACTGGGTAGACTAGCATTCTCACAAAATGCTAAGCAACTTGCTGAAAATAAATACACCTATACTACTTATGATGCATTAGGCCGTATTTCAGAAGCAGGAGAGTTGACCAGTGCAGCACCTATGACAGACTTCATTTGTCGTGACACCACTCAACTGAATGCATGGATGGCGACTGCAAGATCTTCAAGGACACAGATCATCTCTACCAGTTATGATCATGCTTATACCGCATTGTCCGATTTATACCTTACGGCAAAGAACCTGAGGAACAGGGTGTCATGGACAGCCGTGTTTGACAATGCAGCCGCACAGGATAATATGCAGTTCACTACTGCCAGTTTCTATAGTTATGATTCACATGGTTTTGTGGATACCTTGCTACAGGATTATAAAATAGGTAGCATGCAGCAGGCACAAAACCGTTTCAAGAAGGTTGTCTACAGGTATGATCTCGTTTCAGGAAAACTCAATTCCGTAGCCTATCAGCCGGGTGCTTCAGATGCTTATTACCACAGGTATACCTACGATGCACTGGATCGCCTGACGAACGTCGAAACCAGCCGTGACAGCATCTATTGGGAAAATGAAGCATTCTATCAATACTACAAACATGGAGGTATAGCAAGGGTTGTCCTGGGCGAAGAGCAGGTACAGGGGCTTGATTATGCCTATAATTTGCAGGGATTGCTGAAAGGCCAGAACAGTACAACTGCTACAGCAGCAATGGATATGGGCGGGGATGGAAGCAGCGGTAGTATGGTGGCAAAAGATGCATTTGGGTTTGCATTACATTACTACGGAGATCGTGATTATAAACCCATTAGTGGATTAAATATCTTTGCTTCAGCTCCAGGTCTGAATCCTTTATTTGATGGTAATATTTCAGCGATCAGTCAAACCATCCCTACCATAGGTACATCCTTATTATCCAATTATAGTTATGACGTGCTTTCCCGGATGACGGGTATGCAGGTTTCCAAAGGATTAAATACAACAACCAATAGCTGGACACCTGTGGCATTGGATGATTTTAAAGAAAAGGTGACCTATGATGCCAATAGTAATATTTTGAAGTATCTTCGTAATGGTAATCACTCCTTAGCTGGTACACAACTCAGCATGGATTCACTGACATACCATTATAAGACAGGCACTAACAAGCTGGATTTCATAAATGATTCAGTTCCCGCCGGCAATTATGCTGAGGATATAGATGCACAATCTGCAGGCAATTATGCTTATGATTCCCTTGGTAATATGATAGCGGATAAAATTAGTGGAATTGATAGTATTCAATGGAATGTATTTGGTAAGATTGCCCGTATTAAGAAATCCAACGGTGCAGTTATTTCCTATACATATGATAATGCCGGTTATATTGTTTGTAAAACTGTCAACAAGAAAGAGACGTGGTATGTACGGGATGGTTCCGGGCATGTATTAAGCATTTATTCCAAAAGAGATAGCGCTGTGAATAATGGTGACCTGAGCCAGACGGAGATCCATTTGTATGGAGATACGAGACTGGGTATTCATCATGTAGACCTGGATGTACAGGTGCCTGCATCATTACCAACGGTAAATATGACTGGTTTGGGCAATGGTATAAGCATAGACTTTATCCGTGGCAGAAAGGCGTTTGAACTGTCCAATCATTTAGACAATATACTGGCATCAGTTTCTGATCGTAAGATAGGGGTGTCTACAGATGGTAGTGTGATAGATCATTATGAGCCATATATTTTATCAGCACAGGAATATTATCCATATGGTATGACGATGCCGGGTAGGAGTAATAGTGTGGATACATCCGGATATAGATATGGATTTAACGGGCAGGAGAAGAATAATGATATCAATGGTAAAGGTAATAGTTACACTGCAGAGTTCTGGGAGTATGATCCGAGAATAGGGAAGCGTTGGAATCCTGATCCTATCATCAATGTGTCAGCCAGTCCATATTCCGTGTTTGATCAGAATCCAATAAGTAGGATCGACCCTGCGGGTGCACATAATACTGACTGGTATGCGCGAAAGAATAGCGATAAGAGTATTTCACTGATCAATAAGAGTGGCGAGCATGATGCAGAGAAGAGTATCTTAGACCAGAATTATGTGAATGTGGGTGAAGATAATATTTCAGCAGAAGCCGCGATGAATAATGCCCAGAGTTATTTCCAGGAGGCAACTGTATTGACGGGTAATTATAAAGGAAATGTTCATGCGAATTTTACGGGGTATTTTAAGATCAATGAGCAGTTGAGTTATATGAATCCTGATAGGTTCGCGACTTCGCCATTGACTTATAAGAATATTCTATCTGATCCCCGGTATGCATGGATAAAAGTGGCCATTAGTCAAATTGGTAATGAAGAACAGGACAAGGGCGATAATCCGCAGATCACTCAGTATCACCTGGTCGGATGTGGTTTGAAAAATACGTATGAAGATACTTACTGGTGTTCCTCTTTTGTAAATTACTGTTTAGCAGTAGGGAATCCTCAAGTAATAAGATCTAAGAGTGCTGCTTCCAGAGTGTGGTTTTTACAAGCCTCAAAATGGGGATTAGAGCGGGTACAAACGCCATATTATGGTTCTCTGATGGTTCGGAAAGATAATAATTATTGGGATAAAGACGATAGTGGAGGAGGGCACGTGTCAATTGTTATTGGTAAAGATGACGGTGCTTTTGCACAGCTTGGAGGTAACCAAGCAAAACCCGGTTCACGAACAGGAAATACCGTAAATGTTGTACTAAGACGAAGGAAGGATAACGTGAGATATTATCATTTTATCTGGTTACCTAAAATTCCATTAGGTCCGCCGTTGGCTACACCTGCGACGAAAAAAGCAGAGGAACAAATGGGATTGGATAAATAAAATTACATTTAAAAATAAAAAGATGAAATTACTAACCTCTTTTGTCCTGATACTTTTTATAACTGTATCAGTCAGATCTCAGGATCAGAAAACTTTGATATTAAATCAGTTGAAAGAAAAGAAAATAGATTCTGTGCTCCTGAATTGTGATCTGCCTTTTACCTTCAGTGGGCTTTCTGTGAAAGGAGAAGAAGTGATAAAAGACAGGAATCTGTTGGCTAATAGAATTAAGGATTTGGTGAAGCGTAAGTATTTTGACCAGTATTTTGCATCAAGTGATGTAGAAAGGCATAGAGATGAGGTATTCTTTACAAAACGCAGCTTTGATTCAGATGGGGAACTGGAGTCGGAGTATGGTTTAATCTTTGCTTTTAGAAAAGGGAAAGATGGGAAGTTGAAATTGTGGCGGATCAGAATGGCAGGATAATTTATGGTCGATTTATTTATTCAAAGTAGGAAGCCCGGCAACTTGCCGGGCTTTAATAGGAAATTTCGAATAGGCAACAAATACCATTAAAAACAAGTGCCTAATACACATCGAAAGTTTCATATATTTTGTTTATGGAGGTAGTTGTTATAAGTTATTCCCTGATCTCATGAAGAAAATTTTTGTAAGTTGGTAATTTCATCCTTAATAGTTAAAAGAATTTTATCTTTCATATCTTCAAATTCAAGAGAACTTGAAAAAGTTCTCTTGAGATAAATTCGTAACATTAAAACAGTCACATTAGCAAGTTTAAACTCCTTTCCTACTGCTACCCAATCATCAGAGAATTTATATTTTTTTTCAGCCTTTAGACCGATTAAAACTGTTTTTTCCTTCGCATCTTTAAATACTTCATTTTTGAACATATCACTGACCGCAAAAATACTTTTGGTTCTAAGTTCTTTTAGTTTATCATCAATTAACTCTTTTATCCTTTTTATATTAACAACATTCGTTTTTTCATCCTCTGTTAAAACTACTTTTACTTGAAAAACTCTTTTAAATAACTTTCGATTGAGCAAATCCTTGTGGACTTCACTTTCTAATTCAGTTTCTACGAGAAATTTAGAAACAGTTGTAGTCGGTATTGGACAGTGTACAGTTTTTGGCAATTAAGGATGTACAATAAAAATTGCCAGATAGGGGTACATTTTGGAAGGCAAAACTAACTGATTTAATCGATTGATGAGAAGATTGTCTTTCTGTTTTTCAACCTAAAGCTCTCCCCGTTCAATTTCAATATTTCACATCTATATAAAATTCTATCAAGGATAGCTGTCGTAATAACTTCATCTCCAATCGTTTCAGCCCACTCTTTTGGCGATTTATTAGTAGTGATGATGAAGGATGTTTTCTCATGGAGCATATTGATAAAATGAAAGAATGCATTCGCTTCATTCCTGGCAATATCGATCATCATGATATCGTCGATAACGACCAGGTGGGCCTTTTGCAGGCGTTTATAGTCAGCCATGGCGGGTTTAGAGATGTCTCTTGTTCTGAGCATGGTCATAATTTCATCCATAGCTCTAAAATAGGCCCTATAGCCATTTTTGAGGGCATGATGGCATAGCCCCGCAGACAGGAATGATTTCCCGATGCCGTTTGGACCGAGGACAATTAGATTAAATTTCTGATCCAGCCAGGTCAATTCTTTCAGTTGTTCAAGTCGGGAAGCAGGCATTCCTTCTACCAGTGAGCAATCATATTCCTGAAGATTATGGGTGATAGGCAGACGGGCCTCTTTTGTTTTACGTTCCATATCTTTTAGATTTCTGTGTTGGATCTCAATGTCCAATAGCTTTTCAGCAAATTCCAGATAACTAATTCCTTCAGCAGAAGCGTTATCTGCTATTGACTCAACCTGAGACCCTATTGCGCCCAGCCTAAGTTGTCTGCAATGCCCGCTAATCTTTTCTTTTGATTTCATATGCTTTTGATTATTAAATATAAATAAGGGTAGAGTGAGCATGCATGCTCACTCTACCCTCACCGGTTTAACTGTTAAAAATCTTTTCATAATCACCCAGATCCCTTTTGTCTGGCTGTATAGCCGCCTTTCTGGTGCTATTAGGATCTAAAAGAATAATTTTCCCTGTCTGGGCATATTCTTCCTTATTCTCCTGCTCATGCATCTTTAAAAGATCTCTGAAGACAATAGCACTGGCATACTTCTCCCTAACACATTTCTCCAATACCTTATCATAGGTTTTTTGATCATGCTCCAGAATGGCCTCCCTGATAGCTAATAACTGATCTCTCAGATATCTGGCTTTTTGTTCCCGGATCATTTCAAAAAATTTGATAGCCAGAGACCTATCGGTAAACATTGCCGCAACCTCTTCCATCAAAACATTCAGCTTTTGAGATTTATCTCTTTTATGATCGCTATTGATGATTTTGTTGCCTTTACTATTTGCGATACTATGTTTACACAAAAACTCGTCCTGCTGGCTATAGACATGCAATTCATTTTCTTTGCGATAGATTTTGACCTCGACATCCTTCTTGTAGGTTCCCTGGGGCACTGAATAAAAATTACCCTCAAGCGAAAATGTATTATCTTTCCTTAAGTACCGTAAAATATAAGCTGGCTTGTTTTTTACCGGCATCCATGGCTTTAAATAACCCTGTTCGATGTCCCATTCGGCAAAAGGCACTTTTCTTGTGGTGGAATGTGCTACCCCATTTCCGGTTCGCGTCAACCACCCTAAGACCTGCTGCTGAAGGGTTTCTATGTCATAATAGACCCTGCCATATAAGAAGTTTCCTTTTACATATTTCACGACATTTTCTATTTTGCCCTTACTTTCCGGATCACTTTTTCGGCAAAAATGAAGGCCCAGAGCCTGTTCACGTACATAAGCTTTAAATTTTGAAGTAAGCAACAAATCACCTATTTGCTCATTAGACAACAATAGTTTATCCTGGTCATAAACCAATTCAGCTGTAATCCCATTAAAATACTGGAATGCAGCTTCATGGGCATTGATAGTGGTGTCTGTTGTAAAAGGAATGGATGAGAAGTAGACATATTTCATCCGGGAGCGGGATAACATCATGGTGAAGAAATGCACTTTCTTCTTTTTTGCCTCACTGTTCCGAAGATAATACTCTCCAAAGTCGGCTTGTGCCTGTTGACCATAGGGTAACTCCTCTACTACAAAGTATTCCCTCTCGATGGTTTCTAACGGAATGTTGTACTTCTGCCGGATACCCATTACATAGTTGTAAACTGTCTTGGGATTCAACCGTGGCAGATCCTTATAGTGTTCTTTAAGCCAGTCTAACATTTGCGCAGCACTGGCTCCAGGAGCTGCTATCAGTCTTCCTTTTACAAAGTCTTCGTATTTGTCCAGAACTTTCGGGCGGCTATTCTGTTTTATCAGGAACTCTTCGTACTCCGATTCACTCATTGCTAAATACCGGGCTATGGTGCGTCTATCGCATACTGCGTACTTTGCTATGGCTAAATTACTTAGCCCCTCCCTTGCCAATCTATGAATTTCATGATACATGATCCAATTACTCATTGTCTTTTTATCCATTTTACCCTCTTTGATGTAGAGCAAAACTGGGAATTTAAAAGTTGATCATGTACCCCTATACTCGCAATTGTACATCCTTATTTACCAAAACTGTACATTCTTATTTACCGAAGATGTACAGTGCTATTTACCGAAACTGAGCATCCTTATTTACCATAGTTGTACAATACTAATTGCCATTTTTAGGACATCCTTATTTACCGATCACAACAGTCTGAGACAAAAAAATATCGTCTCCATTTGAAATATAAAAATCCATGAGTTCTTTAATAGTAGTAAACTCATCCAACAACTTTATCTTAGCATTTCTCTTAGTCGAAGTGAGGAAAGAAAGCATAGTATTCGCTGCTCTATTCGTTTTATGAAAATATACCTGATTATAAAGATGAGACCTGGATTGTATAAATCTTAACATTGAATCAAGTCCACTTTCTTTATAGGTTAGTTGAACAGGCCCATCTGTTTTCGTAGCTAGGAAAGAAGAGAAAATTCTGTTTATGTCATAGAAACCATATGTAACTCCAGAGAAATAACTATCTCTCCATAAATAGTCCATTCGATCTGCGTCAATTGGAAATGCAGTAATTATTCTAGAGAAAAATAGAGTGTAGTTGTTTCCTTTACTATCTAGAAGGTCTGGCAGATTTGGAAAATCAGGTTCGATAAATTTAACTACGTGTTCAGGATCTATTTCACTGATTATTCTACTAGCAGAAGGTGAAAATTTATTAGGATCACAAGTATTCTCTTTCTTCAATTGATCCAAAAGGATAAAAATAAACGCACAGGAAATAATTTCATGCTCTACTTTATCTTCATTATTTTCAATAAGTTCGTTGAATCCAGAATAATACTTTTGAAGAATAACATCATTCGTTACTATCGTAAGAAATTTATCTTTTGAAATTGAGAATTCATCAAACAAATGAGAAAGAGGGCCATGTCCCAAATCATGTAATAGGGCTGCTAATCTCATCTCTTGATAAAAAATCTCTTCCTTTTCTTGAAGTTGATTAAGATCAAAAAAACTAGATTCGCTATTCAATACATATTTTTCCTTCTTTTTTTGACCTGTAGCATAATTTTCTTTACACGAATCGAATATTTTCCCAGCCAAATGCATTACACCTATTGAATGTTCAAATCGTGTATGGTTGGCAGATGGGAAAATATAATACAAAAACGTGTTTTGTTTAACTTTACGCAACCTAGAAAATATGGGATGTGCAATGCACCACTTTTCTACTTCAGACAATTTTATATCTCCATGTAATGGATCTAATATACTTCCATAATAGTTGTCACGATAAAATACATTCATGGTTAATATTTATTTAATTAAGTACTATTTAAACCTTTTTTGATGGAAAATTTTCTTGAAATAGCAACTAAATCGTACTCCTATTTCGTGAGCTTATTCCTTCTTTTTCTCACTATCTTAGGTCTTTGGTTTATACCTAAACTCTATGGCTAAACTTCTCATATCCCAAATGATTGGAGTTGAAAAATTCCTACCAACTTTAAATTATAATTTGAAATAGTTCACAATAGGAGTTCATAAAAAAGCAATTTTTAGCCCATAGATAACTGCATCAGCATCAAATTATTTTATATCAATGTATTTTGGTTCGGAAATGTATATCTACTGCGGACGTAAAAGGTTTTTAATTGTTTGATTTAGAGATGTATTTGTTGTTTTTTTGTTAATTGTTCACGGGTTTAAAGTCTATCTATTACCATTATTAATAGTCAATTGATAAGCAGAAATTGTCGCACTTCTTTTGCTTTTTTCTACCCAAATTATCAAAGAGAAAATAAAAATAATTATCTAGACCAGCAGAACCCCACACCATATTTGGCAGATTAAAAATTGAGATCTTTCAGTACTGGCTCCTATTCAAGAAGGATTCCGAAAAATTCCTATTTACCTTTGTGCAGACCCTTACAAAGAGTGATAAGCCTTATGTCTTATTCTTATCTTGTGGCACAGCGATTTGAACATAGGAGCTTAACGAAATCGAAAAGAGGAGAAGAGAACTTACTATAATGATTATGGAAATATCAGTTTGACGATCATTTATAAGCATTATCTGTGTTCAGGATATTGGAATTGCAAGGATCTTGAAAGACAATTCGCGCTTTTACAAAGGCTTGAATATTGTTTCTGCATTTTCAGATTTAAGACGTGCATAAAACTCAATTGCATATCTATCGGTCATCCCTGCAACAAAGTCGCAAATGATTCTTTTCTTGTCTGCACTTGGAGATTCGTACATATTTCTAAAATCGTCTGGTAACAGTTCACAACCTCCGGGTTTATCCAAGGTCTCAAAGATTTCCTTGACAATTTCTCTGCCTCTAAACTCTGCTATTTTCAACCGGGAAGACAATACTTGAGATATGTATGTAAATTTTTTCAAGACTTCAACTTCTCCAAGTATGTTATCAGTCAGAATGACTTTACTCTGTGTCGGAAATTTTTCTTCCGGAATCAATTTTACTCCCTCAATAAATCTATTGACCAACGTTGAAGTCAAAAAGTTTCGTTGATATCCGTTATGTGAGTAGTCACTAATGATAGAATACTGGCTGTTTAGATATTTGAATGCATCATCAATACTTCGTATCTGTGTTTCTTGAAAGTTTTGAAAAAGAAACTCAGTAAACATGTTTTGAAGAATTTCTCCTACCTTCTCTGGTGATGGCTTAAATATTTTACCATCTGGAAGTTCTAACTCTATTTCATCAGAGATCGCTTGCAAAATTTTCTTCTTAGGAAATACAACATCTTGTAGTGTATAAAATCCGGCCTTCAAGCCATCTTCCAAATCGTATGTCGAATATGAAATGTCATCTGCAACATCCATAATCTGGCATTCCAATGATTTATATCTCTTTCCTGGTTCATTACCCCCAGTTGCGGTCTTAATTTTTTGCACCAAATCCTCGTCAAACCAATAGTATCCTTTCACCGGTTTTATCTTTTTACCCTTTTGCTCGCCAGATTCCCAAAACTCTGTTCTAGGTCTTTGTTCCGGTGTAAGAAGGTCATATTTAAGTATACTAGCCAGCCCTCGATAAGTTATGTTCAATCCATGTCTCTCGTCTTGTCCTTCTATTCCATTGTAACTATCACCATCAGAGAAGCCTTTCTTTTCTATTTTTGAAAGCAGTCTTAGTGTCTGTGCGTTACCTTCATAGCCACCGTGCTCTCTCATTAAAGAATCTAGTTCATATTCGCCTTGATGACCAAACGGAGGGTGTCCAAGATCATGCGCTAATCCAGCAAATTCTACAATATCCAAATCGATAGGCCGTCCTTCCAAAAACTTATCTTGATCATTAAGCTTAGTAGCAATTGCCCTAGCTATTGATGCTACCTCAATTGAGTGCGTAAGTCTATTACGAAAAAAATCAGATTCAAAACCGGGATATAACTGAGTTTTTCCCTGTAATCTTCTAAAACATGTGGCGTGGATTAATCTATCAATATCTCTCCTGTATGGGGACCGATAATCACAGGCCTTGCTTAAATTTTCTAAATAATTGCGGGATTTGTCCTTATCAGTATATAAAAAGGGGCGTGGATCAGTTGTCTGTTCAGTCAATTGGTTGATATTTAAAGATAAAAGTACGTGGATAAAGTAGGGGAAATAAAAAAGGTCGCGCTTTAAGCACGACCTTTTAGTGATTTGCTCTTAACGAGGTCTTGAAGAAGATGATTGTTCTTTCCAGGCTCCGCTTTTAATGTCGCTTTTTGTGAAGAAACTAGAACGAACGATAGCTTCGGTGCTTTGACCTGTTCTAGCGATGACATTTTCGGCCGCTTTTTTGGCATAAGCTGCAGCGGTCGCATTCGGGGTAACGACTTGTTTCTTAGATTCTGCCATGGTAATTTGTTTAGCGGTTAGTAATTTTGCAAATTGCCTTAACTATATTAGCGATATGTGAAAGCAGTCGCTAAATTGTCCGGCAAAGTTAATTCTAATAAGATCAAAGTTTGTACAACTTTTGTACAAATTTTAATAATTAACAAAATTAATTGATTCTATAGTTAACGCATCGCAGTTATTATTGTTTGCTAGGTTGATAAATTTGCTTAAAATCAATTATTTAGATATTTAATTTATTTACAAAATATTTAAATATCGACTCGTGATTACCTAGTTCGCTAGTGGGAAGTATATTGTAGAACATCGATCTTTTCTATTCTTGACTCTTTTTGTCTACGATTTTTAGACTATGGAATTAATACAAATGTGAGGCAATTTAGCTTGCTCGACCTATTTAGATCGCTTTAATATGAAAAGATCTATTAATTTCTTAAATTTTGAAATTTTCGAACCCCTAAATCCTCAGCTGAGTTGATAGACATTTAGGCTCTCCATTTGTAATTACAAATTTAGTTGTAAAAACTGCACCATTTAATTCTTCATTAAAAGTTTTCATCATTCTAATGGTTTTGCTCCTTTTTTTTAATTTTTACCTTTAGAAATCGCCCAGCCTTTGTTCTGTCGTTCTCCAAATCATCTATCCCTGGACGGAAGCGCGATAGAAAGATTAAAAACGTATTAAAATAAGAAAGCCACTGGTTAAATTCTGTGGCTTGATTAATTAAAATTCAATATCCTAATAAAGATCAAGATTTTAAAAATTCTTCGAAGACGATAAGATTAACTATAGAATCTTTAGCTGTATGAACAATTACCTCCTTTACGTCCTCCCAAACCAAGCCTCCTAAGCCAGCACCAATTCTTGGCAGGCCAATCTGCGCTATACCATTATCATCTGCAAGCTTTAGCATTAAAGACAAGCTTTCCATTATTGCAGGCAACTCCGCTTTTATTCTCCAGTTTTTTTGAGTTCCTAAATTGAATACAGTAAATGGAGGGGAACTATAAACAAAAACACTCCCTAATTTGAATGTTCCATTTTTGCAACGAACTATAATACTCTTCATACATCTTTGGGTACCTGATCTTAAAATCCAACGCTATACCTTTCCCCATTGCACCAGCACAATTGCATCCGTGAGCATAGGCGGTAAGGCCAGGATAATTAAACAGATCTCCTTTAATAAACAAAACTGCCATTCTATTTCCTATTATTCCATGATCGATAAAATTCTTCAGCTGTAATTCTATCAGAAGAATCAAAATCAAGCTGATCAAGTGGCTGATCACCTAGCATATGTTCCCCTTCTTCTGGATTGTTCTCATCCAGATAAATGACCTTTGCAGGATAAACTTCTATTTGTTTAGTAATATAATTATCTGCTAATCCGTTTCAGCCTGTCGGTCTTGTTCGCGTTTCAGTTCCAGCCTGCGTACAGTGTTGTAAAATACACTGTGATCTCTTAAATATAAACTATCGGCCTGCAACGTAATGGAAGAAGTTACCTGAATCAGGTAGCGGTATTACCAGGATCGTTCTTCAAAATGTTTTTTCTCGTTTCAGGTGCTGATGCACAAGCTAGGGCTCAATACGGTGACTTATTTTGATATGATCAAATCAATCATTAAATTTACTTACTTCATGTCTATTTACAGTAAATATGCAAATTTTCGAAAAAAAAGTACTTTCAATTTGAAATTATTATATTTGCCTAATTATCGACTTATTGTTCATTGAAAACGTTTACAAGACACTTGGTGCTGGCATTTAAGCAGGCTAATAAAGACATTTGGAGAGAAAGTGTAAATCGTGGCACTTCAGATGAGCCCGGAGTAACCTGCTGATTATCAGGGTTATTTTCCAAAGGTTCAAATCCCTCTCTCCGCCAGATAAATTTCTTGACAGATCGGAGGCAAAAATTAGGAATTACGAATTTGAAAAGCGTAAATCGTGGCACTTGGGAAATCGGACTTTTAAAACCCTCCACAGTGGCTCAAAAACGCAGAACGTTCGAATCCCTCTTTCTCCGCTAAATAAATCGACCGATTTAGCAAAAAATTGAAAGCCTTCAGATTAAGAATCTGGAGGCTTTTTTGCTTTTTGGGGGTTTTGTGGTTGAATATCTTTTAAGAGTCGAGATCGAATTTGGCAATGTTTTGGTAATGAGAATCCAATCCAAAATTTTAATGTTATAAGTTCTGATCCGTTTTTAATTGAAGAAGAGGGGATTAGGTATCTTCTAACAAATGATAAAAATGACAAACGTATTGAAAATTATGAATATGTGCTATTGACCTCGAAAAAGCCCCGACGGGTAGATTTATCTTCAGAAAGAATTATATTCAAGCAATGGCTCAAACATCCATCATTTCAAGCTTTAACACCGGATATAGTACGTTCAACATGGATCGACAATTTTAAGTTTGTCAAAGAAGATGAAGAATCTCATACCAGAGGGTTGAGGTCACCACAAATAGGAGCATTATATTCTCTCCTTGCTCATTTTCAGAATCCAGATGACAAAGCAATAATAGTAATGCCTACAGGAACAGGAAAAACCGAAACGATGTTATCGGCCTTAATAGCAAATTGCTGTAATCGTGTATTAGTTTCTATACCATCCGACTCTCTCAGATCTCAGATTTCCCGATTCTATAATTTATAGAGTGAATTAATAATAATTGCATTTAATTACCTGGGGCTTGATTTTCAATAAACAGCCCCTTATACTTCCGCATAAGGGACTGCTTTCATTATTTAAATTTCCAGTCTCGAAGCAGACTATCCGCTTGCCAAGGCGAAATAGTATCTCTTATCGTCCCCGTATAATCATTATATACATAAACCTTTGTATTACTCTCATCATAGAAACTAAAAATCTGAAGCCCGTCATTTCCTCCTTCCCTGCGTTTCAATATATCATCCTCTTCTACCTTTATCTTCCCATTTTCAACTACGACCAACTTCATCCCCCTAAATACATCGGTACTTGTATCCTTTGCTTGTGGGAACCATGCTTTTGTATCTCTTACCTTATCATTCGTAATCCAGTCTTCCTGTAGTGGGAGTATACCCCGTTTCTCTCTTTCTGCGTTATATCGTGCATCATACTGACCCGATGCAGCAAAAAATCTATACCAGAGCTTCTGGGAAGATAAAACAAGTACCAGCAAAAGAATAAATAAAACTATCTGAATGACACGCTTCTTCATCTGTTAAAATTAATGCAAAAAGAGGTTTGGTATATAAAATACAACATTATATAGCATTTGCTGCATCTTTCTTACGGTTGGAGATGGCTCATCATGGGGTATCGGATCTACAAAACCATCATCTACCTTTAATATCACAGGTACGGTATTCGGCACCAGTTTACTTGATGTAAAGGTGATGGCGCCATCTACACTTCCTACACTTAATGGTCCTAATGCAGTCATTACCTTATCCAGTTTAAGGCTTGAAAAACTTTCAGCGGTTCCTGCAAAACCCCATGGAAGCGCAGAAACACCTAAGATAAACACCATATCTGTACGAGCATCTCCCAAAACATACTGATTATACTGCATACCATTGTCATCCCTGAACTTCTCCATTTCCGTAGTATATTTATTCAGCAGGCTTAAATCCTCTCTTGAATTGGCTTGTGAAGTTTCAGTCCTTGAAACAGGTGTAACCGTTTTTACTGCGTCTTTACCATCTGTTTTCGTCGTGGTCACCGTTTGTACGGTGGTTACAACATTACCCTTTTGCGTGGACATATTTGGATCAGGGGATACGACATTTGAAGTAGATACAGTCGTCACTGTTTGTGTGGTGACGGTTGTATTGCCGGACCTGGTAGTTACGGGCGCACTCTTCGTAATAGTGGTACTATTTACTTCCAGCCTTTCATGCTCCCGCAGGGTCGCACTCACAATTGTCATAGGAAGACCTGGGCCCGACACACTACGCCCATCCGGATCTATATATTTTATCGGGTTATTCAATGCATAAATATAAGGGCTGACATTGTTATAGTCAGTTGCACGAGGGTCTATCACTTGCCATCTGCCAATTTGTGCATCATACATTCTTGCTCCAAAATCATATAATTCCTGTCCGCTACCATCACTAAGCTCATTACGCTGTAACTCTTTGCCGTTAAATTTCATTCGGTTTGTGGCGTAATCAGTTCCTTTTAATGCATTGGCACTGATCGCTTCCATTGTCAAACCAAAAGGATAATAATGTGTCTCTTCCAATAATGGGCCACTGGAAACATTTACTGACAGGTTATCAAAATAAACATCCTGCTGTGTTTCATTACTCTCATAAACATATAGGAAACCAGTCGTAGACATTACCATAGGGGCTACTTCCAGATCCTGGAGCTCATCGGGAGCTTTTTTTACCTGCCTCACACCAGTATTATTATCTACCAGCGAAAAACCATCATCAAAGAGCGCAAAATTAAGGTATGCTTTAGGGCGATCCGGTGTACGTGCTGCCTGATCTTTTTCTTTCTGACGTTCAAAAGTATTATAGTAGTTGTTGTTAAAGCGGCTACCATTTATTGATCCACCAGCACCATGTCGGCTATTATCTATACTTCCCCCAAAGGCATTAATCAATCCGGCTAAGACTTCATCCGCTACAGCATCTCTCCCCTTATCCGATGGTCCATCCGATTTATAAAAAGCACGCGTTTTTATCCGGATCGTATCTCCTGCCATTACACGCAATACGAGTGAAGGCCCAATGATCTTACCTCCTGGTTTCGAATTCAATTTTGCTACAAAGTTATTCGTTTCCGTCGTGTTATCTGCCGGATAACCAACAGGCTTCTCAGTCCTGGTTTCTTCTACATTACTAAACAAAGCAACTTCCTTCTCTGCAGCTGCCGTCTCCATTGTAGCAGCATACATGCTAAAATCATTTTGCTCTGTTAATACCATTCGCACATTCCCTAAATAATCTTTTTCAAAGTAATCATAGTAATAAGTTGGAGGTTGTCCTGTAACATACACCGGCCTGATACGTCCTTCATCATGACTAACAAATTCCTGCAAATCCTGCTGATATACAAACCCACCGATATAATCAGTTACTGTTGTCTTAGGCGCACTACCCGTATTATCTACAACCGTCTTTTTCAGTTTTATACCACCTGCATCATAAAGATAGGTAATTGTACCTTTGGTACCCATTGTGACAACGGCAGGGAGATTTAGATAATTATATGTGATATTGGTAACACCCTTGTTTTTATCCATCAGCATATTGCCATTCACATCATAACTATAATCATCTCCTGATTTATTCAAATCCTGAAAATCGCCAAGTTTAGCAGAAGCATTGACAATAGGATCTGTTACTGCCAGCAGTTTATTGCTTTCAGACTTATATCTGTATGTCAACTGGTCCATTATGCCAGGTGTCGTTCCTGCTACTCCCTGCTGATTCATGGTGATGATATTTCCATTGGCATCATAGGTAACATTTGAAACAGAGAAGTCCATGGTGTTTTTCGTCCATGCAGCCCCTGTCGTATTTTGTTGACTGAACTCAGCGCCTAAAAGCCTGTCGGACTTATCATAAGTATAACCGTAGGCTCTTGCAATACCATTGCTTCTACTCTTCCATTTTGTACCTGCAATATTGCCAGCATATTCAGCTTTTGTAAAACCATAATCGTAATCCAGCTCTTGCCCAAACCAATTTGCCTGGCCACTGGCCTCGTTTACATAATCTTTGTTTATACCAGCAATCCAGCCACGCACATTATAGGAATAATTTAATATATCCAGTGGTGTAGTGCCTGTTAAACCAAGTTTCTTCTGTATTAGTTGTCCCAGCTCGTTATATGCATATGTGGCAATAGTTTTATCTTTTGAAGCATCTCCATTCAACCTCTTTTTCACATTCAATAACCTGTTTGCATGATCATATTCATACATACTCAGGATGGTTGTACGCGGAGTGGCCGTGCTTTTGGGATTGGTATGATTCAAATACCGGCTTAGGATTTTTCCACTGAAGTTATATTGTGTAGTCACAATATCTTTCCCTCCAGTTATATTATCAGCAATGGTTTGTATCACACGTCCTTTATCATCATAATAATTAGTGATGGTAAGCCATTTGTCAGTACCTAATACCCTTATCCGGCTACCGGTAATACGTCCTGTAGTCAGGCTACTTCCGGCTGATGAAACAGGATCATCATACAGATTATTTCCTTTAAATAAGTTGGAGGTTTCGCTACTAACATAATTGAATTTACCTGTATAATTATAATCATCGTAGAAGGTATATGTAAGTGGAGTAAGATCTTCCGACCCGATACCCGGCAAGCTATTAGTCGCAGGGATGGTAGTATTTCCACTCTTGCCATTAGCGTCTATATATGCTGTATATTCTCCCGATGCTTCAAAACCTGGCAATAAGGTAATAGAATTTGTTGCTACTGAGCTGGCCTGATTTTCATAATTATATAATACCAGGTCTGTTTCTGCCGGGAAATCATAAGATATATTTTGATTACTAGTAGATGCTTTCAGCGAGGCTTGTAAATTATCTGCGCTCAAAGTTTTCTTATAGATAGCCGTCATGATCGGACGATCCAGGTTATCATAAAAGGTGGCTGTAAATTCAGCCGGGGACTTTGCTCTTTGTACCCCATCCTGTGTAAAGGCTATTCTGTCCCTGTTGTCGTAGATCATACGAATAGCAGCGGCACCCGGTACTTTTTTACTGATCATGAGTTTATGACCATCATATGCATATTGAAAACACAACTCATCTGCAATTGTAGAGAGGGCCTTTCTTAGCAGGATTGTTTGGTCTATGGCTGCGGGTGGAATTACAAAGGCTAAGTTGTTATAATTGTCAAAAACATTGTAGGTACATAACCAGCCTACATGCCCTGTTCCTGTTGATGCTGCCACCTGTACCTTTTTTAGCACCACATTGCCTTCCTTATCTTCGAATTCTATTGTCTGGTTGCCAGCCTCATTAATGGTGATGTTCTTCTTTAGCGATCCCGGCTGATAGTCAGCGGAGCTAACAGGTATTCCCCCACTCATGGTCCATAACCTTACAGAATCGGTGGCAATATTCGTTTCAAAGCGGTGTTCTACAGGGTGATTGCCACCTTCGAGTGCCCAGCTGTTACCCATAGCATATTCTTTCACAATCCTATCCAGGGGAGACCCATCAAATGCCTTTCTGGAATAATAGATATTCTCTCCTGTCATGCCAGGTATCAGCGTACCATTTGAATAAAAGAATTGCTGTGTAGAGAAAGGAGCTAGCTTAAAATTGCCTGAATTATCAGCTTGTTGTACATAAGGCATATAAGTAAGCGCTTCTCTCCCGAGGTCATCATAGATAACAGGTTCTACCAGATCATAGCTACTTGCGCTGACTCCTTTTGACACCTTTTCAAGCGGCCTGCCCAAACCATCATAATACTGAGTGCTCTGTTTTACATCCCTGGGTACACTTGCACCTGTAATTACAGCAGCGGGGTCTGTAATCGGTTTTGATGGCTCCCAGGTACGCACGAAGTTAATGATAGGGCTATTGCTATATGCAGCGGGTAGGGCTACAGGAGTGGCATTGGTACGTGTGATAGTAGCAGGCGTTTGTGCATGAAGGGTTAAGCCTATTGCCAACAAGGGCAATAACCAAACGAGCTGTTTATTATTTATTCGAATTATTTTCATAACTTCTTTTCCGGTTTAATGATTTAAAATCCAGCATCAGGGCATCCTAAAGGCATTCCTGCGTAATTGTAACAGAACTGCTTAATAATGTTGTTGTTTCGGTCACGAATAAGCCGCAAACGCTGGAAACTATCATATTCATAAAACTCTTCAATGCCAGCCACGTCTATCTTACTTGTAATACCTATCGAAGGAATATAAGTGGCGGTGATAACCTGTGCCTTTCCTTTTAAGCCATTGCGGAGCTTTGACAGTTCTGCTTTCAGTACAGCTTCACTAGCGGGGGCTTGCAATACCGTCAGATTTACCAGTGCGGCTACAGTAGCATAATCACTACCTGTTACAATCGCTACGGGGTATCTGTTATTATATCCCCATAGGGTAACCTGAGAGGCTGCATTCACTTTTGACTGTTCTAAAATATTACCGGTAGTACCATATTTCTTAAATTCAACGCGGGTTTCCAGTGGAAAAGTTCCTTCCTGCGTCTGGATATTTTGCATCGCCACCAATCCATTATCCCATACTTTATAATTCTGCACAAGTCGGTTCGTTAATATAGACCCTCTGTATTGCTCTGTGATGATCGCTGGCTGGATATGCTTGTTGATTAATGCGGTGATACCCTCTGTAGTTGTGGCATCTAACTGAGAAGTATTTACATCCTGCGGATATTGATATACCATCTTCATCACTTCCTGTTTACTGTTTGTCTGGGATACAGTAGTTGGCAATAAATGCTGTATATTATTATAACCATAGGAAATAGTGGTTGTAAAGGGGTTCTGTCCATTTACATCGTAGGTAGTCGTTGTCACGCTGGATGGATAGATCCACCTTGAAAATATATAATGCCGCTTTACATCATATGCTCCTATTTCATAAGTACTGGGAATAGTACTTTGACAACCTACTTCATACACCTTTCTCACGGTATATCCATAATACAGCTCACTTAGCCGGGAGTCTTCCACATATTCAGTAGTGGTGAGTTTTACAGGAAGGAAAACACCTGTAGCACTATTTTTACTTATGCTTAAGGATTGTGTTTCCTTCCCATTCATATACCCGTTGTTTGAAAAAAGACTGGTTAGAATATCTTGCCCCATGACTATTTCTCCTGGCTGATCAGCTGCTGTTTCATATACATGTTCAACGCCCCCGCCTTCAAAGTTTTCACCAATGGCCTCTACTACTTTCTGAAAACAAATATGCGCCTGTGAGAATGCATATAGGTTTAATAGAGAATAAGAAGTCAAAATAGTATAATCACAAGAGCCATAATGACAGATCGTTCCCGGGCAATTTACTTTTACGCTGCTGTAGCTGTCATATTTTGGGTTGAAAGTCATTCTGCCTGTAGATTTTGTCAGATCAGATAAAGCAGCGTAATAATATCTTTTTGTATTAAATTTATTACTGGTAGGGTCGTACGTTTTTACTTTATCTATCACTATACCACCGGTCGGTTTATTATATGATACCATTCCTGCGGACCGATAATAGGTCAGTACGATATTACCGATAGTATAATTGCCATAAGCCACGACTTTTACGGAATACTGGTGATTAAGTTCCAATGATACGTTTAAGACCTGGCTGGGATTATCGCTATTCATATCCGTGGAGAATACAACCTTATTGGTGGTAATATCGGTAAAATATACATTGGCATGGTTATGAAAGTCCAGCTCATCTGGATTTCCACCATATATAAATTCAACACCTAATCTGGCATTTCCTTCCACCAGATTTGTAGCTGTCATTACCTCAGATATATTTGTTACAGGTACACCAGAGGAATTTCCCTGCGCAGTAGCACTCAATACTGTAGCGATAGATGGTGCCGGCTCAGTGACATACCTGGTAGGAGCAGCATATATTATAGTATCATAACCACCTGTGGGATAGATTACTTTAGTCAGCATTCCCTTAGAGCCATAAGAAAATTCAGGTTCTCTGTTAGCATAGGCCATAGGGAACAATGTTTTTTGACTGGCAACAGTAGGTGTCGGCAATAAATTAATATTGGAGGCGCCATTGAAGTAACCAAAATGGTCTTGTGAGAAAGACAACCTTGGTGGCAGCGCATTCATATCATTATACTGAAAGCTATGACGTTGAATATTTGTCTTATTTTTATCCTGGATGGTCATAGCTATCAGAAAGGGACGTAATTTTAATATAGCATCCGTATAACTGTTTGTGTAGCCGGTCGCTGTTGCATACACATAGGTCAGTTGTGCGGTCTTCACAGCATTTACTGCATCTCCTGGATAATAGAGTGACATTTTATCCAACAAGACATCACCTGGTAGATCGGTTCTGGAAGTATATGTAAATATTACCTTTTCACCATCAGAGGAGACAATATCCGTTAAATACACTGCATTTACGGTCGCCAGCGATTTACAATCACCATCCGGAATATATTCACATCGTGCACCACTGGTGCAAGGGATTTGAGTTGAGTTTGTGAGTTTAGTCAATGTTTGTGAAACACCCGTTGCATAAGAATATAAGGTAAGCTGCTGATAATTAAAGGTAATGGCATCACCATTGGGATGTACAATCCTGCTTAAATACCAGGAAGTATTGACTGGGGTTCCATAATTTCTGCCACAGCCATCAGTACCGAAAGAAGAGGTTTGCGAAGACTCGGTTGAGTTGCCTTCTCCAAAATAATAACTGATACCAGCAGGGTCTGTTATTTTAAAAGCATATCCCAACGAAAGACCGGAGCCAAAAATGGTTTCAAACTTCAGCGAGGTCTTTTCAATGGGGATCACTTTATTTCCTTTTATAATAAATTTTCCGCTGTATCCATTAAAGTTGAAATTGAAGAAATCAGGTGACAAGTCATTCCTGTCGCCATTTCCTAAAGATGCAGCATCCAGCCAGTTCAACAGGGCACGATCCTGCACTGCAAAGTTGGGTGTTGTAGCAGGCGTACCTGATTCATCCGGATCATCTACTACCATTCGTGTGATAACCCCACCAGCATGTAAAACCCAGCTCATACCAGTACGGGATGCGATTTCATCTACCTTTACACCATTAGAAGTGTAAAATAATGATACTGGCAAATCCAGGTTTTTGGCGGAGATTTTAAATAGGGGGATGTCTATTTGTGGGGTACCAGTTTGCAAGCCCACATGTATGCCTCCATATCTCGTTATGGCAAAGGCATTTGGTGAAGGTGGCATAATTGTGGGAGGCTGACCAGTAGTTTCATGCTGACCAGATACATTCGTAGCAGTCAACGTCAATGTCATAAAAAACACGATGGTACGAACAAAGACATGCATCTCTTTCATCATTATTCTTGTTAGGTTTAACTATCTTTTTAAACGGTTATTAAATAGGCAGATCGAATTGCCTCATGAGCGTGGTCATAAGCATGTATAGGGTGCCAAAAGTATTTGGTGGATACAAAGGGCTACAAAAATATTGGTTCGCTGCTACGAATAAACGATTTATAAAATGGTATACGTATAGGTTTAATACAAAAATAGATTCGTAAAGGTAATTAGCCACTCTTAGATAAGAGATAACACTAATGTGTGATATTGCAATCATTCATTTATTGGTATTGCATGATGAGCGATATGACCAGATTCATGAGGGGATACTGGCATCGGCGGTGATGCTACTGACCCTGAAGGAGTTTCTGCAGCAGATTGAACCTTTTCAAGCAGTGAGGGATCTGCTTGCAGATTCACGGATACAAGCGTTGCTCCATGAGGGAGACAGGGAGTTATCGGCTTTTCAGCTGGGCAGGTATCATTATCTTTTATTGCATGTCTTTAGCAAGGAGATAGCCGCTATTCTTGACGCAATCTATCAGTTGGATGTGTATATGGCGGTAAGTGCAGTTGCTGAGAAACGTGGATTTTTCTATGCACGGGCGTTACCCAAAGAAGATAATATATTTAAGACAGCGGGTATCAGTGTAAGCCTCCAAGCAGCCCCTCGCTGGTCATAAAATTCCGTTGTGATAATTTGGATCTCAAAAAAGTATTATGAGTTCCAAAGCGAAAAAGACAATCAAATCCAGATTAACACCCGCACAAATTCGGCCTCTTATAGAGAATTTTGAGCGCCAGGATCATAGCATAAAAGACTTTTGCCAGAGATATGGTATTAGTGAAGTTACATTTTACAACTGGCGCAAAAAATATGGGATCAAACCTAATATCGATAATGCAGGTTTTATAGAAATTATTCCAGCCGTTGCTTCATGTGAGCCAATTACCGAAAAGCTTTTTGCACAGGTTCGGGGAATCAATATTTATCACCCGGTAAGTGCGGAATACCTTAAATCTTTACTGGCATGAGCAATATAGCTTTATTTACAGATCGCTACCGATATTTTCTATACACCCATCCTACGGACATGCGGAAAAGCTTTATTGGGCTGTGCGGGATCGTTATAAATATCATGAAACTGAGTATCACTGATACTGATGTTTTCATATTCCTGAATAAGGATAAAACTCATATAAAGATCTTACTGCATGAAGATAATGGATTTACCATGTTTTATAGGAAACTTGATCGCGGAAAGTTTACACTTCCTGATTCACCGCATGGTGACAGCGGACCATTGCCAATAAAAGCTAATGAACTATTGGCAATTATCAAAGGGCTGTCTTTTCATAAATACCGACAGTATAGCTCCTGATCAAGCATCATAGAAATATCTGCATGAAAAAATCTCACCGTACATACAAATCAATGAATAATCCAGATCATCATAACGATGAAAAGGATCAGCTAATACTGTTACTACAGGAGCAGCTGTCGTTGATGCAACAGGAACGTGAGACCATGCATATGATCCTGGTGGATCAGGATAGCATAATAATAAAGCAGCAACAGCATTTAACTCATCAAAGCGAGTTGCTTAAGCAAAAAGACGAAACTGATTTATAAGGAAAAACCATTCGTAGTAACTTTGCGGGATTCTAGCGTCTGAGTTGTCAAGGGTACATTAAACGGTTACACTAAAGGAGGAACAGCCTATATCGAAATTCAAAAAAGTGACTGTAAAGTATTAAAACTTGTTCATTACAAATGAACCATTAACGTTTTAGTAAATTCATAGTCATTATAAAAGTGACTATTGTATGTTACATTTATCGGTACATGAAGAAGTTTGGGTATTTAAAGGCATACAAAATCTGGCCTGGTGTTTATTTTCTTCGGAATGATATACAGCGATTGTTACAGCTCAGAGAAGGGTATTCGACTTGGTTTATTTAATTTTTAATAACAAAGCTTACTAATAATAAGCTTTGCAGTGAATTTTACTGATGAATGAATTAATGTTAGATAAATCCTCCATATACCGGTTCGAAAGTTGTCCCTCATAGCCCGCTAAATAGACCGAGTGGTTTAGCAAAAGATTTAGGCCTTCAGATTAAAAATCTGGAGGCTTTTTTGCGTTTAGGAGGATGTAAGTTTGAATTCCTTTTAAGGTATGAGATGGAATTTGCCAGCTAATGGTAATTGACAATCAAATTACTTTAGCAGTAAAAGGTCAGGAATTGGGCTTTTAGCCATACGTCCATTGTTCGGGCAGTATTTCCCTTCGGCTCATCATAAATAAATGTGAAATCTATCAGTTCACTAATTTTACGGAGAAGATTATCTTTGGGTACAATCAAATCATATAGCCCTGAATAAGCGCTAAGCTGGATTTCTTGTTATTGAGCTAACATCTAAAAGTATTGCTGGTTCCATTATAAGATACCCAAAAAAGGAGCAGCAGAAGTTTAGTTTCTGCTCTTTTTTTTATCTCAATTTTCATGGAGCCTTTTTCAGTGCCCTCATGAATAATCTGGAGGCCGTTTTAGTATTTGGGAAATTTGAGATCGAAACTGCCGGTCATGACCTGAATGATTTTGACGGTAACAACTTCAGGGAGCCTACAGACAAGCAATCTGTATTTAGGTAAAAGATGATGTTTAAATAGACTGTCAGACACCCTTTCATGTTCTTTAAAAGGCAATTTTAATCACGCTACATAATAATTTTGAACTAATTGCTATTGGGCCATTTCTTTGAATCGGCTATCACGTTACGTGATTAATAGAAATGTACATAGTTCCTAACTTTATTATTCCCTAAATATACTGCCTATGTATATTTGACAGCTCTACCATCCACACCCCTGGATCTTTAAAATAGTTAATATAGGCAACACGATGACCTGGTATCAGATAGAACCACATGCATTTCCCATCTGCTCTTTTAATAACTAAATGTGGTGTATCCTTTTTCATGGAATAATCCACATCAATAAGCTTAACCCTGGGAGCATAAGGTTTATTTGTTATAAGCATAGAATTGTAAACAATACTATCATCTAACATCACCATAATACTATCATTGAATTCCTTTTCAAAAATCAGGCGTATACTTTTATTTAAAGTATCTGTATAGTCCATCTCCCCTGATTCTGCTTCCCTAAAAGCTTCAATAAAAGGTTTGATTTCTCTATCGCAACAACTATGTTGCTGCCCTGATGACTTGAAAAAATAAAAAAGTAAGGCAAAGATTAAAAGTACTCTCCTATTTCGTTTTTTGCTCATCGATATCTATTTGATTAATAATTTGAAGTACCTGTCCTGGACTTACCTTACTTCGATCAAATTTATTCAGTACATATTCGTTTATTGTTTTCCCTTCAAGCTTAATACCAGGATAGCTCATTATGCTATGTATTATTAAATCCAAACTGGCTCCAGGAGTAATGTTTCTGTCTACTCTTATCAGGGATCCGTCGCGGGCCATGATAGGTTTTGCGATTATTTGAATATCTTTTGCCTGGTTTACGTCATCTGTATGATTAGGTCCTGCAGTATGAACTAATTCATGAAGTATATCTCGTGTCAAAGATGCTGTTTCACGAGGGGTATTAGGGGGCACGACACTCCTGGAATCATATGCATTTAAATTGTTCATATTAACTTTTGTAAATACAAAAGTTGTCAGCCCTCCTGATGGCGATTCTGGACGGTCAATAAGAGTGGTTCCAAAATCTACACCCGTCTCCAGTGCATCTACATATTCAACAATAATGGAACCAGAATAGATAGTATTGCCATTTCCCACATCTTTTGAGCAAACCTGGAAACTGTTTGATTATTTCATTACGCAATCCTTCTAAATCCTTAAAACTTCAGACTCGTTCTTAAGTTTCGACCGTTATATACAGGGTTCTATGCTGCCTATTTGATTGGCCCAAAAGGGGCATTAAAAAAAAACACATACCAGATAAAAAAGAATAAAATTTTAAATTGGCCTCTATCCCGTATAAACAATCTCCAACAAATATTTGACAACTTAGTCAGGCTTAAGAACCCAAAAGACCTGATGGCTTTTTAAATAAACGATTCATTTCTTCCTTGTTATAATATCTATCCGCAAGATCAAACAACCATTGTGCTAAAGCTGACGAAGTATTTATTCTATTGTGAAGGGCTGCTATCTGTTGCAATACATCTTTATCTTCATTGATAATCTTATCAAAGTTTTCATCAGTTATAAGATCAAATGCATCCCGCAAAGATTCCGGATCAGTATCAATAAAATTTTCAGGATGATACAATCCCCATCCGCAATAAAGATTATCGCTAAAGAACAACGAAAAGTCTTTTGAAACCGAAACCTCAATCAGTTTGCTGGCTTGTGCAAATTCATCATTGAAACATAAAAGTATGTTTCCTTCCAGATGATAATACCTGTATTGAAATGGTTCCAGCTGAAAATCTTCTGAATACTTAGACAGCTTCGGAAGACCTTCAACTTTCTCTATGTTTGTTAAACTGGAGGGTACAAGATTTTGCTCAGGATAAAATAATGATACCAGTTTAAGCAATTTGCTTTCCGCATCAAATCCTAATGTATCAGCGGATGTCATATGTAACCATTTTTCTTTACTCCCAATCACAGCTTCTCTCTCGTTCTCCATCTCAGCGGGCGTATTAGCGGTCGTCAGAATAACCGATAAATCTCCCAGTATCAACTGTGGTTTAACAGTCAACTGCTGATTATATTCTAAAGTAATACTTGCTTTTTCTGTAAGTGCTAATTCTAACATAGGTTAAATTTATCAATATAATTTATTTCCTGGAGCAAAGAACCCTTCCTTGTCAGGTATTTTTCCTTCGAGGATCATTGCTTCTGTCACAGCTTCACCTGGATCGCTAGCTAAACCACCCAATGCTTTAGCTCCGCTCTCACCTTTCTTCCCTAATTTACCATATGCAGTGATAACATTACCAGCACTACTTTTACCACCCTCTACGACCACAATAGTACCATCTTTTAAATAATACAACCTCTGACCATTTCCTGACTCAAATACCGCCTCCGGTGCGGAGATGATACTCTTTACCTGGTCTTCCGTTACCCCATGAGAAGTATCGGCATGGTAATTAGGGGCTTTCCTGTAGCTGCCTTTTACCTTCAGATCCTCAGTGATCTTTTGGGCAATTGTCCTGTTTCTCTCAGTTAACGCTGTTCTATCTACTATTTTCTGAAGGTCCTTCTCTATTTTAACAATATCTGCGTCGGTCAGTTTCTTAATATCATTATAAACACCCAGATAAAAGCTTCTTTCTGCTTCGCTGAGTACTTCCGCTATAATCTTCTGTTTTTGTAATTGCAACAGGAAGCCTTTGAACCTAACCGCAGTTTTTTTAACGACGTCATACCCGACTATCAGCAGTCTTAACATTTGTTCTGATCCCGGAGCAATCATTGAAAACATCCGACCAGACATTGATGCTTTAAGCGCTTCCAGCGATTTCTGCAAGCCAGCCCTGGCCTTTGCTGCACTAACAATATTCTGCTGAATTTTAGCATCAATGGTAGATAATTTAGCCAATGATTTTTGCAGCTCCACTACATCATGTGTCTTATTAAAGGCTTTTGCAGCTTCCGAAAGCGGTTTGGCTGCCTTAAATGCTGCCCCAACAGCAGCAGCATCCATTCCTGCTCCTATGATTGCTAAAACTACCCAAACAAGATTAGGGCCATCTGAAAGCAATCCAACATCATGTGCGTCTGAATCCGTTTTATATTTCTCAATTTCTTCATGAACAGCATACACACTTAATCCCAGAGAGGCTCCAGCTGCAAGAATAGCGGGAAGACCTGTACCAAAAGAAGCAATTGTCAACGCGATACCAATAACAACAAAACAAACCGCTTTTAATATTTTGACCGTTCCAAGATCTTTGACCTTATCTTTAATGATCAGTTCAAAGATGCTATCATCGGTTACACCCTGCATCTGTTTGGAAACATTGATCAGATTACCCAGTTCATAGATCCGGTCATCATGTGTTGTGATATCTATCCAGGTATTTTTAATACTCTCTTTTTTCTCATCGATATATGCCTGTAAGAAACTTTTAAGCTCTTGTTTGGATTTAATACGGGAAAGTTTTTCTTTATTGAATCCCTCTTCCTGCATTATTGGACTCGCAGATGGTAACCCGGTTATCAGTTTATCGCCTGCACTTTTCTCCGCCTCCGATTCTCCACTCAATTCCAGTTGCCTTTGAATCTGGTATTCAGTAATGTTCTCAGAGTAACCTCCTGCCATGATAGCCTCTGATATCTTCTCACTGGCCTTATCATAATGTTCTTTCGCGCCCGATTTACTTATTTCATTAAATAACCGGGTCACATAATTATCATCATTTAATTTCTTTTCTGCTTCAAATAGCACATGGCGATATCGTTGTAAATGATCTGATGCTATTGCAATCGTTTCTTTTCTGAAAGCCGCTTCATAATTATTGACATACAGTTCAAAATCATCAATACTCTTAAAGCCATGGGCTTGCATAGCGGTTGTCAAGGCTATTCGCTCCGCATCTTCTGCTTTCCGTAAATACTCGCGGTTATTGTCATGTACACCAAATTCATCGCTACCAGGTATCGCCTTATAACTTCCCTCACCCTTTTTGAACTCTTTGTATCTTTTATACAAAGTCTCCAGCCCGTCTATTTTATCTTCTATTTTACCTTTTTCTGCCTGTGCCTGTTCACGTTTCTTTTTTTCTTCCAGATACGCGGCAATAGAACGTTTTAATTCTTCAAGATCAGTCGTTTCAATGCTGATCTTACTTTTATAATCAAGGAAATCGGCGACATCGAACTGATCGAGTAATGAGGCAATGTCATTAAGTTTAGCATAGTTTTCAGGGGTAAATGTCTGATCCGCACGCAGAAATTCTTTGATCGCAGGAGGGAGGTTATCCAGCTTCCGTTTTTGCGACAGTACCTGCTTCTTGAAATCATTCCATATATCGATACGGCCCTGCTCACCTTTATTTATTTTGGTGCCTGGCGCGATGCCCGTACTCTCATAAAACCGCTTATCGATTTCCGCCCCGGTACCCTCGCTGACAGTTTCATCGCCTTTCTCAGCCTCTCCGTTCGACGTTTTATATTTGGCGAGGCTGGACCTGGATACTTTGAATGTGACGGTTTCTCCGATATGTTTTGATATATCCCGATAGATCTCGGCGGCTCCTGCATTCGCTGCCCATTCGAAATTCACTATCCTGTTAAAGATCTTCAACTCGGCATACCGGCGGAATTCCTGCTGAGATAGCGTTCCTTTTGGAATTTTGATCTCAAAAGGTATCGTTTCTCCCTCTCCGTCTTTCTGTCGCTGAACAATACTACTTCCTTGAATAAGGTTTTGGGGCCTTATAGACTCATCCGGATCACCTGTATTACTATTTGATGATTTAGCTTGAACAAGAGGTGTAAAAAATGTATTGGTTTCCTGTGTGTTAGAAAAAAAAGCTGGGGGGTCTGTTGTGTCGGTTGCACTTTTTCTCGTACTATCAGGTTTACCAGTTTTGCTGGTATATTGTGACATGGGGGTTAAAATTTTGATGAATATACTTAAATATCTATTTAAGAATTAGTCCGAAATAGCTCTTATCCTCCTTCTGGTCTCCTTCTCCTCTAAGTCTCCTCAACACATAGTATCAAAAAGATTAATACCTTTCGAACACACAACTTTTACCTATGTTAAAATGTAAACTATCACTAACCCTGGTAGCATGCCTACTGTATGACTACCATAGGCCCACAATTTCATGTATCAATGTCCGACTCCGAGGCCCCGTTTTCAAACATCGCCACCCCGGATGGAGGATTTATTGACTACAGTAAAGAAGATAAGACCGTTTCGGGAATGACTGGAACAAATACAGGATGAAAGTTACCCTGCTCCGGTACGACAAGGATATGAAAGTGACAAAGGAAAATAAGCTTTCCGGAGGCAACAATGCGTACAGCAGGATCCTTTATTCTTCTCTTGAAAAGATTGGTGATAAAATCTGGTTCATATACGTGGAACTTGACGAGAAGAATAATATTGGCAATATCATGGCGATAGAGATAAATCACCAGGCTCTGGAAACAAGTACGCCAAAAACATTAGCTGCGAGCAGCAGTATGGAACTCTCTCTCCCTATGATGGGGGGAGGCCGAAATTAGAAAGATATTCCTTAAATATTCACCGGACCGCAAACATGTATCACTTTTCGCTGGAGTGGGTAAAGTTTACCTCAGTTATCCAGGCGGAATTTCAGTATTCAAACAAACAGATGCCCCTTTCCACAAACCCATCCGCCTGACAAACGCTACACCTGCTCACGTAATTCTACTACCTTCAAAGCAAGGCGATTCAATACACATCGCAGGCACCTATACCGATAAAGGCGATAACCTGGGAGGAGTATTTAAAACCACCATGACCAACTTCAAGCTTTATAATATACTCCTGCAGTTTTACTCATGATAGGTTGTTTTAGGTACTGGTATAAGTTCCATTCCAAATAAATTGAGTAATTGATTCACATTATCCATTCGCATGGTTGTTTTACCTTGCTCAATTTCCCGGATGAGTCGTAAACCCAATCCTGGTTTTAAGGATAGCTCTTCTTTGTTTTGGGAACCTTCATGATTTACCAGCAGGAAGTGATCCCCAATTACCATATTGCTCACGATATACAGCTGGATAACATCCTACAATTGACTTAAAAAATCTAACAAAGTTGGAAGGAGCTGAAAAATTATATTCATAACTAATCTCTGCAATCGTCTTTGCAGTGGATATCAATTCATACTTGCAGGTCTGTGCCAATTCATTGCGGATAAGTGTTTGAGCATCCTTTCCGAATGTATCCCGGCAGAGTTGGCTAAAACGGTTTCGATTCATCTGCAACATGTCAGCATATTCCCTTACTGTTTGCCGGTCTTTGATATGCTCTTTCAAAAGCTTTTTAAACCTTATCATATCGGTGTTCCAGTATAAATTACCTTTCAACTGGTTGTGAGCCGTAAACTTTCTGTTCAGAAGGATTAAAAGCTCATACAGATAAGCCCTCAGCAAATGTTGACTATCTTCAACCAGGTTTTTAATTTCAGACATAATCCAGCCAAACAACAGTTTATATCGTTCGTTCTCAATGCTATCAATAGGTACAAACTGGGAGCAATTGTAGTTACCGAAATAGTACAATCGGCTCAGGAACATACTATCTTTCAAGAACGCCTCAATGAATTCTCCTTCGAATATCAGCATCATGCAATCAGGCACTATTTGAATATCCCATTTCCTGGGTTGTGCCGGGGAGAGGAATATAACGGATGGCCCGTTAAAATCGATAACCTCTGTTTCTAATGTGACTGATCCCTTTCCTTCTGAAATCAAATAAATCTCATAAAAGGAAATGGTATAGACCTGACCTGACAACAAATTTTTACCTGCTATTTCAGATAAATGAAAACAGTCAACTAATAACTCCCTGCCATATTTGCGTTTGTCGAATTTCACCTGGACCATACATAAAGATAACATGGAATCACAAATAATAAAAAATATGCCCCAAAACAACTAACCAGTAAGACTATTACAATTCGGAATTTCTACCTGTGATGCAAATTGATAATAAATAAAACAAAATGATAGTATACACAGGCGGCACTGAAAATAACTTTGTGATATAAAAACATCGACAATGTCTACTACATTACCGCACTCAACCACCTACCGTGTCAAATCAAATGCAAATTTGACGGTGCACTCTTTTGTGTCTCCCGGACCACTATTCGCAAATGCAACACACATCATAGAATTATCCGATCAACTGATCTTAGTTGATGGACAGTTTTTTGCCCAGTATGGCCAGGAATTCCGCGAGTTAGCCGATAGTCTTAAAAAGCCTATATCCAGATTTTACATAACACATGATCATCCGGATCATTACCTGGGCATGGGCGATGCATTCCAGGATGTAACTGTATATGCATTACCAGAGATCAAAGCGTCCATCTTGAAAGCTGGTCCTATCGAGCTACAGGAAAAAAAGCAAAAAATGGGCAACCTGATAGCCGGTCAACTGGCTTTCCCTACTGCAACTGTCGAACCAGGTGAAGAGGTGATTAAGGGGGTTAAATTCATTTTTGAACGTGTATTGGATACTGAGTCTCCTCCCACACTTGTTATTAAGTTGCCGGAACTGGGAATTATCATTGCTCAGGACATTCTATACCATAACGCACATGCATTCATAACCGGCCCAATAGATAATTGGAAGAAAGTCCTCTATCAGATACGGGAAGACGAAGCGTATGACCTGATTCTTCCCGGACATGGCAGGCCTGCTGAAAAAGCCGACATTGACAATGCGATCAATTACCTTGAAAAGGCCTTCTCTATTTATTCCAATACTACCAGTCCGGAACAATATAAGCATGAACTACTGGAAGCATATCCATCGTATGCGGCAGAAAAGCTTATTGACATATACAGTCCGATCCTTTTTGGTGGACAATCACACTAACTCAATTATCATATATATGAAGACAAAAATGCTGATGCTGGTACTCGTTGTGATGAGTATCACAAATATCACCGCTCAACAATTACCCAAAGCGAATGTAGTACTGGCGGTCAATACCAGGGATATAAAAATATTCACTTTAGTTGCTCCTCCGGAAATGTTCTCTAACACGACGCATGTTATTGAACTTCCAAATGAGCTTATCGTAGTGGATGGTCAATTTTTTGCACCCTATGCACAACAGGTAAAGGCATTAACAGACAGTTTGAAAAAGCCTATCACCAGGTTTTATATTTCACATGATCATCCTGATCATTACTTAGGATTTGGTGATGCTTTTCCTGATGCACCTGTGTATGCGTTAAGAGAGACAAAAGAAAAAATTGAAAAAGAAGGGAAAAGTACATTAGAGCAAAGGCAGAAACAATTTGGTACAATCATAGCCAATTCATTGAACATCCCGACACATATACAGGAACCTGGTGAACAAACGATAGAGGGAGTGAAATTCATTTTTGAAAAGTCATTACACAATGAAGATGAGGTGTCATTAGTAATCAAAGTTCCGGCTGTGAATGCATATATCGCTCAGGATATAGTTTACAACAAAACACATTTATTCATCTCAGGAGATACGGGAGGATGGAAAAAGGCACTTAAAAAAATTGAAAGTGAGAAACATTATTCGATCATACTTCCCGGACATGGCAATCCAGGCAACCGATCTATTATAGCAGAAGACCTGAAATACCTGGATTTTGTAGATAAGACGCTTGCCAACACGACGACCAAAGATGAATATAAAGCGAAATTGCTGGCCGCTTATCCTCAATACGGAGGGATTCATCTGATTGACATCTATCTGGCCTATTACCTTAAAAAAGACTGGATAAACAAGTAATTACGCAACTGGTTGTAGTGCTAATCATTACAACCAGTTTCAATTTTTAGATTATGGATATACGGTTTATAGCCGCTTTTTGCATATTTCATACTATGAAAAATTGATCAAATACCTTTACAAAAGCTAAAAAATACCGATCAGGTTTATTCAAAGATATAAAGAGCTATTCACTACTCTATTACTCCTGTTTTCGCCGCAACAGATCAGAGGGTAAAATATTGAACTGCTTTTTAAAGGCGAACGAAAAATGAGATAAGGTTTCAAAGCCCAGTTCCACAAATATATCAGATGGCCTTTGATGTTTTTTTTCAATCAAAAAATAGGCTTCCGCTAAACGCCGACATACGAGCCAGTGATTTGGCGCGTCGTTAAATATGCTTTTAAAATCCCGTTTGAAGGCCGACAGGCTACGTCCGCTCAGATAAGCAAAACGTTCCATGCTTACATTGAATTTGTAGTTACGGTTCATAAACGCTTCCAGGTTTATTTTTTGCGGAATACCGTAATCAAAAAATACCCCCGCCAGTTCTGGTATTTGCTTCAATAAGATCAGTAATAACTCTTCCCGCTTCACATTAGCGAATACCGGCTCCAACTTACCGGATTTATAATAGGGAATCAGCGAGTGGATAAAATGATCTGACAGCCCATTAGGCGGCAAGGATAAAACCGCTTCTGTAGACTTGAATTTGCCGGACTCAGTTTGATGAGCGGCCTGAAATTTTTTCAAAAAGCTTTCATCCAGGGTAATGAATACTTTGGCAATCTCGCCATCTACCTTCTCCCTGACATACCGCAGCAAATTATTTTTGCGAATAAGTCCGGCCTGTCCCGAATTGAAATCATAGGTTTTGTTCCCGTCATACAGGCGCATGATCCCTTTGATCACATAACAAAAGGTATGCTCCGGAACAAACTGTTCCGCCGATATTTCACCAATGATATAAGTTTTCACATCTTTCATTGCCTATCAAATTTACATTATCTGCTTAAACCTGGGTTAGTAAAGCCCGGGTTTCGGCCACGACGCGGTCTTGAAACCCGGTATCCTGAGCTAATTTAGAGCCCAGCATAGGCCGACCTTTCTCATCGAAATAAACTCCGGTTTTCCCCGACTGGTCTGTCAGGATACCCGTTATGGTCTTGGCTGTTTTTTCGGGCGTGCTTTTATATTGCGCAACAGCAGGGATCAATGAAAATATTTTGCCAAACAGGTAACGTACAATGGCATTGGTATCCTCGCCACCAAGATTGGTTCCATGGGTTATTCCCGGCTCTACCGCATTGACATGTAACCTCGGGTTTTCTCGTGCCAAAGCCATCGCCGCTACCAGAATGCATTGCTTTGAGGTAGAATAAGCGTCCATTCCAGCCATTTTAGAACCTCCTGCCAGCCATTCCCCACGGGCGCTGGCCTCGGCAGAGATATAACGACCGCCTTTAAGTCGCATCATTTTTACAGGTTCACGCTCTGGATCTTCAATGGCGGATACCACAAATAATACATGGGCGCCATCGGGAAGATGAGGCGCCAAAGCTTCTGTCAATGCAAAGGGCCCGAGATGATTGGTCGCATAAGTTAAATCCCATCCCTGGGCGCTTTTACGCGCCTTCCGGGACATGATACCCGCGTTATTGAGCAAGCCAGCTATCGGCAGACCAAGATCGATGATTTGCTTTGCTGCAAATCGCACGCTGCTGATATCGGAAATATCGCAAACGATGGACACCGCTTGTTGTCCGTTTTTTCTGATACCCGTTTGTACCCGGTCAAGTTTTTCTTTATTACGGCCAACCAGGATCACTGTACCATGTTTTGCCAGTTCCATGGCTGTCGCCAGGCCAATGCCTGAAGTGGGGCCGGTAATGATATAGGCTTTTTGCATATTTGTCATAATTTTCCTGTCAATGTGTAGGACAAAATTATGCGCAAAACTATTTCGGGGTTATCCTGAGAAGTCCAGACTGACTTTCCTGAGCAGCTCAATTTCAGGCCAGTTTAATACATTGAAGGTCGTAAAAGCAAAAGAATGCTGCACCGGCATGGATTTTCCTTAACTTTAACCAATACCTCTGGATACGATGAAATGGTTTGAGAAAAAGTTTGATTTTGAACACAATGAGCTTGCCATACAGACCCTCACGGAAAGGCTGGCTGCATTCCCTTTAAAACTGGCTCAGCATGTGGCCAATATACAGGAACAGCAATTAATCACCGGCAAATGTCGGTCAAGGAACATATCGGTCATTTAAGCGATCTGGAACCGCTTTGGCAAGGGCGGTTAGCAGCAATCCATAAATTTTTAATGGGCAAACAATAAAATAATCACATGAAAATAACAATTATTATTTTTGCTATACTAGTTAAGAGTCTTTCAATATCCGCTCAGGAAACCAGTGCCAATAATGAAAAAATTATCTATTTGGCTCATGTTAGTATGGATTCTATAAAAGCTAAGATATTTCATGAATATGCCGACAGTATAAATAATTTTCAAACAGGAAATCTACCCGCCTTTATACAAACCCCTTGCTTTGACCTTACTGTAGGATTGTGGAAAAGTTTTCACTCACCGATGTCAATAAGATGGGAAATTTTACAAAAAGTAAATAACAAAGCAGCCTTAAAAAGGATCTTAGCTACTAAAGACAGATCACTTTTTCTTAAGTGCTCTTCTAAAAGCACATTTCAGATTCCTTACTTCGATAAAAGTTATAAATACTTAATCAAAAAACGAATAAAGGAGTTTAAGGAAGGTCGTTATACTATTAAATTGGTTCTTCCAACTTTTGTTGAATGCTGACAATTGAGTTAGTGTTTAAAAAGCCTTTCTGCCTGATAAAACTGAATCCATATAAAACTGCTTCCCCTCACCGAACAAATTAGCGACAATCAATGTCAAAAGAAAGGCTACGATTACTGCAGGTGTTTTATTTGACATAACTTAGTTTTCTGAAATAGTAATAGGATACACATAAAATTGCAAACGGAATCAGCGGTGCCACACCTTTTGCAACACCATCAGCTAGCCAATGTGCCAGGCTTGCGGAAAGCAGTAATATTCCGAAAGCGACATAAGCCCATTCTTTAAACATCCTGGGTATGGCAGGGATGAGGATAATTACCGCACCAACAATCTTACAGATGTCTAATTCAAGATTGAAATAAGCAGGGAAGCTAAGTCTGTGTATGGTTTCAATCAAGTAGGTCCTCGGGGCAAAATAGGATGGAAGCACAATCAAAGCCATTCCAATAACAGTAATTATCCAATAAATTCTTTTTTCTTTCTGCATGATTCTAATATTTACAGCATAAAATTAGTTTGACATAACTTTACAGTTGTTATCTGTTACCTTCTAGAAACTGGTTTCCTTGATGAAATCAAGTGGCTATTGATAATAGTAATTACAGTAATTTGAATCATATGAATGCAAAAAAAACAGCCTCACAGGCACCTGATTGTAGAGAGCAATTAATTGCGATAAAGGATACCATGATCTTGTTATCGGGGAAATGGAAAATTCAGATTATTGGATGGCTGCTGCTATATGATAAGGTACGTTTTATGGATATGCTGCGTGGGATAGACGGTATTGCTGCTAAAATGCTCTCTAAAGAGTTACAGGAACTTGAGCAAAATGAAATAGTGGTCCGAACTGTGATGCCTACGAAGCCGATAACTGTGGAATACGAACTAACGAAACATGGTAAGACTTTAAGCGCGGTAATTGACGCTATTTCGGCCTGGGGAGTTACGCATCGAAAATTCCTGTTTAAAAAAGAAAGGTAATGAGGTCATCTATTTTATGTGCATACATCATAACAAGCTTTAAAAAACCATCCAGTCGAAAGATTTTGAGACCTTTTTATACAAACCTTCCGTTATATGCTCTTACAAGCTTCTTCATTTTTTGAATTCCATACTGAGTACCCTGTTACCAGCATTTTCATGTTACGGTCCAAAAGCGAGCGTGCCCAGATCGTCAGGCAGGAGGCATTTCTGACGAAACCCTTGCTGCCGGTGAGTGAATACATAGATGGATATGGCAATATTTGTCAACGGACTATTTTACCCGCAGGAATTACTACGATTGAAAGCAGTGTGATCGCTGAATGCGATATGGATATTGATGTAGATACAGCTGCGGCATATGTAGCAATAGAAGATTTACCGGATCATGTATTGCAATATCTGCTGCCAAGCAGGTACTGTGAAGCAGACAAGGTTGCAGAACAGGCGATGGAGATCGTAAAGGATATGCAATCGGCATATGCACAGGTAGAAGCCATCCGACAATGGTGTTATAATAACTTATCCCGTCAGTATGGTACGACGAACAGTTCTACATCAGCGATTGACGTATTGGGTAGCAGAATGGGGGTGTGCAGGGATTTTACCCATGTAGCAATTGCGCTGTGCCGGAGTATAAACATACCAGCCAGGATGGTAGTCGGATACCTGCATGAACTAAAACCGATGGATTTGCATGCCTGGTTTGAGGCTTATGTTGGGAATAGATGGTATACTTTTGATGCGTTGATGGAGCGGCCGGTTGGAGGGCGGATTATTATGGCTTATGGGAGAGATGCAGCAGATGTGGCATTTGCGAGTCATTTTGGCGAGGTGGTGCTGGCAAAGATGGAGGTAAAAGTGGATGAGCTCTAATCAAGTAGTTCAGTCGGTAAGAATAAAAGCCTACCCGACTCCATCAGGGATACGAATAATAAGAGAGGCTGTACCGGACTTATGATACAGCCTCTCCTATTATCACCTGAATAAGAGTTGGGAAAATTTGTAAAGATTATTGCGCCACACCGGCCAGGTATGGCCACCAGGATACTCGCTGTATTTATATTTGACGCCTGCTTCATCAAACCTTTTCAACATTTGCTGACAGTTATTGTATGCTATATCCTCTTTACCCCCCATAGCGATCCAGAACTGCTTCAGATCAGTATTGATCTTACCTGAAGACTTTTGCATATAAGCATATTGTTGTTCTGCCACAGGTTGCTGCCCCCCAAACCAACCAGAGCTAAAAACCCCGAGATAAGCAAAGAGATCAGTGTGATTGACACCCGCATAAAGGGTTTGAATACCGCCCATAGACAGTCCAGCCAATGCCCTGTGTGCTGCATTTGTAATCGTACGGTAGTTTTTATCTACAAAAGGTACCACCACATTGACCAGTTCATTTTCAAAAGCCCGCAATGCCATTTCATTAAATCCGCCGGTAGAAACATTCCCGTCCATCATCACGACCAGCATCTGTTCTGCCTGTTGTGCGGCAATAAGATTATCCAGGATAAGATCGGTCTTTCCCTGTGTACTCCACCCACGTTCATCCTCACCTCCGCCATGCAGCAGGTAAAGCACAGGATACCGCCTGCTGGTACTGGTATCATACCCCGGAGGCGTATACACAAAACAACGCCGCCATGTATTAGTAACCAGCGAAAAATAACGTTTCATGCGTACATCACCATGGGCAACATCTTTAATAGCATAATAAGCGCCACCGGAAAAAGGTATTTCTATACCCGCAGCCATACGGCCCATTCCATAAAAAGTTTCGCTGGCCGGATCGGCAACCGCCACCCCGTCTATCAGTAATGAATAATAATGAAACCCTTCACTGATGGAATCTGTAGTAGCTATCCAATAACCTCCTGTATCCTTCGACAGCTCATATTTCCTCCCAAGATCAACCTGCACCTGTTTTGCCTGTGGTGCTTTCAGGCGAAAAACAACACGATTATCAGGCAATACCTGTGGAAACCGGGCATTTCGTACATTGGTAGCAGCTGGACTACCGGCTACAGTGTAATGCTGAAATACTGTGGGTGACACAGGCTTGAAGAGAAATTTCGAAAACATATACAGGCCGTTTTTCCAGACTTTAAAATCATGCCCGCCCGGCTCTAAATAATAAATGTGCGGCACTTCATTTTCATAGAGATAATCGTGCATACGCTTACTGATGCTAATGAGATTATCATCATTTCCGCATGAAATCCAGAGAAGTTTCAATTGCTTTTTTATCAGTGCCGGATCCGGCACTAATAACTCAGGCATTTTCGTATTGGGAGCAGCAGAAAAGCTACCCACCCAGGCAAACCTGTCAGGGTGCGCCAGACCAAAGTTGAGTGATTGCCCTCCCCCCATCGATAGTCCTGCAATTGCCCGGTTTTCCCTGTCAGTAAATACCGGAAATTGCTTTTCCACAAAAGGAATGAGGTCCTGCAAAAGGTCCTGCTCAAAAGTAGCGAATGCCTGCACCTTGTCAGGGGCCATTATATTGCCGGTAGCCCGGTCATCCTTCATCGCTCTTCCGTTTGGCATAATCACTATCATTGGTACCAGTTGCCCTTCTGCATATAGATTATCCAGGATTATCTGTGGGGAGCCGCCATTGAGCCATTCCTTCTCATCACCGCCAATGCCATGCAATAAATACAAAACAGGGTATTTTTTCTTTTTAGAATAGCCGGGAGGCGTATACACCAGGGCCTTTCGTATTGTACCTACCGTGCCGGATTGATACCGGATCGTATCAATCCTGCCGTGACTGATATTATTGCGCAGAGAATCGAAGCCATTTGGCGCCTGGGTAGCCATCTCCTGTGCATCTCCATACAGGTAGGCTAAACAAAAAATGGAAAGTAGAATGATGCTTTTTTTCATGTGAAATTTATTATCGGCTATTAATTATGGTTCAGGGTTTATCCCACCAGACCCTTGTACTCAATTTATCAGGCCCCTGCCTTGCAACCGCCTGGTTGACATTTTCAATATTCACGCTAAGTTCAGAGGTCGGGTATGTGAGTCGCCTGATAAAAGTTCCGTTGGGCACGTCCGGATTATTGGGTTGTCCATACATATTTGGAGCGAGGTTAGGGAATCCACTTCTCCTGAAATTGGCAAAGGCCTCGGGGCCATTCAGGAAAGATGCAATCCAGTACTGTGTGTTGATCTGCTCCAGTTCATTGCCGGCTGTCAGCGGCGTAGCTGCTACATAGGCATCGCGGTCTGCAATACGGATGGCTGAATTTACATCAAAGGTAGCCATTTGGTCCATGTGAGAGATAATACCGTCAGCAAAATACTTCGCTGTACTTCCGGTAGTGATCCAGCCCCTGAAACGGGCTTCTGCCAAAAGCAGGTTCGTTTGTGCTGCAGTGACCAGGAACACGGGTGAATAGATTTTAAGGATCCGGCTACGATCGACCTGGCTGTAATCGTAAAAACTGGCAAGACCATCAGCAGTAACAGCCGCAGTAATGCTACCATTATCATACCCGATAGGCATTCCAACCTGTTTGGCAGGGTCAGAAGTGCCGACGGCAGCTGTTTGACCAGCTCCACTGGTGGCTCCCACATACCGGATGGCGATTGCTGCTAACCGGGGATCTGCTGTATTTTTCAGCTGGTCTGCAAATGGCCTGGCCAGGTAGAAATTGGCCGCCTCTCCCCCATTCAGGGTACTACCAATGGGTTGTGTATAATTTGCATCGTGCCGGATATATGCATTGTCGACATTGGCAGTCATCACGCCTCCGTTTACAGCCACCTGCACAGTCTTTTGTGCCATAGCCGGGTCCACTTTGCTCAACCGCATACCGGCACGCAACAACAGCGAATAGGCAAACTTTTTCCATTGTGCTACATTGCCTGCAAATAATACATCTCCCGTTTCAATAACAGCTGCTGTACTGAGTGCCTCCGCAGCCGCTGTGAGTTCCTGGATGATTGCCGGGTAAATGTCCTGCTGACGGTCATATTTAGGTAACTGCACTCCTGTTACCAAACCGGCACCCCCCTCCTGGTAAGGAATATCTCCATATTCATCTGTAAGTATCATAAAGATATAAGACTGGTAAATGCGCGCCATATTGTAAATATTACTTCTGTTGGGCAAATCTTTTGACCGGGTACGCGCATCATAAGTATTTTTGATCACGCTCTGATAGTAAGCGGCCCATATCGGTTGTGTGGTTACATCACGACTGTCCTGGTTAAAATTGGACCCGGCCACTACTCCACCATTTGGTGATATCATTTGCTGTACTATTCCTATATCGAACACCAATGATTTTACAGGAAATGAAGTATTGATAATAGCCTGATTCAGCAAGAGGACGGGATCCAGGGAGGTGGGATTCGTTTCATTTACATTCAGATCACTCAATCCCTTGTCACAGGAAACAGCAATACCACAGATAATAATGACTAAGAAAATCTTTTTCATAACGGAAGCGCTTACAGTTTAATATTCAGATTCAATCCAAGGCTACGGGTGGTCGGTAAACCCGGCGATTCGAGTCCCAGCTGGTTGTCAGAACCAAAGCCAAATGTTTCGGGATCAATATTATCCACCCACTTCTTTAACAGCAATACATTGTTGGCTACCAGGTCGAGCTTTGCACCTTTGATAGGCCATCTGGCTGGTATATGTTTCGTAAGATCATACCCTAATGATACCTGCCGCAATTTCCAGTAACCTCCGTTGAATATAACCGGAGCAATGATCTGTTGTGAACGAAGGTGTTCCCAATAGGTTTGCACGGTAGCCACGGCATTATTGGGCGCACCACTGGCATCTACACCTACTCCTTTCACACCACCTTCTCTTCCCTCCAACGTCATTTTGTGCAGTCCATGCCGCACAGCATTGAAATTAGTACCTGACAGCATTTTATTGCCCAACTTGTAGTCTATAAAAACGCTCAGTCTGAATCCCTTGTAATTGAAGGTATTCAAAAATCCACCTACCCATTTGGGCAGGGCACTACCATATAATATGAAATCAGCTGTACGTTGAGGCAGGCCATTTGATTGAAATATTTGCTGCCCTTTCTCATTATATGCATATCCATAACCGGCAATCTGTCCTATTTCCTTTCCCACTACATGCCTGGTCTCCCCGTTAAAAACATGTGTGGCGGTGGTGATACGTTCGCCCGGTTTATCCGTGATGATGCTAAGTACCCTGGTAATGTTATAAGAAGTATTGGCGGTAAACTCCCAGCTCAAATTCCGGCTTCGGACAGGCACCAGGTTCAGCACCAATTCAAATCCGTGGTTACGGCTTTTTCCACTGTTAATGGGCCTGTTGAGATAACCCGAGGCATCGGAGATCTGTACAAGTACGATCTGGTTGCTGGTGATCTTGCGGTATACGGCCAGGTCAACATTCACGCGGCTGTCGAACAGTTTCATTTCCAAACCGGCTTCTACTTCAGCTACCCTGCTGGGCCGCAGCTTAGCATTTGGCAAGGTAGTACCAGTCACGTTATTGCTGATAGCACTGGTGCCTACAGGTACCGGCTGCCCATTGGGGTTATTGATAAAGTTGGCATTGGGAAGATAAAATAACTGGTTGGAATAGGGTGCTACATCACCGTCACTACCTACTTCAGCATATCCTAAACGGAGCTTACCAAAATTTAACCACCCCAATTTAGGCAGGTGTTCGGAAAAGACATAACTACCGGACAAAGATGGATATATAATACTCCTGTTCTCAGGTGACAGGGTAGAGAACCAATCGTTGCGCAGGGTACCGTTAAGGTAGTAGGTTTGATGAAAACCCAGTTCAACGGAACTATACAAAGAATTTACCCCCTGCTCTATCCTGGTATAAACAGGATCCTTGGAACGTCCATTTTGCACCGTATATATACCCCTGGTGATAAAATCAGTGACCACCACATTATTGATGTCAGTTCGTTTGCGCATACGGTTACCACCTGCATTCAGATTCACTTCCAGCTCACCGAACTTTTTGTTTGCATTGAAAAGAAAGTCAAGATTAGTTTCCCTGAATCGTCTTGACTCCTGCGTATACAGCCCGTTTACAAAACCGGGTGGTGCTGCGGCCCTGGAGGCCTGACCTGTAGGGAAATTATTTACATCCTCATCCCGCGACCAGTAGTCCTGCCCAAACCGGCCCTGTACACTCAGCCAGGAGCTCAGGTTGTATTTCAGGGTTACATTGCCGAAAATACGATCTCTTTTTATGTTGTGAAATTGTTCTGCCAGTACCCAATACGGATTTGTACGATTAGTGAACCTGGACCAGTTATATTCATTACCTGCTGCATTGTATTTGTTTTCATCCAGCACAGATAAGGGCATGGAGGTGGACATCGCCATGAGTGTAGTAGGAATGGAATTATCCTGGTTGGCGATATTTGGCGGATTGCTATTGACTTCCCGTGAATAATTCACATTTCCTGCTATCGAAAACTGTGCTGACAGGTTGTAACTAAAACCCAGGTTCATGGATTTACGGTTAAAGGTATTATTGGGCATAATTCCCTGGTTCTGCGTATTGTTCAGTGACATCCGAAAGCCGCCTTTATCACTGCTGCTTTCAAAGGCAACGGTATTGGCAATATTTTGCCCATGCCGGTAAAATTCCTTTATACGGCTACCTTGTGGTACGTAGGGTACAGTTAAATTATTAAAGAGGATCTGGGTCATCCCGGGCGCAAATTTTTCACCGAATGACCATTGGCCCGAAGTAGGGTTGGGAGCTGTGGGGCGTTTTCCATTTTCACCCTGTCCATACAATTGCTGGTAGTCCGTGAAGTCAAGCGGTGCATCGTTGGAATAGTTCAGGTTGTAGCTAACTCCGATCCCATTTGTTTTTCCTTTGGTCTTTGTTGTGATCATGACCACACCATCCTTGGCCCGGGAACCATACAGGGCAGATGCCGGCGCGCCTTTTAATATGGTCATGTTCTCAATGTCATCAGGATTGATGCTCGACAGTCCATCCCCACCATCTGAGAATACGCCTCCTCCTTTAACCCCGGTGGTATTATCGTTGAAGTTCGTATTGTCTACCGGAACACCGTTTATTACAATCAATGGATTGTTCTGTCCAGAAATAGACGACTGCCCGCGAATGCGGATCTTGGAAGTTCCCCCCGGGCCGGTTCCCAATGATGAGATGTTCACCCCGGCTACTTTCCCCTGCAGTGCATTCATGACATTACTGGTGCGGTTCACGCTTAATTCTTCGGGTTTAACACTGGTAGCAGCATAGCCCAGGCTACGGGATTGCTTCTTTATACCCAGTGCGGTTACAATCACTTCGCTAAGATTCTGGTTGTCGGCAGCCATGGATATATCTACTACTGCCCGGTTTCCAATCATGACTTCTGCTTTCTTAAAACCCATGAAGCTAAAAACAAGTGTAGCATTGGCGGGTGCCCGGATACTATACCTGCCGGTGTTATCAGAAGTAGTTCCCTGTGAACTACCTTTCATCACAATGGAGACACCAGGTAGTTTAGCGCCCTTTTCATCAGTCACGGTTCCAATAATGGTTTGGGCATGGGAAAAAGAAAAGATAAAACTGAAAGCGACAAACAAGCAGCAACCTGCAAAGTGGGGTGTACTAACGCGGGAAATTTTCTTCATAACGTAAATTGGATGGTAAGAAATCCTAAAGGGTACAAATTATCTGGTATTACATGCAAAAACTTCCAAAATAAAACGGAGTTGAATTTTATACCTGCATATAAAACAAATTTCTTTCCTTTATAAAAACCTATGCGACGATTTTAAATTCCATGATCACCTGATAACCCCCATATGAATCAATTTGTGCTACAACACGGTAAATCAGCAGAGATGCTGCATTTCCCTCATATACTGGAGTTAGGCATGAAGAAGAATGGCTTCATTCAGCAAAATACTTTTCCTACCACAGCCATGGTAGGACTACGCATATATCATATAATAGAGGGCCGGTTTGAGTGGCGTATCAACCATCAACTATATGTATTTTATCCGGGTGATGTAGCATTGATAATGCCGCATACGCCGTTTGGTTGTGACAATGATGTATTAAAAATAGGTTCCTTCTCCTGGATTCACCTGGCCCTAAAAAAGCAGGATGGGTATATCTTACCCGGCAAATGGAGCGGATTGTCTGAGGTGGAGGCTGCTGCCATCGGTAAAATCCTATACTTAAACAATCAGCCTATATTAAGTCGCTTTGAGGAAGCTGGCAGAATCATTAAATGCATATACACGGAATTATCCGAGATGGAGGTGGCCTACCAGGCACGCGTTAATCACCAGGTAGATGAACTGCTGATCCAGATCACGCGTAAAATGACCCGGCAAACACATTCTACACGCGACTTCCCCAAAACCTTTACACAGCTGGAGGTATTGTTGCGCCAGGATCTGGCCCATCAGTGGACCGTTGAAGAAATGGCGGGTCTGGTAGGAATGGGTACCACCTTATTCACAGAAAAAGTAAAAAGCTATTCAGGATTTTCACCTATCAATTACCTGATCAATATCCGTATTTCAGAAGCTATTAAATTATTGAAACGGGCAGACATCAGCGTTACTGATATTGCGCTGGATACGGGCTTCTATTCATCCCAACACTTTTCAACCACTTTTAAAAAGCTAACGGGCTATCGTCCCAGCGAATTCAGAAAAAATCATTTGCGTAATATATAATTGCCGCTATTATGGAATGCATTATAACAATTGAGTTAGGAACAAATGGAATACGGGTGTTTGCGTACGATCTTCGTGGCGGTATCATTGCCTCTATGAAAGGCCATTATACTACATTTCATACTGAACCAGATCACAGTGAACAGGACCCTGAACAGATCTTTATTACAACTCTATTTGTACTGAAGAATATTCTGAATGAACATATACACCCAAAGAAATATAAGGTAGCCAGCATTTGTTTCTGTGCATCTATGCACAGCGTACTGGCGGTAGACAAGCATGGAAACCCCATTGGCAACGCCATTACCTGGGCTGATAACCGGGCAAAAAAAGAGGCACAGGAATTACGGCACTCATTACCCGGGAAAAAGCTGTATGAAATAACCGGTACGCCCATTCACCCCATGTCTCCATTGCTAAAAATAGCATGGATCGGCCATCATGATGCAAAACGATTCAACAATACCAGCAAGTACCTGTCAATAAAAAGTTACGTTATCCATCAGCTCACCGGGGAGTATATGATAGACTACAGCATAGCTTCTGCTACTGGTATGCTGAATATTCATACCATACGCTGGGAGGACGATGCATTAGATTATGCAGGTATTACCGCGGATCAGTTAGCGACACTGGTGCCCGTGTTTACAAAAGCAGGCAAATTGAAAAAAGCCTACCAGCAATCGTTACGCCTGCCTGCCGATACCAAGATCCTTATTGGTTCAAGCGATGGGTGCATGGCTACATTAGGAGATGGTATCAAAAAAGGAGAGCCCAAAGCGAGTATTACCATTGAAGACAGTGGCGCCGTCAGGGTCATGGGGCCGACTGTATTGAAAGATGAACAAATGCGGTTCTTTAATTACCTGCTTGTTGACAATTGCTATGTATCCGGCGGCCCCACTAATAATGGAGGTAATATCTTTGAATGGTTCACAAGACAATTCGGTGAATTTACCAATCCGTTTGACATAGAGAGTAGTATGCAGCAACTACTGGAGGAAGTGGTCAATGTACCAATAGGATCGGATGGATTGCTATTCCTTCCTTACCTGTTGGGTGAACGGGCGCCTATATGGAATGCGAATGCCCGTGGTGCTTACTTTGGATTGAATATTAAACACGAACGCAGACATTTTATACGAGCTACAATAGAAGGTATTCTGTATGAAATATATAGCATTGGTAAAACGCTGAGTGAGCAACGTAGTACCAACAGCCTCTCCCTGAATGGCAGTTTTGGTACGATTCCTTTTTGCAGCCAGCTGGTTGCCGATATATTCAGTAAGCCGGTAGAGGTACGTCAGCATTTCCATAGTGTAAGCTATGGCGCCTATTTGTTAAGTGCTACTGAAATGGGAATTTATCCGTCACTGGATGATGCGGCGCCTGCGGTGGATGCTCCTGATATTTTCAAACCGACTGCAGCACATCATGCTATTTACGCCGATTACTTCGGCATATTTGAAAAGTTAAGCAACAAATTATCTGATGAATTTGAAGCGATCGGTAATCTTCAACAAAAATATGCTCATCCAATAAAATAGCAGTCATGAAAACCCATCATTCAAGAAGGTCTTTTATAACGAAGGCCGCTATTGCCGGTGCGCTGGCTCCCCTATCCATCTTCGGCCAGGTATATGAAAATGCAATTGACCGGACACCTACAGCATCGTCTCCTTCAAGCCTGAAGATCACAAAGGTAAACTGTGCTTACATCCAGGGTAGTTTGTTTGTTAAAATCCATACCAACCATGGCATCTGGGGATGTGGAGAAGGCGTAGATGCTATACTTGGCACATATCACCTGGTAAAGAATTTTGGCGACCGCATAGTAGGTAAAAACCCGTTGAATGTGCATCGCTTATTTGAAGACATTAGAAAATCCGGGGTTTTCCAGGGTGCGCAGGCTGGTATGTATGTAGCGGTATTGTCTGCAATAGAGACTGCTTTATGGGATCTTGCAGGCAAAGCCCTGCAGCTACCTGTTTACCAGTTACTCGGTGGTAAATTCCGGGATAAGGTGCGGGTATACTGTGATACGGCCTTGTATCAGCGTCATCTACCCAGCCCGGCAGATTTTGCAGCAGCGGCGATCAACGCCAGGAAAATGGGATTCAGTGCCATGAAGTTCGATCTTGACCAGGCAAACGATCCCAATAAGTATGACTTGTATAACTGGTCGGCTAGTCCGGCAGAAGTACAGCGGATGTATGATCAACTGGCTGCTGCCCGGGAGGCCGTAGGCCCGGATATAGATATTTGCGCTGATATGCATGGCCGCTATGATGCTGTCTCCGCCAGGGCAGTTGCCAAACGGATGGAGCCATTGAACCTGATGTGGCTGGAAGAACCAATACCGGCTGAAAATATAGAAGCCTATAAATTGATCGCTGATTCCACCAGCACACCTATTTGTGCAGGCGAAAACCAATACCTGGCTTATGGCTTCAGGCAGATGCTGGAGATAGGTGCTGTAGACATCGTGATGCCAGATCTTCAAAAATGTGGTGGATTAGGCGAAGGACAAAGGATAGCTAACCTGGCCAACCTGTATTATGTACCGTTTGCACCACATATGGTGGCCTCTTTCCTTGGTGCAATGGCCTCTGCACATGTCTGTGCAGCTGTACCTAATTTTATGATCCTTGAGTGGCAGAGTTATTTTCATACGCAACCCATGTTCAGGGAGATCGTATCCTATGATGGTGAATGGGTGAACAATGGTTTTATTACCGTTTCGGAAAAACCAGGTATAGGTGTAGAGATTAATGAAGCAGGGATGAAAAAATATGCCGTAGCTGGTATGCCGTTCTTTGAATAAGATAAATACCGCTTGACAATCGTTGAAAAGACGATACGATTCCATCAGGAACCCGAATAAAAACGGGGCTGTATCCTACTTATGACACAGCCCCGTTTATAAAATAAAAGAAACAATGCTATTTCCGGATCAGCTTCCAAAGTGATTCTACAGGTACAGTATTCTTCAGCACCATCTGCACCCCGGCATTCATATCACTATGCAGGAACATACGCGTATTAGCCACCGTGGCTACCACATTACCATATATATCCATCACCGGTCCTCCACTGGAACCAGTAGCATAATCAGCAGATACAGACAGCATTTCCCGGAAGAATTTGTTATCACCCTCTCCAACTTCTTCCATATACCTGTTATTCACATTTCCCTGTGACAAATAGTAATGAATTCCCTTGGGATGCCCGATGATGTAAATCTTATCTCCCACCAGCGCTGAATCAGCGAGGGCAAGCGATGGCAATACATCACCATGGGTATCTAATTGCAGCACAGCCAGGTCATTCTTCTTAGATGATGCAAGGACAGCCTTAACGGGGTAGGTATGCCCATTTGCCATACGTACCACAAACCCTTTTGGTTTATTGCCATCTTTCATAAATGCATATGAAGCTGCAACGTGGTAGTTAGTGACAATGATCCCTTTCGGATCGATCACATAACCTGTAGATTCGCTCAAGTGTACATTGGAACACCTGGGGCACAGGTAAGCGACCCCGGTTATCACCGTCGCACTTTTTGCTTTTTCATACAACTCATGTCCCGTCAATTCCTTCAAGGCCGGCTTTGCCAGGTTAAGGCTTACGCCACTCCGTTCTGCCAACAGTGCTGTTTGTACCTCTTCTGCATTGATGCTGCCACCTTTTGCAGATAAGGAGTCAAAGGAATGCAGGAAGTCTGCAGCTATCTTTGCATCATCTGTGAACCCCTGCCCAACCGCCATACCAGCCATAAACATAATGTTCATTGCCAACAGAACGGTTAATTTGATTGTATATGCTTTTGAATAAAACCTCATTTCTCTCTTATTTGAAGTATCTGCAACATGTTTACACCAGCTTACTTACTCATTGACGCTGACATTTCCTGGTAGTGCTTTAGCTGCCTTTCATAGTTCTTTTGGCCCAGCTGGTAATACTCCCTGATAGCAGCTTTCTGAGCAGGAGTAGCCTGAGGGATTTTGCTCGACAAAATACCTTCCAGTATTCCTTTAAACGCATCGTTGTCTGGCAAACTCACTATGTAGCGCTTATAGTAGTCGATCATTCCATCCAGGTCCTTGTTGACCACATACAGCGCAATCCTGCAGATATGCAGCTCCTGCTTCATGGGGTCCATCTTCAGCAATGAAATGGTATACAAGATGTCCTCCACCTGCTGAGGTGTGTAGTAAACATTGTACCTCGCGCCATTTCCGTTAGCGATCAGGTACATGTGTTTGCGCACCTTATCAAAAATCATCTGGTTAGCCACTTCCTCACCCAATGCCAGGTCGATATTTCTCTTATTCCACATCAACTTCCTGAAAAAGGGGCTGCCAAATTCCGCTGTCTGCAATGCCAGTTTCAGGTAATCAACACTGAACCGCTCATAGTCCATTGCTACGTCAAAAACCTCATTCAGCACCGCAGATGGATCCTTTGCATTATCAGCCAGCGCACTGGCGTAAGGCAATGCAGTAATCATGTTCTTATTCTTCTCATAAGCGGCCTTCATGCTTGCCATGGAATTATCAGGTTTCATCGCCAACTTCACTTTTTCGATGAACTCTTCTATACCAGCTTTGCCTACCACGCGGTTGATCTCCTCTCCTTTTGCATCCAGGATCAGGAATGTGGGGAATATTTTGACATCATATTTCTTACCGATATCGATGCCTTCTCCTTTTTCAATATCAAATTTAACAGCCACAAATTTTGGGTTGAAAAAATCACCAGCTTCCTTTTTAGGAAATTCCTGTTTGGCCATTTCAATGCATGGGCCGCACCAGCTGGTGTAGCAATCCACAAAGATCAACTTTGGATCTGCCGGATCAGCAGCTTTAGCCACAGCCTGTTTAAGCGTCAGATCCTGGAAAATAATCCCCTGCGCAATAGCATTATGCTTGCATAATATACCTATTGCCATGACGATGGAAACAATGAATACTCTCATGTCCTTTTACACATTAGATTTTTGACTCGATTAACTCTTTCAACTTCGGATCAGAAGGCCGGATAGCATTATAACTTACCATTTTACCATTCTTGTCGATCAGGATGAAACGTGGTATTTCTCTCACCTCGTAATCCCCCATCATACTTCCCTGGTTATTGGAGTATAAATGTAATCCTGACAATTTTTTCTCTTCTACCATATTCTTCCATTTATCCTTATCGGTATCTATAGAAATGCTGATGAAAACAACATTCTTACCCTCTAAAGATTTTTCGAGTGTTTCCAGTGCCGGTTGTTCTGCCAGGCAAGGCTTACACCAGGTAGCCCAGAGATCCACCAGGACGACCTTACCACGGTAATCTTTAAGATGATGAACCTTCCCGTTCATATCAGGATATGCAAAGTCAATAGCCTCGCCTCCTGGTTCCCTTAAGTTGGCTGTTTTCTCAAATATCTTCATTTTCTTCTTTTGCTCGTTTGTGACCATGTACTGTTTGTTGTTCTTAACAAATGCAGCCATGTGCTGGTATTCGCCGCGCTCTAATAATGTGAGCATGTAGTCTGCTCTCATCTTAGGATCCGTGATTTCTGTGGCAATAATATCCTCCAGAAATCCATTCTCCGAGTTATAGATATAGTGCTTTACAAATACGATTGTCTGGATATAACTGTAACCAAAAGGAAGTGTCCAGATTTGTGGATTTGAAAAATTCTCCGTCTTTAACAAATCGGCAATGAAAGCAGGATATTGATCACGCTTAGAATATCCCAAACCCTCGGCAAATGGCCCCAATGCGTCGTCTCTGAAACTATAGGTCAGCAGGATTTTAACATCGCTGTCAAATTTAGCATTGCCGGTTTTTATATTGTTCACAAATTTTTCTACTGGTTTTATCAGGGAATCAAGTGTAGGCGCGTAATGGTTATATGACTGTTTAAAACCTTCCTTGGTGTAGCTGTATTTCCTGAGGGGCGTCACCATTTTGTTCCAATCGGCGAACACTTTATTTTCTGTATTCACCATACCTGAATAAGCGATCTCACCCAGCCCTCCATTGAGCGTCAGGGTATCACCTTTACGCATGTACACCGGGTAAATCTCATCTTCAAAACCAATATAACGGATCACATTCAGGTCACTGTCTGCCAACTGTACCTGGAAAGAGTGGTCATGCCTGGTCAGCGGGATCATGGCCGTCGGAACATATCCACCGTTATCTGCCTTGAAAAGGTATATCTGGCTGGTATTTACTGTACTGGTAGGCTCTTTTATAAATTTGCCATTAATTGTTGCGTGCTGTGCCCATCCCGTTGCAGAGAATGCCAGCATCAGCATGGATAATACTGTTTTCTTCATTTTTAATGTTTAGTTATAATTTACAATACGCTGTTGCGTGTTTTGATTTTCCTGTTATTGAACCGGTACTTTCAGATCATCCAGTATCTGCCTGATGTAGCCATATTTCGTCATGATATTGATCTGGTTACCATACAGCTGTTTGAACTGTTCCTCTGATTGGCCAAGTGCCGCCTCCAGGTACATACACACATCCATCCAGGTTGACATCGGGGTGTAATAATTGCTTCTTGGATCTGTACCCAGGAACCCAATAGCCTGTGGTGTAGCTGTGGTTCCCGGCGGCAGACCAGTGACCAGGCTGGCCATTTGATATATGTACAAATTATAGGCATCCCGTGATGTGACGTACTTCCTGGAAGTATTGTAAAATTTCTCCAGGATATTGTCATACTTGTCATCCAGTACTGCATTGGTCAGTAAGGCCCGAAGAATAGCTCCCTTGTATGCCGCCCGGGTGCTTGCATCCATCTGCAGTATCCTGGGTACAGCACCTATCACAACTGTATTGAATCCCTTGAATGCATATTTACCAAACGCAAGGCTATTTAGCGTATCTACCAGTAATATACTGGGTACGTGCACACTTGCCGGCAGCATCGGCATGATCTCTTCTCTCAGGAAAGCCAGCGCCGCAGGCACATCCGCTTCATGGCAAAATGTAAATGACTGTACAACCGGGGGGGCTCCAACCAGCACACCCCCTAAGGAGTAATTCATGGACAACACCTCATAGTAGGTATATTCATGTCCAAACACGTCTTTCCGTTGTTGAGAGCCAATGGTATCGTTAAAGTATACCGGTATCCCGGTTTCTTTATAGAACAGGTAGTTGGCATGGATAGCAGGATCATTGGGATTATCCTCTACCACGAGCCAGTTTTTGTCATAATCAGGAAAAACCGTTTCTTCTTCTTTCCTGCATGATGTCGCCATAGCAAATAAGGCAAAGGCGAACAGGTATATGTTGATGTTCATTTGCATTGTTTTTTTATAATGGCTGAATCTGACGAACCGTGCGAATTGGATTTGTTAAGGTGCCACGATTGAATTCTATGGCATAGTCAGGGATGGGTACCTGCCAGGCGGGGCCATCTTCTGTAATGGATCTCAGAACGTAGTTGCCCACCTGGGTGTTGGAGTTTGATTGTGCATCATAGCTATAAACCGGGTGCCTGATGGTGAAAGTGGATGATAAAGGATATTTGGAATTCACTGCATAACGCCTGAGATCAAACCAGCGATGCCCTTCAAAACACAGTTCACGACGGCGCTCTGCGCGGATGAAATCAACCAGTGCCTCATTGGATGAAGGCAGCTGATCTGCACTTGCATTCCGGAACCGTTTCATACGCAGGTTCTCCAGTTCTACACGTGCTTCTCCATCTGATCCCATCATTGCCAATGCTTCTGCACGGTTCAGTACTACTTCGGCATACCGGAAGTAGAAGATGCAGGATACCTGTGCCGGATCATTATAAGTCGTCCATGTACGATATTTGGCGGGTAACCAGGACCTGCTTTTTGCCGCTCTTGTAAAAAAGGCATTACGTCTCAGGTCAGATGTATCATAAGTGGCTATCAGGTCATTGGATGCCTTGAAAGCAGATGCCCTATTATCATTGCCACTCCAGGCTGAAAGAGAGTCGTTCATAAACACCGCCGGGATGACATAGGAGCCCATGGTAAAAATGGATTCACTGGCACCGCGATAGCTAAAGCTGGTGCCTGCCACATATTGGTTAAGGTCTGTAAGACTGTAGCCCATTGTTTCAAAGTCCTTCAATACCGATACTACTTTGTCATACTGTTCAGTATACAGGTATACCCGGCTTTGCAGCGCCTTTACAGCTGCAATACCCACCCTGATATTGTTGCCAGGATTATAACCTTCCAGGTAAGTGGCTGCCTGGTCAAGATCTGCTATGATCTGGTTGTAAACCTTCTCATTATTATCACGGGAGAAATACTTATCGTCAATCTTTTCAGAGACTTTCACAGGCACACCTTCATCTGTAGCGGCGGTGCTTTTGCGGTACGGAGATCCATAGATGTTCTGCAACATGAAGTAATAGTATCCCCTCAGGAAAAAGGCTTCTCCACGTATATGTTTCAGCTGTGCATCCGTTCCTGCGCTGTCCGCCATTTTTGCCGCCTGGAAAAGGATCGCATTCAAAGCACCAATACGTTTGTATAGTTTCCGCCAGGCAGTTTCCTCCCAGGATGCGTTCAGGATATCCACTGCCGGTACCTGGCTCCAGTTATGAAAGCCTGATAATTTGTATAGTGGGGTAGCCTGGCTTGTTTCTACAAAATCCGCTACGAATGCCTCACTATCATCATCCATCAGGTGTAGCCATGGTGCAAAGACAGACAACTCTGAAGAGATATCTGACATGGTAGCCTGGTTGTAGACAGATAGCTGGATGTTTGGTATAAAAGCTTCGCCGATCATGAGACTTTCCAGGTCTGCAGTGGTGGAAGCATATTTTTGATCTGTTGTATATTCTTCCAGAAATTTGCTGCATGATGACAGCAACAGTAAGCACGTAAGCAGCGCAATTACATTTTTCATGGGTGCTTATTTTTTAAAATGATACGTTAATACTACCTGTGTAGGTAGGTCTTACGGATAGGTTGATATTCGGCGACTGGCCTGACTGTGCAGGATCCTGTCCTTTCAGCAACCTGTTGGTGATGGTGAACAGGTTCGTACCCGTAATGCTGACATAGGCAGAAGCAAAGCCTAACTTCCGGATCATTTTTTCATCAAAGTTGTACTTGAAAGAAGCCGATTGCAGCTTCACATAGTTGGCACTTACCAGTCTTACATCCGAGTTGTCATACATGTCATATACACTACCTGCAAATGAGTAGGCACTCGCGGGGTATACATTCCACCAGGGGGTATTCAGATTGTTGTTAGCCTGCAATCCAGGAATGTTGGTGTAATTTTCATCGCCGGGACGACGCCATCTGCGTACAAATTCCTTACGCAGGTTCTGCTGTGGATAAGCAATGGTAGAAGCATATCCGGAGGCTATCTTCAGCATCCTGATCTTGTTGCCAAAGGAATAAGTAACATTGCAGGACAAGCCAAAATTTCGCCAGCCAAAGTAGTTGGAGATACCTCCCTGTATGAAGGGCTCTCTGCGACCAGATTCACTCATGACTGAGAGATATACATCTTCTCTTTTCATCTGGGAATACTTCTTATTATAGTCGTCTGACATTTCTGGTTCTGCACCATAAAAGATGGGAGAACCATCTACAGGGCTCAGGCCTTTAAATTTATAAGAGTAAAAAGTATTGAGCGGTTTACCGGACAATTGTACAGTACCATCCAGGAAGTTGCTGTAGGTGATATTGTCCACCAGCACATTGTTCCTGTTATTGATAGCCCTGTTCAATACTTTATTCAACACCTGGCCCAACTGGGGGTCTATGCGCCATACGAAACCGCGTTTTGAACTACCCATGGCTGTATTATCAATAGCGCGGATCGATAAGGATACTTCTATACCTTTGTTCTCAAGGTTACCGCTGTTGATAACATATTTTTCTACGCCATTGATTTCAGATACTGTTTTATCCAGGAATGCATCTTTTGTTCTTTTATAGAAATAGGCAAATGAACCATTCAGTTTACCTTTCAGGATTGAAAATTCCACCCCCGCATTAAATGATGAAGTCTTTTCCCATTTCAGATCAGGATTAGGATAATTTACGATGTTGGAAGAGGTTTCATTATAGTAAGGATTGGTGTTCAGGTTCTGGCGGATCACCATGTTGGCAGACTGACCGGGCAGCATATTTCCCTGCCAGCCCCATGAACCTTTAAAGGCGATATCATTGATCCAGGATACATTGCTGAATACATCATTTTTCATATTCCAGCGACCGGATACGGCCCATATAGGCAGGAAGCGGTTGTTAGTCCTGGAGCCAAAAAGATTAGATTGTTCACCCCTGATATGTATATTCAGCATGTACCTGTTATCATAGCTGTAACCTGCGGTACTAAACCAGGCAAAATCGTTTGTAAGCTGGCGGTTAAAATAGCCTAAAGCATCTTTTGTGGTCATCCACTGTTGGTAGTAGGCAGAGTTAGTAGTAGGTACAATATCGAAGTACCCGCCCATTTCTGTGAAATAGCCTCTCCTGGTAATGTTGAATCCATTGTAAGCATTGGATTTGACTTCGACACCACCGGTCGCTGTCAGGGAATGCTTACCTGATTGTCCTACCGTGGTCAGGTAATTTACCTGTAAACGACCGGTATAATTCCTGTTGCGTGTATCGTTTTTTTGCAGTTCACCGCCTACTGGTGCCAGGTCCCACCTGGTTGTCTGGTCCGCACGCAGTTTAAATATGTAGAAAGAGTTTTTTGTATAGTACATTTCCCTTGCGTTGCTGCTCACCCCCACGGCAAAGGTACCTTCTACGTCCAGGCCCTTCATGACCCGCCACTTCAGTAAGGCCCTGATATTGGCAGAAATAAGATCTGTATGGTCATTACTATTATCACGCTCATTCAGGATATTGTAGTTATACTTAAGCGATCCATTCATCTGTGGATAATAGAATAAGCTACCGTCGTCATTATAAGCGGGAATAGTACGGCTGGTGTTGTAAGCATAGTTCATAATTCCGAGGTCGGAAGGTGAATAGTTCCTTACCTGGTAGCTACCATTGAATGCGATCTGCGCCATGAACTTTTTATAATCAGCAGTGACATTCAGCATTGAGCTATACCGCTTGTTGCTTTCTCCTTTGATGACACCATTTTCATTCAGGTAACCGATAGAAGAGTAATATTTAATATCATTGGATCCACCAGACAGGTTCAAGGTATGGTTTTGTGTGAAGGCGTCCTGTGTGAGTAAGCCCATCCAGTCGGTATTCACATTAGCATAATAATCACTCAAACGTTTGAACTCGTTGTAATCGATCTTACCTCCGTAGTAGTCCTGCAAGGCTCTTTCATAGCCTGACCATTGGGTGATATTATTATACTGCATGCCACGTTCTACCATTTCTTTGGATACATCCATGCGCTCCCTGGAGTTCATCATGTACATGCTTCTGTCTGAATACCTGGGCCGCCGGGTATACCCGGATGACATGGAATATGATATCATAGGTTTCCCCGGTTTCCCTTTTTTCGTGGTGATTACGATTACACCGTTACCTGCTTTTGCGCCATATAGTGCAGTAGCTGAGGCATCTTTCAGCACATCTATCTGCTCTATATCGTCAGGATTCAGACCTGCAATGGCATTACCCAGGAGGTTCACAAAATCCAGGTCGTTGATCTGTTGTGGATCTACATTGACAGGGTCGGTCAGCACGATACCATCCAGTACCCACAGTGGCTCACGGTTACCAAGAATCGTGGATGTACCTCTAATTCTCAGTTTAGGAGCGGCGCCTACCTGTCCGGAGTTTTGCATGAACATCATGCCGGGTACCCTACCTTCCAGCAATTTGTCGATGGTATTGACACCAGGGGTTCTGATATCATCCATTTTGATGGTAGTGACGGCACTGGTCAGATGGCGCCTGTCTATTTTCAGGTAACCAGTGTTGACAACCACGTTCACTTCATTCAGGTCAGCAGCAGCCAGGGCAAGGGTGACTACGCGGGCACGCTGGGCGCCTATTTCCATGTCAGCATACCCCAGCAGATGGATCTGCAGCATGCTATTGGCGTATTTACCTGGAATGGTGAATTCACCGTTCTTATTTGTCCGGGTGCCAAAATTGGTATTCTTCACCTTAATAGCTACAGCCTCCAGCGGTAGACCGGCTTCGTTGGTGATATGGCCATTAACGTCCGATTGTAAGCCAGGATCCAGGTCTGCAACAGATGGTTTTTTTTCTGTAATGATGATCAAACCATCCCTGATCTCAAAGCTCAGCGGCTGTTCTGACAAGAGCTTCTGCAAGGCCATGGAAAGCGGCTCCTTTACCAGTTTAAGTGTGACTGGCTTTGTCTTTTGCAGAATGCGGTCATTGTAGGAGAAATCATACTTTGTCTGCTTGCTGATCTCTTCTGCCACCTGTACAAATGGGGCATTTTTCACATTCAAAGTGACTGTCTGCGCCTTTACAAATAGGTGCAGTGCCATAATTGGGATAAGGAGAGCTAAAAATTTGTACGGAAGAGAAAATGTGGTACCATCATCGTTCTTTTCAGAATGCTCACAGTACAGCACATACCTTCCTTTGTTCCCAGGAGAAAGGAAATAGTCCATAAATGAAACAGTTGGTTTTTGGTTGATTATAGGCATAAGATTCCCCATGACTAACGTGTACATAGCACGCAGCTGCAATTGGAAACCCAATAAACGATTTTGGTGATCTTACTAATGCACTAGTCTAATATTTCTATCCTTTACTTCAAATTTTATATCCCCTATTTTTTCCAGTGCATGAAGCACAGTTGACAATTTTTTATCTCTTCTAATAGACGCATGAATTTTAATATCTTCCGGGATACCTGTGTAGTCTACATCCAGGTCATACCAACGTTCTATCTGGTGTAATACTTCTACCAATGGTGTGGCCCTGAAACGGAAATCTCCATCTTTCCAGGCTGTGTATAATGATACATCTACCATTGAGACTGTAAAATCTTCATTATCCAGTACAGCCTGTTCCCCGGGATGCAATTGTAATGGCTTTTCCCCTCCCCTGCCCTCTACTCTCACGCTGCCGGTTACCAGTGTGGTTAGTGTTTGGCCCTCGTCCTGATAACAGTTAATATTAAATTCAGTACCCAGCACCTTAATATCCTGTTTTGGTGTATGCACGATGAATGGTTGGGAAGCCTGTTGTGCTACTTCAAAATATGCTTCACCATGCAGGGTTACTTCGCGGTCTTTTCCATTAAATGTGGTTGGATATGACAGGGAAGAGGCGGCATTTAGCCAGACTCTTGTGCCATCACTTAATGTTACGCGGTATTGTCCTCCTCTTGGTGTACTTAAGGTTACCAGCCTGACTCCATCTTTTACCGGCAGGATATCCCCATCTTTGTAGCGAATACTTTCTTTGTCTATGACAATCTCTTCCTTCGCACCATTCAACTGAAATACTGTTCCATTTGATGTAGTGAGAGTAGCCCGGTTGGTGCCCGGAGGGATATCCACGTCGGCAAATCTCGTTGCGGCAGTACGATTACCTGTATATTCCCGGTATAAGTAAAAACCGGATGACAATACCAACAGCAATCCTGCGGCGGCGGCAGCCCCTTTCCACCAGGAGAGCCGTTTATATTTGTGCTTAGTTGCCGTTATGCCAAGCCTTTGCTGAATCTCTTGCCAGGCGGCATCTTTAACTATTGCAGCTTTGGCATCCAGCGGTGATGATCCGATGAAATCTTTTGAAAAATGATCGATGAATAAGGCGTCCTGTTCTTCCAGGTTATCCGGTCGCTGGAAAAAATCATTCAGATAGCGCAATTCCTCTTCAGTAATTGTGCCTAGCAGATATTTTTTAAATAATTCCTCTATATGAATGTTTTCCATCTTAATAATAGCCCTGTTAGCGCCGGTTACGAATAAATACACACCAGAAACAAAAAATAGCACCCCTGCAGGGATTATTTTTTAAAAAAAATTAGAACTAATACTGCAAGCATATAGATGTTGTTGTTCTTTAATATATTTCTTAGTTGTTTATTAGCTTCTTGTATGTGATGGTTGATGGCTGAGGCGCTAATATTTAACTGTTTGCTTATTTGCTGGTAGCTGAGGCCATCTATTTTGGCCATTATATATACCTCCCGTTGCCTTGGAGTAAGTTTGTTTAAAGCTGCCTGCAGTAATTCTTTAGCTTCAGACTGATCGAGCGATGCTTCTATGGGATTATGACCTTCATCGGGATTGATCTGCTTACGCATCAACTGGTCATAGACATTCCTTCTATATATATTCTTTGAAAGATTGGCTGCAATTTTATATAACAAAGCACCAAAAACAAGTTCAGGATTGATCGTCTGTCTGACCTCCCATACCTTAATAAACAGGTCCTGCAGCACATCCTCTGCCAATTCCTCTGACCGTAGTAATTGGAGTAGCTTTGCAGCCAGGCGCGGTGCATAGATGTCATATAGCGCCTTAAATGCAAGCTCATCTCCATCCCGCAATCTGCGCAATAGCTCCTTCTCATCGGTGATGGGTATGATGTTCACTTTATTTAAGTAATATTTTGGTTGAAATATATAAAAAGTTGAAAAGAAAAGCTAGGTTTTAATAAGAATTGTATGAAAAGGGCAATAATTTTAAAAACAAATAAAAAACTAATTTATTACTATCTCTAATTAAAAGCGTGAATTTTAGGTAAATCCTCCATAAACAGGTTTGAAAGTTGTTCCCTCAGCCCCGCAAGATTTTAGAAGAGGGTGTCATAAATAAAAATAACGGCTGAGAATTGCTTAAACGGGTACCCGACTCCATCAGGGATACGAATAAAAACATTCATGAAAGAGGGTATTCACCAACGGTAATGAAAACCTCTTTCAGAAAAAAGAGGCTGTATCTTAAGTCCGATACAGCCTCTTTCTTGTTTTAATTACTTTTTAGCAATGTAAATAAGTTCGTGTTGATATGCTATTGTTTTAACAATTGCCTTCTCTGCATTGCGCCGAAGGTGTTGATCTCAATAATGGAATTTCCATCTATTTGAATCCAAACAAAACATAATCCAAAGAAAATCTTCCGCCGCCACAAAGCAGGATCGTGAAATAGAACATTAGAAATAGTACAGGTAACTCTTTTTTATCGAACGGTTGACCACGTAATGTGTAAAAGGAGGCAATAGCCATTGTAACAAATAGCGGAATAACGGCTATCAGTGTTCCCAATCCTAACATTAAGCAGATTGAGAAAAATATTTCCGTAAATGCCGCTAATTTAAAAGAGTTTGCTTCACTCAATCCAAATGTTTTAAAAAAACGTATCGGCTCGCGAGCGAATATTATCCTGGCTTTCGGAATGCCGTGCCTTAGCATAAGCATTCCGATTGCCAGCCTTATAAACAACAGTGCTAAGTCAATATTGGGAGCATGCTGGTTTACCTTCAGCATTTCTTTCAACAATTCTGTCATTATATTTATTGTTTATCAGCTTGCACAAATTCACCATTAGCACTTATCCTCACCTCATTGCTGATTACAGCCTCTGGAAACTTCTCGCCAATACCGAAATCTGAACGTTTGATAGTTCCGGTAATTTGAAAGGCGGAAGTTAATTTTTGCGTCATTGGATTGGTGGTTTGTCCCCTGTACAATAAATCAACAGTTACCACTTTCGTTACTCCATGAAGGGTAAGATTCCCGGTAAGCTTAAATTTATTTTTCCCCACTGACTTCAGACCTGTGCTGGTAAAAGTTAGCTCCGGGCACTTTTCTGCATCAAAAAAATCAGCACTTTTTAAATGGTTATTTCTTGCTTCCACACGGGTGTTAATAGAACCTATTTTGGCTGCCATGTTAAACGTAGCATCGCTAAAATCGGGTTTTGATGCTTTCACGGTCGTGGTAAAATCGTCAAAGGTGCCTGCAATATCATTAAAACCAAGGTGAGTTACTGTAAAAGCCAATTGAGAGTGCGGCTTATCATTGGTCCAGGTTGTTTCTGATACAATCACAAAAGCCGAAGAAATGAACAATACGACAGCCAGGAATATTAATCCAACTCGTTTCATATTCGTTAATTTAAAAGATGTTTAATGTAATGTTGCTTATTGAGCTAAACCAATCTGTTTCATGAAAGATTGATTATCCCAAAACAGGTATTCTTCTGTCATTTTACCATCCTTCCAATGACCGATGGTTGCCATAGACAGTTTGAATTTTTTGTTGGTAGGTGCAATTGTTTTTCCGTTACCTATTGGCATTGGTGCAGAGAAGGTGCCTTCCATTTCGCCTATCACAGCAGTCCAGTCTCCGGTGCCAAACTTTACCGGGTGACTTGTGATCTTTGTATCAGGAGCAAAAACAAACATTGGCTTCAGCGCATCAACGTGTTGAGGAGCCAGTCCCACGGTTGTGCTTCCGTCGGGATAACTAACTTTAATATTAGCATCGTGGCTAATGACGAGATCCTGCCATTTTTGATTACTGTAAATATCAAAATCCAAAGAATCAAATCTCACCAGGCGTTGTTCCGTAAGGGCTTTTTCATCGTTGAACTGTTTTAATACCGTTTCCAGTGAATCTACCTTAGCCTGAAGAGCCCCCAGCTCTTTTCCGCCAGTTGCATTCGAACAACTATACAATGACAGGGTTACGATGAGTATTCCTAAGGCGCTCATTTTTAATGTCCACTTTTCCATTTGAGTAAGTTTGTAGATCAATTATTGAGATACAAAGCTACTATCACGATCAGGTGAGCAGGTAATACTAATCGGAAAAGCTGTTATATTTTTAGGAAATCATCATTTTAACTTCCTTACGAAAATCAGTAGGCGTTTGGCCTGTTTTCTTTTTGAAAAGATTGGTAAAATAGGTTTTCTCTTTAAACCCAAGTTCGTACCCGATTTCGGAAATCGTTTTATCGGTAGATGCAAGCAGGTTTTTTGCCTCCAGGAGTTTGCGTGTTTCAATAATCTCCGAAATACTCTGCTGAAAGATTTGATGACAAATAAGGTTCAGATTCCTGGATGACATAAAAAGTTTTTCGGCATAGAATTCTACACCCACATCTTTGCGGAAGTTTTCTTCAAGAATGGCCAGGAAATTTTTAAATTTATGGTTCGGAGCATGCTCCACCAGGGTCTCGTTATTATGCTGCTTTCTTCGCTCTGATTCTATCATGGTAAAAATCGTACTGAGCAATTGCCGGACGATGCCATAATCCGGACCTGCCTGCTCCATTTCACCCTGCAGCATTTCGCATAAGGTAACTAATCTTTGAAAGCACATACCAGGCTTCAGTGTAAAGGTTGCGTTATTGTGGTATAAGGAATAAAGCTGAAAAGTTGTTTCCGGTATAAATTCACTTTTAAACCGGATCACCCACATCTCACATTGGTTGGCTTTCTTAGCAGGTCTTGCCTGGTGTACCTTTCCTTTAGTAACAAAGCTCACAAACGGAGCGTCAAAATGATTGGACTTAAAATCTATAAAATGCTCAATCTGCCCGGTAACGCCTATAATGAGCTCTTCATAATCGTGTGAATGAGGTTCATTTACCGATGATGTAATTCTTTTTGCTTCCGATGCATCCAACCTGTATATTTTGACCGTTTCCTTCATTGATGTCGAAATTATTATAATAGCTTTTAAACCATGTATGGTACAGTAAGGGAAATAATCCCATAGGTCCTACTCGCTTAGCCTTTTTTCTGGTCTTCAAATTTCTCAAAGACGTATTTATACGTGTAGCCTTTTTTGATAACAATTAAAGTATCTGCATGAGGCATTTTTTTTAGGTTATTGCCCATTGCAACCTCACCAAAGGATATTCCAAAATTGTCCGCAGAAACAGGTCTACAGCCATATTTTTTGGAATCGTTGTCCAATTTAAAGTGATAATAGCCATTAGTGCCATCCAGGAAGATCACTTTCCCATCGAGGGAGGCACTATTAAACTCCTTAAATTCCCTGACGGCTTTTTCATAGCCGAAACAGGCGATCGACATGGTAGCAAAGACCAATAAAGAAAGCCATTGCTTTATGCTGTTATTTCTCATTTGGTTGAGGTTTGAAATCTTTTACTTTATATGTATTACCAGGATTCATTTCATAAACAGGTATTTTAAATTGATAATGGTAATTACGAAATGAGTTCTAAATACTTGTACCATATTTAGGAACGGGTACATCTCCAATCTCATCTGCTAACGGATCAAAGTTAAGACTTCCTGGGATGATTCCAGGAGCACTATTTGTTCCTGGCGTATAGCTCCCAGTTGCACGGAGCCCTTCAGCAACAGGAAGGGCTGTCTCAAAACTTCGAGACAGCCCCTTTTTTTATGTCAAACACTTTATTTCTAATAATTAATATTCACATTCGTCCACGTCGTATCTCCCAGGTTCACACCAATTGTACCGTCCACATTCTTAATATCCAGATAAACAGAAATCGCTGTCAATGAATTACGCTTTGGCCTGATTGGTTTTGTTCCCAATACCTCCTTACTACCATCCCCCTTCACCCAGGTCAACGTCACCTGCAACTGACTTCCAGGTATAGAATCTTTAGACCTGAAAAGATCTGCAGAATACACACGCGCAACCGGTAATGAATCCTTTATTTTCAGTGTATCCGGCCTCATCTGACCGCCATAAGTCGCCTCCAGATACCCTTGTCTCAGATTGAACACCTTATACTGAATAGCAAATACCAACCTTCTCAACACCAGATTAATATCGGTATTATTTGTATCACGTGCGGTATAATTAGTACTACCAAAATACGCATTCACTTCTGAAATCGGGAACACATCCACCGCCATCGTCAATGAATCCCTGATCACTGAAAAATACGCCATGGAATCAGCAAACGCGGGCTGCATCGCTTCAGCAGAACCAGCTGCTTCCTCTGCGGCATAGAACATCCTATTACGCAAGGTACGATGAATAGGGAACGGATACTGTTTATATCCACCCACCATTTGCCACCATAACCCATAACTGCTACCCTTTTTTATAGCCGCCACGTTTACAATGTAAGAACTGTCTTTCAAAATATCCAGCCTGATACTATCCGGATTATCAAACAGCCCCTGTGCAAACAATGCACCCGCTGCCGTCCTGATATTAACAGCATAGATCGTACTATCAAACGCCGTCTTCGCAGCTATTGAATTTCCACCTACCCGCAGATCGCCAACGCTGGTAGTAATATCACCACCCAGCTGGAAATGCACGGTTATCTTTTCACCAGTTACAGGTGGAGGAGTAGGTTCCTGTTTCGCCTCTTTTTTACAGGAAAAGAAGGCAAACAAGCTGATGCTTATAATGAGAAAGTATTTCATGATTAAAATCTGATAGGAGTGTTAGTTGTTAATGCAGAATCGACCAGTTTGAGACCAATTGAACTACCCGTAGCGGGAATGGTAGTACCACTATCCAGGTTAGGCAATGTTACATTAATATTCAGCAGTTGATTGCGCCCTGGCGTAGGAATCGTTGTACCATTCTGGACCACATTAAACTTTCGGCCATCCGTTAACTCCCATACTACATTTACCTTCAAATTATTGTAAGGATATCTTACTGTATCCGCATCCACCAAATACCCGCAGGAGTATATGGAAAGGCTATTGTCTATTGTATTTGGGTAGTAAACCTTTTGGGTCATACCTACCCATGACGCATCAGGATAAATATATGTATAATTCACCACCAGTCGACCTTGTGTCAATTGCGGACATTTATATTTAATGCCAAATACAAGTCGCCTCATAGTAATATTTACAACTGGATGATTGGGATCCACTACATAGTTCTTTATACTTCCAAAGAAGGTAGTTGCCTCAGGAAAAATCGAGAAATTGTTATTAGTAGTTGAATCTGAATCATACATGGTATACAGCAAACTGGAATTAGCAGTGTAATAATAGTCTACTACCGTAGAGGCTAAACTGCTGTTATTTGCAGCATATGACATGGAATCATTCGCATGACCGCCCCAGGGTCCATTCACAAATTTGTCGACCACCTTTAAGCCGGGGCCGGTACCACGCTGAATCAACGTAAACCGGATCGTATAGGCAGTGTCCGGATTCAAACGAAAATGAATGGAATCAAATCTTTTGAATACACCAAAAGCATACATCCGGGTTCCTGAGTAAATTGCCACGCAATAGTAAGTGGTGTCGCGAAATGACTTTGCAGTTACCTTCCCATTCGATGATTTTGCATCAGCTTCATGGGCTTGTTCAACAGTAAATTCGCCTTCTGGCTGAAGAGTGACCAATACCGGTTTTGCTGGAGGGATTGTCGTTGGAGGCTCAGTACTATCCGCATTCTTTTTACAGGAATAACAAAACAATAAGATAGCAGTAGCACAGACAATCATTGAGACTGTACGTTTCATTCTGGAGTTAATTTAAGATAAGATAATATATAGGTTGTTCCATTAAATGGTATAGTAAGTTAGGTATTTTTACTAATATAGGAATTGAATTAATGAATTTTGAATTCTCTTTCATTTTACAATATTGGTACACCTCACCCTATAACCTTAAAGGCTATAACATGTAAAATTGAACAAGCGGTCTTTTTGGTGAATATAACCTCCCTCAAGAATCAACCGATGTCTGGAAAATTATTAAAAAAGAAAAAGAGTTCGATGATCCCCCTTTTGATAAATATCAAATAACAAAAATATTCCTTACTTCTCCCATAGACGGGTCAACGCTGTTTATTGAGAAAGATGGTCCATGTGAATTAAGAGCTTTTGGCTTTTCGCCAACCGGAAATTCGTTCATTGTCGCATTAAGCTGTCAACTTGTAATATGGAGCAGGTAATATGCTGCATAGTTTTAAAACAATTTGTCTCTTCATCCGATCAGGCGCCTAACAGGTTGATGCTTGCAACAATCCAGGATTGAATCAATAAAATCATCAACCTGATATACTTGTATGCTGCAGTCGTGTAGCCTTCCCGGCAATAGCAATTGGTAATGATGGCTATCTTAATGAACGGGGGAGCCATCCAGGCAAAACAATCACTGCCGCGGCGATATCACCGTAGTAAGAATAAGAGTTTCAACCTATGAACGAGGGAACGTATTTATAACGAGGTAGTCATCTCGCAGTAAACCATGTCTCTATTCAATCTTCAGCTCCCGCACTGTTTCATTACCAGGCAAATCTACCGCCACTATCACCAGTTTTCCGCCGGGTGGTACTGTGCTTACCTTATAAGACCAATTCACACCATTTCGGCTTAAAACAGCCTTTCCACGCTCCAGGATAACACCCCTGGCATCTTCCACTCTTACATTCACCTCCGCTACCCTGAATTCATTCTTCGCAGTCACAACCACTGTCTGTGCTTCGAATTGAATGTCCTGGATCTCGGGTGACTGATAAGCATCCCTAACCGCCATATTAAAAGCATTCTGCCCGGGACCAGCCAGGGACTTATAATACGCTTTTATCCCGGGATCCATAATGACCGCTTTGGCATAAGCTGCTGCTACTTTCATCTTATACCTGGCTTCCAACTGCTTCGTGGTAGGCTTTCCCTTCGAAGGACCACGCTTTTTGGCGATGATAATCTGACCATTACGTTCGTAAATCACGAACTCATTACCGAGTACACCCCGGACTTTATCTAAAAGTATGCTGTCTTTAACTAAGGCCATAACAAACAATTTTGAGGTTACTCCACAATGTTAACATCTTATGGTGAGATATGGTGCTTCTTTAACATTAAATGAGTACAAATACATCATTGTAAGATCACTTGTATATCGATTAGATATTGAGGTGCCGTTAAAGTGACCTTACAATGATGTTTATATGTACTTATGTAAGCCTCTTTGTCTTATACACGGTTCCTCCTCTTCTTATTCCTCCTACCCCTCCTGCCTGCGGGCAATAACATCTTCTCTTTATTCTCCTGATCACTGCGTCTTTCTACCGGGTAATAATATCCACTACCTATCCTTCAAACCTGGCTCCGCTGTTCCATCATCATAAAGCCTGGTAAAGCCTATAACAACACCATCTTTCCGGTCAAACCTTATCCTTAAATAATCCTTGTCTTCTACTGAAAACAGATCCTTATCCATCGCTATCAAATGATTCTTAGCACCTCCTCTTTTCTGAAAATACAATTGCCCATTTTCTATAGTAATCATCCTCTCTCCATAATTCCCTGCATAAGCTTTCAAACTATCTTCAGAGACTAACACTGGTGTCAGCTTCGCCTTTATTGCAGCCAGGGCCCATTTTGCAGGGAAATTACTTTCGGGTGCCTTTGTCAGCGCTTTTAACTGTGCAGTTAACAATGCGTCCTTTGCCGGAACTTCTATATCCGGTTTTACCCCTGTTCCCTCCCAATCTGTTTTTGTAATAGCACTAATAGACCTACCCTCAGGCATACGCACCAGGAAATGCTCACAAGCCAATACCTGCTCCACTGGATGCGCTCCGCCACCCGTAGTTTCTCCAATAATAGTGACACGCTTCAGGTTCTGCAGGCTATATGAAAAATCTTCTGCGGCAGAAAATGTTTGCTGACTGGTTAATAAATAGACATCCACATGGGGCAGTCGCTTTCCGCTTACATAAGGCAATGTGCGATACTGGGTCAGGCTATTTGTAGGGCGCCAATAGATATCAGTCAGTGGTTGCGGCTCCCCTTCAAACAGGTAACTCGCCAGTAATTGTACCATGTCCGTCGCACCACCGCCATTTGCCCGGAGATCAATGATCAATGCATCTGCATTACTTAGAAAATTCATGGCCTGAACAGCCGTTTCTCCCCCCTTCATTGTTTCCTCAAAATAGCTAAGATTCAGATAGCCAATGTTCCCATCCAATATCCGTAACTCTTTAAATCCAAAGTTCTTATTTTTCGCACTGGCCGGATCAAACCCCATAGTAGCAGGATGGCTTTCGACAGAACGGGGATCATAAAATACCGCCAGGTGCCGGTCATGCGAAATGGCCTGCAAATCCATTGTCAATTGTTCCGAAAATGCATTTGGGTCCTTAACGTCTGCATACTTTTTATTATCCAAATTTGTACGTAATTGCTTTGCCATCTTTTCGGCTGTCTCAGGATATACGTATAGCGTTTTTAATTTTTGCGAGACAGCATCTATAATCACGGATTTCTCAGAATTACCCAGATCTTGTGCCATTGCGGGTGCCGAGACTAATAATAGTAAATATGCCAGTGCCTTCATGATGTTTTTTTTATGACGGCAATGTTAGATATATTAGCCATATATTCGTTTGTAAAAATCGGCCAAACTGATGGGTATTATTAAAAGCAGACCATTACACCTGGAAAAGTATATTCAATGTTTTTATTCGGTCATTTCCGAAGGTGCTGGTCCTAATATTCACAGGCGCCTGCCCGATGGAACCCTCGACCTTGTTTTTAACCTGGGCGAAACGGTGCGTATTTCGAGAGATGAAGTAGCATTTCAACAAATGCCGGCCGTGTCATTAACCGGGCTTTACCCTGATAGAAGTTTCCTTTCTTATGCAGATAAGGTACACCTTGTTGGAGTTGTCTTCCAACCCGGCACCGCTCATCTCTTTATAAAAGACAGCCTGGACCATATTAAAGCTTCTACTATAGATGCTGCAGATGTATTTGGGAAAGATATTTACTTATTACTGGAGCAAATGATTGAGCTGCCGTCCGAAGGATCCCGGCATTATTTCCTGGAAAAACTGCTGATGAAATACCTTAAGCAGCATACGGATGACTATCACCTGCATAAGATACTGGACGCGGTTAACGATATTCATAAAGCAGAGGGAAATCTGAATGTAGGTGCATTACACCACGCACACCTCATGAGTGAAAGGAATTTCAGGAGGAAGTTTGTTGATTGGGTAGGCATGAGTCCGAAACAATATACAGGCATCATCAGGATTAAATCTTTTAGTAAACGGTATGAATCCGGCAGAAAGAATTATAACACGATTTTATATAACCTGGGATATAATGATCAGGCCCATTTTAATAAGGATTTCCGGAAAATAGTAGGTGCTTCGCCTGGTTGTTATTTCAATAATATGGATCCTATTGCTGAAAATTTTATTCACCTGATTTAGTGATTAAACCTGGGCGAGCGGCCTGATTCAGCTTCCCATTTGAGTATCAATACCGGTGGGATATAAGACGATTTAAACTGTGGAAGCAGGCAATTCAACATTCAGGCATCCACCCTGATTGCTGCCTGATTAGGTTCGACTAACTTATCCTATTTTACTTGCTACCGTCATATGCCTGTAAATCTGGCAAGTCGATTTTGATGTTTCGCCAATCTTAGGCGCCTGTTTAATAACTTTCTCCAAAAAACTACGATTAGCATCCCCCCATTGATTCATAGCGTCAATAATCGGCATTAATGACCAGCCGATTTCCGTAAGCGAATACTCCACCTTAGGCGGAAGCTGGGGGTAGGTCTTCTTCGTTACCATTCCATGCCCTTCCAGTTCTTTGAGCTGTACATTCAGCACTCTGCGGGTAACGCCGGGAAATAAGCGCAGGATCTCACTAGGACGCTTTACTTCCATTGAAATAGCCCGAAGGATGGCTGGTTTCCATTTGCCGTTCAGCACTTCTTTAGTCAGGTGTAATCCGCAATCTATGGTGAGTGGCGTCTTTCTTTCGTACATATGCAGTTTACTTTTCTCAAATTTAAGCATTGTATACGATTCCATACATAGGGATAAATTTATCCCTATGCCATTAGTTTTTCCCGTATTGTGCAGCTGTGCCTTATTCCCGAGGTTTGCATAAAAAACAATGGGAAATACAGTACAACCGCTGTTAGAAGAATACCAAATTGGAGATTTAAAATTAAAAAACCGGGTGATTATGGCCTCACTGACACGTGGACGAGCCACTAATCCGGGCCTTGTACCTACGCCGTTAATGGCCAGGTATTATGCTCAAAGGGCCTCAGCAGGCTTGATTTTGAGTGAAGGCACCTGGGTGAGTGAGAAGTCCATTGGATTTATTAATGTGCCGGGCATTTTCACCAGGGAACAAGTGGAGGGATGGAAACTGGTGACCAATGCTGTACATGAAAAAGGTGGTCTGATCTTTTCTCAATTAGGGCATATCGGTGCTGCCTCTCATCCAGATTTCTTTCATGGTGAATTACCTGCCGGGCCTTCCGCCATCAATCCGCAGACTCATTCTTACACACCGGAGGGCTTTAAAGAAACAGTGACTCCCAGGGAGTTTACTGTTGCTGAGATCAAACAAACTATACAAGATTATCAACAGGCAGCTAACAATGCGAAGGAAGCAGGATTTGACGGTATTGAAATCCATGCGCAGGCAGGGATGCTAATCCCCCAGTTTTTAAGCCTGGCTACAAATCAACGAAGCGATGAGTATGGCGGCAGTATTGAGAACCGCGCACGAATTATATTTGAGATCCTGGACGCCATCTTGGAAGTTTGGGAAAGCACACGGGTAGCTATCAAGTTTACACCTGTTGCATATAGCCATGTAGGCATTGTGACGCCGGATGAAGAGACGATCCCAATGTTCCAGTACATCCTTAAGAAATTGAACGATTATAACCTGGCTTACCTGCATATTGTAGGACCTGCAGAAGATTTAACCGGCACACCAGTTACGGTATTGCAACAGGATTATTTCAGTCATTTTCGCCATCATTACAGCGGCCGGCTAATGGCGAACCTGGGCTTTACGCAGGAAAGCGGGAATGCAATCCTGCAGGAAGGCACTGCTGATCTTGTATCTTTTGGTGCGGCATTTATAGCTAATCCCGATTTGGCAGCGCGCTTCAGGTATAATTTACCATTGTCAGAAATGAACAGGGATACACTGTATAGCGGGGAGGAAAATGGGTATACCGATTATCCTGCTGCTATTGCTGAATGAAATTGAGGATTATATGTCCATTTTCAGTAAAAAAAGCCTTCGGATTATAAATCCTGGAGGCCTTTTTTACTGAAAATGGTTTTCATTACCGTTGGCGAATTCCCTCTTTCATGTATGTTTTGTTTTGAGGAAGTTTGCAACCGGTTCAGTTGTCATGATATAAATAGTTGTAATTATAACAGGTCCGGGGCGATCCCTTATGGAATAAAACCCGCCTGGTTTATCCTGACTTTCTAAATTCACCAGGGCTCATGCCTGTTTCTTTTTTGAATAGCCTTGAGAAATATGGTGGGTTTTCAAAACCCAATTTGTAAGCAATTTCAGAAACAGCGTAATTAGTTCCCGCCAGTAAATTTTTGGCTTCCGAGATCAGGTATAAATGGATCAGTTCTATAGCTGTTTTCCCTGTTTCCTGTTTTAGCAGGTCACTGAGGTATCGGGGTGACAGATTGAGCTCACCAGCCAGATAATTTACTGTAGGCAGCCCTTTTTCATTCATAAGTTCTTTTTCGAAGTAAGTGGCCACTAAACTATTGAACTTTGAAACAGTTGATCCGGATAAGGGTTTTCGGTCAATAAATTGCCGCCTGTAAAAACGTTGTGAATATTGGAGGATAGCGTCTATATGTGTAATCATAATAGCTTTACTGAACTCATCCTGGTTGTTACCATATTCGGCTTCAATTTTCCGATACAATTCCCAGATCACTTTTTCCTCTGCCGGTGAAAGATGCAAGGCTTCGTTCGCTTCATAATCAAAGAATCCATATTTTTTGATCTCATTGTAAAGTGGATGACCCACCAGGAAATCTTCATGAAAGCAAATATTAAATCCATTTTCTTCTAATTTAATATCTTTCATATCCACAATCTGGCGTGGCCTAATAAAATACAATGAGCCCAGATCATGATCATATTGGGTTTTGCCATACCGTATTACGCCAGATTTCATCTTCTTCAGGCTGATCTGATAAAAATCACAGGTATAGTTCAGATCATTGCTGAAAGTAGCACTATCGCATATCATAATGCTGATCAACGGATTTTCCGGCGGTGGGAACCCTAAAATACGATGTGCTTCGATCAGGCTGCTAAAATGATTCATAATGATTGACAATTACTTTATAAAGCTATGCAATGCTTCGTAAGCGTTATCCTGAAAAGTGATATTCCTGAACTCAGGGAAAATAGTGCCCTGTTCTACCATGGCACCCGTTACTTTACCATCCTTACTGCCATAAAACATACCACTTTTCAAATTGGCATTACCCAGGGCTTCCACATATCGTGCAGCTCCTTTTTGTATACTGTGGATCATTCCGATTAGCGGCATTACAATTGGTGCGAGAAGATACTTAAATAGAAATTTCGTCATGCCTGGTAAATTATCATATCCTGCGGTACCACTTGTATTACCAGGGCTTATGCTAATAAATTTTATTTGTGGGTATTTGCGGGCGTTTGCGGATGTCCATAAGGCACCTATATATTTTATATACCCGTAGCCATAAGCTTCACTTCCATCAAACTTCGGGTTTGAAAATGAACCATCGAGAACAGAAACAAATTCTGCAACTGAATTGCTCTTCAGATTTGGTTTCTTCATAACCCCCTTAATTCCCCTTGCGCCTTCTGAACTTACATATAAAACTTCATTGTTTAGTTTTCCGGCTTTAATCATTTCATCAACCAATACAACATGACCTAATAAATTTGTAGCCGCAATATTAGTCATGCCTGTCGATGTGATAGCTAATGGCTCCTTTCCTCCTTGTCCTCCTGCATTTAATATCAAAGCATCTACCGGTTGCTTCATACCTGACACGGCAGCGCTAACTGAGGCAGGATCACTTACGTCTAATATGACAATTTCAAAAATTGCCCTCCCTGTCAAACTAACCAATTCTCTTTTGGCCTCATCTGCCTTCTGAGCATTCCTGCACCCAAGGTAAATCTTTTCTGTTTCATTGATCAAAGCCAATTGTCTTGCAACTTCTTTACCTAAGCCTATATTTGCTCCTGTTATTAATACACTTTTGTTCTTCATGATTTTACTGATTATGGCACTAGCAGTGCGAGAGGAATAATGAATACAAAGTTATTCCAGGTCATTCGCATCCGGCTTATACAAAACTCAGGAGTTTAGATACATTTTTACAAACTCTGGCCCAAAAGCCAGCTCTGGTAGCATATACAAAGGCGGGCACCCCGTCAGGATCAGCTCTAACGGCGTTTGGTGGAGGATTGTGTTTTTAAAACCGCGCGGGGGATTATATTTTGGAGGTGGAGGCAGGCTTAGGGTGCTTCAATTCGTTTCCCTACCCGTTTTAGGAGCATATATTTTACACGTTAAATTAATTGATCAAAAGTTCCGGCATACTCAAAATATAATCACTGAAACCACCTGAATAAATTTCGCATCATTTGTCGAATCCCGTTTATCTGCTGATAAAAAAGGATCAATCACCTGCGAATCAACAGGAAAAGACAAGCCAGGCAGCCTAAAGCTGGGGTTCAATACTGCCCTTGTTCCCGCAGCCATTCAATATGTGTGCAAAACTCGCCTTTCTGTTGCAGGTACCGAAGGAAACTGCTTAGCCGTTGCTGCATTTTGCTACCGGAAACACGACGGATATAAGCTGGCAACTGGTAGCTGCTAAGGTCAGCCAGCTCCCAGGGATGGAAATAGCAGGAAAGCAACCTGTCCTTTCTTAAAATAGTGTTGCTGAAATGCCGGGTGACTACACCTGGCATATTCTTAATACTTAGCCAGAAAATGGGATATCGACACAGGGGTGATACAGAAGATGGCATTACCCACAGGCCATTCTCCACGAAGGGAGTCCTGGGCTTATCCCAGTTATTATAACGTCCTGGCAGCCAGGTTGGGTTCAGCGAAGAATCGTACAGGTATCCGGCACTTAGCAGGGAGGCAGTGCTAACGGGTTTGAGGCGGGGCATACGGAAACCATTTACAGGCATGCCGGTGATTTCCGTAAGTGCGAGCCTGGAGCCTTCCAGGTGCGCTGGCTCAAAACTGCTATGATAATAGGCATGAGAAGCTACTTCATGCCGTATTGCCAGCTGGCGAACGAGTTCGGGGTAGTGTTGCGCCCAGTATGCTGTCACAAAAAAGGTAGCCCGTACCTGGTACTTCTCAAACAGCTCCAGTACGCTCATCAGACCACTGTGGGAAACCGACAATTGTTCATGTAAGGGTACATGTCCTCCAAATTCCATCGGAATATCAAATTCCTCTACATCTACACTTATCAACAGTTTGTTGGTCTTACTCATAATCAATTTCTTAAAATACTAAAATAGTTCTGCAGTTCCTTCAACAATGGCTTTATCCCGAATGACGAAAAACTGATGCCTGGGCGACAACTAATATCCAGGGTTTTCATGGTGATCATGGGATCCCGTCCTGCCTTGTAAATAAATTCGCTATCATATAAAAAGCCGTCTACATGTGTAGCCAGCAATACCCGGCGTCCCTTCCGGTTAAACCCTTTCAAACCCGCCTGTGCATCATTTATTTTGAGGCGGAGCAGGGAACGGTTGATATACCTGCTTAGCCGTGTAATCATCTTCCGTTTTGCAGGCAGTAGTTCCAGGTAAGCAGCTCCCCGTTCCCCTGCTACTACATCAGCTCCCTGAAGCAATTGCTCATATACCTTTTTTACAATACCCACACCAAAAGGAAAATCGAGATCTGTATATACCTGGAAATCGCTGCGTCCCTTCTTTGATCCTTCGCGCACGGCATATCCCTTCCCCCGGTTTTGCGAATAACTGACGATGATAATGTCCGGGATAAGCGACTTGAGGTGATTTACCTCCTCCTCTCCAAAGTTGCGTGTAGATCCATCATTTACCAGTATGAGCTGTACCGGTACAGACCCAAGTATACTCATCATTTCTTCATAATGTTGCAGCAAATTATTTACCCAGTTTTCGGGTGGGTTGTAACAGGGCAGGATCAGATCAATGCCGGTTGTTAAGACCAATACATTTTCCGGATCTGAATAATGGGTTGCAGCTGTTACCAAAGATTGTACAGACATATAGGCTTTATTTTTTGTAGATATTAACGGTGGTATTGCCCCATCCCCCTATGCATGCCTGTAAAAAGAGTAGTACGATCGTACAAGGCAATGCTTTGATATGCAAGGCAATGGCATATTGATTAATGAATTTCGGTACAAGGTCTGTCGGTGAAAGGGATACAATTACCAGGGTAAACCACAGCAGGCATTTGCGCCAGGTGCCTGGTAAAGGCATAGCAAAACACCCAATGGCTACGCCGGTTACGGCCATGATATATGTGGGGGACTCAGTACTTTGATTAAAGACTACGATCCATATCAACAGGTAGGCTGTCAGCATCAGGGGAAAACCCTGTACCCGTTTTACCAGCCCACTTATTAATACGTGCAGTAACATGACCACTGCTATCAGTAATGCTATTTTGTCGAACAGTTCACTGGCTGGTGCATGAAGGCCCAGGATCACATGCAGCATTCCCAACAGGGATCCATCCTCTTTAATGGTGCTGCTTGTCAGCAAATGGAACCAATCAATATAATGTTGACAGAGTAGCTGCGGGGAGATGAAGAGTAAAGGGAGTAAAGAACCTGCTATGAACCATACCAGGCCCCAGCCGATAAATGAACCTTTCCGGGGGAAGAACAGGAAAGCCAGTCCGGTGATAGCACCATATCCTTTTATGAAAAAGCACAGGGCTGTGAAAAAGGCAGCACGCCCTTGCTGTTGCCGCTGAAGGCTTGTCACTGTCAGGACCATAAACGCCGCCATGGCGGGGTTGGTTTGTTCGGACTGGATGGCGTTACTTAATTCAATGAGCAGGAACCAGGAAATAATATATTTAATATTATCTGTAAAGGGTAGTTGCCGCACCATATAAAGAAAAATGAGGGTACTCGCCAGCAGCCAGGCCAGCAAACCAAGCTCCTTTGGCAATAATGCAAAGGGGGCAAACAATACAGGAAAGGATGGATGATACAGGAAATAATCAAAGTATTCTGCCGAATAAACCTGATATAGCGGTAACTTATGTACTAAATGATAAAAAGAGGAACGGAAAATAATGAAATTATTATAGCGATCTGTCGTGATTGCCTGTATGTATAATATAATGGTAGCAACAATATATATTGTAGCAATGAATACCGGATGCTTTAAGCACAGGGAAACTTTACTGCGGCATGAGTTGCCTGCAGCAGGTAATGCTAATGGTGTCATATTCAGAATATAGGTGTCCCTCTTAAAAAGGTTCTAAAATATATAGCGCATAGTTAGGAATAAAGTTACAATGCACTTTATGGCAGATGAAAAATTTAAGCTATTTTTAAGGTTCTTGCTCTATGCCTTTCAATGGTTTATATGATGGTATTTTCAACTTAAATGTATACACTGACCCGGATGATATTTTGGTTTTGTTGTAATGATAAATATCATTTCGATTGATGATAAATATATTTATATATGAATTAATTTTCTAACTAACGTTAATGGTACCTTGTCTTTTGCTAAACCAGTCTGTAACATTATCCCAGTTAATAATATTGAAACCGTATCTGCAAAATCCCAATCCTTGTTTTTTGATCAGCCCGTGGTATTAAATAAATATATCATACAAACAGATCAGACTTTGTTCCCGACACTCTACCAAAGAAACATGACCAGTTTCAACTCCTCTTATGAATATTACCTCCACCCATCAAAGTTATTGCAGCAGGTATACTTTGTTTTGGCCAGGCTGTTGCCAATCAGCTAATGGAATCAGAACCAGTAATTAGTAGCGGCAAATAAAAGAATGTCTATTAACAATAGTTTTTCATAAGATCAGGGTTTAACAATAATAAGTTTCAAGTTTCTGCTGGCATTCAATCGCCCGGTACTATCCCCTAATAAACGAGGCAAGTGACACCGGCATAATAGTAATTTTGTTAATCAGCCCCTAATCATGTAATCCATTTGCATTAAGTTTTCCTCTCCGCTAAAGTATCGTAGTATATACTATTAACTTAACCAACAGGTAAGATTGTTTTGAAGGATGAAGCCCTATATAAAACGAAAGCAAACTATATCGATTGTAAAATACCTGGCAATAAATTATGTACAGCTGTTTAGTTGCCCACCCAATAATATCAATTAGTGTCCTTTAGGTACTATTATCAGGATGCAAAAGTTTCTTAACAATACCTTTAAAAAACAGTGTTATAACAAATAATAGATGTGATCGACTTCACAAAAAATAAGGCGTCTATTAACAAGGCGTTCACATAATTTTCAGAAAAATGATTTTACTTAGATCAATGATTATTTATAATATCAGTTATTTAGGTTATAAATAGCCCCTTTAATTTACTTATTCAGGTTTAACATTAACAATTAGCTCGTATATATTAACTTTTTAACCAATAAAGATTGTCGTGTTATTAACATTTGCCGAAATGGAACCTTCAGAAGACAAAGCCTTATTCCATCTTATCAAATCAGGCGACGAGGTGGCTTTTACTACCATGTTTGACAAATACAAAACACTCCTTTTTATTATCGCTTTCAGATGCCTTGACAATGAGTTCGAGGCACACGAAGCAGTTCAGGAAACTTTTGTATATGTATGGGAAAAGCGAAAAACAATAGAAATCCAGTCATCCCCAAAAAATTACCTGGTGGGAGCTGTCAGAAATTATTGTTTCAATTGTATCCGGAAAAGAAACGCTACCCAAAGGAGGGATGAACAATATGCCTATAGAAAGGATCCTTTTGTGGTCTCGAACCGTATTGAGCACAAAGAGTTAGCAAAAACACTGCAAAACGCGATCAATACTATTAAGCCTTCTACCCGGACCAGTTTTGAGATGCACTACATTGAAGGCATCTCCCAAAAAGAGATTGCAAAAAAAAGAGGGATTAGTTTACAGACAGTGAAAAACCAGGTATTCTCTGCATTGAAACAGTTACGGAGCAATCTTTCAAAATAATGATAATTTCATTATCTCAGTAGTACCGAATTATATGATTCGTTCCTAATTCATATCATCATAGTTTTCATGCAGGGTATTGAACTGGGAAATTAGCCGATATTGAAAAAGCCCGTGCTCTTCAGCACGGGCTTTTTATTTTATGCCATATTTACTTTCTCACTCACCGTACTACCATATACCAGCGTTCCTCCTACCCAGGTTTCCAACACCCCGATATTACGCATATGCATGTACGGGTTTTTCATCTTCAGCGGGTCCTGTTGCAGCACCACAAAATCTGCCAGGTTGCCGACCTTAAGTGATCCTGTCCACTGCTCTGCATAACATTGCCATGCTGCATCATAAGTCACTGCCGTCAATGCCTGTTCATGCGTAATACATTCTGCAGGGTTCAGTACATTCCATTCCGGGTCGGCCTCCATTCTCCTTGTAATAGATTGCTCCATCATTCTCAGCGGACCAAGTGGACTCACCTGGTTATCACTGTGCAGGGTAATTTTCATATCCCGTTTTAAGGCACTCTGACACATATCCAGCATATTGGATTTCTGTCCGAAGATGGCCTCTTTGAATGCATAACCCCAATAACCCACGTGACCGATCAGGAAACTTGGAGATACCTGCAGATTCTTCATATCATCCAGGTTCTGTGGCGTTGTCAGGGAGCAATGCTCTATTCTATGCCGTACCCCTTGTGTAGGATCTTTTACAAATTCCCTGAATGCATCAATCGCAAAATCAACTGCCAGGTTCCCATTCGCATGGATCATAACGGGCCATTTCTTATCCCGGATGATCAGGCCCATCAGGGTTCTGAAATCCACCGGCGGGTCCTGCGGCTGGGGGTTGTTCTCTCCGCCAAAATTATATACGCCATAAGGATTAGTTGCATAACATAAATAGGGCTCTGACTGATAACCTGTCAAACCCTGGTTAGAACCATCCGAAATTACCTTCACATGGCTCAGGTAAATATCTTCGTATTGTTCCTTTATTGTAAATGTTCCCAACTTTTCCACATCCTCTATTTTATTACATACCTGGGCTGCCCCGATACGCACTGTAGACGCGTTGACGGCTAAGTAAGCCTTCAGGATCTTTTTCTGTCCATCATTCATCCCGGCATCATGCATAAAAGTAACGCCTCTTGCATTTGCCGTTTCGAAGATGTCTCTCAGGTTTAGAAATGCATTCACAAACATGGCTGCTTTCTGGATCTTGGGGATGGTATTCAGCGCTGGCTGCATGCCCTTTTCTTCCTGTAACTGCCCCTGTGTTTTAGATTTGTAATCTTCGTATGAACTGTAATCACTTAAATACTTAGTGTTATCTTCATTTTCCCAGATTAATAACAGTGCTGCTGAATTCACATAAATGGTGTGCATAGATGCACTGATGATCAGGATAGGCTGCTCGTTGGAAATTTCGTCTAACACGTTGATGTCTATGGTAAGAAGCTGCTTATTGCCATCTTCATTCAGGATGGGCATTAATGCAGGATCAAGGCCCGCTCCCAGGAACCATTGGTTTGGCTGTTGTTTGGCAATCGTCTTCCTGATAATACTGCCTACATTGACGATGTTATAATTCTGACGCAATACCTGCTCTTCAAATCCCCCAACATCCGTCCAGCCCATTAACATAGCAGTAGGTACCAGGTGTACATGCGGTTCTATTAATCCTGGTAATAAGGTGTTACCCTCAGGCAATACCCTGGAATAAAAACCGGGATGATTTTGTTGCATAAATGCAGATACCTCCTCTTCAGTACCGCTAACGACTACCTTGCCTTCTGCAAATCCAATGGCAGGTACTGTTTCTACCGAGCCATTGATCATAGGGCGTATAGTTCCGCCACTGACCATGAAGGGATCTATTTGTGCTGACCTGGAAACAAGTCTTTCCTGGGGGAGCTGTGCAAAGTTTTCCGGCGTAAAGAGCTCATCTTTTAATAGCTTTAAAATAGGATTGTCGCATCCGCAATGCGTGCAGGAATGGTGGTGGTGTTCCATCGTGATTGGTTGTTTTGGTTATTTCGGAGCAAAAAGCACATGGAGTATAACACCAAACCAACATGATTGTTTAAAGTCAATTCACCTTATATATAACTGCGGTTTCCCCTTCAACCTTAACTGTAAGTGTATCGCCAACGGATATTGCCTTCTTACTAAACAACTCTGTTGCTGTCCCTCCTTTTAATATGGGCACCCGGTATTCCTGCTCCTGCTTATCGTAATTAAAGATCGCTATATAGCCATCCTTCATAAATACCTTGTTGCCATCTACGGGTCTGAAACTCCTGCCATTTCTTGTAATAGCCATTAAATGCTGATCCTGCAATAACTGCAACGCGACTGCCTTCCAGGGTCCATCTGCTGAATAGTCGTCTCCAGCTACGACACTACCAGTTACCAATGCTGATGCCAGCCTTGCCTTGTTGGCATTTAAAGATGCATCCTTAAACACCACATGATCCGCATCCAGGTAATTATATAGCAGGCACTGCCACCAGCCATAAGCAGTACTGTTCAATGTATATTCCGTATTTTCAATTGAGTTGAATGCATCACAGGCTATTCGCCGCATATGTACATAGCGGGATGTTGCCAGGTTAGGAGAAATAGCGGCATACAAAAGCATTTTATCTCCTGCCACACTATCTATCCATTCCATCCCTTTCCTAAAAGCCTGCATCCCTGTGGTAACTGCCGGGTCATAAAAATGATCCCCTTCTATTGCACCATGTGATAAGAAATCTATCTTCACCATTTCATATCCCCATTCTCTGAACATGTGCATAAAGTGAACTATCCGCTGCCGCGTAGCAGGATGGGTAGGATCCATTGCACGCCCCCCATCTGTATCTGCATAGTTCCCCTGCTGTGTTGTCCAGGTTTCTTTGTACCGGTAATTACTTCCTTCTACCGGCCGGTCATACTTGCCCCAGTCTACAAATGGCGCCCAGTAAATGCCTGGCTTAAAGCCTTTTTCCCTGCAATATGCCGCAAACATTTTCAATTGATCAGGCGTCATATTATCCCAGTAAGAATCCAGATCGATATACAAAGTTTTATCTGCCGTACGATAGCCCGTACAGGAATCATGAAAGAAATCTACGACTCCTTTCGCCTTAGCAAAATCCACCTTCGTTTGCATTACCCCCCAGCTATTCCAGCATATCGGTGTTGCTCCTTTCCATTTAGATACATATGCCGGCTGAAAAGATCTATTGGTCATTGCATAGGTCTCCATTGCCTTTCTCCAATCTTTATCATATCCAATAAAGACTGGTGCTGAGCTACAATAACCCTCTACCGCTTGTACCCTACCATGTTCTTTCCTATCATGCGTACGCAAAGAATCTGTAAATCCGCAAATCACTTTCAATGTATTGTTTCGCACCTGTATCCCTGTTTTCCACACATCCTGCTTCAGGGAACCTACTACTATCCCGCTTTTCTCATTATAGATGGCGGTGACTTCACAACCTGTAAAATCAGCTTTACCAAAAAGCGGAGCATCGTACCGAAACCACATATCATTATCAAATGGCACATTCAGTACCCGCCCGGCAGTAGCAATATAACCTGTGTTCAGCGGAGACAAATAATTACATGACCCGCCGGCCAAGCTGATGGAAATGACACAGTAATCCCTGCCCGGGTAAGTATAAAACTGCTGTTGCAAGGGGCCGCTATTAATGGTATACACAGTAGCACTGCCTGATTTCTTTATAGCATATCCACGCTTCACCGGCGTACGCGAATCAATCTCCTGTGCTACTGCAAACACATTTTCAAAGGCAATCCGGCCATTCAGCATAACCGTATAGGTACCTTTCTGAAGATCATAAATGATCCGGTGATTTTTACCAAAAGGTATATTTACCTGTGCATAACTATATACCTGTAAAAAAAATAAGGCTGATAATATGATTAACTTTTTCATGCTGAATAATTGAGCGCCCTGTAACCAAGTTCTGCACCACCACTTACATGCATGACATGACCTGTTATAAAGCGGGCCTTTTCCGAAATAAGAAATACACATGCATCTGCTATCACATCGCCTTCCGGGCAATATCCAAGTGGATGTATCGCATTCATATACGCCTCTATCCCCCTTCCACTATTCTGGTATTTGCCCCATTCACGCAACATTGGGGTCCATACACCTGCCGGTGCCACCGCATTTACACGAATATGATAAGGAGCATAATCCAGTGCCATTGATTTAGTCAATGCATTCACAGCCCCCTTTGTAGCGGTATAAGCTGCGTGATTCTCCTGCCCGATCTCCCCCACCAGGCTACTTGTATTGATGATACATCCCTTACTCTCCTTCAATGCAGCAATGCCATAACGGGTAGTTAAAAAAAGACTCTTCAGATTAATATTCATCAGGTCATCCCATTCATGTTCGGAAGTTTCATGTAATGGTTTTGAGGGATGCGCAATCGCAGCATTGTTATGAATCACATCGATCCTGCCATATTTCTCCAATGTTAAAGCGATCATGCGCTTTACATCTTCCGTTTTTGAAATATCTGCATAGATACTATAATGAGGCTCTCCCAATGTATTGATAGCTGCAGACAATGTAGTATTGTCATTCGATACTACGACCACTACGGCACCTGCTTCCGCATATTTTAATGCACATTCGAATCCGATACCTGTGGACCCTCCTGTTAACAATATGATTTTACCGGTCAAAAGTTGCATGTCTCTTTATTTAAAAATGAAATATAGTGTCGCCATTACAAGTAATAACAGTATGGATAAGACCTTATAACTACCCTTGCTTTTCAAAGGTTCCACCGGCGACCTCCAGTACAATGTGGTACTTACAACAGTATGTTGCATAGGATATATAAAAGAAAAGGAAACCTGTATTATACAACAGATGATGAACAGGTAAAACGCCATCATCATAAATGGAATTTGCGCAAAGGCCGTAGCTGGATAAAGCTTATTGATGGCATACACCAGCGCTCCCAGTACAGAACCGGTTAACAATGTTAGCTGTGCTGCCTTCGCCGATGCCTTCGACCAGAATATACCCAGTAAAAATACACAGGTGATAGGCGGTGCAATGTGCGAGATAATATCGTTTACCCCATTAAAAATACTATTATAACTATTGAGTAAGGGTAATAACAGGATTGATAACAACAAGGCAATACCCGCTGATATACGCCCCATTCTCACCAGTTGCTGATCACTGGCAGATGGTTTAAAACGCTTATACAGATCAAAACTCACCAGCGTAGAGATACTGTTTAATGCTCCTGATACCTGGCTCATTAAACCTGATAACAAGGCTGCGACAATAATACCTGCCAGCCCCGTAGGCACCAGCTGTGTGATCATCACCGTATAAATGCCTTTGCTATCACCTGTAAACTGTAAAAGCCCTTTCTGCACCAATGTGCTTGCAAACAAGCCGGGGAGGATAAATATAAATACAGGAAGTATTTTGATAAAGCCACAAAATAAAGGACCTAGCCGTGCATGGTTCTCATCCTTAGCGCCCAGAATACGCTGCACAATTGTCTGATCCGCACACCAATACCAGATACCAATCACAGGATAACCCAGGAATACCGCATACCAGGGAAGCTTGCCCTCACTCCGCAACATAGATAACTTATGTAGTTGCCCCTGCTCCTGCAATACATTGGTCATCGCATGCCATCCACCCATTTTATGAAAACAGGCAGTGGTAATGATCACAGCACCTGCTACCAGCACCACCGTTTGTATGCTCTCCGTGATCACAACAGCCCTAAGTCCGCCAATGATGGTATAGACGGCCGTAATACCGGCAATCACCGAAACACTGGTATACATATTTATTCCAAACAACGTTTCCAGGACAATACCACCTGTGAGCAGCGAGAAGGCAATATGTATGGTGATAGCAGAGACAATTGAAATCAAGGTAAGCCAATCCCTGCATGCACGGTTATACCGTTTCTCCAGGAAATCGGGCAGGGTACTGATACCGCTACGAATATAGAAGGGTGCAAAAAACAGTGCCAGCAGGATCAACGTAAATGCTGCCATCCATTCAAAATTGCCACTCAGCAGACCATCGTCAAAACCGCTTTGAGCCAGGCTCACCAGGTGCAAACAGGAAATATTGGTAGCAAATAAGGCCAGCCCGATCATCGGCCAGCGTAATGATTTGCCTGCCAGGAAATAGTCTTTCGTGCCCGACTCTTTTTTTATACCCGCCCATAAGCCAATCACCACAATTCCTGTGATGTATAGTATTACAATAATTATATCCGTTGTCTGTATCATGCTATCTCTTTAAGATCACAACTGCTACCCGGCTCCTGTGGTGTAAGATATACTCCATCCCTGATCTGTACAGGATGTACAAAATGTTCCTGCAGATGTGGAATATGCTCCAGGAAAAGTGCTTCGTGCCCCAGTGATATATGATTGAAAAGGACCAGGTGCTGATGCAATTGCCCCATATCTCCCACATGCGGCACTACCGGCACTCCGTATTTACCGGCCAGCAAACTAACTGTTATAAATTCACTCACGCCTCCTACCCTCACTGCATCTACCTGTATAAAATGTGCACAGCCTGCCTGTAAATAATTCTTAAAGACGATGCGATTAGGTACATGTTCTCCCAATGCCAGCCTTGTAGGGGCAATTGCTTTGGCTAACTGTTGATGTGCAATCACATCATCAGGATGGGTAGGTTCTTCTATCCAGTAAGGTTGCATTTGCTGTAAGCTTCCGCATATATCCAGTGCCTGGGGCAATGTCCATTGCTGATTGGCATCCAGCATGATCTTTACCTCATCTCCTGTTACTGTTCTCACCAGGTTTGCACGCCTGATATCCCGCTCCGGATCCGAAGATCCTACCTTCAGTTTCATGGCGGTAAAGCCTTCTGCGATTGCTTTCTTCGCATTTTCCCGTATTAAAGCATCCGGATAATTAAACCAGCCAATAGAAGTATCATAACCGGGATAACCACTTGTGGTGATCTTTTCACGGCTCAAATCTCTATTACCTTCAATCAATGCAATCGCCTGTTCACGGGTCAGTTCATCTTCGAGATAGGAAAGATCAAGAGTGTTTACGATTTGCTCCGGAGATAATTCTATCAATAATTTCCATAAAGGAACACCTCTCTTTTTTGCCCACAGATCATAACAGGCATTGGTCACCGCTGCCAACCCCAGGTGCACGACTCCTTTGTGCGGCCCCAGCCAGCGGAACTGCTGTTCATTGGAGAGCTTTTTAAAAAAGCTACCAAAATTGGCCATCACTTCCTCAATATCTTTTCCTTTTAGTTGTGCTGCATAAAAATCTGCCGCTTTACAAACAAGGTCATTTCCTTCTCCTAATGTAAAAGCAAAGCCCGTACCTCTTATACCACTATCATCCTGCAATAGGGTCACTGCATAAGAATAAACAGGATCACGGTGTATCGCATCACTGCCTGCCCCTTTTCCGAGCGGATATCGTACATCCCTTGTAAATGTCTGTTGTATCATCAGTTATAGTTTGCTGGCAACGATCTCCCTGATCTCTCCGTTTATTTTAATTTTGACTTTTTGTGCTGCAGGTGCTGAAATTTTATACGTAGTCACCCGCCCGTTTTTCCAGGCAAAATCAACCGTAAAATTACCTCTCGCTTTCAAGCCTTTCACCGCTCCTTCCGCTTTCCAATGATCAGGAATTGCGGGTAACAAGTTTATATACCCTGCATGACTTTGCAATAGCATCTCCGCTATCCCCGCCGTAGCACCGAAATTCCCATCTATCTGAAACGGCGGACCGGCAGATAACATATTAGGATACACGCCACCACCTGCACCATAGTTAATATCAGTTCTAAAAGTAGGCTTCAGGATCTCTTTCAGTAGTTTAAATGAACGGTTACCATCCTGCAACCTTGCCCAGAACAAGAGCTTATAGGCTATCGTCCAGCTCGGGCCATCATCTCCTCTTACATCCAGGGTCTTCTTTGCAGCTGCTGCCAGATCTGGTGTATTTTCCGGTGTGATGAATGAAGCGGGATACAATCCCCACAAATGTGAGATATGCCGGTGCTGCGGATCTGTTTCCTTATAATCTTCCAGCCATTCCATGATCCTGCCGTCTTTGGAAATAACACCTGCAGGTGGTAGCTGTTTTATCTTAGCTGTCAGCTCTTTTCTCAAAGCAGCATCCACACCTAAAATTGATGAAGCCTCAATGATGTTATTGAACAGATCACGCACGATCTGGTTATCGATCGTTGCACCAATACAAATACTGGCATGATTACCATTGGGCAAGAAAAATGCATTCTCCGGTGAAGAAGAAGGTGACATCACTAACCAGCCTGTTTTATCATCCTTTATCAGCAATGAATTATAAAACACCGCTGCACCTTTTATCACAGGATATATGTCCTTCAGGTAATGCTTATCTTTTGTAAATGCATAATGTTCCCACAGGTTATTACACAACCAGCCAGAGCCTGATTTCGTAGCTCCCCAGGAAGCACTCTCCCCCGGTTCTGTGAATCCCCATATATTCGTGATCACATGTGCTACCCAACCCGGTGCATTATAATAAGCCTTTGCTGTTCGTGTACCCGGTACCACTAATCCTTTCACCAGTTCGGCCAATGGCAGATTCAGTTCTGAGAGGTTCGATACTTCCACCGGCCAGTGATTCATCTGCACATTTACATCCAGGTGGTAATCTCCATTCCAGGGTGTCTGTACCTGATTCGCCCATAAGCCCTGCAAATTCGGTGGCAGTAAACCGGGCCTTGTACTACAGATAGATAAATAACGACCAAACTGATAGAAGAGCACAGGCAACTCATTATCCGCAGCAGGATTATTATAAAAAGCAGACAGTCTTTTATCTGTCGTCTCATCCAGACCTTTTCCAAGATATAGTTGTACACGATTAAACAGGCGGCCATATTGACTAATATGTTGTTGCCTTTCGATCGCATACGGTTTAGCCATGGCCGTTTTTAGGATCTGCGTTATGTTATTTTTAATGCCCTTATAAGATGTACCCGCAGAGATATACAAAATGATCTCCGTGGCATTTTTGATCACCAGTGCATGATCATCAGTTGTCAAAGTACCGCCTTTCAATTGTGCTTTAACATCAGCCTCGTACTCCATTCCTTTGCCATCAATACCATTATCCAGTTGTCCGGATAATATTAGGGTACCATCCGCAGTATGCGTAGTTCCTCTTTCTGTACGGCTCATCGTCACCTTACAGGATAGCTTCTCCGGTGTATCAGCTGTCAATCGTACAATACTGATATCGTCATCAAAGCTGGTAAAGTATTCTCTATGATAAGTAACACCGTCTGCCGTATAAGTACAGGTAGCAAGCCCTTGTTGCAAAGAGAGTTTTCGCTCATATTTGGTTGGCGTTCCATGACCAAACTGAATCTGCAATTCACCCATGGTCTGATAACAACCAAATGGCACACTGCCTGATCCTTTCCCTGTACAGATAAAGTCCTTATCCATCAATGCCTGGGCTTCATCATTTCTGCCTTCCTGCAGCAATTTCCGGATTGCAGGCAATTGCTTATAGGCTGCATAGTTATTGGCGTCCTGTGGTGCGCCGGACCAAAGTGTGATATCATTTAGTACAATCTTTTCCGTTTGCACGCCACCATCAGGCATCATCCCCAGTCGCCCGTTACCCAGGGGCAATGTTTCTTCCCACACCTTAGCAGGTTTATCATATCGCAAAGTCTGGCTGCTCACAAACGCAGGAAGGAGGCCAATGATGGCTGTAAGGATATACTTCATTCATTATTCTTTATTCCAGAAAGTGATTTCTGACATGTTTACATAATTATTGTTGCCATTTGCATTGTGCAATACCCTGATCCGGATATAACGCACGGGTGGCGGATTATCCATAAGGTTTGCCTTGAAAGCCGCATTCCCGTTATCTGACCGCACCACTTCTTTCAGCAAGGTCCAGCCTTTGCTTTGCATGGCAGCTTTCCATCCGGCATCATTGGAATTTATTTCGGGTACTGCATTGGTCAGGTCATCAATCCCCCATACTTCAAACTGATCCGGGTTATTACAACATCCTCTGCCGGTTTCTTCTATCACACTCAGATTATTGTATACCTTACCCATATCAAAACTAAGCACCCTTGGCAAAGAACCATTTCCATCACTATGAAAGATGTTCGGATAATCCTGCGGACCTACAGAACCATCCCACAATTTGCTGACACGGGTATCTGATTGATAGATGCCCATGTCGCCCCAAAGATCATGCTCCTGGAACAGGCTCTTATCACATTGCACCAGTCGGAGTATACTGGGAAAGGTATCATACCTGGCAGCATAAAAAGTATCCAATGCCCCCCTTAACGGAATATAAGAAGATTGATAGACGATTGGTGTACCAAATTTATAATCGGTCAATTTCACTGAATCATCTGCCGGCAATAAGGACCTTGTTGTTATTGCATCACTTTGATTAGTATATTTCAGGGTAGTTGCAATATTGATCGTATCAGGTGTTACAAAACGAAGCACTACAGCATTATCATCATTGATGGTATAGGGCACTGTTCCAGGCAACCTGTTGTGCAGGGTCGCCTTGTATACAGCACCATATACCCGCGCATTATTAATCTCTGTCGCTACAGACCTGTTGCCTTGGGCATCACAACTATATACTAAGAATGTATACACGTATTCAGATAATCCCGGTATGGTACAGCGAATGGTATCTGAAGTATTGTGATTGTCTGTATTGAAAATAACAGAGTCCGCACCGTTATTCCAGTATACTTTATATTGAACAATGCTCTGATCCGGGCTGGGCTGCCATGTTAACTGCAGGCGTCCATCACCGGGTAAGGCTTGTGTATTTGACACTTTACCGGGATACATCAGTTCAGTACCATTCAAAAACTCACGGTAGTCTGTCGGTTTTTTATTGCACGCTACCAGCAATAGCATGCATACCAGTAGATATCTCATTGTATGCCGTTTTATAGATTACCTGGGATCTCCCCAGAATGTCAGCTCTGTAAGGTTAAAAAATGTATTGGTCTGCGCCATATTGGATACACATTCAAAACGGATGTACCTTACCTTCGGCAGACTCAGTGAGAAATTATAACTGAATCCGTTATTCCAGAACACAAGATCCGCGTTGGTGTATTGTGGATTGGGTAATCCGGATGGTTTAGCAGGTGCTGTAAAAAAGCCCAGGTTGATCCAGCCATTCGCCGTAGTACCCCCCACAGGAGGTAGGTGACCTGCATCCGGCATTGTTTCATCCACAGGAGTATCTTCACGCCCCCAAAGTACCCAGGTTTGCGGAGCACCCGCCTGCCATAACCAGTTACCGCTACCATCAATACCCCTATTCCAGATGGTATACCGGCTCAATCTTGCGGCCTTCCCCATATCAAAGGTGATGACTGCCGGCCATACCAGTGGTTGTATTGGTTGTTCTGTATGATAACCTGGTGATCCCGTAGAATTGTTCCAGAGGTTTTCTATCACCCAGCCAAAACCTGTCTTTGCATCTGTACCCAGGGGATAACTGTGGAATAGTGATTTATCCATCTGCGCTTCAAATACCGGTGTAATAGTAGAGAACAAGGTATCTGAAATATTTCCCCACTGGTCTGTAACGTATACACCAAATTGCTGGGGAATGGTATCATAACCATGCAGACTATAGGTGATCGTGTCGTCGTTCGTGTAGTTCTGGGAAATGATCTGGTATCTCTTAGTCTGATCAGGTGCAATCGTAACAATACCCAGGTTTGCTTTTGCCTTGTTCACGCAACTGATGCTCACACCGCCAAAGTCCTGCTGCATGGTAACTGTAGGCCTTGCCAGCAAATAAGGTGGCGTATCAGGATGTACCTTTATCGTTACCGGATCGGATACTACCTGTGCACGGCTCACTGTATGCAACACGACTTCGTAATCCTTACTGGCAGCGAAGCCACTTACAGTAATGCTATCTGAATAGTAGGAAGACTTTGTTTGCCTGCTGGTCCTATCATTGATCTTATAGTCTGCCTGTACATATAAAATATTGGATGAATTAGGCAATGTATAAGTGATGTAAGCACCGCCGTTGAAGTTGACCACATTCACATTCGTCACTACACCCGGCTTCGTCATATCTGTAGATACGACCTCGTTATAGCCTTCCTGTTTCTTGCAGGAGGATATGATCAACAGTAATAAAATGATTCTTTTCATACGTGTAATTTTTACCAGTAAAGGGTTTGTACGAGATTAGGATTGGTGAGCAGGTCATAATCCTGTATCGGGTACAAATAGTTCCTGATACTAAAGGAGGTCTGCTGCACAAGCCTTAACTGGTAATAGCCATCTGTTGTCCGGTTAAATACATTCCATCCCTGCACTGGTGTGCTTAATACCTGCTGCAATTCTTTCCATCTTCTCAGATCCCATCCTGCCTGCCCTTCAAAGGCAGTTTCAATTCTTCTTTCCTGGTGAATAATGGCGCGTAATCCATCTTTACTGCTATACTTAGACGGGTTGTTGGAATACTGTGACCATGATGCCACGACCCCATCCAATCCTCCTTTTGCTCTTACTTTGTCTATCCATTCATAAACTTCTGCACCGGGTCCGTTTACTTCGTTCAGACATTCTGCATATAATAACCACAGTCCTGTCAACTGCATAAAAGGCCATGAGTAACCCTGCTGTACGCTTGTTTGTCCGAAGGTAGTCTGATAAGGTACCAGCTTCTTTGCCCAGTATCCCGTTGCATTATAGCGCAACTGATCAGGTGGTGCAGCAGGACCATTCACCGCATTGATGTAATTCGGATTATTATCATCCAGGTTACCGGAACCAAACCATACACTGCCATCAAAAGCAAGGTCTGCATAATAACGGGGCTCCCTGTTAAAGTTACCTTTCGCAGAGGTGTATCCTTTCTTAATGTAATAAGCATGTGCATCATCACCTGCCTGTAACTTATAACGGTTGTTATAGTCGAAGGTCCTGTCTTCATTGATAGGCACACCATGATTAGAGTAGAAGATCTCTGATTGCCCAATAGGTACGGAGAAATTAGAATACACCGCAAATACATTGGAGGCTGCTTCTGCAGTTACTCTTGGAGAAGCCATATACTGCCAGCCAAATTGTGGGTTCAATGTCCATATCTGTTCAGAATTCCAGCTATCTACAAAGGCACCCTGAATAGTCAGTAAGCGACGTGTTGTATCAGACATGTGTACGATACCTCCACTTAATCTCAGTTGATAAAGTGCTGCACTTCCTACATTATCAAGCGCCGCTTTACAGGCTGTCAATGCACGCTGCCATTTGCTATCGTCATAGGCTGCAGGATATAATGACACGCCGTCTTTGTTCTTCCAGGAAGCATAATCAGGATTGCCATTGAACAAAGGACTTGCCTGTGTAACCAATACTTCTGCTTTTACAGCCAGTGCTATGGTGCCACTGATACGGCCTTGCTCTGCTGCCAGGTTTTGTATCACGATAGGCAAATCAGGAATCGCTTCGTCCAGTAATCTTACTACATAGTTGAAGCAGGAATCAAGTGGTTGTTGTTTTACCCTTACCTGGTCGATAGATGCATTTACAGGCAGGTTCACATCCATAATCGGAATAGGGCCATACATCCTGATCAACCAGTAATGAAAATAGGCTTTCAGGAATTTTGCTTCTGCTGTCCATCTCCTGCGCTGGTAATCCGGAAGATCCGGGGGGATATGCACATTCTCCAGGAAGATGTTACATTTCCTGATGGCCTGCCACATGTTCAATCCCATGTTATAACCATCCCAGTAATTCAACAATGGGTTAGGACTGTTTTGAACACCACGGAGAATGCTGAATCCCGCATCACCACCAGCTCCGCCTAATGTGGTCTGATCCTGCAAGGGATAAGGAAAGATCACTTCTCCAGAAGTCGTGAAACCCGGATTGCGACGGACATCAACCAGGTTCTGTAAGGTAGCATAGCAACCAAACAGGTAAGCCTGTGTTTCATTCGCGTTGGCAAAGGCACTCTCCAGGGTCGCCACATCATCAGGCACTACATCCAGGTATTTCTTACAGGATGAAAAAAGTATAATGATCGTAAGGAATTTTAATATCGTTTGCATCTGAGATCGTTTAAAGGTTTACGTTAATACCACAGTTGAAAACCTTCTGTATCGGATAACCAAAGCCTTGCCCTGCCTGCTCGGGATCCCATAATTTAAAGTGGCTGAATGTGAGCAGGTTCAGGCCGCTGAAATAAATACGTGCACTCCTGATGTACATTCTTTTCGTCAGTGACTTTGGTAAACTATAACCCAGCTCGACGGACTTCAACCGCATAAAACTGCCGTCTCTCAGCCACCAGGTACTCTGCTGCTGGTTGTTCAGGATATCGGTGGTGGATAGCCTTGGCCACAGTGCATACAGGTTCTGGTTTTCTTCTGACCAGTGATTCTCTGCATAAGCCTGCAGGATCTGTGCATTATTTACAAAAGGTGCCGTACCATATTTTGCGTAATACCTGTCATCCTGGGAGGTGGCATTGATAAAAAATGATTCCCTGGCAAGACCCTGGAAAAATGCATTGAGGTCAAAGTTTTTATACCCCAATGAGAACCCAAAACCATAGATGATCTGCGGTGTGGTAGGCAGCCCGATAGGCACCTGGTCATCCTGGTTGATCACCCCATCTTTATTTACATCCCTGTATTTAATATCGCCCCCGGCAGGCGGTGCAGAATTACCAAAGTACTGGGTGGGAGAATTCGCGGCTTCTTTATCATCTACAAATAACCGCTCCGCGATATATCCAAATGGCTGGTTAATAGGTTTGCCATTCTGGAAACGATAGGCATATTTATATTCCGGTTCTTCAAAACGTGCGTACCTGTTAGAAGTAACAGTCAGGTTACCCAGTACAGATGCCCAGAAGTTTTTGGAGAAAGTTTGTTTATAGTTAATATTCAGGTCCAGGCCTTTGGCATAGGCTTCTCCTACATTGGATTTCACAGCTGCTTCCAGACCTGTGGTTACAGGAATATATCCTCGCTGTTGCAGAATGTTATACCTGAATTCATGATAGATCTCTGCTGTGATATTCAGTTTTTCGAAGAAGGTCATTTCTGCTGCCAGGTTGGATTTACGGGCAGTCTCCCAGGTGACACCAGGGTTTGGATAATTCTGGATGGTAGTACCATACATCTTCACACCGTTCGTAGTGCCGAATACAGCAGAGGGCCCATTCGGATCATCAGGCGTTACGCTTGACAGGTAATAGAAACGGGTGTTGTCAATATTGTCATTACCTACCAATCCATAGCTACCTCTTATCTTCAGCCTTGTAACGATCTTTGATAATGGACCCGCCCAGAATTTCTCATTCGATACCACCCACCCTGCACCCACAGTGGGAAAGAAGCCCCAGCGATATTGGGTAGAGAAACGTTCTGAGCCGTTATAGCCAAAGTTGAATTCCATGAAATACCTGCTGGCGAATGAGTAGGTGGCCCTTCCTGCAAGACCCAGGTTACGGTAGGGCAGTGAATACTGTAAAGATGGCTGATGCGTGTTTGGATCATTTGCATCTGCATTCAGTTTCTGTTGTCTGGTACCGATCAGTGAAGCACTGAGATTATGTTTGCCGAAAGCCCGTGTATAATCCAGTGATCCCTGTAAGTAAAGGAAGGTATTTACATCTTTCGTTCCCGGATAATAGCTCAGGAATTCCTGTGCGCCACCCGGTTGGTTATTCAGCCAGGCTAGACTATAAGTATTATTGGTCTGGTCGTAATTCGCCACATCATAATAGAATGGTTTGTAGGAACGGGTCAGATCAAAGTAGGCATACCTGTTAGTACTGAATAAACCATGAAAGGCCAGTCCTTTCGTAATGAAATCGAAGTTCTGGTTCAGTTCAAACTGTGCGGACAATCTGGACTCGGAGAAACTCTTATAACCATACATCAGGTCGGCATAAGGGTTGGCCTGTAAATTTCCGGAGGAGGTCAGTGAGTTACCAAACAGGATATGTTTAGTAAGCAGGTTGGCACTATCAGATGGGAAATATGCCGGGAAAGATACCGGGCTAGTGTGCAGTGCCCTGTCATACAGATCACTTGCCAGTCCTGACTGATCACCGGTAATAGGTCCTGTATATTCGTTGAAGTTACCCCAGAGGCGTACCACCACTTCAGTCGTCTTGGTGAGCTTTACATTCACATTGGAACGCAACTGGTAGTTTTCAAATTTCATGGCAGAATTGAAATTATTCACAGGATTTACCTGCAGGATTCCGTTATCGCGGTCATAAGAACCAGCGATGTAATACTTGGTCACGTCATTACCACCCTGTACACTGAAGTTCGCACGCTGGGTAGTTGCCTGATCTTTGAACAGGGTCTTCATCCAGTCTACCGCCGGATATACGTAAGGGTTATATCCTGGCGCCTTATCCATGGTAGCCTGTGTATTAATGATCTGGTTGGGTGTATACAGCGGAGTCGCCAGGGGATTCCGGGTAGTCAGGGCCTCGTTGTACATTTTCATATAGGTAACGGGATCGCCTAATTGCACGGTTTTTGTAGGCCGGGATACGGAACGTTCATAGCGTACATTCATACTGGCCTTGCCTGCTTTACCTTCTTTGGTAGTCACGAGGATCACCCCATTGGCACCTCTTGCGCCGTATAATGCGGCAGCACTGGCATCTTTCAGGATGGAGAAACTCGCGATATCATCTACCTGTAAGCGGGCAAGATCGTTGGAGCTGAGTTCAACATTATCAACCAATATTAAAGGACTGGCACTGTAACCAAATGTGGTCACCCCCCTGATAAAGAACGAGGAATTGTCCAGGCCAGGTTGTCCACCACGCTGAAAGGAGATCATACCTGCAATCTGTCCTGCAAGGGCATTCGTGAGATTGCTGGAAGGGATCTTCAATGTGCCGGGAGCTACGGTGGTTACAGAGCCTACCACTGCTTCCTTGCGCTGTTTGCGTCCGTAAGCGGTGACGACCACTTCCTCGACGTTACGGGAAAAAGGTTTGAGTACAAGGTTGATCACCCTTGAATTGGGAGACACGGTAATGTACTGTTGTTCGAAACCAACATAAGAAAATCGCAGCAGTGTACCTGGTTCTGCATCCAGGATGAATTTACCGGTGGAATTGGTAGATGTAGCGACGTTCTTCTTGTTTTCTGCTACCACATTCACCCCTTCCAGTTTCAAGCCTGAAGTATCGGTGACTGTACCAGTAACAGTGATCTTTGTAGTTTGTTGAGCGATGGCGCTGATGCTGACGAACATGAAAATAGCGAACAGTATCCCGGGTAGGGATACAAACGGGAATTTTGGCATAAACCAACTTTTTGGAAAAATTGAGAATTATTTCATAACTGGAATTGTGAAACAAATTTATCTATTCAGGGTTCGGTAATAAATGGATGATTCATTTATTTTCATGAATTATACTACGATTTTGTATTTTGTCAATAAATCCCACACCGCGTTATGAAAACAGTAAAACGGAGAGATGGCTTTGCAGGGCAGCAGCTGATCAGCCTTCCTGATGCAGTCTGGAAGAATGCAATCAAAGCGAATACCGTCCTGGGGCAACTATACATTACGCATATTGGTTATTTTCCCAAGGCAGCCTTTCATTACCGTGACAGGAAGAATGGCTGTACAGATAATATATTGATATATTGTACGGGGGGTAAAGGCTGGTATATCATTGGAAACAGGCGCTTTGAGGTAGGCACCAATGAATTTGCAATCATTCCGGCAACGACGGCACACCTGCGTTATGGCTCTGACGACGCGAATCCATGGACAATTTACTGGGTGCATTTCAGCGGAAAAGACATGGAGACTTTTAACAGGAATTTTAATATCGGCCCATTGGACGGGCCACGGCATATCCATGCCAATGAGAAAGGGATAGAGCTTTGGAACGCAATGTTCCAGAGTCTGAAGATGGGCTTTGGAAAAGATAACCTGAGTAAGGCAAGTCTTTATTTATATCATTTCATTGCTACTTTCTTATATCCTGAAAAAGCATCGGGCGAGCAATCCGTCATCAACGACAGGATCAATGAGACCGTGCAATATATGCAACAACAGTTGTCCGCTACACTAACAGTAGAGGATCTTGCCAGGAAGATAGACCTGTCTCCTTCACATTTTTCCAGCTTATTCAAGCAGGCCACCGGTATGTCTCCCCTCAGTTATTTTATTCATCTGAAATTACAGAAGGCGTGTTTGTTGCTATATACAACGGATATGAAGATAAAAGATGTAGCTGTGGCGATCGGGTATGATGATCCTTTTCATTTTTCAAGATTATTTAAGAAAAGTATGGATGTAAGCCCGGAGCTATACCGGGGGCTTAGAAGAAAGGAAAATATAAACTAAAACTCATTTCATAAATAGGTATTTATAATTGATGATCAATACATAAATACCTATTTATGAAATGAGTTCTAGTTGTCCCCCTTGTTGTTAATAGAATATCTTTAGCATAGACCTCCTGTTTTTCCTGTGTTCGTCTTCATTACAAGGCACCCCATCTGCACAGGGGTTTACTAATTCTTTCTCACCCATATTCTCATAATATAAATTCTTCGCAGGCACCCCTTTCTTAATTAAGTAATCAATCACAGCATAACAACGAAGTGCTGATAAATCTACGTTGTATTGATCAGTACCACGGCTGTCAGTATAAGAGCGCACCATAAGTTTCCATTGCGGATAATCCCTGAGTACAGTAGCTACTCTATCCAGCATTTCCCTGGAAGAAGTTAATAATATAGCACTGTTGTAGTCGTAATAAAAGCAGAGATGTTCAAGCTTATCTATGACAGCACTATCTTCGGAGCTGAGCTTCTTTTTATTTCCTGGTGGCGGAGGTATTGGTGCCTGGGTAGGCGCGGGTGGGGGTGTAGATACAACCACAACAGGTGTAGTGGGCTTATTTTCTATCTTCTCCGTGAAATGTGTTTCCATAAAATGATACACATCATCTCCCCCGCTTCCTCCATTTCTGTTAGAGGCGAAATAGCCTTCGTAGTTATTGTCCTTCATGATAAAACCGAGATCATCAGCCCCTGAATTAACAGGTGATTTTAAATTAACAGGCGGTACCCACTTATCGCCACTACCTGCTGCCCGGAAAATATCGTAGCCCCCAATGCCGGTATGCCCCTTGCTGGAGAAATAAAGTGCCCCTTTTTCATTGATAGTTGGAAAGGTTTCTTCGAATGGTGTATTGATGACAGCTCCGCAGTTCTTTGGTGTACCCCATGAACCATCTGATTGACGTTCGCTGTACCAGATATCGGTTTTCCCAACACCACCGGGCCTGTCAGAGACGAGGTAGAGGATACGGCCACTCAGCACAACATTGCCGGAATAACTACCAGCCATATTTAAGGTGGTAATGGGTGCTATTGGCCCCCAGCTATCACCTTGCTTAAAAGACCAATAGAGAGACATCAGTCGCTGTCCATTGATAGGTCCTTTCCTGGTTTTGTTAAAGACATCTGAGTTGAGGGTAATGTAAGCAGTATCTTCTCTTGCATTGAAACAAACAGGGCCTACGTGGTAAGGGAGTTTACCCAATAATTTGGGAAGTACTTCTTCCAGGTAGGTGTTGGCATTACTCCCTTTCTGGTATTGCTTGAATACATAGGGTTTAAAATAAGGCTGGTCTACACGGGGATCAATATCCGGGTTTCGTTCGGAGCCGGTCGTTAAAGCCATCTTGCGATAACCATTAGATACTAACAACAGACCATCTCTTACCACCCCACTTATCCAATCGGCACCAGGTGTACTCAGTTCCTTGATGTTTTCCAAAGCCATAGTTTGGGTTGCCTGCTTCCACAGCATGGCACTATCACAACCTGCCAGTAAGCGGCTTTTCCATTGTGTGCTATCTGCATTTGAGGTATTGTAAAGTGCAATATATTTCTTTGCAGTATCGTATTGTTCAATATTCATTTGGGTTATCCCAAATAATACATTGATGATAGAAGGACAGGCAGGACTTTGCAGCATTTTATAATACCAGCTGGCTGCCAGGTCAAAGCGACCTATTTCAATATAACATCTGGCAGTTTTTTCCAGGATGGGTAAAGGCGCTTTTCGTTTATCTCCCAGTTCACTGTATAACTTTGCAGCTTCGGCATACTCCTGCCTGGCAAAGGCTTCATCTCCCAGCTCTATCAGGCTTTTATCTTCTTGTCCGTACAAAAACAACGGAATAAACAATGGGCATATAAATAGAATAAGTTTACGCAACATGTTGACTTGTTTTAGAAATACCTTGGACTTGATACGCTATACTTCTTAGAATGGAATAATATACCGATTGAGATTTCGTGAGAACCGCTTTGTGCATTTGCCAGCTCATTAATGTTAATATCATATGCATAACCAATCCTGTAAGTGTCATTCAGGTAGTATTCAACGATTGCACTGGCGGCGTTTTTGGGGTCCAGACTGGAAGGCAACGCCTTTCGCCAAACTGGTAAGGCTGTACGATAAGAACCTCCTATCCAGAATACACGTTCTATGAGCAACATCGCATTCAGGTCTATATTAGTTGGCCCTTTCAAATCATCCTTCATCATGATAGATGGTTTCAGTTTCACCTGCTCAGAAAGTGACACCATAAAACCTGCGGATACATATAAATGCATGGTCTTACGGATATTCTTATAATCATACCCATTCCATTTATAATCAGAAGTGAGATACTGGCTGAAAAGGTTTAATGCTGATACGCTCACAAACACTGCAGGAGCATGGTAATAAATACCAAAGCGGGCATCCGGTGTAATGGTATTCACGCCTCCGCCGGGGAATACAGCATCTTCTGCATCAAAGTATTGCAGGTTGTTGCCATCCAGGTGATATTGTGAGGCGCCTACCCCTAAGCCAAAAGATAGATGTCGTGTCCTGTTCACATTTAAAGGAATACTGTAGGCGTAAGATGCATAAATTGAATAAGCCTGTTGCGGACCTAACATATCTGCCAGTACCTGCACGCCCAGCCCCATTCCGGCTTTATCTTTATCATTGCGCAAAGGTCCGTCAAATGATACCCCGAAAGTACGCGGAGCACCCGGTAGCCCCGTCCATTGCTGCCGGGCAATGGTATTGAGATACCAGGCGCCCTTATAGCCTGCATAGGCAGGGTTTACACTCAGGCCGTTGAAGATATATTGACTGAACTGCACATTCTGCTGCGCAGATACATGTAATGTTGTTATTAAGAATAAGAATAGTAGTGGACGCATGATCAGTTAATTTTTAATATTACCCATCCTGAATATTGTTTCACACCTTCGCCTTCATCTACTTCGAGTTTGTAGTAGTATACACCTTCACTCAGACCGGCACCATTCCATTCATTGTGATATGCTTTTGACTGGAAGACCATATCGCCCCAGCGATTGAATACGAACAAAGCAGCAGGAGGGTACTTTTCTAATCCTTTGATGACGAAGAAATCATTTTTGCCGTCACCGTTTGGACTCATGGCATTCGCAAAAACAAGGAATGATTTACCGGGGGTCGTTGCTGTGATAGTGCCCGGATCACCACTACAACCGGCTACGGCAGGATCACAACCAGCAGTAGATTTGGTATTAGTGCCATCTGACACGGAAGCGGTGTTGCTGATGAAAGGAATGCTGTCCAGGTTGTCGATTGTCTTTACGATCATAGAAACGTTCGTAGTGCCGCCTACTGCAATAGAAGCTACATTCCATACCACCTTCCCATCGCTTTCAGTATAGTTGCCGTTTTCACCTGCACTAACGAAGGTGGTGTATTGAGGTACAGGGTCTGTGATCACAAGGTTTTCAACAGCAGCATTGCCGGTGTTTCTGATGAAGATCTGGTAGGTCAGTTCTTCTCCGGGTTTTACCTTTTCGTTCTTACTGGCAGTGGTGGCGACTTTCCAGGTGACCCAGTTTACAAGTTTGTCTACAGAGATGTTGGTAGCAGGGCCTGGCGGCGGATTTGGAGCCGGGTTACCGGGATCATTTGGATCTGAAGCAGTCGTAGGTTGATTGCCTTTTCCGTTACCATTGTCAACACCAGCAGTATTAGTTATAAAAGTAGCACCGGTAAGATCTGTGCTTACTTTGACTGTAAAGGAGCGGGTAACATCGGGAGCGCCAACAGGAATGTTGCTGATGGTCCAGGAGAGTTTATCATCATTGGGTTGAATCCCTTCATCAGCACTGATAAAATCAGTATAGTGAGGGATGGTGTCGGTAATCTTTACATCCGTGAGGGTGATGCTGCCAGTATTACGGATATGAATGGTATAGGTGATTTCATCGCCGGTAGTTACGCCTCCCTTGGGACCACTGGGTGTGTAAGCGGCGCTTTTCCAGATGGCAGAAAGTTTACCATTATCCACAGGCACTTTTGTGGATGGGTCGTTTGGATCCGGGTTGGATTTTGGTTCGTTTGGATTGTTTGGATCTGGTGGTGTGGTAGGATGATTGCCGGTACCATTGCCGTTGTCTACATCGGCAGTATTGGTGATGAATCCCGCACCTGTAAGGTCTTGCGCCACCTTCACTTTGAAGCTGCGGGTCACATCAGCAGCGCCGACAGGAATGGTAGCAATCGTCCAGGTCAATTTATTGTTTACTGGTGAGATCCCTTCATCAGCGCTTCCAAAAACCGTATAGTCGGGTACGATATCCGTGATGATGACATTGTTCAATGTAACATTTCCTGTATTTCTTACATGAATGGTATAGGTGATTTCATCGTTTGTTTTTACCATTCCGCTGGCACCCGTGCCGGTGTAGGAAGCGCTTTTCCAGTTGAGGGAAGCAGGCTTATTGTCCACAGGAATATTGGTAGACGGATCGTTGGGATCCGGGTTAGGATGTGGTTGGTTGTGGTCTGTAGGATCAGGTGGAGTGGTGGGATGTTCACCAGTGCCATCCTTATTATCTACAGCAGCGGTATTGGTAATGCTGGTAGCACCGGTGAGGTCACTCACAACCCGCACTATAAAACTTCTGATCACATCAGGAGCGCCGACAGGGATGCTGGGGATGGTCCATGTCAGTTTGCCGCTGACTGGTTTGATCCCTTCATCGGCATCTACGAATGTTGTGTATGCGGGAATCATATCGGACACGATCACATTGGTGAGTGAAACGTGACCTGTATTGCGGATGTGGATCAGGTAGGTAATTTCATCTCCGGGTTTTGCGGTGTCGGCAAATTCAGTGCTTTTCCAGCTGCTGGATTTCGGACCGCCATCATCAACGGGAACATTGGTAGAGGGATCGTTTGGATCCGGGTTGGGATGTGGTTCGTTGGGGTTATTGGGATCCGGTGGCGTGGTGGGATGATCACCGGTGCCATCGCCGTTATCCACATTGCCCGTGTTGGTGATATTGGTAACGCCGGTGAGGTCGTTGGCAACTGTGACGGAGAAATTCTTTGTGATAGTGGTGCCGACGGCGATCGTTGGAATGGTCCAGCTAAGTTTGCCGCTGGCATCCGGTACGAGGTTATCATCGGCAGATTTGAATATAGTATGAGCGGGAATGATGTCGGAGATCTTTGCATTGTTAATAACTACATTACCTGTATTGCGCAGGTGAATGGTGTAGTCGATTTGCTGACCTGCGGTTACTTTGGAGCCGGTATAGCTGGCAGATTTCCATTGTTTGGAAGAGAGGATGTCATCATCGGCGATGTTGACAGTGCCTACGCTGGTACCTGTGGTAAGCGTGGGTACGCCGGCGCCGACGGAGAAACCGGTGATGGTAAGGGTGACGGTTTCATTGCCTTCGATCAGGTTATCGTCTTTGACGGTAACGGGAATTTGCACGGTGCTGGTACCAGCGGCAATGGTTTTGGTCAGGGTGATGGTCGTGTAATCTGTGCCGTTAGTAGCTGTACCGGTGATGGTATATCTTACGAGGACGAAGCCGGTGGTATAGATGCCGTTGGGCCAGCCGATGGTGAAATTGCCATCATTGCCGGTGCCGCCGGGTTCTTTGCCATTGGAGGTAGAGAGAATGCCGATAGGGGTGTTTACATCATCGTCTTCGATGTTGACAATGGCTGAAATATTGGCGGGGTCGGGAGAAAAGGTCATGGTGCCGGAGCTGGAGAGGCTGACGGTTTGTAAGGTCAGCTGAACGGTTTCGGTAGATTCGATGATATTATCGTCGTTGACGTTGACGGGTAAGAGGATGCTGTTTGTATTAGCGGGCAGGATGATTTCTCCTGTCATATTAGCGTTGTTGTAATCGAAGGTGGTGCCGGTGCCTCCGGTGGCGGAGCTGGCGCCATCGACGGTGTATTTAACATGGATGTCTTCATGATAGGTAAGGGTGCCTGGAAGGCTAACCTGGAATTGGCCGGGGCTGGCGTTGCCATTGCCAAGTTCTTTGCCGTCGGTTGTTTTGGTGAGTTTGAGGCGGTTGTCGTTGTCGATTAGTTTAGCCGTAAGGGTTCTTTGGGTGCCGAGGTAGGTGGTGCCGCTGCCATCGGTGGCGGTGAGGAGGCCGATTTCGATGCTTTCATCACCTTCTATAAGGAGGTCGTCGATGACGTTGATGCTGAGTTGCACTTCGGTATCGCCTGCTTTCAGGACGATGGTTCCTGGTATGGTAGTGTAGTCTACGCCGTTATCTGCGGGGTCGGTAACGGTGGCGTTGACGGAGTAGGTGATGGTAATATCGCTGGGGGCGGTGCTGCCGTTGAGGAGGTGGAAGGAGATGATGCCGTTAGGGCCACCTTCTTCGGCGCGGACGAGTTCGTCCATGGCGATGACGTCGGCACGTTGGGCTTTTTCTGCTTTTGCCAGTCCATTCATGGGGATAACATCTGTGCTTGGCGCGGGTCTGCCACTGAAGAAGCAGCCGAAAATTAACAGGAGTATGCTACGTTTCATCGTAAAGGATTTTGGTGGAATAAAGCACCCTGCATTGCTGCAGGGTGCTGTGATTTTATCTAACCAGTATCAGTTTCTTCGTATATACTTTACCATTGCTCCGGATCACACAGTAGTGGAGGCCGGCGGGTAGACCGGCGGATCTGAAGACTACTTTGTATGTCTGTCCGGCTTTGGTATTTTCATTAAAGAGGGTGCTTTCCCTGTTACCGGCCAGGTTACTGTAGATTTCTACAGATACATTACCGTTTGCAGGTGATTTGAAAGTCACGGAAAGCTGATCGCTAAATGGATTAGGATAGGCATTAAATTCCAGTGATGCTGATTTTAATGTGGTCAGCGAAGCTGTATTTAAAGTATAGGTGGCGGTGTTTTGACAGCCATTTGTTTTGTCGGTTACCAGCAGGGTAAAGAGGCCACTGATATTGGCATTTCCTGATTGGTAGAGGACAGTGGCAGTTTGGGCGCCGTCAACAATAAACCAGCTGTTATCAGAGGAGCTTAGTGACCATTGATAATTGGCATTGGTAACGCTCTGGGCACTCAGCAGGTCTACGGACAGTGGATCTGGAGAGTTGCCTGGAGGCATAATTACAGCTACCGGAGGAGTTGTATTTTTTACAACCGGTGTATTTGTAGTAGCGACACATCCATTATTAGGATTGGTTACTGACAGGGTATAGGTACCGGGTACAGTTACTACAGCAGATGCACCTGAAGCTGTGAAATTATTAGGTCCAGTCCATTTGAAAGTGGACCCGTTTGTGGATGATGTACCATTAATAATAACATCTGTTTTAAGGCAGGTCAACGGACCATCATTGCTCGCCTGGACATTGGCGGCTGGTGTGATGTTTTGGCTGACAGGTGTATTTGTGGTGGCAGTACATCCGTTCTGGGTATTTGTAACTACCAGGGAATAGGTACCTGGCACCGTAACATTTGCGGCGGCGGTATTCGCAGTATATCCGTTCGGACCGCTCCACGTATAAGTGACAGCGGCTGAAGTGGAGGAACCTGTAATCTGCACTGTTGCTTTCGTACAGGTCAGTGGGCCATTATTTGTAGCCTGGACATTGGCAGCTGGTGTGATGTTCTGATTGACAGTGATGCTGTCAGAAGTGGTACAACCGTTCGTGCCTTTCGCTGTCACATAGTATTTACCAGGAGTAGTTACGGCGATCGGGTTTACACCTGCATTATAGCCAGTCCATGTGATCGTACCGTTTGATGTGGCGGTGAGATTGATGGAAGTGGTTGCGCAGGTTAATGTTCCCGGTGTTGTTATAGACAGTGTTGGTTTAGTAATATCCTGAGTGACGGTTACGCTGTCAGATGTAGTACAACCATTTGTGCCTTTCGCTGTCACATAGTATTTACCAGCAGCAGTTACTGCGATTGGATTCACGCCTGCATTATAACCAGTCCATGTAATCGTACCGTTTGAAGTGGCGGTGAGATTGATGGAAGTGGTAGCGCAGGTTAATGTTCCCGGTGCTGTTACTGACAGTGTTGGTTTAGTAATATCCTGAGTGACGGTTATGCTGTCGGATGTAGTACAACCATTTGTGCCTTTCGCTGTCACATAGTATTTACCAGGAGTGGTTATAGCGATTGGGTTTACACCTGCATTATAACCTGTCCATGTGATCGTACCGTTTGAAGTGGCGGTGAGATTGATGGAAGTGGTTGCGCAGGTTAATGTTCCCGGTGCTGTTACTGATAGTGTTGGCTTGGTAACATCCTGAGTGACGGTTACACTGTCAGAAGTAGTACAACCATTTGTGCCTTTCGTTGTCACATAGTATTTACCAGGAGTGGTTATAGCGATTGGGTTTACACCTGCATTATAACCAGTCCATGTGATCGTACCGTTTGAAGTGGCGGTGAGATTAATGGAAGTGGTTGCGCAGGTTAATGTTCCCGGTGCTGTTACTGACAGTGTTGGTTTAGTAATATCCTGAGTGATGGTTATGCTGTCAGATGTAGTACAACCATTGGTACCCTTAGCTGTAACATAATATTTACCAGGAGTAATTACTGCGATTGGGTTTACACCTGCATTATAACCTGTCCATGTGATCGTACCATTTGAAGTAGCAGTAAGATTAATGGAAGTGGTTGCGCAGGTTAATGTTCCCGGTGCTGTTATAGACAGTGTTGGTTTAGTAATATCCTGAGTGACGGTTACGCTGTCAGATGTAGTACAACCATTGGTGCCTTTCGTTGTCACATAGTATTTACCAGGAGTAGTTACTGCGATTGGGTTTACACCTGCATTATAACCTGTCCATGTGATCGCACCATTTGAAGTGGCGGTGAGATTGATGGAAGTGGTTGCGCAGGTTAATGTTCCCGGTGCTGTTATAGACAATGTTGATTTTGTTACATCCTGAGTGACGGTTATGCTGTCAGAAGTAGTACAACCATTCGTGCCTTTCGCCGTCACATAGTATTTACCAGGAGTAGTTACTGCGATTGGATTCACCCCTGCATTATAACCAGTCCATGTGATCGTACCATTTGAAGTGGCGGTGAGATTAATGGAAGTGGTTGCGCAGGTTAATACTGATGGTGTTGTCACTGCCAACGTCGGCTTAGTTACATCTTGTGTGACTGTTACACTATCAGAAGTAGTACAACCATTCGTGCCTTTCGCTGTCACATAGTATTTACCAGGAGTAGTTACTGCGATTGGATTCACGCCTGCATTATAGCCTGTCCATGTAATCGTACCGTTTGATGTAGCAGCAAGATTGATGGAAGTGGTTGAGCAGGTTAATGTTCCCGGTGCTGTTATAGACAGTGTTGATTTTGTTACATCCTGAGTGACGGTTATGCTGTCAGATGTAGTACAACCATTCGTGCCTTTCGCTGTCACATAGTATTTACCAGGAGTAGTTACTGCGATTGAATTCGCCCCTGCATTATAACCAGTCCATGTAATCGTACCATTTGAAGTAGCAGTAAGATTGATGGAAGTGGTAGCGCAGGTTAATGTTCCCGGTGCTGTTATAGACAATGTTGGTTTAGTAATATCCTGAGTGACGGTTACGCTGTCAGATGTAGTACAACCATTGGTGCCTTTCGTTGTCACATAGTATTTACCAGGAGTAGTTACTGCGATTGGGTTTACACCTGCATTATAGCCAGTCCATGTGATCGTACCGTTTGAAGTGGCGGTGAGATTAATGGAAGTGGTTGCGCAGGTTAATGTTCCCGGTGCTGTTACTGACAGTGTTGGTTTAGTAATATCCTGAGTGATGGTTATGCTGTCAGATGTAGTACAACCATTGGTACCCTTAGCTGTAACATAATATTTACCAGGAGTAATTACTGCGATTGGGTTTACACCTGCATTATAACCTGTCCATGTGATCGTACCATTTGAAGTAGCAGTAAGATTAATGGAAGTGGTTGCGCAGGTTAATGTTCCCGGTGCTGTTATAGACAGTGTTGGTTTAGTAATATCCTGAGTGACGGTTACGCTGTCAGATGTAGTACAACCATTGGTGCCTTTCGTTGTCACATAGTATTTACCAGGAGTAGTTACTGCGATTGGGTTTACACCTGCATTATAACCTGTCCATGTGATCGCACCATTTGAAGTGGCGGTGAGATTGATGGAAGTGGTTGCGCAGGTTAATGTTCCCGGTGCTGTTATAGACAATGTTGATTTTGTTACATCCTGAGTGACGGTTATGCTGTCAGAAGTAGTACAACCATTCGTGCCTTTCGCCGTCACATAGTATTTACCAGGAGTAGTTACTGCGATTGGATTCACCCCTGCATTATAACCAGTCCATGTGATCGTACCATTTGAAGTGGCGGTGAGATTAATGGAAGTGGTTGCGCAGGTTAATACTGATGGTGTTGTCACTGCCAACGTCGGCTTAGTTACATCTTGTGTGACTGTTACACTATCAGAAGTAGTACAACCATTCGTGCCTTTCGCTGTCACATAGTATTTACCAGGAGTAGTTACTGCGATTGGATTCACGCCTGCATTATAGCCTGTCCATGTAATCGTACCGTTTGATGTAGCAGCAAGATTGATGGAAGTGGTTGAGCAGGTTAATGTTCCCGGTGCTGTTATAGACAGTGTTGATTTTGTTACATCCTGAGTGACGGTTATGCTGTCAGATGTAGTACAACCATTCGTGCCTTTCGCTGTCACATAGTATTTACCAGGAGTAGTTACTGCGATTGGATTCGCCCCTGCATTATAACCAGTCCATGTAATCGTACCGTTTGAAGTAGCGGTGAGATTGATGGAAGTGGTAGCGCAGGTTAATACTGATGGTGCTGTCACTGCCAACGTCGGCTTAGTTACATTCTGTGTTACTGTTACGCTGTCAGATGTAGTACAACCATTGGTTCCTTTCGCTGTCACATAGTATTTACCAGGCGTAGTTACTGCGATTGGATTCGCCCCTGCGTTATAACCAGTCCATGTGATCGTACCGTTTGAAGTGGCGGTGAGATTGATGGAAGTGGTAGCGCAGGTTAATACTGATGGTACTGCTATTGACAAAGTCGGCTTAGTAACATCTTGTGTGACTGTTACACTATCTGATGTAGTACAACCATTCGTGCCTTTCGCTGTCACATAGTATTTACCAGGAGTATTTGCTGCGATTGGGTTTACACCTGCATTATAACCTGTCCATGTGATCGTACCGTTTGAAGTGGCGGTAAGATTAATGGAAGTGGTAGCGCAGGTTAATACTGATGGTGCTGTTACTGACAAGGTTGGCTTGGTAACATCCTGTATTACTGTTACACTATCTGTTGCGGTACAACCATTCGTGCCCTTAGCTGTCACATAGTATTTACCAGCAGCAGTTACTGCGATTGGATTCACCCCTGCATTATAACCAGTCCATGTAATCGTACCATTGGAAGTAGCGGTGAGATTGATGGAAGTAGTAGCGCAGGTTAATACTGATGGTGCTGTTACTGAAAGTGTTGGCTTAGTTACATCCTGAGTAACTGTTACGCTGTCAGATGTAGTACAACCATTCGTTCCCTTAGCTGTCACATAGTATTTACCAGCAGCTGTTGCTGCGATTGGGTTTACACCTGCATTATAACCTGTCCATGTGATCGTACCGTTTGAAGTGGCGGTAAGATTAATGGAAGTGGTAGCGCAGGTTAATACTGATGGTGCTGTTACTGACAATGTTGGCTTGGTAACATCCTGTATTACTGTTACACTATCTATTGCGGTACAACCATTCGTGCCCTTAGCTGTCACATAGTATTTACCAGCAGCAGTTACTGCGATTGGATTCACCCCTGCATTATAACCAGTCCATGTAATCGTACCGTTTGAAGTGGCGGTAAGATTAATGGAAGTGGTAGCGCAGGTTAATACTGATGGCGCTGTTACTGACAATGTTGGCTTGGTAACATCCTGTATTACTGTTACACTATCTGTTGCGGTACAACCATTCGTGCCCTTAGCTGTCACATAGTATTTACCAGCAGCAGTTACTGCGATTGGATTCACGCCTGCATTATAACCAGTCCATGTAATCGTACCGTTGGAAGTAGCGGTGAGATTGATGAAAGTAGTAGCGCAGGTTAATACTGATGGTGCTGTTACTGATAGTGTTGGCTTAGTTACATCCTGAGTAACTGTTACGCTGTCAGATGTAGTACAACCATTCGTGCCTTTCGCTGTCACATAGTATTTACCAGCAGCAGTTACTGCGATTGGGTTTACACCTGCATTATAACCAGTCCATGTGATCGTACCGTTGGAAGTGGCGGTGAGATTAATGGAAGTGGTTGCGCAGGTTAATACTGAAGGAGCTGTTACTGAAAGTGTTGGTTTGGTAACATCCTGTATTACTGTTACACTATCAGATGTAGTACAACCAGTAGTGCTCTTTGCAGTAACATAATATTTACCAGGAGTGTTTACAGTGACTGGGTTCACTCCTGCATTATAACCAGTCCATGTGATCGTACCATTTGAAGTAGCTGTAAGATTAATGGAGGTAATTGCACAGGTTAATACTGATGGTGCTGTTACTGATAATGTTGGCTTAGTAACATCCTGTGTTACTGTTACGCTATCAGATGTAGTACAACCATTTGTACCCTTAGCTGTAACATAATATTTACCCGAAGTGTTTACAGTGATTGGGTTCACCCCTATATTATAACCAGTCCATGTAATCGTACCGTTTGAAGTAGCTGTAAGATTAATGGAAGTGGTAGCGCAGGTTAATGTTCCCGGTGCTGTTACTGATAATGTTGGCTTAGTTACATCCTGTGTTACTGTTACGCTATCAGATGTAGTACAACCATTTGTACCTCTCGCTGTAACATAATATTTACCCGGAGTGTTTACAGTGATTGGGTTCACCCCTGTATTAAAGCCTGTCCATGTGATCGTACCGTTTGAAGTGGCTGTAAGATTAATGGAAGTGGTAGCGCAGGTTAATGTTCCCGGTGCTGTTACTGATAATGTTGGCTTAGTTACATCCTGTGTTACTGTTACGCTATCAGATGTAGTACAACCATTTGTACCTCTCGCTGTAACATAATATTTACCCGGAGTGTTTACAGTGATGGGGTTCACCCCTGTATTAAAGCCTGTCCATGTGATCGTACCATTTGAAGTAGCTGTAAGATTAATGGAGGTAATGGCACAGGTTAATACTGATGGTGCTGTTACTGATAATGTTGGCTTAGTAACATCCTGTGTTACTGTTACGCTATCAGATGTAGTACAACCAGTAGTGCTTTTTGCAGTAACATAATATTTACCAGGAGTAGTTACTGTGATTGGATTCACCCCTGCATTAAAGCCTGTCCATGTGATCGTACCGTTTGAAGTAGCTGTAAGATTAATGGAAGTAGTTGCGCAGGTTAAGACTGATGGTGTTGTCACTGCCAACGTCGGCTTAGTTACATCTTGTGTGACTGTTACACTATCAGAAGTAGTACAACCATTCGTGCCTTTCGCTGTCACATAGTATTTACCAGGAGTAGTTACTGCGATTGGATTCACGCCCGCATTATAACCTGTCCATGTAATCGTACTGTTTGAAGTAGCAGTAAGATTTATGGAGGTAGTTGCGCAGGTTAAGACTGAAGGTGCTACTATTGACAAGGTTGGTTTTGTTACATCCTGAGTGACTGTTACGCTGTCAGAAGTAGTACAACCATTTGTGCCTTTCGCCGTCACATAGTATTTACCAGGAGTAGTTACTGCGATTGGATTCACCCCTGCATTATAACCAGTCCATGTGATCGTACCATTTGAAGTGGCGGTGAGATTAATGGAAGTGGTTGCGCAGGTTAATACTGATGGTGTTGTCACTGCCAACGTCGGCTTAGTTACATCTTGTGTGACTGTTACACTATCAGAAGTAGTACAACCATTCGTGCCTTTCGCTGTCACATAGTATTTACCAGGAGTAGTTACTGCGATTGGATTCACGCCTGCATTATAGCCTGTCCATGTAATCGTACCGTTTGATGTAGCAGCAAGATTGATGGAAGTGGTTGAGCAGGTTAATGTTCCCGGTGCTGTTATAGACAGTGTTGATTTTGTTACATCCTGAGTGACGGTTATGCTGTCAGATGTAGTACAACCATTCGTGCCTTTCGCTGTCACATAGTATTTACCAGGAGTAGTTACTGCGATTGGATTCGCCCCTGCATTATAACCAGTCCATGTAATCGTACCGTTTGAAGTAGCGGTGAGATTGATGGAAGTGGTAGCGCAGGTTAATACTGATGGTGCTGTCACTGCCAACGTCGGCTTAGTTACATTCTGTGTTACTGTTACGCTGTCAGATGTAGTACAACCATTGGTTCCTTTCGCTGTCACATAGTATTTACCAGGCGTAGTTACTGCGATTGGATTCGCCCCTGCGTTATAACCAGTCCATGTGATCGTACCGTTTGAAGTGGCGGTGAGATTGATGGAAGTGGTAGCGCAGGTTAATACTGATGGTACTGCTATTGACAAAGTCGGCTTAGTAACATCTTGTGTGACTGTTACACTATCTGATGTAGTACAACCATTCGTGCCTTTCGCTGTCACATAGTATTTACCAGGAGTATTTGCTGCGATTGGGTTTACACCTGCATTATAACCTGTCCATGTGATCGTACCGTTTGAAGTGGCGGTAAGATTAATGGAAGTGGTAGCGCAGGTTAATACTGATGGTGCTGTTACTGACAAGGTTGGCTTGGTAACATCCTGTATTACTGTTACACTATCTGTTGCGGTACAACCATTCGTGCCCTTAGCTGTCACATAGTATTTACCAGCAGCAGTTACTGCGATTGGATTCACCCCTGCATTATAACCAGTCCATGTAATCGTACCATTGGAAGTAGCGGTGAGATTGATGGAAGTAGTAGCGCAGGTTAATACTGATGGTGCTGTTACTGAAAGTGTTGGCTTAGTTACATCCTGAGTAACTGTTACGCTGTCAGATGTAGTACAACCATTCGTTCCCTTAGCTGTCACATAGTATTTACCAGCAGCTGTTGCTGCGATTGGGTTTACACCTGCATTATAACCTGTCCATGTGATCGTACCGTTTGAAGTGGCGGTAAGATTAATGGAAGTGGTAGCGCAGGTTAATACTGATGGTGCTGTTACTGACAATGTTGGCTTGGTAACATCCTGTATTACTGTTACACTATCTATTGCGGTACAACCATTCGTGCCCTTAGCTGTCACATAGTATTTACCAGCAGCAGTTACTGCGATTGGATTCACCCCTGCATTATAACCTGTCCATGTGATCGTACCGTTTGATGTAGCTGTAAGATTAATGGAAGTGGTAGCGCAGGTTAATACTGATGGTGTTGCTATTGACAAGGTCGGCTTAGCGATATCCTGAGTGACTGTTACACTATCAGAAGTAGTACAACCATTCGTACCCTTAGCTGTCACATAGTATTTACCAGCAGCTGTTACCGCAACCGGATTCACACCCGCACTATACCCTGTCCATGTAATCGTTCCGTTTGATGTAGCTGTAAGATTAATAGAGGTAGTTGCGCAGCTTAATACTGATGGTGCTGCTACTGCCAATGTCGGCTTAGCAATATCCTGAGTAACTGTTACGCTGTCAGATGTAGTACAACCATTTGTGCCTTTCGCTGTCACATAGTATCTACCAGCAGCTGTTACCGCTATTGGGTTCACACCCGCATTATACCCCGTCCATGTAATCGTTCCATTTGAACTGGCGCTAAGATTAATAGAAGTAGTAGCACAGGTTAATACTGAAGGTGCTGTTACTGACAATGTTGGCTTAGCAACATCCTGTGTTACTGTTACACTATCTGTTTTTGTACAACCATTCGTGCCCTTAGCTGTCACATAATATTTACCAGCAGCTGTTACCGCAACCGGATTCACACCCGCATTATACCCCGTCCATGTAATCGTTCCATTTGAACTAGCTGTAAGATTAATGGAAGTAGTTGCGCAGGTTAATACTGAAGGCGCTGCTATTGACAATGTCGGTTTAACAACATCCTGCGTTACCGTTACACTATCAAAAGTAGTACAACCATTCGTACCCTTGGCTGTCACATAATATTTACCAGGAGTAGTTGCAGAAATTGGATTCACACCCGCATTATACCCCGTCCATGTAATCGTTCCATTTGAACTAGCGCTAAGATTCACAGATGTCGTAGCACAACTTAAGGTGCCTGGCGCTGTCACAGCCAATGTCGGTTTAACAACATCCTGCGTTACCGTTACACTATCAAAAGCAGTACAACCATTCGTACCCTTAGCCGTTACATAATACCTACCAGCAGCAGTTACCGCAACCGGATTCACACCCGCATTATACCCCGTCCATGTAATCGTTCCATTTGAACTAGCGCTAAGATTTACAGATGCCGTAGCACAACTTAAGGTGCCTGGCGCTGTCACTGCCAGGGTCGGCTTAACAATATCCTGCGTTACCGTTACACTATCCGTAACAATACAACCATTTGCCCCGCGAGCTGTTACATAATATTTACCACCGGCACTTACTGTAACCGGATTCACCCCCGCATTATACCCTGCCCAGGTGATCGTTCCATTTGAACTAGCGGAAAGATTTACAACTGTCGTTGTACAATTTAATGCAGCAGGTGCCACCACTGATAAGGTTGGCTTCGTAACATCCTGTGTTACTGACACCTGAGCCGTACCTTTACACCCTGTTACAGGATTCGTTACCGTCAATGTATAAGTACCAGCCACACTCACCACCGGATTCTGTAAGGTAGCACTAAACCCTGAAGGCCCACTCCAACTATAAGTTACTCCAGCAACTGATGAACTTCCTGATAACGTAACGGAAGTATTCCCACAGGAAAGCCCCCCACTCACACCCGCTATTGCCGTTGGCGGAACCGCCGTCTGTTTTACTGTTACTGTATCACTACCCGTACATCCCGTTGTAGGATTCGTTACTGTCAATATATAATCACCAGGAACCGTCACTACCGGGTTCTGTACGCCAGCACTATACCCGGCAGGCCCGGTCCAGCTATAAGTGACTCCTGATACCGTCGAACTTCCTGACAATGCCACGGAAATTACACTACATGTCAGCGAATCCTTCACCGTTGCCACCGCTGTTAATGAACCCGCACCCGCCGCATTCACCTTCACATTATCCACATAATAAAACTCATCCGTTCCCGTAGCACGTGCACGGATTACCAATTGTAGTGTACTACCACTCAACATTGTCGGTGTTGAAACATAAGAAGATGTCGTACTATGATTATTTACAGCAGACTTCTTCTCCGCGAACAACACCTCCGCTCCGCCATCTATTTTATAATAGAACCGGATATAATCCGCATAAGTACCCGTATCATTCATCACCGCACCACCCGTTACCGCACTGCGAACATTTGCACCAATACTCACATTCGTCTTTCCTGATATATCCATCACCCCGGATGTCCATGCCCCCTCCCCTGTCGTTCCAATCCCACTAATCCTAAACTCATTATTTAACACTGAAAACAAACTACCAGAAGGATAAGTCACACTCCAGGCCGTAGCCCCATTATCTACCGTCACCCCATTCGCCAGGGTGAAATCTTCATTCCACATCGTACTCGCCGTCGCACCATCATTCGTCACCGTTACTGACTGGGTACTTGTACACCCATTCACCGGGTTCTTCACTGTCAACGTATACACGCCTGCTACACTTACCACCGGGTTCTGCAAAGCCGATGTATACCCGGATGGCCCTGCCCATGCATAAGTTACACCCGTAGTAGATGAACTACCAGACAATGTCACTGTTGAATTTCCACAAGACAATGGCCCACTCACACCCGCAAATGCGCCCGGAGGGGTGATAGACTGCAACACCGTCACCGTATCCATGCCCGTACATCCTGTAGCAGGATTTGTCACTGTCAATATATAATCACCCGGTGCTGTCACCGCTGGGTTTTGCAAGGTAGAACTAAACCCTGAAGGCCCCGTCCAGCTATAAGTTACATCCGCCGTCGCTGAAGATCCGGACAAGCCTACTGATGTCACCGCACAAGTCAGCGAATCCTTCACCGTAGCCAATGCTGTCAATGATCCACCACTCGCCGCATTCACCTTCACATTATCCACATAGTAAAACTCATCCGTTCCCGTTGCCCGTGCACGTACCACCACTTGCAAGGTACTTCCACTCAACACAGTGGACGTTGATACATAAGTATTCGTGGTACTATGCCCATTGATATCTGACTTTTTCTCCGCAAACAACACCTCTGCCCCGCCATTCAATTTATAATAAAAACGAAGGTAATCCGCATACGTACCCACATCATTCATCACCGCACCACCCGTCACGGAACTGCGTACATTGGCACCAATACTTACATTTGTCTTCCCTGATATATCAATTACGCCGGATGTCCATACACCTTCTCCCGTCGTACCAATCCCACTTATCCTAAACTCATTATTCAATACTGAGAAAAGACTTCCGGAAGGATTCGTCACACTCCACGCCGTTGTACCATTATCCACCGTCACCCCATTCGCCAACGTAAAGTCTTCATTCCAGATGCTGGTCGTCGTAGACACATTATTCACCACTGTCACCGTCTGACTACTCGTACACCCATTCACAGGGTTCGTCACCGTTACCGTATAATCTCCTGCCACACTTACCACCGGGTTCTGCAGCGTAGAGGTATACCCGGATGGCCCCGCCCATTTATAAGTCACTCCCGTCGTCGCTGAACTGGCCGTTAAATTGACCGTTGCGGCACCACAAGACAATGGTCCACTCACGCCCGCTGTCACGCCCGGTGCTGTTGTAAACTGCCTGACTGTGACCGTGTCTTTCCCCGTACATCCTGTTGATGTATTCGTTACCGTTAATATATAATCTCCCGCAGCACTCACCACCGGATTTTGCGTGGCAGATGTAAACCCTGAAGGCCCGGTCCAACTATAAGTAACACCAGAAACACCGGAGCTACCAGATAACGTTACTGAGCTTACACTACATGTAAGCGAATCCTTCACGGTCGCCAGTGCGGTAGGATAACTTACCTGGTTTGCCCCTGTCAGACTCACATTATCAAAGAAGTACCTTTCTGTAGGATCTGAATTCCTTGCCCTTATGATGACCTGCAAACTACTGCCACTCAAAGCTGCAGAGTTAACGGTAATCTTCGATGTACCCGTGGTTGTACTACCTATCCCTGAATAATCCTCGTACACTAATACCTCCGCTCCACCATTCAATTTATAATACACCTTCATGTAATCATCACTCTCAAACGCATCACTTGCACTCGCCGTCTCACTCCTCAGATCTGCCGCTATCACTACATTCGTCTTCCCTGATATATCGACCACACCAGATGACCAGGTGGTTTCGCCCGCTCCTGTATAGGTCACTTTAAACTCATTACTTTGCACAGACGCTGTACCTGTTCCATTACTCACGATCGTCCATGGTGTGGTTCCACTATCCGAAATCGTACCATTTGCGAATGTGAAATCCTCCAGCCAAAACACGGAAGGCGTTGATGAAGTGGCGTCTACCACCACTGACTTAGATGCCGTACACCCGTTTGCAGGATTCTTTACCGTCACTGTATAAGTACCGGCCACATTCACTGCAGGCTTCTGCACGGTCGATGTAAATCCTGAAGGCCCGGTCCAGCTATAGGTAGCATTCGCCACCGTTGAACTTGCACTAAGCGTTACACTTGTCAAACATCCTAATACACCTCCACTTGCATCGAGGTCCGGGGTTACTTTATTCTCCGTCACTGTAGCTGTTGTAGATACCGTACAACCCGTAGGTAATGTCGCTGTCACTGTATACACACCGGCTGCTGATACCGTTGGATTTTGAGTGGTAGATGTAAACCCGTTAGGTCCAGTCCATGCATAAGAAGAAACTGTGCCGCTCGGTGTAACCGTTATTGTTGCATTACTTGTACACGTTACAGGCCCACTCACCGCTGTCGCCAGGGTAACCGCAGGATCTACCGCACTAACTTTTACATTATCAAAATAGTAAAACTCATCAGTACCCGTTGCCCTTGCTCTTACTACAATCTGCAAAGTATTGCCTGTAGGAACCGATACTGAAAAAGTGGTATTCGTTGTACTATGACTATTGATCGCAGATTTCTTTTCATAAAACAACACCTCTGATCCGCCATTAATTTTATAATAAAACCGGATGTAATCTGCATAAGTACCCGTGTCATTCATTACCGCTGTTCCTGTAATGGAACTTCTTACGGCTCCTGAAACTGTCACACTGGTTTTACCTGTCATCGTCATACTACCAGAAGTCCACACACCTTCACCTGTCGTACCAATTCCACTTATTCTAAATTCATTATTCAACACGGAGAAGAGGCTCCCTGAAGGATTCGTTACACTCCAGGCAGTCGTTCCATTATCAGCCGTCGTACCGTTTGACAAGGTAAAGTTCTCCTCCCAGGTGGTAGATACCGCATTCCCTGCTGTCACCGTTACGGTCTGCGATGTTTTACAGCCATTCGCAGGGTTCGTGACCGTAACTGTATAACTACCTGCTGTACTTACCGTAGGTTTCTGTGCTGTAGATGTAAAACTATTGGGCCCTGTCCAGCTATACGTTGCATTCGCTACAGATGATGCTGCAGATAACACTACGCTTGATGCACATGCCAGTGAACCACCCGTAGCAGATAAATCCGGGGCTACTTTATTTTCTGTCACCGCTACGGAAGCTGTGCCCGTGCCAGCGCTGCTCGTTCCCGTTACTGTATAGGTCCCTGCTGTGCTAACGGTTGGATTTTGTGATGTGGATGTAAAACCATTTGGCCCTGTCCAGCTATAGGTTGTACTACTTGCTGATGATGTGGCTGATAGCGTTAATGAAGTCGTTGTACAGGTCAGCACACCACTATTTGCAGCTGTTGCCGTTACGGTAACACCGCTACTTGCACAGGGTCCTTTCTCCTTAAATACCCTGTATTGCTCTATGTAATATTTCGATGTCTGGGTGCCTCCATTGTTGTAGTTATAGATCCTCACTACTAACTGCACACTACTTCCATTTAGTAAACCGGATGTAAAATCCAGTGTTCCGAAATTCCCGGTCCGGGAATCTAACAATGTTTCTGCTCCGCCGTTGATCTTGTAATAGATCTTCACATATTCGGAGCTATTCATATCACCCTCCGAAGTGATCTTTACGGCTGCCTGCCAGTCCGTATAACCAGCAGTAGAAAATACCTGCGAATACCACACCCCTTCTCCGCCAAGTTCCTGCGCAGTTAATCGATTCGATTTGATAGCAAAATAACCTGTGCTTAGTACTTTCGACGCATCCAGGTACCAGCCGGTAGATGAATTGTCTGCAGTAGTACCATTTGCTCCTGGAAATGTGCCAGAGATAATAGGGCATTCAGGACTTGCAAATACAGATGTTCGTACAAATAAAAAAATGGCTGCAAAGAAAAGCATGAAATGCCTTTGCATTTGAAAGTGTTGGAATTTCAAGGGTGTCGTTTTTAAGGGATATAGGATTCTATTTCGATGACCACAGTGTTCTATGATGACAATACGTAATATTATAGAATATTATAACAATGAGTAACAACAAAAGTAGTCCAGGCACTTAAAAAGAAAGGCAATAGGGCGGAATAGAATGAGTAAATAGGTCATAAGTACTGGACTATCATTCTACTGACCTTATGAGTAGCGATTATTGAGTAAATGGGGGATATTACTGAGTATAGTAGTAGTAAATCTGCTGTTTTAGATGAAGTGAAGGGGCAAGCTTTTTAGCAAACCATGACTTTTGACTAAACCAAAGTGTATTCCTGCTAAATCCCCCTGCTCAAATTCCATCACTTTTGTAAAAAAAATCATGAAAGCAATCAGAGTTCACGAATTCGGCGGCCCGGAAGTAATGCAATTAGATGAATTACCCATTCCCGTTCCCGCTGCAGATGAGATCTTATTAAAAGTGTACGCCAGCAGTGTCAATCCTGCGGATTACATCATTCGCCAGGGAGGAAATGAGCTACTGAGACCTCTCTTAAAATTACCCATGGGACTGGGTTTAGACGCAGCCGGCATCGTGGAAGCCACCGGTAGTGATGTGACGAATTTCAAAAAGGGAGATAAGGTATACGGTGTGCCCAACTTTCCCGGGGATGGTAGCTATGCTGAATACCTGGCCGCCAGGGCAAACCAGTTTACCCGCATGCCAAACAATATCACTTTTAATGAAGCCGGTGCGCTGCCTTCCTGTGCCCTCATTGCCTGGAACGCTGTCATAGACCTGGGCAATATACAAGCCGGGCAAAAGGTTTTAGTTCACGGTGCTGCGGGCGGGGTAGGCAACCTGGCAGTACAGTTTGCCAAAGCCAGGGGCGCCTATGTAATTGGCACTGCTTCTGCACACAATTTCGATTTTCTCAAAGAACTGGGTGCTGATGAGGTGATTGATTACAATACACAGGACTTCGCGCAGGAGCTACAGAACATTGATCTGATCTTTAACGCCTCTCCTGTACGTGACCCGGGTGTAAGACTGAGGTCTGCTTCCATCATCAAACAAGGTGGTATCTTTGTTTGTTCCCACTTAGACAGCCCATTCAGCGACGAAATCAAGGCTGCATTCCAGGAAAAGAACGCGACCTGTACTTTGGTAGGTGGCGGCAGTATCAGTTATACCTCTTCCCTGGATGGCACCACTGAACTCATAGAAGCGGGTAAAGTCAGGGCGGTGGTGAGCAAGGTGTATCCCCTGGCAGCAGTGGCCGCAGCTCACAAAGATAGCGAGACAAAACATGTACGTGGAAAATTGGTGATTGAAATAAGAAAAGAAAACTAATGCAGGTAAAGCGCTTCCGGACAATCAGCGAATTTCAACAATTCAGGCATCTGCCTAAACCAGATCATCCTTTGATCAGTGTGTTTGAAGTGGCATCCGCTGAGCGGGTGAATCTCAATGAAGATATGAGCTGGCTATACGAGTTCTATTGCATTGGCCTGAAAAAAGTGTTGAACTCCAAAAAGGTAAAACTGAAATATGGGCAGCAGGATTATGATTTCGATGATGGCATTATGTCGTTCGTGGCACCCAACCAGGTATTAAGTCTTTCTTTTGAAACAGATCAGCAGGATATTCAACAATCGGGATGGCTCTTATTGCTCCATCCCGACTTCCTCTGGAATACATCGCTCGCTAAAACCATTAAGCAATACGATTTCTGGGATTACTCCGTACGCGAGGCACTCTTCCTTTCTGAAAAGGAAGAAGACCTCCTGGTGGGGATTATGAAGCATATTCAGCAGGAATGTAAATCCAATATTGACCAGTTCAGCAAAAACATCATCGTTGCGCATCTTGAAACCCTGTTCAGCTATGCAGACCGCTTCTATCACCGCCAGTTCATCACCCGGGAAAAACAAAATCACCAGGTACTGGAGCGTTTAGAACAACTATTGCATGCGTATTTCAACTGCGACGATCTCGTTTCAAAGGGCCTTCCTACGGTAACAGCTGTTGCCCAGGCACTGAATTTATCGCCCAAATACCTCAGCAGTCTGCTCAAAGTACTGACCGGGCAGAATACCCAGCAACACATCCATGAAAAGCTCATTGAAAAGGCCAAGGAAAAGTTATCGACTACCAACCTGTCTGTCGGTGAGATCGCTTATGAACTGGGTTTTGAACACATACAGTCTTTTAGTAAACTGTTTAAGACAAAAACCAATCAATCTCCCCTTGCCTTCAGGGCTTCTTTTAACTAGCTGATAAGGGCCCGTCTTTTAGGGAATAAGTACATTAAATAAGTACTAATAAATCACGATAAGTACACTTCAATATCCAATCGATATAGAGGTGATATTGAGGTGTACTTATTGTGACCTTATAATGTAATAGTGGCTGTATATCCGACTCGAAGAAAGGGTGTCTTTTTAATTTAAGCAGGCGATGGGAGGTTTAGTATAAATAATTAAATATCAAGTAATTAATCGTTATATTCAGGCATGGCTGGAAATCCATTCATACAGGCGAAGCAGGCAGCTGACCAATACAACCTTTTGATAAGTTTGTTTTGGACAATACTCTGCCTGGGGCCGGCGGGCTGGTATTTCTATTTGTACATGCCGCCAGCCTGGCTATGGATAATGGTACCTGTTGCCCTGCTCCCATTCCTGGTACCTGCCCCCTGGCTGGAGCATTATGCCCGCCGAAGTTTTTACGAGCGGATAGGTGTGCGTGGATTGCTGACATATGTGCAGCATGGAAAGTGGGTGAATGCCAGGGTCAGGAAACGTTATCCCGGGTATAGGATTGTTTATAACAGGGAAACCATTCGACAAAAGATCAGGGAGACGTATTTATTCGAGCGCTTTCATTACGGGCTATTGCTGGTGTTGTTGATCATGGCTGTGCATGCGGGGATAGGACTTTGGGGAATCCTGTTAATGGTGTGTAATATTGGATACAATGTATATCCAATATTCATGCAACAATATGTGCGGTTAAGATTGAAGGAGGCCGTATCATAAATCCGATACAGCCTCTTTTAATTCGTATCCCTGATGGAGCCAGGTACCGTTTAAGCAATTCTCAGCCCTTATTTTTATTTATGAGCCAAGCTCTATACTTAAGACAGATCCTAAGTTTATGGATGTATTGTAGTGATTATCTTTTACCAGCAATGGAAAACAATGTACATTACCGCTATGTTTAAAACCTGCCTGACTTTAGCTTTCATCAGCTTCCTCTTCGGAACCATATGTGGACAGTCCTTACCCATAGCTGTCAATTTCCAAACATCTTATCAAAAACAAACCAGAAGCCAGGAGGGAACACCCGGAAAAAACTATTGGCAAAATGGAGGGAAATATAACATCCGGGTAAACTTTAATCCGGAAACCCGCGAGCTGACCGGATCTGAAGGAATCGATTATTATAATAATAGTCCGGATACATTGAAGAAAGTGGTATTCAAACTCTATCCCAACCTGTTCCAGGCGCAGGCCATGCGAAATGTACCGATTGCTGCCGAAGACCTGACAAAAGGAGTGACGATCCAAACCATGCAACTGGATAGTATAAATATTCCGGAAAAGAAAAGGGTGATCAGGGGAACGAATATGCACATTACAGGTATTCGCATCTTACCGGGTCAACATGTGCATTTTGATGTTGACTTCAATTACACACTTAATAAAACATCATTTACGCGTACCGGGCAGGTAGATACCGGCGCTTTTATGATTGCCTATTTCTTCCCCCGCATTGCAGTGTATGATGATATTGATGGATGGAATGAATATCCTTATGTGGGCAAGGAAGAGTTTTATAATGACTATTGTGATTTCAGGGTGGATATCACTGTACCTGGTGATTACGCAGTATGGGCAACAGGAGCGCTGCAAAACGCGGCAAACGTATATCAACCGGTCATCCTGGAGAGGATGAAGGATGCACTGGCCAGCGACAGTGTGACAGACATTATCCTGTCTGCAGACTGGAATAATCATACGGTGTTACAAAATGCGCCTACACATCACTGGCAGTTTGAAGCGAAAAATGTAACTGACTTTGCCTTTGCTATGAGTAATCACTATGTATGGAAGGCGTCAGGGGTTCAGGTGGATACGGATAGAAGGGCGCTGGCAAATGCGGTATATAATCCCGCACATCGCAGTTTTGAACCGGTAGCAGGATATGTACATAAAACGATGGATGTGATCAGCCATAAAAAACCTGGTGTCGCTTTCCCATATCCACATGAAACCATCTTCGAAGGACTGGATGCCATGGAATACCCGATGATGGTCAACAACCTGCCCTTTGAAGGGCTGGAAGCTGTGCAGTTTACCATTCATGAAGTATACCATACCCTGTTTCCTTTTTATGTAGGTTCGAACGAAACAAAATATTCGTTTATGGATGAAGGTTGGGCCACTTATTCGGAGTTTATGTTATTGAAAGAGATGGGAACTGTTTATAAGGATGAATATGATCTTTCTTCTATCAATGAAAGTGCCGGTACTGATATAGATATGCCGGTGATGACACCGACTGCGCAACTGTATGGCGCTGCCAGGTTTTCGAACAAGGATCTGAAACCTGCCCTGGGCTTCAGGTACCTGCAAGAACTGCTGGGTGATGAAGTTTTTTATAAAGCAGTCAGGTATTACATTCATCAATGGAACGGAAAGCATCCTACGCCTTACGATTTCTTTGCCTGTATGAATAAGGGAGCGGGCATGAACCTGGATTGGTTCTGGCAGAACTGGTATTTTGAAAAAAATGTGCCTGACCTGGGGATTGAGCAGGTGACAGCCAATAGTGTGGTGGTGACAAGAGTAGGTGCAGCGATGCTGCCGGTTCACCTGGAGATCACTTATACAGATGGCAGTAAAGAATGGATCAGTAAGGCAGTGGATTGCTGGAAGGATGGTAAGCGGAGGATCACCTTATCATTCAGGAAAAAGGTGGCTGGGGCGAAACTGGGTAATGGGTATGATGCAGACGTAAATATGAGTAATAATAAACGACTGTATCAAAAGTAATTTAAAACTATATAGTTCATTCCACCTGGTATCCGGATCAGATCCGGGGAAAATTACTTTTGATACAAGCGCTTATTGTTTTATGAAAACAGTTTCTTCCAGAATCCGCTATCACCGGATGGTGGTTTATCTCGCAGTTCTTCCAGTAATTGTATGGCCCGTTCATAGCCCTGATCTGCGGATAGCTGCAGCCATTGCTTTGCATGTTCTATATCTTTTGGCATACCGCCACGTTGTTCTATATAGTACCGACCTACATTGCATTGTGCCACAGCGTAGCCTGCTTCTGCAGCCTTATAAAAATAGTTGAGTGCGGTGGCATAATCCTGTTCTACACCAAAGCCGTTTTCGTACATCCATCCCAGGTTGTTGATGGAGATCAGGTCATCTTCTTCAGCAGCCTGTTCAAACCAGTAAGCGGCTTTTTCGTAATCCAGGTATTCGCTGTCCTCGTCAGACAGGATATTACCCAGGTCGCGCTGTGCGGCTGTTACACCACTTGCGGCTGCCTGTTCCAGTACTTCCATGGCCAGCTCGGGATCATAGTCGGTGTATATTCCTTCGGAATAATAACGATATAGGGCATACGTTGCATTTGCAGACCCTTTGGATGCTGCCTTGGTGAACCAGTAGAAGGCTACTGCCTGGTTTTCTTCCACACTGATGCCATTGTCGTACATGGAGCCGAGATTGTACATGCCGTGAGCGTTGTGCATGTAGGCTGACTTCCTGAAATATTCTAAGGCCTTGTCATCTGCATCATCAACCTCTATTACCCCGTTCCTGTACATAAAGCCCAAATTGGCCGCAGCTCCTGAAGACCCGCTATCAGCAGCTCTCTGGTACCATTCGAAGGCAATCGTATAGTCCTGGCCCATTCTGCCATCATCATAGAATCCGCCATAAGCGAACTGTGCAAAGTGGTTCCCTTTTTCTGCTGCAGTTCTGACCATTTCCAAACCTTGTGCTTCCTGTGCTGTATCGCTATCAGCATTCACGAGGAGATGTATGCCGATATTGAAAGTAGCTGCTATATTGCCCTGCTCGTGTGCGTATTGCATGAGTTGTAAACCCTGCTCCTGGTTTTTCTCCACGTACATGCCATTGTAGTACATAGTGCCCAGTACATTTGCCGCCAGTGGGTTTTGATCTGTATCGTATGATTGCAGTACCAGCTGATAGGCCTTTTCATAATCTTTCGTGACACCCAGACCATCTTTGTAGATTAATGACAATCGATAAGCTGTTGCTGCATCAGTGGGATCTATTTCTAATTTCCGTTCGTATTGGGTTACCTCTTCGTTGACTTTTTGGAGGATTTCATCGTAAACTGAATCTCTATACATTATTAACCTATTGATTTCCAAAAAAGATATTGGCAAATTTACTGAAAATAGCCGCATCTTTTGGTTTGAGGATTTAATTGGAAAGTGTTGAAGTTTGATCCCTATTGGAACAGTTTGCTCAATGGCTTATAGGATCATTATTCTACATCCAGCTGGTATTTATAGAGCAGTGCTTCCAGCTGATACAGGTTAAACTTTGCTTTTTTCATTTTATTATATTCAGGTTCGATAGAGAAATTCAATGCGCCCCTGAAGTCGGCTTTTTCAAGATTTGTATTAGAAAAACGGGTCAATGTCAGATCAGATTGTGTGAATTTGCATTCCGTCAGGTCTGCATCTGAGAAGTCAGCTTCCTTTAGTGTGCAATCAATGAATGGTGTCTTCTTCAGGTTCCTGCCTAAGAAGATCGCGTAGTTGAGGTTACACTTTTCGAATTTAAAGGAGAACATGAGTTTACTACAAGGCGAGAAGTTCAGACCCAGGAGTTTGCATTCAGTGAATACAGCGTTGCGGAAGCCGGTGTTCTTTACGCTTGCCATCGAGAAATCGCAGCCATCGAAAGTACAGTCTTCGAAAGTGATATTGGATAAATCATTGTTACTAAAAATGCATTTCTCGAATTTGCATTTATAGAATTCCCAGTTTCTCAATGACGTTTCTGTGAAATCAATTGATGTGAATACTTCTCTTTCGTAAAATTTTTCTTCTTTATCGACCCATGTATTTTTCATGGTGTTAAGGTAAAACAAAAAAACGCCTCAGTGATTAATTTTAGCGCTTTTTTAACTTTATTCAGCTTTTGGAATTTACAGTTTAAATAGTTGCGGGCTAGCGTCTTTTTCGCGGGGGGAGTTGCGCCTGTGAATGTTATCGGCTACGGGTATACGATGATAATATAGGCACCTGATTTATGTGTCCGATTTTCTATGCAGAGGCAGTGATACAATCATCGAGGGGACCGTTTGGTGCTCAATAGAAATCAACAGAGATGATAAGGATACCTGTCTGATTGGGTGATTGACGCATTATTAAGATGGGTAGCACAAAAACCGGCTCCTTGAAAATAAATGATTTCCGGACGACGGAATTCAATACCGGGGAGTAAAAGACCATTTTCTGAGAAAAAAGCGGGTAATGCGGGTTGATTTAAATGTGCATAATAGGGATATGTTCCACGGAGAACACTGGTACTTTTATTCCTGCTTGCGGGGTGAGCGCTTCCTATAATACCTCACCAGCGCACTGCTTACAAATCAAATAACTATTTGTAAATCAATACTTATTACAAGCAAAGTAATAATTCCATGCTGTTTTTAAGGCCATATTTATACATAAATAAAATAGTGAAGCCCATGAGCTGGTTATAAAAATATTTATATTTATCAGATGGTAAACCTGGAATGGTACAGAACTTTTAAGGCTGTTTATCAAACGCGGTCTTTGACGGCTGCGGCAAAGGCATTGTTTATTTCACAGCCGAATGTAAGTCAGCATTTGTCCTCACTGGAGGCACATGTAGGAAAGACATTGTTTGAGCGGAAGCCGAGGATTGTGCCTACGGAGTATGGAAAATTGTTTTATACGCAGGTAGTAGAGCCCCTGGAGAAGCTGGAGAAAGTGGAGGCGAGTTTTAATGCGGCGTGTTTAAAAACGCAGTTGCCGATAATCAGGTTAGGTGCGGTGCAGGAGTATTTTCAGGCGGTATTGACTGAGCATATTTCGGATATTGATGCGAACCTGATTTTATCTTTTGGGCGTACGCATGATTTGTTGGCAAGGTTGCACAGAGGTGCACTGGATTTTGTGGTGGCAACGAAAGTGACGGATTATAAGAATGTTGTTTTTGAAGAGATCAGGCAGGAGCGTTTTATTATTGCGGGGAGTGAGGGGATTGATACGGGGGAATTTGATCAATATGTGATGGAGGAAGATTGGGGGAAAGCGGAGGCCTGGTTATTGTCGCAGACATGGTTTGCGTATAGTGCAGATTTGGCGGTTGAACGGCGATTCTGGCAAAAGAATTTTGCAAAGCGGCCGGCGATACAGCCGTATTGTGTGATACCGGATATGAATATTATTCTCAAATCATTGAAGTATACGAATGGGCTGACGATAGCAGCGGATTATTTGGTGGAGGAGGAATTGAAAGTGGTGTGGAACGGGAATGTGCCATCGGAGAATATTTTGTACCTGGCGTATGATAAGACGAAGGTCACTTCGGAGATGGTGGGTTTGATGAAGCGGTTTGTGGGGATTTAGGAGTGGTGTTGAAGAGTCGAGAGAAGTTTGAGTTTAAGGATTGCCGGATGGCATTTTCTTCTGTATATACCAACAGACAGCACTAAACACTACCATCGCGGCTATAAACACAACGATATAAGCCGGTGTTCCTAACAAACCTAAAACATCCTGCTGCTCTTTCGGCAAGAACATAGACAACACGGCTGTTGTATTTACAACTGCATGTACAATAATACCGGGTATTACTGACCTTGTTTTGTAATATATCCAGCCTAAGAACAAACCTGCAAAAAATGCAGGAATAGACTGCCATGGGTTCAGATGGATCAATGCAAAAAACAAAGCTGAATAAATAATAGCTTTCCGTGCCGGGTAATTTTGCAGTAAGCCTTTTAATACAATCCCTCTGCAGAATATTTCTTCCAGAATTGGCGCTGCTACAGCAATTATCATTACAGAAAAGACATCGTTCTTAAACAGGCTTTCAAAGAACTGCGCCACACTATCAGGCATAGGAATCAATGTAGAAAGGCGATCCATACCTACCACCATAGCCAAAGCACCAGGAATTAATACTGGGATCAGCCAGCCGGGGAATTTATTGAAACCCAGGCCCAAAGTATCAGATTCAGCCTGACGTTTCCGGCTTTTTCGGGCAGCATACCAGATAGTTGCCAACATACCTACTATATAAGCTACCATGTTCTGAAAAGACTGTATTAATGGGGTTATTCTAACATTGGGAATGAGTTGACAGATCGCAGCGACAACACCTGTTCCGAACATGAAAAGTAGTACTACCAGGAATAGTATCAGGAGGTCTTTAAGATTAGGGTACGCGTTGTTGTCTATTAAGTTGTTGCCCATTGCATTGTTATCCATTACATTGTTGTCCATTATAACTGGGGATTTCTGCTAAAATAGTGAATTTTTGAACCCCACTGGGCGGTGGGGTTCAAAGTTGGGATCTTATTACCCGAATGATGTCTATAAAGCCTTTTTATATTCCAAGCATTCATTGCCTGCTTAATTAATCTGGCTCAGCACATCGATGGCGATATCCGCTTTACCGGTTATCGCCTGCACTAATTCCTTGAAATGTGCTGTTGAGTTATGAAAATCAATAGCCGCCTGTGATTTCCATTCTTCCAGGATCACAATGATTGCCGGATTGGATACATGCTCAGTTACGTTGTAGTATACATTTCCTTCTTCGGCCCTTGAAAGTGCTGCGCATTTCAGGATACTTGCTAACACGTCTTTTCTGTTTTCAGGACTTACTGTAACCCTGGCAACGATTTTTAGAGTTTTCATTTTACTGATGTTTCTTTGCGTTCTTTGCACAAAATGTATGCTACAATACAAAATGTCATAAGGTTATTTTCGATGGCAATTATCGATAAAAGCGATAAGTATTTGTAAATTTAAGGATGAAACGGAGATTGCTTCTACTTGTCTGTGCCCTTTTAGTATTTGCAGGGGCGGATGCACAAAAAAAGATTACAGTGGCTGTAGCGGCTAATATGCAGTATGCGATCGAGGCGCTGAAGCTTACTTATAACAGGCAGCACCCATTGCAGATAGATGTCGTATTAGGGGCGTCGGGGAAATTGACCCAGCAGATTATTGCAGGGGCTCCTTTTGATATTTTTATTTCTGCAGATACGACGTTTCCGGCGAAGGTACAGGCTGCTGGAATGGCAGTGGCCGGACCAAGGAACTATGCACAGGGGATTTTGGTGCTATGGACTGCGCGGGCGGATATACGACCTGAAATACAGGTGTTGACCAATAGCGTGGTAAGTCATATTGCTATTGCGAATCCGGGTACGGCGCCTTATGGAGCAGCGGCAGTAAGTGTGATGAAGAAGTACCAGGTGTATGATAAAGTGGCAGCGAAGCTGGTGACGGGAGAGAGTATTACGCAGGCGAGTCAGTATATTGCTTCGGGGAACGCGGAGATAGGGTTTACGGCGAAGTCTATTGTGATAGCTGAGGCGATGAGGGGGAAAGGGCATTGGGTGGAGATAAAGCAGCAGGATTATGCGCCGATTAAGCAGGCAGCGGTGTTGTTGAAAGATAATGCGGCGGCAAAGGGGTTTTATGAGTTTTTGTTTTCGGCACAGGCGAAGAAGGTGTTTGAACAGTTTGGGTATATTGTGAAGTGATGGCAGGAAGGAGTGGACTTATAATATTGACACCGATGATTCTTTTTATTAAACAATGATTGAAACCGCACCCATATTACTCACTTTACAACTTGCACTGTTTACAACAGTCATCTTATTCTTTATCGCCGTACCCATAGCATGGTGGCTTTCACAAAAACCATCTCCTTTCAAAACAGTGATGGAAGTACTGGTGAGTATGCCCCTGGTACTGCCCCCCTCAGTCATTGGGTTTTACCTCCTGATGGCCTTCAGGCCAGAGGCCTTCTTAGCAAAGTATATGCATATCCGGTTGGCTTTTTCTTTTGAAGGACTGCTGATCGGGTCTTTGTTATATAGCCTGCCTTTTATGGTGCATCCAATTCAATCAGGATTGACATCTTTGCCGGAGAGTTTGAAAGAGGCGGCATATTCGTTAGGGAAATCAAAATGGCAGACATTGGTGAAAGTGTTGTTGCCGAATATCAAGCCTTCTTTATTGACCGGGATTATTTTGACATTTGCTCACACTGTGGGGGAATTTGGTATTGTGCTGATGGTGGGTGGGAATATTCCAGGAAAGACAAGAACAGCGGCAATTGCGATTTATGATGAGAATGATCTTTTTCATTATGATATAGCGAATAAGTATGCGTTGGTATTGATAGGGGTTTCATTTGTGGTGTTGTTTTCAATGTATTTTATTAACAGGCGGATACAGCGGACTAATTATTTCTGACATGATTCAGTTATCGTTACAAAAGCATCTACACACTGCTGATGGAGACTTACTCCTTCAACTCGATCTGGCGCTAAAACAAGGCGGATTTATAAGTCTGTACGGTGCTTCGGGTACTGGTAAAACCAGTATCCTGCGTATGCTGGCGGGCTTCATGTCTCCTGATAGCGGCACTATTCATGTAGAAGGAAGCTGTTGGTTTGATAAAAATAAAAAAATAAATGTAAGTCCGCAGCGGAGGAATGTGGGAATGGTATTCCAGGATTACGCGTTGTTTCCCAATATGACTGTACGGGAAAATATTGCATTCGCTTTGAAAAGGCACGACCCGCTCAGCATTGTAGATGAATTGCTGGAGCTAAGCGGATTGACCAATCTCGCACTGAGAAAACCACAGGGGCTTTCCGGCGGACAAAAGCAAAGGGTAGCCCTGGCAAGAGCCATTGCACAACGGCCGGCGTTGTTATTACTGGATGAACCTTTGTCGGCGATTGACAGGGAATTGCGGAGGTCTTTGCAGGAGACCTTGCAGGAGGTTCACCGGAGGTATCATTTGACGACTGTGATGGTCAGTCATGATGTAGAAGAAATTGTGCGGCTCTCTGATAAGGTGGTGCACATTGCCAATGGGAAAGGCATTCAATATGATTCACCTGCTGCGTTTTTTGAGTTGCAAAAAGGAGATGTGGTAGATGTAAGGAAAGAAGGTGATAAAACATATGTAACTGTATTGGTGGAGAATGGTGGATTGAGTGTGGGTGATAAAGTGAAATTTGAGCGGGAGTAGTACCTATCTTCCTTTCATCTCCGCCTCATAACGCTTAAAATCCGAATACCCCATCCCCATCCTGCTATTGGCCTTCAAATAAATCTTCTGCTCCTTATTATCCAATATCACATTAAACTGGCTCAGCACCTGATTTCCTAATAATGTACATCTTCCTTTGGGGTTTTCAGGATCGGCAGCATTCGTCACTATATCCTTAAACTTCACCCCTCCTATCTCTGCATCCAGCCTCACTATTTTCTTCCCATTCAACATCATCAATTCTTTCAATTTTCCCCAATTCCCATCCGTTCCGGTAAAGTCCTCTCCTATCAGCATGGTACCATCCCGCCCCGTATCAAACAATGTCCACCACGTATACGTTTCGCCGTTATGAGTAAACGATACCTTCATCTTTGGCCTGAATTGTTCGTAAATTATCGCCTGGCTTGCATAGTCTTTTGCTTTTTCAGGTAAGTGATCCCGTACTATTAAAATATTCAGATCATAATCCAGCTCAATCACCTTGTTCCAAAACAGGCCATTCCCCACTATCAAATCCTCCTGCGGCAACATATTCCCTACTTCTGCAAGTGGCAGATCAGACCATTGCAAATGGCCTATAGATAATTGATTGCTATTGCTTTTCCGCACTTCATTAATCCCCTCGGTATTATTCATTATTACCTTGTCATCAAAATGCAGGCCCAGTCTTTCGCAAGATTGCCTATTCACGGCCTGGGTACCAGCACCCAAATCAAATTCAATCCTTACCTGACTTGTATCATTCAATCTTCCCTGTAATAATACCTTCGGGCCCGATAGTGTAAAAGGAATAGTATCCGGTAAATGCTGTGCAATAAGACTTTGCAGCTGTAGTAACAATATAGATGTAATGATGATCCTGATCATGGTTAAATGGTTTACATATATTAGTTCCCTTTCAGTAAAAAAGGTTGCACTTTTCAGGAATTTTTTTTTGTCTACCTTCATTTGTATTCCTTTTTTACATACAAAAACTATGAAGAAAATACTTCGCCTAAGACCTATGCTACTTTCATTATGCAGGGTTTTAACCAGTCAATTTATATTTACACAGGATCGTGACTGATGGCAGGCAGATGGTAGTTTTCGGCATTGGAACCAGCAGACCAGATAAACTGTTACAGGTACACAATAACAGCATTGAGGACAATAATATTCTCGCATCAGGACACGCCGCTTCCATCTGGTTTACAGCACTTTCTACGTTATCAGAGAGTAAGAACAGTGCATTTGGCAGAATTGGATTAGCGACCAGGTCCGCAGCTTTTTTACTGACTGCACAAAGTGGTGATTTTGTCATTCATAGTGTTACCAGAAATGGGAATATTCTCTTTGGTACCGGATTGGATGAAGCAGGTACTAATGGCGTAGAGAGAATGCGCTTATCTTATAATGGCAATCGTGGTATCAACGTCACTTCTCCCACTGCAAAACTGCATGTATATGGAGATGTACGGTTCCGGGGATTGCCGACCAGGCCAGAAACGGTACTGGTACCGGATGAAAATGGATATATCTGCAAGAATAATAGTCCTGTAGCAGTACCTTCAAATACAGCGAATGATGTGGGGAGTTTCGAAGTACAGGCGAAAGAATTGAAGAAAGAGCTGGAAGAACTGCGAATGCAGATAGCTGCATTAAGAGCTGCGACAATGCCGGTAGCTGCGAATGATTAAAAATATAATGGCACTGCGCTGGAATAATGTCACTGGCTGCTAATGATTAAAAATATAATGACACTGCGCTGGAACTATGCCCCTGGCCACTGGTGGAGAATCAGCAATTACGAACGCAAACTATAATAATACCTTACATTAATATCCGACAATAAGCGGGTATTATTTTAAAAACAATAATTTCCACATGTGATAATTTCCCCTATATTAGCACCATAAAAATAACCCATGTAATAAAGACACTTATCTACCATTGAAGTACCTATGTTTTTTTAAACCCTAATCATACAAAATGACAAAGACCCAAAGCTGGAAACTGGTGTTAATCAGTTTTTGCAGCATGTTAACCATTCAATCCGCCAAAGCCCAGGGCTGGGTTGGCAATCCCGGACAGCGCCTGATTGCTGTTAATGATTCCCTCAAGTACGGTAGTTTATTTGTAGGTATTGGTACTAACACACCTACCTCACAATTACACACCACCGGTTCTGTACGATTCACCGGCCTTTCGCAGTTTAATGCTGCACCACGTTTCCTCGTACAAGATAGCAGCGGCAGCTTATTCTGGAAAGACGCCTCCACCATCGGTAGCAGCAATGCATGGTTATTGACCGGCAATGCAGGTACTAATCCGAATTCCAATTTTGTAGGAACTACGGATACTGCCAGGCTTGTATTCAGAACGAACAACGTTGAGAAAGCAACGATCCTTTCCAACGGTAACACAGGTATTGGTTTGAGTACGCCTATCAAACTCCTGCACATTCACAGTTCAAGTACAACGGCGGAAGACAACAACGTGATGATATCCGGTAAGTCTCCCTCTATCTGTTTCTCACAGAATCCTACTCAACCAGCAAGTGGTCAGATCACCACACCGTTTGCAAGATTTGGTCTTGCATCCAGGACCGGTGCATTCGTCACCACTTCTGTTGTTGGCGATTTCGTGCTACAGGCAATGACCTCTACAGGTAGTTTATTGTTCGGTACCGGTGTAGATTCTATTGGTACTAATGGCCTGGAAAAAGCGAGGATCAATCCTGCTGGTAATTTCGGTATTAATACTACGGCACCGACTGCTAAGTTGCACGTAAATGGTACTGTGCGGTTCCAGGGGCTGACCACTGGTACAGGTAGTGTACTCGTAGTAGACGCAAATGGCAATGTGTATAAAAGCGCAACTACGGCTGCACGGGTAGCGGATTCAAACGATGCACTGCAGCAGGAAGTGAATGACCTGAAACAGGCATTGGCAGATGTTCAGGCACAACTGGCGGCACTGAAAAGTGGCAGTTTGCAGGTAACTGGTAGCAGCAATGCAAGCGGATCTTATTCTCTGTCTAGTGCACCTAATCCTACTTCTGGCAGTACTCTTATCAGGTATACATATCCTGGCACCGTAGGTCATGCTTACCTGACGGTTACTGATCTGAATGGTAAACAAGTGAAGAGAGTGGATCTGAAAACGAATGGTGGTAACAGCGTAAACCTGTCACTGGATGGTGCTACAGCGGGAACGTATGTATATAGCCTGGAGCTGGATGGTCGTGTGGTAGAAAGTAAGAAGCTGATGCTGGCGAGATAATACCTTAATAGCGGGTTTGAATAAGCCCGCTATTAGCTTTCCAACGGCAAGAACGTGGACTTAAGGTGGCGCTGTAATATGGAAAAAATTGACCAGAAGCAGCAGATGGAGGGTATAGAAGGTCACCAGTGCATGTCTGCAGGTGTGGTTATATTTTCTATTCGTATGAGATCACTGAATTCCTTTGGCGAGTTTTGTGTTATTCTCTTTGAATAAAGGCAGTATATAATAAGGGTGTTGCAATTGCTCTTTGCAGATACCCAGGTATGTGGACAATTGGAAATCCTTCTTCTTTGACAGCTATAATTTCTCTGGCTGGATCGACTATGATCAATGTACCATTTCCGGGAATACAGATCTTTTGAGGATAGGTACATATATCTGTTCCCGTTACTCTCACTTTGCTAAAATCGATAGGTACAGCAATATAATTTGAGGCCAATTTGCGATCCTTTCTGAAGCGGTAAGCTTTGATGGCATGGATATCCTGACTGGTGGTTAGATTGTATAGGGAGTTGCGGAGGAAGTTGTATGCTGGGGAGGTGGAGTTGCGCAGGGAGAGTGAGGAACGGGTGATGGAATATTTTGATTCTATAGTTTAATAATTGATTATAAGGAACTTCGGGATTTTTTCCGGAGTTTTTTTTATTTCTTTTTTTGCTGCGTAGAAAGGCTGCGCAGAGGGCTGGTAATTTTGTTTCATCAACGGGAGAGGAAATGAAAGATGGATTCTCCTGGTGATTTAACCCTGAAATTATTTTGTTTTTGACTTTAGTTTTGAAGGTTATAGCGTAGCATCTGTAGCAAAAGGCGCAGAGGGCTATAACTGGATAATGTTAGCCCTGAAAGTGTTCATTGTTTTGGTTAATGCCAGAAATGTCCATTGTTTTAGTTGACCCTGAGAGCGTTCATTGTGTTGGTTAATGCCAGAGGCGTCCATTGTGAATTAGTTGACCTTGAAAGCATCCATTGTGTTGGTTAATGCCAGAGGCGTCCATTGTGAATTAGTTGACCTTGAAAGCATCCATTGTGTTGGTTAATGCCAGAAGCGTCTATTGTGAATTAGTTAACCTTGAAAGTGTTCATTGTGTTGGTTAATGCCCGAAGCGTCCATTGTGAATTAGTTAACCCTGAAAGCATCCATTGTGTTGGTTAATGCCAGAAGCGTCTATTGTGAATTAGTTAACCTTGAAAGCATCCATTGTGTTGGTTAATGCCCGAAGCGTCCATTGTGAATTAGTTGACCTTGAAAGCATCCATTGTGTTGGTTAATGCCAGAAGCATCCATTGTGAATTAGTTGACCTTGAAAGCATCCATTGTGTTGATTAATGCCCGAAGCGTCCATTGTGAATTAGTTAACCCTGAAAGCATCCATTGTGTTGATTAATGCCAGAAGCGTCTATTGTGAATTAGTTAACCTTGAAAGCATCCATTGTGTTGGTTAATGCCAGAAGCATCCATTGTGAATTAGTTGACCTTGAAAGCATCCATTGTGTTGTTAGTTTCCCGGGGGGTATATGGTGATATCTCTCAACGGACCGGTAGTTCAGTTGGTAGAATTGTGGATTGTCGATCCATCGGTCGCGGGTTCGAACCCCGTCTGGTCCGCCGAAAAATTAAAACGCCTTCAAAGCAATGATTTTGAAGGCGTTTTTCTGTTCGAAATATTTTCTCAAGATTCATTGCTCATCATACTCAATTATGACAATCAAGTAATCGGTGGGATTGAAGCGTTATAAAAAATGATCTCCTCTTGCCCCACAAATGGCGTATTCTTAGGGCAGTATGTTCCCACGAGATTTTGATGAGATAATAGGATGGAGAGGTGACTACGGGGCTCCGCTCCTTTTCTTTTATTATATATTATCACGTGCTTATGCGTTGCCCATCTGGAATTAGTGAATTTATCAGTTACTATCAGTCAGGTTTAACAATGATTCTCCATCTGTATGGCATAAACCACGTTTCCTGAAACAGATAATTTGAACATCTTACCCTTTACAGCAGGGAGTACCAGTTTCCATGTTTTTCCATTGTCTGATGTCATGTAAACACCGTCAGAATGACCACAAAAGAAGTTTTCACCCACCTGGATAATGGAAGTTTTGTACTCCTCATCCGGACGTGCCGTTTCTTTCGGATGCCACACTGAGTCACTGCCCTGTGCCGGATTGCCTGCAAGCATAGGTTGCATGGGGGAGTCAATAATAGTTTGCGTCTGAAGGCCGGCATCAATGGGCTGCCAGGTTTTTCCGCCATCGAAGGATGTCCGCACTCTCCTGGTCCTGGCGGCTGTACTGTAATTGATAGCAGCGAACCCTCCTTTGATCCTTTCTACGTCGATGCCCACACCACCCTCACTGATCACTAATTCCCAGTTTTCACCATCATCGGTTGATCTAATGATCCCTCTATTGGAAGTAGCCAACATTATACCATCTGACTCTACCATTTTTCCTAACAAACCCCAGGCATTGACAGGTTTCCATGTTTTCCCATGGTTTGCGGATCTAAAAAGGCCCTCGTCGGTACCGATGAAAAGGGTGCCTCCGGCAGTTTCTAAAACGGTGCGTACTTTTTTCTCCTTCAAATCTGTGAATACCGGCGACCAAACATTTGATCCGTTTAGCTTTTGTAAAATGGGGCCATCGTAATTGTATGCAAATAACCCGGTCTTACCAGGGGCAATGCTGCTATGCTTGTCAGGGAAAATATCCCTGGTCCAAAAGGGAGCGGTGGCGTTTGTATTACTGTGATATATCCAATTCCCATCGGTTAAATAGAGCCCATTTTCATCTGCGCAAATAACATTTCTGCCAATACCGTAGTCATCCTTCACAGGTTCGGGCAAGCCATTGCTTATATCCTGCCAGGTGTGTCCGCCATCCGCAGATCTAAAAACGATGCCTGCTGTTGCGGTCGTATCAGTTTTTTGAGTGTGTAGCTTGTCAGTGAAATGAGAGGACTTTGGAATTCCAGGCGCCTGGTTACAGGAAAAGAGTAATTGAATAAGGAACAAATTAAAGATTTTCATGACTGAAATTGATTTAGTGAAACAACGGCATAAAGATATCCGGGGGCAAGTACCGGGAGGCTTTTTAATTGTAAAAGATTGTAAAAGGATAGGTAAAAGGTTTGTAAAATGGGCGGTGAGGGAGATTCAATGGATGTTTTTGCCCACATGAAGCCCTTCATTTTGTTGGACCTGCCATCATGATAATTATTTTTGATTTGCTGCAATTGGCATTTATCTACAATCCCAGAAGGGTTATACTACGAGATTTAGGACAGCGACTTTTGCCTGCGCCTAAAGACATAAACCACCTCTTGTGAAATAAACTTTTTGAATAGCCTGCCATTTGGCATGCTTTTTCAATTAATAACCATATTCAAAAATGCAAGTATGAAAAATAAAACCACTCCCAGTAAGGTATTAATCATTGACGATGAAGGTGATCTCTGCCTGCTTTTAAACATATTACTCGAAGGAAAAGATGTAGAACATGTACAAAGCATTGCAAAAGCTGAGGAATATCTTCTACAGGAAAAACCTTCTTTAATCATACTGGACAATCGCCTGCCAGATGGCTTTGGTATCGATTTTCTCAGTTTTGTAAAAAAGGAACATCCATCTATAAAAGTGATCATGATCTCTGGTGTGGATGCGGCCGCTGAAGATGTAGCACTGGAAAATGGCGCAGATGCTTTTCTCAGGAAACCATTTTCCAAAGAGCAGTTACACCAGACGGTTAATGAGTTATTGAACAGGGAAGAAGAGGTTAGTTTGTAGATAGCCTGGTAACAGGGAAGATGTTTAGCTTTAAATAATAAGACAGATTAAAAAAGCGCTGGTGTTCAGCGCTTTTTTAATCAGATTATTGTAAAAAATCATCTACATAACTGAATATAATTTTTGTTTGCCTCATCAGGCTAACATGGCTCTGGTTGGGAATGACAGCCAGTCGTGCTTTGGGCATGGCCTGCATATCAGCAGAAACACCTCCTCCCAATAATTTATAAGTTTTTGCCAGTTCGATTTTATCCATGCCATCATTGTCGCCTGATATGATTAATACAGGTGCTGTGATTTTGGCTATATTGTCATCACCAAGATCGAATGGCTCCCCTGCTGAGGCAATCATCTGTTCCAGGAACTTGTTCCATTTTGTTTTATCCGGAGCTACCGCATCATAAGCGGTTTGCAGCGGCGAATTTGCAAATAACTCAGGTTTCATTTTTTTAAACACAGCGTTTACTTCTGGTAGCCAGCCTTCGCTTTTATACACAGCCGAAATGATGACCAGGTTTTTCAACCGTTGTGGACTTTGTAACGCAAATTGGTAAGCGATCTGGCCACCAAAACTATATCCCACTACATCTGCGCTGTCTATTTTCAGATAATCCATTACTTTCTCCACATCGCTGGCCAAAGTTGACCGGGATAGTTTTCTATCTGAATAGGGAGTGTGACCATGTCCTTGTAATTCCAGGGCTATTACTTTTCTTGTTTTCGCTAACTCAGGGATTAGTTCTCCCCAATTCATTTCAATGGTATAGTAAGCACCATGGAGTAATATGACAGGCTTACCTTCACCATATACTTCGTAATAAACCTGGATGCCATTAGCAGGTGCATAGCCCCTGCTGGTGGGTTTGATTTGCTGTGCAATTAAGGAAGGTGCTGCAGACATATTGAATGCAATTAGGAGTAATTTTATAAGATTGCCTGTGTTGCGTAAATTTTTCATAAGCTTGACAGTGAATGACAACTCAAAGGTGGGAAACATTTTAAGGATCACAAATGTTCAAAAGCGACAAGCTTAGGGGGAGATTACGACAAAATATTATTATTAGAACTCATTTCAAATAGCTATTAATGAAATGAGTTCTATGTTCATAATAAAAAGGAAGGCGTCACAAGCCCGCTGTTATTTGGATCTGAATACTTTTGGGATCGAATATTTTGCAGTTGATTAACAAGGTTCTTCAGGTTTTTCGTAGAAATATTGCCGAATGGCCTCAGCAAAAAAATCAGTGATATTTTTTCCATCATAACGATATACTCCCTTTATGGAACCAAACCAGATACTTCCATCGCCTGCTTCCATTATTCCGCAAAGCATTTTATCGATTGACATTATTTCAGTGGCAATAGGGTTTTTATCGTACAAGGTTTTTTGATCATACCTTGAAAGTTTCCAGCTCCCAACCCCATTGGGATTTACTGCACCGCTTGTCCAGATGTTACCCTGCTTATCTTCGAACATCGAAGCAGCACCTCGCTGCGATACCTGGGTAAAGCTAAGGCCGTCATAGCGCCAAAGCCCCTGTTCAGCGAACACCTTATTACCTTGTCTGTTATTGATGATTGTTCCGCCAAACCAAATGTTGCCTTTTTTATCCTCGATTATTGCACTAACGTTGTTGAAAGCCTTACCGTCTTTGTTTTTGAAAATAGTAAATTTTCCTCCATCATAATAACAGGCCTCTTCCCTGGTACCAAACCATATTCTCCCGGTTTTATCTTCTAAGATGGCATTAATACCATTATTGGAGAGCCCTTCTTTCGTTGTAAAGTTTCGAAATGATTTTCCGTCAAAACAGCTTGCACCTCCCCGGGTGCCGAACCAGATGCTACCGGCTTTGTCTTCATAAATAGCCGCAACTGCATTGCTGGCAAGCCCCTCCCTGGTTGTAAAATGCTGAAAGGACTGGCCGTTGTAACAATAAACACCCGAATCCCTGGTAGCCAACCAAAGTAATCCTTTCCGGTCTTCCAGCACATTCAGGAAGCTGGGCGAATTTATTTCACTCGTTAGGTTAGTAAAGGATTTTCCATCGTACAATAACACGCCTTTATAGGAAGCTAACAAAATATTCCCGTTTCTATCCTGCTTGATATTCCGAACCATGCTGTTGGGCGCCGGGGATGCTTTTGACTTTTTTGTTTCGGGATTGAATTTATTTATTGGGTTGTTTGTTATGTTTGTTCCTCCACAGGAAATGCAAAAAACAAGTATCAGGAACCAGGCATATTTGTGTATGCATCTCATAATTTAGTTGTTTAATATGAATAATGGCGGCGCCGTTTGAATAGCCGTTGGTCCGGCGAAAATACGGTGATACCTTTCAGACAGAGGGTTTTGGATTGTAAATAAAAATGTAAAACTTTGTAAATAACAAATTGACACTATGCGTCTCAGTCTACATCTGCTTTCCGGGAAAGGGAAATACTTCCCTGGATTCATACTGTTTTTGGGTATTGCTTTATTCTGGGTGGCTTTTAGTATGGAGGATAGTGATTTTGATATTTCCAGGAGGGAAATATCCCTGCGCAGGATTGGGCATGAACTGCTTTTACAATCCGGGGATCGTACTTCGAGGGTGCTGCCGGTAAAAAAGATTGCGGCCAATGAATACCAGATCGGTTTTGAGCATGATCTTACTTTTCAACCGGAATTCCTGGTGAATACGACAAGGCGTTTGTTAGGTAATGATCCGCTTATAGGAGATTATGTGGTGACTGTTTTGAATCGGGGCAAGGAGGATGTAGTGTATGGGTTTGCTATTTCCGGCAATAAAGACAATGATATTATAGCTTGTAAAGGACGGGTGCAACCGAAAGCAGACTATTTGATCAATGTTAAGTTCAGGCCTGCAGGCATGGCGATTGCAAAGAATGGGTTTCTTTTGGGCGGCCTGCCATTTTTGGCGTTTATTGGTTTTATTCTTTTTAGATCGGTAAAGCCACAAAGGGTGGCTGCTTTGCCAACGGAGCAGCCTGCTGATGTATTTACTTTTGGCGGAGTGGTATTTGATGCACAGAAAATGCAGCTGACTGTTAATCAGGAAATTATTGATTTGACGGATACTGAAGGGCGTTTGTTACGGATTTTTGCGTCGTCACCTAATGAGATGATAGAGAGAAGCCGCTTGCAGAAGGAGATATGGGAGGATGAAGGGGTGATTGTGGGGAGGAGTCTGGATATGTTTATTTCGAAGCTTAGGAAGAAGCTGGAAATGGATCCAGGTAGCAGGATTGTTGTTGTGCGGGGGAAGGGGTATAAGTTGGAGATTAGTGTATAATATTAATTTGGAATATAGGGGTTAATGCCCAGGCCACGCCCTACATTAACCCCTCCTAATGCTCCTATTTAAACCTCTTACGCACCCATGCACGCACCGGTTCATCAAACAATTTCAAACTCGCATACGCCACTACGATCGCTCCTAAAAACGTACTCAGCGCATAAGGCCATGATTCCGCAAGCGTGATACCTTTATGATCACTCACCCATCCCACATAAAAATAAACCAGGGTATAATGCGTCATGTATAATGGATAAGATAAATCCCCAAGGAACTTACAAATCTTAGCCCCTCTCTCACTATGCATCACTCCACCAGCACCCATCATCACGATAACCGGGAATAACACGATGATACAAATTGACTCATACAATCCATTCATCCACAAATGATCCGCGCCACCTATACGAGGCATAAATAACAATACAGCTACGAATACTGAACACCACAAGAATGCATGTTTAATATGAATCTTCTTCCCCAGCCTTGATAATAACAAACCCGCAAAGAACGGATACATCACCCGCGTCATACCGACCTTCACCTGCTCCACCGATAATGTCCAGCCACCGGTGACATCGCCATTTGAATTCGTGACTGCGAAATATACCAGCGCTGCCGCTGATAATGCGACTAATATGCCTAATGTCTTATTGGAGAATTTCCTGATTCCTATTGCGTACAAAATATTAGCGATGTATTCGAAAAACAAAGACCAGCCCACACTGTTTAAGGGGTGCATCTCCTGCCAGCCACGGATGTCCATGGATAAAGGTACCGGCAATATGGTGTAACCGATCAGCATCACCAACATCATTTTCCATACTGGCACGGTTTGTATATCCGGCCATATTGCTGATCCCTGCCAATAAAATCCAATTGCACCCAGGGTCATACCGAGAATGACAAGTGGCTGTAATCTTTCTATACGACGTCTTAAAAAACTACCAAAGGTGAGTTGATTCCACCGGTCATCATAGGCGTAACCGATTACATAACCGGAGAGTAAAAAGAAAAAGTCAACTGCAAGATAACCGTGATTGATATGCTGTGTAAGATGGCTGCTGGCATGTGGTTCGCAGAGATGAAACCATACTACTATGACTGCAGCCACGCCACGTAATCCATCTAATATCTGGTAATGAGGTTTGGTAGGAAGCGTGTTGTTATTCATCTGTTTTGCTTGTGGAATTAAATACAGCAGCTATCAATACGTGATTGATAGCTGCTGCAGAGACCTGTTGTTAATATGCTTATGCAGGACCTAAGCTGTCCTTATTTACTATGTAATTTATCAGCTAATACCTTCATATAGAAACCACCCACTACGCTTCTTCCCTTAAAGTTTTCGCGGATACCAGTTTCTGAATCATAAAAATCGTTCAGTGGTACACGTGATGGTGTCTCTAATGCATGTACATACAGCGGTTTGATCAAAGCATCAAACTGCTCTTTCTGTGGCGCAAATGTGGCTGTCCATGCGATCCAGTCATTCTTGGTATAGGTCTTACGGCTATCCAGCGGTATACCGAATTTGTTTATTTTGGTGAGATAGTATTTAGTTTCTGTATCATATACCTTCTGAGGGAACAGGTTCAGATCTAATACTTTATCCCACACTAAATTATACTTCTGGCTCCAGGTATTCTTATTATCAAACGTCAGTGCATAGTGATCTCCTGCATCTGCCATTTCTATCCATTTTGGCACCATGCTTTCTGCGATTGCGCGATACTTCTTAGCGGTCTCCTGTTCGCCTAACTGCTCTGCCAGTTGCGCATAACAGCCAATACCCACGATCGCCTTTACTGACAAGTTTGCATTACGCGCCAGGTGGCCTGCGAAATCATCTGTACATAACTGTGTTTTAGGATCCAATCCGTCTTTCACGAGATAATCTACCCAGGTTGTCAGTGTTTTCCAATGCTTCTTAGCATAGTCTGTATTACCCTGTGCTTTGGTAATAGCAGCTACGAGAATGATCATATTACCTGATTCTTCTACAGGCATTGGTTCGCCATAGGTCTGACCATTTGCTTTTGGATAAGTACCCAGATCATGTGCTGCCCATGGATGTGGATATTTGCCTGACTCGCTGAAATAGAATATACCTGTTAACATTCCCTTCATCAGTTCCGGATTGTAGATCAGGTACAGCGGTGCGGAAGGATAAGTTACATCTACGGTGTTGATGAAGCCACCACTGTTGTTTTCCTTTGACAACCACAGGATTTCGCCATCAGGGCTTTTTACCAATGTATGTGCTGCAATACTCTGACGATAAGCCAGTACACATAAATGCGCATATTCTGTACCGCCTGATTTTAACGCTGTCGCATATACCTCTTTATCCATGTCAGTACATTTCTGCATGACGGTGGTATATTCATTAGCTGCACTGGTCAGCTGGCCATCGATGGTTTCGTTGCCACCTGCATTCCACCAGGGTCTTAAATTTGTATTGAAGTACTGGATTGCGAAAATTTCATCGTATCCCAATTCTACGAAGCGTTCTACCTGCTTGCTGCCGACTGTTCCAAAAGGAATGACAGTGTTCAGTGATAAGGATTTTCCTTTTGTTGCTGAGGATACATTGGTTCCTTTTTTAAATGCAGCCACAGCATCTGCACCCTTTGTAATGAACTGGGTAGCGCCTGTATTCTTTGGAGCAGCTACGTAGAAATATCCCCAGTCTATACGCATATCATCAGCACCTTTTTGCAGTACCGGCTGGTCTACGGTTCCTACCTTTAAGACAGACAGGGTGCCTTTATCGTAGCGTTGTGCAATTACCTGCTGAGCGGGTTGATACACTGCGATGTCTGAAGAAGCACCTAACAGTACTTTCACCGCATGTTGTTTCCCATCATTTGCTTTTACAGCATAAGTGATGTAGGAGACTGGTCTGGATAATAATTTCAGATCATTCAGCAAAAGCGGTGAGGTGAATTTCAGTTCCAGGTCCACATTACCGGCTGTAAACGCATAGGTAGTGCTGGTAGCAGTAATGTCAACTTTTGTTTGCTTCGCCAACTGGGTTTCTCCGGAAGCATCCTTTTGTTTATCTACCAGGCCAAAATCCAGGTAACGGCCGCCGGCGGTATTTGCCAGGTGAATGGCGATGGTATTTACGCCTGTTTTCAGCAGACTTTTATTCAATGGCAGGTAGGTGAAACTGTTCGTCCAGCCAGTGGTTTCATAAACCTTGCTACCATTCAGGTAAACTTCTACATTATCATCATGATTGAGCTTTAACAAGAGCTCATTGATGCTGGCAGGATTTTGAATGGTGAAATTTCTTCTTACCCAGATGTTGTCTGACTTCCACAGGGTTTTTACATTCTTCTCATCATCCCCGATTGGTGCCTGGCCTGATTTCCAGGTAGCAGTTTTGTAGTTCTGGGAAGTCCAGTTAGCATCCGGCTGGGTTTCTGTGTAACTCATTGTGTAAGGAGTTTCATCTGCTGCAGCCAGGATGGTTTTATACCTTGTTTCTTCTTTACCCAAAAAACGATACACTTTACCATCTACGCTGATCATGCCCAATAGTGAGTGATCGGCACCCGTCCAATGCGTGGTTGTTGACTTGTTGAGCTCATCGGTATTAGACCAGATGCTAAAGTTTGGATTGTGAGTAATAAGTGGATATGCCGGTGCTATTCTTTCCTGCGCCTGAAGCTGGCAGGTGGAAATAAGACACGCTAGTACACTGAGACCTTTTAATCTGTTGAATTTAATCATCTTAGATTTTTGTAATTATCGTTTGGAATTTTAGCGGGTTAAAATTAAATAACCGGAATTTTCTAGTTTATGATTTTCGCCGCAAGATTAAAATAATTCAGGTCAATTTTGCATGTTTTTGCAATTTCCGCAAGGATATGGTTCTATTTTAGTGAGGTTGAGGGGTGAAGAGGAGGAAATTTGTTATGATAATATTATGTTGATGAACAGGATTTACTCACTTTAGACCATCCTGATTATGAGGAACTAACGATCAGCTGGCCTGTATTGTGCAAGTTTTAAGTAAATCAGGGCATTGGGTGAAAGTAAACATACACAGGCAGGATCAAAATCAATACAAATAATAGCGTTTTATCAATAGCGTTCCATTCTCATCAGGCCATTTTATCTACCCCCAGGGTGCCGTTCTCTGTTTCCGATTGCAGGATTTACTGCCGGATTTTTCTTCTTTTGTAGTGGTTGTTGTAGCAGGAAAGATATACAAGGATGAGATCTGCTATTATGGGTTTCATGAGTATATGGTACCTGCAAATTTAGCGATATTGGTCGCTTTTGTGTAACTTAATAGTATGATTATTCCTTCAGACATATTAGCAGAGGTACAAGTTTTGGTATCACAAAATGGAAAGGTTCAGGCTGTTGCATTGGTGAAGAAGGCAGCCAATTGCTCACTAAAAGAAGCCAAGGATTTTGTGGATCAATTGGATAAACCTAAGACTCCTATTACCGGAAATATTGATGATCAGTTAAGAGGCATATTATTACGGGGTAATAAGATAGAAGCCATTAAAGTATACAGAGATCATACGGGCGAAAGTCTTGCCGAAAGCAAGGACTATATAGAGCGCCTGGATCATTATGAGAGTGGTAAAAACACAGGGATAGATGAGCTGCTGCAGCAGCAAGCCAGGCCAGGACCTAATTATACATGGGCTATCATATTGCTGATAGCTGCTGCGGTGATAGCCTGGGCACTGCTTCGGTAAGTTTATAAAAGTTTTATACTGGCCGGATGTCTTCCATTTTCCACGGATTACTATTCTTAGATTATAACATCCTTCATTGTCGGTTGACAAGAGATTCACTCTTTGATTTTATGCACATTCAATTAGTATGAAAATCAACGTTGCTCTTTAAGCAATGATATAATCTCTATCTTTGCAATGGCTATTTTACAAGCGAAAAGAGACGTATGAAGAAAATAGGATTTTTATCGTTCGGACATTGGTCCAATCATCCCGCTTATCAGGCCCGTACCGCCAGTGACACCTTGCTTCAATCTATTGACCTGGCTGTTGCTGCTGAAGAAATCGGGTTAGATGGTGCATATTTTCGGGTACATCATTTTGCAGCTCAGTTAGCATCTCCATTTCCTTTACTCGCTGCTATCGGTGCCAAAACCAGCAGGATAGAGATTGGAACGGGGGTGATTGACATGCGTTATGAGAATCCCCTTTATATGGTGGAAGATGCCGGCGCTGCCGATATTATTTCCGGCGGTCGGTTACAGTTAGGTATTAGCAGAGGCTCGCCAGAACAGGTGATTGAAGGCTGGCGTTATTTTGGATACGCACCTGAGGAAGGAGAAACAGATGCTGATATGGGGCGCAAAAAATCCCTGCAGTTTTTGGATCAATTGAAAGGTGTTGGTTTTGCACAACCCAACCCCTTCCCTATGTTTCCTAACCCTCCGGGCTTATTAAGATTAGAACCTCATTCTGAAGGATTGCGGGATCGCATCTGGTGGGGTGCAGCTTCTAATGCAACGGCTGAATGGGCTGCGGAGAAAGGGATGCATTTGCAGAGTTCTACTTTGAAAATGGATGAAAGTGGGAAACCATTTCACATTCAACAGGCCGAGCAGATCAGGGTGTATAAAGAGGCGTGGAAGAAGGCCGGGCACCAGCGTGAACCGAGGGTTTCTGTGAGCCGGTCTATTTTTGCACTGATGAATGACCAGGATAGATATTTCTTTGGTCAGGATGCAAAGGGAGGTGATAAAATTGGGAATATAGAGAAAGGGAAGCGTGCTATTTTTGGAAGAAGCTATGCCGGCGAACCGGATCAGCTCATTAAAGAGCTGGCGCAGGATGAGGCTATCCAGGAGGCTGATACGCTGCTGCTGACGATTCCTAATACACTGGGGGTTGATTACAATATACACATCCTGTCGTCTATACTGGAGCATGTTGCTCCTGGTTTAGGATGGCGTTAATATCATTATGAGGCTGTATCTAAAGTAAAATTATCCGGATTTAATTCAGGTACCTGATGGAGAGCATTTTTGTTGATGAAATGCGCTATGCCTTCAATTTACTTTTGTTACAGCCTCATAGTTTTGGTACGACCATCGCTGCCAGCAGATCGTTCCTGACCTCTTTCCATTCAAACCGGATATGATCCTGGGCGCTTTCATCGCCGGTCATTCTATTAGAGATATCTTCCTTTCGTCGTTGATAATATTCGATGGTCTTTAATACACTTGCTGTATCAAAATCAACTTCGCCGTCTTTCAATTCTATATGGCTTTCCAGTATACGACCGATGTTGATCCTGTTATCTTTTAGGGAGAGGTTGCCATTAGGGCCGCCTCGTGGGTGGGATACTTCTGTAATCATGCTATTTGCATGATCATCTTCGCCATCATCTTCCCAATCGCAGATTTCGCAGATTTCGAATCTATTTCTTTCGGGAAGGGTAGGAAATCCGCAACCCGGGCAGGTATATAGGTGAATATCGTTTGCACGAAGGTAGGTATCGTAATGTGCTCTTCTGAGGTGAAAAGCAGTTAGAATTTCGGTCTCGTTCATGTGCTGAAATTACTATTTTACTTAGAATTCATTTCATAATTACTATTTATGTATTGATTATCAGCTGGAAATACCTATTTATGAAGTGAGTTCTAGTATATAACAATTTCATGTTCTTAATAAAAATGTAAATGCAGGGTATACTTGTTGGTTAATCAGGCAAAACTGTTTTCTTCGTATTATTATAGATAAAGGGAATTGGTGATGGTGGGCAGGGAGAGATTGGATTTGTTAAGAACAAATTGGATGGGCCATTAAAAACAAAAAGGATAGTCATAAAACTACCCTATATGAAAAATTATTGAGCCCGCTTAATAACGCTTTTAAGTTCAGCCATAAAGATTTCCGCGTCCTTTTGAGATCGAATAACCTGTGCTAAACCATCAATACGAACAGATTTAGATAGCACAGACTTATGATTACTGCCCTGATTCCGGGCAATTGCCTTGTACTGTTCAATTTTCTGTTGAATACTTTGTTTCATACTTTAAATGTACTTAAATAAATTGGTTTTGAATTTTAGTTTAAGTGAAACATATAATACCGGTAAAGATCATGACGAGTTCGTTCATAATTAAACAATTCGGGTTTGGGTTTTGCCCAAATGCTTCCCTTATGATCCACCTCATAGGTCCAATCTCTAAATACCCGAACATACCAGTCCACGCCTATACCTACAAAAAAACCGTCTAAATATTTACGGTTTGACTTAAACATCAAATGATACATAGTTGCTCTGACATCATCTGATCCATCAATTCCCAAAGTCAAATCAGGGTTTTCCAGCAAAAAGGTAAGTCCATGAAACAAGACTGTAGAAAATACCTTATTGACGTTAGCATGTTTTAGCCGTTTATCATCATGAAAATTTCCATTATTATCAGGAGGCCCAAATCCAAGATTATACACCTTTGGTAAATAAGGATCAGGATGTGGATCAATTCTTACTAAAATTTGCTGATTTGTACCGTCAACCTGCGGTGAATTGAAAACCATTTGAGATAAATCATTTTCAATACTTACAGGCTCGAAAGTCTCTTCGAAATTTATAACTATCATAAAGTAATTGGGATTAACTATTCATCAATTATTCTGTAAATTATTTCATCGGGTACTGATTTACAAATTTAAGTATGCCTATTTTTTTAGAAAAAAATCATAGATTCATAAAGGCTATCCGGGGATCAAAATAACATGCTGTAAAAAAATATAATCTCCTTACTCAATAAAAAAACGATTATCCGCATTCAATAAAATTGTAAATTATCCTCCATCAGACAAGCACAATGCACACGCAACCATTATATTTCAACATTTATAGTCCATCGTGAAATATAATTCCCAGGCTATGCCGCCTGCCGCTGTGAACCGTACTGACACCATGCTTCATATTCACGCGGTAGAAACCTTTGCTCCCTCTTACAGGCCGAAAGTTCGTAGTGAAGATGATCATGTCACCTTTACCAGGTTTTAATACATTCGCTTTCGATTGCGCACGTGGAACCTGTTCTGTGATTACAAACTCACCACCGGTATATTCTTCATCAAGGATGAACACCATTTGCATAGGGAAATAAATTTCTCCATAAAGATCCTGATGCAATGTATTGAATCCTCCTTCTCCATATTTCAAGATCAGCACAGTGGGCTTTTCCTGTCCATGGGTCTTGCAAAGGGTTTTCATTTCATCGTGTGTCAGGGGGAAGCTTTTGGAAATGTTTAATTCCTGCATCCATTGATTAGCAACTGGAGCTATCAGGGTGTATATACTTTCCCTTAGCGTTGTGATGAGTGATGGTAAGGGATATTGGAAATATTTGTATTCTCCCTGACCAAAACGATAGCGCTCCATGTTGATGGTTTTGCGGTAGGTATTATCTGCATTGTAGTCTGCGATCAGTGCTTCACATTCCTGATTATCCAATACGTTTTTGACAAGGACAAACCCTTTGTCGTGTAATTCCTTTGTGATATCAGGCCAGTTTTGTGTTGATATGTTCATAGGTGCAAAACTAGTGGGCTGGCAAGGAAGGAAAAATCCGGAAATTGCGGTCTTTGATAAATGGGTTTAGGTATTTACCTCCCGGTAATTTCTTTCCGGTGCCTGATTCCCCAGTCCGTCAATTCTTCGATGATCGTCTTTAATGACAGACCATGCTTTGTCAGTTCGTATAGCACCGTTACAGGTTGTGTATCCATAACGGTTCTTTTGATCAGCTTGTTCAGTTCCAGTTCTTTCAATTCCTTACTCAGCATTTTGTTGGAGATACCTTCTATATCAGATAATATATCAGAGAACCTTCTCTTGCTGTAAAAGCAGATAGATGATAGGATACTTATTTTCCATTTCCCGCTTAATACGTCCATTGAATCCTGGACCGCTCTCATCTCTTTCTTGTAATTCTGTTCAAAATTTTTGCACTCCATATGTTACTTTGTTACCTCCAGGTTACAGTTACTTTTCGTTACAAAATTACCAAAATAAACACGGCTCCCCTAATTTTGTATCTCAAATCTGAAAATATGAAACTGAAGAACAAGGTAGCAATAGTTACAGGCGCATCGAAAGGAATAGGAGCATCTATTGCAAAGTATTTTGCAGCAGAAGGTGCAAAGGTTGTTGTCAATTATGCATCCAGCAAAGAAGGCGCAGATGTGGTGGTAAAAGCCATTACTGACAACGGAGGTACTGCCATTGCTGTGCAGGCGGATGTAGCAAAGGAGGCGGATATCAACAGATTGTTCGATGCAACACAGCAGGCATTCGGCGGTCTGGATGTATTGGTAAATAATGCAGGTATTTATGAATACTTACCCATTGAGCAGGTTACTGCTGAGTCATTTCATCAACAATTCAATACGAATGTATGGGGATCTATTCTTGCAATACAGGCCGCGTTGAAGTTATTTGGTGACAAGGGCGGTAATATCATCAATGTGAGTTCTGGTGCAGCAAGAATGCCGATGCTGACAGGTTCTGTATATTCTGCATCGAAGGCTGCCTTAGATGCGATCACGATTGCACTGTCAAAGGAACTCGGGGTGAAAAATGTGCGGATCAATTCACTGTTACCGGGTTCTGTTGAAACTGAAGGTACACGTAGTTCTGGAATTACAGGTAGTGATTTTGAGAAGAAATTAATTGCCAATACGCCGCTTGGTCGTATGGGCCAGCCTGAAGATATTGCAAAGGTTGCTGTGTTCCTGGCTTCTGATGATGCAGCCTGGATCACGGGTGAGACGCTTGCTGCATCTGGTGGTATTTATGGTTTTTAAAAATAAAAGAGGTTATATCAAAAGTAATTTGAAGGCATAGCGCATTTTCATCAACAAAATTCGCTCCATCAGTTACCTGAATTAAATCCGGTAATTTTACTTTTGGTATAACCTCTTTCCAGAACCCATTTCATAAATAGGGATTTATAATTGATAATCCATACTTAACTGGCAATTATGAAATGAGTTCTACTAATTTTCCTGCTGATAGGTCAGCAGCTTATTACTTTCTTTTCGCTGCTTTAATATGTTCACATATTGCAGTGCGAGTTTATTATTATAGTTTTCGTAGGCTTTCTGTGCCCACTCAATTGCAAGATCTAATTGCCCGTTTATTTCACAAATGATGGCCATGTTATAACAGGCACGACCCGCAATAGTACTGTTTGACGCATTGGTTTCTTTCTTCCATAATTCAGCAGCACCATTCCAGTTGCCCGTTTGCGCTTTACGCTTTGCGGTGCTAAAATTGTCGCTACCCTTTACGTAATAATCCCTGGTGACTTTAATCCAATAAGGTAATAGCCTGTATGCATAATCCTGCCCTACTTTTCTGCTTACATCTTTCACAGCCTCTTTTCTATTGATGATGGCACCTGCTGCGGCAACAGGATTGATCCCTCTACCGGATAAGGTAATGTTGCGGGACATAGCGTATTCATCCAGGATCAGCCTTTGTACAGGATCGTAAATGCGCCATCCGGTTTTCACGGTGGTGAACATGGAGGCATGGTGCTCTACTCCGGGAATGTTACCTAATGGTGTTTTGATGGCAACCGGCACTGTTGAATAACTGATCTTAGCATCCGTGTCAAATAATTCCAGTGAGAACAAAGCATCTACATGCTTCTCCCTGCAGATCTGATCTACAAGATCCCAGCTAAGTGCCGCTGGAAACTGCCCTGGTACATTGCTACGTAAATTGAGATTATAATAAGCAGTTACGTTTGTAAATCGTTTGTTTTTGATCAACTCATCGGCTAGTCCGATGATACCTGCCTGCGATGCCTGTGCGTCCAGGCTATCTCCCTCCAGCGTCATCACTTTATCCACTATATCCAGTACTTTATTTTTTTCAGATACCAGACTCCTGTTGATGATCCCCACTTCTTTCATGTTCGGAGGAAGTGTAACTGGTGATGGTTGTAACACGCTGATGTAAACGTGATTGGTTGCACTACAGGAATATAGGCCTATGGCCATCAGCAGGATGTACAGTTTTTTCATAGATAGGTAGTTTAGCTACAATGCAAATTTGCCCCTTTAAAGTTGTTATTTTCAAGCAAGATAACAATTAAATTAATATATAATATTATCTGGTAAGGGGAAATTTGCAGGGCTGCTAAAATCCGTCCATATTTCTTTTATCGATGGCCTCCTGGGTTCGGGGAATGAACTTTTCTCTTGCATTTATTTCGGCTTCTGCCTGCACGCCTTCTATAAATGGGCGCAGGTTATTTTCGTAGTCCTGGAATGCTAGCATATAATTCTCCCCGTGAACTTTTAATGCATCTGCGAGGGCAGCAGCACCATCCAGGGCCAATGATCCGCCCATGCCGGCAGCAGGAGATGCACAATAGGCGGCATCACCTACGAGTGCGACCCTACCTTTTTTCCAGGAAGGCATTTTGATCTGGCAGAATTTATCGAAGTAGAAGTTATCTGAGTTGGCGACCTCGGTTAATAATTCTCCTGTTCGCCATTGCTGGCCCTTAAACTGCTCCAGGATGATATTTCGCTGTTGCGTTACATCCCGATAATCATATTCCATTTCATCATCTGCTGCAAAGCAAAAGATAACATCGGTTTTGTTCTTGTAGGCATTCAGCATATAGGCCTTGCCGGGAGTATTATAGAAATTCACGGTGTTTGGGGCTACCAGTGATTTTTCTACTATCGAGATGGAGAAATAAGCATTCAGGAAATGTGCATAGTCTGATTCAGGGCCGAACCAGATCTTCCTGACATTGGAATGTGTTCCATCACAGCCCAGGACAAGGTCGAATGTAACTTGAGAAGCGTCTTTGAATGTAGCGGTGATGTTACCGGAAGTTTCTTGTAGTGCAGTAATGCTGTTGTCGAAAAGGAAGTTTACTTTATCTTTTAAGACATTGTACAAAACATCTACTAATATGGTACGTTCTATTTCGATCTCTTCATCGCTGTCGTACCTTTTCTGGGCAAAGGAGCCAACTGTTTCGTCAGCTGCATTTTTAAATTCTATCAATTCAAGATTCAGGGCGTTTGACTTTACCTGATCATAGATCTCCATGCGTTTGAGAATATCAATTGTACCAAGGCGAAGATCTACGGCTGTGCCTCCCGTACGGGGTGCAGGAGCCACTTCTACAACTGTTACTTTATAGCCTAACTGATCCATCCAGTAGGCGGTGGCCAGGCCAGCGATGCTGGCTCCCGAGACGAGTACTTTTTTCACTTTATTTTTTTTTACAAAGTAAAAGCAAGTAGTTCTTTCAAATAAGGTCTATACGAAGTAATACTTGTACTAATCGAGGTTTTTGTTCCGGAAGGCCATGGGTGTTTTTCCGGTTACTTTGGTAAAGAGCCTGGAGAAATAAGGATAGTCGTCGTAGCCTAATGTGGTTGCAATCTCTTTAATGGCCTGGTCGGAATGAACGAGTAATCGTTTTGCTTCGAGGATTACGCGTTGCTGAATATGATGAGATACGGAAAACCCGGTTGTATGCCTGACACATTCATTCAGATAAGGAATGGAGATATTAAGTTTTTTTGCGTAGGCTGCCGGACGTTTATCCTGGATGTAGTTGCGTTCTAATAAAGTCCTGAAAGACTTTGTAACTGTTTCAAATCTTCCGCCTTTGAGGCTTGATTGATTTTGGTCCAGGAATTGCGAAATGGATAATGCCACCAATGCATTGCAGCTATCTTTGATGCTTGCGTGAAATAGTTTATCTTCTTGTCTTTCCATGAATCGCATGCCTAAGGCTACTGCATCAGAAAGCAGGGAAACGGTTTCTTTCTTTAGGAGTATTGGTCTGGCGGGTGTGAGTTCTTCCAGTATTTCCAGGTATTCGGGATGGAGGTATTCATTGTTGATCGACCAAACGCAGACGGCTACATTTTCGAATGTGGTGATGCGATGCACCTGGTTAGGATGGAGATATATGAGGCTGGCGGGTTTGATATGGATCTTTTCAAAGTCGATCTCGATGGTGACTTTGCCTTTTTCAAGGAGGAAGAAGGAATGGCCATCTTCACGATGTGCTCTTCCTGCTTCTTCTTTTTCTTTTGGGTTTAACTTTTCCACTAATAATTTTTCCATGGCAATACCGGAACCGAATTGATTCGCCATTGGATTGACTGGAATTGGTGCGCGTTTCTTAGCCATAGATCAAAGATAAGCCATCCACTCTTTCGAATGGAAGGCTTGCCAAGATTATTGCTTTACAAACTTGATCACTTTATAAACGCCTGTGGATTGCAGGTGCACGAAATGTACACCGGTGCTTAGCTTGTCTACACCGATGGATGCTCCGTACCCGGTTAACTCTAATTGCCCTGAGGCATTATAGATCTTTATATTTGCATGGTCTTTGAGACCGTTGATATATAAGGTAGAGACAGCGGGATTGGGATATACGGTGATTTCCTTGCTGACGATCTTTGCCATGCGTACACTATTTTCAACTTTTATTAATTTCCATTGACCACTGGTTTGATTGACATCTGTCCATTGTTGCACATTACCACCATTTACTGTACTGAAATTGGATACCTCTACGAGTTTATTGCTATGTTTGGCGATGATCTTATAATAGTCGCTATCTAAGGGCACCATCGTGAATTGCTGATTTCCGCCGGCAACATAGGTCCATTGCTGTACATTGGCACCATCTGCTGTACTCACAGCGGATACATCCATTGACTTACCGGATTTGACACAGGTTATTGTATAAATATCATTGCCTAAATAGTTGAAGGTAAATTGTTGGTTGGAGCCTCCGTTATATTCCCATTGCTGGATGTTTGCACCATCTGCGGTTATCTGGCTATCATCTACATCCATATATAATTTACTATAGCGGTTCTGGAGATAGTAGTTACCTGCTATCAGTTTCACTTTTTTCAGTGTGTTGGTACTTTGAGCAAGGTTCACCAGTGGATCATTTGCGCCATCCAGCGGCGCGTATAGTTCCAGGCTTGATTTCAGCAGGTTGGCATCTACCATGGCGCTGATTTCTTCAGGTGTCATGCCTGAACGATGTAGCAGCAAGGTGCGGTAATTAGCAGTTGGTGCACTGGTGCCATTCAGGTCGAAGCTGGTGGTGACTATCTTTTCTGCAATGGAGCCTTGTAATACCTTATCAATGTATAAAAGCGTTTTCCCCATTGCATAGTAATGCGTAAGTGTTACTTTATGCCATTGGTTATCGGTTATTGTAGTTGTGCCTGAGATTCCGGGAGAATAATCCAGTTTACCGGAGACGTTAATCACTAATAGTTTTTGCCCGCTGACAGTGCTTAGTTCTGCCACCTGACCTGTTGCGGAGGTTTGGATGTCAAAAGCATAGGTAAAGGAATGGAGGATCTCTTCCGGTTTGATCTGTAATTTATAGCCGCTGGCAGGACTTAGATTTAAGGAGGTGCCATCGATGAAATAAGGTTGTGTCTTTCCTGCTTTTAGTGCATCAAATAAAGAGGGCACGATGGCGTATTCAAATTCAAGATGTCCGGCGTCATTGGGGTGCAGATCGTCGTATTTATAACCGGTAGCCCATTTGCCTGCTCCGTTATCAAGTGCGCCCAGGAGATTGATGCTCGCTACATTCCAGGAATGAATCAGGAGATTCATTTGTTTGATGAAATTGTATTCGGCAGTTGTGTAATCTTCACGGCTGTAGCAATTGGTGATGATGGGTTCGATACCTTGTTGTCTTGCCTTATTGATCAGGAGCTTCATGTTGTCCCGGAACTGATCAAAGATGGCCTGACCACCGGTGGTGATACCTTCATTTCCTAATGAGAGGGCGTAGATCACGTACTTACTACAGAGTGGCAACAAGTCTTTATCCCAGCGGTTAATGACGCTGAGGGTACTGTTTCCAGGTACTGAGATATTGGATACATTCCAGGTTTGTCCTGTTCCGCTACTGGCTCTTGTGGTAAGCAACTGCGCATAGAGTTGTGCATAACCCTGGTTGTTCGTAGCACCGGTACCGGAGGGTACGGAGGAGCCCATGATGGCGATACGGCTGGCTTCTTTTGTAGGGCAGTAAGGCTCGAAAGTGACAGGGTTCACCTGGTTTATTTTCAGGATGCCCAGGTAGCCGAAAGAACCTTCGTTCCGTGTAAGCGTCAGGTTTATCTGGCCATTGTCGTCAGGTATTATGATGTCTGATGTCAGGATGGTTTTTGTGTTGCCATTATTGCCGGAGCCTCCCAGATTTGTGCCGGAGGTTTGCAGGGTGCCATTGTAAAAAGTGGCGCCGGTGATTGCGTAGCCTGATACTCTTTTTTCAGGATCATTGCGGGTACCGAATGCACTGAATACGTAGCCTTTTGTTTTATCTAATCCCCTGATAGAAAGGCTGGATGAGGTGGAGGTGAAAAAGTAATCCTGTGTGGCGGTGTGGATGGCAAAATCACCGAGTAAGCTGGCATCGGGAGATAATAAACCGCCATTGAGAATGCCGTTGGAAGAAAAACCGCTGGTGATTTTGATGGAGGCACCTGTGGATGCATTTGTTTTATCTACGAGGTTCACTTTGGCGGCGGTAGTGGCGATATTGGTAACATTGTTCCAGTAGTTGCCATTGATGTCAGGACTGGTGGTGATGTTGCCATTGGTGACATCGCTAGGACCGAAGTCGATGTAAGTTGTTTTTAAGGGCGTGATGGGCAGCCTGATTTCTTGAATTTTCAGGACACCGATATAGGCGAAGGAACCTGTTTCCCGTTTGACGGTGATGGCGATCTGGCCTTTGGCATCTGGTGCAATGGTACTGGTGGTGAGGATCGTACTGTTATTACCGTTATAACCGGTGCCGCCGAGGTTTGTGCCGGAAGTCTGGAGGGTAGCGCTGTAAGTATTGCTGCCTGTTAATGTATAGTTTGATTTGCGGACTTCAGGATCATTTCGGGTACCAAAGAAATAGAAGATGTAACCTTTGCTGACGTCGAGACCTTTGATGATAAAGCTGGCAGAATTATCTGTGTAGAAATAATCCTGCGTGGCGGTGTTGATAGCGATATCGTTCAACAGGGAGGTGCCGGGAGACAGCAGGCCTCCGTTGTTGATGCCATTGGAGCTGAATCCGGCCGTGATGTTGATGAGGGCACCGGAGGAGGTGTTTTTGTCTGTTAAGAGGTATACCGAAGCAGCGGAGGTGCTGGTATTTGTGATGTTGTTCCAGTAGTTGCCATTTACGTCAGGGCTGGTAGTGATGTTGCCGTTGGTGGCATCATTGGGTCCGAAGTCCAGGTAGAAGGTTCGGGTGGTCTGAGCGTAGGTGGAAATGGAACATAGGAGGAATAAGAGATAGCGTAGTTTTTTCATCGGTTTTCATTTTGTGGGAAAGGGAATTGGGTTGAGAGCATATAGGCACCGGAGCGACATTGGGTGCGGAATGGTAAGTTACCGCAAATTTTGATATAAATACCCCATTCCTTTTATTGATGAACCGCCCATTCTTTCCTCTCTTTGCATAAAACCACTGACAATGAGAATAGTAACCTTAGAGGAGCACGCTTCCTTCCCGGAAATGAGCGCCTACCTTCCTGAAAGTATATTGAAAGAAAGACGCTCCTTAGGGCTGATGCAGGATAAACTGGCAGACATTACAGGTGAACGTTTAAATTCTATGCAAGCAACTGGTATTACCACCCAGGTGTTATCAGTAGAAAACACCGATGTATACCTGCTACCTGGTAAGGAGGCGGCCAATTTTGCGGCAAAGTACAATGATCTGCTAGCGGAGAAAATAAAGGATCACCCGGCATCTTTTACTGCATTTGCCGTGCTGCCAGTCACCAGCCCCGAAGCTGCTGCTGATGAACTGGAACGCACTGTAAAAACTTATGGATTTAAGGGTGCAATGATCAAAGGCACCATCAATGGAGCGTTCCTGGATGCACCTAAATTTGCGCCTATTTTGGAGCGGGCAGCGCAACTTGGGGTACCGATCTATATTCACCCCGGAATACCGCCCCAGGAGGTTATAAATGCCTATTACAGCAATGTAGGGGATAGCACAGGGCCTAATGAAGCCATTGCCTGTTACGGCTGGGGATGGCATTCAGAAACCGCGATCCATATTTTGCGCTTATTGGCCGCGGGTATCTTTGATAAATATCCAGGATTAAAGATCATCATCGGGCATATGGGTGAAATGCTGCCAATGATGTGGTCCAGGGCCAATAATGTTTTCAAACCCGGTGTGGCAGGTAAGAACCAGCGTACGCTTGCCGACACGTTCAGGGAACAACTGTTTATTACGACCAGCGGTATTTTTACACCGGCGCCTTTACAGCTTGCCATTGATACGATCGGTATTGACAATATCATGTTCTCCATAGATTATCCTTTTAGTACGAATCAAATGGGGCTTGATTTTTTAAATAATCTTCAGTTACCTGCTGAGCAGTTAGCAAAAATTGCTCACTTAAATGCGGATAAGCTGCTGGGTCTTAAATAGGTAAGAAACAGTATTTTTGCTGTATGAACAGCGTTCCGGTCAGCAAACTACAGGATAGAAGTAATCTGGGATTTCAGTTGGTACCGTCGGCCAAAGAAGAAGCCACTTACCAGCAATCTAAAGATTTAGGCGCACACAGGGATGACCATTATATCTTCTTCATTACGCTAGAGGGCTCAGGTTATACAGTTGTAGATTTTCAGGAGAAAACTGTTGGTCCAAATACGCTCTATTACATCCTGCCAGACCAAATACACTATCGCATTATCACAAAGAAAGCAAAGGGATGGTACTTAGCTGCCGATCCGGCTATAGTCGATCCTGCCTGCAGAGATGTAATTGAAAGCTGGTCGGGATTCCAGGAACCACTTACCTTAAGTGCGGAAGAGATTAAAGATTACGATATGCTGTTGGGGATTTTATATCGGCAGGCCTATGAGCAGGAGAGCAGTATTTCTGTGCTGCATTCATTGCTACGTTCTTTTTTTGAAATGGCCGCAGTTACTATTCAACGACATGCCAAAGCGGAAGCAAATAATTCAAGGTCAGCGATTTTATCTATGCAGTTTAAAAAACTGCTGAATGAAAATATCAAGGAATTTAAAAGCCCGGCGGATTATGCGAAGATGCTTCACATTTCAGCGCCATATCTGAATGAGGCATTGAAAAAGACAACCGGTTCTACTGTTTCTTTCTGGATAAAATATAAAATACTGACGGAGGCAAAGCGTCTCCTATATTTTACGGACCTGAATGTAAAACAGATTGCAGAAGAATTAGGATTTGATAATCATTCCTATTTCTCGCATATCTTTTACAAAGAGACGGGTATGACAGCGCTGACTTTTCGCAGGCAATCCAGGGAAAGAGAATAAGCATTTATGCTTTTACGAATTCCCCTTTTTTCTCTGCGACCATATTACCCCATCCCAGTATGGCATTCAGCAGGGGCGTGCAGGATTTACCAAACTCCGTTAAGCTATACACCACTTTCAAGGGCGGCTTTTTGCCATACACTTTCTTTTCGATCAACTCGTCCGCCTCCAGTTGTTTTAATTGTATGCTCAATGTTCTTTCTGTCACTCCCGGCAATGCTTTTCTCAATTCGTTGTACCGCTTCTCTTCATCTTTCAAATGATACAATATAACAGCCTTCCACTTCCCTCCTACCAGATCCATTGCTACACTTACTGTACAGGGATATAATTTATTGTTGACCTTTATAAAATCACTTTGACATTCTATATCCATAACATCTTTTTTATAGGACTATCCTAATGGATAGTTATTGCAAATTTATCGAAGCCCCAATAGTTTTGCAACTATAAATTTTACATATGGGAGAGGATAAACCGCTCATTACCATCGTTGGGATTATGGGCAAACAAGGTCGTAGTGCTGCACATACATTGCTGGAGAGTGGACGTTTTCGGGTACGGGGTATTACGCGTCGTGTAGACTCACCGGAGGCATTGCATCTGATAGAAAAAGGTGCAGAACTGGTGCGTATACCACTTGATCTGGGATATCAGCATGCATTTGAAAAAGCATTCCATGGTTCGGCAGGTGTTTTCCTCATGACACCGGGTATTGTACCACCACAAACACATGAGTTTGAATTAGGGAAAGAACTGGCAGACGCAGCGGTGGCTGCAGGTGTACAACATATTGTATTCAGTAGCCTGGAGCATGTAGATAAAATTACAGGAGGAAAAAAGTTTGCACCACATTTTACGGATAAGGCGAATGTAGCTGCCTATATCAGTACGCTTCCTGTGCAAAGTACATTTATCCAGATGGCATTTTTTTATACCAATTTACTGGAGTTTTATCCACCTGTTGTAAAAGGTGATACACTTGTATTTCCGATCTATCTGCCAAAGGACTTCCGTGCGCCATTTGTAGATCCACTGACGGCTACAGGTCCGGCAGTACTGGAGATATTTTCTAACCCGGAGAAGTATGCAGGAAAGACTTTGCCGGTGATTGGGGATATTATTTCACCACAGGAAATGGTAGATGCCTTTGTGAAAGTAACAGGGAAGAAAGCGGTATATGGTGATGCTTATTCAAGAGAGAATTTTCTGCAACTGATGCCTGCATTTGGTGAGAATGAGTTGCTGGTAGATGAGATCCTTGGGATGGCGGAGTATGCAGTTGAATATGGTTACTATAGTAAAGCGCGTGATTTGAACTGGAGCCGTGAGATTAATCCGGATAGTGTAACCTGGGAACAGTTCCTGCGGAATAGTGGTTGGCAGGGGCAGCAGGTTTCATTTTAATCATAAGGGCTGATTAAAAAGTAAAATGAAGGCGCTGGGAATTGCGAAAAGCCATTTCGCCTCCATCACCCCACCCGAGAGGGGATACCCTTTTTAGTCAGCACCTTATTCCTCAAGTTGTGTTCGATGTTTCCCCAATTTGTGCCCCACATATGTAGCCTATTCGCAAAAATGCAATTCTTTGATTTTTACTCATTTGGATAGTTATTCATTCGTTCGATCCCGCTTTTTCACCGTGGAAATTCACATGTAAGTAATCTATTATGCAAGAATAGGCACCGTTTATCATCTGTTGATTATCAATCCTATCCTATTTTTTGTGCCATATACGGCATACTTATTGGCTAATTCCTCAATGCGTTTTTTTCCCATATATTTCTATTTGTAAATATTAACTAGAACTATGCTACATCAACTTGCAAATTTGCCAGACAATGAGCTCATGGCCAGAGCAAGAAAATTGAAAGATGAGGAAGCAGCAGGAATTTTACTGGAGAGATATAGCCATTTGCTGGCAGTAGTGTCCTTACCATCTTTGAATAACTACGATAACACCCCTGACGAATTTTTCCCTTCTCTTTTAAAGAGGTTGTTTAAGAGTCTGCAGACACAGACTATCCCCAAAATAGGCGAATGGATGCAATTCTTCATCAAGTCACAAGGCAACAGGGAAGCGAGGAATACGTATTATTTCCCTACTTCCGCATCCAGCGATATTACCCGGCTTGAGAATAAGGTAGAGAAAGCGAACAACAATCTGATGCAGCGAAAAGAATTGACTGTGACGATGAAAACAGCGTTTGACGACCTGGAAACATCTCATAAAGAGATTCTGAAAGAGTTTTATTTTGATCAGAAGACTTTTGCTGAAATAGCGGCGGATAGAGAGTATACGATGGATAAGATCAGGAAAATGATTAAACGGTCTAAACAGGAACTGGCCTCTCTTATTTTGGAGAAACTGGAATATGCGAAAATCAATAAGTATACAAGTCCTACAGAGGAAGAACAGGCGCCTATACTGGTAATAGAAAATGAAGTACCTAAGAAAAAGAAAAAAGGGCCGGCATCATCTGTGAAAAGTGCAGCTCCCAGGAAACAGAAACAAAGCAATGAATCAGCGGAACCTGCGTTGGTGCTGATTTCTGCTAAATCAGCCATCATAGCACGGGAGCAACCAACAGCTAAACTGATTGCTGTGGAAGAAGGAACCGCCACAGCTACTATGATGGTAGCGGTAGAAGCAGCTGCTATGATTGTAGCTGAGGAAAAAGAAGCAACTGCTCCTACTATGATGGTGGCTGTACAACCAGTTGAAGCAATTCAGCCAATAAAGCAGGGGCCGGCTTTAGTATTAGTCTCTACCAACGCAACAACACAAACAGCATCCCCGGCTTCGGTCCAGGAAACAGGCATTTCAACCAATCAGGAAAAAGATTTAAACCAAGGATATGCAACCTCTCGAAAACAAGGACAAGATATTCAAGATCTTCAGCAAGGTTCGTTGTTTTAGTAAAGATCAACTACCCCGCTATGTAGACGGTCGTTTAACACATGTTGAAAAGCACCTCCTGGAACAACATCTTGTGAACTGTGAACTTTGCAGCAGTGCTGTTGAAATTCTCCAAAAACCAAAATACCACGCGCAATACCAGCCGATGGGTGTGAAAGTGCAGGAACTCATTCGTAGTAATGAAATTGCCCCGGTTTATGAAACGGAACGCTATCAAAAGAGAATAGAGACACAGGAAAGATTCCTTACTTACTTCTGGAGCGTAGTAGCAGCGGCATTGGTAACAGGTCTTGTTTTCCTGATCACCCAGCAAACAAAAACTGACAACTTTCATCCTGCCATTGCTAAGACAGAGACAATAGCAGCACCGGAGACAGCTTCTCCTGGCACAGCTCATACTGATACTGTTGCTTCCGGAGATGGAGATAGTACTGCTGCGGCAGCACCTGTTTTGCTGGCGGAAACAGGTACTGAATCAGATCAGTCAATTTTCAAAACAGCCATGGCACACTATTACAAAGGCAAACTGGATGAAGCCATACCATTACTGACTAAACTGACTACAGATAGCAGCAGCAGTTATGGGGAATTAGCCCGATACCAATTGGCGATGTGTTATAAATATAAAAAACAGAAGGTCAAAGCGCGGAATATGTTTACGGAATTGGTGAAGATGGATGGTCGTATGAAGAAAAGAGCCCTATTAGCATTGAATAACCTATAAAACCAAAATGGCTATTGGGTTCTGTCACCCGTTGTGTGTAACTATATAAGTTTTCAATAGAGACGAAAAGCCCGGCGATATGCCGTGCTTTTCCTATTTTTGCCTCCATGTCACAGGAATTAGAAAAGCGCCAGGGGGAACTCAATATCAAAAAGTCAAGCCTCAGCAAAGAGCAAAAAACTTTTAACAAGCTGATACAGCAGATTGCCGCTTTGCGCCAGGAGCTGGCAGAACTCACTGCCATACTGGATAAACAACGACAGCATTACATCAAACATATCTATCCCTTTGTACAACAGCTCACCGGTCTGCGTGCACAACTCGTGGTGCTGATGAATGGTTTCATGACGCTTTCCAAAGGTCTCTCTGATTATGAAAAGGAAGATTTGCGGGGATTGATCCTGCACCTGTTACAGGATATCTTCAGGTATCAGCAGGGAGAACCGGAAGGTGAACTACTGGACATCTTCAATGCATTATCTGATACCACTTACCAGGATATCAATGAACAATACCTGGCTAAATTAAGGGTAGCAGCAGCTACAGAAGAAACCTTACCTGCACCTGTGACAGCATCGAAACGCGAACGCTATAAAGAGGAAAAGGAAAGACTGCTGGATGCCCTGCGCAGGAAGAATATCCAACAACTATACAGACAACTGGCCAAGTTCTTTCATCCTGATCTTGAACAGGATCCGGGGAAAATACAGTTGAAAGAAGAACTGATGAAGCAGCTCATCATTGCTAAAGAAAACGAAGACCTGCTCTCCATGCTGCAACTGGAAATACAATGGATAGAGCAGGAAGACAGGCATCCTGATCTGCTGACCAATGATAAGCTTCACCTGTATAATACCACCCTGAAAGAACAGGTGAAGGACTTACAGGAACAGATTCAATCTCTTTTCAATCATCCTAAATATGAATTTCTGCAAGGCTTTGCAAAAACACCGCAAAGTGCCCGGTTTATAGACTGGAAGAGTGAAAAGAATAACCTGGATAATTTACTGTATGGATTCAGAGAAATTATCAGTGGATTATCACAGGATACAAAGAGCGCATTAAAAGTGCTGAAAGGTGTTTTGAAAAACAATACCTGATGAAATATTTAGCTTTCATTTTTATAACCTGCTTATTATTTTCCTGCCATTCCCAAAAGCAGGACCCGGAGATGGCCCATTTAGCATCCCTGGCAAAAAATGATATTCCGTTACCTCCACCTGAATACGGAGACTGGTTATATAGGCATAAAGAAAGAGGGCAAAACCTGGCAGCCTATCAGGCTACGAAACCTATTTCCAGTGCAACAACTATTTATTTATTACCCGTCGGAGATTTTACAGCTTCGCAAACCAGGGCATTTCAGGATGCAAGCGCCTACATAGCTATTTTTTTCCAGCGGAAAACAGTATTACTACACCCCATACCTGATAGCGAATTTACTTCCCGCATATTCGAAGGTCATCGGCAATTACTGGCACCTTATATACTGGATAGTGTATTACTCAGTAAACGGCCTGCGAATAACCTCGCTATGATGGCACTCAGCGCTAAAGACCTATATCCGCAGGATGATTGGAATTATGTTTTCGGGCTTGGCTCCTACGGGAAAAGAGTGGGGGTAACCTCCATTTACCGTTTACAGGAGAAAAATTTCCTGCGAAGACTGGTAAGCATTTCCTCTCATGAAATAGGCCATATGCTTTCATTACATCACTGTATTCATGCCCTTTGTGTGATGAACGGCACCAATGGCCTGTATGAAACAGATAGGGCGCCATTGCGTTTATGCGCTGAATGCCAGCAAAAATTGTTTTGGAATTTAAAGTATGATAACCAAAAACGGCTGCAGGAACTGATGGCGTATTGTAAGGAAAATGGCTTCCAAAAAGATTGGGAGATCTTCAATAAAGATAATAATCAAAACGAGTGATAGCTAAGCCAACACTCGTTTTTTGCGTACGGCCACAGGTTTCTTTTTCTTTCTGCCCAGGTATATGAATACACCCGTGACAGGTAGCGAAGCCGCCACCAATGTACTGATGAGTGCTATAATCTTTGTGGGCCAGCCATAGATGCTTCCTGTATGAATAGGATACACTAATCTTCTCGCTTTCATACCCGCACTTTCATCTTTATGTAATCGTGTTTTGAGCAACCTGCCCGTACCCGCTTCGAAATACAAAAAATCATAGGTATTTGCTGTCTCAGCGGCTATATTGTCCTTAAAGGCGGCTATTGCCAGGGAATCATTACCATAAGTGATGGTCACGGGCCCCTTGTAAGGCAGGGTTTCATTGGTAGCACGGAATACCTTTTCAAAATACCCGCTCCCCTGCTGTGCTATGCTGGATGGTGCTGTGACCTTTTCTACTTTGAAAGTACCATTGAAAGTATAGAACAATAATCCGTTTACCCACTGATAACTCCACACCAAACCGGTCAACGAGATCACCAATAATACCAGGTGAATATAAAAACCAAAGACCGCATGCAGATCCCAGTTCAGTCTTTTAAACGATGCATTCCATTTCACACGGAAACGCTGCTTCCTGTTATTTCTTTTAGGCCACCAGAGGATAAGTCCACTAAGGATGAGAAAGGCGAATATGGAGCAGGAAATGCCCGTTATTACCTTGCCCACAGCTCCCATACAGAGATAGCGATGCAGGTGTAACACAATCGTAAAGAAGCGTTTGCTGGCAGGCAGTGCTTCTATAATGTGGCCGGTATAGGGATTGACGGCTACGTATAGTTGATTCGTTTTGCTTTTTTGCAGCAGGAAAATGACACTCCGGTCGCTCTCCGGTTCTATTTTCAGGTTAGCGGTTTTATAGCCATCATATTGCGCTTTCACAATTGTCACCAACTGATCCAAAGGTAAACGGGGGATATTTCCCGGAGCTGCCACATAAAAAAAGGAAGAGTGGAACGTATGTTCCAACTCTTCTTCAAATACCAGCAGGCTGCCTGTCAGTGCTACTATCAGCACTACCATACCCGAGAGGATACCCAGCCATAAATGTAACCAGCCTAATATTTTCTTCATGCTTAAAATGTATATGAAATGGTTGCCTGCCAGTTTCTCGGTGCACCCGGGAAGAGGCGCAGGTAATCATAACCACCTACCCAGTAAGTTTTATCTGTGAGGTTATTGAAATTCACCTGTAATTGTACTTTATTCACTTTGTAATACAAGGCGGCATTCAGCAATGCATAGCCTGGCAGGGTCTGTGTTGCATTCAGCGATACATTACGCGTAGTGACAAAGTTAGCTCCTACGCCAATACCCAGGCCCTTGACCTTACCAGCCGGGATCGTATATTTCGTCCAGAGGTTGCCCTGGTGCTTTGGTGCATTAGGTTTCTGATCACCGATTTTTAATGAGTCATCTCCCTTTGCCTCCGTAATCACGGCATCATTGTAAGAATAGTTAGCGATGATATTCCAATCTTTAGTGATCTGGCCGGTAATATCCAGTTCCACACCCTGTGCTCTTTCCTTTCCTATCTGGAGGTAAAGTTCAGGTTGATCTCTTACTCCGGCGAGGTATAAGGTTCCCTTCTGAATGATATGATATATTGATAAGTTACCTGTCAGTTTACCTTCCAACCATTCTGTTTTCAGACCGCCTTCTATCAGCTCACTTTCAATTGGATTAAATGGTCCGCCCGATGCCGGGTTACTCTGGATAGCTGCATCCTGTGGATTATATCCCCTTGTATATACACCGTATACATTTATGTTTTTAGTAGCGGTATATACAAGGCCTATACGAGGCAGGAAAGCATGTTGGTTCACTTTCTTCTGATTCGCCTTTTTATAATTCCGCCTGTCAGTATAAGTTTCGTAACGCACACCCAGCAATAATTGTAATGCGCCTAACTTTATCTGATCCTGCAGATACATACCGCCCAAACTATTAAAGGTGGGTTGTACAGCACTGTTCTGTGCTGTGTACACATACCTGTTCATATCCTCCAGTACATTATTCGGATTCAGGAGATCAAAGGAAGGTACATTTGGCTTAGGAATAACGATCTTCTCACCACTGGCAGTTTTGTACTCATAAGTTACATATTTTAAAGAATCTGCCGGGTAATAAGGTGCTACGCCACCGCTTTTCAGCTGATAATTAGTGGCCGTCATCTGAGATGCACCGGGAGAAAGTGTTGCCTGTGAATAATCGTATCCAGCAAGCAGTTTATGTTCAATCTTTCCGGTATTCGCATCATATGTCAGGTACATACTTGCATTGGCACTGGCAGGATTCTTCTTACGCACGAATACCTGTCTAGCGATGAGACTGGGAATTTCTATTCCCTTTGCATCCCGCGCATTTTCATTCGCACTTCTGTGCTCCAGCAGATCTTCTGTATAACCGGTACGTAAGTAGGCGAGGTTAAAGGCAAGACGACTGCTGAACTGATGATTCAAGGAAGCCATTACTGTGTAAGTTTCCTCATTCAGGTAATCGTTGGTTGCGTTCAGTGCCTGAGAGATAGGTGTTGAATACAAGCCCTGGCCCATGAATACTGATTGCCCGCGATCCAGGCGGCTATTGGATTTATTGTATACCGCATCAAAGTTGATCCGGGTCTTTTTATTCGGCAGGAAAGATACTGATGGTGCAATTACAAGGTTCTTATCAAACTGTAATACGCGGAATGATTCTGCATTTTCATAACCCAGATTCAGGCGATACAGGATCGTTTTATCCTCATTCAGTGGGCCTGTGAAGTCTAACAATGCACGGGTGGAATTGAAACTACCCATTGTAAAGCTGAGTGATTTACGATCTTCATCCAGTGGTTTCTTGGTTACACGGTTGATCACACCACCCGGAGAAGCGTTTCCGAACAATGCGGAAGCCGGACCTTTGATCACTTCAACCCTTTCCAGGTAGTTGACCATAGGCTGTTTCCAGAAACCGGTGAATGTACGCATCCCGTTCATGAGCTGTGTAGTGCTACCGCCATTGATACGGAAACCACGAATGGTCAGGTCATCGTAGAAAGTGAACTGGTTCACACCACTCATGTTCTTTACTACATCTCCGATCCTTACGGCTGCCTGATCCTGTATTAATTCTTTGGTGACATAAGCAATGGATGCCGGCACCTCTCTTAGTGGTGTAGCGGTTTTAGTACCAATGAAGGTATTGGTGTTCTTATAACCGATTTCTTTTCTACCCGTGATTTCCACCGTCTGCAACTGTTCCAGGGATGGCAGCAATACAATATCCACTGGCCTGGTTGAATCCGTATTGAAGGCTATATCCTGCCCCTGGAAACCAGTGTGGGAAAAATGAATGGTATATATGCCAGTAGGAAGGTCTTCCATATGAAAGGATCCGTTTCCATCTGAAAAAGTCGTGTGTTTATGGCCTTTTAATGAAATACTTACTTTCTGAAGTGGTTGGTTATTAATATCTTTTACTGTACCACTGATATTGTGCTGGGCGAAAGCACATAACGTTGATAATAGCAGTGCGCTTGCCAAAATAGTAGTAATCCGGAACATTGTACAGAATATAGTTTAGGGGTGCAAAGGAAACAAGTTAAATGGCTGATTGTAGTTCGAATCCGGAATTTCATTTACGCAAAAGGAAAAAATTTAGCTGAGGGCGCCTGTTATCAGCTTCACCTTATAAATAATCTGCTTTACCCCGATTATTAATATTCTCTCTTAAATTTTTATTTTCTTTACATATAATTATTTACTACCATGAGAATGTTCGTAATCGCCCTGATGCTGATCTGCTGTAGCTGCAGAAAATCAGACACTACCCCTGCAAACTATCCTGATGATGATTTGGAAGGACCTGTTGCAAGACCTGCCAGCGGATATGGAGCAGATGGTTCCTATACTGTAGCCAGCGTAAGTTTTGACAGTCCTACTTATAGCGGTAAGAAGGTGACCCTGTTTTATCCTAAAGAGGCTAAAGGTCCGGTACCTGTTATTTTTTATTCACATCCCTATGGTGGAGAGGAAGTCTCTTATAATATAGGCCTGTACAATTTTATTGCGAAGAAGGGTTATGCGGTGGTGTTTGCGCCTTATCCTACTACGGGTGCTAATGTCAATGTTGATTCAAGGTATAATACACTGTGGCAAAGTTTTCTGAAAGCAGTGAATGACTATCCTGCTATTATTGATACAAAGAAAGTGGGATTTATGGGGCATTCATTTGGCGGCGGTGCATCTTTTGCCATGGCGTATAAAGGATTTGTGGAGAATGGCTGGGGAGAAAACGGGCGGTTCATTTTCGCCATGGCACAGTGGTATTCATATAATATTACGGCTACACAGTTACAAAGTTTCCCTTCCAATACAAAGTTGATTACAGAGGTGTATAATGATGATGTAACGAATGATCACCGGTTGGCAATTGACATTTTTAAACATATCAATATTGCAGATTCAGAAAAGGATTATATCCTGGCAAAGCAAAGCGTGGTGAATGGCTATACTTATACAGCGGCACATGATCTGCCCAGTTCAAGAACGGCTTATGATGCTTATGACTATTATGTAGAGTATAGATTGCTGGATGCAATGATTGATTATAGTTTTAATGGAAATGCAAATGCTAAAAATACGGCTTTGGGGAATGGTTCATCTGCACAGGTGAGCCTGCCACAGGGCATGACACCGCTGGAAGTGACGGACAATCCGGTAGCGGCTTTTCCACAGAGTAAATATCTTTTCCCCTGTGGATCGACTGATAATCCAAGGATTGCGAACTGCGAATGATTTTAAAAATAAAAGGGGCTGGCTCAAAACTTCGAGACAGTTCCTTTTATTTGAAAATGGTTTTCATACCCGTTGGCGAATTCCCTCTTTCGTGAATGTTTTTATTCGGGTTCCCTGATGAAGAGAAATTTTTTTTAAGCGATTCTCAGGGGTTTCATTTTACTTATGATACATCAGCTTCTTTTTTCCATTTAAGTATTGCTTGTTCATTGTACATTTGTTCACATGAAATGGTACATTATCCCGGCATTGTTAATCTTTTTACAGCCAGTTACATTTGCCCAATCCAAATTACAACAGTTCGATGATCGTGTGCTCGAAGACCTGGCGGCTCACCGTACACCAGGGCAAACAAAGATGTGGCGCACTATTTCCAATATGAATGATTATGTGGATGTGGGAATACCAGTGGTGGTGTTAACAGCGGGCTTAATTAAAAACGATCCTGATATGAAACAGCAGGCACTGTACATTGCAAGTAGTACAGCCACCACTTTCCTGTTCAATACTTTGATAAAAGTGATTGTGAAACGGCCAAGGCCTTTTGTGAGTAATGTAAGACTGAAAGCAGTGTACGAACCTACCTCATATTCATTCCCTTCGGGTCATACATCTTCTGCTTTCAGTGCTACTACGGCGCTCTCCAGGGCGTATCCCAAGTGGTACATCATAGCGCCTTCCATGGTATGGGCTTCGGCGATTGGATATTCCAGGATGTACCTGGGGGTACATTATCCTACTGATGTGGCAACGGGTGCTTTGCTTGGTGCAGGTATGCCGTTTGCGTTAGGATTTATACGCCCGGACAGACATTAGAAATTTTCCCTGATCAGGCTTTTTAACCTGATACGCAGGACAGGCAAAAAATTAATTATTTCACTGGATCAACCTTACCGATGCATGTGTGATTTACAACACAAATACTAACACCTTTTAACAGTTTCTCCTGGTCTATCGTATCAATTCGTGCCTCTATCCGGCACCAAAATTAAAAATTCGCCTCTTTGGTAAAATTCTTATCAGCGTAAAACTTCACGCTTAGTTCATATTGCAGGATAATGTTTACGGCAGCCATTGCTTCGCGGGAAGGATCATCAGAGAGATTGTCTCTGGAATACCAGACAATACCGTTTTTTTCTTTCAATTGTTTTAATTGATTATCTAATTTATCGATGGTGACCTGAGTGCCATTGGCGAAAATGGTACCGTTTTTTTCGACGTACACTTTCAGCACATTTGCATCATTGGCTTGTCTTGCGATGGGAGGCGCAGACTCAAGAGAGAAGGTACTGTCGGCGTTGGCAGTATCCAGGGCCTGTTGTCGGCAACTCGTCACTAGCATAAATGCTGATGCGAAAAGGATGGTATATTTCATAGTCTCAGAATTCACGTTCGTATTAGGCCTTTCGATATGCTAAAATTAGAGGATCAAATATAGTATATAAAATTTAAATGTGAAGGTTTGTAATTAATGATTGAAATTATTTTTGAATGATCATTTTTGAGTGAATAAATTATTTTGCTTTGGCCTGTGGCGAGATGGAAAATTCATCAAATTTCCACCTAAAACAGCGTTATTTAAGGCAAAAAGAGAAGGTTTTTCTTTCAGATTTGAACGATTAAACGAAAAAGTATTCCTTTTATATAGTTAATAGCTATAAGCCTTTTGTATAAGCAGAAGGCCTGATTCCTGTAAACCGCATGAAAGTATGACTAAATGCCGTAATACTATCATACCCAACCATAGCCGCAATCCTTCCTATTGAAAAATCTTTTTCTACCAGTAACTCCATCGACTGGATAATCCGCAGGGCCTGCAAATACTCGATGAAACTCGTTCCCTCCGCATTAAAACTACGACTCAATGAACGGGTACTAAATCCAAATTTCCCTGCCACCTGTCCTAATTCCAGTTTTTCATCAAGATGTTTCCGCATATAACCAATCACTTCCAGCAAACGCTCATCCCGCGGCTTTATAAAACCTAATAGTGGTAACTGTCTTGTTTTACTCACACCCGGCAGGATTGCTTTCAATCCCTGCAAAAACTGGTAAGCAGCATACTGATTCCTGCCAATATGCCCCTCCCAGTTTACAACAAAGCGAACCATTTCATGCAATAAATTATTAACCATATATACACCGGTAGCATGATAGAAATCATCTTCCATATGCTGGTTATCGAAATAAATCGTAAACATCCGCACACTTGCATTGTTTGTCCACATCCTGTGAGTGACGCCCCGGGGAATCCATATAAAATGATCTACCGGCAAAAAATATTGCCTATCAGCAGTAGCGATGTGCAAGGTTCCTTTTTCAGCATATATAAACTGTCCCTTATTATGCGAGTGAAAAGGCGTAGCAATCTCTCCTTTCTCCGATGTACTGCAATAGGCACCTAAGCGGAACCTTTGGACATCCAGATAAACGTGGTCAAATGATAATGCCATACTACAAAGATACCGGATTGGCGTAAACGAGCGAAACTTTGACTTTTTACTTAAAAAAGCCCATCCGAAAGTGATGTAATTTTGTATTAAATTATTAATTATGAAAGAATTTATCGGCTCTCACTTTATCTATACATACGATAATGGCTGGGAATATGAACTGTATGTAAAGAATGAAAATACGATTGACTATAGAATACATAGCGGTATGGTAGGCGGTAGATGGGTAAGAAATCAGCAAGTGGATCTTGTACAGCTCGCAGATGATGTATATAAGATATCCTGGACAGAGCCGACAGGAACGGATGTCTGTGTGAACTTTATGCCGGGGCAAAATAAACTGCATGGGGTAATCTTCTTTCCGAAATGGGTACATGAACATCCGGAGATAACTGTTTGTTTCCAGAATGATTTTATCCATGTGATGGAAGAATCAAGGTTGAAGTATGAGACTTATCCTAAGTATGTAGTACCGGAATTTGCAACGATCACTTTTGCAAAGAATGAAGGGGTGAATAATGAGAAAGTGATTGCAGTGGCGCCTTATCACGGGATGACGGATGATATCAGGTCTGGAAAACTGGTGTTCTAAGAGAAAAGGGTGCCTCTGATGAGACACCCTTTTCTTTTTTATAAGTTTATGATTACTTCTCCTTTATCAAAGTATACATCTTCTCTCCATAGGTTTCGAAGGTACATGCATGCGTTCTGGCATTTTGCTGAAGACATTTGGTTTTATAGATCGTTAAGGTATCCATGAAAAACTTATATCCATATGTCTCCTTTTTATCCGCAGATGTCTGGAATTCGATGTAGTCCACATCATTTTCCACTTCCTCCGCCAAAGCATCGATGACAGGCGTATACCTTTTAAAAATGTCCATCCCTATGATCGTGTCATTTTCTCCGAATACCACCTTCTTTCCATCTTCAAAATGATAGGTACCACTGAATAATAACTCTTCCAATATTCCCCAGTCAGATTTATTCACATCTCCCTTCCCTAATTTATATAGATAGGTATTGCGAATTTTAATCCTCGTAGGTGAAAGTACCTGAATCGTATCCACATTCTTTTTGGTAAGATCAGGTGTTGTAAAAAGATACTGATCGCCGTTCTTCACAACGACTATATCTCCGGCTCCATCATGAAAACCACTAATATACCGGGTCACCATCAATGTACGCGCCGGGATATCGATACAACTGATACTGTCCGCTCTGCAAAGACGGGGAGACTGAGTAATATGCAGGTCATTTACATATCCTTCATTCACCCATATCCCGGCAAAACTCAAAGCCGTATCCAATGCTTCAAAGGTACCTACAGAATCAGGCTCTGTTACAAGGGGCGCGGATTCGGTGGCGGTTTCAATTTCAGATTCTGGTATACTGGCAACAGAGGTTTTACAAGCAATAAAACCCAGGGTTATACCAAGGATAAATAATGTATATCTCATAGCGATCCACAAGATAATATATTTTCGTAATATAAAAATATATTAATATCAGGTCTTATATAGCGCTATGTACGGTTAATTTTGTTGATAGCGGGTAGCGAATTCTTCAGCAAATATTTCCAGATTACGGGTACCCTTCTTCTTTCCATAAGGCATCCACAGGACACCTTTTCGTACCGCTATACCTACTTCCACCAATAGTTTTGCGATTTCCTCCCGCACACCACTTTGCATAATACCTGCCAATGCCTGCTCATCCGTAAAAGCCATCCATGACAGTTCCGGCTGACCGATTGCCTTTCCGATAGCTGCTGCAACCTCGCCAGTAGTACGATCATCACTGACTACATAGTTAGTTTCATTTTCTACAAAAGGTGTCTGAATTGCAGCCGCTACCGCATCTGCAATATCTAATGGATGTACCATTACCAGTCTTGTATTTGCATCATAATTGGCACCTAAAAATCCCATATGCCGTATCATGGAAATATTGCCATAGAGGTTCGTGAAAATATAAGGTGCCGCCAGGTGTTTGATGATCACCCCAGGAATTTTATTAAGTGCTTTTGCTACTTCATAAGCACCTAGTGTCAACCCGGTTCCTTCACTGAGATGCGCGCCCATGCTGCTTAAATTTACAATATTGGCAACACCCGCTGCCTGTATTGCCTGCGCATAAACTTGCCCGATCCCTGCACTGTAAGCCCTGTAATCAGGGACACTGAAATTGGGAGGAATCATGGTATATAATACGTCAGCGCCTTTGAATGCCGTCGTCAAAAATTCTACATCCTGTATATCGCCGATTGCAGGAATTGCTCCTATATTTTTTATCGCCGCTTTCCTGTCTTCATTGCTACTAATGATTGTCACTTCGTGCCCTGCAGTGATTAATGCAATTGCCAGCGGCTTCCCGATATTTCCTAATGAACCTGTGAGTGTAATTTTCATGTCTTGATATTTTACTGCAGCAAAGCTACCTTTGTGTAGAACCTAAAAGAAGAACTTACCCTAAAGTAAGTAGCTATGACTGCTGTAAAAGAAAGCTCGACCATTCAGGAAAATAAAAAAACGGTATTCCAGGAATGCCCTGTCACTTATGTGATGGAAAAGATTGGTGGATATTGGAAACCCATTATTCTCTTTCAGTTATTATCAGGGAAGAAACGATACCATGAACTGAAGAAAAACATTCCCGGCATCAGCGAGAAAGTGCTCATTCAGCAATTGAAACAACTGGAAACAGATGCCCTCATCATAAGAGATGCTACGGAAAATATCCCCCCGGTTGTGCATTACAGCCTGACGGCTTCAGGGCATGCGCTAAGACCTGTTCTATACGCCATGGCTGTTTGGGCCATTGACGAAACTGAGATGCCGGTGTCGAAGAAACTGGAAGATTTTCCAGGAGATGCTTTATAAACCTTTCGTATTGCTCCTGTATTGGCCAGGTGTAAAACCTGTGTATTTTTTGAAGAAACGAATAAAATAGGATTGATCTGAAAAATTTAAGCGATAACAGATCTCCGCAATTGTCAACTCTGTATGAACCAATAACTGCGCGGCTTCTTTCACCATCCTTTCGTGGATATGTGTGCCGGGTGTTTTGCCTGTCACGGCCTTCACCGTATCATTCAGATGATTTTGCGTCACATTCAGCAAGCCAGCATAAGTAGCCAATTTTTGTTCAAAATCTTTATCAATTAAAAAAGTAAATGCTGCGGTCAGCCGAATGGCAGCATTACTCCCTGCACCCTGTTCCGTTGCTGTGTATAACTGTTGCGCTTTTAGAAAAACAACTGTCAGAAAAGCCTTTATTAATTCCAGCTGACCCGCTTTATATTCTTTTTCTATCTCCTGAAAGTAATGATGAAAATCCGCCTGCTGTTCTGCATTCAATTGGATAACCGGACAACCATCCAGCTGGAAGAAGGGATATGTATGCAGACGAGGCAGTATATGCGCATCAAATGTAATGATATAACCCTGGTGCTCATCTACAACAGACTCCCAATTGGTCACCATTCCCGGTGAAATAAAGCATAACATTCCTTTGCGGATGTAATATTGTTTGGTACCAAATGTTTTGATTCCCTCCCCTCCTGTCACTAATACCACCATGTAGAAATCCAGTCTGTTCGCTGTAATCATCGGCTGACAACGGTAGCCCTCATCTTCCCGCCTGTGAATTTCAAACTTGCCTGTATCCGTGCGCGTATCCACAGGATAAAAATATTTATCCCGGAAATTTCTGCCGTTAATAACAGGTATTTTATGCTTAACTGATCTCATTTTTGATATGATCAAAGATACCATTTATTGACGGTTGCCAGCCTAAGATGCGGCGGGCTTTTTCGGAAGAAGCCCTGCTGTTGGAAGCAAGTCCGTAATGGCTCATGTCAGGGCCAAAAATGCCGATCGCTTCATCCATAGAAAGGGATAGGGTTTGACTGACACCTAATTTTGCACTCATCGCTGCTGCTATTTCTTTAAAGCTGGCTTCGCCGTTCTCTGCATAAAATGCACTACCTGCAGGGGCGTTTTCCAATGCTTTTAAATACAATTCTGCCAGGTCTGCTACATGTACATTGGACCATATGCTTTCTCCCTTTTCCACATAAATTCCCTGCCCTTTTTCCCGGGCGATTTTCCAAAGCAATGGAAGCTGAATACTCTCTTTGTGCAACCCCCTACCTATTCCATACACCATGGTCGGAATAATCACGATCGTACGAATGCCTGTAGTCGCAGCCTGTAAAACATGGTTATTGATCCCCGTCCAGGCAATCCTTTCTATTCGTGGCAGCAGGGGATCATCTTCTGTGTAAATAAAGCTGGAAGCGGCGCCATATTCTTTTCTTCCTAATATGCTGGAACCAGAGGTGTGAATCAATGTCTTGCCAGTACCTTTCAGTGTATGCAGCAGTACTTCGAGACTATATGGGTCGATATGGGAAGCAGTGTGAATAACGGCATCAGCAGCAACTGCGGCTGATTGTAATAAAGCTGCGTTGTCGATAGTACCTGCAATGGCTTTGATACCCATTGCGGACAATGGGGCAAGCAATTCAGGGCGGCGGACCAGCCCTGTGACCTCGTAGCCTTTGTTGATTAACAAATTGGCAATTGTTCCCCCGATATATCCATTAATTCCTGTGATGAAAACTTTCATTGTGAATGATTTAGCACATCAAAGGTCGGGCTCCTCCTATTGGGGGAATGGTGTTATATACTGAATTTATGGTACTTCATACAGATGACGGAACCTGCTTATTCTGCCAGTTTTTATATAGTTGACACATAAGTGGCACCGCCCCTTTTTTAATAGTTTACATATTGTTCTGTAAAGGAACCATCCGCGTACAAGTCAATCACCCCATAACCCGGCGGCGTCTCCCTCCTATTCCCTTCCCACCACGCACCACTCACCGCACCATTGCAGATATAAGTCACATTATTATACACCACTTTATCTCTCAGATGTATATGCCCGCTCAAACACAATTTTACATTCGGATGCTTATAAAACAAACTAATTATCGAAGCAGTATCTGTATGCATATCACCTCCTAACATTGTCCATTTATTGACGATATTATCCTCGATCATTAAGGTGGCAGTCAGTATGGGGATATGTGAAAGCACGCATACTGGCATGCTTTTATCTGTTTTATTCAATTCATTCTCCAGCCAACTAAACTGCTCTTCCCCCAGTTTTCCAATATACCAGGTATTGTCAATATCCAGATGCACGCTATCCAGACAAATAAACTTCCATCCACCTTTTACAAAACTATAATAAGGCTTCGCCATCTCCAGCTGATGCAATGCGTATTCTTTTTCATTCTTCTCCTTCCACCAGATATCATGATTGCCCAACACTGAATACATCGGCAAACTAGATTCTGATTTAAACACATTTTTCACCAATTTCCACTGTGCTTCATTTGTAGCCAGATCTTCTTTATTCATATCAAATACCAGATCACCTCCATTCAATATAAAATCGACAGCGGGTTTTTGCGATTGTACATGATGTAAACAATCGCGTAAATGACGTGGCGCGTCAAACTTGTCTTTCAAATGTATATCTGTAAGATGCGCTATACGCAGGGCGGGAGCAGCCTTTGAGGCCGCCATACTGCTCAGTGGCAGGGCAGGCGCCAGCAACAGGCCGCCCATTCTTTTGAATAAGGTTCTTCTTAACATCCTGACAAAGTTAAAAATCCAGTTGAATGCCCTGTGTTAAGTTATTGTTTATAAATACCAATCAAATGGGTGCGCAGGTAATAAGCACCAGACAATACAATCTTTGATGAAGGCAATTTCGGCATATGGCAATCCACACAATTCAGCACGGCCATCTTATCAAATTTACAAGCCGGAGAAGGTTGTTGGGTATGGCATTGCATACACTTTTTTGAAAATGCCACTAAGTTATTTGCCTCATCCTGATGCGGATCATGACAGCTTGTACAATTCATTTGCCGGCTTTGTTTAAAACACCGGCTTGCTGTGAATAACTGGTATTGCGTACCGTGAATATCCAATTGCGATGGTTTTGAAGGTCCGCTGATATCTGGGAAGAAATAATCATTATAAGCATCACCCGGTTTATACTCAAAGAGCCCTTTCTGAGGTGTTTTTAATCCTGAATGACACAGTGCACACATATCCAGTTGCTGCTGATTGTCCAGTGATCGCACGGCCGTTATATGCATGGCCTGCTTTTCTTCAGGATGCGCAGCATGATAAGCTACATGTTCTGCTGCCGGCCCATGACAACGTTCGCAATCTATGCCGTAAATGATCTTTCCCTTTTCAAAGGTTTCATTTATTCCACGCCCCTTCATCGTCACACTTTTTATGCCTACTGCTGAACTGTGACAACCGAAACAGGTACTGGGAATCTGCCTGTCGAATTTAGGATGTGAAGTAGGGAAACCCGGACTATTCGCCCAATGCCCTGCACTGACATAATAAGAGACCGGCAACTGGTAATAGTTCTCATTGTTCCAGTATAAATAAGTTTGTGCATGCCTGCCTGAACCTACTGATAAATGGAATAAATGTCCACCCTGTACCCTGCCGCTATCCGTTTCCAGCATTTCGACACGGGTACTATCATCATAGGTAAAGGTACCAGGAAAAGTGCCTAATATTTTGGTACTGCTTGTTTTAAAATGTGTAGTTTGAGCATAATGATTGTAAATATTCTGATGGCAACTGATGCAGGTGTTGGCACCGGCATATGCTGGCCCTCTAAGGTCTTGCGGCGGTTGTGTGATACATTGGGATAATAATACAATCAGGGAAATGATGCCTGATGCTACCCACAGCATTCGTTTATTCATAACGTAGAAACTCTATTTAAAAAACACTTATTTAGCGAGCGCATATTCTATTAATCAATCAGCAGATCAATCACCGCTTCAGTCAAGCAATGACCTGGCCTGTCAGACCAACCATTGTTTCAGCGTGAGGATACTCAGCCAACTCATGATCACTACTACTATCCAGCCTATCAATGACAATATCTTTGGATGACTATAGCCTTGTACTAATCGTTTATTATAAGCTGCCAGCAACATTACGGCCAATGCCACCGGTAAGATCAATCCATTCAAGGCGCCTGCTATGATAAGCAACTGAACCGGGTTACCCAGTACTGCAAAGATCACCGTACTGCATACAATGAAAAAGGTGATAAACCATTTTTCATTTTTCGCTATTAATGGATGAAATGTTTTTAAGAAAGATACGGAGGTATATGCAGCACCTACTACTGAGGTGATTGCCGCACTCCACATCACCATACCAAAGAAACGGTAACCAATTTCTCCCGCAGCACTTCTGAACACCGCCGCGGCAGGGTTTCCGCTATCCAGTTGTACACCTTTTGTCACCACACCCAATGCTGCCAGGAATAATAAGATCCGCATCACCCCGGTGATCAGGATACCTTTTGTTGCACTCTGGTTTACCTGTGGTATAGCTGCGGGTCCACCAATACCTGCATCCAGCAGGCGATGTGCCCCTGCAAAACTGATATATCCACCGACGGTACCACCTACTAATGTGATGATAGATTTTGTATCTATACGATCCGGCCAAACCATTTGCCGCAAGGCATCTACAACAGGCGGCTGAGAACTCACTGCTACGTATAGGGTGAGTAATACCATTAATATGCCCAGGTAACGGGTAAACTGATCCATGGCATTTCCTGCTTCCTTCATCCAGAAGATAAAGAGCGCCATCACACCACTCAATATAGCACCATACAATGTATCTAATCCAAACAATGCCTGCAAGCCTAATCCACAGCCACCAATATTCGCAATATTGAATACCAGGCCACCTAATACTACCAGCAATGCCAGGAAATATCCCAGGCCTGGTAACAAGGCATTTGCCAGGTCCTGTGCCCGGGAATGACTCACTGTCAGGATGCGCCAGATATTTAGCTGTGCACCAATATCCAATAATATTGACACCAGTATTGCAAAGGCAAAAGCAGCAGCATGTTGTTGGGTAAAAACGGTGGTTTGGGTCAGGAAACCCGGACCTATAGCAGATGTCGCCATTAAAAAAGCGGCACCCAATAAAATGGAAGTACGTTGTTTATTCAAGCGTATTGATTCTAATTAAGGTTTGATGCACCAATTTTGCAATGGATGTGCATTATTTATTCAAGCCTGTTGATGCTTATTAAGCTTCGACATTTTTGCAATGGACCAGCCTTGTTTATTCAAATGTGTTGATGCTTATTAAGCTCTGACGTCTTTGTAATGGAGCTGCCTTGTTTATTCAAATGTTTTGTATGCCTGATAAGGTCTGATGTACAGCTTTTGCAAATGCTACCGCATGTGCCCCATCTCCATGCAGGCAAATAGTTTCAGCCCGGAGTGGTACTATTTTTCCGCTGAGCGCAGTCACTTCCTGCTTTGTCACCATTTGTATTACCTGCGCCAGTGCAGCTGCTTCATTTTCTATCAGGGCATTGGGCTGACTGCGTGGTGTAAGGGAGCCATCTTCCTGGTAGGTTCTGTCTGCAAACACTTCACTGGCTGTTTTAAGGCCCATTTCTGCCGCTGCCTTTATGAGCCAGCTATTAGCCAGTCCAAACAAACAGAGCGCCGGATTGGTATCCCGGATAGCCTGTGCGATAATGGTTGATAGGTGTTCATCCCTGGCTGCCATATTATAAAGTGCACCATGTGGTTTTACATGTTGCAGGGTGGCACCCAATGTATTACATACTTCCTGTAAACTGTGTATTTGTGTGGTGATGAGGTCATAAATGGCAGCATCAGAAAGGTGTTGTTCTGTTCTGCCAAAATTCGCTTTGTCATCGAAACCCGGGTGTGCACCAACAGCCACTTTATGCTGTAAAGCCAGGCCCACGGTTTGTTCCATGGTGACTCTATCTCCGGCATGAAAGCCACAGGCAATATTGGCACTGCTGATGTAAGGCATAATTTCGGCATCGGTAGGCATACCTTCGCCCATATCACAGTTAAGGTCGATGTACATATTTAATGATGGTTGTGTTGCAGCCATTCCTGCCATCGTAAGTTACAGGCATTTTGGAGAAAATGCAAGTGTTGTTCTGCTTTGATCAGCAGTTCTTCGGCTTCGTCATGTGGTATAATCTGGAAAGTAATTTTGCTATGTGGTAGTAATTGCGCAAGGATAGGAAGATCTGCACTAACTACGTGTGCGATGCGGGGATAGCCCCCTGTAGTCTGATGATCGGCCATGAGTATGATCAGGTGGCCATCTGGTAATAGTTGTACGGTACCCCTGGTAATGCCGGCCGAGAGCCGTTCTTCTTCGTGTATCATCTGTAATGCCGGCCCCTTTAGCCGATAGCCCATTCTGTCACACTGTTCTGACAAGGTAAAGAAATGGGAGGTTAACAGGGATTGCGATGCAGGTGTCAGTACAGGATATTCCAGACTTGTCACCACCCTGATCACGCTGCCATCCGAATACAGATCCCGCACATCCGCCCGCCAGGGTAAGGGGGTACCTAATTGTGTCGTGTGCAGGTATTTCTGATGCAATGCCTTGTCGATATCTTCATCTACATGATTGACCGGTATGCGGTCATTCTTTTGTAGTTTACGGCCTTCAAAGCCACCGGCACCCGCTTTGAGATGGGTACTATGACTACCTAGCCAGGGTGCATTATTCAATCCACCCCTGATGGCAATATAGCAACGTGCGCCAGAGACTGGTTTTGTAAATCGGAGGATCGATAACTGGGAAATCCAGATAGGTTGATTGATATCCAGTGGCTGTTCATTCACCATGGCTCCAAAATCGCCACCCGAGAGTGCGATCAGTGTATCTTCTTCAAAAAGCAAAACAGCTGCAGGAAAATGTAACTCTATAACAGCAGCTTCCGGATCGTTGCCTACGAGAATGTTGGCCACATACATAGCAGCCCTGTCCATGGCACCACCCGGGTTTATGCCCAGATGCTGGTAGCCATATCTGCCCCCATCCTGTATTGTATCCAGTAAGCCCTGTTGGATAACCTGTATCATTTATATCATTTTATGGAATTCACGCAGCGAGATAGGTATGAATTTAACCTCATCGCCGGGATGACAATAGCAGGGGGAATCCAGTGATGCGTCAAACATTTTCACAGGTGTTCGTCCGATGATGTTCCAGCCCCCTGGAGATGATAATGGGTAGATGCCGGTTTGCCCCCCGGCAATGCCGACACTGCCCGCCGAAATGTTTACGCGGGGCTTTTTTTGCCTTGGCGTAGCCAGGCGATCGTCTACCTTGCCCATATAAGGGAAACCCGGGAGGAAACCCAGCATGTAGACGGTATATGTTTGTGAAGTGTGCAGGTCGATGATGTCTGCTTCGCTGATGCCTTTCTGAGCCGCCATTGCAGCCAGATCCAGACCTAAGGATGGATCATAGCAAACAGGAATCTCTAAATGACGAATGTGCTGTTCTCTGTGTACAAGCGGTGCTGTCAGTGCCGGTGCTATTAATGACTGAATGGTCGTAAAAGCATTACTATTTTGTTCACGGCGTACTAACAGTATATCATATACGATTGTAAGAGAGGCGTAAGCAGGAATGATATCAAGAATGTATGGCAGCTGCATGGTAATCAGGTGATTATACACGTTCATGACCTTGTCGTGAACCGCAGCTGAGATCTCCTGTGACCATTCTATGATCAGGGAATGATCGCCTAACGGGTTGATAGTATAATCCGTATTCATAAATCAGCAATAAGGTACGTGTTATTGCGGAAAAAGTGCTCATTTTTTTTTAGGATACAATGCAGTGGCGAGGGTGGAAAATCCTGTTTTAGAGATGCCTGGCAGGCTAAAGTTTTAAAAATCATCCGTACAGAACCTGTACCAGGAAGGAAGATCCTTTTAGATTTATTTCTGTTGCATTAGTTGACGGGTATACTCCAGGCCAATGTTATAAATATCGTCAAAGTGCTTAAAATCAAACATCCCAAATTTGCCCAAACCTGCTGGTTCTATGAACTCCTTACAATGTGCTTTATTTTTCAACACCGGTTCCCGGATGGCCAGGTGTAAGGTACGATCTATATTAGCCAGATAACCATTTTCAGGATGATATTCTGTCAGCGGATTCACATGTACTCCTATGATATCCACATATTTTTCCAGCAAAGGTTCTGCCGGCAGATTGCCCGTCAATCCCCCATCTACATAAGGGATCCCATCTATCACAATTGGCTGAAACAATAAAGGAATAGAAGATGCCGCTAAGACGGCAGGGATGATAGACCCCTTGTCAAAGATCATCTGCTTACCGCTGTTGAAGTCGGTAGCCGCTATATATAAAGGCGTTGTTAAATCTTCAAAGTTCTTGTGCCGCAGGGTTTGCGTCAACACCTTCTCTACCGTTTTCAGCGAGAGCAAACCTGTACGCCAGTTACGCCACTCCATTGAAAGCCCGATCTTGTTGTGCTGGAATATCTCCCTCACCTCATCTGTCGTATACCCGTCACAGATAAAAGCAGCCGCTATAGAACCGGCACTTGTAGCAGCAATAGCAGATGGTGTAATTTGGTGTTCGGCAAAAGCTTTCAGTACTCCCAGGTGAGCATAGCCCCTGGCTCCCCCGCCTGATAATACAAAGGGCCGCGTAGATGCATTCATGTAGCTGTTCTTATTTTGGCGCCGGCAGCTCTCCTCTCCTTGTCCAGAGATAAATAGCTACCAACATGCTCAAGATAGGAATTACTATTCCAAATTCATCATAGAAGTATTTAGTTTTCTCTGATGTCAGCGTAAGTGGGGTAAATATGGCCTGAATAAAAAGGTTATGGCTGGCATGTAAAATCACCGCCGTCCATAGACTCCCGGATTTCAGACGAAACCAGGTGAAGATAAAACTGCCGCTGATCACCAGTATTGAAAAGCAGGAAAACCCATACCATGCAGGAGTACCACTATTATAATCCGCGAAAAGCAGGATAGGTAAATGCCAGAGTGCCCAAATACAACCTACTATAAATGCCGTCTTAGTATAGCCCAGGATCTTGTACATCTCAGGAGCGAGGAAGCCCCGCCAGCCTATTTCTTCTCCCAATGCGGTAGACATACTCCTCACCATACCGATGCTCGCTGTCAATAGAATATACAAGGCTATCACAAAACCATCGGGTAACTTTTCCAGCCCAAATGATTTGGCTACACCTCCTACAAATTCCCGGTCATAGAATGTACCCCATCCTACCGTCCAGATAATTAAGTAAGCAGCAAGGCTATAAAACAAGGGTACCAGGTAACTCCATAGCTGGTAACGGGACTCTCCCCATTTCCAGGCCAGCGCACTAATGGGTCTTTTAATAATGAGTGAAGTAAGGAAAGCTCCTAATGCAGGGCTCCACATCATACCGGTGACAAATGCACCTCTGCCACCCATGATTTTTGCCGTATGAATAATAAATGCATAAAAGATAGCACTAATGGCAAAGGTGATCAGCAGGAATATTACGATAGATTTCCGTGGATTTTGTTGTTGCGTCATGCGCTCAAGATAGCGAAAAAATTAGGACTACCAACTACTTAATGCAATGATCGTGTTTCATTTTGGATGAACAAAAAATCACCCGAATCCTACTGCAGCAAAACACAGCAATAAGATTCAGAACAGGCCCATGGCCGGTTTTATGAAAATCAAATTAATATGCTATCTAAACAGTCCATTTTTCCTGCCTGTATGCGCTATCCCAAAACATAAACTCCAGCCTGCAGGCTTTCTCATAGGCCGCATGCATCGCCTCCTCCTGCGCAGGTGTAGCCACAGCATCACAAAAGTCTATCGCCTTTTTTACCAGCTCACCAAAGGCCTCTCCAGCATAAGTATCTATCCAGTTCCGATAAGGATGATCTGCCGCCGTTTGCTGCGCATAAATATAATCCCCTACTTTCTTATAAATCCAGAAACAAGGCAGTACTGCTGCCATGGCTACTTCTACCGGCGCCAATGCACAAGTGCTCAGTAAGAAACCAGTATAATGATGACAGGAAGGAGAAACACTCACCTTTTCTGTTATATCGTATTGCCTAAAGTAAGCAGCATGTAAGGCATTCTCCACTACAATAGCGCCTTCTGCAAAACGGGTATACTGCAATACCTGCTCTACTGTATACGCTCTTGCTGCAATCAGCGACAATGCACGCCCGAATTGTTCGAGGTACAATGCATCCTGCGATATATAAAACTTGAATTTCTCTATGGGCAATGTACCATCTACCAGTTCTTTGATAAACGGCATCGTGATGATCGTATCATAAATATGGGCAGTTCGCTGCCAGGCTCTTTCACTCCATCTCATGCGTGATTAATTTTTCCGGTGCAAAAAAATGATTCAGAGGACCATGGCCCTTTCCTGTTTGTACATGCTGCCCTGCAGCAATTGCCGTATGGATATATTGACTGGCCTTATCAATCGCCGTTCCTAATTTCTCTCCCCTTGCCAAATATGCCGCAATAGCCGCAGACAAGGTACAACCAGTGCCATGTGTATTCTCTGTATCTATATACTGACTGGATATGATCTGTACATTGTTCTGCTGGTCTTTGTATACATCAAAAAGTTCTCTTCCCGCCAGATGTCCTCCTTTTACCAACACCGCATTACAACCCGTCTGCAGGATAATATCTGCTGCTTTGTGCATATCAGAAAGATTATGCAAAGGTATGTTTGCCAGGATAGCAGCTTCGTCAAGATTAGGCGTAACCAGTGATACGAGCGGGAATAATTGCTCTTTCAGGATGGCAATAGTTTCCGATTCTATCAGGCGATCTCCGCTTGTAGCTACCATAACAGGATCGAGTACCACGGGAAGATCCGGATAACTTTTTAAAGTCTCCGCGATTGCCAAGGCCAGTTCAGGAGAATGAATCATCCCTATCTTAATTGCGGAAGGCTGTATATCGTCCATCACTGCACGGATCTGCCCTGCCACAATATCCGGGGGAATACTATGAATACCACTCACCCCCAATGTATTCTGTACTGTGATTGCTGTAATCGCCGATGTGCCAAAGCAACCCAGGGCAGAAAAGGTTTTGAGATCTGCCTGGATGCCTGCCCCTCCCCCGCTATCAGAACCAGCGATGGTTAACACACTTATATATTTTGTCATAATGCTTTTTCTATTTGAAGACGAATAGCAGCTGCTGCTTTTTCAGGATCTGCGGCCCCGCAAATAGCAGATACAATGGCCAGACAATCAGCCCCTGCTTTGATCACATCTGCAGCATTGCCTTCATGAATAGCCCCAATGGCTACCAGTGGCTTATCCGTCAATGCACGGATCTTGCTGATGCCTTCCAGTTTCCATTCTGTCACCGTATCTGTTTTGGTGGGTGTAGCAAAAATCGGGCTCAGCGCCAGGTAATCTGAAGCCCTGGCTTCTGCTGTATATATCTGCTTTTCATATTCGATGGAATAGCCTAATATACCGCAGGATGGCCATTGCACCCTGATGCTCAGTGGTGGTATATCACTGTTGCCTACATGGATGCCCGCAGCACAACATTGCTGTGCTACCCATAAATTGTCATTGATGATCAAAGGTACCCTGGATGCTACAAGTGCCTCTTTCAGGCGCAATGCACGCTCTAAAAATGCCGGGTTATCCAATTGCTTTTCCCGTAACTGGATCAGATCTACGCCTCCCTTTACAGCGGCTTTCGCCACGGTGACCAGGTCTCTGCCCTTACAGGATTCCTCGCTGATCACCAGGTATAATCTGCGGTTAAACATGGGTTTCTTCCAGTTTTATGAGTGAAGCCACCGCTTCATCTGTGAGTTGATATAACTGATCCAGGATGTTTACCTGCATGCTGCCCGGGCCATTGGATAGCTTTGCGGCTTTCTCCCCGGCTATACCCAGGAGAGCCATAGCTGAAACCGTGGCACAGAAAGGATCTGTAGGATTTGCAGCTGCAAAAGCCCCAATGAGTGCGGTTGCTGTACACCCCATACCCGTCACTTTCGCCATCAGCGGGTGTCCGTTTGATAATAAAATAGTGGTGTCTTTACCTACAATGATATCTACCGCTCCTGATACACATACCACACTTCCGAATTCCTGTTGCAGGTAGCGGGCAGCTTCTACAGCAGCTGCACTTTCTTCCGTGCTGTCCACACCTTTGGTCGGACCTGCATTCTTACGGGCCAGGGCCATGATCTCGGAGGCATTGCCCCGGATAATGGTGGGTTTCAGTTCCAGTAATTGTTTTAATACTTCATCCCTGTAAGGCGTAGCACCTGCCCCAACAGGGTCCAGGATCCAGGGTTTGCCCAGGGTATTGGCTTGTCCGATAGCGAGTTCCATACTCTTTACCCAGTATTCATCCAGGGTACCGATGTTGATCACGAGTGCACCTACGATCTTCACCATATCTGCCATTTCCGAATGGGCATGGGCCATAATGGGGGATGCACCTACTGCCAGCAAAGCATTGGCAGTATTATTCATGACTACATAATTTGTGATACTGTGAACCAGCGGGGATTGTTTCCGAACAGTCAAAATCTGTTCCCTGATAAACTCCTTCATAATGCCATATAGATTTTATAGTATAATGGCCAGGAGTACGCATGCGCTAAGCTGCTGCTTTTCCCTACGCCGGTACTAACCGGATCAGGTTCAAAGAGTAATTCTCAGTTCCATAGCAGGAACACCCCTAAAGCCATCTCAAATTTAGCAAACAACGCGAGAAAATGACATAATTATTTTTTATACTTGTGTCCATGCGCTTATTTGTATCAATAACGGCTATTGTCTGCCTGTTCCAAGGGAACGTGAATGCACAAACATCAGATCTCCTTCGTTATGTTCAGCCACTTTCCGGCACGGCAGCCAGCACAACGGCTTCTTCCCGAAAACATGGCAGCGGCACTGAATCCTATGCCAACACCATTCCGGCTGTAGGCCTGCCTTTTGGTATGACGCAATGGACGCCTCAAACAAACACTACAGAAAACAAATGTTTTCCTCCCTATACTTACAAAGACAGCCTCCTGACCGGTTTTAGAGGTACTCACTGGCTAAGTGGTTCCTGTACGCAGGACTATGGCAGTTTTACCATTATGCCTATCGTAGGGCATTTTACCGCCGAATATGCTACTCCTTTCTCCCACGACAAAGAAATCAGTACACCTGCTTATTATAAACTGACGCTCCCCGGTGTGACTACCGAAATCACCGCCACTGCCAGGTGTAGTATGATCCAGTTCTCCATGGAGAAAACGGATAGCCTCTACCTGTTACTGACGCCAAATAGTGACAGAAAAGAAGGCGTGGTGAATATTCATTCCTACAGACGCGAAATTTCAGGTTACAATCCTGTACATCGTATTTACCAGGGATGGGGTGAACCGGCAGGATTCTGCGGTTATTTTGTGATGCAGATTGAAACCATGGCCACTGTTGCTAAACCGGGTTATGCCGCTTTCTACCTGCAAAAAGGCGAAAAGGTGAGAGTGCGGATCGGCACTTCTTTTACCAGCATTGACAATGCCCGTAAAAACCTGGAAGCTGAAATACCCGAATGGGATTTTGATGCCCTGAAAGCAAAGAACGAAGCTGTGTGGAATACAGCCCTGAACCAGATACAGGTACAAACACAGAAAGAAATAGATAAACGCATTTTCTATACTGCTTTCTATCACGCCATGCAGCATCCCCGATTGTTCAATGATGTAGATGGCAGTTATCCACGCTTTGCAGGCGATTATCAGAATGAAAAGATCAGCAAAGGCAATTATTACGATGATTATTCCATGTGGGATATTTACAGGGCACAGTTGCCGCTGTTTGAAATACTACAACCCAAACTGGTGAATGACTTAGCCAACTCCTTAGTATTAAAAGGACAGCAAGGCGGATGGTTACCGATTTTCCCCTGCTGGAATAGTTATACCGCTGCCATGATCGGCGATCACGCGACCGCCTTTATTGCATCGGCATTTAACAAAGGGATCAAAGATTATGATGTGAATGCAGCTTATACACTGATGCGCAAGAATGCTTTTGAAATGTCTGCAGGTGCTGATTATAAGAATGGGAAAGGCAGAAGATCCCTGGATACTTATATGAAATATGGATACATTCCGATGGAAGATAGTGTGCCCATGGCCTTTCATAAAAAAGAACAGGTAAGCCGGACCCTGGAATATGCGTATGATGACTATGCATTGTCTACCGTAGCCCAGGCTTTGGGTAAAACAGATGATTACAACATCCTGGCAAAACGCGCTCAGAACTATAATAATGTCATTGATCCCAACATGGGTATGGCCAGGGGTAAATATGCAGATGGTAGCTGGTATTCACCTTTCAATGGGGATAAGAAAGAACCTTATATCACTGAAGGTACACCCAGACAATACACATTCTATGTACCACAGGATGTAACTGGCCTGGCGAAAAAGATCAATCTTAAAATGGCATTGGATAGCCTGTTTGCTAAGGATGAATACTGGCATGGTAATGAACCAGGGCATCAGATCCCTTTTATGTACAATTTCACTGCTAGTCCTGAAAAGACGACACAGGTCGTACATAAAATCCTGGCAGAAGAATATGCTGATGGCCCGGGCGGTTTGAGTGGGAATGATGATGCGGGCCAGATGTCTGCCTGGTATATGTTTGCTGCAATGGGTTTTTATCCTGTAGACCCGGTGAGTAATAATTATGAGTTGTGCACACCTATTTTTGAGCGTGTTACTATTTTATTGCCTGACAATAAAAAATTCCAGTTGAAAGCTATTCGCAAAGGCAACAGGAGGAGCATGCTTTTTAACGGAAAAGAATTAAAAGGACATGCCATTACTTATGAACAAATCATGCAGGGTGGTGAACTGGTATTCTTTTACTAGAACTTATTTCACAAATAGGTATTTCCAGCTGATAATCAATACATAAATAGTAATTATGAAATGATTTCCAGAAAGTACATCCAGGGCCTTAGGTGATTATCACCAGGCATATTACAATCCCAGTTGTTTCAAAAAGTGCTCTTTGTAATTGCTGCCAATAGGGATCTCGGTGCTATTGATAAAAGCCCTGTTACCTTCTATATGTGTAATGCTGCCTTTATTGATGATAAATGAACGATGCACCCTGATAAATAAATGAGTGGGTAATAACTCTTCAAAACCAGAGAACGTGATGGTAGGCAGAATGGTCCGCTGCTTTGTGACGATCTTCGTATAGTTGCCACTGGCTTCCGCATAGTAAATATCTTCGTAGAGGATTTTATAGATCTTTCCATCTGCTTTTATAAAGATGAAATTCTCTTTCTTACTTACTGTAAAATCAGGTGATGTCAGTTTCTCCATCGCTTTATCCACCGCTACAATAAACCTTTCCAGTGAGAAAGGTTTCAGGAGGTAATCCGTTGCATTCAGCTCAAAGGCTTCTACTGCATATTCTTTATAAGCAGTGGTGAAAATTACCTGTGGCTGGTACTTCAGGGTTCTCAGGAATGCCAGTCCATTCAATACCGGCATATTAATATCGAGAAAGATCAACTCAATATCTTCCTGCTGGGCAATCGCCTTTGCTTCCAGTGCATTCCCGCAGGAAGCCACGACATGCAGATCAGGGAAATGACTACAATACGTTTGTATGATCTGCCGGGCTATCGGCTCATCATCTACTATCAGGCAATTGATCTTTCTCATCATGCTTTATTTTTAACTGTAGCTGTACCATGAAATATTTATCCTCCTCCTGAATGTTCAGGTCATACTGATCAGGGTACAGCAAAGATAAGCGCTTCCTTACATTCTCCAGTCCAAGGCCTCCACTGCGTTCATGGGGTGTTTCTCCCTTAGAGTTTTTTACTGAGAAGAGGATGGTATCGCTCCAGCGCCTGATCATGATCTCTATATAGATCTTTTCGCTGGTAGTATTTTTAGAATGCTTGAATGCATTTTCTATAAATACGATCAGGAGCATTGGTGCGATCATTTCCCCTACATCTTCAAAAGGTTCTATCATGGTATTCAGGTGCAGGCGCTCGCCTATCCTGATCTTCTCAAACTCCATGTAGTTATTGATGTAATTCAGCTCCTCCTTTAAAGGTACAAACATTTCCTTGGCATCATATACAGAGTAGCGCAGCAGATCGGATAATTGCAGCAGCAGGGCAGGCACCTTATCCGGTGAAGTGATACTCAGCCCATACATGTTATTGAGCGTATTGAACAGGAAATGCGGACTTAACTGGGATTGCAGGTTTTGCAGTTCACTCTGGCTATTGGCGGCCAGGATCCGGGCCTCCAGCAGGTGTGTATAGATCCGGGTACGATATAGTTTGATAAGCATACCCAGGGTCAGACTCATGGTCAGGAATGCCAGCGGGAACAGGAAATCGTGGAAGAAATCCTGTCGCTGAATCGCCTTGCCTATAAAAAGAAAAGAGAAACAGGTGGCCACTAAAAAGACCAGTGAGATGGTGAACAGGGTCATCCAGGATACATGCCTTCTTCCATCGATGAATAATAAGGAAAGGAAACGGCCAGTATATACAGCCCCCAGGAATCCTACCGTCATCGCAAAAGCAATTTCCTCATCATCCATGGTCGTGAACGAATGTACATATTGCCTGATTACAATGAATAGCACTATTCCTGCAATCGTGCTGGCTGTCAAATGTATTTTCAGATTACCCACCGTTTTCATATCAATTGTGTTTCTAGGGTACAAATATGAGTAAGAACGCCCAATCTGCCACCTTATAATGACGAACCTGTGAAAATGACTGACGAACCCTGAAAATAAGGTTTTCGTCACGGATATGACCATTTACATCACTAAAATTTCCATTCCCTCCGCTACCAGACAATCTTTGCTAAAAATCACACAGTAATGAGACCCACATTCGCCATCTTTATCACCCTTCTCTCCTTCGTCCAGGTATATGGACAGGATACCACCAAACCTAAACAGGTACAGCTTAAAGCCATTGAGGTAACCAGTAAAAAACCTTTGCTGGAACAGAATATCGACAGAACCGTTGTAAATGTGGATGCTATGATCAGCGCTGCCAGCAGTAATACCCTGGAAGTGCTGAATAAAACACCCGGCGTAACTGTAGACCAAAATGGCAACATCAACCTGAACGGCAAAGGTGTATTGGTGTTAATCAATGGCAGGACCACCTATATGTCTGGCCAGGATCTGGCTAACTACCTGAAAGGCCTACCCGGCAGCACCCTCGACAAAATAGAACTGATGGATGCCCCTCCCGCTAAATACGATGCGGGTGGTGGTGCTGTCATTAATCTAAGATTAAAGAAAAGTACCATCCTGGGCCTTACCGGCAATATTTCCCTGAGCGCTAACCAGGGGATCTATGCAAGAACCTACGACAACATCAACCTTAATTACAATTATAAAAAGATGAACTGGTTTGGTAGCCTGAGCTATAGCAGGGATGCTTCTTATGACGAAGATAAAACCAACAGGAAATATTTTACCAATGACCTGGATGTATATCTCGTTTCGCATATAAGAGGCAGGTCCAATACCAAAGGCCTTAGACTGGGAATGGACTATAATGTGAGTGCTAAAACAGTGATCGGCTTTGAGATAAACGGACAGCAAAGACCAAGTATTTATACCAGGGATTATACCAGTAAAACCAATACTGACAGCAGCAGTACAGGCTTTACCTATAGCGATGCCTCCTGGAAAAACTTCAGCAGTAATATGAATTTCCTGCACCGCTTCAATGATAAAGGACATGAACTCTCTGCTGATGCCAGTTATATTACTTATAATAACCATGATCTCCAGGACCTGAATAATGACAGTTATTTCTTTCATTACAATTTACTTTCCGACATGAAGATCTTCGCGGCCAAGGCAGATTACGTGCACCCCATTGGTATCGAGGCAGGTGTAAAATCCAGTTTTGTAAAGAATAATTACGATTCCCGGTATTTGAATGAAAAGATCATGCAGGTGGATAGTAATTCCAATCACTTCATTTATGATGAGAACATTAATGCGGCCTATATCAATGCCAGAAAGCAATGGAAACGCTGGGGCGCACAGGCAGGATTGAGAATAGAAAATACCAACCTTAGGGGCAAACAACCGGGTAATACTGCCATTGCGCCTTCCCTCTTTCATCGGAGTTATACACAGGCATTCCCTACTGTATTCATCAGTTATAAACTGGATAGCGCAGGCAATCATACCCTGAGCTGGAATCTTGGCAGAAGAGTGAACAGGCCCAATTATCAACAATTAAATCCATTTGTCGCCTTTGAGAATAGTTATACTTATGCAACAGGTAATCCTAACTTACGTCCACAAACGAATTACAGAACTGAATTAAAGTATCAGTACAAGCAATGGCTGGGCCTGGGTGTACAATACAACTGGTTCAAGGATATCATCTTTACACTGAGTGATGTGGTAGACAATATTTACATTTCCAAACCTCAGAATGTGGCCAAAGGATACATCGCTATGGTACTGTTGAACCTCAGCCTGCACCCTGCTAAATGGTGGGATCTGAATGTGAATATCATGGCTGGTGGTATGAAACTGAATGGACAGGCCTATGCTGCCCCTATGAATTACGGCACATACTCAGCCAGGGTACGATTGTACAACCAGTTTAATTTATCACACGGATGGAGTGCAGAGGCAAGTGGTGATTATTCAGGCAGGAATGTAAACGGACAGGATGTAATTAACCCAAGGTATATTATGTACGCAGGTATTCAGAAGAAATTCTGGAATAACCAGGCTACCCTGAAATTGAATGCCGAAGACATCTTCCATTCAGCCGGACAAAACGATCATTCTGAGGGGGTGAAAGATAGTTACTATACACATAGGGGGATCTTTGATTCTCAAAAAATAGGCTTAGCTTTTACCTATCGCTTTGGCAGAGAAACGTTTGCACGTAAACGGAATCATAGTGATAATACTGCTGACCAGGAACAGGAAAGAGCAAAGTGATTCTGTTGTATATTTAGGGCATGAAGCATATTATTACTACATTGTTTGCCCTGGTTTTTTGTATAAATGGGCATAGCCAAACAAAGATTTTGCTGAGAGAGGAGATGGAGAAATTGTTTCCGGAGGATGTACAGCAGCAGCTGGGATTCAAGTCTCAGATAAGGTTGGTGTATAGTTTTGCAGATAAGAACGGGAGTTATTATCTGCCGATTTGCGAGAGTTTTGATGGGATGGGTGACGACGATAGTTTGCACTCGAAGATAAGAGGAGTGAATTTGAAATATGAGAACGGGCAGTTTGTGAAGCAATGGGAGATGAATGATCATATACTGACTACGCAATATGAGGAGAGTATATGGTTCTATACGAAGTATGTAACGATCAAAGACCTGGATGGAGATGGAGAGGTGGATCCTGTGTTGGTGTATGGGAGTTCGGCGGCAAATGGGAAGAGTGATGGACGCATGAAGATCCTGGTGTATTATAAGGGGAAGAAGGTAGCAATCAGGCATCAGAATTCAGAGTTTGATGGCGGCAGGACGACAGATGTGGATGTGGAGTTTTATGAATTGCCGGCGAAGGTGCAGGGCTTTGTGAAAGGGTTGATGAAAAGGCTGGCGGATGATGGCCAGGTGATTTACGCAACGGATTGGGTACAGAAAATGAATCAAAAAAAGACATCTATTCAATAGTAACAAAAAATCCTTTTGCAGAAAGCAAAAGGATTTTTTGTTGAAGCAGGAAATCCATTTTTTATGGGTGCTGTGCGTAAGCTACAATAGATGCTTTACCCAGCATGGTCATATTTAAATTAAACCCAACATACGCTGCTGTCGCACCTTTGTCCAATGTCAGGGGGCTCTTTAATGCATACACGGTAATCAGGTACATATGTGGCAAACCCGGAACAGGTGCAGGACCACCATAACCTGGCTGACCAAAATCCGTCATTCCCTGCACTGTACCAGCCGGCAATAATTGTTTTGCAGGATTACCCGCACCTGCTTTGATCTCCTTTACATCTGCAGGAATATTATAAACCACCCAATGCCAGAACCCACTACCTGTTGGCGCATCAAAATCATACATGGTTACTGCAAAAGCCTTGGTACCAGCAGGTGCATTCTCCCATGACAGTGCCGGAGACTGGTTTTCACCTGTATAGCCCATGCCATTGAAATACTGTTTGTTAGAAAACTGCCCCCCCAGGTCACTACTCTTTAAGGTAAAGGTCTGTGCCTGCGCCTGGATGGCGAAAATAGCCAATACTAATAAGGTGCTTAATTTCTTCATAGTTCCTCGTATTTGTTTGTTGATACAAAGTTAGGGGAGCCAGGAGAGCAGGTTTATAGCTAACAGCTCAGAACTTATTGCCAGGCGGTCATTTTCTGTTGCTGGTATTCACTGGGAGTTAAACCAAAAACCTGTTTAAAGGATTGACTAAAGCTGGAATGATTCTCGTAACCTACTTTATGGTATACATCACTGGGTTTCTCGCGGTTATTCAATAATAAGGTTGCCGCCATTTCCATTCTCTTCTGTAAATACCATTTACTCGGTGCTATGCCATAGACCTTCGCAAAACGGCGCTTGAAAGTAGAGGTACTCATATTACAAAGGAATGCCAGTTCATCGATGGTGATATTGTTCTCTATATGCGCCTCCACCGCCTGACGAAAATCGTATTCCTCCCTGTTGGCAGTGCGGAGACTGAGTACCTGCTGCGGATATTTGTCCACCATATACAGCATCAGTTCTTCGAATTTCAGTACCCGCATCGCCCTTGATATAGGCCGGCCGCCTGCCAGCATCAGTTCCAGGGAATGCAGGAAGTTGCGTAAAAAAGGATCCAGGTGAAAAGTGATAAAAGCTTGTTCCGGTATAGCAGCGCCCTGTTCAAGGTGGACTTGTGGTAGACCTGGATACCTGATAAAGAAGTCAGAGAGGATCTTGTTGTCGAAGAAAAGAAGGACACTGCGGTAAATGCCATTTTCGGGTGCATTTTTCTCGCTCATGATGCAATTACCACAAGATAGCAGCACAAACTGAGATGGATCAATCTGCGCGCTCTTATCCGCATAAAAGGTCGTTTTTACCCCTTCCAGCAGAAAACTAAAGAGATTCGAATGCATCGTGATCTTATTCTTCACCACATTCGCTGAAGACTGATAAGCGACGATATGCACATTGTCATTTTCCGGTACCAGGTCCATTGGCAGGTTGAACGTATCCATGGCACAAAGATACAATAGGATACTATAATAAATAATTCATGCAGTGCTAAACAAATACCGGCCACTACTTAATCAAGTACAATTTTTCTTAAATAAATAGGATGCCAACTTAATTACATAATTTCCTTTCGGACACTACCCAAATCAAACCATTTCTATATTGCGTTGTTATGCTATTTAACTCCTTAGAGTTTGCAATCTTTCTTCCAATAGTATTTTTCCTTTATTGGTTCGCAGGAAAGGGAAATACCAGGCTACAGAACATAATCATCTTATTTGCCAGCCTCTTCTTTTATGGCTGCTGGGATTATCGTTTTCTTTTCCTGCTATCTTTTTCGATATTACTGGACTTTTACAGTGGTATCAAAATCAGTGAAGCCACTACTCCCCGCTCGAAAAAGTTATGGCTGATCACCAGTATCACCATTAATCTCGGCTTCCTGCTCTTCTTCAAATACTATAATTTCTTTGTGCAGTCCTTTGCGGATATGCTCCTCAATTTTGGTTTGCAGGCAAACGTATGGACGCTCAGGATCATCCTTCCTGTAGGTATTTCGTTTTATACTTTCCATGGGCTTTCATACGTCATTGATATCTATAAAGGAAGAAGTGCACCTACCAGGAACCTGATTGATTACTCGGTGTTTGTGAGCTTCTTTCCCCTGCTGGTAGCAGGTCCTATTGAAAGGGCCTCGCATCTGCTGCCACAGGTACAGCAACCCAGGACGTTTACTTTCGAAAAGGCCAGCGATGGCTTAAGACAAATTCTATGGGGGCTTTTTAAGAAGATTGTGATTGCAGATGTGAGTGCAATGTATGCCAATGAAATTTTCTCTTCCAATGCGAACCTCCATGCAAGTACACGGGTACTGGGCGCTATCCTCTTTGCCTTCCAGATCTATGGCGATTTCTCCGGTTATTCTGACATTGCATTGGGTACCGCCCGCTTACTGGGCTTTGAGCTCTTAAAGAACTTTAACTATCCATACTTTTCGCGGGATATTGCTGAATTCTGGAGAAGATGGCATATCTCCCTTTCTTCCTGGTTTAAGGATTATGTATACATTCCCCTGGGAGGAAGCCGGGGCGGCAAGCTGCAAGCCGTACGCAATACCTTTATCATCTTCCTGCTCAGCGGATTCTGGCATGGTGCCAACTGGACCTTTATTTTCTGGGGAGGATTGAATGCAGTATATTTTTTACCATTACTACTATTTAACAGGAACAGGAATAATATAGAGATCGTTGCCAAAGGGCAAACGCTTCCCTCTTTCAGAGAACTGACCGCGATGCTCATCACTTTTGCACAGGTCACATTTGCCTGGATCTTTTTCAGGGCAGAAAGTCTCGGTTATGCATTTCATTACATAAAAGGGATGTTTAGTAAAACCCTGCTGAGCACTCCAGAGGTTTTTCCAAAAACACAGTTAGTGATCATTGCCATATTTCTTGTCATTGAATGGATGGGGAGAGAACAACCATATGCTATTGCAGGCATGACTGTACAAATACCAAGGCCAGTAAGATGGTCCTTCTATTTCATGATCATCTTTGCGATTGTCATATTCAAAGGTTCTCCTCAACAGTTCATTTATTTCCAGTTTTAGTATGAAAAAGTTTCTTGTCAGCGTTATCATATTTTCAGTCATCCTTGGCGGCCTGGTGGCTTTGCTAAGTGCTAATTATGCAAAGTCAGCAGAAGGCAATTTTGTGAGTGCCATCCGTTTAAAACATGAAAGGCTCAATAGCTTTAAAGGCCCAAGGGTCATGTTTGCCGGAGGTTCCAATGTCGCCTATGGTATTGACAGCCGGGAAATTGAAGATTCTATCAAATTACCCGTTACCAATCTTGCTATCCATGCCGGTTTAGGCTTAGACTTCATGTTGTCAGAACTGAAGCACAGTGCACGAAAAGGTGATTACATTTTCCTTTCCCCGGAATACTACCTGGATGAGGGTCGTTATAAACTGGATGAAGAAGCGGCTGATAGTTATCCCGAGGCAAAGCACTACCTGAAAAATCTTGCTATTAATGATTTTCCCATCTTTGTGGATGGCATTATCGAGCAGATGAAGACTAACAAGGATGTGTTGTTTGACAAGCTGTCTAAGAAAATGTTTGGTGCTAAAAAAGAAACGACGATTGCGTCCATCACTTCATTTAACGAATATGGGGATGTGGTGGCACACCTGAATCGCCCTGCGCCTGCTACTATTAAAGACAAAAAAGCTTTTGAATACAGGTACTGGGATGGTATTCAGAAAATAAACGCACTGGCGCAATATGCCAAAGAGAATGGCATACATCTCTATTTCGTATTCCCCACCTATTCCAGGAACGCTTATACGATTAACAAAGCTGTGATTAAAAGATACCAGAACGACCTGGCGACTAACCTGCAAATACCCGTTATTAACGCGCCGGAAGATTTCGTGTATGATGACAGCGAGTATTATGACACCGTTTATCATTTAAGAAAAAATGCCAGGGAGTTGCGCACGCAGAAGCTGATCTCTATTATCAAGCCATATACTATGCTGTAAGATTATAAGGAATTTCTTTTTAGGATTAATAAATCATTCAAGCGTCAACACAACCGGTTATTTCCCGTATTGATAAAAGATACCTTTATCAAAAGGCGTCCAGAGGCAGGCACGTTGTCCACATGCTTTGAGGCCGTTGTTTGCCCAGGTATTGCAGGTATGAAAAAGACTGTAACTGCCTTTCGCTTCATAAAAGGCATCACTCCGGCCATAGTTGGCATTTGTGACGATGTGTAGGATCTGTCCATTGGCATCCCTCCTAAAACTCTCCTGTATATATGCTATCAGGCGCGCATATTTAGCGCTGTCAATACTGGTACGAATACAATCATTGCCTTCGCGGAGATTGCGGTAATAAGTCGCATGAATGGCGGCTGTACTTAGCCCTGTAGCAGCTTTAAAAGCCGTGCTGAACTTCAGGTCTGCCCAGGTCGGCGTTTCCAGGTAAAAGCCCTTGTCTCCCCAGCCAAAAGCGATCCATTGGGCGGCAGTATCCCTCCCGATCGTATTTTCGAATAATACACTTTTGCTCCAGTCGATCTGGGCGCTCCTGACCGGCACTACCAAATCAGTATGCACCCCATTAGTAAGGATGTACATTGGAATATTGTTATCCCCTGATGGTTCGGCAGATACTGTAATCCTGGATAGGCCCCAGGCAGCAAACAGGTATAGTGCAAGGAGTGCAATAGGTGTAAGGATGGTAAATAAGATGATCTTCAGTACTCTCTTCATAGAATTATTTGAACTTTCGCAATAGGCCTGTAAATGTGGATGCCTGGTCTCCATGTAAATAAAGCATATGCCCCGCACCAGGATGAGTATAATGATGCTGGATAGCGGTGAAAGCAGGCTTCGTCTCTGATGCCTTTTAACGAGACGAAAATGATTAACGAATACGTAATTCCAATTGTCCCCATTTCATAGCAATATCAAGATAATCTGAAATGTAATACTTTTTTTTCGAAAGGGTCTGCGCTGCAGAATAGCGGGGATTTTGCATTTTTAAGGGTGATTATTTTGTATTATTAGGGTAAAATTACCGCCATGATAACAACCAAACCACAACCAGGAGAATACGTTGAACAACAGATGAACTATATTAAACAGGTAGGAGATGCCCCTGTACAACAGCTAATCCTGGAACTCAAAGACAAGGGATATGACTTTTACACCAGCATCCCGGAAGAGAAGGGAAACTATGCCTATGCACCAGGAAAATGGACCATCAGGGAAGTAATAGGGCACATTATAGATACGGAAAGAATCTTTGGATATCGCCTGCTTGCCTTTATCAGGGGTGAGCAACAGGGCTTACCTGGTTTTGATCAGGATGATTATGTAGCCACTTCCCAGGCAATTGAAAGAACGATTAAGGATCTTGCTGAAGAAATGAAATTAGTCCGCACAGCAAATTACTACCTGGTCCGTAACCTGACTGAGGAGCAAGGTGCGATCAAAGGAATTTCTGCAGGTAATCCTATTTCGGTAAGAACCATCCTGTATATTATGGCTGGTCATGAATTACACCACCTACAGATCCTGAAAGAACGATATTTATAAAACAAACCTTATTTTCAGATAAGAGGAGCGTATATCAAAAATACCCCCTCTTGAGGATCGTTTAAAAGACTATACGATTCCATCAGGAACCCGAATAGGGGCTGCCTAAAAAGAGTACCCCCTCCCGGGTGGATGATGGCGCCGAAATGAATTTTATGCAATTCTCAGTGCCTTCATTTTACTTTTTAGTCAGGCCCCTTTAAAATAACAACAACTCGTTTTTATAATTTAAAAAAGATACTCCGCTTATACAACCAGTAACACAATCCCCATTCCAGGCCCCAGGTAACCAAAGCCGCCAACACCTTGAAAGGCACAAAGATCCCCACTACTCCGTTCACCCATTGCGCGCCTACCGTTTCAAAGAACAAATAGATGAAGATCGCATTCATGCCCACGACTACTGCGACCCAGGTGTATTTACTGTGCTCCTTAATATCAATCCACCAATACAGAAAAGATAAGATCAATAAGACCCATCCCGCTGATGCCAATACAAATCCTGCTGTTGCAATCCTTTTGATAATCGGGGATATCTCTAACCAGTCTGCCGCAAAACCTAATATCAAGCCTGCCACACCCGCCACTACAAGGGTCATGGTCTTCTGCGTACCTGTACGGGAAGTAGTCAGTAATTTTCCTGCTGCCATTCCCCACAGGGTATGCGCCGCCGTTGGGATAATATTGATCGCCACCCAGCCATCTGTATTGATCTTCCCCATTAAGACCGTATCCATATATGCGCCGAAATTGTGGTACTCCACAAAAGGCTGATCAAAGCCCGGCACTAAAATAGTTCTGTACAATACATCATTGAGGATAATCAATAATAATCCGACAATGACCTGTACCGTAAAGGAATTGCGGATAAACAGGTAGGCGATGATGCTCGTAAATGCTAATTGGGTCAGTACATTCCATAACTCCCATACGGGTTTCCCTGCATAAATGCAATGCAAGCCTACCCCACAGATAAAAAGCTTCAGACTCCGTATCAGGATATGCTTAAAATTCTGCGACCAGCTTAGCCCTTTTCTCAGCTTGCTCTCATAAGAAATATACATCGCTGTACCCGCCATAAACATAAAGGCCGGCTGTACCAAATCCCAGAAATGAATGCCATGCCAGGGATGATGAAAAAACTGCACGATGAAGGCATTCGGCCACACTTCATGCAGACTATCATAGACCCGGCAGCTCTCTCCTGCCAACAAGATCATGATGATTCCCCGCATTACATCCAGTGATAATAAACGTCCGGAAGATTTTATCATATTATTGAATTGTGATCTTATGGTTCAGGTTATTGTAACCTGTTGTGGATTCCCAAACATTGTTATTTGCCAGGCGAATACTATAAGCAGGCATATTGCGCAGCGAATTATATCCATCCGGTAAATTCAGCAATAACTCATAGGTACCCGCTGGCATACCCGAAGGTAATTTAAAAGATTGTCTCAACGTCACATCACCAGTTACCCATTTACGCACTTCTGTGATAAAGGTGAGCGAATCTATTTTCTTCGTTGCCATATTACGCAATAATAACTGCACCGGCCGTGGATTGTAAGGTGCCGCATAACCCACATTCTGTAGGTGGATAGTAGCTGCTAATGAATCTGTAGAGGATAAAAAACTTGCATCTTTCAATACCAGCCTGTATCCTAATTTACGCTTGATATTATCCAGGCATCCACCCGTTTGCCAGTCATTGTTGACGGCTGCATTATAATCTGCATTCAGGAAACTATAGTGCATGTCACTGAACTCCTGCTCTGCATGACCCGTAGGTTCGCAATCATTTTGCGGACTATATTCATCACTACAGGTCTCCCCTCCTACTACCACATACTTACTATCCATGGAAGTGAAATTGCGCATAGCTGTTGTCGCTTCTACAGGTGTGGAAGATGAACTGCCATAATCTGCAAAGGTGCCGTAATCATTTGCGCTGGACAGGAAACAGTCATTATGATACCCAATTCTTGCCTTGTCTGTGCCGCTAGCCGCTTCTTCTGCAGTCATTGCACTGGCTGTAGGTAATGCACTCGCGCCATATACAAATTTCTGCTTCAGCTGTGGTAAACGGATCTGCACCATTCTATCCTGTGGCAATGCATCCAGCATCGCCTTTAATACTTCTGATCTATCCTTCCAGTTCTGATCCAGCAATTGTTTCTGCCCATTCGAAGATGCATCGCCAAAATAGTCGGTGTAAAAATTCTCACCCCATACACCTATAAATCCTAACTGCAGGGTGGCTATCACATCTGCATTTGCCTGCAGGATAGGTTTCAGCTGTGCGATATGACTTAACACGATACTCTTCGGCGCATCTCCATAAGGCGTGCAAATCCAGCCCTCTGAACAGGTACCCGCTGTGACACTGATCGTATACGTAAACCTTGGTATCAGTTTTATACCCGCTGCACGTGCGGTTGCAAAGTCTTTGCTAAGATTGGTCAGAAATGCTGCCGGCAATGCTTTGCCTGTATACCCGCTCATAATAAAATAACGGAATACCAATGTACTCATCACACTGAATGTACCACCCGAAGGCATTGTACCACTCTTGTAAGTGGCTAAGGTACCCGCATCCAGTGCCGTGAAATTATCAACCGTGGTTTCAGAATACCGATAAAAACCCCTCTCGGGATTTGTAAAATCTTCTGTGCTGGCAGTATAGGTAATGGTGGTACTATCCTTGCCCACATTATTTTCTCCTCCGCTGGTTTTATCACAGGATCCGGCCACCAGTATAACGGGGAATAATAAACATATCGCCCTCATGAATTTTTCTTTAATGTTAAACAAAAAGGGCAGGTCATGCAAATTAATGCCTCCCTGCCCCCCTTTACCAGCTACGGCAAAAACTTATTCAAATACAACCTGGTAAGCAGCTACGCCGGATCCAGGCAGTGAGCCATAAGTTACAGACCAGTCATTCTTAGACGCCTGTATACCTATTCTGAATCCTGTAGATGCAGGCAGGTTTTTGATTTTATTTCTTGAAAAACGCATCTCATATTTCAGGGTAGTACCATCCTGCTGGGTGCTGCCTATCAAATAGAATTCTGATGCACCTGAATCATTCCAGTTCCATGAATTATTGGTACCCGCATAGTTGTACATAGCAGGTGGCACAGTCGAAGGATCCAACAGGGTTCCTTCTATCAGTACATCCATACCCGCATCCAGGAAGGTGCCTGTGGCATAACCAACACCAGGATTATTATCTGAATCCAGGTAGATATCAAAAATATCATTCGCTGCCTTTGTTGATTTCACTTCGAAATAGCAATAGATATAATTCGCATCGTAATCAAACTTCGCCTTCTTAAAGTAGGTTTCCGATGCAGCAGGCGTCACTACAAATGTAGAGATGGTATCCCAGTCTGCCAGGCTATTATCATCCAGTTTTATAGGCGATGTCTTCGCGATATTCACGACGGTAGAACCCTCTGTCACCCTACCATCACTGGTATAAGCATACAGGGTAGGTACGTACTTTCCTTTGCCAGGATAGGCGTGTACCGGGCTGGCTTCGGTAGATGATTCACCATCACCGAAATCCCATTTGTAAGAGGTGGCACCGGTAGTTTGATTGGTGAATGTCACATTGTAACCATTTATCACCACTTCATAAAACAAATCAGCAGATGCTGAGCTTTTATCTTTCTTACAGGCTCCTGCTACTACCAGCAGTATCAGAGCTATCATCATATTTTTATTCAAACGCATGATCTACGGCTTTAAGAGTTAAGGATTCTGTGTGCACAAAGTATTCGTCTGCATCTCATCTATCGGGATATAATAGATGGTCTTTGTATTGTCCCAGTTAATGATCATGTTATCATAATTGGTCGGCAATACAGACAGATTGATATCAGATTCTTTCAGACCCGGCAGGTGATAGCCCCAATAGGTGCGGTTCATCGCCAGTTTATTGCGGTATACATCAAATGCGCGATGCCCTTCAAATGCCAGTTCTATCCTTCTTTCTTTCAGCACTACGTCCAGGATGGTTTTGCCCGCAGGTACTGCTGAATATTGCGCAGCTTCCAGGCCACGGTTTTTACGGATCATGTTTACATCTGCCAGGGCTGCTGTCGTATTGCCAGCCTTCGCTGCTGCCTCTGCCCTGTTCAGGTACATCTCTGCCAAACGGAACAGGATCGGTGAACTTAAGGTCGGACTATTACCCTGACCAGAGAATTTCCCAATCATATACATTTCGATACCATTCTTCTTTGTTACATTTCCATCTGCATCTTTGAATGGCACGATATAGTTCCAGCGTACATCCTTATCAGCAAATGCTGACATGGTATCTCTCAGCGAAGTAGTTGCAAATTCCTCACCCCAGCCCGATGTTCCATCAGTATAAATCATAGAGGCAATAGATGCTTTTTTATAATCATCTACTGTTGTGAATGCAATACAGAAAATGGTTTCTGTACTGGAGGTGGCATTGGCAAACATAGATGGATAACCTGTTGCCGTCTCCAGCGTAAAGCGACCTGAATTGATCACCAGGTTGGAATAATAGGTAGTACTGTCCGTGTTATCCTCGTACAGGAATGTTCTGGACAGCAATGCATAAGCCGCTTCTTTGGAAGCATACTGCACACCACGGGAAGTATTCATCAGACTGGCTGCCATTTCAGCATCAGAGATGATCTGTGCATAAGTTTCTGCCACTGTAGATCTTGCTTTGGAAGAAGGATCGCTGATAGAAGTACGCAAAATTACACCCGGTGCACCAGGATCCTGTGTATATGGTTTGGCATAGAAACGAGCTAAACCAAGGGTAGCCCATGCCCGCAGGAAATAACATTCCCCGATCATCTGCTTTATTTCATCACCCGGGTTCTCAATCTTAGCAGCTGCCGCCAGTACAGTATTTGCATCGCTGATGATCTTGTAAGACACATACCAGAAGAAACGGCTGTTCGTCTGCGTGGGCGTATGTGCCAGTGAGAAACTATAATAGAAAGCATCCGTCGTCGTTTGCCCGCACACGATATCATCACTGGCAAAATCATTCATCTGGAAATACTGGCGCAGGTACATATTGTTGTCGTCCTTGCCACCGGCAAAATCCATATGGTCCTTGAACAAAGCATAGGCGCCGTTCAGCGCGTTCTTCATACCAGTCACAGTACTGGTCAGATTATCTGTCGTCAGCGCATCGCTGGGACTCACATCTTTCAAACAACTGGTCAGAAAGGCAGGTAGGATTAGTATGATAAAGAAAAATCTTGTTCTCATGGCCTGATAGTTTTTAACTAAAACCTGATGTTGATGTTAAACAGAAACTGGCGGTTGTTGGGATATTTGAAATCCGAAACACCCGGCATCACATAAGCACTGGAGGTGATAGATGTATTAGGGTCCTGACCCAGGAACTTAGTAAATGTATATACGTTATCTGCTGTCAGGGATACCGTCACATCGTTCAGCAACCATTTTTTCACCAATGATCCAGGCAGCTGATAAGCCAGTGCGATATTGCGGATGGAGAAGAAACTACCATCTTTCAGGTAACGGGTAGATGTTTCGGTAGAGTTAGCAGCATTCTGCGGACTAGGCTCTGTCGCATCATCTCCCGGTTTGGTCCAGATCTTATGATCTTTTGGCAATACGATCTGGTTATAATAAGGTTCGTTACCATCATTTTCCACAAAACGCAGTGAATTACTGAATACTTTGTTGCCGGTAATGAAGTACGTATTCACACTCAGGCTGATGCCTTTGTACTTCCAGGTAGAAGAGAAACCACCCTGGAACTTAGGCAATGCGGAGCCCACTTCCTGGTAGGTAGCACTGGCATAGTCTGAAGTCGCTTCACGGCTGGTCACCTTACCATTTGCATCGTAGTTCACTACTTCCCACTGCGGGGCACCGGTTTCCTTGTTTACACCCAGCCATTTAGGCATGTAGAATTCATACAGGTTACCGTCGTTGCGATAGATCTGTGATATACTCCAGGTAGACTGTGTACGGGTAATGCTGCTGGGCAGCTGGCGCAGTTTATTGGTATTCACGTTCACACTGAGGTCTGTGCTCCACTCAAAATCTTTTGAATGGATATTTACTGAATTGATGCCCAGTTCAATACCATTGTTCACTACCTGGCCTACGTTTTCCCAACGTTGTTCAAAACCCACTGAGAGCGGTTGTGATACCTGCAGGAGGAGGTTCTTGGTAATATTATTATAGGCATCTGCCGTGATGTTCAGGCGGTTGCTGAGCACACTCAGATCCACCCCTACGTTGATCTGTTGTTTGCTTTCCCAGGTCAGGTTCGGACTTGGCAACTGTGAAGGTGTCGCTGCTGTAGAGCCATTATACTGGCTGTTCAGCGAGTAGAGACCCAGGTAACGGCCTGCGCCAATATCCTGTGTACCGGTCACACCAAAACTACCTCTCAGTTTCAGGTTGTTTACAAACCTGCTATCCTTCATAAAATCTTCGTTGCTGAGTACCCACGCTGCTGATACCGCGGGGAAGGAACCATAACGCTTATTGGTAGGGAAAGCAGTAGATCCATCTATACGGAAAGATCCTGTCAGGAAGTATTTCTCTTTATAACCATAGCTCACCTGTGAGATGAGTGACTGGATGATTGACTGATCGGCAGAACCATATACCTGTTGTGTATTAGATACTACATTCAGTACCTGCAAGCCTAAAGGTAAGCCCCTGCCGGACCCACCCAGTACTTCTGTTTTGCTGTTTTCAATGGCGACACCAGCTAAACCTGTAAGGGAGTGATCTCCAAACCTGAACTTAAATTTCAGGAGATCGTTGGAAATAAAACCGTATCTCAGGGTGCTATATTCGTAGAGATAACCATCGTTGTGATAAGCCACTGTTTCCGGTGAATAGAAATCTTTTGATTTGCTGTAGTTGACCGCACCACGGTTGCTGCTGCTGAAGGATAACCAGGGAGTGATGTTTACATTCAGGCCCAGGTCATAATTCACATCGAAAGACTTGTAGGGATGGGAAGAATTGGCAACGGTATGCACCGGGTTTGTTCTATCCCTTGACCACCATTTGAAGGAGGAACTACCATCTACATATTTCGGTGATCCGTCTGCGTTATAGGGGTTATCCCATGGCATGCCCAGGTAGGCGTAATATACATCTTCATAGTTGTAAGACTTGCCACTGGTACCGCTGATGTTGATATTGTTGGTTATAGACACATCTTTGGTGAAACGATAGGTAGAGTTTGCACGCAGGTTCACACGCTGATAACCGGAGTTCATGAAAGTACCTTTTTCATTATAATAAGTGAGTGCTGTATAGTAGTCATTCTTTTCAGTGCTACCGCTGGCAGAGATATATACGTTCTGCATAGGCACTGTGCTGAACATGGTATTTAACCAGCTATAGTCCTGCCCCTGCAGGGTTTTCGGACGTTCACTATAGAATTTGAGGATGTCAATTTTATAGGAGTTGTTCGTGGTGCCCGGAATATAATCACGGTAATATTCTTTCTGGTGTTCGTACAGTTCGCTGCTGTTCATCATCTTCATCTTGCCAAAATCAGGCTTGCGGAGACCGGTGGTTACTTTTGCCTCGAACTGTGTTTTACCCAGTTTTGCTTTCTTGGTAGTCACGATGATGACACCGGCATTTGCCTGTGAACCATACATGGCAGTAGCACCTGCATCTTTCAGCACTGTTACGTTTTCCACATCATTAGGATCGTAATTACCGCCGATGATACCATCTACTACCACCAGTGGTGTCTGCGATGCATTTACAGAAGATACGCCACGCAGCCTGATTTCAGAAGCAGCACCCGGTGCACCGGAGCCGTTCACCACCTGCAGACCGGCCACCTTGCCCTGCAGCATACTACCGAGGTCGTTAGTGGTCACATCTTTCAGTTTCTCAGCGTTCACGACTGCTACAGCGCTGGTCAGTTCCCCTTTCTTTTTATCACTATAACCTACTACCACTACTTCGTTGAACTTTTTGGTATCTTCTTCCATGAGAATAGTGATACTGCCACGTACGCCGGCAACGGGATATTCTTTGGTAGCGAAGCCAATATTGCTGATCACCAGTACATCGGACTTATTCAGATTATGAAGGGTGAAACGACCCTCTGCATCCGATTGTGTACCTCTGCGGGAGCCTTTTACAATCACCGTGGCACCTGGTAAACCAGCACCTCCCGGAGTGCTTACCCTGCCTGATACGGTAATAGTGGTATCGGCCATGGCCACAGCAGGGGTCTTTACTTTGTGGATCACGAAGCTGCTGCCCTCCAGCGAATAGGAGACCTGTTGATTTTTAAGGCATAGGTCCAGCACATCCTGTACATTGGCATCTTTTACCTGGAAAGATACGGGCACTGTGTTGGACAATACCTTTTCAGAGTAAACGATGGATACCCCTGTCTGAGTGATGATCTCAGCAAACACTTTTTGGAGCGGCGCTTCCTTAACCGTTAAGGTCACCTTCTGAGAATATCCTGCAGCAGCAACGTGCAGACAGGTAACCAGAATAAGTAGGGCGGTCAATTTCATAACCAGGCAAATTTTGGTTGATTGCCCGCGCACACAGCGGGCCATTACATTACAATCGAAATGCATACTTTTGTAGTGTTTGGTAGTACTTAAATGGTCTTACAGTGATTATTAAAGGAATGCCGGATAATGAAACCGGGGATGTTGCGAGCGTCTCCGGTTTTTACATAGGTATCCCTTTTAGCGGCTGCTATTATGGTATTCTTCTGCTGCTTTTAAATTTTGGTTCTATTTCAAATTTTGGTTCAGATACCTTCCGGTAACAATAAGCTATAAATGATGGTTTAATTGATTACGGTAATACGATGACCTTTCTCCCTTCTAATTTCAGGTGATTATATCCGCTTGCTTCGAGCAAACGTAACACGGACGATAATTGCAGGTTCCTGCTGATTCCCCCTCCATATAGTTCAGTACTGGGGCTTGCATTGTATACGATGTCTACATCGTACCAGCGGGCTACCTCTCTGAGTATGGCAGGCAAAGCTGTATTATTAAACACGAACACACCGTTTTTCCACGCGGTTACTTTTTTAATATCTGCGGGTCTGACAGTGATGGCATGGTTATCATTGTCCATGACAGCCTGCTGACCGGGTTGCAGGGTTTGTAGTGTGTTTCCTCCTTTTACTCTTACGCTACCTGAAATGAGGGTAGTGTTAACTGTGGCTTCGTCGGCATAGGCCATAACATCAAATCCGGTACCCAGTACCTGTACTTCCATGCTGTCCCTGCGCGTGGAAGGCACTTTTACGAGAAAAGGATGTGTAGCATCGGGTGCTACTTCAAAATAACCCTGGCCTTCCAGTTCCACTATACGGTTAGTACCGGTGAAAGCAGTCGGGTAGCGGAGGGTGGTCGCTGAATTGAGCCATACTTTGGTTCCGTCGGGTAATACGATCTGGAATTGTCCTCCCCTGGGGGTAGATAGTTTATTATAGTGTATTGTACTGCCGTTTGCTTCTGCAGTATATAATAATTGTCCGTTTTGCTGTTTGATGGATTGGTTGCCCTGGTGGATGGTCTGACTGCCGGCACTGTCTAAAGGCACGACGGTACCATCGGCGAGGGTAAGGGTGGCTTTGTTGCTCCCCGGGTTGATGGGGTTTGCAGGTGTCAGGGCTTCGGTGTTCGAGGCTACAGGCGTTTGCTTTCCTGAGTGACCAAGGTACCAGAAGGCGGAGCCTGCAAGCAGGAAAATTACAGCAGCGGCTGCCAGGCGACGGAATGTGATGATCCGGCTACGGGGAGGAATGAGCTGGCTGTAAATGTTTTCGTAATCTATGTCAGGGGCAGTGTTTGCCGTTGCTGAATAGTTGCTGAGCAGATGATTGAGCGTGTTTGCATGCGCTTCATCTTTGATGTATATAAATAGCTCTTCCAGCTCCTCGCGGGTGCAAGATCTATTCACATAACGATCTAACAAATATTCTATCCTTGACTGATGCTCTGGCATATAATATAAAGACGTGTAAAAAATTGGGAAGGACCGCGAAAAGATAATAATTTTTTAAAAAAGAGGAGGAAAAGCAAAAATGCTGCTTCCGCTTTCAGCAGAAGCAGCATTTTGCGGCAGACCTTTGAGAAATCGCCTACGGCTGCCGGAATATTTATTTAATCCACAAATTGACAGTGTTGACAGGAGTCTCCAACACTATTTTATAAAAAGGACCATTTTCATTTTTCAATTCCTTTACATCTATTAAAGCATGCTCCTGTTTCACTGGTACCTCTTTCAATAATTTATATTCATCCTTTCCTCCTTCCTTAAAATTATTAGTCGTCGTTACCCAGATCTTTACATTCCCGGTATTTTGCAAGGCTTTCCATTTCAGATCTATATTCCCCTGGATATAATTAGCGGATGCCTGGGCGATCGCTACATTTCCAATAAGCGGAGTACCATCTACCTCCCGCGCTACGGAATCGGGGATGTTCATTTGTAAATACCTTGCGATGGTAGGCAAAATATCCACAATCCCCGGTTCATAATACTTAGCATAAGTATTTAAGGGGCGATAACTCGTCACCATCCAGGTGCTCCGTTGCCGCATGGACTGCCCGCCATGATCACGACCCGTTTTTTCATCACGACCATGATCTGTAGTTATTACGATCATCCAATCCTCCGGAAAATGCTGCTGACGATACCGGATCGCCTCCCATAATTTCCCCATCTGTGCATCCATCAAACTCACCGCCTTGTAAAATTCAGGACTATCGCCATGCATATGGCCCATATCGTCCGTATACTCAAGGTAAACCCAGTTCAAAGATGCTGCGTCCTTTTTGATGCCTTTTACGGCCTCAGAAATTACTTTCTCATCGATGTTATGCATGAAATCACGCTGCTTGTCATGATGGAAATTTAGGGTATCCAGTTCATAGCCATCGGCATGCAGGTCTACGTACTCAGACAGCGCGAGTTTTGTACGGTTATCTTCCCAGCTGGAATATACGGCTGTTTGTTTTTTAGGAAAGGCCTCCTTGAATAAGCGGAAGATATTATGGTAGTGGTAGTTCGGATCCTTAATATCATTGTCCGGTACATTGTGCTTATTTACCCAGGTACCCGTAAGGAGGCTGTTATAACCTACTGCCGAGATAGTCGGGGTTTCGGAATAGGTGCTCCTGCCCCCTCCTACATGCATACGGGTATAGGCACCCGCTGCAATGATCTTATCTATATTTGGCGTGGCCACTTTCTCTATTACATCGGCAGGGATACCGTCTGCAATGACAAATACCACCTTCTTTTCGCGTTTGGATTGTGCGCTGACAGTACCAGCCAGCAACAGGAATATAAGTAGTTGTTTCATGCCCTAAAAATGGAAATTATTCAATGAATTGTATGTTAGCTTTTCATTAAGCATGGAAGCAGGAGGATCTCTAACTGCCATTTCGCGTTTCATTAAGCATGGAAGCAGGCGTATACACAACCTCCATTCAGCTTTTCATTAAACAAGTGAATAGCAATACTCCCAGCGGCCCTCCATAACGTGACAGGAATACACGAATATGCTTCAGCGTTTCCACCTGTAAATTTTTCACCCTGCTTTTCGACAACCCCATCTGTGCCGCAATATCCTCATGACTTAAGCCCTCCACCCTGCTGAGCCGGAAAATGGTTTGCTTCTGCGTTGATAACTGAGAAAGGGCATTGCTTATGAGCTGCTGGCTTTCCCTGGCATCCAGTTGCAGGTCCAGGGCATCGGCCACTTCAGAGATATTGGCCCATACCTGGTCGACCAGCTGCTGCTGGCGCGCTACCTTGCGGAGATGATCAACCGTTTTGTTGCGGGCGATTATAAAGATGTAGTTACCAATGTTTTCTATAGCAGGAAGCTGATCCCGGCTGGTCCATAATTTCAGAAAGGTATCCTGCAGAATATCCTCCGCATCGACCGCTGAATGGGTTAATTGGTATATAAACGCGGCTACCTGCCTGCTATGCCGGTCATATAACTGCCGGAAGGCACTTTCGTTCCCCTTCCTCAGCTGTTGTAGTAATTCCGTATCGGTGGTAGGCTGCATGCGTAAATAAACCCGACTATCGCTCCTTTAGCTGCTTTTTGAATTGATGTTATCCTGCTAAAAATAATTAAAGTGAAGCATTGTTTCAGTAATTTTATTGGCAATTTATATCCCATATGCCTAAAACCCATTATCAGACCTCCGGAAAAATTAACCGGATCCCCCTTATTATTGCGTCCATTATTACTTTTCCCGCCTGTATCCTGTGTAGCAGAATTTATGGAGAATTTACGGATTACGATATGAAACTGTCAGATCAACTCCTGCCCATGGTGCTCTGGACAGCTGCCCTCTTCCTGGTATTTTACCTGTTCAGGCACTATAACCAGAGCAGGAGCCCCCGGGTAAATGTCCGGATAGGTATTGTATTCAGCCTCGCGGCATGGCTCACTAACTGGGTTTGGTACCGTAATATGGAAATGAAGGGCATACATTTAGTGGAGTTAGTCATGGTCTCTCTTCCCATTTTCATCATGCCCATGATGCGGTATTACTGTGAGAAATGCAGGGAACACTATGCTAAAACAAGCGTGTATGTTTTAGATGCCAGCAAGTATTATCAACTTGCTAACCACTCAGATAATTTCAGTTTTCTGCTGGAGCTGGACCTGAAATACCTGCCGGAAACCGGGCCTAAAGAAACGAAGGAAATTATTAAGGTTGATTTTTATTGCTGCGAATCCTGTGGGAGTAATTCAATTATAGATATTGACTCCTATACATGGTCACGCACTTCTGAGCATAAGTGGTATATACGTGAATCCATACACAAGCATAATACACACAATAGATCTGTGACCTCCAGGCAAAAAGGGTTGGTACAGGGCGCCTACCTGGATGCTGATACGGGCAGCAAACTGAAACAATACCTGGTAGGGTAAAAAAGCTGTCGCTTTTGCGAGTGGCAAAAGCGACAACCAAAAACTAATAAGCCGTTTCGTCTGCACCCTTATCCACCCTGCTGTTCTGAATCCTGCTCTGTTTATCAATATCAAATTCCTGGTAACCCAATACAAATGAAGGATCACCCGCATTGATAGCCGGAGATGTACTGCCCAGGTGCAGATTTGTAGCACTTACATAATTCGGATTGCCATAAGTAGAATGCGCATCCAAACCCGTTGCTGCCGTAAATGCTGCCAGTGAGCCATACGTCGTGCTGGTAGGATACCAGTCGAAAGTAGAACTTGCGGCACTGCCTGAAGCACCATAATACAGGTTGTAATCACTCACCAGGTGGGTAGATGAATATCCCCACAATGCAATCATCATAATATCACTTGCAGAGTAAACAATGTTATTTTTGATAGTGACATAATCTGTATTCTGCAAACTGATTTCTCCTCCCCATCCACCATCTGTATTGTTCTTATACAGGGAGTTGTTCATGATGGTGGAATAAGTCACCTTACTGTTCGCCTGGTTAGAACCTACAAGGATACCAGCATTCCTGCTGTTGTAAATAAAATTGTCCCTGATGTTGATACCAGTAGCTGTGTAGTTGTTATTTTCACAACCTGCGGAAATACCTGCATAGTTATTATAGCAGATATTGCCTTCAATGTTAATGTACTTACCACCATCTACATAAATTCCGCCATTCAATGCAATAGGTGAAATACAGTTGTATACGATATTGTATTTCACATTTCCATTGCGGGCCATATTTACACTATCATTGGCATTGGCCCATGAATAATGCCCCGTCATGTCGATACCGATGTTACGAATGTGATGTACCACATTACTTTCAATGAGGAAGTTCTCCACATTCCCAGCCATGGTCAGGCCTTCGCTATACCCGGTATTACAGCTGTAGATCTGGTTGCTGCCAATGTATACCTTGTTGTAAGAAGCGAGTGCATCACCCCATACCATCAATGGATTTGCATTGTCAGTAGAAGCAGGAGAAGCTGTAGAATCCGTGGTCCAGCCAATGTTGTAGATCTTACAACCAGTCACCTGGATGTCAGTACCACTACCCTTGAAAAGGATGCCGACTGCGCTGGAAGTCGTGTTGTTCGCCACCGTAATGTTGTTGATCCGAACATGGCTCCTGGAAACTGCTGCAATCATTGCTTTCTGCGTACCATTGCTGGCACCTACCCCATCGAGGATGACCGTACCACCATTGTAATTGGTAAGGGTAATGGGATGGGTAGAATCAGCACCGGAATAAGGCCACCAGAGTTTTTCCTTGTAGGTGCCGGCAGCTACCCAGATCGTAGCGCCTACGCCATCGCTTGTTTTCCACAAGGCTGCCTGGATCGTCTTTAATGGCAATGTGTCTGAAGTACCGGCATTGGCATCACTTCCTGTGCTGCCATTGACATAATAGTTAGTGACTGAGGACGTCGTCACAGCGGTGGTAGTGGTGTTCTTTAGCTTTTCTTCCGCCTCTTTTTTACAGGCAGAAAGAATCAGCAAGCCACTACAGGCAATTAAGAGGGTTTTTCTCATGGTGTTAATTTTGGTTAACGGGTTCTCTAATAAAGCTGCTTTTCACAATAAAGACGAAGGGGAGGATAGATAGGACCGCTAATTCCAAAAAAAATAGCCACCCTTTTACAAAGGCGGCTATCGAAGCATGCATACAATGCTAATTATCTAAAACGGGGAATTACCAGGTAACGGCAAATGGTGTGGGCAGTGAGTGATAATACCACTACTCCACCAAGGATCAGGGACTGCTTACCAAAAGTATCAAACACATCCAGGATGGGTGAAACCTGTTTTCCCGCGAATAAAGCAGTCATCAGGAATACCAGCACTCCCGCTATCCAGAGTGTGAGATGTGAATAGAAATAGCGCTTCTTCTGGTAACCATTTTTACCAAAAGAGGTGAATAACAAAATAACATGTGCGACGAAAAATACAAGGGCCAGGATGGCGAGTGTTGTGAACACGGTCATAACAATCAATTTAGTTGTGCGTTAGTGGCGATGATCTTCTATTTACAATAAACTACAGTGGAAACTTCTATTATTATAAAGATAATTTTTTTATGCTTTCAGCCAATAAAATTTCCGGCAGGCTGTACACCTGCCGGAAATAATTCATTAATTACTTTTGGGAGGTGGTGGAGGCCCATCATGACCAGCACCCGGAGGAGGACCCTGAGGACCTTTGTCCATACCACCCGGAGGGGTTGAGGCCGGCTCTTTCTGACCATTGTGACAGGTGTAGCAGGTAACAGTCATTATCTGTTTACCATTCTCATCCTTACCGGATTTAAAATACTTCTTGTTGATCTTCATTGTCAACTTCATCATATCCCTGGCAGTTTCCTTTTCTTCCAATTCATCACTGGCAAAATCCATCTTTTTAGGATCATCCTTGGAATGCGCATGGCAGAAATCGCATTTTACGCCCAGAGACTTATTGAACACATGCATTGTTTGCATCAGCTCATCATGACTGATGTTCTTAGGCAAAACTTTCAGATTCTTCGCCTTCTCTTCAGGTGGCAAAGAAAGTGAACAAAGTACCACTGCCAGCATTAACGACAATGGCACTAAAAGTGATTTCTTAAATTTCATGACCATGGGTTTTTGTAATAGTTATAAGCTTCCGGGAGGAAATTTAGGAAACTGGACAGATATAATCAAAGTTTTTATGAGGAAAGGAGGATGGCTGGTATAATAGCCTGCCCCTATACGCGGAGCAGGCCGTTGACAGTTGAAGGTTTAAGAAAAAAGCGCTGGAAAATTACTGCTTTTCCCACTTGTAGCCGAATCCCGGCAGCATATTTAACGTTTCGATCACACGGACTTACCACACATTTCTGGGACAACCATCATCATATTTATTGCCGAAAGTAAAGCCCAGCACCAACTCATGGGTGCCCCGGTTATAAGACGCCAGCGCCGTGGTAGCATTGTCATAAGAGTAGCCCAGGTTGACGGTATTGGAGATATTAAATCCTACCATTCCTGCAAAACTGTCCTTATGACGATAGCTCGCCCCTATCCAGATCATATCCCTGTACTGCAATTTCGTGTTCACTTCCACCTGCATGGGCAGGGGATTGATATACTTGACCATCAGGGAAGGGGTCAGATTCAGATCCTCATTAATTAAGATCCGGTAACCTCCCGTTACAAAAATGTGCGGAACGGTTTTACCCGTTTCTGTTGTAATGGTATGATCTGCATAAGTAAGGGTATTCGGCACGATCTGCTGTGCAGATACTCCAATAAAATAATCCGCTGAATAGAGATATAAACCCGCCGTCATATCAAACTTCGTTTTGTTCAATATACCACTGGCATACACCACCGGGTCTACCGTTGTATTATTAAAGTTCAGTGCAGCACTGTTCAGGCGAAAACGACTGAAACCCAAACCAAATCCTGCTGATAAACTCGTTCTTGGTGTAAGCCCTATATGATAGGCATAAGTACCGTATAAACTCTGGTTGGACAAAGGCCCTGTTACATCATTGATCAATTGCATGCCTACCCCATGATGAGGTTCTGCTGCCGAATAATTCTCCCAATACCTTTGCCCCCGTGGATTCTCGCCCGGTACAGCAAAAGAAGTGGCAGTAGTACGATAATCTTTTTTATTGATCGGCCCCTGAACGGTAACATAAGTAGTCACCGGCCCTCCATTCAATCCCGTCCACTGATGACGGTGACTGACCTTAACATCCACGTAGTTTTCAATACCTGACAATGCAGGATTGATAATATACTGGTTGAGTATATACTGTGTATAGTGTGGCTTTTGCTGTGCATATCCATTTATAGCCAGCAGCATGCTCATACCTAAAATGATAACTTTATTCATATCGCTGGTTTTCTTATCGGAGAATCACCACCCAACCACTGGGATTAGTACCAAACCCAATTTTCAGATCTATTGTATAATAATAAGTACCTACCGGCAAAGGCTTGCCATTGTATGTGCCATCCCATTCCGTACCATACCCCTGGCTGTGAAAGACCACCTGCCCATACCTGTTGAATACATTTACAATGGCTTCGGGATAAGTATCCAGTTTGGCAATCTTCCAGGTATCATTAATGCCATCACCATTGGGTGAAAAAGCATTTGGGATGATGATCGTTTTATACACCCGGATATACACATCATCTGTTGCATCTCCGCAACCGAGATTGGAACTAACGGTCAGGGTATACGTTGTATTATCTGTAGGTGTAACGATGGGGTTCAGGATTGCTGCATCTGTGATATTATATACGGGTGTCCATGCATAACTTACATCCGTACCACCAGCCGTACCTGCCAGCTGTGCGGCTTCCCCTTCAAAGATGTGCTGATCCACACCCGCATTGGCTGTTGGCAGTTTCCATACATTCACCGTCACTGTATCATACGCATTGCAGGTACCATTGCTTACCGTTAAAATATAGGATGTCGTATCTGTTGGAGAAGCATTTGTTGTTGCACTCGTCGGAGCTGTAACTGTAGATGATGGTGACCAGAGATAAGTACTGCCGCCACTCCCTTCCAATGTCACAGAAGCTCCCTCACACATGCTCTGATCAGCACCCGCATCGGCAGCTGGTGCAGCGTTTACATCAATACTGGTCGTATCCCTATTGCTGCAACCTACTGCTGTGGTTAAGGTCACAATGTAGTCTCCGTTGTTAGCAGCGGTGACACTATTGATCACCGGGTTCTGTTCACTGCTTGTAAATCCATTAGGCCCTGTCCAGCTATAAGTTGCACCTGAAAATGAAGATGAACTTAATTCAAGCTTATCTCCTTCACATCCGGGGTTATTAGTGCTGGCCTGCGGATCAGGGTTATCATCTACCTGTATGGTGATCACATTTGAACTGACACGACAACCGGAAGATCCGATATTGGTAGTCGATGCTGCGGACATTCTATATAAATAAGTACCTGCTGTCGTTGGCTGACGTACATAAGTTGTGCTGGTAGCACCACTGATATCTGTCCAGGTAGTACCACCATCTGTACTCACCTGCCATTGATAGGCAGGATCTGTATAGCCACTGGATACAGTGCCATTAAATGTAAATACCGTGGCATCATCTTTACATACTTCCTTTGAGGATGCGCCATCGCTGGTATATGCAGTCACTGTAGGACCACAGGCCCGAAAAGTAATATCATCCAATGCAAGGTCATTCGCCGGTGCACCACCCGGACTACTGTTACTGATCTTGATTTCAACATCTGTTACACCCGCAGGTGTGGTAAAGTAAAAACCTATTTGCTTCCACACGGCTCCTCCACTCGTCAGCGGAATAGAACCGGTGGTATAGCTGCCATAGGTAGTAGATTCATCGCTTGATAAAATAGAGAAGGTAACATTCGGCGGATTATTATCCTGGGAACGGAGCAGGTTCACAATCCATGCTGCAAACTCATACGTGGTGCCTCCACACAAACCAGTTACTGTTTTTTTGTAGAAATAATCCTGTACAGAGGTAGCGGCATTTACCACCATCATGTACCCACTACCGGTATGATCCGTAGTACTCCACCATACCGTGCCAGAAGCCGCCGTGGAGCTTTCTATCGTATAATAACCGTCACTGGGAAAAGCCTTCGTTACATATGTATAAGTGGTCGTGCCGGAAGCCAGCGCGCCCCCAAAGGAAGATGTACCTGAGCCGAAGTCAATACTGACAACGGGATCTCCCAGGCTCCCGGTACATAACTGGGCCTTCATTTCATGTGAGCAAAGTAATAGCAGCAACACCGACAGCAAGCACTTCAAACTGGCGTTAACGCTTGCACGTTTACGTTTTAAGATAGCAATGATCATTATAACAGGTATAGTCCTTGGAAATTGGGTATTGACTATATTCTGATTTAAAAAGCCAGCCGCAGGCCATCCTTTCGGCATTGCCTTTTATAAAATACAATATGAATCAATACCGGAAATTGCTTTGAGATTAACAGAATGCTAGGTCGAGTGGTAAGACAAAAATATCCTTATAACTTTAATAGAGGAAAATACTATGCAGAAAGCCGGAATTTATAGACGAATGAATAAGAAAGCCGGCCACATAAGATGCAGCCGGCTTCAGATTGAACTTAGGTGTTTATTAGAATGATGGATCCGTTGGCGTATTTGTATTGCCGTTCCGCTCTACGAATGGATAAGGGAAATAAGAACGCTTACGCTCCGTAGCTGGCCTGTTAAAGCGACGCTCATCTTCCAGTGCCAGTCCACCCATGAACAATTCGATACGGCGATGCTTGTAAATCAGCTCCAGCAAGTCACTTTCTGTTGTGGCCACTACTGCAGGCAAGGCTGCTCCTACACCAAAAGCATCCTGCGATGCGGTCTTGGTCACGACCTTATTCAGCTCTATCAAACCATTTACAATATCATGCTGACGTGCATAACATTCAGCTTTGATCAGGGTCATTTCACCAGGCAGGTATACAGGAATATTCTGTAACAGCGCACTGTAGAAACCCTTGATCCCATAAACCGGTTTGGTACCTACTGCTACATAGAACGGAAAGCGCTTGTCTGCAGCATCCGGACGTAATCCTGGCGGTAAGCTCATCGCAGAGTCCACTACCTGGTAGATATTATTGGTAGAGGTGACCAATGCAAAGATGGGATTAGTGGTCAGTGAATTGTAATTGAAAGTAGAAGTGGTACCCGGAGACACCTGGTTCGCTGCTCCGAGGGCAGTGGCATAATCGCCGGAGAACAATGCATAGCGCGCTTTCAGTGCATACAAGGTGTTTTGCAGGTTGATCCCCGCCGGAATGTTTTTGATAAATGTAGTACTCACTGCATTCGCACTGATGGTAGCCAGGGCATTGTCAATGATAGCAATCGCCCTGGCATAACCTGCAGTATTGGTAATGAAGGGAACATTCGTACCTGTTGTATCCGGGATCTGCTCCCAGAACTCCGCCATATCACCAATGGCCAGTGCCTTCCAGATGGAGGTATAGGCAATGAGCCCACTGGCATAGTTTTTATCAGAGACTACACTGTTTACATTCTTCAATACATTGTCAGCATCAAAGATGATCTTGTTACTCACCGTCCAGAGACCTGTTACAATAGTGTTGGTGTTTTGCACATTGGTACCTCCCAGGTACAGCTGGTTCTCATCTGTATTACCGGCATTCACCACATACGTTTCACCTGTGAGCAAACTGCTGGCTGCTACCTTGGTATAGATATTCCCGGTTCTGTTGGCAGTGTACCAGTTTTGCAAACCTACCGCTACATCTGTCAGTGCATTGGCTGAGCTCAATGCTTTGTCTGATGAAGGTCCGGAAGGATCTGTATATTCCTTTTTGCAGGATGCAGCAGCGAAGAGTAAGATCCCTGCTATAACAGACCTGCTATAATTGTTGATATACCTTTTCATGAATCTCCTTTTTGATGGTTTAGAATTTGGCACGAATCGCTACGTTGAAAGTTCTTGGCGCAGGTACTGAACCGAAATCAATACCACGCAGGATTGTACTTTGCCCTGCAGCATTCACTTCCGGATCGTATCCTTTGTAGTGATCCCATGAATAAAGGTTTCGTCCACCCACGCTCACTGTCAGGTCACTGATTCCTTTTACCTTGCCTATATTGTAACTCAATGATACTTCTCTCAGTTTTACGAAAGAGCCATCATCAATTCTCCATTCCTGTATAGCATATACACCAGCGATATAACCACGGGGCAGCTGGCCCCTGTCTTCCTGTTCTGCTACTTTACCATTGTCCACACCTTGCCTGGTTCTGAAATCGGCATTGAATACATCGCCCCCCTGTACAGCATCCAGCTGTGTATGCAGGTTCCATTTTTTGTAAGTGAAATCGTTGGTCAAAGTTCCTGTCCAGTCAGGGTTTGGATCACCTATTTTCTTTTGCAGGGAAGTGTTACCTGTTGGTAAACCGTTGGCATCACGACCCGGCGTATAAGTCAGGGAAGAATTTTGTACACCGAGTTCTGTGAGCGGAATACCTGCTGCATTTTTGATCTGATTGCCATTGGCATCTCTTGCGAAGAAGGTGCCATAGAAGAAACCTATCGGTTCACCACTTAAAATAGCCACCGGTGCACCACTGTTTGTTGGATACAGAATGAGGTTCTTGCCGGTATTCAGCGCCTTGTTCCTGTTGTGGTTCCAGATAGCCGTCATGCTCCAGGTAAAGTCTTTTGTCTTTACAGGTTCTATATTCACGATTGCTTCCACACCATTGTTCTGCAGGGAACCCACATTGTCCAGTCGGCTGCTGTAGCCCTGTGTAGGTGCTATCGCGCTGGTGATGAGCAGATCGTTTACACGTTTACGATATACGTTCACCGATACGTTCAGCCGATTATCCAGGAAAGCCAGATCGGTACCGAACTCCAGTTCTTTCTGTCTTTCAGGTTTGATATCCGGGTTGGTGTAGGTAGTTTGTGAAGTGAAGGATGCTGCCCCTACGAAAGCCACTGCATTGTAAGTATTGAACCGGCCATAAGCAGGGATACCCGTCAGGTTACCGGATTCACCATACGCTGCTCGTAGTTTGAAGAGGTTCCACCATTTTGACACACCGAGCTTAGCCCAGTAGTCAGTACCTGAAATCACATAGCTACCACTCAGTTTAGTATACAGCTGGTTTCTTTCTGATTCACCGAATACAGATGAACCATCCATTCTCAATGCACCTGTCAGGAAGAGCTGATCACGGTACTTAAAGTTCTGCTGAATGAAGGCACCAGAGATAGATACTTCTGTACGCTGATCGGCACCTGTGATTGGCGTAGCTGCACCACTTACAGTCGTTACGTAAGGAGGCAGGCCACGCCCCTGCAGGAGGGTGTAATGCATTTTGGAATACTGTTGAGAGAAGCCTACCTGTGTTACAGAAGCCAGGCGACTGCTGATCTGCGCATTATAAGTGGCATTCACATCATGGTTGATCAGGAATGAATTGTTGGTACCTGCACTTGCATAACCATTCTGAGTTGGGTCCAGCAAAGCACCACCACCATAGAAACCAGAACTTACATTATAAGCGTAAGGCGGGATGAGGGTTGTACCATCCTGGCTATAATTATCAATACCCATATGATAGTCGATGGTCAGGTTCTTCACGGGTTTGAGTTTAAAACCCGCCCCCGCGATGATCCTGCTCGTTTGCTGCTGTTGTTTGATGTTTTCTATTACGGAAGCCGGGTTCACACGTCCACGCTCTCCTACTGCCATGATGTTTCCCTGCGCATCTCTTGCATGGATGTCATAATAGTTACCAATGATGGTAACAGCATTGGTAGGTGAGAAAAACGAGTTACCATCCGGCTTCTCGTTTGATTTGCTATAGATGTAGTTCATGCTGGCGTTGAAGCTGATCCATTTATTCAGTTCCTGATCGAGGTTCAAACGGAAACTGTAACGGTTGAAATCAGTATTCCTCACAATACCCTGGTTGTAGAGGTAACCGGCAGAAGCATAGTATTTGGTTTTATTTTGTCCGCCTGTAACAGAGATATTATTATCAGTGCCAATACCTGTGCGGAAGATGTAGTCCTGGTAATCGTACCGTTGTACACTGGTGCTGTTCCTGATAGTGGGCGTCAGGATCGTTTGTGTAGAGTCTGCCGGACTACCACCGAATTTCGTAGGTGCTTCATTTACATCCAGTTTTTTGCGCAGCTGGTTTACATTGAAGCTGGTGCTGAAATTGACCACCGGTACGCCATTGGAACCGCGCTTGGTAAAGATCTGCACGACACCGGCATTTGCACGGCTACCATAAATGGCTGCCGCTGCTGCACCATTCAGTACTTCAATACTTTCAATGTCTGCAGGGTTAATATCTACGATACGGCTCTGGCCTACATTACCCACTGAATTACCACCCGCATAACTGGCATCGGCATTGGTAACACGGGTAGTTGAGTTATCGATGATCACACCATCGATGATATACAGGGGATCGGTAGAACCACTGATAGTACTGGTACCACGGAGTTTTACAGAGATCCCGCCGGCAGGATCACCAGAGTTTTGTGTAACCTGTGCTCCGGCAGTTTTACCCTGTAAAGCAGCCAGCACGTTGCCTGTACCACCTTTTGTCAGTTCTGCCGCTTTTACCGTGCTCACATAGCTACCTAACTGTTTGCGGGTAGTACCGGCTGATGTACCTGTAACCACCACTTCATCCAGTTTGGATACAGAGGTACCAAGCTGTGTATTTAATGTATAAGTTTTACCTGTACCAATTACCAGGTCACTTTGTTTCGGAGCGAAACCGATACCGGAAAAACTTATAGTATAAGTACCTGGTTTCAGATCGGCGTTGATCACAAAGTTTCCATCTCCATCAGTCATCGCACCTGACCTGGTGTTTTTGATGGCTACTGTGATCCCAGGCAATGCTGCGCCGGCTTCGTCTGTTACTTTACCTGTCAGCTTTACCTGTGCAAAGGCTGCGGCAGCAGTGAAACACTGCATGATAAAGAAGAGTAACAGGTACCTGCACCTGAGGTGCCGGAATAATTGATACATTCTCATAGCTAATTTTTAAATGTGAAGACGATAGATCCAGGCATAGTATCCCCATGTCCCGTAGGGATAAATGTTTTTTTAATGATGGTATAACGACGCTTTTATGCGTCATTGCTTTCTAATTGAAATATGATTACAGGTTGTTGGTTGATGGCAATAAATTCCCCTTGCCAGTTTTCAGGCGAAATAATTTCACTGGTTACGACAACGGTCCTGCAAAATAAATGACTGATTATGCTTTGAGCATGGCTTCCATACTGAACGACGAGTTTGATTTCGGGTCGCTATGCTCCCCATAGTTTATTCACAAGTGTTTACTTATTACGATTCCTTAAGCCGGCCGCAGGCTTCAGCCCCGACCTTTTAAATAAAATGTAACACAGGTCACTCCCTATTATAATATCTGAATGCCTTTCTTCTTATACGGCTGTAATTTTTTCGAATTCGGTGGCAGTTCTGTGATCAGAATATCTATATCTTCCACATCACAAATCTTCAGCTGCTCTGCTGTATCCAGCTTTTCTGAAATGGATAACACCACCACTTTTTTAGATGTACTGATCATGGCACGCTTTACCTGTACCACTTCCCAGTCATTATCCGTCAGTCCATCACTTGCATCCATTGCATTATTCCCCAGGAAACAGAGATCCGCTTTGATCATCTTTATCTTCGAAATCGCTTCTCCACCGACTGTGATCTTGGAACCTTTTGCCAGTTTATCTCCGATTACGATCACTTCAATGTTAGGATGGTTGGCATATTCAAAAGCTGCCGGTAAACTTACCGTGATGAAAGTGGCCTGCAGATCCTTTGGCAGCATCCGTGCCAGTTCTGCGATAGTAGTACCACCCGTTGTTAATACAAACATGCCATCCTGGATCAGTTGTACCGCTTTTAATGCGATGGTCTTTTTATCTTCTACAGCATATACATCCTGCGAAGTGATACCGAGATGAAAAGAATTGGATAACGCGCCACCATGTACCTTGATGATCTTACCTTCCTGCGCCAGTTCTGCCAGATCTCTGCGGATCGTATCCTCAGATACCTGGATCTGTTCACTCAGATGTGAAGACAGCACCTTGTTATGTAAGTTCACCTGATGAAGTATATAGGCGTGGCGTTCTTCTTTTAGCATCCCGCTTTTATTGGTTTGATTGAAAATAGAATATTGGTGCGATCTGGAAATGAAATTCAGCAAAAAAACGCACAAATCCAAATATAAATCCGCATTTTTTGCTGATTCACGCCATTCTTTTGGGGAAAATTGCCGGTTTATGCAGGAAATGAAAATTTTCCCATCGTAACCGCCGGCATTCCGGGCTTCCCGAATTGAATGCCCTCTCCCATCACCGCTTCATTTGCCAAGATAGCAAATAAAACCGCTTCTTTTGCATCTCCCGCTATTCCCAGTTGACTGGTCGTGCTTATCTTTAGTTGAGGCATGCGGGCTTTGATCAACCCGACCAGGAGCGGATTGTGTGCACCGCCACCACTCATATACACGGCGTAAGATCTATTTGCATCCAATACGCTTAGGAGTGCATCTGTAATTGTATCTGCACTGAAACGGGTCAATGTTGCCATTACATCAAATGAAGACAAATTGTTGGTTTCACTTTTTGATTGTGCCTGCAATACATATTCCTTACTGAATAATTCAGGGCCGGTAGTGCGGGGAAATCCTTCTTTAAAAAAGGAGTTCTCTTTCAAAGCAGTTAATAGTTTTTCATTCACTGTGCCCTGCTTTGCAAACTGCGCATCCTCATCAAATTCTTTCTGGAAATAATGACGGGAAAATGCATCCAGCAGGGTATTGCCTGGTCCTGTATCTGTTACAAACACCTTGTTTGCATCCAGTGATCCCGGCAGGAATGTAAAGTTCGCAATACCACCCATATTCAGCATGATCCTGTCTTCTCCCTGCTGAGAGAATAAACAGTAATCACCGTACAAAGCGAGTGGTGCTCCCTCCCCTCCCGCTGCTATATGCTTCTGGCGAAAATCACTCAGGGTGATGATGCCCGTTTTCACAGCAATATGATCACCGTCTCCGATCTGCAAAGTAGCATTCGGAAAGGCTGCCTGCTGATGTAATATCTTAGGACTATGAAATACTGTTTGCCCGTGCGATGCAATGAGATCTACTTCGGCAGGAGCTATCTTCCATTTCTCCAGGCACTGTAAGATCCACGCTGCATGATGAGCTGCAATCCATGGATTGAGCAGGCATAACTGCTGAAACGAAATCGTTTCTTTTGCAAAGATCTTACGGATCTCCTCTTTTACTGCCAGTGGATAAGGTACTGTTTCAAATTGCTCCAGCAACACTTTCGTGTCCATTCCACTACCGCTGACCGCACACAGGGCCACATCCAGCCCGTCGAGCGATGTACCCGACATGAGCCCGATAATACGCCGTACCGGCTTTTGCGCGATGGTAAAGAGTCTGTGTAAATTACTATTCATGCATCCGGCTTTCGATAGCAGCCCTGATACTGCCATGTTTTTCCAACAGTTGTTTTGCCCGGTCCTGGTCCACGCCCGTTTCACTCATCACCATTCTGATACCCCTGTCTATCAGTTTATGATTGCTCAGTTGCATATCCACCATCTTATTCCCTTTCACCCTGCCCAGTTGTATCATAACCGTAGTAGAGATCATATTCAGTACCAGTTTCTGTGCAGTACCTGCTTTCATACGGGTGCTTCCTGTCAGGAATTCCGCACCTACCGGCACTTCTACAGGGTATTCTACTGCTGCGGCCAGCGGACTATGCAGGTTGCAGGTAATACAACCTGTCAGGATTCCCCTTGCACGCATCTGTTGTACACCACCTATTACATAAGGAGTTGTACCTGATGCAGCAATACCGATCACAACATCATGCCCGTTAATATTATATGCATCCAGGTCTTTTGTGGCCTGTGCTTTATCATCTTCTGCAAATTCTACTGCTTTGCGGATGGCCGTATCACCTCCTGCTATCAACCCTATGACAAGATCAAAACCTACACCAAATGTAGGCGGACATTCTGATGCATCCAGGATGCCCAATCGCCCGCTGGTACCCGCTCCTATGTAAAAAAGGCGACCTCCTTTTTTCATTTGTGCTACGGTAGCTGTCACCAGCTTTTCGATTTGCGGCAGCGCCTTTGCGACTGCCTGTGGCACAGTATTGTCCTCGTTGTTGATCCCTTCCAGGATGGCTTTGATGCTCATCTTTTCCAGGTTGTTATAATGGGATGAACTTTCAGTAGTTAGCATATTATAATAAAGTTTTTTCTGCGGGTTTTGAGAAGATCCATAGGCCGGCAAACATCAGTAAGCCATTTATCAGTAATAGTTCCAAACCTATTTTAAACTCGCCCAGTATTGATGATTGATAAGTATCCAGCAATAAACAAACCAATGGTGCTACCACTGCAATCACAGGTACAGCCTTGTCATGAACACGACGATTCGTGAGGATCCCAAAGGAGAATAAACCCAGTAATGGTCCATAAGTATAACTCGCTACAATGAGGATCACCCCAATCATGCTGGCACTACTCACCCATTTAAAGACCATCACAAACAGCAGGAAGATCAATGTAAAAACAAGGTGCACGCGCTGCCTGATAGCTTTTCTTTCCCTTTCACCCAGTGATACATCCCTGTTAATACCCAGGATATCTATGCAGAAACAGGAGGTCAATGCTGTGATGGCACCATCTGCACTTGGGAATAAGGCAGAGATCAGGGCCACTATAAAGATAATTGACATGTAAGCAGGCATGTGGTTCAATGCCAGTGCAGGGAAGAGTTTATCACCCTTTACATTTACATTCAGCTGCTCTGCATACAGGTATAATAAACCACCTAAGAAAAGGAACAGGAGCAATACCACCATCAGGATGAGTGACAGGGTTACCACATTTTTCTGTGCATCTTTCAGTGTTTTTACAGAGATATTTTTCTGCATCATTTCCTGGTCCATACCTGTCATAGTAATGGTGATGAATGCACCCCCCAGGATCTGTTTCAGGAAGAATAACTTGCTATCCGGATCACCAAAGAAGATCCTTGTCATACCCCTCTGCGACATTCTGTTGATACTTTCACCCATGCTGATATCCATGCTGTGCAGGATATAAATGGTGCAGAGCACCAGGCCCAGCAACATACAGGTGGTTTGCAGGGTATCGGTATAGACAATCGTTTTCACGCCTCCTTCAAATGTATAGAGCAGGATCATGAGCAGGATCACCAGCGTTGTGACCCAGAAAGGAATACCGAACTGGTTCATGATTGCTTCCTGCAGAATATTTACCACGAGGTACAACCTTGCAGTAGCACCCAGTGTTCTGGATAATATAAAAAAGGAAGCTCCTGTTTTGTAAGAAGCCACGCCAAAACGGGTCTCCAGGTAATGATAAATAGAGGTGAGCTTCAACCGGTAATACAAAGGCAGGAGCACAAAGGCAATGACCAGGTAACCGATCAGGTAACCAATCGTGACCTGGAAATAAGAGAAGGAATTCTTTGCTACATCCCCTGGCACACTTACAAAAGTGACACCGCTCAGGGAGGTACCAATCATCCCAAAGGCAACCAGCATCCAGTTGGAATTGCGGTTACCAATAAAAAAGGATTCGTTACTGGAATTACGGCCGGTATACCAGGCTACTACCAATAAGACAATAAAATAAACGACAACAATTGAGAATAAAAGCACTGGTGACATAACCGATATACAATTTTGGCAGATAAAACCGCATAAAAACGCATTCCCTCAAATAAACTTACAGAGAAAAACGCAAAAAAACTAAAATAATATGCAAAAAGACGAATAAATTTACATTCATCCTGATTCCACAGACAAAGATAAGTGTATGAAAAAACTATCCATACTATTGCTGCTCCTGTTTTTACAGCTTTCGGTTACTGCCGGCTGGATCCGTATTAATCAGCTCGGGTACCGGCCTGCAGGAATGAAAGTCGCTGTTTGGTGCAGTAAAGGCCAAGATACATTAAAAAATTTTGAGGTAATTGATGTGCACAGCGGTAAAGTGGTGTACAGGCATGCTGCGGGAAAAGCCGCAGGTGCCTATGGTCCGTTTGCACAAACCTGCAGACTGGATTTTACCGCTTTGCAGCGGGCAGGGCTATATTATATCCAGGCAGGTGAAACCCGTTCTCCACAGTTTGCAATCGACGAAGGAGTGTATGCAGGGGCGGCTGAATTTTGTTTAAGATATATGCGGCAGCAAAGGAGTGGGTTCAATCCCTTTTTGAAAGATAGCTGTCATACCCATGATGGGTTTACGGTGTATGCCCCTAAAGATACTTTTGTGAATGTTTCCGGGGGATGGCATGATGCCACCGATTATTTGCAATATGCCACTACCTCGGCCAATGCGACTTATCATTTATTAGCCGCTTGCAGAGACTTCCCGGGCGTGTTCGGAGATACGGTGCAGGCAAATGGTTTGAGCGGAAAAAACGGCTTCTCTGATGCCATGGATGAGGCAAAATGGGGGCTGGACTGGTTACTTAAAATGAATCCTGCCGATGACTGGCTGTTCAACCAGATTGGCGACGACAGGGATCACCAGGGTATGCGCCTCCCCAAACAGGATACAAACTTTTACCAGCATGGCCTGGAGCGGCCTGTTTATTTTTGTTCCGGCCAACCGCAGGGCTTGTTGAAATATAAAAACAGGGCAACCGGCATTGCTTCTACAGCAGGTAAGTTTGCAAGTTGTTTTGCACTAGGATCACAGTTGTTCTCTTCTTCTTTCATGCAGGATAAAGCGATAGCTGCCTATCAATTAGGTTTGAAACATCCCGGTGTATGCCAGACAGCACCGGGTCGCTCTCCTTATTTTTATGAAGAAGATAATTGGGCAGATGATATGGAACTGGCAGCAGCGATGTTGTCTAAACCTGCGGAGGCCATGGCTTTTGCCAGGCAGGAGCCCGTGACTCCCTGGTTAGGAAAAGACACGGCCAGGCATTACCAATGGTATCCTTTTATTAATCCCGGGCACTATGAATTAGCAAAGCAAGTAAAGGGTGCACAAAGGGATAGCCTCATTCAATTTTATAAAGAAGGGATTGAACGTGTATGGCGCAAGGCTGATCACAATGCATTTTATCGCGCCATTCCCTTTATATGGTGTAGTAATAATTTAACCACTGCTTTTACGATTCAATGTTACTGGTACAGGCAACTAAGTGGAGATAATACTTACCTGCCATTAGAGCAGGCATGCTTTGACTGGTTATTTGGCTGCAATCCCTGGGGTACTTCTATGGTGTATGGATTGCCGGCAAACGGCGATACACCTGCTGATCCGCATTCTTCTTTTTCACATCTGAAACAGTACCCGATTGATGGAGGACTAGTTGATGGTCCTGTATACACCAGTATTTATAAGGGTTTGATCGGGATTAAACTGGAGCATGAAGATGAGTATGCCGCATTTCAAAGTGATCTCGCCGTTTACCACGATGACTTTGGGGATTATAGTACGAATGAACCTACCATGGATGGAACGGCAGTGCTGATCTATTTATTAGCTGCCCAGGAAAGTGCATTGAAGGGGATTACAAGAACTGATAGCACTAAAAAAGAGATCTCCCTCGTGTTCACTGCTGATGAATTTGCAGATGGATTACCCACCATTACGCGTGTTTTGAAACAACAAAAAGTAAAGGCTTCTTTCTTCTTCACAGGTAAATTTTACGAGCGGAATAATGTGGGGGAATTGATTAAAGAGGGTCATTATTTAGGCCCACATTCTGATCAGCATTTATTGTATTGTGACTGGAAAAAGAGAGATAGTCTGTTAGTAACGCAGGCAGAATTTAAGACGGATATGTTGCAGTGTTTATCTAAAATGTCTACAGCAGGTGTGGATACTTCGCGGGTCAGATATTTTATTCCTCCTTATGAATGGTGGAATAATAAAGTGGCGGATTGGGCTGCTGATATGGGTTTGCAGGTGGTGAACTTTACGCCGGGTACAGGCAGCAACGCTGATTATACCTATCCGGAAATGGGTGCTGCTTACAAAAGCAGTGCAGCTATTCTCAAATCCATCTCCAATTTTAAAGGTCGATTGAATGGTGTGATCCTGCTGATCCATGCAGGCACTGATCCCCGGCGTAAAGATAAATTGTATGATCACCTTGGTGAGCTGATCACCCTATTGAAAAAAGAAGGTTATACTTTTAGAAAAATTAACGAACCCGGTCAATTGAATTAACGTACCTGGCCATCTCCTCTCACAAACCATTTTTCCGTCACCAGTTTTTCCAGTGCAAATGGTCCGCGGGCATGGAGTTTCTGGGTAGAGATCCCGATCTCTGCACCTAATCCAAATACACCACCATCTGTGAAACGGGTGCTGGCATTGACATACACCGCAGCAGCATCTACTTCGTTCAGGAAGCGTTCACTGATCACCGCATCGTTGGATACGATGGCTTCAGAATGTTTGGAAGAGAATTCCTGAATATGCTTTAATGCTTCTTCTACACCATTTACAATTTTGACAGAGCATTTAAAATCGAGAAATTCACGACCAAAATCCCCCGGTGCTGCATGCTGTAAATATGGATAAGATAAGCCTTCCAATATCTTATAAGAAGGAGCATCTGCAAAGATCTCTACATTATAAGCCGCCAGTGAAGGTGCTAACAATGTTAATAAACCAGTTGCCACCTGCTCATCTACCAGCACGGTATCCAGTGAATTACATACTGAAGGACGACTTACTTTTGCATTCGTTACGATCTTAGCAGCCTTCTCCAGGTCAGCAGTCGCTTCAACATAAGTATGACATACACCTGCACCTGTTTCTATCACAGGCACCTTGCTATTTGCACGTACATATTCAATCAGCTGTTGTGAGCCTCTTGGTATGATGATATCAATATATTTTACTGCTGTCAGCATCTCCTGGATCAGTGCACGATCTACGGGCAGCAATTGTACGGCATGTATATTTACGTTGAACGCCTTCAGTACATCCTGGATGATCTGTACTAATATCGTATTTGTATGGAAAGCATCGGAACCGCCTCTTAATACACAAACATTACCTGAACGGATACACAGTGCTGCTACATCAAGGGTTACATTAGGCCTTGATTCGTAAATCACACCTACAACCCCCAGGGGCACAGTACGCTTCTGTACATGCAAACCATTGTCCAGCGTACGTTCCAACACGACTTCATTTGCAGGATCAGGCAGGGCGGCTATTTCATTCAGACTATCTGCGAGTTGTTTAATCCGCACTTCATTCAGCAATAAGCGATCCTTCTTCGGGTCTTCGTCAGACATTTTATCCAGGTCCTTTTTGTTTTCGGCTACGATCGCTGCTGTTTGTGCCGAGACTTGTACTGCCAGTTTGCGCAGCAGTTGTTGCTTCTGCTCATCGGCGAGTGACTTTATAGCGCTGGTAGCCTGTTGGGCATCTACCAGCATTTGTTGTATGCTTTGCATGGTGAATTCTTTTTCAATTGCTACAGCAATACGATGTCGTCTGCATGTGCAACCTCAAGGTCATGTTGCTTGTTATCTTCCGAGAGTAAGTCAGAAGAAACTTTTGCGCGTGCCACAGCGATTACATTGTGCTCTTCGTCTACTATTTCAAATACTTCTCCTCCTTCGAATGCATCGAGCACTGATAATACACCTACTGCCAGCAAGCTACGTCTTTTCTGTAGTGCTGTCAGTGCACCGGCATCTACCAGTACGCGGCCTGTTACCAGGCTACCGCTGGCCAGCCATTTCTTTCTTGCAGGCATGCTGCATTCCTGTGGTAAGCATACGGTGCCGGTGCTGCCTGCTATTGCGTTCAGGATACCATCGGTGGTATGAATACCAAAGATCACCACACCTATTCCCATCCTGGTAGCGAGGCGGGCAAAGGTGAGTTTAGACACCATGCCACCCAGGCCTACTGATGATTTCTTTGTATCTGCGAGTGATAATATTGATTCGTTGATTTCCGGGACTTCCGGCACTACTTTTCCGTCTTTATCCAGCAATCCGCCTACGGAGGTACTGAATAACAGCAAAGAGGCTCCAAAGCCTACGGCAATCAGTGTAGCCAGTTCATCGTTGTCAGAAAATTTCAATTCCAGGTCGCTCACTACGTCATTTTCATTTGCTACCGGGATGACATTGCTTGCCCACAGTTCTTCGTACGTTTTTTTCAGTTGCAGGAACTGTTGCCTGTTACTGAAGTGACGGCGTTCGCAGAGGCTTTGGGCAATGGCGATGTTGTACGGAGAGAAATAACGGGCATACTTGCTAAGGAGCAAGGGGTTGCCGATGGCAGCTGCCGCTTTGCGCTCACTGATGGTGCCACTGTATTCGTGCAGGAATTTTTTGCCTGCAGCTACTGCTCCTGAAGAAACTAACACGATATTGTACTGCTCCTGTAATTCTGCCACCTGACGGGCTATTGAAGCTATGATCGTCTCATCCAGCTCGCCATCTGCATGTGTGATGGAGGCTGATCCAAATTTAATTACGAGTATCGGTTTAGTCACTGTCCCAAAAATTTGTGATCAAAATTATTCAAATTGCTGAGTATATTTTAAAAAAAGTATTTTGTGGTTTGTGATTTTATGGCCAATGTGCTTCGCGCAAAGGCCTACAGGATAGATACCTCTTATTTTCTTTAATTTAAATTTCATTCTCCTTTGAAAAACTGCCGCATTCCACAATTAGCCATGCTGGCCATTATCAGCCTGATCTGTGGCACAGCCCATGCCCAGCAGGATACCGGGTACCACTGGTATACGCCCTCCCGGATTGAAGGCCAGGGTTTCCCCGTAGCCGCTAAATATGACAGATTACCCGCTAAAGCAGAAAAAACGGTGCCTCCCAAAGTCTGGAACTTATCAAGGATGAGTGCCGGTTTGTCGTTAAGATTTCGGACTTCGGCAGCAGATCTCGTGGTGCGGTACGTGGTAACGGGCAAACAGGATATGCCCCATATGCCGGCTACAGGGGCCAGTGGCGTGGATCTATATAGTATAGATCCAAACGGAGAATGGAAATGGAGTGCGGGGAAATACAGTTTCGGGGATACCATTACTTATCGTTTTCCTGGTTTGAGCAAAAATATAGGGGAATATCGCCTGTATTTGCCGCTTTATAATACCTTGAAGTGGCTGGAAGTAGGTAGCAGGGAGGATTCTATTCATTTTCTGCCGCTGAGACAAGAGAAACCTATTGTAATATATGGTACTTCCATTGCCCAGGGTGCCTGCGCCTCCCGCCCGGGATTAGCATGGGCCAATCAATTAGACAGGATCCTGGACCGGCCGGTGATCAACCTGGCCTTTGCCGGAAACGGGAAACTGGATCCACCGGTAACGGAGCTACTGACAGAAATAGATGCAAAAATATATGTGCTGGATTGCCTGCCCAATATCGGGGGCCTGCCTGCAGCTGAGATCAAGGACAAGGTATTGACGGCAGTAAAACAGATCCGGAAGGTTAAACCTCATACGCCGATCTTATTGGTTGAACATGGGCATATCAGCGGCAATGCGGCACAGGAAGCGGCTTATGAGCAATTACTCCTGGATGGGGTGAAGCAATTATACCTGCTCCCTGCTGCGCAATTAGGCATGGGCCTGGAAAGCACGGTAGATGGAACACATCCTAATGATATTGGTATGCAGCAATATGCAAACGGGTATGCACAGGCACTTAGAGAGATCTTTCATGAGCCTGTTGGCAACATCAATACAACGATTCCCTGCCGCCAATATCGTGAGTTGGTCCGGTATGACTGGGATCTTCGCCATTATACACAGCTGAGCATGAACAAAAAGGAAGCTCCCGAAGTGCTGATCATCGGTAATTCCATCATCCACTTCTGGGGCGGAACACCAGCCGGCCCTATAGCCAGGGGAACTGACTCCT